>JAWKYG010000010.1:0-195684 GCA_041396585.1 Burkholderiaceae bacterium | reverse complement strand
ATAGCATTGCGAACAACAATCCGAATCGGAATCGAGTGCCCCATCCTTACGCGCTGCTTCGGAGGGATAGCTTCGAGCATTTTCTCATACCGCACATTCACCATGCAGTAGTCAGGAGGCCATGAGCCGACCAAATTGTCTTCAACTCGCTTGGCGGTAGAAGCGAACTCGAACTTCAGCTCGAAGATATATGTTGTATCGACTGGAGCCTCGAATTCCGTCGAAATCGAAGTCCCCGCTGTCCCGAGCGAAATCGGTTGATCCTCAAACAACGGGGGAAATGCACAAAGGTTGGTGACGAACATGATGAAGCCGACTACAGGCTTTTGACACAAGTGGAAAGCTAGCGGCCCCATGCTGATTGCTAACGCCCGAAATGAGAGGCAGCGACCGGGTGCCCGGGCGCTGTCATCTCAATTGACGTGTTAGACATCGCGCCTCGAAGTACCAGTGATTTCGCTATGTCCGATTGATATACCGGATCCAATTCTCATTCTCGACAATAGACGAACGCGTGACAGGGATGTCACTGCACCCAGGGATTGAATTAATAATCTCGCACACTGTCTCTGCTAGAGGCGCGGGCAATAAAGGACTCAGCAAGATCGAACGAATGACCCGAATCTCTACAGGAAATGAAACCACCGACACATTATCCTGATCGCTGGCGTAAATAATTCGATACTCTATCTCGTGACGGAAGCCAGATCCCTTAATAAAGGGTAGGTCATGCGGGAGAGGATCGTGAGAAATGAACTCTATCGGGCTCCTGTAATCAACGGGGCCGTGACGATAGCCTTTCTCTGGAACCATCTCAAGCAAGCGATCCTTCCAGAATTCTATACATACGCCAGACTGCCCGGTCGTAAAAACCTTCCAATGGTGAAACGTTTCCGCTGCCAGAGATAGGCAAAGGCCAAAGACCGAGCTACATCCAGACGTTTCAGCGTATCGCTGCATCGCAGCCCGGTCGTTCTTGTCATCCCAGTTGACAGGCGGTAGCAACGATATCTGGCGAGTCTGAAGCAAATGCAGTGCCCCCGGCAGATCCGTGTACCGCCGAAGACACTGCGCGCGTGGAATCGATCGGCCCATAGAGATGTCTAACGAATAGGGTTTATCGACCGCCACGGTGGCAAGGGGCAAGCACTCGGCAATCTCATCGCGGTGGATAAACCTGGTTGAACTTAACTGTCCGGTCCCGGACGATTGCGTACCTGTTTGCTGAATAAGTGAGGGTGAGATTGCTGCCACTGCTTCATGGCGTCAACAGGAGCGATATGCCCCAGCGCGCTCTGAGGCAAATGCTCGTTGTAGAGCCAGACGTATCGCAGCAGCGTCGTCTCGAGATCGAGCGCGCTGTTGAACCGATGCGTTCGCAGCACATCGCTGATTCTTCCGTTGAATCGCTCGACCATGCCGTTGGTTTGCGGCGTTCTGGGTTTGGTCAGTCGGTGCTCGATTCCGAGTGCCTCGCAAAGCTTGTCGAACTCGTGCTCGCCACTGGCCTGTTTGGCTCGCGAGCCAAACAGGCGGTCGGTGAACTCATGGCCGTTGTCACTGAGAATGATTTGAATCTTGAACGGTGCGGCCTTGGCCAGGGCGTTCAGGAAGCTGCGTGCGGCCTTGGCGGTCTTGTTCTTCTTGATGGCCACAAAGACCCAGCGCGTGGCCCTGTCGATGGCCACGAACACGTAGCGCCGACTCTTCTCGTCGGCCATCTGCGGCAGATACTTGACGTCAATGTGCACAAAGCCAGGCTCGTAGGCCTTGAACGGCTTGTCCACTCTGGCCGGCGCCTGCGGCGCCGGCAGGCGAGAATGGCCTCGGCGGCGAAGCAGCCGATCCAGGGCCGAGCGGCTCATCTTCGGTTCGATGAACTCACGCACCACCGAGAGCAGATCATCAAGAGACAGACGAAGCTGCGTTCGCAGATAGACCACCAACTCTTCCTGGCCCGCGTTCAGCGTCGTCTGCAAGCGGTGTGCGGTGTGGCTGCCGTCGTCGGTCGTGGTGCGGCTGCGCCACTTGCGAATCGTCATGTGCGACACGCCAAAGCGCTCGGCCAGTTCGTTGACCGTGCCGGTCGAATTCTGGATCGCAGCGCGTACAGCAGGCGTGGTGGTCGCGTTCTTGTGCAACTGAATCAACATGAGGAACTCGGACAATTGAACTGTGCCAGAAGCTCCCGAAACGCGTCACGCGTGAGGAACAGGGAGCGCTTGTTCGGCATTATGCAATCGTCCGGGACGTGACACTTAACCGTCGGGGTGGCGACCTTCGTCACCGGTTGCTGGGCAGTGTAAGGTTCGGTGCGGCGCTTGTGCGCGTTTCTCGACACCAATGATCCTTGCGACGGCTGGTTTGACCCGTTTCGCAGGCCAATGGGCGTGCACTTGCCCCCTGTTTAGGTGAAGTACCGAGCCCTGACTTCACGGTACCGAGGCCCCCGGCACGCAAGCTCCCTGCGCAAGATCGTTCTTGTCTGCGCGCTCGAGCGGTTTTCTGGTTGGTCGCCGGCATCTGCATTCTGTTCACGGTCCGCGCGCCATGGGCGGTGGCACGTCATTGCCACTCGATACTGGGACGCGAACACGACAGGCCACCACCTCCAACGTGCCCGAACATTTCGGGCAGCGGCTGATCTCGATCCGTGCCACCCGGCGCATAAACTGCGCCGCGCTTTCTTCGGCAACCGGGTTGGACGCTGGCATCTCCAACGCTGTACGCGCCTGCCTCAGTCGTTCTCGCTTGTGCCCCGGCGCCAGCAACCCATAGTGCCGGATGCGTTTCAGTCCGCTGGGCAGCACATGTTGCAAGAATCGCCCGACGAAGCGCTCGCCGGGGATTCGGATCACGCGTTTGCCACCGTGATCGCCTCGTACGCGAACAAGCACGTCATCGTTTCGCACCCCGAGCAAACGCTCATGGCCGATCGCGGTTCGATGTGTGTAGCGGGCCAGATAGTCGAGCACCGCCGCCGGCCCGGCCATGGCGGCCTTGGCGTAGACCACCCAAGGTGTTTGGCGAAGCTTACTCAGCCGAGTGCTTCGCTCAGCCGCTGTGCTCGCTGGGTCTCTGGGCAGCTGCCCGGCGGCCTGGGCCTTGCTCATCGCCGCGCGGAACTTGCCGGCGAACACCTTCGAGAGCGCATGCACCGGGAACAGGAAGTGCTCTGAACGTTTCGGTTCGATCCACGATCCGTTCTCGGCCAAGGCGCCGCAGGCGACCAGAGCATGCGCGTGGATGTGAAGCCGCAGATCCTGCGTCCACGTGTGCAGCACCAAGGTGAACGCCGGCGCACCGCCGATCCAGCGCGGATTGCGGGCGAACTCGTCCAAGGTGCGCGAGACGCAGGCGAACAGCGTCTCGATCACCCAGCGGCGGTGAGCCGTTGCCAGAGAGTTCAGCTCGTGTGGCACCGTGAACACCAAATGCGCGTATGGCACATCGAGCAGTTCGGCCATACGCGCACGACGCCATACATCGGCCGCCCGCTTCTGGCATCTTGGACAGTGACGATTGCGGCATGAGTGCCACCGCCAACGTTCGCTGCCGCAGTCTGCGCAGCGCTCGAGTTGGCCACCCAAGGCTTCGGTGCGGCACGCACGGATCGCCCGCCAAGCGCGCGCCTGCGTCACGCTGGGCTGGTGGCCACGCTCGAGGTAGGCAGGCCCGAACCGCTCCAGCACTTCGGCCAGGCTGATCATCGTCGCCGGCTAGGGCGTGATCGATTCGCCTAGCCCGGCAAGTAACTCCAACGGCGCATGGCGCGCACCGTCGGGCTCGCCCGGGTGCGCCAGATGCAGATAGCGGCTGGTCGTGCTCACATGCCGATGCCCCAACCACTGCGAGATGCTGTGCAGATCCACTCCGGCTTCGAGCAGGTGCGTGGCATAGCAGTGGCGCAGCGTGTGCAGGCCACCGACCTTCTTGATGCCGGCGTTCAATCGCGCCCGCTGATACCAGCGCTGCGCCCGCTCGATGCCTACCGGTCCGGGCTTGGGGCCGGTGCCTGGGAACAGCCACACCTTCGGGCGCGCCTCTCGCCAGTACTGGCGAAGCAGCACCAACAGATCTCGGCTCAGCGGCACGTACCGATCCTTAGCACCCTTGCCCTGGCGAACATGCACGCACATTCGATCTGGCGCCGAGTCAATCTGTTCGATGCGCAGCGCGCAGACCTCGCCCGCTCGCAGCCCCAGTGCATAAGCGCTGGCCAACACGCAACGTGCCTTTAGGTGCGGCGCGCACGCCAGCAGGCGCGCAATCTCTTGGCGCGACAGAATCTGCGGCAGTCGTTGCGGCGCACGTGGAATTGGGATGCGGATCACCTCGTCCGGGCGCTGCAACACATGCACAAACAGAAACCGGATCGCGCAGGCCGCCTGATTCACCGACGATCGCGACAGACCGCGATCGCGAAGCAGGTACACCAAGTACGCGCGCACCTGTTCGCCGTTCAAGTCCTCGGGGCTGCACTTCCAGTAGCGGGCCAGTTGCGACACCGCATGCACATACGCCTTTTGCGTCTTGGACGCTCTGCCGTGCAGGATCAGCGCGTCCACCATCTGCCGCCGTAGGGGAGTCATCTCCGCCTCCTCGTTCACGCGCGAGCACATGCCCGCCTCGTCAACGCTACGGCTTCAATTCACACCCTGAGCGCCAATATGTCACCACCACCGCGTCAGCGGTTTAGTTCAACTTTGTTTTGGCCGGAACCGTTCAACTGGTGAGATAACGCCGCGACCATGTTGCATTAATCAGCTCGGTCAATCGGCCGAAGGGCTGATTCTGCTGGGCTGCAGGATCGTATACTGTATTTTTGTACAGTTATAACAGATCGCGAAATGCAGCCCATTGAACCGGCAGTTCTCACATCACCGACTGTTCTCGGGCGAGTCAGGGAGTGCGTCCGCTACCTGCACTATAGCCGCAGCACCGAGAAAACTTACCTCTACTGGATACGGAAGTTTCTACGCTTCTACGGCATGCGTCATCCTGCCCAAATGGGGCAGAAAGAGGTTGAGTCCTTTCTGCGTTGGTTAGCGGATGACCAGCGTGTTTCTCCGTCAACGCATCGGCAGGCACTCGCCGCCATTCTGCTTCTGTACAGCAAGGTGCTACAGCTCGAATTGCCCTGGCTGACAGAGATCGGGCGGCCGCCCGAGCGGCGTCGACTGCCGGTCGTGCTTTCCCGGGAAGAAGTGCAACTGGTGCTGCCCCGGCTTGAGGGGGAGCATGGCTTGTTGGCGCGGCTTCTGTACGGCACGGGGATGCGGGTCTCCGAGGCGATGCAGCTTCGGGTCAAGGATCTGGACTTCGATCACAACGCCATCGTGGTTCGAAGTGGCAAGGGCGACAAGGATCGCACCTTGATGCTGCCGGCAACGCTCGCAACCCCGTTGCGACAGCAACTGGGAACGGCGCATGGCTACTGGGAGCTGGATCGGGCGCGGAATGTTTCCGGTGTTTGGCTGCCGCACGCGCTTGCGCGCAAGTACGGGCGTGCCGCCACTTCCTGGGCCTGGTTCTGGGTGTTTGCGCAGCACACGCTGTCGAAAGACCCGCGCTCGGGCATCGTGCGGCGCCATCACCTTTATCCGCAGACCTTTCAGCGAGCGTTCAAGCGCGCGGTGGAGCTCGCTCGCATTCTCAAGCCCGGCACGCCGCACTGTTTGCGGCACTCGTTCGCAACGCACCTGCTGCAGGCAGGTTACGACATTCGAACGGTGCAGACGTTGCTCGGTCATGCGGATGTGTCGACCACCATGATCTATACGCATGTATTGAATGTTGGCGGCGCCGGGGTACTTAGCCCGGTGGATACGCTGGCGGATTCGGTGCCGGCCTGGCGGAAACGGCCGTCAGGGCCGTGAGCACCATTGGTGCCATTGGTGCAATCCGCGCCGAACGGGTCTGCGCGGCGCTCCCTGCCGAACCGGACGTGGTGGGTATCCCTCTCAGCGAACGCCGAACCGCTCTCGAAAATAGAGCAGCATCGCCGCGTCATCGACATCGGTCATTGGCGAGCCCCCCTCATGACGATCACCGAGACACCCACAAATCCGATCGCCACCACCACACCTGGCCGCCGGCCGGAGAACGGCCCGGTGCTCGTCTTCATCCACGGCTGGCCCGAGCTCGCGATCAGCTGGCGCCACCAACTGCCGCCTTTGCGGCCCTTGGCTTTCGCTGCATCGCGCCCGACATGCGTGGCTACGGTCGCTCGTCGGTGCCGGGCCACATCGCGGCCTACGCGCAGCGTGAGATCGTGGCCGACATGCTCGAGCTGCTCGATCACCTGGAGTTTCCGCTCGGCCGTCTGGGTGGGCCATGACTGGGGCCAGCGCGGTGGTCTGGAACATCGCCAGCCATCATCCCGAGCGTTGCACGGCCGTGGCCAGCCTGTGCGTGCCCTATGCCACGATCGAGCATGGGCTGGATGCGTTGATCGCCACGGTGGATCGCTCGCTGTATCCGGTTGCCGAGTACCCGGCCGGGCAGTGGGATTACATGCGCTTCTATGAGGAAAACTTCGAGCGGGCCACCTCGCACTTCGATGCGGACCCGGTTCGCACCGTGAAGGCGCTGTTTCGTTCGGGCGCGCCCGATAAGCGCGGCGAGGTTTCACGCACGGCGGTGATTCGGCGCCATGGCGGTTGGTTCGGGCCGGCGGGGGTGGCGCCCGATCTGCCGCTGGATGCGCGGGTGCTCAGTGAGGCGGATCTGGCTGCCTATGCATCCGCGCTTTCACGCAACGGCTTCTTCGGGCCGGATGCCTGGTACATGAACCATGCGCGCAATGCCGTCTATGCGGGCGAGGCGGTGAACGGTGGGCGGCTGGCGATGCCGGTGCTGTTTGTTGGCGCCAGCTACGACTATGTCTGCGACACCGTGGGCTCGAGCCTGGCCGGGCCAATGCAGCCCCTGTGTGCGGATCTGAGCATGGCCCGGGTGGACAGCGGGCATTGGATGGCGCAGGAAAAGCCCGCCGAGGTCAACGCGATTCTTGCCCGCTGGCTGGCCACCCGGGTGGGTGGCCATTGGCCGGGGCCAGGGGCGGACTGAATCGTTCGTGCGGGTGATGGGTCAGACCAGCGCGCCCTGCTCCACCAGGGTGTTGCGCAGTTCGGGCACCGACAGCTTGCGCAGGTTCACCGGCGCATCGCCATCGCGCGCAGCCATGGCGGCGGCGGTGCCGGCGGCCTGGCCCACGGCCATACAGGTGCCCATGACGCGCACGGAGGCCTGGCCCTCTCTCGTGGTGGACAGGCAGCGGCCGGCCACGAGCAGGTTGTCGAAGGCCTGGGGCAACAGGCAACCGAACGGGATCTCGAAGTGGCCGCCCTCGGTGACGATCTTCCAGTGCACGCCGCGGCCCGGCACCCAGACGTCGATCGGGTGGCCGCCGCGGGCGATGCCGTCCTTTGTTTTGCGGGCCTGGGTGATGTGTTCGCCATCGAGCACATAGTCGCCGACGATGCGGCGCCCCTCGCGGATGCCGATGCGCGGCGCGAGGCCGGAGAACATGGCGTCTTCGAAGCCGGGCACGCGCCGGTTCAGGAATCTGGCGCAGGTCATCACCTGCTTCATGAGCGCGCTATAGCTGGCGCTCAGGGCGCGGGTGTCGGTGGGGTCGACGTTGGTGATCTTGGTGGAGTTGATGCTGACCTCGCGCCGCTCCATGGACAGCGGCGCGATGGCCACGATCGAGGTCTCGTAGAGTTCGCCAGCGTCGATGGCCTGGCTCAGCAGCGGGCCGGTGCCGGCCAGCGCGAGCTTCGGCAGACCTTGATCATAGAGGCCCTGGATGGCCTGTTCCCGGGTGGGCGCGATCGAGGCAAAGGCCTCTTCGGAGATCGCGAAGTTCTCGGGGTGCTCACGCATGAATTCGAGCAGCCGCGGCGTGTCCACGCCGATCATGCGAAACACCAGCGTCAGCGACTGGAACGCGCCGGCGCCATCGCCCGCATGCACGGCGCCACCGGCACCATGTACCAGATCGGCGTCGCCGGTGCAGTCGATGAACACCTTGGCGCGGATCAGGCTGCGGCCCAGTTTGTTGTGCACGACCACACCGGCCAGGCGCCGGTCCTGCACGACCATGTCGGTGGCCACCGTGTAGAGCCTGACCTCGATACCGGTGCGCTCGACCAGGCTGGCCACGGCGACCTTCATGTATTCGGGGTCGAACGAGACGAAGTGCAACGGGCGGAAGTCGCGCGTGTCGGCGACGAAGCCGCCCAGGCTGCGACATTCTTCGAGCAGCTCGTCGGCGATGCCGGCCACTAGCTTCTCGCCATTGGAGGCGCGCATGCCCAGGATGTTGATACCGCTGAGCAGTTCTCCGCCGATGGAGGTGCCGGCATCGATCAACAAGGTGCGCGCGCCATTGCGCGCGGCGCAGATCGCGGCTACGACGCCGCTTGCGCCGGCGCCCACGACCACCACGTCGAAGCTTTCTTCCTGCAGGGTCTGAGTCATTTCGCTTGTTCTCCCGCGAAGGCGCAGGCCAGTGCGCGTCCGGATGGTTTGTCGAAGAGTCTGAGGCGCGCGCGCTCGAGCACCAGCGCGAGTGTGTCGCCACGATGCACGGGCAGCATGGCATCGGTGCGGCACTGCACCTCCTGGCCGCCGGCGAGCGTGACGATGAGGATCTTGTCTGGCCCGGAGAGCTCGATCTGTTCCACCTGGCCCTGCACGTCGCCGGCCTCGCCGTCGCGCGCCGGGCGGATGCCCTCGGCGCGCACGCCCAGCGTGAGCTGCGCATCGGCCTTGGCATCTACGGAGGCCACGACCAGGCGCAGGCCGGGCGCGGTCAGCACGGGCTGGCCGGCCTCGGTGCTCAGGCCGGCATCGAAAAAGTTCATGCCGCGCTCGCCCACGAAGTTGGCCACGAACATGTTCACCGGCCGGTCGTAAATGGCATCGGGCGGGCCCACCTGTTGCAGCTTGCCGCGGCTGAACACGGCGATGCGGTCGGACAGGCCAAGCGCCTCGCTCTGGTCGTGAGTGACATAGATCGTGGTGGCGTGGACGCGCTCGTGCAAGGCCTTGATGTCGCGGCGCATCTGAATGCGCAGGCGCACATCCAGGTTGGACAGCGGCTCGTCGAGCAGCAGCACCGACGGATCGCGGATCATCGCGCGGCCCAGCGCCACCCTTTGTTGTTGGCCACCGGAGAGTTCTTTCGGATAGCGATGCAGCAGGTCCTGCAGGCCCAGGCCGGGCGCGACGCGCGCGATCGCCTCGGTGATCTGCGCCTCGGACTGGCGGCGGTGGCGCACGCGCAGCGGAAACGCGAGGTTCTCGCGCACGGTCATGTGCGGATAGAGCGCATAGCTCTGGAACACCATCGCGATGTTGCGTTTATCGGGCGAGAGATCGTTGACGATGCGATCGTCGATCGTGATCTGGCCGCTGTCGGCGCGGATCAGCCCGGCCAGCAGGTTCAAGGTGGTGCTCTTGCCCGAGCCGGACGGCCCGAGCAGCGAGACGAACTCGCCGGTCTGGATCTCGAGATCCAGATGGTCGAGCGCCACCAGATCACCGTAGTGCTTGGACACCCCGCGGAATGAAACCTTTGCTGTGGTCATCCCACTAACCCTTGATGCTGCCGCTGGTCATGCCGGTGACGAAGTGCCGCTGAAACCGGATGAACACGATGATGATCGGAATGATCGAGACCATCGAGGCCGCCAGCAGCGGGCCCCAGTCGCGACCGAAGAACCCAAGGAAGTTGTAGACCGCCACCGGAAACGTGCGCGTGTCGGGCGAGCTGTTCATGACCACCGCGACGACGAAGTCGTTCCAAGCAAACGTGAGCACGAACAGGCCCGCGGCCACCAGCGCGGGCCGGCTCAGCGGCGCCACGATCTTCCACAGCACCTGAAAGCGCGAGTAGCCGTCCACGGTGGCGGCCTGCTCGAGTTCGATCGGCAGCGATTCGATGAAACCCATCAGCATCCAGACCACGATCGGGATCTGATACGCGGCATAGAGCAGCACCAGGCCGGTGAGCGTGTCCGACAGATGAATCGTGGTCATCAGCGTGAACGTGGGCACGAGCAGCGAGGCGATCGGGATGCTCATCACCGCCACCAGCATGACCAGAATCGCGGTGCGCCCGGCAAAGCGGCCGCGCGCCATCGCATAGGCGGCGATCAGGCCGAGCGCCAGGCACAGCGCCAGCGCGCCGGCCGAGACGATGACCGAGTTCAGCATGAAGTGCTGGGCGCCCTCGTCGAGCAGGCGTTGATAGTGTTCGATCGTGGGCTGGGCCGAGAACAGCTCGGGCGGAAACTTCAGGATCTCGCGCTTGGGTTTGAACGAGGTGAGCAGACCCCAGAGAATCGGGAACAGTGCGGCCAGCGCGATCAGCGCCGACACGGCCCAGCCCAGCAACCGTTGCGCGCCAGGCCTCATGCAGTGGCCGCCTTGCGTTGACGGAACAGGAACATCAGGCTCACCACCAGTAGCACGTTCACCAGCAGGATCAACAGCGCCACCGCGTTGGCCTTGCCGATTGCGTAGTCCTCGAAGCCGCGCCGGTACATCCAGAGCACGATGGTTTCGGTGGCGCCGCCCGGCCCGCCGCCGGTGAGAATCAGCGGAAAGGTGAGCACGTTCATGTAGAACAGCGTGAGCCGCACCAGGGTGATCAGGATCGGCACGCGCATCAGCGGCAGCACGATCCTTCTGAATGCATAGAAATACGAGGCGCCGTCCACCCGGGCCGCATGCAGCAGGTTGGGTGGAATGCTCTTCAGGCCGGCCAGCAGCAGGATCATCGCGAACGCGGAGTCACGCCAGATCGCATTGGCCACCAGCGCGACCATGGCCGAACGCGGCTCGGCCAGAATGCTGAACGGGGTGATCTGCAGCGCCCTGAAGGCCAGCGTGGCCAGGCCCGCGTCTTCGGAGAACACCCAGCGCAGCAGCAGCGAGCCCACCAGCATCGAGATGAAGTACGGGATCAACACCGTGGTGCGCATCAACACGTTGTGGCGGTTGTCGCGCTCGAACAGCATGGCCAGCCCGAAGCCGACGAAGAAGGTGAGCCCGGTGGCGAATACCGTGAAGATCGCGGTGACCCCCACGGACTTCAGAAACTCGGGGTTGCTGAGCGCCCAGGCGTAGTTATCGCCCCCCACCCAGCCGCCGGGGCGGAAGTAGTCGTAGTCCTGAAAGCTCACCACAGCTGCCAACAGCAGCGGCGTGAACACGAAGCCCGCCTCCAGCAACAGCAACGGCGCGAGATAGCCCCAGGGGAAGAGCTTGCGCGTGCGCGTGGATGACTGGGCCATGGGCGGTTCAGCGAACGGCGGGGGGCGGGGGGCGGGGGCGGCGTATCGCGACCCGCCCCTGTCCGTCGGATTACTTGCGCGCCGCCGCCTTGGCCTGCGCATCGGCCAGCGCCTTGTCCACCGAGGCGCTCTGGGTGAGCACCGCCTGCGTGGCCTCGTTCAGGTCGGCATAGACGCGGTCGGCCCGGCACTCGGCCGGCAGATCGGCGGTGGCCGCCGAGATCGCGGTACCGATCTGGCGCACCAGGTCGTATTTCGGTTGCGCGAGTTCGGCCGAGTTCAGCACCGAGGCGCGCAGCGGCGGCTGCTGGCCGGTGAGCGCCCAGGCGCTGGCGCCGTCCTGGCCGACCATGTAATCCACGAAGGCCGCGGCCGCATCGCGGTTGGGCGACTTGTCCCACACCGAGATGAACCAGGCATTGGCCACCGCCGGGCCGGCCTTGCCGGCGCCGATGCCGGGCAGCGCGGCGATGCCGAGCCCGGCCGCATCCCAGGCCGCCTTGCTGGCCACCTGGCCGGCGCGGGTGGAGGCATTCATGATCGCCGCGGTGCGCCCGGCCAGAAACATGTCCCAGGAGTCATCCAGGTTGCGGCTGATGTCTTCGCGCGAGGCGAGCTTGGCATCTTCGAACAGCGAGGCCTGGAACTTCAGGGCCTCGGCCGCCGCCTCGGTGGCCAGCATCGGCTTGCAGTCGGCATCGAACACGCGCCCCTGCTTGTCCAGCAGGCGGGTGAGGAACGGGGTCTGCGTGGTGCGATCGGGGCTGAGCGGAATCGACATCGGCGAGACCGTGTCGCTGCCCACCGCTTTCATCGCCGGTACGAAGCCGTCCCAGGTCTTGAGGTCGGCCGCGCTCTTGCCGGCCTTCTCGAGCAGATCCTTGCGGTAGTAGAGCACGGTGGCGAACGGGAACACCGGCACGCCCATCAGCCTGCCATCGACGCGGGCCTTGTCGAGCAGGCCGTCGTAGAGGAAGTCCTTCGCGCTATCGGCCGACCACTTCTTGACGATCAGCGCATCGAGATCGGCGGCGGCACCGGATTCGGCCAGCAGACGCAGGTTGTTGCCATGCGTGAAGACGATGTCCGGCGCCTTGCCGAGGTTGGCGCCGAGCACGAACTTCTTGGTCAGCTCGCTCCAGACTTGCGGCTCCACCACGATCTTCACCGACGGATTGGCGGCCTCGTACTTCTCGATCAGCTGCTTGAGAGCCACCTCACGGCCGTTCTTGCCGTTGGGGTTCAGGAATGTCCAGAGCTTGAGCGTTTCGGCCGAGGCGGCATTGCCGAGCATGGCCGCGGCCAGCAGCGCGCAGGATGCGATGAGCTTTGACTTCATGGAGCTGTCTCCCTTATTCTGTGCGATATGCGCACAATTGAGCGTTATACGCACACAGTGTCGTTGCTTCCGGGCCGCGAAGTCAAGCGGTGCACGGATGGCCCGTGGCCGCGCGCAGCGCTGCCGGCCGGATCAATCCCCGGCGTCCTGCATCTGAAGTACGCAGTCATGTGGTGGAGACCCTTCAACGATGCCTGACGCCTTCGCCTCCACGTTCGCACGCGGCCTTCGGCTGATGGAATCCTTCAGCGCCGACGCACCGCGAATGACCTTGTCGCAGCTCGCCCGGGCCACGGAGCTGGATCGCGCCGTGGCCAGGCGCCTGGTCATGACGCTGGTGGAGCTCGGCTATGCACGCCAGAGCGGCCGCCACTTCGAGCTGACCCCGCAGGTGCTGTCGCTCGGCCATGCCTTTCTGGCCAGCCACGGCTGGGGCAGCCGCCTCACGGCGGATCTGGACGCCTTGTCGATCGAGGTTGCCGAAACCGTCTCGGTCTCGGTCTGGTCCGGGAGCAAGGTGCTGCCCATTGCGCGCTCGAATGCGGCCGGGCGCCACATGGTGCTGGGCACACCGGATGGCAGCCTGCCGATCCATGCTTCGACATCGGCCCGCGTGCTGCTCTGCGAACTGCCGCAGGCGCGAATTCGCGAACTGCTGCTGGCGACCGAACGCCCTCGGTTCACCGAACACACGCTGACGCGCATCGATGACATCCTCGCCTCGATCCAGCGTTGCCGGCTCGATGGCCACCTGATCGCGCGCGAGGAGCTGGAGCTGGGCCTGGTAGCGGCGTCGGTGCCGCTGCGCGATCACCAGGGAACGATCATCGGCGCGCTGAACCTGAGCAGCCATGTGAGCCGCGCGGATACGCCGAACTGGGAAGCAGGCGTTTTGCAGGCCATGAAACGGGCGGCGGCGGCATTGTCGATCTGATACTGCCGTGTATGAGCCGGGCCTCGGGTCAGCCCTGCCTCAACGCACCGCGCCCGCCTCGGGAAACCGGATCTCGCGCACATCGGCCTTGTAGAACGCGAAGTATTCATCTGTGCCGAAATGGTTGCCCGCCTCTACCCTGAACGGCAGCCGAAAGCCCTGCACCTCGCGATACTCCGACAAGGTGCCGCCGAAGGGCTGCAGCCGGTAGACCCTGTCCGGGTTTTCATTGCTCCAGCGTGAGAACCACACCGCAATCGGTCTGCCGTCGGGGGCGATCTTGAGATCCACCGCCTGGGCGAGTGCACCGTGCCGCACGGTCACGCGGGCGGTATCCGGGCCCAGACCTTGCCAGGTGATGCCGGGCCCCGGCAGCACCGCGGCCGGCGTCCAGAACACCGACTCCGCCACGTAGCGGCCATAGGCCGATCGCCGGTGATCCTCATCGCCGCTGATCCGCGCCACGGGCAGCAGCCCAAGCACGCGAAACCTGGTCCAGCCGCCGGCGTCGGTTCCCGATATCGCGGCGGGGCCGGCCAGCGTCACCTGCCAGACGAAGCCATGGGGAGACGCCAGCACCTGGCTCGCGCGCATCGCCTGGTAGTCGGGGGCGTCCCGGCTGCCCAGGCTGATCTCGCCCCCCATCTCGATCTCGGCCACCGATCGCAGGGCAGTGCCTGGCGTGATCGCGAAGCCGAAGAAGCGTCTCGCCGGCTCGGGCAGATCGGCAACCATCGCAGGGTCGAAGCGCTTCGGCCCGGGTTCTTGCAGGGCGATGAGCCGCGCGCGCTCGAGAGCGTCGGCACGCGCGTCGAACCAGCGCAGGCCCAGCAAGAACGCCAGGCCGATGCCGACCAGGATGACAACGCCGATGACGATCTTCAACAGCATGAGGCACGTCCCACGCGCAAGGCGAACGCCAGATCCATCCGCACTGCATGATGGCGCATCAGCCTTCGCAATGCAGTCGCGAAAGGCGGCCGGCCCGATTCGCCCAGTGAATGACAGGCCCATGCGGACCTTCAACGGCCGGCTAGTGCGCGACCTGGTATTCGAATGCCCAGTAATACTGCCAGACACGGAATTGCGCATGCGTGCACAAGCCCTCGGTGACGTCACGCAGCGCCTGCTCGGTCGGAAAGTTCTTCAGCACGCGATGCGTCTCGCCGTTGCGCAGCCTGCGAACCTGATAGGTGTTGCCGTCGTCATCCTGTTCGCTGATGGGCGTGCTGCTTCCCTCGACGTAGCGATTGTCGATGAAGACTACCGTTGCGCCCGGCTCGAGCGCCGCATGAAACGCGCGCAGAAAATCCCGCAGGCGGGATATCGGTACGTGCGAAAGCCAGAACCCTGCGAAGCCGCTCTGAAAACGGCGGCCGAAGTCCGGCAGGTCGTAGGCATCGGCGGCGAGCAGCTTCACCCTGCCCGGTTCGACACGACTGGCGGCGATGGCAAGCGTTTCAGGCGATGCATCCACGGCCACCATGTCCGTGGCGACGGGGCCGATGAACTGCGTCCAGTAGCCGGTTCCGCAGGCGATCTCCAACACCGATTTCGCACGAAACAGCCCGGGAAGCCAGGCCTCGATCGCGCGCAGATCCTCCTGGCGCTCGGGCTTGGCGTAGATCGTGTCGTACTCGTTCGCGCGAACCGCGTAGTAGTGCTCCAACTCGCTCATCGTGCCCCCTGTGAAGTGTTCGGCCCCTCTGGCGAGCGCGGATCATACAGGCTGCCCGCGGGCTTGGCTCGAGATGAATCTGATCACATGCCCCGCCCATTGCGCATGTTCAGGCCGGAACGTAGCTCAGGCGGATCACATCGCCCGCGCATCGATCATGGGACACCAGCCGAAGCGGCGGTCTCGGGCCCGCGAAGTAGGGTTTGCCCTGCCCCAGAACCACAGGGTGCAGATAGATCCGATACTCATCGATCAGGCCGAGCAGCGTCAGCGCGTGCGCCAGCTCGGGGCCTGCCACTTCGATCTCGCCGTCAAGGGAGTCTTTCAGAGCACGCACCTCCTTCGCAAGATCATCGCCGAGCACCCGCGCATTGGGGCCCACCGACTTCAGCGAACGCGACACGACCCACTTCGGGTTGGCCCGCCACGCGGCCGCGAATCGCTGTTCATCAGCGTCCCATTCCGGATGCTCATCGTCCCAGTAACGCATGACCTCGTACATCCGCCGGCCGTAGAGGCTGCCGGTCAGCCCCTGCGTCTGCGAAACGAAATGACCGAAAAGCTCGGGGCCGGGCGCGAACCCGGTGTGATCGACGAAACCGTCGAGCGATTGGTTCATGCCGAAAAACAGTCTGGCCATCACCGCCTCTCTGTTAGTCGATGCCGCCACGCGCTTGTCGTGGAGCGTGGCGAAGGACGCAAGCGCCCGACAGGCTCAGCCCGGCGCACCACCATCACGCCGCAGCACGACATGCGTGGCCTTCTCCGAGCCGACGAAGCGCTCACATGTGTAGCCCGCCGCAACGAGATCGAGCCCCTCGAACAACGGCTCTCCCGCGCCCAGCAGCACGGGGGCGATGGCGATGTGCAGTTCGTCGATCAGACCCTCCGCCAGATACTGACGAATCGTATTCGGGCCACCCCCGATTCGCACATCCTTGCCGGCGGCTGCCGCTCGTGCCAGCCGCAGCGCTTCATGCATGCCGTCGGTGACGAAGTGGAACGTGGTGCCACCGGCCATCTCGATCGGGTCACGGGCGTGATGCGTGAGGACGAACACCGGCACATGGTAGGGCGGCTCGTCGCCCCACCAGCCCTTCCAGGTGGAGTCCGCCCAGTCGCCACGAACCGGGCCGAACATGTTGCGCCCCAGGATCCAGGCGCCGATGTTGTCGAAACCCCGCGCAGCATACGTGTCATCGATGCCGGTCGAGCCGCCATCCCGGCCAAACAATGCCCGCTGAAGCGTGCGGGTGGGCAGCAACCACTCGTGAAGATCGGTGCCGCCGCGGCCAAGTGGTTGGTCGATGCTCTGGTCGGGGCCGGCACCATAGCCATCGAGCGACAGGCTGAAACCTTCGACGCGAACTCTCGTCATCGCGACGCTCCTTTCGATGGGCCGATCTTCAAAGAGAAACCGCGCGTATCGCCGCGTGATGTCAGTCCGTCAGCAACACCGCATCCAAGGCCAGCGCGCCCTGCTCGCGCACCACGAACGGGTTCGCCTCCAGGCTGACCAGCCGATCGGCATGCGCGGCCGCGAAGATCGACAGCCGCGACAGGGCCTGCGCCAGGGCGGCCCGATCCACCGCCGGCTGGCCGCGCACGCCATCGAGCAGCTTGCGACCGCGGATCTCGTCGATCATGCGCTCGGCCTCGTCGACACCGAACGGTGCCACGCGGAAGCTCACATCACCTAGCACCTCGACATGGACGCCGCCGATCCCGAACATGACCACCGGGCCGAATACCGGGTCGCGAGTGACGCCGATGATGGTTTCAACGCCGCCGCTGACCATTGGCGCGACCAGGACGCCGTCGATCTTCGCGCCGGGCGCGGCCTTCGCGGCCGACTGCATGATGGCCGCGAACGCATCGCGGACCTCGCCCTCGTCACGCAGATTCAGGCGAACACCACCGATGTCGCTCTTGTGAATGACGTCGGGCGAGAGCAGTTTGATCACCACCGGATAGCCGATGGCGCCGGCCGCCGCGACGGCGGCATCGGCATCCGCGGCCACCCGGGCATCGACGGTATCGAGCCCGGCGGCGCGCAGCACCGCCAGGGATTCGGCCTCGTTCGCCTTGCCCTGCGGCAGCGGCGGCGCCTCGCCGACCTCGGGCAGTTCGAGGGGTCGGCTCAGGTGGGCGCCAATGGCGGCCAGGGCCGCGGCGGCACGGGTGGCATGCGTGGGCTCGACGAACGCGGGAATGCCGGCGGCATCGAGTACCCGGCGGATGTCTGGCGGCACCATGCCCGCGAGCGCGAACCAGCGGTCCGGGTGACGCCGCACGATCTCGATCCAGGGTTGAACCAGGGTCTCGAGCGCGTTGGGGCGTGCCAGGCCGGCCCCCTGAAACGTGAGCACGGTGGCCAGCTGGGCCTCGTCTTCGATCAGCAGATCGACCGCCTTGTTCAGCAAGGTGGTGTCGTTGACCACCTGGCCAGTGATATCCAGCGGATTGCGGGTTCCGGCAAACGGCACCAGCGCCTTGACCGCCGCCTGCGTGCGTGCCGATAGCTCGGGCAAGCGCAGGCCACGGGTGCTCGCATCGTCGGCCATCAGCACGCCGACCCCGCCGGACACGGTGACGATGCCGGCGGCATCGCCCTTGGGCAGGCCGCCGATGGCCACGGTGCAACCCAGATCGAGGAACTCCTCGATCGAGCGGGCGCGGTGCACGCCGTACTGGCGAAAGACCGCGTCATAGACCTCGTCGGCACCGGCCAACGCGGCGGTATGCGAGGCGGCCGCGGCGCCACCGACTTCGGTGCTGCCGAGCTTGATGGCGATCACGGCCTTGCCGCGCTCGTGGGCGAGCTTCAGGCCGCGCAGGAAACGCGGGCCGTCGCGCACGCCCTCCACATACAGCAGGATGACATCGACATGAGGCTGATCGGCGAGGAACAGCAGGCCGTCGGCCGCCTCGACATCGGCCTCGTTGCCGGTGGTGATCACATGGGCGAAGGGCAGGCCGCGCTGGCGCGCCATGAGCGCACTCAGACCGCCGAAAGCACCGGATTGCGACACCAGCCCGATGCGCCCCTCGCGCGAGACCGGCTCGCTGAACGCGCCGTGGAAACTAGCGATGGCGCCCGTGCGCAGATTGGCCATGCCCATGCAGTTCGGGCCGGACAGGCGCATGCCGGCGGCGCGCGCGATCGCGGCCATCTCGGCCTGGACAGCGGCACCTTGCGGGCTTACCTCGGCAAAACCGGCGGTGAACATGATCATCGAGCGCACGCCCTTCTCGGCGCAGGCGATCACCGCATCCTTGGCCAGCGGGCCGGGCACCGCGCAGATCGCCAGGTCGATTCCGCCCTCGACCTCACGCACATCGGGGTAGGCACGCAGCCCCTGCACCGTGGCCGAGCGCGGATTGATCGGGTAGACGGCGCCGTCGTAGCCATGCGCCTGCAGGTAGGCAATGGGCAGGCCGCCGATCTTGGTGGCATCCGTGGACGCGCCGATCACGGCGATCGAACGCGGGGCGAAAATCGCCTGAAGCTGGCCCGCGTCATCGCGGTCTGCCGAAGCGGCGTGCATGCAAGTCTCCATCATTGAATCCGCCGGGCAAGGCATCTCAGATACCGCAAACCGGCGGAACGGGGGGCTGTCAAAGATCGCGCCCGAGAAAGCGGGCGCCGGGAACCGGGTTGAAGCTCACCGGCTCGCAATCCTGGAATCCGAACGCATCATAAATCTTCTGCGCGGCCGCAAATTCTGGCAAGACATCGAGGCAGATGCGTTGGTAGCCGATGGCGCGCGCTTCATCGAGCAGGCCCTGCACCAGCCGGCCGCCAAGGCCGAGGCCGCGCGCGTCTGGCCGCACGTACAGGCGCTTCATCTCGCAGGTGTCGGCATCGATACGGCGCAGCGCACCGCAGCCGGCCAGCGCACCATCGACCACGGCCACCAGCAGGCAGCCCGCCGGCGGCGCATACTGGCCGGGCAGCGCGGCGAACTCGGCCTGCGGCGACTGGAACTCGAGGCTGACACTGACACTGCGCACATACTCGTGCATCAGCGCCGCAACCGCGTCGCGCTCGGCGGGAAAACTGGCCGCACGCAGCTCGACGCGGCGGGCATCGCCGGCGCCCGTCATGGCAGTCGGGCCGGGGCGGCCGGCCACGGCGAGGCCCGGCTCACCAAAGGCGCGAGGCCTCCTGGGCGCTCGGCAGACGGCCGTCCGGGGTGAAGTCATCGACCGCGCGCGGCAGGTCGTTCGACAGGCGACTGAGGATCTCCTGCGGGTCCAGGCCGGTCTTGACCGACAACTCCTCGATCAGGCTCGGGCCCAGCGCGCGTTCGAGCGACGCACCACTGACCGGCCGGTTCGGCCCCGGGCGCACCCAGGAATCGACGGTTTCGCTCTCGCCGGCATTGCGGAAGCGATCGATCAGTTCGCCAAGACCGCCGGAGAGCGAGTCGCCGCCGCCAGAGCGGCCGAACACCGTGCCGATCTCCTTGGCGGTCTCGGCGGGTTGTGCGCGCCCGGCGCCGCCGGTGGCCCCGGCCAGGGCCTCCTGCGCCTTGTCGATCATGGCACCGATTTTGTCGCGATTCTGATAGCCGACGACGGCGAGCAGACCGAGCAGCGCGGTCAGGTTGGGCATGCGATTGGACATGGCAGACTCCTTGAACGGTTTCGCCCTGACGGGCGGACGAGCCAACTCGCGTGACCGACACTGCGCTGGTGAGGTTTCCGCAAGACCGGATGTAGAGCCCCGAGACGGGCAAGCCTATCACCTTCCCGGTTCACCCGCCGGTCGCGCGGCACGCCACTGATCCCGCCTCAAGCGGTACAACACATGGGCACGCAGCGGGTGGCCCGCCGCCAGCGCCGGATGCTCGAAATCCCCGGCCGGATCGCGACGCATGCCAAGCCGCTCCATGACCGCGCGCGAGCGCCCGTTCGCCGAAACCGTGAACGAGACGATCTCGGTCAGGCCCAGCGTCTCGAAACCATGTGCGAGCACGACCGCCGCCGCCTCCGACGCATAGCCGTACCCCCAGTGTTCGAACCCGAGGCGCCAGCCGATCTCCACGCAAGGCGTGAAGGCGGCCTCGAAGCGGGGCACGGCCAGGCCGACAAAGCCGAGCAAGGCCGCATCCTGCTGGCGCTCGAGCGCCCAGAGCCCGAAGCCGTGGGCATCGAAGTGCGACTCGATGCGCTCGATCAGCGCATCGCTATCGATGCGCGACAGCGACGCCGGGAAATGCGTCATCACCCGGGGATCGGCATTGATCGCCGCGAACGGCGCGCGATCGGCATCCCGCCAGCGCCGCAACCGCAGCCGCCCGGACTCGAGGATCGCGCCCCGGTCGTTCATGGCCCGGGGATGCTCAGCCGGCCCGGCGGGCGCTCAGCGCCCAGAGGCCTGCTAACGTGAGCAGGGAGCCGCCCGCCATCTCGAAGCGCTGCCGGGCGGCCGCGCTGGCCAACAGCGAACGCGCTGCATGGGCGAACACCGCATAGAGACCGGCATTGAGGGCCGCCAGCACAACGAAGGTGACCGCCAGCAGCCAGAGCTGCGGTGTCGCAGGGCGTGCCGGATCGATGAACTGCGGCAGGAACGCCACGAAGAACACGATGCCCTTCGGATTCAGTGCGGTGACCAGCCAGGTATCGAAGAACAGGCGGCGCATGCCCGATGCAGGCAGCCCGGCCGGCTGCGGCGAACCGCGCCAGCCGCTGATGAACAGCCGAACCCCGAGATAGATCAGATACAGACCACCAACCCATTTCACGGCCGTGAACCAGAACGCCGACAGCGACAGCAGCGCACCGAGGCCGAGCAGCGAGAAGCAAAGCGCCGTGGCATCGCCCAGCGCCACCGCCGCGACCAGCGCGAGCCGCGCCCTCGCCCCATGGGAGATCGAATAGCTGACCACCGTCAGGATCGTGGGGCCGGGGATCGCCAGCAGAACCGCCGAGGCAAGCATAAACGCGAGCCAGAGGTGGAAGGACATGATCATGGCGGGCCGACCTCATTCGATGGCATGACGGGCAAGGACACCGGTGGCACCGGCAGGAGGCCCGCGCCACACTTCAGGGCAGCGGCCCGGGCAACGACAGCTTACCCTCACTGACGAAACGCACCGCCGGCGTGCCGTCGGTGCCGCCGAGCTTGCCGGACAATGTATACGGGAGTTCATCGGGCGCCTCGCCGCGCTCCATGCGCCCTGCCCTGGACAATGCATGACGCAGCGCACCGATCAGTGACACGGTGACAGGCACCTGCACGAGGCCTTCTCCATAGCGCTCGATCGTGCCCCTGGTCTGGGCCACACCGCTGGCCAGACCACGGCCGTCAAGATCGAGCGACACGGCGATGCCATCGTAGCTCAGCGGCTGCTCACGCGGATTCTGCACGCGCAATTCCAGCATGAAGCGCAACTCCAGGCCGCTGCCTGGCAACGGCCGCAGACCAGCCACCCGGACCACGGGAGAATCCTCGGGTACCAACACGGCACAGGCCGACAATGCCAATGCGCAGGACAGTGCCAGCGCGCGCAGCCAGATCATGGATTGCTTCATGGAATACCGCCGATTGCCAGGGGAATCATTGCCGATGCCCGCCGGGAACGGGCCCGAATGCCAAACGGCGCAGGCGGTGATCCGGTGGACCGGGCACGCGAGCCCGACATGATCCCATGTGATCCGGCGCGCACCATCGGCGCCGCGGGCAGCATAAGGCCATCGTGCACCATCGGCACCGCAGGCACAATGAGGCCATCGAGCCTCGTCCGGCCCGTGGCCATCGCCGTCGCCAGGGCCGGTCGAACACCCTGTGGGATTTGCGAGAACACACGTCGATGACCGCTTCGATACATTCGCCCGCTGGCGCGCGTCGTCCGGATCTGGCCAATCGCCATCTGGTGATGGCGGCCGTGGCCGTGGTGCTGGTGCTGGCCGCCTTCGTCATGTTGCGCGTCCATCTGCCCGCCGATCAGATGCGGCCCGGCTCACCGTGGCTGCAATCGGCCGCGATCGCCGGTGCGCTGTTGCTGCTCGGCCCGTTTCTGTTCTCGGCCGGCAAACGCTCGGGCCGCAGCCGTTCACCGAACCGCCTGTTCATCATGCACGTGGCCACCAGCCTGTCGGGCATGCTGCTGGTGGGCCTGCATGCGTCGGTCAGCCTGTCCGGGCCGCCGCTGGTGATGGTGATCTGTCTGGCGCTGCTGTTGCTGAGCGGCGCCTATGCGCGGATCCGCGTGGCGCCGATGATGGCGGCCACGCTGGGCACCAAACGTGCTCCGTTCGCCCCCCCCGATCCCGCGCTGAAGAATCGGCTGCGCGCACTGATCGCGGCCAAGACCACCCTGCTTAGCCGGCTGGACCCGCGCGCCGACGAGGCGCTGTTCTCGGTCACCCTCGCCCACTGGCTGCGCTCGCCTCGCCTGGCCTGGGCCTATCAGCGCCTGGCGCGCGAGGAGTCGGTGCTGATCGGCGCACGCCATTCGGTGCCCGCCGCGCAGGCCTGGTGGCGGCCGCTGCACATGGCGCTGGCCTGGCTGTTCTTGCTTGCCCTGCTCACGCATGTGATCGTGGTGTTGTTCTTCGCTGGCTATGCGGCCGGCGATGGTGAGATCTATTGGTGGCATCTGAGCGCCTGGTGATGCCAAGCGCTCAACATGGCTGGATGGCCGGCAGGCATGCCGGCGCGGCTGCCGCCTGAACCCGACGGAGACCGACGATGTCACGCCTGGCCCTGATGATCGACCTGGAGCGCTGCATCGGCTGTAAGAGCTGCGAGGCGGCCTGCAAGAGCGAGCACGGGCTCGGCCCGGGCGAGTATCGCAACCGGGTGGTCTGGCTCGGTGACACCGAGCAGCCGGGGCTCGATTTTCTGACCTTGTCCTGCCAGCACTGCGAACGCCCGGCCTGCCTGCGCGCCTGCCCGGTGAATCCGAAGGCGATCCGCAAGGATCCGGACACCGGCGTGGTCTCGATCGACGAATCCCGCTGCACCGGCTGCGGCGAATGCGTGATCGCCTGCCCATACGGCGCGATGGGCTATGACGCGCACGACCACCACGCCATCAAGTGCGACCTGTGCAGCGAGCGCCGTGCCGATGGCCGGCGCCCGGCCTGCGCCACCGTGTGTCCGGGCGAGGCGATCACGTTCGGCGAGCGCGATGCGCATCTGCGGCGCATCGAGACCGAGGGCCGGCGTGCGCTCGATCATGACAGCTTTCTGCTGGGGCCGGCGAACATCTTCGTCGAGCGTTTGCGCGAGCGCCCGGGCATTGGTGAGCGCCATGAGACGGGCGAGGTTCCCGGCGCCGGTACGCCACCCTCGGCTACGCCGGGCGCGGCCGCGCGCATCATCGGCGGGCACCGGCCGGGCGTGGTCGATGACCCCCTTCGCAAGATCCACCTGAAGCCGCAAGCGGTTCAGTTCCCCTACCGCGCGCAGCGCGATCAGCGCCAGCCCGAAACCGTGGTGCCCGGTGGCTGCAACATCTGCTTCAACTGCTGCCCCACCCAGTATCACCTGCGCGACGGCAAGGTGGTTCGCGTCACCGGCAATGAAGACGATCCGCTCTGGAAGGGCAAGGTCTGCCCGAAGTCGCAATTCATGCTGCAGCTTTATAACAGCGAGAAACGACTGACCCGGCCGCTGAAGCGGGTGGGCGCGCGCGGCGAGGGCCGCTTCGAGCCGATCTCCTGGGAACAGGCGCTGGACGAGATCGCGGCCAAACTGATCGCGCTGCGTGAGCGCCACGGCCCCGAAACCCTCGGCATCTTCGCCGGCACCCGCACCGGCACGCTGACTCGGCGCGGTTACATCGTGATGTTCCAGCAGATGTGGGGCACACCGAACTACAGCGATACAGAGGCCTTCTGCTCGGAGGCCAAGCGGCTCGCCTATGTGCTCACCCAGGGTGTGAACGGCAGCGGCAACAGCTACACGCCCACCGACATGGGCAGCGCCCGGCTGTATGTGTACTTCGGTGACAACCAGGCCGAATCACGACCGGTGCACTTCGGGATGATCAACGACTGGCGGATCAAGAACGGCGCGCGGATGATCGTCGTCGATCCGCGCCTGAATGTCACCGCGAGCAAGGCCGATCTCTGGCTGCCGATCCGCACCGGCACCGACTGGGCGATGGCCCTGGCGCTTGCGCATCACATCTTCAGCACCGATCAGCATGACCAGCTCTTCTGCACGAACTGGGTGCTCGGCTGGGAGCAGTGGCGCGACTACCTGTTCGAGAAGGGCTACACCCCCGAATGGGCGGCCGCGGTCACCGGCATCTCGGCCGCGCAGATCCGTGCGCTGGGCGACGAGATCGCCCGGGCCGACGGCTGCGTGATCTTCGGCGGGCGCGGCCTGAATCAACATGTCAATGGCGCGCAGACCAACCGCGCGCTGATGTTCCTGGCCGCGATCACCGGCAACTGGGGCCGAAAGGGCGGCACCTATCACAACTATGGCACCGGTTCGCCCACAGTGGCCAATGCGCCGATCGAGCGCCGCGTCGCGCCGGCCAGACCCTCGCTGGGCAACAATGTCACCTCGTGGCTGGAGGCCATGACCCAGGGCACGCCCTACCCGATGACCGCGCTGATCACCGGTAACAATCCGATGTCAGCCTGGCCCGGGCAGGACCGGCTGCGCGATGCGTTCAAGGCACTGGAGTTGCTGGTGCACATCGAGTTGTTCGAGAACGA
This sequence comes from Burkholderiaceae bacterium, assembly GCA_041396585.1. Lineage (GTDB taxonomy): Bacteria > Pseudomonadota > Gammaproteobacteria > Burkholderiales > Burkholderiaceae_E > JAUIAI01. The sequence continues at coordinate 170,737 of JAWKYG010000010.1, read as the reverse complement.
GACCAGCCGCTTCGCAGACTATGTGCTGCCGGCCGCCACCGGCGTGGAAAAAGGTGAGATCGGCCGCGCCGCCGAAGACCGGCGCGTGATCTGGATCGACAAAGTCATCGACCCGCCCGGCCAGGCTTGGCCGGACGGCTGGATCTGGATCGAACTCGGCAGGCGCCTGGGCTTTGGCGACGTGCTGAAAGAGGAATACAAGGACTCCGCGCTGTTCTGGGACGAAGAAATGATTCGCGAGCCCGAAATGCGCGGCTGCACCCAGAAGCGGCTGCACGAGGCGCCGACCCGCTGGGTGCGCACGCCCTTGTTCCACGAAGACGACGAAGAGATCGAAACACTCTACCTCGAGGGCACGACCGCGCCCGGTGCACCCGAGGGCCATCGCTTCCCCACGAAGAGCGGCAAGCTGGAGTTCTGGACCGAGGAACTCGATGCACGCTTTCGCGCGATGGGCCTGGATGCGCTGCCCGAGTTCTACACAGATCGCGAGCAACTCATCGACCTGCCCTGGGTGGAGGCCAGCGACCGGGAACGCCCGCCGCTGGAACGTGCCGGTTCGGCCTGGCGCCCGATCCGCATTCGCGAGCCCGGCGACGACTCACCGTCGCGCCAGCTGCGCGCGCGCGGCTTCGATACCGAACTGATCACCGGCCGTGCGCCCGCCGCGCACTTCCATTCCTGGACCCATTACTCGTGGCAGGCCCAGGAGATGTGGCCGGATCTCTATGTGCAGATCCATCCGGAGCGCGCGCGCGCCAAAGGCATTGCCGATGGCGAGGAGATCACGATCGAAACCGCGCACGGCAGCATCAATGCGCGCGCCTGGCTGCATGCCGGCATTCGCGAGCAGGCCGTGTTCGTGCCGATCGGCTGGGATGCGGCCCAGCCCTATCACCCGTGGCGATCGGTCAACTATCTGACCGATCTCGAACAGCGCGATCCGGTCTCCGGCCATTCGAACCTGAAGACCTATCTGTGCCGGGTCTCCAAGGCCTGAGCGAGAAGCCGCTCGCTGGCGCGCAAAGGCCTGATCGCATCAGGGTGGTTGCCGGGGCGGCGGCGCGGCTGGCATCATGATGCGCATACACGCATCGGCGGGCGCCCGTGAGACCCGGCCGGCAGCGCTCTTTGGACCGAGGTCGACATCAAGTCCATCTTCCGCACCAGCCTGGACCGCTCACCCGACGGATTCATGGTCTTCGAGGCCGTGCGGGACAGCCTTGGCGAGATCATCGATTTCACCTGGATCTACGTCAACGACGCGGCCGCCGAAATCGTCGGTCACCCGTCGGACTGGTTCATCGGTCGGCGCATGCTCGTCGAAATGCCAGGCAATCGCGATGAAGGCCTGTTCGACCTCTACAAGCACGTAACCGAAACTGGTGAAGTCGCGATTCGTGAGTTCGACTATGACCGGGACGGCCTGAGCCGCGGCTTTCGGACCGTCGCCACGCCGGTCGAGCGAGGCTTCGCCGTGGCCTTCAGCGACATCACCGACAGACGCGCGGCCGAACGCGCGCTGGTCGAGGCGGACCGGCAAAAGGATCGCTACCTGGCCATGCTGGCGCATGAGCTGCGCAATCCGCTGGCCGGTATCACCAGCGCGCTAGAGGTCATGACCACCTCCTTGCCTGACGACGATCGTGTGCTTCACGCGTCACGGATCGCGGTTCGCCAGGTGGCGCAATTGCGGCGCCTGCTCGATGATCTTCTCGATGTCGCCCGGATCCAGAACGATTCGGTGTCGGTCGACATGCACACGATCGATCTCAGGGAAGCGATCGAGATGGCACTGGACAATCTCGGTCCGAGCCTGGCCGCCAAAGGCATACGGGTCACCTGCTCAGACTGCGACGCGCCCACGCCGGTGACGGGCGACCTGGTCCGCCTGACGCAAGTGATCGGAAACCTGCTGGACAACGCCTGCAAGTTCTCGCCGCCCCATACCGCCATCGCGCTGGAGCTCCAACGCGATGGCGACATGGTCAGGCTCGCCATCCGGGACAGCGGTCGTGGTTTCGATGATGCCGAATCCCGTGAGCTATTCGACAAATTCGCCAGGGGCTCGCAGGCCCGGGTCGGAGAGCACCAGGGCCTGGGCATAGGCCTCTTTCTGGCCCGTCACCTGATCGAGGCGCACGGCGGGCGGCTATCGGCTCACAGTCCGGGCCGCGAATGCGGCGCCACCTTCGAGATGTCATTGCCGCTCGGGGCGCCTGGCGACAGGCTTGCCACCGATGCCCGCGCCGCGAACACCGGCGAGCGCACTTACAGCATCCTGATCGTCGATGACGATGCCGACGCCGCCGAAAGCCTGGCGATGCTGCTCGAGATCCAGGGTCATCAGGTCAGCCATGTCGATCGCGGCGCCCGGGCGATCCTGGCCATCGAGGAGCAGCGGCCACAGGTCGTCCTTCTGGACATCGGCCTGCCGGACATCAGCGGTCATGAGCTTGCACGGCGACTGCGCGCCGACGAGCACGCCCGCGATCTGGTGCTGATCGCGCTCAGCGGCTTCGGGCGCGCCGCCGATCTGCAGGCGAGTCGCGAGGCTGGGCTGGACGACCATCTGGTCAAGCCGGTGTCGCTGGCGGGGCTCAACACGGCGATCCATCAGGCCATGACGCAGAGCAGACCATGATGACATCGGACGCGCTCGCCGATCCGGACCGGCTCGCAGCCCTGGCGCGGACCGGCCTCATGGACGGTGAGCTGCGGCCGTCCCTGCAGCGTTTCACGCGCATCGCGAGCCAGGCGCTCGGTGTTCCGGTCAGCCTGCTATCGCTGGTGGATGATCATCGCCAGTTCTTTGCCGCTGCGCACGGACTCGAGGGCCCGATTGCCCTATCGCGCCAAACCCCCCTGAGCCACTCCTTCTGCCAGCAAGTCGTCCACCGTCGCGAGGCATTGATCGTCGAGGACGCGCGCGCGGACGACCGCGTCCGCACGAACCTCGCGATAGAGCACATGCGGGTGATTGCCTATGCCGGCACGCCTGTCGTCGACTCCCGTGGTCATGTGATCGGCAGCTTCTGCGCGATCGATCACCGGCCCAGAAGCTGGTCGCCGGCCGATCTTGCGTTGCTGGAAGACATCGCCGCCGCAGTCACGCGCGAGATCGTGTTGCTCGAACAGATCCAGGATCAAACGGTTTTCGATGACCGCATCGCCCATACCAATGCCGAACTCGAGCGTTTGCTCGAAGGCGACCGGCAGATGCATTCGGTCGTCCACGACCTGCGATCTCCATTGCAGGTGATTCGCCTTGGCCTGGATGATCTGGCCCAGGTACCGTCGCTGCAGACCCTGCCCCAGTCCGGGCGCATGATCGCGCTGATGCAACGCAGCGTCCTGCACGCGGTCACCCTGCTCGAAGGCATCGATCAGGCGCAGGAGCGAAGCGATGGATGGAACTCCGGAGAACTCGTGACCCTGGTCGACGGCCTGCTCGATGAGGCCAGGATGACGGCACCGCACCTGCTGACGCGCCGGATCGGCTATCCCCGGGTCATGCCCAGGCTGGATTCCCGTGCGCTGCGGCGCGCGCTGGGCAACATCATCGAGAACGCGCGCCGCTTCGCATGTCAAAGCGTCGTCGTCACGCTGGCCGATGACGACGACGGCATCCGTATCCTGGTCGACGACGACGGTGCCGGCCTGCCCGACGAGGCCGCATATGCTGCGGCCTGGCAGCGCGGTGTGCGTCTGCACGAAGACTCTGCTCAGTCGCAAACCGGCCTTGGCCTGTCGATCACGGCCGATCTGATCACTTCTGCCAGCGGCCGCCTGATCGCCGGGCCATCAGGCCGGGGGGGCGCAAGATTCGGCTTCTGGCTGCCCGGTAGCTGACCACCGAAGTTCCGGCAAGGCCGTATCCCGCCGCCCCGAATGCATGTCGGCCGCGGACATTGATCCGCAGGACCGGCCTCGCGCACGGCCGACTTGCGCGTAGCACCAGAAGCCGCCCCCACCTCCGCGGGCACGAGGCTTGCGACATCTGTCGTGAAGGCATCGCTTCCGCCTGCCAGGCGGGATGACGCTGCCTTTCGTACTCATCCTCGTACAAAGGAGTCCACTATGAAGAACACCTTGCTGAACCGCGCCCTGATCATCGCATTTGGAGCCAGTCTGGGCATCACTGCCGGCGGCGCTTCGCGGCCGGTGCCAAAGACACCCATCAGGCGGGATCGCCGGCGCAAACCAAGGGCGCACTCTATGGCTGGCGTGACCAGGATCATCGCGCCGACTATGACAAAGCCAAGAGCGCACTCGAGAACTCGCTGGCCAAGGGCAGCAGCCGGGACGACTACAAGAAGATCCTGCACGAAAACGGCTATCGGATCACGGCCATTCAGGCTGACACGCCCACCGCGGTCGACTACGAAGTGGTCGGCAACAAACACACCTACGAGGTTCAGATGCGATTTGCCGAAGGCCAGGATCGCGCCAAGAGCATTGCGGTCGAAGACAACCTGTGGCGCGCGTCGGAGACCGTGCGCGCGATGAACGATTTCAGTTACACACCGCAGACCACGGGCGTTCTTTATGACAAGGCCCGCGCCACCACCAGCAGCGACGCGCTGCGCAAGGCGGACTGGATCGAAGAGCGTGCACGCCTGGAGAAGATGCTCGAGCCCGGCCAGCCCGCTGCCAAGTATCGAAGCCTGCTCGAAAAGGATGGCTATCAGGTCACCGCGGTCAATGACCGGGAGTCTGATGAGATCGAGTACGAGGTCGTGAAAGCCGGCCAGACCTTCGAGGTCTCTCTGGCGGGTGATTCGGTCCAAAAGCGCGTGGCCGACATCCGGGTGAGCCCGAATCTGTGGCACGCCGAAGGGACCGAGAAGGCGCTGAAGAAGCAACCCTGACGCATCAGGTCAACGGCTGAGCCGGTGCGCGTCGAGCGCCGCCCGGCTCAAGCCGCCGGCCCGCGCACACCGCGATGAATCCCGATCTTCCCCTGACCGCGCTGGCTTCGCTGAGACAGGCAACCCGGCCGATGCACGACCGGATCGAAACCGTGATGTCGGGCCTGCCGATCAGCGAATCCACGATGCTGGCCGCGCATCTTCGGGTGCACGGTGACGGCCTGAGCCGGGCGCTCGACAGCAGCCCGGCCACGGCCGCCCTGGCCGGGCGCTTTCTACCGCTGCGCGAGTACGCGAATCTGATCCACGATGATCACCTTGCGCTCACGGGTCAGCGAGCAGCCGCGATCGAGGCGCCACACGTAGCGCTCGAGACGGGGGACGACCCAGCTGCCGGACTGGGCATTGTGTATGTCGTAACCGGATCGTTTCTCGGCCTGCGCGCACTGGACAGAATGGCCGATGGCGCTCTGAGCATGCAATCCCGCTACATACATGCGGTGACGACTGAGGGCGTCAATGCATGGCAAACCCTGCTGCGCGCCCTGCGCGCGCACGATGATGACCCGGCCAGCTGCCGGGCCATCTGCCAGGCGGCCACGACCGTCTTTGAAGCCTACCTGTCCCGATCCATCCATGAACTGACACTTGCACGCGAGCGCCCGGCTCATCCCCTCGACGAGAAATCCCGATGAGATCACCGACAGGACGCAACGTTCCCGATCTATCTATCTGCGACCAGGAACAGATCCATCTGCTCGGCAGGATCCAGAATTTCGGCCAGCTGATCGGGCTCAATGATGCTTTCGAAGTGCAATTCGTCTCCGCAAACATCGCCTCATTGCTCGGACACCCGCCCGAGGCGATTCTCGGACAGACCATCGATGAACTCGCACCGAAAGAGTTCATTCACACGCTGCGCAACCAGGCCAATCAGCTCGCCCTCAAGGGCGATACTCAGCGTGCGTTCAGCCGCCGGCTGCTCGGGCATGGGCGCGATCTGCAGTTGACGAGCATCGACGGCGGCTATCTTCTCGAGGTAGAACCGGCCGAGACCCCGGGTGCCGACCGCCAGGGAGCCGCCCAGTCCTTGATCCGACGACTACGCGGAGCGCGGACTCTGTCCGCGCTGGCCTCGATGACGGCGCGCATCGTCCGATCGGTGACCGACTTCGACAGAGTCATGGTGTATCGGTTCGCCGATGACGACACTGGCGAAGTGATCGCCGAGACCTGCGCCAGTGGCCTCGAAAGCTTTCTCGGGCTGCGCTATCCGGCAACCGACATCCCGCGCCAGGCGCGCGAACTCTACAGACGAAAGACCATCAGACTGATCGCCGACGTGGACGATCCCGGCGTGGGGGTACTCTCCGCCGTTCCCGGCACAACCGTCGATCTGTCCGACAGCCTGTTGCGCAGCGTATCCCCCGTGCATATCGAGTATCTGCGTAACATGGGTGTGGCGGCATCGATGTCGATGTCATTGATTGTCGGCGGGAAGCTTTGGGGCCTGATCGCCTGCCATCATGCGCAACCGCGTCGGCCGGCGCTGGCTGTACGGTCACTTTGTGAACTGATCGCCGATGTCGCCTCCATCCAGATCGAATCCCTGGAACATCAAGCCCGAGAGGCGGTCAGCCGCACGATAGACACCTTTCGCTCGCGTCTGCTCGAGCAGATGGCGACCTCGCAGACGCCGCGTGAGGTGCTCTGGCAGCATGTGCCGGATCTGCTGCCGATTCTGAACTGCAGCGGCGCGGCGATCATCTCGGCGGATGACATGCAGACCTGTGGTCGCGTGCCCGAGCCGGACATCCTCAGGCAACTGTGCTCGACCCTGATAGAAGACTCACCGGCCGGCATCATTTACCGTGAGCGCGCCTCGGAACAATGTGCTGCACTGACCGCGGCAGCGGAACTGGCGGCTGGATTCTGCGCGATTCCTCTGCAGCGCGTGCCGAACGAGTTCCTCGTCTTTTTTCGCCCCGAGCTGATTCGCGAGGTGCAGTGGGCCGGTCACCCGGACAAGGCGGTCATCCTGGCGGACGACGGTCTGCGACTGTCTCCCCGCAAGAGCTTTGCCGCGTGGCGTGAATCCGTGACCGGCGCCTGTGCGCCATGGAGCGCCCGCGATCGCTGGGTCGCCAGTGGTGTTCGATTCGTGGTGATCGAGGTCGTTCAACGCCATGCGGATGCACTGGCGAGCGCCGACCGCCAGCACCGAGAGGAACAGGAGTTGCTGGTGGCCGAACTCAACCATCGTGTACGCAATGTGCTGGCACTGGTGCGCGCGCTCGTCAACCAATCCCGGTCCGAGACCGACTCGGCGAGAGACTTCGTCGACTCGCTGCAAAGCCGGGTCGACTCGCTCGCGCGGGCACATGATCTGCTCACGGCCGCGGGAAGCACGGCCGGCTCACTGACCCGCCTGATCCATGACGAGGTCGACGCCTACATCGGCGAGAAGATCGAACGCCTCGAGATTCACGGTCCTCACATCCGGCTGCGCGGTGACGCGCTCTCGACCATGGCCATGGTGGTGCACGAACTCGTCACCAATGCCGCGAAGTACGGTGCGCTCTGCGACTCCATGGGTCGTGTGCGCGTGAACCTGAGCCGGCTTGGCGGTGGTGCGGTTCGAATGCGCTGGGAGGAGATCGGCGGGCCTAGCGTCAAGCCGCCCACGAGGCGCGGATTCGGCAGTACGGTGATCGAACGGGCCGTCGCGTTCACCCTCGAAGGCCGCGCCAGCCTGTCGTACCGGGTTGCCGGTGTGCAGGCCGATATCGAGATTCCGGCGCGGCATGTGGTCTCGGTGACGTCTTCGGACACGGCCGTGCAGGATATCGCCGGTGCCGTCCGACCGTCGCTGCCGGCGCCCGAGATGAACAGCGGTGCGGTTCTGATCGTGGAAGACAGTCTGCTTGTCGCCATGGATGCTGAGGCCGCCTGCCGCGCGCTGGGCGCAGCAGCAGTCGATGTCGCCGGCGGCGTGGCCAGGGCGCGCGAACTCCTCCAAAGAACGCGTCCGGACTTTGCAATCCTCGACATTCACCTTGGAGACGAAACCTCGTTTGCTCTGGCGGAGGAACTGCTCACGCGGCAGATCCCGTTCGTGTTCGCCACCGGCTATGGCGACAGCAATGTGATCCCTGGTCGCTTCGCCGATGTTCCTGTCATCTCCAAACCCTACTCGCACGAGCAGATTGCCGCCGCCTACGTTGCGTCGCAAGAGGCCGCCTGAAGCGGTTTTACCTGCCATGGCCGTCGATGCCGGGCATGGTCCTTGCGAGGGATAGATCGGAACCATCCCGAGAAGGTGTGGAGCACGATCATGAAAGACCAAGGATATTTCGATCGCCAGGCTTTCCTGCGCGCGAACCGCCATCAGGAAAGCCTGTGGGGCCCGATTCAGGTATTGCTGGTGACATTGACGCTGGCAGCCACACTGGCCCTCTCCTGAGTAAAGACCGTCAGCAAGCGCCCGCCGACGGCGCGGGCAGACCTTCTGCCGGTTGACTCAGGTTAATGCGCGATCCGACGGCGCCTGCTATGAACGCCGGGATCGCCCGGTTCGTTCGGGCCAGATACGCCCCAACGGATTGGAAGACGCATCCTGACCGTGACTTCAGACACCTACGACATCCCGCATCCAGACCGCGGGGAGCCCAACAATCACCTCGACACACGCGGTCACCCGGATCGGGATCTGCTGGGTGAGGTGATCGGCTCGGTGGTTCATGATCTGCACAATCTTCTCCAGCGCATCACGAATGCGCTCGAAATCGAACTTCACAGCGACGCTCCTGTCACACGCGAACGCGTACATGCGAACGGAATCCAGGCCGTCGAGCAGGCCCGCCGGCTGGCCCAGCGCTTGCTAGAAGTCGGTCGCGACTCCCCGGCAATGTGGCGCCCCCTCCTGCCTGGTGTCCTGATCGGGCGTCTTGCTCCGCTACTGCGTGCAATGCTCGGTGAACGCATCCGGTTTGAACTGGTGCTCGAGCCCCCGCGCTGGCGCGCGATGATGCCATCGGCCCGATTCGAAGCCGCGATCCTGAACCTGGTGGCGAATGCGCGAGACACGATCACGGGGCACGGACGCGTCAGACTGTCGCTGAAGCATATCGCCAGTGGTCAACGACCCGCCGGGCTACCCGATCGGGACTGATCCGCATCTCGATCGACAGTGATCGATATGGATCCGGCCAACCCGCAGGCCGTCAGGTCGCCCGCGCGCTCGGCCTGGCGTCGATCCGCAGATTCGTTGATGCCATGCACGGCGCACTTTCCGGCGAGTGCAGCCTGCTGACCGGCATGAGCCTCTTCCTACCAGCGGCTCCCGCGGACGCAGACGGGGCCGACATGCGGTTGCGGCCAAGCGGCCGCCTCCAGACCCTGCAACCAACGCCTTCGTCGGCGCTGGTCGTGGTCACGAATGGCGACTCCCTGGGCACGTCTCGTGACCAGGTTCTGGTTGGCGCTGAGATGCTCGAGCACTGGCTACCCGAGGCACTCGCCCTCGCAGCCGGAATGCGGCCCGCAAGATTCCTGCCGCGGCAGCGCAGCCTCGCGCCACCCGTCCTCACGGCCTGGCCATGGTCTGACCCCATACGCGATTTCGTCGAAGGATGGTGCGCCCACTGCCGGCTGTGCGCGCGGCTCATCGGCCCGAGCCAGATCATGCACAACAAGCACCGGGGCCATTTGTTTGCCTGGCGACTGTCGGGAACCGCTTCTGCGCCAGTCTTCACCCCGGAATCCGGAACGTCAAGAAGCGCATCACAGGCCACGAAGGCTTCTTGCTGGCGGGATCCGGCCGACGAGTCACGCGGCATGCTCGCCCTGCTTGGACGGGCCTATCCGCAGGCGAGAATCGGCGTCCCCTTCCTGGAACGGCAAACGCGGGCAGATACGGCCGGTGAGTCGGCCTTGGAGTATGCAGTGGTACCGGCATCCGATGACGGCCAATCGATCACTCATCTCGTCTGCCGGATGAACACCATCGGCGAGCACTGCCAATCCTCGCAAGGACAGCCAACCGAGTGACCCATCTTGCCCTGATAGCCAACGGCCTGCCATTGTTCGGCCTCGCGCAGCCTATCGATCCGGATCACCGTAAGCGGGAAAATGAACAGCGACAAGAGCTGTCTGATACACACTTTCAGCCACTACATTCCGATTGCCGGCGACGATGAAGGCTTCCTCGCAGAGCTGGAACGCGATGAGCGGCAATTTGCCCGTGGCGATCATATCTATCGGCGCGGTGACGACATCGAGTGCCTGCACGTGGTTCGCTCGGGCTGGCTCTACAGCTATGCCGATCTCGACGATGGGCGACGCCAGATCTTCCGTATTCACCAGCCGGGAGATGTTCTCGGCTTCCCGGATATCGCAGCGCGCAGAGCGACCGTACACCTTGTCAGTGCGGCGGCCGCCGTTGTCTGCCCGTTTCCGCGTCGTGCCCTGCGAACTGCCTTCGCCCGTTCGCCGAATGTCGCCGCCCTGCTCTTCACACTCGCGCTTCGCGATCAGGTGATCCTCACGGACACGGTCCGTCTGCTGGGTCGCATGACGGCCCGCGAGCGCCTGGCATTTCTCGTGCTCGATCACCTGGCACGACGCCGGATAGCCTGTGGAAACAGCGAGACCTCGGAGATCCAGATGCCACTCACACAGGCAGAGATCGGTGATCACCTCGGACTGAGCAATGTTCACGTCAGCCGGGCACTTGGCCGACTCGAGAAAGACGGCCTGCTGGAGCGCCTGGCCGGGGTGATCAGGGTGCGCGACGAGACCGCGTTGAGCCGCTTGGCCAGCTTCGAGGACCGCTACGACCAGATCGACACCCGCTGGCTCACGCCACAGATGTAACACCAATTCGTACCGGAATGCGACCGCACCTGCGCAGCGGATCGCAGGCACACCACTTGCTCCCCTGCTGATGTCGGGTCGATCGGCCCGCATCAGCTGAACAAAAGGAGAGCTAAATGACGAACACCAAAACCATGAAACAACTCGCCTGCGCGGCCGCCATCGCCGCTGCCTTTGCAACGAGCAGCGCGACCGCGACCGGCAACGAGTCGACAGCACCGGCCAAGCAGACCGCGACCGATGGCATGCAGAAATCCAAGGAGATGATGCATGACGGCAAACAGGCTGTGACGAGCACCGCCCGTGATGCGAAGCAGGCCACCATGGAAACCGCGCGCGACGCCAAGCAGGCCACCGTCGAGACTGCCAAGGATGCGAAGCAGGCCACCATGGAAACGGCCAGGGACGCCAAGCAGGCGACCGTGGAAGCCGCCCGGGATGTCAAGCAAGGCGCACAGTCCATGGCGAACAAGACCGAGCAGGCAGCCGGTCAGGCCGCGGACAAATTCGCCGACTGGAGCGAGCGAAAGCATCTGGATCGCTACACGGATGAGAAAGACCGGCTGGAGGAGCAGCTCAAGACCGTCAGCACCCGGGACGGATATCGCGCGGCAATCGAAAAGGCCGGCTATATGATCACGTCGATCAACAAGAACGACCGTGACGAACTGGAATACGAGATTGTCAAAGGCGATCACAGCTACGAGGTGCAGTTGGACTTCGACGATGGCGCGCCCCGCGCAAGCTCGATCGATGTCGCCTCCAACCTATGGCGGGCCGAGTCCACGGAGCGCGCCATGGAGGACAAGAACTATCGACCGTCCGGCGTGATGTTCGACAAAGACCGGGGCGCTGCCTACAGTGATCGGACCCACGTCAAAGACTGGTCGCAGGAAAAGGAGCGCCTCGAGCGCATGCTCACCACCGGCATGACGGTGAAAGACTTCACAGGTGCGCTGCAGCGTGAAGGCTATATGGTTACCTCGATCAACGACCGCGAGCCCGACTATCTGGAGTTCGAGATCGTCAAGGCAAAGAAGAGCTTCGAAGTGCACGATCGACCCCGGCACCGGCCAGGCCAGGAAGTTGTCGACGTGACCACAAACATGTGGCAATCGGAAGCGACCGAGAAGGCTCTGGTGAGAAGTGAAAGGTACCGGAGCGCGCTACCTGCGCTCCGATTCACACCGGATCAGGCACGGTTAGCGTCGGCACTGCTCGATGGCGTCGAATAACGGCAACGGTAGCCGGCTTGGTCAGATGGCAGTCGATGCCTGCGGCCAGACTGGCCGTGATATCACCCGGCCTGCCGAACCCGCTCAAGGCAATCAGCACGGCGTTCGGCGCCGCCCGGCATCTCGCGGATGCGACGTGCGACTTCCAGGCCGTTGCCGTCCGGCAAAGCGAGGTCGAGGATGATCACCTGCGGTCGCTCTCTCTGAAACGTAGTAATCGCCGAGGCCACGGATTGCGCTCCCATGCACCCATGGCCATTCATCCCCAGGATCATCAAACTATCACGCGCATCATCGTCGTCCTCGACCACGAGTATGGACAGCCGCCGGGCAAGGGTTCGCTCGCCGGCGTCTCGCTCGCGATCCGCGACGATCGTCGCCGTCTGCGATTCGGCCGCACAGCCAGGGAGTCAGGCGATCGTCTGGCTTGCCTGATGCCGCATCGATCAGCATCGGCATGCCGCGCCGCCGTGCGCGCGCAGACACCTGTTGCATCAGGCAGCTTTCGATACCCGGCCCATTGACTGAAAGATTCGGCACACTGCTGGCGCCGTCGCTCAGGAGCGCGCGCAGTCGCGCCAGTGAAGACGCACTCAGCGCCACGCCCGAAAATCTAAGATCGATGAATACCCGGGCAGCGACCGCACGGAGTGTCAATACCACCGCGCACCGCCCGGTACCAGCGGCCAGAAAGCGCATGGCATCAGGCCGAACAGACGCGCCAGGCGCACCTGGTCTCCGCTGCGTACGCACGGCGATTCAGTTGGCTCAAGCTGACCCGGATCTGGCGGTGATCCAGCTCATGTGAGGCTCCTGTCAATGAAGCATCGATCAGGGCGCCGACACGATGCGCTTCGGGCCAGAAACCCGACACGTCGGCGCCCAGTGTGCATCCAGAAGATTGTCCAGCACCTGCACCAGATGCCGGCTTTTGCCGCTCACCGATCGCTCTCGCCTGCTCAGCGCGTGGAGCGTCAGCGGCAAGCGACCCCAGAATAAACTGGGCATTGCTGATGCCGGCCAGCGGCGTTCGGAGTTCGTGTGCAAGGTAGTGGATCAAGGTGTCCATCGGGGCATCCGGGTCCGCCGCCTGACCGGGGACGGCGCCGCTGAACCACGGTCGGTCCAGCATGATTGCCAGGCCATTGAAGACCGGGCTCGCCCGCAATCGGTAAGCCTGACGCCCATCCGCACCGTGCGGCAGGCTTACGTCGGCGCACCAAGGCACTTCGCTGCGCAACAGATCCCGTATCGATCCGCCGGAACCCATGAATCGAACGTTCCGCTCGAGCTTGGCCAGTATGTCATCCTGGTTGCAGTCCGATTCGAGACCCAATAGCGCACACGCAGCCGGATTGACATACGCCACGCGGGCATTCAACGCCGAAGCCCCGACCTCATCGGCGAGGTCCAGCAGGATCAGGCCATCCTCGGAGCACTCGAGGAGTTCGTGCAGGCGGGATTCGACGCTCGACTTGTCTTTCATCGTTCCGATTGAACATGGGCCTTTGAGCCGTCAGTTACAAAATACTACGAATGTGAACAGGCAGTTGCCTGAATGCGCCAGCAATTTGCGTTCCCGCGCGCAGCGCCAACCGGATTGACGAGTCGCACAGAAGCCGACCTGAACTCCCCGTTGCGGTGCGGGCATGGTGCTTGCCCTCCCAACCACAGCGTGGCCTCCTCCTGATGCGCCAATCCGACTTCGCAAAGCCTTACAAGGCCTGAGTGATCATGCCAGCCTGGATCGACCATTTCATCGTCGTTTCGACAGCGGCCCTCGTCATCGTGACCGTCGTTCCGGCCATTCGAGCCCCGCACTGGGCGATCCGGATGTGGGATTTCCCGCGGGTCCAGGCATCGGTGCTGGCCCTGTTGATCATGGTCGTGAGTGCCTTCGGCATCAGGCCCGGAGCCGTAAGTAATCAGGCGTGTCTCGTGCTCGCCGGCGCCTGCTTGCTCTGGCATCTGTCGTGGATCTGGCCGTACACCCGTCTCCATCGACGTGAGGTGCCTTCTGCCGCAATGCCGGCTGCCAGTGATACCCTGCGCCTGATGTGCGCCAATGTCCTCATGCACAACCAACGCGTGCCCGGCCTGATCGCAACGATTCGCAGCTACCGCCCGGACATTGTCGTCACACTGGAAACGAACGAGCGCTGGCAGCGCGAGCTTCGCGTGATCCATGACGATTACCCACACCGGCTTGCCTGCCCGTTGGAGAACCTCTACGGTATGCACGTGTTCGCCAAGATGCCGCTCATCGACCCGAAGATTCAGTTCCTCGTCGAGTCCGACATCCCGTCGATGCATATGATGATTTCGCCGTGGTCTGACGGCCGGGATATCCACCTGCACTTTCTGCATCCGGCGCCCCCGAGCCCGACCGAGAATGATGAATCGACCGAGCGTGACGCCGAGCTCCTGGTGGTGGCGAAGGCAGTACGCGATTGCGACGCACCGCTGATCGTTGCCGGCGACCTGAATGACGTTGCCTGGTCGCGCACCACCCGGCTTTTCCGCAAGATTTCTGGTTTGATGGATCCACGCATTGGCCGCGGCATGTTCAATAGTTTCCATGCACGCTGGCCATTCTTTCGGTTTCCGCTGGATCATGTCTTTGTCAGCAGCCACTTCTCGCTGGTGCGCATGAAGCGCCTGCCCACCCCGGGTTCCGATCACTTCGCGATCTTCGTCGAGCTCGTTTTGGCCGGCAAAGACACCGCAGAGGCGACAATCGAAGACGCTGATCACAGCGACCAGGCCGAGGCCGAGGAAAGCATTGAAAATGCTGATGTGCATCCGGCCGATGTCCATCGACCCGGCGTGCAACGAACGGTCTTTCAGTCGGCGCGCGCCCGCTCCCTGGAATTCGGCACATGACCAGGGGATTTCGGTCGGAGGACCTGCTCGATAACCAGGAAGTCGATGCACTGCTGAGAGCGCTGGCGCATGAACTACGCTCACCGCTCAATGCATTGAACGGTTGGTTCGAAATCGTTCGCCAAAGCGAGCTGCGCAGCGCCGCTGTGTCGCCCCGGGCACTAGATGGCATCGCCCGGGCCATCGCTGACCAGACTGAATTGTTGCGCTCGCTGGATGGCCTGGCTGGCCCGAACAGGCTGGAACGCGGCGCCAACCGCCTGCAGGATCTGAGCGAATGCCTGCGGCGTGCCGCAGCAGCTCTCGGGACCGACACCGGCGACATCTTCATCGGCCTCGACACGCTCCCGGCCGTCGAAGCGACGTTCAACGACGCGCTGCAGAGCGCCTGCCATGTCTTGGCGAGATACCTGGAATCTTGCACACTGAGCGTGCAAATCGGGCTCTCCGCCGGCGCGTCGCCAATCGGCGTGGCCCTGGCCGCGACGGACCACTGTGCCGATAACGCTGCCCTGCTCGCTCTTTCACCGAGCGTTCGCCTCACCGATCTCAAGGATCGACCACGCCACCTGCTTTCGTGCTGGCGCACTCGCAGGGCACTTGCGGATGCGGCGATTCGCGTGCGCGCCATCAACGCTCACTCGATCGCGCTGGAGTTCAGGCAATGACTGGCGCGCGCCGGGGCGTCCGATCACGGACAGGCCCAGACGCGCGCCCTTGTTCCCGGCTTCCTTGACGGGCCGGTCTCATGCAACTGTCGCCTCTCATGAACGGGCGCGGGAACGGCCGGCCTTCTCGGCCTGACGCAGCTGGCGTGCCTCTTCCTGATCAGCCGGAGCGGCTTCCTCGATCGCGCGCTCTACCTTACCCTTGTCGATGAACGCTTTGGTTCGCTCGTTGTAGCGTCGAGCGGCGGCTGGATTGCCCTCGCCCTGAACGCCATCATCCGTGGTTCGATCGTCATCACTCATCTCAGGCTCCTGATCGCTTGCAATTGACAAAACCCTTTCGTTCTCGCGACACGCCTGGAACTGTCGCATCGCTTCCCTCTGTGGTGCATTCGTCAGTATTTCGGCCGACGACCGAGCACGAAGAACACAACAGCGAGAATCAGGCCGATGATGAACAGTATCCACGCGATGTTCATCGAAACACCGGCAATACCACCGGCGCCAAACAGCATGGCCACCAAACCAATCACGAGAAAAATCGCAGCCCAGTAGAACATGTCACACCTCCCTATCGGATAGTCGGACGACCTTCATTGGTCACTTATCCATGGGCAAGTGGCGTGCCCGAGCCGTCGCCGTTCGTCACGCGCCCGCGACTGGCTATCCGCCTCATTTCGTAAGGTTCCACCCCGATCGCACCGCGGTACTTGCTCACCGTGCGGCGCGCGATGCGCACTCCCTTTCGGGCCAGTTGGGCAGTCAACTCATGATCGGTCATCGGCTCCTGAGGCGATTCACGCTCCACCATTTGAAGAATCATGGCCTTGACTGCCGCCGCCGAACATGCGCGGCCCGCGGTCGTACTGACCGAGCTTCCGAAGAAGCGCCGCAGAGACACGAGCCCGGTCGGGGTCGCCAGGTACTTGTTGTTGACAACCCGCGAGACCGTCGACTCGTGCACACCGACAGCCTGCGCGATCTCTGCGAGGGTCAGCGGCTTGAGACCGATGTCACCGTGATCGAAGAATCCCGCCTGTCGCTCGACAATGGCGGCGCCCACCAGTTCGATCGTGGACGCGCGCTGCTCCACGGAACGGATCAGCCAACGGGCCTCACGCAACTTTTCTCGCAAACCACCGCGGTCGGCCTGGTTGTCATCGGCGATGGCCGCGGCATAAGTTTCGTTGATGTGCAGGCGCGGCATCAGAGTGCGCGTGGCACGAACCATCCACCGGCCATCCGACCTCACCAGTTCCAGATCAGGCAAGACATAGTGAACCGGGCTGTCGTCGAACCCGACTCCCGGCTTTGCGTCGAGCCGGCGAATCAGCGCGAGGGCTTCGTCGATCTCGTCCGAGGTAACGCCCAGCGAGGCCGGGAGATTGCGCCGATGCTGCCCGCCGAGATGCTCCAGGTGATCGGCAACGATGAGCCTGGCCAACGCCAGGCCGGGCGCATCCGATGGCAATCGGCGGAGCTGCAGATCCAGGCACTCGCGTAGATCACGAGCACCAACGCCGGCCGGGTCCATGGATTGCAGCATGCGCAGCGCTACCTGCAGTCGTGACTGCGCATCATCGCCAAGGCCGAAAGCCGCCCCGAGTTCCGACAGTGGTTCGGCGAGATAGCCGGACTCGTCCAGCGAATCTATGAGCGCGCAGACGAGAACGCGGTCCTCGTGCGACATGGCGGTCTCGGCCACCTGGCGTACAAGATGATCGCGCAGGTTGCTCGCGTCGGCGACATTGGCCATCCATTCCAGCGGATCACCGTCGCTCCTTTGAGCGGATTTCGGCGAACCCCATTCGATCGGCTCGCGCGTCCGGCGCTCCTGGTCCTGCAGATTCGTCATATCCGCCACTTCAGGCTCGGCGCGCAGCTCTTCGGTCCAGTCCAGCGCGTCGACACCGAGGCCTTCCGATTCCAGCAGCGGATTGGCCGCGAGAGCTCGCGAGATCTCCTGCGAAAGCTCCAAGGTGCCCATTTGCAACTGTTCCAGCGATCGCTGCATCTGTCGACTCATTGCCGTTTGCCGGCTGGTCGTCAACATCATCCCTGTTCCTGCCATCTCGGTTCTCCTCGTGCTGATGACCGGGAATAAGCAAGCGCTGTGCCAAAAGCGGAAGAGCCAGCAATCGCGCGCCTTGACCCCTTTGACGGTCTCGGCCGCTCGCCGGTCGTCGGTAATCGGATCAGAAAGCAGGGGCGATTCTTACCGACCGGGCACATTCCTTGCCGGCGGGATTCGCAGAGGCCGGCACCGCCGTCCAAATGGTCAGGAGAATGTCATGCCCAAGTGTGTCCCGGCGTCGCCATCGCCCGCACCTGCGCCCGGCAAGCCGACACCGGAACCACCGGTTCCGGCGCCTTCGGATACGCCCTCACCGTCAGATGCGCCCTCACCGCCGGGGGCGCCCGAACCCGGAGTACCGGCGCCGATCCCCCCGGTAGAACTACCCGGCCGCCCGCGACCACTGATCCGGGCGCGGGCGGGTGCGATTGCCAGTCATTTTTCAACAGCGGCCGACATCTGTCCGGCCATTTCACCCAGGAGCTCACATGAACATTTTGAAACTCTTTCTCGCCATGGTTGTCACCGGCCTGGCCATCTCGGCCTGTAATACGATGGAGGGTGTTGGCGAAGACATTCAGGCCGGCGGCAAGAAGCTGGAAAGCGCGGCCGAGAAGAACAGATAAGTTCGCGACACACCAGAATCGGGGGAGGGCTTGTTCCTTCCCCCGGTTCCGGCGCGCTTGATGCGGCCCTGATGGACAATCGCGCAAGCGGGCGGCAGAATCGCCGCAGTTTTATCGACCCTGGCCCGCTCACTCATGGCAAGCATTCTGATCGTCGAAGACGATCGCAATTCAGCGGAAATGATGGCCGCGATCTGCGAGGAACGCGGACATGCGTGCGCACTGGCGGGCGACCTCGCCGACGCTCGTCAGCAGCTGGTTGTTCACGAGCCCGATATCGTGCTTCTCGATCTGCAACTGCCAGACGGGTCGGGACTCGATCTTTTCGAAGAGAATGCTGTCGGCGCCGACACCGAGATCATTCTGATCACTGGCCACGCCTCGGTTGAGACAAGTGTTCAGGCTCTTCGGCTGGGCGCCAGCGATTACCCTCATCAAACCGGTCAACATTGCCCTGCTGGAGCGTGCGATCGAACGTGCGCTGAGGCCCTCCGATGATCCCGCCAGGGAAGGTGACGCAGGCGCTGCCCCGCCCCCGTCGAGGCGCGCGCGCACCAGATGCCTGACGAAACCGACGACGCAGCCGGCCTTTGTGGCATGCGCGGAGCCTCGCATGTCATGCGCAATGTATCGGCAGATTCGCAAGGTGGCCCCGACCTCGGTCAGCGTGCTGGTGGTCGGCGAGAGCGGCACTGGCAAAGAGCTGGTGGCCGATGCCATACACCGTCTGAGCCGCCGCCAAAACGAGCCCTTCAAGGCCATCAACTGCGGTGCCATCTCCGAGCAGCTCATCGAGAGCGAACTGTTCGGGCATGAGAAGGGGCAGCTTCACGGGTGCCATCAAGCAGCACCGAGGCATCTTCGAGCAGGCAGACGGCGGCACGCTGTTCCTGGATGAGATCACCGAAATGCCGGCTGAGCTGCAGGTCCGCCTGTTGAGGGTGCTGGAAACCGGTGTCTTCAATCGTGTGGGTTCGGATACCACCCTGGCACCGATGTCCGAATCGTTGCAGCAACCAACCGGGACCCCCAGGCCGTGGCCGAGGGCAAGCTGCGCGAGGATCTGTTCTATCGGCTCAATGTGTTCCAGGTTCTGCTGCCCCCTTGCGAGAGCGGCGCGAAGACGTTGCATTGATCGCCGAGGCCTTTCTCGCAGAGCTGAATGCCCGTGAAAATCGGGAGCTCACATTGACCCCTGCTGATCGAAGCACTTTCTGCCTACGACTGGCCGGGCAATGTCCGCGAACTTCGCAATGTCGTGAATCGTGCCGCAATTCTCACAGACGGCGAAGCCATCGGCACGGACGGCATTCCCGGCGCCGAGGACGCAACCAACGGCGGCAATGCTTCCGGCCAGGAAGCAAGAGGCGACGATTCCGCCGAATCCATGAGCAACGGCCTGGCAGGTGAGGGTCATGCGCCAGCGCGAGCCACGGTACCGGTGTTCGTCGGCATGACCCTTGCTCAGGCTGAGCGTGCGCTCATTCTGGCCACCCTCGAGCACAACGACGGCGCGCGCGACAAGAGCGCGCAGATGCTCGGCATCAGCGCCAAGACCTTGTATAACCGGCTACGTCAGTACGACGAATGATCCGCTCAGGCTCAGCCTGGCAAGCGGAAACGCCGAAGGGTCAGTCGAGTTCCACACCCTCGACCGGCGGCTGCTCCATGGATACAAGCGCGGGAACCACGCCAGCACTCCGGTGTGCTCGCAGATCGACTTGGCAACCACCAGAATCGGCACGGCAACCACTGCGCCGGCGAATCCCCACATCCAGGCCCAGAACGCCACGGCCAGAAGAATCGCCACCGGTGTCAGGTTCAGCTGCCGGCCGAGCAGCCAGGGGGTGATGAACTGGCCCTCAATTGCGGTGCACAGAAAGTACAAGCCAGGCATCAATACCCATTGCCAGACGCCATCGAAGGTGATGACCGCGGCAACCGCAATCAGGACCACGCCGATCAACGGCCCGATATAGGCATGAAGTTCAGCACGGCCGCGGTGACCCCCCAAGACCAGGCCATCGGCATCCCCGCAGCAAACAGAACCACAGCGACGATCGGACCAGCGTCAGATTGATCAGGGCAATGGTGCCAAGATAGTACGACATCGCGCTCAATGTCGAGCGCGATGCGCAGCGCCTTCTTCTTGTCGCCCAGATGATCGAAAGAGGCGATCAGTCGCGCATGGAAATACGTACCCGAGGCAAGCAGGAAATAGAGCAGGACCATCGATGCTGCAGCGGTGGACAACACCCACTGCAGATTCGACATCAGCGCACCGACCATGCCACCGTCCTCCACGATCACGGCCCGCGTCTTGTCGCCATTGAGCCCCCCACTGACCTCCTCGACCGACTTCGCCGCCTCGCTCGCGGCGTTCACCGGTGCGCGGAGCTCTCGCAGTTTCCATTGCAGGCGGGCAGTGGTCGCAGGCAGATCACGCATCCATTCACTGATCGGGCCGGTGGCCATGTGGCCGGCCAGCACGATCAGCACAAACAGGGCCCCCGTCAGCGCGGCCGATGACGCTGGCGCGGGCACGCCCCACCTGAGCAGCATTCTGACCATCGGCCCCAGGGCAAGCCAGGTCAGGGTGGCGAAAACGAGCGGAACGGTAGCGGCGGCGACATACATCGCCGCGCAGATCGCCAGGAACAGCAATCCTCCCAACATCTTCTGCATGATCTGGACTCCAACCGGCTGCATGCGCCGATGATCTCGACATGCTCGATGGCAAACAACATGCCCGTGCGCCGCGGGCACGTTGCTTGCCGGCCATGGCGAGATGCCAGACTACCCGCCGCCCCTCCCATGAACGCCCTGCCAAGATTGACAGCCGATGACGAGCACGGAAGACTCGCGCGCTGGCCGTGGCACATCGGTCGCCAGGGATGGGTCGACATCCTCGCCAGACTACGCCTGAAGCTCTGGCAGGATCGTGTGCTGCTGGTGGCCGCCGGAGTCACGTTCTATGCGCTGTTGGCCATTTCGCCGGGCCTTTCGGCGGCCGTCTCCCTTACGGGTTGATCGCAGACCCGATCATGGTCACAACGCAGCTCGCCAGCCTTGACGCGATCATCCCGCCACAGGCCATGGAGATCATGCGTGATCGCCTTACCGCGGTGGCCGGCGCCAGCGACGATCGACTGGGAATCGCGCTCGTGCTTTCGTTCAGGGCCACGCTCTGGTCGCCAATGCCGGTATGAAGGGCCTTTTCGAGGCCATGAATGTCGCCTACGAAGAGAACGAACGGCGCGGCTTCGCCGGCTCACCGCGGTCACACTTGCGGCCACGATGAGCGCGATCATTCTGTTCATCATGGCGATTCTGGTGATGGTGGCCATGCCCCGGCTGCTCGACACGCTGCTCGTCGGAGAACACTCCGAGTCCTTGGTGGTGCTGTCCAGCCAGGCCACGATCGTGCTTACCGTGCTGGCGGCAGTTTTGTTCCTCTATCGCTGGGGTGCGAGCAGGCGCAGCGCGGCGTGGCGTTGGCTCTGGCCGGGTGCTCTGCTGACCGTGATGATCGGCACGCTCGGGTCATGGCTGTTCACGTATGGTATCTGAATGCCTTTTCGAGCTACGACCGAATGTATGGCTCCTTGGGCGCCGTGATCGCCTTTATGACCTGGGTGTGGTTGATGTCCAGCCTGCTGATCATCGGTGCAGAAATCAATGCTGAGATCGAGCATCAGACGGTGCGCGATACCACCATTGGTCCGGTACGGCCGCTGGGCCAGCGCGGCGCGGTCATGGCCGACACCCTCGGCCGCGCGCATGATGCACAAGACGATGAGAGTCTCGCGCCCGGCGCGAGCGCCGGCAACGCGCATTCGGCACTGGACCAGGGTCTGCGGGCCTCGCGTCGCGAGCACGATTCCAGCCGCGTACACCCGGGGTCAGTCGTCTACATCGCGATCATCACAATCGCATTGATCGGCGCATCGTTCGGCGAAACGCATTCGCGCGATGGCAGGTGAATCCCGGGCACAGATGTTGCGCTGTTCGGTTGACGCCCGCGCCGAATGCTCGACGCGATTTGCCAAGAAAGGAGCCGCACCATGACCATGACCGACACTCTCAAGAACGCGACGACGGGGGCGGCCGAGCACCTGCAGCAGACGACCCGGGAAATGGGTCAGGATGCCGATCGCGCGATACGAGAGGCAGTCGACACGACAGCCGCCCGTGTTGGAAAGGAATCGAACCGCTATGTTCGAACCCTGGGCGCGGCAATCGGCGAAGGCGCCAGACATCTGCGCGAGGAAGGCTACGACATGTCGGCAGACACAATGGACGATGTCGCCAGTCTGCTTTCCCGCTCGGCCGCAAAGATCTCACGAGAGCGCCCGGCTGATCTCGGGCGCACCCTGGTGGACGCGATGCGTGAGCATCCATTGCTCACATGCGGTCTGCTGGCCGGTGCAAGCTATGCGCTGGTGAGCCTGCTCCAGCGTGCGGATATCGGTGATCCGTCATTGGCCGACGAGGAATCCGACTACGCCAGGGGGTTTGATCGCTCGCGAGCAGGATCCTCCGTCGGCCCAAACTATTCCGCGGATCAGTGACATGAATCGGCTTGAAGTCATTGTCGCGCAAGTCGGACAGATTCTCACCGACACCACCGAGCTGGTCCGCGCTGAGGGCAGTTTGATTCGGGCCGAGACCGCCGAAAAGATCGAGCAGGTTCAGACGGGCATCGTCTGGTTGGTGGCCGGCTTGCTGAGTCTGGCGATCGCGGCATTCGTCCTCGTGCAAGCCGGCATCGACTGGTTGGCCCAGGCCATCGGTACACCGGCTGCGACACTGGCATTCGGCCTGGTGTTCCTTGCGCTCGGGCTGGTGCTGCTCATCAACGGCCGGCAGTATCTTTCATTGATCAATCTTCGCCCGCACCGCTCGATCGCTGCGGCGCGCCGCAGTGCACAGCACATCAAGGAAATGATATGAGTCACCATGATGCGGAGCGCGCCGAGCGGCATGTCGACGAGGTGCGCAATCGACTGATCGGGCGAATCGATGATCTGTCAGACAGGCTCTCCACCGTGAATTTGCTGCGCGATACCATGAGCGGCCTGGTCGACAAGGACTCCGGCGAGCAGGCGATCAAGCGCTCGGCACGCCTGATTCGCGAGCATCCCGTGTCATCGGCCCTACTGGGCGCGGGCCTGGTCGGCCTGACCCTCGGGTTGGACGGCAAGCGCGCCCGTGCGGAACAGGCGGGTCCCGACGTCGCGCGCCGCGCAGGCATGTCGGGCAACAAACCGACCCGCGAAAATCAGATCGATGACACGCTGCAGCACGCAGCCGGCACCGTGCGCCGATCACTCAGCGGCGGCCGACGCGTAGGCCGCTGGATCGATGCGAATCGTGTCGCGACAAGTCTCGGTGCACTCGCCTTCGGTGCGGCGATTGCGTCTCTTCTCGCGGCGCGCCGGGACAAGCAAACACCGCGCGCAGGGCGAGGCGACTCTCGAGGAACTGACGCCAGCGGGTCGCAGGCACGGTCAACGCGCTGAGACCGACGCGACCGACGCTTGTAGCGCGCCGGGCACCCGAGCCGCAAGAAGAACGCCCTGGAAGCCACGCGCCAGAAGCCCCCGGGGCCGCGATGATCAACGCGGCCCGGGGGCTTATCGAAACCCATGCAGGCACGACATCCCCGGGGAATATCGTTCCCCTGTCAGCTCAGCTTGTCGCGCGACCAGGCATCGACCTGCCGTTCCGCCTCATCCTGCGCAATGCCATAGCTGCGCTGCAGCTTGCCAACCAGCTGGTCACGGCGTCCGCCGATCTCATCGATCTCGTCGTCAGTGAGATCACCCCACTGTTCCTTGACCTTGCCTTTCAGGATTTTCCAGTTACCCTCGATCTGATTCCAATTCATGTGTCACTCCTCAAGCGTTGGTTCGGATGGACCGTATCGGTCATCAGTAAGAGCGCAAGTCGCGTGCCCGACGCTGTTCGCGCCCGGGCAGGTCGCAGCCTCGTGCCCGCGCGGGCTTGTGCTCAGGGCGTCCTTGACGTTCCCGCAAAAGCGGCCGCTGACGGGGATCCGGATCCGCTGCTAGCGCAGGGCACGCGGCTTGCTGGCGAAACCGAACCAAGAAGCCCGTTTCTCTTGGTTCACCCAGAATGTCGGGAGCAAGGCCATGTCGAACCACTGCTCGATACCGAATCCGCCTACGCCGCCGATCCGCAAGCACACTTGCGCTGCCAAGATCGCGTGCCCATGAGTAATACCCGCAGCACACGAAGCCTCGATGGCCCTCCGAAATCCCTGCGGAAGGCCTGCCATCCGGATGCGAGCGCCCTCGACACCTGGCGCCACCTTTTCAAACAGAACTACCGCGCGTACTGGATGCAGGAGCGCGCCCACCTCGGCACCAGCGCAAGACCGGTCCTGGTGCGCCTGGATGACGAATTGATCCTCTGCCACAACGATCGCAGAGAGGCGTTCGCACTCGATGATGAGCGCTATCTTGCGCTGAAGGCCGTCAGCCATCTGGTCCCGGCCCTGGTACTTCGTTTGCTATGGAATCGGGATTCCGGACGGCCCCGCGTCGACGATGCCGAACTGAGCGAACTGGAGCATCTGCTGGGCCGGGTTCAAGTCGATGCTTTCAGCGAGCGGCTACACGATGCATGCCGCGCTTTCGTACGCGACTATCGGAAGATGAGCGAGGTCAGCGTCACCGCGTTAGAGAGCCTGGGGGCGACATATCGCGATGCCCTGCGTCCGATCCTTGCCGAGGCGAGCAGCCACGCGTTGAAGACACTTGACGAAGCGGTTCGCAAGAGCGAAGCCTGCGTCGACGACGCCAGCATCTGGTCGGCGCTCGTTTGTGTCGTCTGTAGTGGTCATCAACCAAGATACGGAGAATTGTCGAAGCAGTTCTTTGCGCGCTATCTGGTCTCGAATGGCATCGGTGGCCGCCACTGGCTGCACCGCCTCGTTTATGCCGAGGGCCGCCAAACCCTGGATCAGGCGCTCGACCTGGTAGCCCAGAGAAGCATCGACGCCAGGATCGGCCGCCTGCTCCTGGACGGACCTGCCGCTTTGGATCGGGATGTCCTGGCCCAGGCCGCTGCAACCACGCTCGACGAGCTATTCCCGGAACCGCCAATGAGCGTCCGATAACAAGCCCTTGCGGGCTCGTCAATGGCCGATTGGTCAGCACCGGATATGAACAATGTGATGCCGGCATGCATCACAGCGCCGGTACGCAGGTTCCGCGCGGCCTCCGTCAGGCCTCCAGCATCTGCTCTACGTACAGGCGACGCACAAGAATCATGACCGCGACCATCAGCGGTGTCGCGAACAGGACGCCCGGCATGCCAAGCAGAATGCCGAACGCGATTACCGCGGTCACGGCCAGCACGGGCGGCAGCGAGGTTGCCCAGCGCTGGACCAGGGGCGTCAGGAGGACACCCTCCACCTGCTGTATGGCCAGGAACAGGAGTGCCACCCAGAGCGCCATCATCGGCCCCTCCGTAAAGGCGAGCGCCACGCCGAGAACGCCGGAGGCGATCGGGCCAAAGTAAGGGACGAAGGAAAGCAGCCCCGCGATGAAGCCCAAGGACAAGGCCAGCGGCATGTCGAGCAGCCAGAGGCCTAGCGCAGTGCTGGCACCGACGAAGGTCATCGAGATCGCCTGCCCCATCAACCACGATGCCAGGCCATCGCCGGTTTCACGCAGGGCCGCGCACAGGCGCGCACGATGCTTCGGTGGCGCGAGTCGGACCGCACCACGCAGGTAGGTTTCCGGGTCTGCGGCCAGGTAGACAGCCATGACGACCAGCAGCGCGGCGTTTCCGAGCGCTCCCAGCGTCAGGCCGGCGACGCCGCCGATGCCTTGGATCCAGTCGCCATTCGGTTCGATCTCGTGCATCGCGCTCGAGATCCGCTGGCCCATCGGCATACCCTGCAACCAGACCCGCGCTTGTTCAAGCGCTCTTGGAAGTTGCTCCCACAGCTCGTTGAGCTGATTGGCCAGGCGATCGCCGGCGAGCCAGAAGCCCACGGTAGCCGTGCCCAGCAAGGCAAAGATGACGATCATGAGTGCCCATTGCCTGGCAAGACCGAATCGGCGTGCGAGCAAAGAGGTAGGGATCGTCAATCCGACGGCCAGAACGAGCGCACCGTAAACCAGCACCACCACCGGCCGCAGTTGCCAGAGCATGGCGGTCAACGCAACGAGCACCAAGACGAACAGGGTACGGCGCACGAAGGCGCCATCCGAGGGTCGCTTGGCGATGTCGGAGAGATCCTCGGATGGGGTCATGGCATGGTCACTGTTCCATGGTTGAGTGGCTGGTGCGATTCGACGCAGCAAGCGCAACACACGTTAGAGCCTCGGCCTTTGCCTTTTCGCGGGTTTCTTGTTTGTCGGGAAGCCGGCCGCCACGCCGGACCACCAAAGCGAGGTCGCGGGACGGCGCAGTTCATGGGCACCATCGCGA
The DNA here is from genome assembly GCA_041396585.1 of Burkholderiaceae bacterium. Lineage (GTDB taxonomy): Bacteria > Pseudomonadota > Gammaproteobacteria > Burkholderiales > Burkholderiaceae_E > JAUIAI01. The sequence continues at coordinate 144,040 of JAWKYG010000010.1, read as the reverse complement.
CGAACGATTTCGAAAATGACGGGTAATCGCGGTTCACTCTTCTCGGCAATCAGCTGCTCTTCGCTCTCCGACACTTCAATCGACTCGCCGTCATCGAAAGTCGCGTCACCGGCGTCGCCCGGTGCGGCATGCCTGTCAGAGGCGTTCATGGCGCGGCCCCGCGTCGCTGCTCGTCGCTCAGACGCCGCCGCAGGGCGGTAGCGGACGCTGAATCCTTGGCGCTCGCACGGGGGCGTCGTTGAGCCGAATCATGTTTACTCCTTCGATGACGCCTGGAAGCGCTCTGGCACGCAGGTTTCATACCCGCCTCGGGCCCGGCGTGCCGCCCCATCGACCCTGCCCCCGCCCAGGCACGCGAGTTGCGGTAGTGGCGATGACGCGTCGCGCCGCCCGGGCGCGATCGGCAACCAGGAGAATGAAGATGCCCCCATTCCGTCAGCTGGCATGGATAGCCGCGGCCGCGATTAGCTGCTCTTTCACGGCGCCGGCGTTGGCCGCTTCGGCAACTGCCGGCGATGCGCGATCCACCGCGAAACCCGCTACAGCCGCTGGGCCCATTGCGCCGCCCCACACCGCAAAAGCGGACGGCCCCAACGCAAAGTCCATGCAGCCGGCTGCCGATACCGGTAAGAAGACACTCGAGGTGACCAAAACCAAGAGTGGCGAGAAGGAGGTCGGCGAGTCTTCCGGCAATACCAAGAAGGCGGACAAGCACGAGGTGAAGGCCGAGAAGGTCGACCTCGAAGCCGCCAAGGCGCCTCGTCGATCCGAAGCGCTTTCAACCAAGGAAGGAGCAAGCAAGCGATGAACATCTTCGAAGCACTCCGTGCCGACCATGATGTTCAGCGACGGCTGCTTGGCCTGCTGATCGAGACCCAGGGCGACAGCGACGGTCGCGACGAACTGTTCAAACGCCTGCGTGCCGCGCTGCAAGATCATGCCGCCGCCGAGGAGCGACACTTCTATGTGCCGCTGATGCAGATCGACAGCGCGCAGGATCAGGCCCGCCACGGTGTCGCCGAACACCACGAGATCGACGAACTGATCGCGGCGCTCGAGGATACCGACCGCAGCTCGCCGGGCTGGATCGCCACCGCACGCAAACTGCACGACAAGGTGTCCCACCATCTGCAGGACGAGGAACACGGGATCTTCCAGCTTTCCGGGCGCGTGCTCGACGACGACCAGAAACTGACGCTCGGCCGTGACTATCGCCAGATGATGGATGAGTTGGGTGCATGAGCCCGCTGGCGCGGGCAGTTTCATGTGGTGCCGGAGGCGGGAATCGCCCACACGAGCGCGGGCCGCTGCCGGGCTCATAGGCCCGGCCCTTCGATTCCCGCCCGGACAGTGCGCAGGCACTGTCCTCTCCGCCCCCACATGAAAATGCCCGCTGGCGCGGGCAATTTCATGTGGTGCCGGAGGCGGGAATCGAACCCGCACCCTGTTTCCAGGACCGGATTTTGAGTCCGGCGCGTCTACCAGTTCCACCACTCCGGCGAGCGGCTGAGCCGCGATTATGGGTCAGGCGAGCAACTTGGCGCAAATCGGGCCACGCGGCTCAGACGCTGCGCACCTCGAAGCGACACGCCGGGGCGTGGCCGGTGCATGCGCAGGCCGTCTCGCGGACCCGGACCTCGCGGCCGAGAACCATGGCGCCGACCACGGTCAGCATGCCGACAATCGGGGTGCAGACCGCCGAGGGCTCGACATCGACCTCGCCCTCGGCCAGGCGCCAGCCAGCGGCGAAGGGGCTGTTGTGCACCTCGATCTCGATCCGATCCGGGGCATGGCCCAGCACGCTCCAGCGACCCCAGCCGAGCTGGGGCGCGGTGCTGCGGATGACCTCGAGCAGCCGCGCGCCATCGTCGGCACCCATCGCCTGATAGGCCTTGGCCGACTTGCCCCCGTGGCGCACGATCGAGGTCGCGAAGGCCGCCAGCGCCGGGCCGCGGTGCTCGGCGGGCAAGGCCCGAAACACGCCCATCAGGGCATCGGCGCGCAGCATCAGATAGCGGATGTCGCCGTCGCGGATCTCGCCGTCGTCGTGCCAGCTCAGGCGCTCGCGAAACGAAGCGGGCGCGCTCATTGGTCGTAGCCGGGGTTGACCCGGTCCAGCAGGCGCAGCAGGTGCGGCCATTCGCGCGATATCGGCGGATCCGGATAGCCATCGAACTGTTGCGCTGTGCGCTCGCACACCTGCGGGCTGGGCAGCACCAGCTCGGCCGCGCTTCCCACCATGCTCAACGCATCCACCTGCAACCGGCAGGCGATCTCCAGCGAATACATGAGCGAGAAGGCCTCGGCACAGTTCTCGCCTACCGTCAAAAGGCCATGATTGCGCAGGATCATGGCCTTGTGCGGCCCCAGATCCTGGAACAGGCTCTCGCGTTCCTCTTCATCGAAGGCCAGACCCCGATAGTCGTGATACGCGATGCGGTTGTAGAAGGCGAGCCCCTTCTGGTTCAGTGGCAGCAGCCCCTCGCGCATCGCGGCCACCGCCATCCCGGCCCGTGAATGCGTGTGCAGCACGCAATGGGCATTGTTGCTCTTCATGTGAATGGCCGAGTGCACGATGTAGCCGGCGGGATTGACCTTGGCGCCGACCGGCCACAGCACCCGGCCATCGACATCGATGCGCACCAGGCCGGAGGCGGTGACCTCGTCGAACATGCTGCCGAACGGGTTGATCAGAAACTGATCCCGCGTGCCCGGTACGCGCATCGTGATGTGGGTGTAGATGAGGTCGGTCATCTCGAAGTGAGCGACCAGGCGGTAGCAGGCGGCAAGATCGATGCGCGCCTGCCATTCGGCAGGATCGATCTCCGGTGGGCGGGTCGCGCCGTGACTCATGAGGACTCCCTGGGGTGCGAAGGTGGCTTTCGGCGCCGATCTTATTCCCCTGCCCGGGCGCGCGCCACAACCGCTGCGCCCGGACGGGCACTTGCCACATACAATCCCGCCTCATGTTGTCCGCCGAGTTCGATTTCCCCCTCCCCGCCCACCTGATCGCCCAGCACCCGCTGCGCGAGCGCAGTGCCTCGCGTCTGCTCCATGTGCGCGAGCCCGCGACCGGTGCGACCGCTGACGATCGGCCGCAGCTGATCGACCGGCACTTCCACGCGCTGCCGGCGCTGCTGCGCCCGGGTGATCTGCTGGTGGTCAACGACAGCCGGGTGATGGCGGCCAGGCTGCTGGGGCGCAAGAGCACCGGTGGGCGGATCGAGATCCTGATCGAGCGGCTGCTGGGACCGGTCGATGCGCTGGCCATGGTGCGCGCCAGCAAGTCGCCTCCCGCCGGATCCCGCCTGTTCATCGACGGCCTGCCCGACACAGCCGCCGGGGTGACCGTGCTGGGCCGCCGGGACGCGTTCTACGAGTTGCGCTTCGACCGGCCGCTGGACGAGGTGATGGCGGCGGCCGGGCACCTGCCGCTGCCGCCCTACATCGAGCGCACGCCGGATGCGCAGGACAGCGAACGCTATCAGACCGTCTATTCGCGCAGCAGCGGTTCGGTGGCCGCCCCGACCGCCGGCCTGCATTTCGACCAGGCGCTGCTGGATGCGCTCGAGGCGGGCGGCGTGGCGCTGGCGCGCGTGACCCTGCATGTGGGTGCGGGGACGTTTGCGCCCGTGCGCGACGAGCATGTCGATGCCCATCGGATGCACGAGGAGCGCTATGTCATTCCCGAGCAGACCGTGGCCGCGATCGCCGCCACGCGTGCCCGGGGAGGTCGCGTGATTGCCGTGGGCACCACGTCGCTGCGGTCGCTGGAAAGCGCGGCGCGCCGCCTGATCGACCTCGACGGCGGCCGTTCACCCGCGGACACGGACCAACCGGGTGCGTCGGCGCGCCGGGTAAGCGCCGAAGAGCGCCGTGCCGGCCTGCTCGCAGGCAGTGGCGCCACTCGCCTGTTCCTGCGCCCGGGCGACGGCTTTGCGGTGGTCGATCGCCTGATCACGAACTTCCACCTGCCGCGCTCCACGCTGATCATGCTGGTGGCGGCCTTCGCCGGGCTGGACACGATACGCCGTGCCTACGCCCATGCGATCGCGCAGGAGTACCGCTTTTTCAGTTACGGAGATGCGATGTTTCTCGATCTGACGCCCCCGCGAATGGCCGCGGCGGATGCGCAACGCGCTGCGGGCGCCGATGCTTGATTTCACCTTGCAAGGGCACGATGGCCAGGCCCGGGCCGGCGCGATCGATACCGCACACGGCCGGATCGAGACCCCGATCTTCATGCCCGTGGGCACCTATGGCGCGGTCAAGACCATGGCCCCGCGCGAGCTGGAGGAGATCGGCGCGCAGATCATCCTGGGCAACACCTTCCATCTATGGCTGCGCCCCGGGCTGGCGGTGATCGAGCGCTTCGGCGGGCTGCATGGCTTCAATGCCTGGCGGCGACCGATCCTCACCGACTCCGGGGGGTTCCAGGTGTTCAGCCTGGGCGCGCTGCGCAAGATCAGCGAGGAAGGCGTGCGCTTTGCCTCGCCCATCGATGGCACGCGGCTGATGCTGACCCCCGAGGAATCGATGCGCATCCAGACCGTGCTCGATTCCGACATCGCGATGGTTTTCGACGAGTGCACACCTTACGAGATCGACGGCCGACCGGCCAGCGCCGATGAAGCCGGTCGGTCGATGCGTCTGAGCCTGCGCTGGGCAAAACGCTCGCGCGAGGCCTTCGACCGGCTTGGCAACCGCAATGCGCTGTTCGGCATCGTGCAGGGCGGCATGTTCGAGGATCTGCGCGAGGAATCCCTGGCGGGGCTGACCGACATCGGCTTTCATGGCTATGCGATCGGCGGCCTGTCGGTGGGCGAACCCAAACCGGAGATGATGCGGATCATGAACCGGGTGGGCCCGCGTCTGCCCGCCGACAAGCCCCGCTACCTGATGGGCGTGGGCACCCCCGAGGATCTGGTGGCCGCCGTTGCGGCCGGGCTGGACATGTTCGACTGCGTGATGCCCACGCGCAATGCCCGCAACGGCTGGATGTTCACCCGCAACGGCGACATCAAGATCCGCAATGCGCGCTACAAGGAAGACACCCGTCCGCTGGACGACGCCTGCGCCTGCCATACCTGCCAGCACTTCTCGCGTGCCTATCTGCATCATCTGCAGAAGGTCAACGAGATGCTCGGCGCCCACCTGGCCAGCCTGCATAACCTCGCCTACTACCTGGAATTGATGCGCGCTATGCGCACGGCCATTCTGGCCGGCCGGTTCGAGGCCTTCGTGGCGGGTTCCACCAACAGCGTGCGCGCGGCATCGATTAGCGCCGCGGCCCGCTATATGGGTTGCCAAGGAGAAAAACGTGTTCATTTCAAACGCTTATGCTCGGGGCCGGCGGCGCGCTGGAGGCGAACTGATGGGTTTTCTGCCCATCATCCTGATGTTCGCGGTGCTGTACTTCCTGATGATCCGGCCACAGATGAAGCGCGCCAAAGAGCAGCGCAACATGGTCGATGCGCTCAAGAAGGGTGACGAGGTGGTCACCAACGGTGGCATCGCCGGGCGCATCACCAAGGTCGGCGAGCAGTATCTGACCCTCGAGATCGCCCGCGCGGGCGGCAAGGATGGCACCCAGCCCATCGAGATCAAGATGCAGAAGGGCGCGGTCCAGACCCTGCTGCCCAACGGCACGCTCAAGGATCTCTGAGCAATGCGGCGGCGCCTGCGACTCGCGCCGCCCCACCCCGCCCCGTGCATGCCTGCCGTTGCGGCAGGTGATGCGCGGCGAGCCCCCCGGGCTGACGGCCGCACCCCTGCCGGCCTCCTGCCCGCCCGACCCCCGGCCCAGCCATGAACCGATACCCCGTCTGGAAATACCTGGTGATGGCGATCACCCTGGTATTCGGCCTGCTCTATACCCTGCCCAACTTCTTTGGCGAGGCCCCGGCCGTCCAGGTCTCCAGCGGCAAGGCCACGGTCAAGGTCGATACCGGCACGCTGGCCGAGGTCGAGCGCCTGGTCCGGGAGGCCAAGCTCATACCGACCGGCATCTATCAGGATGCCAACTCGGTCAAGGTGCGCTTTGCCACCACCGATGAGCAGCTCAAGGCCAAGGACGCGCTGGCCGCCGCCCTGAATCCGGAACCGGATCAGGCGGACCACCGTTACATCGTGGCCCTGAACCTGCTGGCGAATTCGCCGGACTGGCTGACCAGCATTCGTGCGCTCCCCATGTATCTGGGTCTCGATCTGCGCGGCGGCGTGCATTTCCTGCTCCAAGTGGACATGGACACGGCGCTGCTCAAGCGCCTGGACACCACGGCCAGCGACATCCGCACCCTGCTGCGCGAGCGCAGCATCCGCCACCGCGGCATCGACCGCGTCGGCAGTGAGCTGCAGGTGCGATTTGCCGAACAGGCAACCGCCGATGAGTCCTTGAACATCATTCGTGCTGGTGTGCCGGATCTGGAGCTGCGCAGCGACCTGATCGACGGCCGGCCGACCCTGATCGCCACCTTCTCCGAGGCGGCGCAAAAGCGCGTCAAGGAAAACGCGCTCAATCAGAACATGACCACCCTGAGCAACCGGGTCAACGAACTCGGCGTGGCCGAGCCGGTGATTCAGCGCCAGGGCGATGACCGCATCGTGGTGCAGCTGCCGGGCGTGCAAGACACAGCCAAGGCCAAGGATATTCTCGGGCGCACGGCCACCCTCGAGGTGCGCATGGTCTGCGAGGAACCCGACGAGATCGCGGCACTGGCCGCGGGCACCATCCCGCTGGGCTGCGAGCGCTACAACGACCGCGACGGCCGGCCGCTGCTGGTGCGCAAACAGATCGTGCTCACCGGCGAGAACCTCAATGATGCCCAGGCCGGCTTCGACAACCAGACCCAGGAGCCCGCGGTCCACCTGAGCCTGGACGGCAAGGGCACGCGCATCTTTCGCGATGTCACCCGCCGCAATGTCGGCAAGCGCATGGCCATTCTGCTGTTCGAGAAAGGCCGCGGCGAGGTGGTTACCGCACCGGTGATCCGCACCGAGATCGGTGGTGGCCGGGTGCAGATCTCGGGCGCGATGACCACCATCGAGGCCAGTGACATCGCGCTGCTGCTGCGCGCGGGCTCGCTGGCCGCGCCGATGGAGATCATCGAGGAACGCACGATCGGGCCGAGCCTGGGCGCCGAGAACATCGAGAAGGGCTTCAACAGCGTGCTCTGGGGCTTCATCATTCTGGCGGTGTTCATCATCGCCTACTACACGATGTTCGGGATGTTCTCCACGCTGGCGCTGGCGTTCAACCTGCTGCTGCTGATCGCCATCCTGTCAACGCTGCAGGCGACGCTGACCCTGCCAGGCATCGCGGCGATCGCGCTCACCCTGGGCATGGCGATCGACGCCAATGTGCTGATCAATGAGCGGATTCGCGAGGAGTTGCGCAACGGCTCCACGCCGCAGGCGGCGATCACCGAGGGTTACGACCGGGCCTGGGACACGATTCTCGACTCCAACATCACCACCCTGATTGCCGGCGTGGCGCTGCTCGCCTTCGGTTCCGGGCCGGTGCGCGGCTTTGCGGTGGTGCACTGTATCGGCATCCTGACCTCGATGTTCTCGGCGGTGTTCTTCTCGCGCGGGCTGGTCAATCTCTGGTACGGCCGGCAAAAGCGCGTCACCAAGCTGGCCATCGGCACCGTCTACCGGCGCGGCGAGAAACGCCCGGCGAATGCCTCCTGAGCTTCGTCACCCACGAACACGACCCGCTCTTTCGACACAGGCTGATCCATGGATTTCTTTCGCGTCACGCGCACCATTCCGTTCATGCGGTACGCGATACCGGCCAACATCGTGTCGGTCGCGCTGTTCGTGGCCGCCATCGTGTTCCTGGCGGTTCGCGGCCTGAATCTCTCGATCGAGTTCACCGGCGGCACGGTCATGGAGATCGGCTATCCGCAGGCGGCCGATCTCCCCAGGATCCGTGAAACCGTGGTCGAGTTGGGCTATGCCGATGCCCAGGTCCAGAACTTCGGCACCTCGCGCGATGTCCTGCTCCGCCTGCCGATCCGTGAGGGCGCCACCACCGCACAGGTCAGCGAGCAGGTGTTTGCCGCGCTCAAGGCCATCGATCCCAGTGTCGAGCGCCGCCGCGTGGAATTCGTCGGGCCACAGGTGGGCAAGGAGCTGGCCGAGGATGGCGCACTGGCGCTGCTGTTCGTGGTGATCGGCATCATGCTGTACCTGGCCGCGCGCTTCGAGTGGAAGTTCTCGGTGGCCGCGATCGCCGCCAACCTGCACGATGTGGTGATCATTCTCGGGTTCTTCGCCGCCTTCCAGTGGGAGTTCTCGCTGTCGGTGCTGGCGGCCGTGCTGGCCATTCTCGGCTATTCGGTCAACGTGTCGGTGGTGATCTTCGACCGCATCCGCGAGAACTTCCGCAAGATGCGCAAGGCCACCACGGTCGAGGTGATCGATGATGCGATCACGCGCACCATGTCGCGCACGATCATCACCCATGGATCGACCCAGATCTTCGTGCTCACGATGCTGCTGTTCGGCGGCCCCACGCTGTTCTACTTCGCGCTGGCGCTGACCATCGGCATCTTCTTCGGCATCTACTCGTCGATCTTCGTCGGCTCGGCCACCGCGATGTGGCTCGGCGTGCGCCGCGAAGACCTCATCAAGCCGGTCAAGAAGAAAGACGAAGAACCCGAGATGCCCTGAGCGGGCGGCGGGCCCACAGCCCGGCTCCGCCTGCCCCGGCCGACAACGGCCCTTGCCGTTGCGCATCGGGATACACCCTCCCCGGCCGGGCCGGGAGGGCGGTGCGGCAGACGCGGCGCGGCTTCACTGATCCCGGCTGGCGGCCGGCGGTTCCTCGAGCGTGGCAATGAAGCCATCGGCCTCGGCGACCGCCTTGTTGATCTCGGCGATCAGTTGCCGGACCTGGGCATCGACCCGGTCCACCTCGCCCTGCATCGATCCCAGTGCGCGTGCATTGAGGTTGTGCTTCAGAAACAGCACCTGGTCACGCAGGGTGGCCAGGGCCGGCTCGATCCGGGTCTCGGCACGCTGCATGGCCGCCAGCATCTTGTCATAGCGCTTGCGGGTGCTGCGCATCTGCTCGCGGCTGCGCGCCTTGAGTGCCGCGCTACGGTATTGCTCCAGCTCATCCTGCCATTCGGAGAACAGGGCCTCGCCGACATCGGAGACCGCCTGCACCCGCTGGCGGACGTCGTTCGCGGCAGCCTCGCTGTCGGCCAGGTGACTGGCCAGCGACTTGTAACGTGCCTCCAGCTCACCGCCCCCCTTGAAATTGACCGTCTCGCTGAAGGCGGTGAGCGCATCCACCACCTCTTTCTTGGCGTCTTGCTGGGCGTCGCGGGCCGCTTCGACGCGGCTGGCGAGAATGTCGCGCTTCTCGTAGCCGATCTTCTCCATCGCCGCGTAATAGGCGCTCTGACAGGCGCCGATCAGCGGCAACGACGCCATCGCGACCAACGCCCTCAGCGCCGCACGGCGGCGCCCGCCCGGGTGGGTGCCGGCAGGCTCGACGGGATACGCGGATTGCGCGATCAGGCCTCTTGTTCGAGGCGCATCAGCGGATCGGGAATGGTGGTCTTTCATGCGGGCCGCTCCTCCGTGCCTAGGCCGACCCGAGCATAACAGCCGGGCCGACAGCGATGAAGCCTGCCAGGTTTCGACAGGTGAACCGATCCGCGGGCCTACCAGGCATCCACATAGGGCCGCTTCTTGCCATCGCGCGCCGCCACCGGCCGGATTGCCGCCAACAGACCGAGCAGCCAGTCGCGGGTTTGTGCGGGATCGATCGTGTCATCGATCGCGAAGCTGGTCGAACGCTCCAGCGCCCTGCCTTCCTGATAGGTGGCCGCGACCATGCGATCGAATGCCTCGCGCCGCTCCTGCGGATCGGCGATCGCTTCAAGCTCCTTGCGAAAGCCGAGCTTGACCTGACCCTCGATGCCCATCGGACCGAACTCGCCGGTGGGCCAGGAGACCGTGAAATACGGCGCATCGAAATTGCCCCCTGCCATCGCGATCGCGCCCAGGCCGTAGGCCTTGCGCAGCACGACGGTGAAGGTGGGCACGGACAGGTTGTTGCCGGTGACGAACATCCGGGCCGCATGGCGCACGAGCGCGGTTCGCTCGGCCTGCGGCCCGACCATGATGCCCGGCGTGTCACAGAGGAAAAGGACCGGAATATCGAAGGCGTCGCAAAGCTGCATGAAGCGCACCGCCTTGTCGGCACCGTCGCTGTCGATCGCGCCGCCCAGATGGGCCGGATCATTGGCAATCAGGCCGATCGGGCGCCCCTCGAGGCGGATCAGCGCGGTGATCATGGTGCGCCCGAAACCGGCCCGCAGCTCCAGCACCGAGCCGGCATCGGCCAGGGTCTCGATGACCTCGCGCACCGCATAGACGCGCAGACGGTTCTCGGGAACCAGTCGGCGCAGGCGCCGCTGATCATGAACCTGCCAGTCACGCAGGCGGCCCTGGAAGTAGCCCAGGTAGCGGCGCGCCAGGTCGACCGCCTCGGCCTCGTCGGCCGCCGCAAGATCGATCACGCCGTTGGCCAGTTGCTCATGCAGGGGCCCGATCTCCTCGGGTGCATAAACACCCAGGCCACCCCCCTCGATCATCGCCGGGCCACCCATGCCGATGTTGGTGCCGGCGGTGGCGATGATCACATCGCAGGCGCCCATCAGTGCCGCGTTGCCGGCGAAGCAGCGCCCGGAGACGATGCCCACCATGGGCACCAGGCCCGACAGACGTCCGAAGTGCCAGAACGTGTTCTGGCCCACGAAGCCGCCGTAGTCGATGTCGCCGGGCCGGCCGCCGCCCCCCTCGCCGAACAGCACCAGCGGCATGCGCCCGCGCTCGGCGACATCGAGAATGCGGTCGGTCTTCCAGTGGTTGTGAACGCCCTGGGTGCCGGCCAGCACCGTGTAGTCATAGGCCATGACCGCCACCCGCGCGGCCGGATCGTCGAACAGCCCGCCATTGACGCTGCCGACACCGGTGATCAGGCCATCGGCCGGGGTGCGGCGGATCAGATCGTCCATCTCGCGACGGCGCCGCTGCGCGGCCACCACCAACGGCCCGTATTCGATGAAGGTGCCGGGATCGATCAGATCGGCGACATTCTCCCGGGCGGTACGCTGACCGGTCTTGCGGCGTCGTGCGACCGCGTCCGGGCGCTGCTCGTCCTGCAACAATGCGCGGCGCGCGAGCACCTCGGCCAGATCGGGACGGATCGTGTCCAGAGCCTCCTCGGGGCCATCGGCGCGCGAGGCCGCGCCGGCCTCGCCCGGTTCGAGCACCAGCAACGGCTGCCCCTCCCAGAGCGTGTCGCCGGCCGCGGCAAGCAGCTCGCGCACCAGGCCCGATCGCTCGGCAACGATCAGATGCTCCATCTTCATGGACTCGACCACTGCCAGCGTGGCCCCTGCAGCGACGGTCTGCCCCGGTGTCACCTCGATCGCCACCACCGTGCCCTGCAGGGGAGACACCACGGCATTCGGATCATCGACTGACAGCGAGACGCCGGCGCCACCGCCCGGGTCATGCCGCTGGTGCCCGTAGGCGAGCACGGCCAGAGGATCATCGCGATCGACCCGGGCACCGGGCCCGGCCCGGCCCTCGGCGGGCGCTGGAATCGGTGCCGGACGGGCGGCCTGCTCGAGCAGGCCGGCGAGCCGTCGCTCCACGAATCCGGTGTCCAGCAGGCCGTCGTGCAGATCGCGCTCCGCCAGCAAGGCCCGCAGGAAATCCAGATTGCTGGCGGGGCCATGCAGGCGGAACTCGTCGAGCGCGCGCCGTGCGCGCATGATCAGGAGGTCAGGTCGCGGCTCATCGACATGGACGATCAGTTTGCCCAGCAAGGTATCGAAGGCCGGGTGCGGGCGCCAGCCCACCCGGGCACAGGCATCGACGCGGATGCCGGGCCCGCTGGCCGGTTCGAACACACGGATCTCTGCGCCGCTGGGGCGCACGCCGCCATCGGCGCTCAGTGTCTCGGCATTGATGCGCAACTGCACGGCCATGCCCCGGGGCGCGGGCGGCTCGCCGAGTCCGAGATCACGCAGGCTGGCGCCGGCGGCCAGACGCAGCTGCAGTGCCACCAGATCGAGCCCGGTGATCGCCTCGGTGACCGTGTGCTCCACCTGCAGCCGCGGATTGGCCTCGATGAAGAACAGCTCACCGTCGCCGCTGAGAAGAAACTCGATCGTGCCCAGGTTGCGATAGCCGGCGTCGCGTGCCAGACGCAGCGCCGCCTTGAGCAAGGCATCACGGCGATCGGCAGATAACCAGGGCGCCGGCGCGAATTCGACCAGCTTCTGGCGCCGACGCTGCAGTGAACAGTCGCGCTCCCAGAGGTGCGTCACAGCGTGGCCGTCGCCGGCGATCTGCACCTCGATATGGCGCGCACCGGGCAGATAGCGCTCGACGAACAAGGCGCCGTTACCGAAGGCGGTGGCGGCCTCGGCCGCGCAGGACTCGAACGCCGCAGCGAGCTCGTCTTTCGTGTGGGCGATGCGCATGCCGCGACCGCCACCGCCGGCCAGCGCCTTGACCATGACAGCCGAGCCCGCGCCGAGCGCGGCCATGAATGCCTGTGCCTGCCCAAGGGTGGTGGCGGCCTCGGTACCGGGCAGGGTGGGCACCCCGGCCCGCGCGGCCATGGCCCGTGCCGCGCCCTTGTCACCGAACAGGCGCAGGGTTTGCGGGTCCGGGCCGACGAACACCAGCCCCTCGTTCGCGCAGCGCTGGGCAAATCCGGCATTCTCGGCCAGGAAGCCGTAGCCGGGATGAATCGCGCGCGCCCCGGTCTCGCGGGCGGCGCGGAGAATCGCATCGGCATCCAGGTAGCCGGCCACACCGCGCCCCGGCAGCGTGCAGCGCCGATCGGCGAAATCCAGATGCGGGCTGGCCAGATCATCGGCGCTGGCCAGCGCCACCGTGGCAAGCCCGTTGTCGGCGGCGCTACGCAGAATGCGAATCGCGATCTCGCCTCGATTGGCGACCAGCAACGGCCCTTCGATCATGGATGCCCTCCGGGGCGGGGACGGCTGCTGCTCAGATGCGGCGCGCGAGCGCTTCGGCCATGCCGGTGTATGAAGACGGGGTCATGGCCTTGAGGCGTTCGCGTTCGGGTGCGGGCAACTCGACCAGCGAATCGATGAACGCCTGCAGATCATCGCGGGTGATCGCGCGCCCGCGCGTGAAGGCCTTCAGACGCTCATAGGGTTCGGTCATGCCATAGCGGCGCATGACCGTCTGCACCGGCTCGGCCAGCACCTCCCAGGCGGCATCGAGATCCGCGCGCAGGCGCTCCGGATTGACCTCGATCTTGCCCAGGCCCCGTTGCAGTGCCGAATAGGCGAGCACTGAGTAACCGAGCGCCACCCCGACATTGCGCAGCACGGTGGAGTCGGTGAGGTCACGCTGCCAGCGGGAGATCGGCAGCTTTTCAGCCAGGTGACGCAGCATTGCATTGGCCAGCCCCAGATTACCCTCGGAATTCTCGAAGTCGATCGGGTTGACCTTGTGCGGCATCGTGGATGAACCCACCTCCCCGGCCTTCAGGCGTTGCTTGAAATAGCCCAGCGAGATATAGCCCCAGACATCGCGATCGAGGTCGAGCAGGATGGTGTTGATCCGGGCCAGCGCATCGAAATACTCGGCCATGTAGTCATGCGGTTCGATCTGGATCGTGTACGGGTTGAACTCCAGCCCGAGCGACTCGATCGCATGCCGTGAGAAGCGCTCCCAGTCGTGCTCGGGATAGGCCGCCAGATGCGCATTGAAATTGCCCACTGCGCCGTTGAGTTTGGCCAGGATCGGCACGCCGGCCAGCCGCTCGATGGCGCGCTGCAGGCGCGCGACCACATTGGCCATCTCCTTGCCCACAGTGGTGGGCGAGGCGGTCTGGCCATGGGTGCGGCTGAGCATCGGCGTGGCGGCCTCGGCGTGGGCGAGGTCGCGCAGCCGGCCGATGATCGCCTGCAGCGCCGGCATCAGGACCTCATCGCGGGCCTGGCGCAGCATCAGCGCGTGCGAGCAGTTGTTGATGTCTTCGGAGGTGCAGGCGAAGTGAATGAACTCGATCGCCCTGGCCAGCTCGGCCGAGCCGGCCACCTGTTCGCGGATATAGACCTCGACCGACTTCACATCATGGTTCAGTTCGCGCTCGATCTCCTTGATGCGACGCGCCGCGGCCTCGTCGAAGCCGTCCACCAGGCCCATCAGTTGCTGCCGGGCGGGCTCGCTGAAGGCCTGCAGCTCGGCAAAGCCCGCGTCTGAAAGCGCGATCAGCCAGGCGATCTCCACCTGCAGCCGCCGTCGCATGAATCCGGCCTCGGAGAAGATCGGCGCAAGCGCCTGGACCTGGCCGGCGTAGCGACCATCGAGCGGACTGAGAGCAAAAAGCGCGAAGGACATGGCGATTCGGGCGTCTGGTGCCCACGGAGCGAACGAAGCCGTCAATGGTAACGCGCGAACCTCGCCGCTCAGATGCTCCCGCCAGCTGGCCGGCGCGGGGTGTTCGCAGCGCGGGGCACGCCGGCACTGCTAAGATGGTCGCAGTGCTGAATCCACCCCCTACCCCCGCCGCCCCAGGCCCGCACGATGCGGGCCGTGCCCGCCGGCTGTTGGCGTCCCTGTTGGCCTGTGTGTTGCCCGCCCTGCCGGCCTGCAGCATCGCGCCCACGTCATCGCCGTTGCATCCGGCCGCGGAGCCGACGCCGGGCTTCGCCGCGGCCGCCGCCGCGATCGCCACCCCGGCCCTGACCAGCGCCGACGGTCGTACCGACCAGCGCGAGCTGATGGCCTTCGTGGAGCAGCTTGCCGGCCAGGCCGACCATGTCCACCTGATTCGGGCCGGGCGCTCGATGCTCGGCGAGGACATCCCGATGCTGGTGTTTACCCGCTCGGCCGACCCCGGGGCGGCCACGCTGCGCGCGGACGGACGGCCCACGGTCTGGGTTCTGGCCCAGCAACACGGCGATGAACCCGCCGCCGGCGAAGGCGCGCTCGCGCTCGCGGCCGAGCTCGCCGGGCCGTCCCGGGAACTGATCGATGAGATCAATGTCGTGATCGTGCCCCGCGCCAATCCGGATGGCGCCAGCCACGGCAGCCGCTACGCCACCAATGGCCGCGATCTCAATCGTGACAGCATCCGCCAGATCCTGGCCGAGTCGCGCCAGCTGCGAAAGCTGAATCTGGCCTATGAACCGGTGCTGACCATCGATGCGCACGAGTACCGCCCGCACCGGGCCACACTGCGCCAGATCGAACCCGCCGGCGTGGCCGAACTCTATGACCTGATGATCCTCGGCCCCGAGAATGCGAACGTGCATCCGCGATTGCGCGAGCTCACCCGCGAGCTGTTCATCGCACCCACGGTAGCTGCGGTGACCGCCGCCGGCCTGAGCGTGCATGAGACTACACGGTGCGGCCGACACCCGGCGGGTGCGCCCCTGCACCTGGCGCTCGGCGAAACCGATGCACGTATCGGACGCAATTATCACGGGTTGATCAACCAGGTATCGGTGCTGCTGGAGTCGCGCGGAATCGGCCTGGGCAAAGGGATCTGGCGCGGCGCACATTCGCGCAACTCACCGCCATGCGCAGCCTGATCGAAACCACCGCGCACAATGCGCCCCGACTGGTCGCAGAGCTGCGCGCGATCCGGGCCGACACCATTCACGGCGCCGCGGCCGGCGATGATGATCCGATAGCGATCGGCGACGCGGGAACTGCCGCCCCGACTGCGCCAGCATCGCTTCCTGACCTGGCCACTGGTCGGCCACGCGAACTCACTGTGTACTACACCGGCCGCGAACAACGGCTGCCGGTCAGCATTCGGCAGCGGCCCCTGGCCTATCTGCTCGAGGGCCATCAACTCGAGGCGGCCAATACGCTGCTCGGCCTCGGTATCGAGGTGAAACGGCTATGGTCGGCGGCCGTGATCCTGGCCGAACAGATGCGCCTCGTCCAGGACGACCGCGAGCTCGAACCATACGAAGGGGTCTATCGCCGCCACGTGAGAGTCGAGATCGATTCGAAACTGCTCGCGGTTCAGCCCGGTGCGTTCATCGTACCGATGGATCAGCCGCTGGCGAATCTGGCCATCGAGGCGCTCGAGCCCGATGGCACAGACAGCTTCGTGTGTTTCGGGCTGATCCGCCCTGGCTACCAACGGCGCCTGCCCATCTACCGGCTCACCGATCCTGGCGCGTTAAGTGGCCTGCGCTTCGAGGTCTTCCACGAGAGCCTGCCGCCGTCCTGAGCATCATCCGGCCGGCCAGGCCCGGATTGCCGGCTCAGAACGTATGCTGCGGCTCGAAGGTATGGGCCGAGGCCATCGACCAGAAGCGCTTGAAGACCGCGGGTTCGAGATCGGCATCGAGCAACTCGCCCGGTTTGATCTGCGGATAGAGCGTGGCCAGGGTCTGCACGCGGTTCTGAGAGACACGGCTGACGATGTGATGCGGTTCGAGCTGCGCGGGATGGTTGCACCCGGCGGCGGCCACCAGTTCGGCCAGTGCCTTGAGCGTGTTCTCGTGGAAATGGTGCACACGCTCGGCCTTGTCGGGCACCACGAGCGCCTTCTGGCGCGAGGCATCCTGGGTGGCGACACCGGTCGGACACTTTCCGGTATGACAGGACTGCGCCTGGATGCAGCCCACGGCGAACATGAATGCCCGACCGGAATTGCACCAGTCGGCGCCCAGCGCCATTGCCCGCGCGACATCGAACGCGGAGACAACCTTGCCGGCCACGCCGATACGCACCCGGTGACGCAGGTTGATGCCCACCAGCGAGCTAGAACCAGCACCAGGCTGTCGCGCATCGGTGTGCCGATTCGATCGAGGAACTCCACCGGCGCGGCACCGGTGCCGCCCTCTTTGCCATCGACCACGATGAAGTCCGGGGTGATGCCGGTCTGTACCATGGCCTTGCAGATTGCGAACCACTCCCACGGATGGCCCATCGCGAACTTGAACCCCACCGGCTTGCCACCCGAGGAGACCTCGCAGGCGGTCTACCCAGCGCAGCAGCTCGATCGGTGTGCGAAACGCCGAATGGCTGGCCGGCGAGATCACATCGCGCCCTACCGGCACACCGCGTGCCTCGGCGATCTCGGGCGTGACCTTGGCGCCCGGCAGCATCCCGCCATGACCGGGTTTGGCCCCCTGCGAGAGCTTGATCTCGATCATCTTCACCTGGGGATCGGTGGCATGCTTGACGTACAAGGCCTCGCTGAAGCTGCCATCGTCATTGCGGCAGCCGAAATAGCCGCTGCCGATCTCCCAGATCAGATCACCGCCATGCTTGCGGTGATAACGCGAGATCGAGCCCTCGCCCGTGTCGTGGGCGAAATGGTCGCGCTTGGCGCCCAGGTTGAGTGCCTCGATCGCGTTGGCCGACAGTGAACCGAAGCTCATCGCCGAAATGTTGAAGATCGACGCGTCGTAGGGCTGGGTGCAGTGGTGGGCGCCCTCGCCCTGCTGCGGCTCACCACCGATCACCACGCGAAAATCATGGCTGCCCAGCGGCGCCGGGGTCATCGAGTGATTGAGCCACTCGTAGCCTTCGGCGTAGACATCGAAATGCGTGCCGAACGGGCGCTTGTCGAGCTGGCGCTTGGCACGCTGGTAGACGATCGCACGCTGATGGCGGGAGAACGGAATCGAGTCGGTATCCGACTCGAAGAAGTACTGACGAAGTTCAGGCCGGATGAACTCGAAGATGTAGCGCAGATGCCCGATGACCGGGTAATTGCGCAGCACCGAGTGCCGGTCCTGGATGATGTCGTAGATGCCGATCAGCGACAGCGCTGCCGCGATCGCCGCCCACCAGCCCGAAAAGAAACCGAGCTGCCAGCAGAGGGTCAGCACGATCGCGGCGATCACACAGATGATCAGGGTCGAATAACGGGCAGCTGGCATGTGGGGTTTTCACTCCGAAGCATCGTCCCGTGACACCGGCGCGCGAATCAGGGATCCTGATGACGAGTCTGCCACGGGCGCATGAAGATCGCATAGAGCAGTGGTACCACGAACAGCGTGAGAAAAGTCGCCACTCCCAGGCCCCAGACGATCGACGATGCCACCGGGCCCCAGAGCAACGAGCGGCCGCCGAGCCCGACCGCCAGGGAGAACAGGCCGGCGACCGTGGTCAGACTGGTGATCATCACGGGAACCACGCGACGCCGGCCGGCCTGCACCACCGCATGCATCAGCGAAAAACCGGCCTGCAGGCGCCGATTGGCAGCGTCAGTCAGCACGATTGCCGAATTCACCGCGATCCCGGTCAGCGCGATCACCCCGTACATCGTGAACAGCGACAGCGGATTGCCGGTCACGAGCAGACCGATGGTCACGCCGGCGAAGGCCAGCGGCACGGTGATGATCATCAGCAAGGGCTGGAAGTAGCTGCGAAACTGCGCGGCCAGAATCAGATAGATCAATCCCACGCCGAGCGGAAACAGCACCGCCATCGCGCTCAGCGACTCCTCGATGTCCTCGAGCTCGCCGCCGAACTCGAGATCGATGCCCGGGTGCTCGGCGGCGATCGATGCCCAGGCCGTGCGGATGCGCGCGCTGGCGGCAAAGCCATCGATCGGCTGGCGGCCTTGCTCATCGACCTCGATGTTGGCCTCGACCGTGATCGCCCGGCGCAGGTTGTAGTGGCGGATCACGCCACGGCCCAGACCTGCCTGCGCATCCACGAGTGCGCCGAGCGTGCTCAGCCGTGGCGGTTCGCCCGGCAGCACCAGCGCAGTCTCGAGCAGCGAGCCCACCTGGCCCCCCGCCGCACGGTCCGCCAGGACCCTGACCTCGATCCGATCACCCTCGGCGCGCAGCACAGAGACCACCTCGCCATCGACGTTCAGACGCACGAGACGCGCGAGCGCGGCCGCGCTCAGACCGGCATCACGCAGCGCGCGGCCATCGAGTTGCAGACGGAACTCGGGTCGGCCGGCGATGTCGTCATCGACGATGTCGGTCGCGCCTTCGATGCCGCGCACGATCATGGTCACCGCCTCGACCGCGCGACGCAGACTGGCGTAGTCATCGCCGCGCACCTTGACACTGATGGGACGGGTACGTGGCGGCCCGCCCGAGAGCTGCATGAACGAACGCCGCGACACGCCCTGCATGGCCAGCACCGGGCCACGCAGATCCTCGATGATCTCGCCCACCGACCGGGAGCCCTCGCCACCGGGCAGCAGCGAGACGATCAGTTGCCCATAGGCGGCGCCGTACAACGGCTCGGTCTCGGTGAACTTCAGGCCCGCTTGCGCGATGACGGCGCGCGCTTCGCCTTCGCGCAGCCGGGCGCGAACCACGTCCGCAACGCGCTCCAGCTCGGCCGAGGTGTCCTCGATGGACGCGGCCGGTGGCATATCCACATTGACATAGAAGATACGCAGGCTGTCGAACGCGAAGAACTGCACCTTCACCGCGCCGCTGGCGAAGGCGCCCGCCGCTCCGGCGACCAGTGCCAGAGCCACCAGGCCGGATGCCCAGGGGTGACGCAGCACGCGCACCAGCGCACGACCATAAAGCAGACGGATACGCCGATTGAACGCATTGCGCCAGCGCTGCGCCCGACCGGGTGAATCAAGGCGCAGGCGCACCGCGCTGACATGCGCCGGCAGCATCCAGAAGGCCTCGGCCAGCGAGATCGCCAGGGCCACGGACACCACGAAGGGGATCACGAACATGAATTTGCCGACGATGCCCGGCATCAGCATCAGCGGCAGAAAGGCGGCCATCGTGGTGACGATCGAGGCGAGCACCGGCTGCCAGACCTCGCGCACGCCATCGAGACAGGCAGCAAGCGTCTCCTGACCGCGCTCGATCCGATAGTAGATCGCCTCGACCACCACCACCGCATCATCGACCAGCATACCCAGCGAGATCACTGTGCCCAGCAACACCGAGACATTGAGCGTGTGGCCGGCGGCGTCGAGCACGCCGAAGGTGCCGGCCAGTGAGAAGGGGATGCCCAGGCCCACCAGCAGCGCGATCTTCCAGCCGAGAAACAACCAGCAGACCAGCACCACCAGAATCAGCCCCTGGATCGCATTGGTCTGCATGACGCCGATGGCCCGCCGGGTTGCCACGGTCTGATCGTCCCCGATCGACAGGCTCAGGCCCTGGCGTGCGATCTGCGGATTCTCGCTGGCCATGTACGCCCTGAGCCGCTCGACCAGCTCGATCGTGTTGGTGGCGCGTTTCTTGGTGACCGACAGCGTGACCGCGGGCTCGCCGTCGACCAGGATGATCTGGCTGGCATCGCTGCGTGCGCGTTCGATGCTGGCCACCTCGCCGACCAGCGCACTGCGCCCGCCTGGTGCGAGCACCGGAATGCGGGCGATCTCTTCCAGATCGGTGCTCTGTCCGATCAGGCGCACGAGCCATTCGGTATCGCCGGCTTTGACCGAACCCGCGCTCGTATCCCGGAACCAGCTGCGCAAGGCATCGGCCAGATCATTGGGCGACAGGCCGCGCGCCGCCAGCCGCTGGGCGTCGAAACGGACATGGATCTCCGGATCGCGCAGCCCCGGCGCCATCACCTGGTCGACACCGGCCATGCGCTCGATGTCCGACTTGATCCGGCGCGCATTGCGCCGCAAGGTCTCGTCCTGGGCCTGACCACGCAGCACCAGGACGGCGGTCGGGAAGCCGTTCGAGGTGGTGATCTCGAGAATCTCCGGGTCGGCGGCCTGTTCGGGCAGTTCGGCCGCGGCCTGGTTCTGGATCTCACGGCGCAGATCGGTGACCCGTTTGTCGAACTCGCGATCCGAAATCTCGGTGAAGCGAACGAGAATATTCGAGGCGCTCTCGCGCGAAGTGGACACCACGAAGCGCAGATCCGAAACCCCTTGATCGCATCCTCGAGCGGGTTGGTCACCAGCCGCTCGACATCCTCCGCCGAGGCGCCCGGCAGGATGGTCGTGATGTTCACCCAGTTGAAGTTGATCTCCGGATCCTGCTCGCGCGGCATGGTGAGGTAGGCCACCGAGCCCAGGAACAAGACCAACGCGAACAAGATGTTCGCCAGCGGATGATTGCGAACCAGCGCGCTCAGCAGTGCCATGCTCAGGCCGGTGAATCAGTGACAGGCGCGCTGCCGGCACGCCGGGTTCGCACGCGGGAGCGATGCGTTCGAATCACTGCCCGCCGTCCGCGGCGATCCGCACGCGCTCGCCATCACGCAGCGCGGCCTGTCCTTGCACCACGACCCGCTCATCGGCGGTCAGTCGCGCCTCGGCAGAGCGTCCTTCCTGCGCGCCCGGCAAGGGTACGAAGACTGCCCGCGCATCGCGCACCACGAACACGCCCAGACCCTGGTCGCGGCGCACGATCAGGCTGGCCGGCAGGTGCAGGCGCGTCGCGCGCCAGCGCAGCACGCCGTCTGATCCGGTGGGTGGCGGGGGCCCTTCGAAAACCAGACGGGCCTCGCGGGTTCGTGACCGCTGATCGACGATCGGCGAGAGCCTCAGCAGACGCAGCGGATGGGCGCGGCCATCGTGGATGAATGCCGGATCGGCCGCCTGCGACAGGGATGACGCGAGATCGGCGGGGACCGCCGCGCGCACCTCCTCGCCGCCGGTCTGAACCAATGTGAACAACGGCGAACCCGGCCCGGTCAGTTCCCCGAGCTGCGCCTGGCGCTCGGCGAGGACCGCATCGAAGGGCGCGCGGATCACGGTCTTGGCGAGCTGGCGGCGGGCGATCGAGACCCGGGTCAGAGCCGCCTGGCGCTCGGCCCGCAGACCGACCACCTCGGCCGAGCGCTGGCTGACGGTCTCGGTCGTGACGAAATTGTCGCTCTTCAGGTCACGCGCCCGTTTCAACTGACTCTCGGCCAGCTGCAGCCGGGCCAGCAGCCCATCGGCCTGGGCCTGCGCCTGTTCGAGCGCAAGCCGTGCATCACGGTCATCGAGCTCGGCCAGCACGGCACCGGCGGCCACCGGCTCGCCGACATCGACGGGCAGTTTCTCGATAATGGCCGCGGTCTCGGCGGAGATCCGGCTGCGATTGCGGGGCGCAACGCTGGCCGGCGCCTCTCGCACCGGGCTGGTCGCGAGCTCGCCGAACGGCCGCGTCCGAACCTCGGTCTGGGCGAGTGCCGGCGTGCACACGGCCCAGAGGGCGATCGCCGCCAGCGACGCCAGCCGACTCATGCGCTCACGCACTGGGCCTGGGCGATGAACGCACCGCCCAGACAGGTCTCGCCCTGGTAGAGCACAGCGCTCTGCCCGGGGGTGACCGCCCATTGCGGCGATTCGAAGTCGAGTTCGAGCCGGCCTTCGTCGACCCGCCAGTGCGCGACCGGTACATCCTGCTGACGATAGCGCGTGCGCACGGTCAGGCTGGTGCCGGGGGGCGGCGCCGAGCCGGCGATCCAGTGCATGTCGTCGGCCACCATGGACTCGGCCATCAGCAACGGATGATCATGGCCCTGGACAGCGATCAAGACATTGCGGGCAAGATCCTTGCCGGCCACGTACCAGGGCCGGTCATCGGCATCGCGCTGGCCGCCGATACCAATGCCCTTGCGCTGACCGAGCGTGTAGAACGACAAGCCGACATGCTCGCCCACCCGCTGGCCGTCAGGCGTCTCGATCGGGCCCGGTTTCATCGGCAGATAGCGGTTCAGGAACTCCCGGAACGGGCGCTCACCGATGAAGCAGATGCCGGTGGAATCCTTCTTGCGGGCATTGTGCAGGCCGAGCCGTTCGGCGATCGCGCGCACCTCGGACTTGCGCAGCTCGCCCACGGGGAACAGCACGCGCGAGAGTTGCGCACCGCTGAGGCGGTGCAGGAAATAGCTCTGATCCTTGCCCGGATCCAGGCCGCGCATCAGTCTCGGGCCGTCTGGCACATGGTTGACGCGCGCATAGTGGCCGGTGGCAATGTGGCTGGCGCCCATGGCCATCGCATGATCGAGGAAGGCCTTGAACTTGATTTCCGCGTTGCAGAGCACATCGGGGTTCGGCGTGCGCCCGGCCGAGTACTCGCGCAGGAAATCCGCAAACACCCTCTCCCGGTACTCGGCCGCGAAGTTCACCGCCTCGATATCGATGCCGATCTGATCGGCCACGCTGGCCGCATCGATCAGATCCTGGCGACTGGAGCAGTACTCATCCTGTTCGTCTTCCCAGTTCTTCATGAACAGGCCGACGACCTCATAGCCCTGCTCCTTCAACAGCCAGGCGGCGACCGAAGAATCGACCCCGCCCGACATCCCGACCACCACCCGGGCGCCGGGCGGCGCAGACATGCTGACGGAGGAATCAACGGACACGGACATCGCTCAGTTCGGTATGCAGGAGACTCAGGGGATGAGAGGCACCGGCCAGGTGGGCCTCGAGGGTGTCGAGCACGAGCCGGCTGCGGTGTTCGTCGATGCAGGCCCGCAGGGCTTGCGGGCTCAGCCAGACCGGCTCGATGATTTCCGGGTCGAGCCGGTGATCGGCAAGATGACGGACCGGCTCGCAGGCAAAGGCAAAGCGCAGGTAGGTGACGTCGGTGCCGTCGTCGGGCCAGGTGAAGCGTGCCAGAAAAACGCCGATCAGTGCCACGGGCCGCACCTGCCAGCCGGTTTCCTCGAGGGTTTCGCGCATGACCGCCTGTTCGAGGCTCTCGCCCGGCTCCAGATGCCCGGCGGGCTGATTCACGCGCACCCCCTGGCGGGTATGCTCACGCACATACAGATGATGCCCGTCGCGCTCGATCACGGCGGCGACGGTGGCGCCGGGCTTCCAAAGGTTCATGAGGGCAGCCGCATCGACGATGCGTTTTTCGCGTTGGCAGGCGAATCGAGCATAATAGTGGGTTTGTGCATACTGTTGGAAGCAAACCGTGGTCGGTTATCGACAGTATGCCCGGCACACCCGCGCCAGATCGATTCGCAACCCCGATGCGCTGGTGCCGTCAGACTGATCAGAGAGGGGAGTTCCCATGCATATCGGCGTGCCCGCCGAGTCCCGTTCCGGTGAAACCCGGGTGGCGGCGACCGCGGAAACTGTCAAGAAGCTCGTGGCTCAGGGGCACCAGGTCACCGTGCAGGCCGGCGCCGGCGAGAAGGCCGGGCAGACCGATGCAGCCTACCGCGAGGCCGGTGCCACGATCGGCTCGCGCGATGACGCCCTCAAGGCACAGATCATCCTCAAGGTGCGCATTCCCAACCCCGAGGAACTCGGCCAGATTCACGAGGGCGCGCTGCTGATCGGCATGCTCAACCCGCACGACCGCGACGGCCTCGAACGCCTGGCCAAGCGCAATCTGCTCGCGTTCGCGCTCGAGGCCGCACCACGCACCACGCGCGCCCAGTCGCTCGATGTGCTCTCGTCGCAGGCCAACGTGGCCGGCTACAAGGCGGTGCTTGTGGCAGCCAATGCCTACCAGCGCTTCATGCCCATGATGATGACCGCGGCCGGCACGGTGAAGGCGGCGCGCGTGGTCATCCTGGGTGCCGGTGTCGCCGGACTACAGGCGATCGCCACCGCCAAGCGCCTGGGTGCGGTCATCGAGGCCTCCGATGTGCGCCCGGCCGTGAAGGAGCAGATCGAATCGCTCGGCGCCAAGTTCATCGACGTCCCCTTCGAGACTGACGAAGAGCGCGAGATCGCCCAGGGCGTCGGCGGCTATGCGCGGCCGATGCCGGCATCCTGGATGAAGCGCCAGGCGGCGGCCGTGGCCGAGCGCCTGAAGCTGGCCGACATCGTCATCACCACCGCGCTGATTCCGGGCCGCAAGGCGCCCACGCTGATCACCGCCGAGATGGTGGCGGCCATGAAGCCCGGTGCGGTCATCCTGGACATGGCGGCAGAGCAAGGCGGCAACTGCGAACTCAGCCAGGCCGACAAGGAAGTGGTGCGCAACGGCGTCACGCTGCTGGGCCCCACCAATCTGCCGGCCCGTGTGGCGGCGGATGCCTCGGCGCTCTATGCGCGCAATGTGCTCGACTTCCTCAAGCTGGTGCTCGACAAGGAAGGCAATGTGGTCATCGATCTCGAAGACGACATTGTCAAAGCATGCATGATGTGCGGAAACGGCAAATTGATGAAGGAAGACGCCTGAACGGCGCCTCCTCGTCGCGCTTGCCCGCGCCCCCACCCACGAACCGAAGGACTCCGCCATGGAATCGGTCAGCCCCACCGTCATCAATCTGATCATCTTCGTTCTGGCGATCTACGTCGGCTACCACGTCGTCTGGAACGTCACACCGGCGCTGCACACGCCGTTGATGGCGGTGACCAATGCGATCTCGGCGATCGTCATCGTGGGCGCGATGCTGGCCGCCGCGCTCACGGTGACCGGCCTGGGCAAGGTGATGGGGGTACTCGCCGTGGCCCTGGCTGCGGTCAATGTGTTCGGTGGCTTCCTGGTCACCCGCCGCATGCTCGAGATGTTCAAGAAGAAAGAGCCTCGCAAGACGCTGACCGGCGACGGTTCGGCCAAGTGACGCGTAGAACCCAAGGGAAAAACTCATGTCTCTGAGCCTGAACACCGTCGTTCTTCTCTACCTGGTCGCGTCGATCTGCTTCATCCAGGCGCTCAAGGGTCTGTCTCATCCGACCTCGGCGCGCATTGGCAACACCTTCGGCATGGCGGGGATGGCGATCGCCATCGTCACCACGGTCGCGCTGGTCTTCAAGCTGAGCCCCGACATGGCCGGTGCCGGCATGGGCTGGATCCTGCTCGGGCTGCTGATCGGTGGCAGCGTCGGCTCGCTGATGGCCAAACGGGTCGAAATGACCAAGATGCCCGAACTGGTGGCCTTCATGCACTCGATGATCGGCCTGGCGGCGGTGTTCATCGCCATCGCCGCGGTGGCCGAGCCCAATGCGTTCGGCATCAGCGCCAGTCGCGAGCTGATCCCGACGGGCAATCGCATCGAGCTGTTCATCGGCACCTTCGTGGGCGCGATCACCTTCTCGGGTTCGGTGATCGCCTTCGGCAAGCTGTCGGGCAAGTACAAGTTCCGGCTGTTCCAGGGCAAGCCGGTGGTGTTCCCGGGCCAGCACATGATCAACCTCGTGCTGGCCATCGCCATGCTCGTGCTCGGCATCTGGTTCGCAGCCACCGCCAGCTGGGGCCCGTTCACCGCCATGACCGTGATCGCCTTCGTGCTGGGCGTGCTGATCATCATCCCGATCGGCGGCGCCGATATGCCCGTGGTGGTATCGATGCTGAACAGCTACTCGGGCTGGGCTGCGGCCGGTATCGGCTTCTCGCTGAACAACCCGATGCTGATCATCGCCGGCTCTCTGGTGGGGTCCTCGGGCGCGATCCTGTCCTACATCATGTGCAAGGCCATGAATCGCTCGTTCTTCAATGTCATTCTCGGTGGCTTTGGCGGCGAAGCCGCGGTCGCCGGCGGTGGCGATGGCGAGCAGCGGCCGGTCAAGACCGGCTCGTCCGACGATGCCGCCTTCCTGATGGCCAATGCCGAAACCGTGATCATCGTGCCCGGCTACGGCCTGGCCGTGGCCCGCGCCCAGCATCCGCTGAAGGAACTCACCGACAAGCTGATCGAACGTGGCATCTCGGTGAAGTACGCGATCCATCCCGTGGCCGGGCGCATGCCGGGTCACATGAATGTGCTGCTGGCCGAGGCCGAGGTGCCCTACGACCAGGTGTTCGAGATGGAAGACGTCAACAACGAGTTCGGGGAAACCGACGTGGTGCTGGTGCTGGGCGCCAATGACGTCGTCAATCCGGCGGCCAAGGATCCAAAATCGCCGATCGCCGGCATGCCGATTCTCGAGGCCTACCGGGCCCGCCAGATCATCGTCAACAAGCGCACGATGGCCTCAGGCTACGCCGGCCTGGACAACGAACTGTTCTATATGGACAAGACCATGATGGTGTTCGGCGACGCGAAGAAGGTCGTCGAAGACATGGTCAAGGCCGTCGAGTAAACCATCGGGCCCGGGACACGCTACGCCGCTGCGCCTGAGGCTCCGGAATCACGCTGGCGGAACCGGCCACGCGCACGCCGCCTGTCGGAAGCGGCGGGCCTTCTATGGGCCCTCGGTGTCGGCAATCCGGAAAACTGGCTAACGTACAGGAACTAATTCACGTTTTCCGGGTGCCAAATGACTGCAAGCCATGTCAAACACCCAGCCAGGAAGCGCGTTGAACAACCGGTCTGCAAGAACGCGAAAAGCGTCTGGGCCAAAGCCATCGCGGCGCTGATCGCGGTCACCATCTCGGGTTGCGGCGATTGGCATGAGATCGATCCCGCGCTGTCGACGAACGACGTTGCCGCGGCGTCGCTGCCGACGGACAAAGAGGTGACGAACCCGACCCCTCCCCTGTTGAGCAAGGCGAATTCCGGCGCGGTCCAGGTTGCCGTCACCGGCGTGACCGACAAGAGCCTCGACCCGAACAACTCGGGCATCAACGTGAGCACATGGTAACCGGCCGCCCGGGCAACCCGGCCGCACCCGGCGCCGGATGCCCCCAGCCTGGATGAATCAGCGAATGTCGGCGCGGCTACCACCCGCGGGCAGACCCGGGCAGCGGGATGCGTATGCTGCAGCCGGCCGTGGCCCGCTGTCGCTCAACTGACGGCCAGTCGCTCGCAGATCTGCGCGACGACATCCTGCACCGGCAGACTCGCATCAACCGCGAAACCGTCTTCGTGCTCGTGCAGCGGTTCCATCATGGCAATCTGCGAATCCAGCTGCAGGGTGGCCTGATAGTGGTCTTCCCGCTCACGGATTCGCGCCCGGAGCATCTCGCGCGGGACATTCAGTTCAATGAACGCGATCGGCTCGCCCACCTGACCAACCAGGTAGTCGCGATGCGCAAGCCGCATCGGCGAACATGCACAGACCGCGAACGGCAGCCTGGCCAGCGCCTCGAGCCCGATGGGGGTGTCCTGCGCAGGTGGGTCGATGCGGTCCTGACGACGGGCCTGCTCGCAACGCGCGAAGTGGCTGCGCATGGCGCCGGCGACATGACCGATCCAGGGCCAGCGCTCGTCATCGAGCAACGGCAGTCCGCGCAGCATCTTTTCCACATTGGCGCGCGGATGATAGTCGTCACCCTCGACGAAGGTGGTGCCGAGACGTTCAGCCAGCGCTTTGCCCACGGTGGTCTTGCCGCTGCCGGCAACGCCGAGCAGCACCACATACTGGGCCACCGGATGTCGATTGGGATCGGGTTGTAGGGGTAGGTTATCCATGGCGCCAGAGTTTACGACAACCACAGCCGGGAAGCAGGCTGACGACAAGATAACTTAGTGCAGACGCCGGCCGCTCGCGGCCAGCGCGCGCAGCGCCAGCAAAAGCGGCACTGCCAGCACACCGGCCACGCCGAGGACAGCGACCGTCAGCGCAAGCGTGCCGCAAAACCCAACACACAACCACACCGGAAACGCGATCATCAGGGCCGCAACCTGCTGCGGCAGCGAAGAAACCAGAGTCCATGGTGAGAACAGATACATCACCACCCTCCTAGGTTGAGCCGGGATCCGCATCGGACGCCCGATACCGCCACAATATAGGCTTGGACCGAAAATCTTGCCAGACCGACCCGGCAAGGGGGTCCGATCGACCATGTTACCTGGAGACCCCGTTGAAATCCCCGCTCGAAGGCATCACCGTTCTGGACCTCTCACATGCGCTGGCCGGCCCCCATTGTTCAACCCTGCTGGCGGATTTCGGCGCCCGCGTGATCAAACTGGAGCCGCGCAGCGGTGACATCGCGCGCGCCTGGGGGGCCCCACTGCCCGGGAATGAGACCTCGTATTTCGTCGGATTGCATCGCAACAAGGCGGGAATCTCGATCGATCTCAAGCATCCGGACGGCAAGGCCCTGTTCCGTCGCCTGTTGACCAAGGCCGACGTCCTGCTCGAGAACTTCCGGCCTGGCGCGCTGCGCAAGCTGGGTTTCGGCTATGACGAACTCAAGCAGGACTTTCCGGGGCTGGTTTACTGCTCGATCTCGGGATTCGGCCAGAACGGGCCCTACCAGGATCGTGCCGCGCTCGACCTCATCCTGCAGGCGGAAAGCGGCATGATCAGCGTCACCGGCGCGCCCGACAGCCACGGAGCGCGCTGCGGCGTCTCGGTGGCCGACCTCACCGCGGGCATGTACGCGGCCCTGGGCATCGTGATGGCACTGCGCGCGCGCGATCACACAGGGCGCGGGCAATTCGTCGACATCTCGATGCTCGAAGGTCAGATGTCGCTGCTGGGCGTGAATATCAGCTCGTTCCTGACCGATGGCGAGATCCCGCGGCCCATGGGCACGGCCTACAAGGCGCTGCTGCCCTATCAGACCTACCCGACCGCGACGCGCGACATGGCAATCGCCGTGGGCAGCGAGAAACTCTGGAAGATCTTCTGCCCGTTGATCGGTCATCCGGAACTAACCGACGATCCGCGCTTTCGGACCAATCTCGAGCGTTCGCGCAACCGCGCCGCGCTCGATGCGATCCTCGAACCCACCTTTCTGACCCGCAGCTACGAGGAATGGGAGGCATTGTTCCTGCAGGCCGGTGTGCCCATCGGGTCGGTCAACAACATGGCCGAGCTGATCGAGCATCCCCAGGTGGTGGCACGCGGCGCGATCGTCGACATGGAACATCCGCGGGCCGGCCCGGTGCGAATGGTCAATGTGCCGTTCCGCCTGTCCGAAACCCCCGGATCCGTGCGCACGCCGGCCCCGGCGCTGGGCGAACACACGGCTCAGACGTTGCGCGATCTGCTCGAGATGCCCGACGAGGAGATTGCCCGGCTGGCTGCCAGTGGCGCGATCTACACCGGCGAGCAGGCCTAGGCGCTTATCGGGAGCGGCGACGCCACGGGCATCGATACGTACCTCGCGGCCCCTCACGCCTGAGCGCGCACGCGGGCCTGCGAGGTCATTCAGGAAGCCGCCAGCACCTCACGGGCCAGCGCAACCAGCGCCCGATCCGAGTCACGCGGGCCGAGCAGCGAGATGCCCATGGGACCGCCCTCACAGCTGGCCAGGGGGATGCTCAGTTGCGGGCATCCGGCCAGGCTGGCCGCGCTGGTCAGGGCGATCACGCGCCACCGGTAGTCGTCCAGGACGGCCTGGTCGCGCAGGTCACGGCGCGGCGACGGTGCTGGCACCGTCGGCAGGATCAGCACGCGATCCTCACCCAGCAGCGCGTTCAGGTGGTCCGTGAACCGCGCACGAAACTCTCGGCCAGACGCCGGGCCTGCGCGCTCAGGTCGCGGCCATGGAAATGGCGCTCACCCCTCCAGGCCCCATCGGAATCGCGTGACGCTCGATCAGGGCACCATTGCTGCCCCAGGCCTCGAATGCCTGCAGATCACGAAACGCATCGGTCATGGCATGGAATCCGTCGAGCGCGAGTTCGAGCTCAACGACCGGGCCCGCATCATCACCCAGCGCCGCCAGCAGACGCTCGCGCGCCGGATGGAAGGCCTCGGCGGCACGCGGTTCGCACAGGGCCCAGGCGTCCCGGGCAAGCGCCAGGCGCGGGCGATCGGCAAACGCCCTGCCCGGCGCCGGATCGAGCACCGCGAGAACGCGCTCGAAGGTGGCGATGTCGCGGGTGAAGAAACCACAGGTATCGAAGCTGGGCGCGAGGTCATGACAGCCGGTGAGGGGATGCGACCGTGCGTGGGCCGCATTCCGATCAGCCCGCAATGACTGGCCGGGACGCGCACCGACCCTCCCGTGTCCGTCCCGAGAGCGAAATCACAGAGGCCATGACCGACGGCAGACACAGAGCCAGACGACGAGCCACCGGTGTAGCGCTTCCGGGCGCGGCCGCGTTCAGCGGGGTCGCAAAGTGGGGATTGCTGCCGATCACCGAAAACGCGAACTCCTCGGTATGGCACTTGCCGACGAAGCGGGCACCGGCATCGAGCAGGCGCTGGACCGCAAGCGCATGACGCGATTTGATCCCGGACCGCGCCAACATGATCGGATTGCCACAGCCGGTGGGATAGCCCGCCACGTCGAACAAATCCTTGACCCCGAAGGTCAGCCCGCCCAGCGGGCCCTGCGCCGCGGATTCGACGGCGATTGCGGGATAAGGAACGAAAGCGTGGGCCGGATCGGCGTCGAGCAACATGGCATCACCTTGAACGGACAGTGTGATGATCATAGCGACTCACGCGCACGGACAGGCGCGCCCAAGCGCTTCGCGGCCAGATACGGCCAGCAGGCCGCGCAGCCACACGCCCGATCAGTTGCCGATGTTGTTCATCCCGTTGCCGGGCCCGAACCTCTCACTATCCGGGCGTGGGCGGGGCGCCAACTCCGGAGACCCCGGGTCGATCTGACGCCCCTGCGGCACAGTCGGGCGCGGCACCGGGCGCGGCGACTCGGCCACCGGCGGATCACGGCGCGGCCTGTCGCGCCCCTCGGCAGAGGGCTGGCCCACGGGCGGACGACGATAGTCGTCAAAGCGTCCACGCGGCGGATGGCGGTGATCATGGCTTCGGTAGCCGGGCACGAACACCGGTGCCGGACCCACCGGATACGGCGGATACGGCGGCACGGCCCAGACCGGCGGAGGCAGCACGGTGACGCTGCCTGCGGGCGGCGGCTCAGGGCGGTAGTCAGGCGAATCACTGTAGACCGTCCCCGCAGGCACGACCACGCATGCCGGCAGGATCACGGCCACCGCGACGCAGAGCAAGGATCGAAAGAATCGGTTCATAACGCCATAACGGGCCAGCGGTGCCTCAGGATGACGGCCACGATCGGCCGGCCTCACCGAAAGGGCATATGGCCGCTTCAACGCGCGGTCACTGGCTGATCGCCCAACGCACCTCGACCCGCACCTCATAGCGATTCTCCCCGGCCATCATCGGGACGGCGCCGGCATCGGTCGCCTCGAGCATCCGCGAAGCCGCCATGGGCGTGGGCATGAGCGGCTCGTCGACCTCGCGGATCGATAACACCTCCCCAAGCCTGAGTCCGAGCGCCTCGATCATCGTTTGCGCCCGTTCTCGGGCATCGGTCATGGCTGCCGCACGAGCCCGCCGCAGGGCGTCGCTCGGATCATCGTTGATGAAGCGCACGCTCCCCCCCCGGTTCACGCCCAGGCTGATCGACTGATCGAGCAACTCGCCGACCCTGGCCAGTTCGCGAACCCGTACCGTCAGACCCTGGCGGGCCAGGTAGCCGACCGTGCGCGGTGCGCGCGGTCGGCCCGCGTCGTCCGTGTAATCGATCCGCGGTTCAAGGGCGAAGCCATTGGTCTGGAGGTCGCGTTCGGCGACGCCGGCGGCGCGCAGCTGGGCGATCACCGCGGCCATCGCCTGGTTCGCCTCGGAGACCGCGGCACGCGCGGTCGGCGCCTCGCGCTCGATGCGAAGGTCGAGCAAGGCCATGTCCGGGGCAAGGGCGACCGCACCCTTGCCGGTCACGTCGATCGCCGGGGTGACCGGCTCGGCACGCGCCTGACCGAATGGCCCAAGGACCACGAAGAGCGCGGCGACGAGCAGCGACCTTGCCGCTCGCGGGCTGAAAGCAGACGTCATGACGACCCTCCGGGCTGAACAATTGACCCATCCTATAACGTCGACTACCGGATTCCGCCGACCGATCATCGGCTTGCACGAGCGCGAGCCCGTCGGATTCCCCCAATATCGCGCACCGATTCCACCATCTCCCCGCGCCAAAGCCGACACCACGGCCGACGCCAACGCCAATGGAAGGCGAATCACCGTGTATTCGGCTATCGAGGGCATTCGCGCGCTGGGCGCACTGAGCGTCGCGACCAGTCATGCGTGGAGCACGATGATCCGGGAGCTGCCGTGGTTCCACGGCGGGTTCCTCGTCGTGGAAATGTTCTTCGTGCTCAGCGGGTATCTGCTCGCGCGCCACATCAGCGCGCGTATACAGGGCCCGGCCGATGCCGCTGCCGAGATCATCCGCCGGTTCGGGCGGCTGTATCCGCTACATCTGACCGTCATGTTCGCCTGGCTGGCCATCTTCTACGGCAAGCAACTGGTGAGCCAGGGGCTCCTGGCCATCGGTATCGACGTCGGCGCCACCCCGGTCGCCCTGCAGGCCCCGTTCGATCCGGGCTACTTCGCCTTGAACCTGTTGATGCTGCACGGGGTCGGCATCCAGGACAGCGACCTGTTCAACTTTCCCGCCTGGTCGATCTCGGTCGAGTTCTGGTCGTTCGCGGTCCTCGTCTCGATCAAGTCGGTGTTCCGACAGGCTCGCGAACGCCGGATCATCTTTGCCGTGTTGCTGGCGCTGTGCATCGCTCACTACTACTCGATCTGGTTGCACGAGGGCGATCCCGTCCCCAAACAGCCGATCGCGCTCAAGGTGCTGACCCGCGGCCTGCTGGCCTATCTCTGTGGTGCCCTCGCCGCTGAATTGCAGCAAACGATCAACTGGCGGCCACGACCGTCGACCATCGGCATCTGGCAGGCCGTACTTGTGAGCGCGATCGTGTGGGCCGTCTCGCATCAAACCTTGCTGCCGATGTCGCAGGCCTATATCCCAGTGCTCTGGGCGGCGGTCTTGATCAGTCTGAGCAGCGCCCACGGCCCGCTGGCGTGGTGCCTTTCCCGCCCCTGGATCGCCTGGATCGGCAAGCGCAGTTTCGCGATCTACATCAGCCACGCATTGCTTCTGCTGCTGTTCTCCCGGCGCATGGGGATGGTCAGCGATCCATGGCTACTGCTTCTGGGCTGGGCCGCGTACATGGGGGCAGCAATCGCGCTTGGCGACTTCCTGCATCGTCGCATCGAGTTGCCGGCCTTCGAGCCATTCAGGCGCATGGCCGCCAGGGTTCGTCTGGCCGCCGGGCGGCATCGCGATCACGGCACCGGTGGCGCCGCCGGCGCCTCGGTACCGGGGGCGGGGTCGGCCGGCCCGATCGCCGGCCCGATCGCCGGCCCGATGCCCGGACACGCGGCCCTGGCTCGGCCACCGACGCCCGAGTGACGTCGGATCCCGGTCCGGTGCGAGGCCCGATCCGCGCCGAGCCGGATGCCGCCCGCCCCCGTGAGTGACGGAGCATGGCGACAGCGCGTGCCCGGCCCTCTCAGGTGGCGGGCGCGAGCAGACGCTCGGCAATGTCGCTGTGCGCGACGATGATCAGGTGCAGCGACGCCCGCGTCATGCCGACGAACAGCTTGCGAATCGCCAGCTCGTCCCAGTGCTCGAACGCCACCTCGGTCAGGATCACGCACGGAGCGCTCTGCCCCTTGAAGCGGTAGACCGACTCGATCAGCAGGTCACCGGAGGTGAACAAAGGATGACCGGCGGCGTCATACCGCCCGGTGAACCGGCGCAGCCGGTGCGGGCCGAGCCGGTCGCGCCCGAGCAATGACGAACGCGCCCTTCCCGACAGCGTCACCAGGACCAGATCCTCCCGGCGGAACCCCTGCCGCAGCGCGAGCGCCACGGCCGCCTTGGTGCGCGCAAGCAGGTCCTCGTCGTCGTCGTAGGCCATGATCTCGGGCGCCAACCCGGCCACCGGCCCGGCGGCCAGCACCGGCGGCACCGGCCGCAGCAGCGAGTTGATCATGGTCACCACCGCATGCGGACTGCGGAAGTTGGTCTCGGTGTGCAGCCGGGCCCATCCGGGTAATTGCACCGGCTCGCGCATATAAAGGTTCTGCATCGGGTCTTCGAGCCACCAGATGCGCGCGTCGCGCGCGGCGATGCGCAGCAGGTCGTCAGCCCAGGCCTGTTCGAAATCCTGGCCTTCATCGATGATCAGACAGTCGACCTGGTCGGTCTGGCCGACCGGCAAGGCCTGCGAGCGTTCGGCCATCAGGCGATAGACATCGGTGCTGCCGAATTCGACCCGTTCACCCGCAGCGCGCATGCGTTGCGCACACCACTGGTGATAGGTCATCAGCCGGACCGCCGGCGCGGGCGCAGAATCGCCGCCCTCGCCGCCGGGCGGCGTGACGCGCTCGCCGGCCGTCTCGGCGCCTGGCGCGGCGGTGTGCCTGGCGCCAGGTTCGGCGTTCGGGACGGGCGGCGCATCCAGGGGCAAAGAAGTCTGTCGCGCGTCGGCTTCGGCCATGGCGGATCCGCGTCGCGGCTCGACACCCGTTTGCGCGTGATGGCCGGCGTCGACCGCGACAGCCTGACGAACGTTTCTCACCGCGGCCGGCGGCTTGCCCGGGTCCGCGACCGGATCCCGGCGCGGCGCGGCGGGTGGGGCATCCGCGGCCGCCGGTACCGATGACGGCGCCGAGCCCTGCAGCAGTTCGCTCATGTGGTCCGCCAGCGGCCGGTTGAAACAGACGTAAAGTGCCCGCTCGCCGCGTGCACGCGCCTGCTCCAGCAAGACCAGCGCAAGCTGGGTCTTGCCACTGCCCGCGGTGGCGCTGACCCGCATGCGCGGCGGATCGACCTCGAAGCGGCGCGCCCAGATGGCCAGACCATCGGCAAGCCGGATGAACAGCTCATTCGCCCGCCCGACCAGCGCGCCCGCATCGGGTACCAATTCCAGTTCATTGGCGAAGAAGCGGTGCAGACGATGGGCCAGACCGCTTCGCGCGGGTTCCCGCGGAAACAGGGCCAGCATGTGCGCCACCAACCGGTCCCGCCCCTGGGCATCGACGACATGACCAGGAGGCAGACCGGAAGTGGACGGTTCCCGAACGCGGTAGTCGGGGCAATAAAGCAGGTAATCGATGGCCAGCGGTTCGTGATGGGCGATCGGCGCGAGCCGGCGGCCAAGATCGGTCAGCACCTGACCCACGTGCACACTGATGCGCACCCGCTGCCCGTGTCGCCGCTTGCTGAGTGCCCGATCTGACTCATCCAGTAGTCCCGCCTTCTGCTCGATCAGCAACAGCCGCCCGGACGGCGCGAGCACGACGAAGTCGACATCGGCAAGCTGGGCGATCGCGGTGTCGGGCCGGCTCCAGTGCACCCCATGGAACACCGTGAAATCATCGGGCAGGCCGGCCTCGAGCCGCTGCAGCGTCTCGATCAGCCGGGTCCGAGCCCCAGGTTCGGCCTGATGCCGCCAGTCTTCCGGAAGAATGCGTGCCATGGCGCATTATTGGCGAAAAGCGCGTTTCTGCCACATCCCAGCCACTGGTGGTGATCCGGCCAACAGGCTCGACACCCGGGAAACCTCCGCGCCTCACCGGCAAGGCCATAATCGCAAGCTCCCGTTCGCCGATGCCCCCGCCATCGGACGCACGTGTCGATCTCGCCAGGATCTCCGACAACCGGCCAATGTTCGCAAATTCCCCGCTCCGCAACCGCTCCTTTCGATGGTTTTATGTCGGTGCGGTCGGTACAGCGCTCGGATTCACGATGCTCGTGACCATGGCCGCCTGGATGATGGCCACGCTATCCACGTCCGAGTTGCTGGTTGCGTTGGTGCAGAGCGCGGCCACCATACCGTCACTGCTGTTCGGTCTGTTTGCCGGCGCCCTGGCTGATCTGACCGATCGCCGCAAGGTCATCATGATCGCCCAGTCGATCCTCAGCGGCGCCTCGCTGCTACTTGCGCTGACCACGCTGACCGGCCTGATCAATCCCGCGCTGTTGCTGATCTTCACGTTCCTGGTCGGCGTGGGCTTTGCGTTCTACATGCCCGCGCAATCGGCCCGGGTCAATGAGCTGGTCGAACCCGATGAGCTGCCCCGTGCGGTCGCCCTGGGCGCCGTGGCTTTCAATGTCTCGCGCGCGGTCGGCCCGGCGATCGCCGGCACGATCGCCGCCTATCAGGGTTCCGGGCTGGCGCTGCTGCTCAGCGTGTTGTGCTTTCTGCCGATGTTCTTCGGTGCCCGGGTCGGCAGTGCCGACATCAGCGCGCTGCCCGGCGTGCGCGAGACCTTGCTGGGCAGTGTCGGCAGCGGGCTGCGCTTTGCGCGCCATTCGGTGGCCATGCGCTCACTGATCATCAAGAACGTCAGCTTCGCGGTTTGTGCGAGCGCCATGTGGGCGTTGCTGCCGGTGATCGCCCGCGACCAGCTCGATCTCGGTGCCGGCGGCTTCGGCCTGCTATACGGCATGTTCGGCACCGGTGCCGTGATCTCGGCGCTCCTGATGCCGCGCCAGCTGCAACGCTTTTCCTTGAATACCGTGGTGGGCGGCCATGTGCTTCTCTGGATCGTGGCCTCGGCGATCGTCGCCGCCAGCCATATTCCGGCGGTTGCCATGGTCGGTGCGGCCGGCGCTGGCGCCGCCTGGGTCGGTGTGCTGGCCAGCCTGGGCGCCGGCATGCAGAGCACGGCACCGGCCTGGGTGCGGGCCCGTGCGGTGGCTCTGGGCCTGCTTTCGGTGCAGGCCAGCCTGGCCTTCGGCAGCGCGGCCTGGGGCGCGCTGGCCCATGCCGCCGGCACCCAGATCACCGTGATCGCCGCGGCGGGCGCGATGCTCGTGCTCTACGGGCTGAATCGTCGCGCGCGGGTGACGCTCGGCAGCCTCGATGATGTCACCCCGTATGCCCATCTGCCCGATCTGCAACTGAGCGCCGAACCGATGCCCGACGACGGCCCGGTGCTGGTGCAGGTGGAGTACCGGATCGAGCGCCAGCGGCGCGCGGAATTCATGAACCTGATCGGCACGATCGAGCCCACGCGGCGGCGCAATGGTGCCTATGACTGGCGTGTGTTTCGCGATCTGTCCGAGGACGGGCGTTTCGTGGAGCGCTTCATCATCAGCTCGTGGGCCGAGTACATCCGCTCGCGCGGGCGGATGACGATCGCCGATCGGGAATTGCAGAACCGGGTCATGCAGCTGCAGCGATCCGACACGCCGATTCAGGTCTCCCGGCTGCTCGGGGTGGAGACCGACCGGCGCGCGCGACGGTCCTGAGCCGGATCCGGGCGCCGGGCTGGGTCCGGCGCCGGGCGGGTCCTGCGCCGGGGCGGGCCGGCGCCGGGGCGGGTCCTGCGCCAGGGCGGGTCCTGCGCCAGGGCGGGCCGGCGCCGGGGCGGGCCGGCGCCGATCACTCAGCGTGTCGGCACCTGCACCCGGAGAATCGCGCGAGCCCCCATCGCCGGGCAGGCGGTGTCGTTTCCGGCGCACGAGCATCAGTCGAGCCAGCCTTGATGCGGGCGGCCAATGCCTGCCTGCTGATGCCATAGCGCTCGTGCAGGGTCGGCAAGGCACCGGCGTCGAGAAACGCATCCGGCAGACCGGCCAGCCGAAAGCGCGCCGGCTGCACACCGTTGACCAGCAACGCACTGGCGATCGCCTCGCCCAGCCCCCCCACCACGGAGTGATTCTCGGCCACCACCACGAGCCGCGGCCTGTCGCCGACCGCGGCGAGGATCGTCGCTTCATCCAGCGGCTGGATGGTCGGGCAGTGCAGGACAGCGGTGCCGATGCCCTCGGCAGCAAGATCCTGTGCGCTCGAGCGCGCGCATGGTCATCAGACCGCTGGAGATGATCAAGACCTGATCGCCGTCGCGCAGCAACCTGCTCTTGCCAAGCTCGAACCGGTAGCCCTCGATTTCGTCGAGCACGCGTGGCACCTGCCCGCGCAGCAGACGCATGTAGACGGGCCCGTCGTGGTCGGCGATCTGCGGCACAGCCTGTCTGATGTCGAGCGCATCGCAGGGATCGACCACGGTCAGCCCCGGAATCGCACGCATCAGCGCCAGATCCTCGGTGGCCTGATGGCTGGGCCCGTAGCCGGTGGTCAGGCCGGGCAAGGCGCAGCAGATCTCACATTCAGATGCTCTTCGGCGATCACCCGGTGAATGGAAGTCAAGAAGCGGCGGGTGCCGAACACGGCGTATGTGGTGGCAAACGGTAGTAGCAGCCCCTCCTTGGCCATGCCACCGGCCGCGGCCAGCAGCAGCTGTTCGGCCATGCCCATCTGGAAGAAGCGCCCGGATAGCCTGGCTGAAAAGATGCAGATCCGTGTACTTGGCAAGATCGGCGGTCAGACCGACGATCTCCGACGGTGCGCGGCCAGGTTGGTCAGGGCCTTGCCGAACGGATGGCGGTCACGTGTTGCCCCTCGGCGGCGATCGAGGCGATCATCGCCGAGGTGGTCAGGCGGGGGCGGTTGAGGAATCGCTCATGCGCGCCTCGCGGCTGGCCGCGAGTCATCCAGGATGCGCAGCGCCTGCTGCCACTGGGCGGATCGACGCGGATGGAAGTGGTTCTTCTCACGCTGCTCGAGAAACGGCACGCCCTTGCCCATCAGGGTGTCGCGGGAAGGATCACGCGCGGACGCGGCTCGGCCAGGGCGCGTGCCGCATCGAAGGCCCGCAGCACCGCCGCGAGATCATTGCCATCGATGCGCTGCACATGCCAGCCGAAAGAAGACCACTTCTGCGCGAGGGGCTCGAAACCGAGCACTGTCGAGGACGGGCCGTCGGCCTGCTGATTGTTGATATCGACCACGCAGATCAGATTGGCCAGTTGCTGATGCGCGGCACCCATGGCCGCCTCCCAGGTGGCGCCCTCATCGAGCTCGCCATCGGACATCGAGTTGTAAACAAAGGCCGGATTGCCCTTGTGACGCAGCGCCAGCGCCATGCCCACCGCGATCGCCAGACCCTGGCCGAGCGAGCCGCCCGAAATCTCCATGCCCGGCGTATAGGTGGCCATGCCCGACATCGGCAGGCGGCTGTCGTCGCTGCCATAGGTGTCGAGTTCGCTTTCGTCGATGATGCCGGCCTCGATCATGGCCGCGTAGTGCGCGATCGCGTAGTGACCGTGCGAGAGCAGGAAGCGATCGCGCCCCTCCCAGCCCGGTTCCTGTGGGCGCAGGTTCAGCGCATGGCCGTAGGCCACCGCCAACACGTCGGCATAGCCCAGTGCCTGGCCGATATAGCCCTGGCCCTGGATCTCGCCCATTCGTAAGGCATAGCGGCGAATTCGCCATGCGCACTGCGAGAGCTCGGCGAGCCGTTCGGACGTTTCTGACATCGGGTGTGTTCTCCAGCGTTCGGTCGACGCGGCCGGCTTGGGGATCGGCAGCGGCCAGCCCGGATCTTGGCCGAGGCCGAAGACATGGGCAAGCCGCATCAGCTCATGATTGGCGGAAAAATATTCAGCGCCCGGCCACGGCCCAGCGCCCGGCCCATGATGGGCGCCGAGCGGCATCACGCCCGCTACGGCGGCAGCCGTGCGGCCCGCAGCGCCATCCGCTCCGACAGATGCAGATGGACAACGGCCAGCACCATCGTCGCAGCCGCGGCCCAGCCAAGGGCGTCGAGGCCGGTGTGTGCCAGCACGAGTCCGCCGATGGCCGCACCGCCGGCGACGCCGAGATAGATGGCCGCCGCATTGAGCGCCAGCGTGACACTCGCCGCCTCGGGCGCCTGGGCCACGATTCGCGCCTGCTGCGGCACCGCGAAGGCCCATCCGAGTGCGGAGAACAGGAATGCCCACGGCAGAACGAGCACGGCGGGCAGGGGCAGGAACGAGAACATCGGCGTCGCCAGAATCTGGGCGACCCCGATGATCGTCAGCGTGCGCAGCGGACCGAAACGATCACTGAGCCAGCCGCCGACCAGATTGCCGGTGATGGCACCGAGCCCGAGCGCCAGCAGACCCAGACTGACACCGTCACGGCCAAAGCCCATCCGCCCCATCAACAGCGGAGCGAAATAGGTGTGAATGATGTAGATCGCGCCCAGGAACACCGCGGTGAACAGAATCGAAGCCATGCGCGCCGGGCTGGCCAGGGCCTGGCCGAGCGTGCGCAACGAGTTGACCCGTACTGCGAGCGTGCGCGGTATCCGCCACCAGAGCCCGGCCAGGGCCACCAGACCCACCGCGAGGACCAACCAGAACGCAACCCGCCAACCGTACTGGAAACCGATGAAACTGCCCGCGGGAATGCCGAGCGCCTGCGCGAGCGTCAGGCCGAAGAAAACGGCCGACATCGCCCGTCCCTGCTGACCGGGCGCGGCCACCGCGAATGCCACGCCGGAAGTGACGGGGGTGATCAATCCGGCGCCAAGTGCCGAGACGATCCGGGCGGCCAGCAGGATTTCGAACGATGGCGCCAGCGCACAGATCAGTGCGCTGACGATCAGCAGACACATGCCGGTCGCGAGCACCGACCGACGTGCCCAACGCCCGGTCAACGCAACCAGCACCGGTGAACCGATCGCGTAGGCGATCGCATAGATCGAAACCACCCAGCCCGTGCTCGCCGTGCTCAGCCCGAAGTCACGCGCCAGCAGCTCGATCAGACCGATCACGACAAAGGCCACCAGACCGGAGGCGAAGTTGGCCACCGCCAGCCATGCGAGCACACTGCGCGCCTGGCGCGCGTCGCTCACCGGGAACGCGCGGCGTCAGCGGCCGCCGATGACATGCACGGTCCGCAACGAGGCACGTGCACGACGCTGGCGCGAACGTTTGGCGCGGGCAGACTTGGCGGCAGCGACCTTCTCCGCGGCAAGCCTCGCGGCCGTCGGATGCGCGGCGACAGAGCGCCCGACCGCCGTCTTGGCGAGCGCGGTGCCTGGCGCCGCCGAATCTGCGGGCACGGAACTTGCCGCTCGCACCGGCAGACTCGCCAAGGCCTGACGGACGCCCGTTTCCGTCTTGGCGCGCACAGGTTCTGGCCCCATCGCGCGGTCGGGTGCGTGCGCGGCGTCGGCCGCGGCCGAGGCTGGCGGCGTGCGCAGTCGCGTGGCGGACGCCGGCGCAACGTGTGCCACGGGCGCAGCGTCCGCCGGCTGTGCCACGGGCGCAGCGTCCGCCGGCTGTGCCACGGGCGCAGCGTCCGCCGGCGTCGTCTTCACGAATGGCGCATCACCGCCGAGGGTTGCACTCCAGTCGGCGATCGTCTCGGGATCGAGAAAGGGTTCGGGTTCGGATTGCGCCTCGGTGGGAGCCACCGAAGCAGACGTATAGCCACCGACAGGCGGGCGCGATTTTGCGCGCGCAGCCAGGGCTGAACGTTTCGCGCGGGATCGCGCGGGATCGCGAGCGCGTCGCGGGCGGAAAAACAGCCACGCGAAAAACAAGCTTACCAGCGCCGTATAGATCTGCAGGGCAAGACAGGACACGGGCCTGAGTCCTCGTATTCCGTGGTACCAATGCCGACACCACGGTTTATGCAGACTCGCATTCTAGAATTCCCATGTGGTTACCGCGCGCCACCGTGGCGGGCATCTGACAAAACTGCGACAGGTTTCATGCACCGATTCATCGCGATCTCCCGCCTGCTCCCGCTCATCGCGCTGTTCGCGATGACCCTTGTTCCCGGTCTGCGGCCCGCCGAAGCGCAATCGGTCGCGCCGGCGCAAGTGGCAACGCCGGCTGCGGGCACGGCGGCTGTCGGCGAGTCCGGCACTGTCGCCGCGCAAAGCGCCGATGACACCCAGGTAGCGGCCCGGCTGGCGGACTTACGCTTGCGGATCGCCGAGAAGGAAAGCGAGCTGAAGTCGCTGCGTGCGGAGCTGCGGCGTCTGCCTGCGCCCAACGCCGACCCCGATCTGCAGAAGCGCGTCGTGGAGGCCAATGCGCAGCTTCAGCAATTGCGCGCCTCGTTCGAGCAGCTCGCGGTGGACGGCCTGGACATGTCGGTGTTCAAGACCGAGGCGCCCAAGGCCTATGACTGGCAGGCAGAGTTGCTCGAAGTGGTCAAGCCGGTGTTGTCCAGCCTCAAGGAGATCACCGAGCGGCCGCGACGGATCGAAGCCCTGCGTCGCGAGATCGAGCGCACCGGCGAGCAGTTGCGCGCTTCGGACAAGGCGCTGGTGTCGATCGACGGGCTGATCGGTACCGACCCGGGCAAGGAGGTGGTCGAGTCACTCAATGCGCTCAAGGCCGAGTGGAAGGCCCGGCGCGCGGAGATCACCAGCAATCGCGAGTTGTACCGCGTGCAGTTGCAGCGGCTGGAGGAGCAGGCCGAGGCCGGCTGGGATACCTATCTGAATCCGGTCTGGGATTTCATTGCCGGCCGGGGCCTGACCCTGTTGTATGCCCTTGGCGCGGCGATCGCGGTCTGGATACTCACCCGGCTGCTGCTGTCGCTGGCGCTGCGCCTGGCCCAGACCCGCAAGGGCAAGCCCTCGCGCAGCCGGGAGCGGGCCGCGCGCTATCTGTATCGGGGCCTGACCATCCTGCTGATCTTCTTCGCGATGGTCACCGTGTTCTACGCGCGCAGCGACATGCTGCTGCTGGCGCTGGCGATCCTGATGCTGATCATGTCGGTCGCGGCACTGCGCCAGGCGGTGCCACGTTACATCAGCGAGATCAGACTGCTCCTGGGCTTCGGATCGGTGCGCGAGGGCGAACGGATCCTTTACGAGGGCGTGCCGATGCGGGTGGTGAGCATCAATGCCTTTGCGATCTTTGCCAACCCGGAGCTCACCGGTTATCACCGGGTGCCGATCGGCAAGCTCGAGCAGATGGAGTCGCGTCCGAGCACCGACGAGCCCTGGTTTCCATCGAATGTGGGTGATTTTCTGATCTTGCCCGGCGATCGCTTCGTGGAGGTGCTCGGCCAGTCCGTCGAGCGTGTCCGTCTCAAGGTCAAGGGCAGTGAAATGCTGATGCCGACGGCCGAACTGGTCTCGTCTGCGCCCTTGAACCTCACCCGTGAGGGATTCGTGGTGCCGGTGACATTCGGCATCGATTATGCGCATCAGGCGATCAGCCTGGACGAAGTGCCCAAACGCATGGAAGCCGCGCTGGCGCAGGCGATAGCGGCCAGCGAGCATGGCCTGCATCAGCGCAGCCTGATGGTGGCCTTCAGCAGCGCATCGGCGCATTCACTCGATTACATCGTGGTGGCCGCCTTCGAAGGCGCGGCCGCCGGCGGCTATTTCGCGATCGGCCGGCTGATACAACAGACCCTGGTCGATGTCTGCAACCGCGAGGGTTGGTCGATTCCGTTCGAGCAGCTGACCGTGCACCTGCCGCAGGCACCATGGACGCCTCGAGCCGCGCCCAAGAACCCGGCCGGGCACGAGGCCGACCACGACCCGGATCCGGATGACGCCCCGCCCGCCTCGGACGCCAGCGAAGCCTGAACACCGACCTGGCCCGCGCGATCCGAAGACCGCGGGGGCCGGGTATCACAGGTGGGTGCCGGAATCCAGGAGCACCAGCTCGCCCGTGGTGGTACGCGCGCCGGTTACGAGCCAGACGATGGCATCGGCAACATCTTCGGCCGAGCAGGCAGTGGCCAGCGGACGCGTGCTCTCGTAATTGGCGCGGATCTTTTCGAAGGCTTCCTGGCCGAGGCCGTCGACGAACCAACGGGTGGTGATCAGCCCGGGGCAGACCGCATTGACGCGGATCTCCGGTGCCAGTTCGCGCGCCATGTGCAGGGTGAGCGAATTGACCGCTCCCTTGGCCGCGATGTAGGCCGCGGACGACCCGATGCCAAGCGCGCCGGCGATCGAGGAGACATTGACGATCGCACCACGGGCGTCTTTTAGTGCGGCCCGGGCGGCACGCACCATCTGAAAGGTGCCGATCGTGTTGACCGCATACAGACGCTGAAAGTCTTCGGGCTCGAGCCCGTCCCACTGGCCGGGCTTGAACACGGTGACCCCGGCATTGTTGACCAGGGCATCGAGCCGGCCCCAGGTGTCGAGCGCGCTCTGCACGAGCCGCCGGCAATCGGCATCCTCGGCGACATCGCCCTGCACCAGCAATGGCTGGCCGCCCGCCTGGCGGCATTGCTCGGCCACCGAGTCGGCCTCGTCGGCGCTGCGACGGTAGTTGATGAGGACGTCGTAGCCGCGACGAGTGAGTTCGAGCGCGGTGGCCGCACCGACACCGGTGCCCGCACCGGTGATCAAGGCTTTGGGTCGTTCGGACATGTTCGATTCCGTGAGTTGGCAGACCCACGTATCGTACGGTTTCGCGGCATGGACAGGGGCGACGCCGAATCGACCCGACGGCGCCCGCCGCCAGGTGCTTGATCGATCAGGAGACGATGAGTCC
This sequence comes from Burkholderiaceae bacterium, assembly GCA_041396585.1. Lineage (GTDB taxonomy): Bacteria > Pseudomonadota > Gammaproteobacteria > Burkholderiales > Burkholderiaceae_E > JAUIAI01. The sequence goes on along the minus strand of JAWKYG010000010.1, from coordinate 99,200 downwards.
CAGAAAAACGCCCAGCATCATCAGCACGAAAACAAACAGGCTGTCGTCGGTCATGGCTTGCTCCCAAGGGTGTTGCAGATCGTGATTCGGACCGGTGGCACTGCGTGATTTCATGAGTGCGCCCGGTGTTGCGTTTGGTTCAGTGTGCTAACGTGCGGGCTCGCCGAATGAGCCCGAGCGAGCCCAGCATCGGGACATCCGCGACCACCGTAGTGCGCGGGCGACAACCCGCAACCGCATGAATCAGACTGAACGCCTTTACCGAATCGACCAGCTCATCTCGCAGCGCCAGGTGGTGCCCTTCGCCGACCTGATGTCGGCACTCGAGGTGTCCCGCGCCACGCTCAAGCGCGATCTCTCCTACCTGCGTGACCGGCTGAACGCGCCGATCGTCTATGACCGTCACGCGGGCGGCTATCGCTTCGAGCAGTCCGGCGTCGGCCCGCAGTACGAGCTGCCCGGGCTCTGGTTCAATGATCGCGAGATCCTGGCGCTGCTCACCATGCACAAGCTGCTCAAGGATCTCGACAGCGGCGGCTTGCTCGGTGAACAGATCGATCCCCTCATCACACGCCTGAATGCGCTGCTCGAGCGCGCACCGGGCGGCCCGGACGAAATCCATGACCGGGTCCGCCTGGTGCCGGCGCTTAGCCGGCCGGTGCCGCCGCGCTTTTTCCAGCGGGTGGGTGCGGCCCTGCTGCGTCGCCAACGGCTCGATATCGTCTACTGGACACGCACCCGCAACGAAGATACCCGCCGGGAGATCTCGCCGCAACGGCTGGTCCACTACCGCAGTGCCTGGTACCTGGATGCCTGGTGCCACCGTTCAGACGGGCTGCGCATGTTCGCCCTCGATGCGATTCGCGAGGCCCGGGTGCTGGATACGCCCGCCCACGAGGTGCCGCTCGAGCAGGTCGCCCGGGCCATGGGTGGCGGCTATGGCATCTTCCATGGTGAAAATGTGCAATGGGCTACCTTGTTGTTCGAGCCGGATGCCGCGCGCTGGGTGAGCACCGAGGTCTGGCATGCCGAGCAACGCGGTCGCTGGCGCGACGACGGCCGCTATGAACTGGCAGTGCCGTTCTCGGCCAGCCCCGAGTTGGAAATGGACATCCTGCGCCATGGCGAGCAGGTCACGGTGATGGCGCCGGATTCCCTGCGCTCGCGCATCGCCTCGCGGCTGCGCGCAGCTGCCGGGCGCTATCAGACTCCGGTATTGGGGTAATCGCGCTGGCGCCTGACGCACACGGCCCCCGAAGGGCCTTTCGCTCTGACAGCCGCTGCCCCTGAGAATCGCCCGCCCTGGGCACCGTGGCCGCTGGCGGCCTGATACCCTAGCAGCTTGTTGCCCAAGCCCGCGCGCCCTATGTCTGCCAAACCTCTGCCCGCCTATCTGACCGACCGCTTCCGCGCCTGGCGAACCACCCGGTTCGCCGAGGATCGCGCCTGGTATGCGCGCCTGGCCAAGGCCGGCCAGAATCCGCGCACGATGTTGATCGCCTGCTGCGACAGCCGGGTCGACCCGATCCAGCTCTTCGCCGGTGAGCCGGGCGATTTCTTCGTGGTGCGCAATGTGGCCAACCTGGTGCCGCCGAGCAATCCCGACCGGCGGCACCACGGCACCTCCGCCGCGGTGGAATTCGCGGTTCAGCAGCTCGGCGTCGCGCACATCGTGGTTCTCGGTCACTCCGGATGCGGGGGTGTCAGTGCCTGCTATGACATGGTCTGTACCGAACACGGCCATGACCATGAGCCGGTCGATCCCGCGGCTGCCCAGATCGTCGCCGATGCCCCGGCCGCCCGCGTCGACCTCGATGCCGGGCCCGCCGCCGAGCAGGGCCGGATCAGCTATATCGGCAATTGGTTGCAGTTGCTGATTCCGGCCGCGCGCAGCCTGAGCGCCAAACGGCGCAATCATGCCGAGGCACTGCGCGAACTCGAACATCAGGCGGTGCGGACTTCGCTGGCCAACCTGATGACCTTCGATTTCGTCGCCGAAGCCGTGACCGATGGCCGGCTGACCCTGCACGGCGCCTGGATCGACATCGCAGATGGCCAGTTGAAGATGCTCGACCCGCTCCAGGATCGCTTCGTGTCCGTGGGTTAGGGCCTGTCAACACCACTCGGATATCCGGCGGCGTCGCCCGTCGCAGTCGATTCGCCGGGCCCGCGGAACAGGACTGGCCACTTCGGTCGCCGCCATGAATTTCGATCAGATCCAGAGCTTTTACCTGATCGCCAAGCTCGGGACATTCGCCGCGGCCGCGCAACGCCTGAATACCACCCAGCCGGCGATATCGGCACGGATCGCGGCGCTGGAAACCGGTCTCGGCATTCGCCTGTTCGATCGCAGCGGCCACCGCGCGGTATTGACGCCGGCGGGCCGACGCTTTCTGCAATCGGCCGAGAAGCTGCTGTCGATCCGTAGCGAGATCCTGGCGCAGGCCGGGCTCGCGCCACTGGGCGGCGTGATGCGCATCGGTGCCTCGGACACGCTCGCGGTGAGCTGGCTGCCGGGTTTTCTGGCCGATCTGCGCCAGGCCTTCCCGGATACCATCTTCGAGCTCGAGATCGCGACCTCGCCGAGACTGCGAACCGAGCTGATCGAGCGGCGCATCGATCTCGCATTCATGGTCGGGCCGGTCACCGATGCGGAGATAGGCAGCACCATGCTGTGCGAGCATCCGATGGTTCTCGCGGCACCGCCCACGCTGGCTTTGCCCAGGGAGCCGCTCGACGCGGCCGCGCTCGAAGGCCTGAATCTGGTCACCTTCGAGCGCATGACCCGTCCTCATCAGGAACTGATCGCGGCGCTGCGCAGAATGGGGATCGCTCCACACGTGCATTCGGTGAATTCTCTGCAGGCAATCATCCTGATGATCTGCAACGGTTTTGGTGTCGGCGCCGTACCCAGGGCGGTGATCACCCGCGAACTCGCGGAGGGTCGGCTACGCATCGTGGAATCCGCGCTCACCCTGCCATCGATTCCATTCGCGGCATGCCATGTGCTGGGTCCGGACGCCCACGTGGGCAGTTCGATCGCCGCGCGTGCGCATGCCTATCTGGCCACGCTGCCCGCCTCGCCGGACATGCAACTGCTGTCCTGAGGGCGCCGCGTGCAGGCGGCCCGCGCTGGCGCGGGGCGCGCGCCTTGCTGGCAGACGGAGTGGGCGCGGGCATCGGCGAGCCCGGCCACGGACGGCTCGTTGCGGGGAAGAGCCCGGCCACAGACGGCTCGTTGCGGGGAAGATACCGACCCGGCATATCCGCGCGGGTGCCCTGAATCGATCACACACTTTGCGCGCACAATGGCGGCTCCGCCTCGAACCCGATTCCGTGTCATGACCGTACCGCCCCACCACGAGCCCAAGAGCCCCGGCAATCGTCCCGCCGAATCCGCGCACGATGGCGACGACATTGCGACGAAGGTCGCGCCAGATGCAGAGCATGATTCGCCCGCGCGCCAAGACGCGCGTAGCCAGGACCGGCCGGGTGAGGAATCGCGAAGCACGCGTGGCGACGACATCGATGCATCGGATCAGATCCGTCATGCGCTCGAAACCGAGGATGCCGATGCGCTGGTGCGCATCATCGACGAGCTCTCGGTCAGCGAGGCCCTGCGCGAGCTCAGCCATCTGCCCGACGAAACCCGTGATGCGGCGCTGGCCAGCCTGCCGGTCGAGATGGCGGCGAGCCTGGTCGAGGAAGCGCCGATCGAGCTGGCCAGCACCCTGCTCGAAAGCCTCGAGATCAGCAAGGCGGCCGATATCGTCGATGAACTGCATTCGGACACCCGCGCAGACGTCATCGCCGAGCTCGACCAGGATCGCGCCGAGGCCATTCTCGCGGAACTCGATGCCAGCGAGGCCGCCGAGGTACGCCGGATGGCGGCCTACGATCCGGAGACCGCCGGCGGTCTGATGATCGTCGAGGTACTGACCTGCCGCGATACCGATCAGGTGGGCAGCTTCTTTCGCCGGCTGGCCAGCGACGAGGAAGGCTTCGAGCGCTACCAGCGCCATCATCCCTACATCGTCGACGGCGGCAACCGGCTCGTCGGCGTGGTCTCGCTGCCGGAGATGTTGTCCACGCGGCGCAGCGCGCCACTCTCCGAGATCATGACCACGCCACTGCGCGTGGGTGTCGAAGCCACGCTCGATGAGCTGCAGGATTTTTTCGAGAAGCACTCGTTCCCGGCGGTACCGGTCACGGACGAGGAGAACCGTCTGCTGGGCGTGGTTTCGCGCGAGACGGTCGCCTATGCCGCACAGGACCGTGCCGAGACCGAAGCCTTGCGACTGCAAGGTGTCTTTGGCGACGAACTGCGCACGATGCCGACCACGGTACGCGCCAAGCGGCGGCTGGCCTGGCTAAGCGCGAACATCGGCCTGAACATCCTCGCCGCAAGCGTGATTTCGATGTACGAGGAGACGCTCGCCGCGGTGATCGCGATCGCCGTGTTCCTGCCCATGGTTTCCGACATGAGCGGCTGCTCGGGCAATCAGGCGGTCGGCGTGACCATGCGCGAGCTTTCTCTGGGCCTGGTCAAGCCGGTCGACGCCATGTGGGTCTGGCTCAAGGAGGTCACGGTCGGATCGATCAACGGCGTTGCGCTGGGCGTGCTGATCGGTCTGGTCGCCTGGATCTGGAAGGGCAATCCCTACCTGGGCGTGGTGATCGGCGTCGCGCTGGCGCTGAACACGATCGTGGCCGTCTCGATCGGCGGCGTGGTGCCCCTGTTGTTGAAAAAGCTCGGCCAGGATCCCGCCGTGGCCAGCGGCCCCCTGCTCACCACGATCACCGATATGGCGGGTTTCTTCTTCGTGCTCAGCATCGCCACCGCGATGATGCCCCTGCTCAAATGAAAAAGGTCATCGATCATCCGCGCGCGCGCTACGGCGTGGGCCAGGCAGTGCGTCGCATCGAGGATCAGCGCCTGCTGACCGGGCAGGCGTGTTTCACCGATGACACCCCGGCTGACGGGCATCTGCATCTGATGTTCGTGCGCTCGCCACATGCGCACGCACGGATCCGCTCGATCGAGACCTCGGCGGCGCTCGGCCTGCCCGGGGTGGTCGCGGTGATCACCGCCGCCGATCTCAGCGCCGCGGGCATCGATGCAATGCCGGCCCTGGCCGAGATCTTTCATGATGCCGAGGGCCGCGCCCCGGGTGGCGGGCGGCGTCCGGTGCTGGCCGCAGACACGGTCCGCTTCGTCGGCGAGGCGGTGGCCGCGGTGGTTGCACAAACCGCCCCGCTGGCGCTCGACGCGCTCGAGGCGGTTCTGATCGATTACGAGCCGCTGGCCTCGATCACCGATCTCGCGCGCGCCAGCGAGCCTTCGGCGCCCGCGGTCGATCCTGAATGCGCGGGCAACCTGTCGGCCATGCGTCGTCTTGGCGATGCGGCGGCCGTGGATGCCGCATTCGCCTCGGCCGCACATGTCGCCGAGGTACGGGCGGTGAACCAACGGCTCGCACCGGTCTCGCTCGAGCCGCGCGCGGTCATCGCCTGGCGCGATCCCGACAACCAGCGACTGACCGTCCGGCTGTCCAACCAGATGCCCACCGGCATCCGCAACACCCTGGCCGCGATGCTCGGCCTTGAGACAGATTCGGTTCGCGTGCTGGTCGGTGATGTCGGCGGCGGTTTCGGCATGAAGACCGGCATCTATCCCGAAGACGTCGTCGTCGCCCATGCGGCCTGGACACTGGGACGCCCGGTGCGCTGGATGCCGGGCCGCCAGGAAGACTTCCTGTCCGCGGTCCACGGGCGCGACATGATCGCGCATGCGTCGCTGGCGTTGGACGCGGACGGCCGCATGCTGGCACTGCGCCTGCGCACCGACGCCAACCTCGGCGCCTATCCGAGCGCCATCGGCCTGGCCCAGCCCTTCACCTATGTGCCGGGCATCTGCACCAATGTCTATCGGATCGGCTGCGTGGATCTGGATCAACGTGCGCTGCTGACACACACAGCGCCGATCGGCGCCTATCGTGGCGCGGGCAGCCCGGAATCGATCTTCATCATCGAAAGGCTGGTCGACGAGGCCGCCAGGGTTTGCGGGCTCGATCCGGTCAGTCTGCGCCGGCGCAATCTGATTCCACCCGCGCTGATGCCCTATGAGAATCCGCTCGGCCAGTGCTATGACTGCGGCCAGTTCGAGCGCATGCTGGACCAGGCGCTCGAGCATGCCCGCTGGCATGAGTTCGAGCAACGGGCGGCCGAGTCCGACGCACGCGGACGACTGCGCGGGCGCGCCGTGGTCACCTTCCTGAAGGCCTGCGGTGCCAACCAGTTCGAGGAAGAGGTCGAGATCCGCGTGGCGCCCGAGGGGATCATCGAGGTGGTCTCGGCCACGATGCCGATGGGCCAGGGGATCGCCACCAGCTATGCGCAGCTGCTGGTGCAGGCCTTCGATATCCCGATCGAGCGGATTCGCGTGATCCAGGGCGACACCGACCGGGCCAACGGATTCGGCAGCGGCGGTTCCCGTTCGCTGCTGGTCGGCGGTTCGGTGATCGATATCGTCGCCCGGCGCACGCTGGATGTCGCCCGCGGCCTGGCCGCCGATGCGCTCGAGGTCGGTGAGCATGATCTCGAATACCAGGCCGGCCGCTTCGAGATCGTCGGCACCGATCGAGGCATCGATCTGTTCACCCTGGCCGGACAACAGTCCGAGGGCGAGATCCGACTGGCCGACACCGACCGCGTCGATGGGCAGACCTGGCCCAATGCCGCGCATGTCTGCGAGGTCGAGATCGATCCCGCCACCGGGCAGGTGCAGGTGCAGACCTACGTCGGTGTCTACGATGTCGGCACGGTTGTCAGCCCGCAGATCGTCGCCGGCCAGCTGGAAGGCGGCATCGTGCAATCGATCGGCCAGGTGCTGCTCGAGGAAGTTGTCTATGACGACGACACCGGCCAGATGCTGACCGCGAGCCTGATGGACTATGCGCTGCCGCAGTTCGGCGTGATCGATGGCTTCACCACCCTGCTCGATCAGTCCGTGCCCACCGCGCGCAATCCGCTCGGTGCCAAGGGGGTTGGCGAGATCGGCACCACCGGCGCGCTGCCGGCGGTGTTCAATGCGGTGATCGATGCGCTGGCCCGGGCCGGGGTGCCCGAAGCCAGACTCGCCGATCTGCAGATGCCACTGACCGCGCCCAAGATCTGGGCCGCGATCGGAGATTCCGCACAATCTGCTTCGGTCGCCTGAGAGCTCCGGGCCCGCCCGGATTCAGCCGCTGCGTGATGCGCTTGATCACGCCGCCCTTGCCGGCCGCGTCGCGCCCTTCGAAGATGACCACAAGTTTGCGCTGCTCTCGGACGATCCAGTCTTGCAGCTTCACCAGTTCGCCCTGCAATCTGAGCAGATTGCGAAAGTAATCGCGTCGCGCCTGGCGCTCGTCATCGTCGAGCAGGGCTGCGCCCCGGTCTTCGGTGGAGAAGCGGTAGTCGTCCAGCTCGAGCTCGAGCTCTTCGTCCAAACTGTCGCTGAAATCTTCGTGAAGGCGGCGCAGGGTGGCGGCGTCGATCGAACTCATTTCGGGGTCTCAGGGGATCGTCGCCAGGAAAGATATGTCATGGTGATGACAGTTCGATGAACGGCCCGGCCGCTGCAGTAAACTCTCGCGGCACCCGTTTTGGCCGCCAGTGAAGCCATCGCCATGAATGCCAGCCAACCCTCCGAGCCCGGCTCGACGACCACCGGCGCCATCCCCTTCACCCCCCTGGTGGTGAGCCTGCCCAGCGCGATTCCCTTCGTCGGCCCCGAGGCGCTCGAGCGGCAGCGCGCCCGCCGGTTTCTGGCCAGGATCGGCGCCAACGAGAGCTCTTTCGGGATGTCGCCGGCGGCAGCGGCCGCGATGCGTGCCGCGATCGACGAGAGCGCCTGGTACGGCGACCCCGAGAATCATGATCTGCGCATGGCACTGGCGCAGTTTCACGGTGTGCAAGCCGATGAGGTCTGTGTCGATGCCGGCGTCGATTCCCTGCTCGGCCTGTGCGTGCGCATGACGGTCACGCCGGGGGTTCCGGTCGTGACTTCGCTGGGCGGCTATCCGACATTCAACTATCACGTGGCCGGTTTCGGCGGCCGGCTCGAAACCGTGCCCTACCGCGATGATCATGAAGACATCGACGGCCTGGCCGATCGCCAACGCGAAACCGGTGCGGCACTCATCTATCTGGCCAATCCGGACAACCCGATGGGCACCTGGCACGAGGCTGACCGGATTCGTGCCTTCATCGACCGGCTGCCTGGCGATTGCCTGCTGTTGCTCGACGAAGCCTATGGCGAGTTCGCCCCGGCAGGGACGCTGGCACCGATCGATACCGCCGACACCCGGGTGTTGCGCCTGCGCACCTTCTCCAAGGCCTATGGCATGGCGGGTGCGCGTATCGGCTATGCAATCGGCCACCGCGATCTGATCACCGGGCTGAACAAGATCCGCAATCACTTCGGCGTATCCCGGGCCGCACAGGCCGGTGCACTGGCGGCACTGGCCGATACGGAATTCCTCGCCAGCGTCGGCCGTGCGGTGAGTGCCGGCCGGGCCAGGATCGCCGGTTTCGCGGCCCGTCACGGGCTGGCCAGCCTGCCCTCGGCCACCAACTTCGTGGCCGTGGACATGGGCTCCTCCGAACGCGCCCAGGCGATGCTGGCGGCGCTGGCCGCCGCCGATGTGTTCATCCGCATGCCCGGGGTGGCACCGTTGAACCGCTGCGTGCGCATCGGTGTTGGCCGCGCCGATGAAATGGATGTGTTCGAGCAGGCCTTCGAGGCCGCGCTGCCCGGCTTGCCCGCCGCCTAGCGGGCTGCTCAGATCGTGCCGTTGGCGGCCAGGCGCTCAAGCGCCTGCGCATCCAGGCCGAGCCCGGCATAGATCTGTGCGTTGTGCTCCCCCAGGCGCGGCGCCGGCATGCGCAGACTGCCGGGCGACTCGCTCAGACGCGGCACGATGTCATGCATCGGCAGGCTGCCCGCGTCGTCGTCGGCGACATCGACGATCACCTCGCGGCCCTGCACATACGGATGCTCGCGCAGATCCGCCGAATCGAGCACCGGGCCGATCGTGACGCCGGCCGCTTCGCAGAGCGCCAGGATCTGGGCCTGCGTGTAGCCGCGGATGTAGTCGGCCACGATCGCATCGATCGCATCGTTGTTGGCGATGCGATCCGTGTTGGTACGAAAGCGCGGGTCATCGATCAACTCGGGCCGGCCCATCATCGTGAACAGCCGCTCGGCCATCGATTGCATGGACGCCGACAACGCCACGAAGCGGCCGTCGCTGCATGCATAGACATTGCGCGGCGCTGTGTTGGGCGCACGACTGCCGGAACGCATCGTCGGCCTGCCGGTAAGAGACAGGTTGGCCGCCTCCGGTCCGAGAATCGCGTGAATCGGCTCGAACAAGGACAGATCAATGACCTGTCCGCGGCCACCGCTGACCTCCACATGGCGTAGCGCGATCATCGCGGCCGAGGCGCCTTGCAGCCCGGCGATCATGTCGGCCAGTGCCAGCGGCGGCAGCACCGGTGGCCGGTCAGGAAAGCCATTCATGGCGGCGAAGCCGCTGGCCGCCTCGACCAGCGAGCCAAACCCGGGCCTGGATGACCAGGGCCCGGTCTGGCCCCATCCGGACACCCGGACGATGACCAGCGCCGGATTGATCTCGTGCAGCACATCGGGCCCGAGACCCATTTTCTCCAGGCGACCAGGCACGAAGTTCTCGATCAGCATCGCCGCGCCGCGCACCAGCCCGAGCAGCAGATCGCGGCCCTCACCCTGCCGGTAGTCGAGCGTGATGCTCTTCTTGTTGCGTGCATAGACCTTCCAGTAGGTGGACACACCCTCGACCTGCCAGGCGCGCAGATCATCGCCCCGGCCGGGCGCCTCCACCTTGATCACCTCGGCGCCGAAATCCGCCAGCACATGCGAGACGATGTTGCCGGCCACGAGACGAGACAGATCGAGCACCCGCACACCGGCCAATGGCGCGCTCGCCCCGGGCTGCCAGTCACGAGTTGGCCGGCCACCCTGTGTCGTCCCGGTGCCATCGGCCGATGGCCTTCTCCGGTTCGCATCCCGATCGTTGTTCATTTCAGTGTTCATCCAGACATTGGTCGTGATCGGCGAGGGTCTCGATCACCGCGCAATCGGCCACGGTCTGGGCATCGCAGGCGAGGATGCGTTCGAGCTCGTGTTCCAGGCGGCCCAGGCGGGCCATGCGCGCGCGAATCCGATCGAGGTGGCGCGCGGCAATGCCATGGGCATCGCCACATGGCCGCGACGGATGATCGCTGAGCGCCACCAGTTCGCGAATGTCGGCAATCGAAAAGCCCAGGTCGCGTGCATGGCGAATGAACGACAGCCGTGCCATGCCGGCCTCGCCATAGCGGCGCTGATTGCCATCCGAGCGACCGGCGGCGTCGATCAGCCCCAGTTGCTCGTAGTAGCGGATGGTCGGAATCTTGACCCCGGTGCGCTTTGCCAGCTCGCCAATGGAATACATCACAAATCCTCTTGACCCTCTAGTCACTAGAGATTCTATGCTGTCCTCATCGCGGTCCTGTTCAGGCCCTCGGGCGCGTCCCCGGGGGCCACGACTCGCCGCTCCCGATCCCGATGAGGCCTCTCCGATGCATGAATCCCTGACCCACCCCTCACCGCTGCTCGACTTTGCCGAACCGGCCGTGCAGACGCTGATCGATGCCCGTGGCTGGCGCGCGCTCCCGGTCGAACATCGCATCGGCGCGATCCACGACTTCGTGCGCAACGAGATCGCGTTCGGTTACAACCGCGATGATGCGTTGACCGCCTCCCAGGTCCTGGCCGACGGCTACGGCCAGTGCAACACCAAGGCCATCCTGTTGATGGCCTTGTTGCGGGCCACCGGAATCGCCTGCCGCCTGCATGGCTTCACGATCGACAAGGCGCTGCAACGTGGCGTCGTGCCCGAAGCGGTCTACGGGCTGGCGCCGGCCGAGATCATTCACAGCTGGGTCGAGGTCTGGCACGACGGCCGCTGGGTGGTGCTCGAGGGATTCATCATCGACGACGCCATGCTCGGCGCGATTCAGTCGCACTTCGGTGACCGCCAGCGCCTCTGTGCCTATGGCATCGGCACCGACGCGCTGCAGGATCCACCCGTCCACTGGCGCGGCAACGACACGCTGATTCAGTCCACAGGCATCGCGCGCGATCTCGGTGTTCACGACACCCCCGACGCGTTCTATGCGCAGCATCGCCAATCGCTTGGCAACCTGCGCGGCTGGCTGTATCGGCATCTGATCCGGCATTGGATGAATGCGCGGGTGCGAGCGATGCGGGAGCAGCGCCTGCCCTTGCTCCCGCCCGATGCACTCGACGAGGCACCGGCACGCCTGGCGGCCGGCAAACAGACCGCGCGAACGGCCCTCGCTGCCGACGCGTGCAGCGCGGCCAACGTCTCTGCGCCGGGCGACGACGATGCCTGTGGCTGCCATGGCAACCCGGTCTTCGATGGGTTGGACGGCCGCTACCGCCTGATGCTCTGGATCGTGATCGCGATCAACGCCGTCATGTTCGGGGTCGAGATTGTGGCCGGACACCTGGCCGGCTCACAGGCCCTGAAGGCCGACGCCCTGGATTTCCTTGGCGACACGCTTACCTACGGCATGAGCCTGGCAGTCATCGGCAGGGCGATGTCGGTGCGCGCGTCGGCGGCGATGATCAAGGGGCTGAGCCTTGCGGCGATGGGTCTCTGGGTGTTCACCAGTACCTTGATCAGCATCTTCGGCTCGGGCCTGCCCGAGGCCCCCGTCATGGGCGCTGTCGGTCTGCTCGCACTGCTCGCCAATCTGACCAGTGTGCTGCTGCTGATGCGCTATGCCGATGGCGACGCCAATGTGCGATCGGTCTGGCTCTGCTCACGCAATGATGCGATCGGCAATGTCGCGGTCATGATCGCCGGCGCGCTGGTAGGGCTGAGCGGTTCCAGATGGCCCGACCTGCTGGTTGCGTTGGTGATGGCTGGGCTGTTCCTGCGCTCGGCACAACTGATTCTGCGTCAGGCGTGGGGAGAATGGCGTAGCGTAAGGCAACGTGGCGGGCATGAAGCTTGCGCACTCGAAGCGCATCAAGATCCGCCGATCGGCCACGACTGGAGATGACCATGTTGTCTGCCCTGATTGCTTTCTCGAGCCGCGCGTGGCGCCCTGCCGCACTGGCCGCCCTGACCACGACCGTGGTCGCCTGTTCGAGCGCGACCACCACCCAATCCGGCGCGGTTGGTGTGGAGCGCGAACAGAAATTCTCAGCGCTGGTTCCGGCCGAGCAACTGCGTGAAGGCGCCGAGCAGGCCTATGCGCAGATCATCAACAAGGCCAGCGACGAGGGCAAGCTCGACCGTGACAAGCAAGCACTGGCGCGCGTTCGCCAGATCACGCAACGCCTGATTCCCAAGACCGTCGCGTTCCGCAAGGACGCCCCTGGCTGGGACTGGGAGGTGCATGTGATCACCTCCGAGGAACTCAATGCCTGGGCCATGCCCGGTGGCAAGATCGCGGTCTACACCGGCATTATCGACAAGCTGCAACTCAGCGACGCCGAACTGGCCGCCATTCTCGGCCATGAGATCGCGCACGCCCTGCGCGAGCACGGGCGCGAACGCGCATCGCAGGCGGCCACGCAGCAGCTGGCGCTTGGTGTACTCGGTGCGGCCACCGGCGTGTCGCAGGATGTGGCCAAGCTGGCCAATCTCACGCTCGATCTCACCTTCAATCTGCCTAACTCGCGCACCCAGGAGTCGGAGGCCGATCGCATCGGCATCGAACTGGCCGCCCGCGCCGGCTACGATCCGCGCGCGGCCATTTCGCTATGGCGCAAGATGAGCGAGGTGTCAAAGGGCAGCCCACCCGGCTTCCTGTCCACCCATCCACCGCATGATCAACGCATCGAAGAACTCACCCGGTATGCCGAGGTGGTGATGCCTCTGTACCAGAAGAACGCCGGCGAATGATTCTGACGGCGGCCGGGTTCCAGGCCGCCGGGCACACCCGCCGAGCGGCGGGCCGAAAATCGTGGCTGGTCACCTGTGGCGAGCGTTCGCGGACACGTAAGATGTGCGGATCCCTCGCCACGCCCGGAGATCATGCATGAATCGCGCACACCACTACAACGAACGGGGCCGCGACGCCTTGCCTGGTCATCTGGGACTCGAGTTCACCGAGGTCGGGCCCGAAGCGGTTCACGCACGGCTACCGGTCGGCCCGCAGCTGATGGCCCCCAACGGCTTTCTGCATGCGGCCACGATCATCGCGTTGGCCGATACCAGCGCAGGCTATGGCTGCGTAGAGAACCTGCCGCCAGGCGCGGTCGGTTTCACCACGGTCGAGTTGAAATCCAACTTCATGGGCACGGCACGCGAAGGCACGATCGAATGCATTGCGCGGCCGGCTCACCTGGGCCGCACGACGCAGATCTGGGATGCCGAAGTCAGCCATCATGAGACCGGCAAGACACTGGCGCTGTTTCGCTGCACGCAGATGATTCTGTATCCGAAGGCCGGCAGCTGACATCCGCCGGCCCGCGGAAAGACTCGCGCGGGCGCGCTAGCCCCCGTAGACCCCGACGGCCTCATCGATGATCGCCAGCGCCTTGACGCGCAGCGCCTGCCAGGCACGCGCATGCGCCGGTGACCAGTCATCGGCGCTGGCCCGCTGGCAGGCCTCGGCGATCAGATCGAAGAACAAGGTGAAGCGCTCGATCGGCACGCCATAGCCCAGATGGTTGCGCACCTCCAGGGCCAGCGCGTCGGCTGCAAAGCCGCGCTCGGCGGCCAGATCCCGCAGCGTCTCGAACGCCCGGTAGAGCATCTCTCCACGCACCGAGCCGTCGGTGTCGAGAATGAACAGCTCCACGACCTCCGGTGCGCGCTCGAACAGGTCCTCGTAGAGCAGCGGGCCGGGATCGCCGACGCGCTCGGCCAGATGCTCGAGACTGTCGTCGATCAACTCTGCCAGATTGCCTGAATCATCGGCCATGTCATCCTCGTTTGCCGTGCGGCTGCGAGCGCCTATTGTGATTCATCCGGGGCGACCGTGGCACCCGCACATCGCGGACAAAGGCAGGCCAGGCCGCGGGCGGCCTCGGGGGTCGCCACCAGCCGCGCGGGATCGATGCGCAGATCGCGGCACCAGCACGGCGTGTCGAACGAGCCACTGGCCGCCGGCGCGCACCGGTTGGCCGCGCCGCAAACCGGGCAAACCGCATTCGGCAAGGGCTTCGCCGGGGCGTTCATCGGCCGGATCGATCGTGCGCGCGGTGCCGGCATCCGTGCACGCGCGCGCCCGGGCGCGCGTCGGATCTCTTCGCGGCCACTAGAGCGCCAGCCGATCGAACACACCAAGCACCGCGATCGCCTCGGCCAGCGACGGCCCGACCTGGATCCGCCCCGCCGCGACGGCCTCGGTCAACGAGATGTGCCCGTCGACCCAGTCGGCCCATGCCGGCAGATCGAGCGTGAGCGAGACATCGCCCTCGACCGGCCCGGGTTCCTGAAAGCGTGCGATCCCGCGATCGATCTCATATCCGCAGCGCGCGCCAACATCGGTGAAAGTGAACGAGACACTGGCGCGCACCGAAGCGGCTCTATCCGGGTCAAGGCGCACGCGCAGTGCACGCACGAAGCGCGAAGGCTCGGCGCCCAGCACCCGCAGCCGGCCGAAACGCCAGGGCGTTGCGGCGAGGATATCGATCCTGCGTTCGAGATCGAGCGCCTCGGTCAGGCAGACCGAGCGCGTGTTCGCGGCCGAGGTCACCTGGGCGATCGCGCGCAGCGCCTGCGCCTTCAGCTGCCGCCCCTGATCATCGTTTGGCTCGGCACGTACCAGATGCGCCGCCAGTTCGGCCGCCCAGGACCAGTCCTGTGCGGCCAGCGCATCGCGCACCCGCAGGACCACCGCCTCACGCCCGCCCATGGCATCGATCGTGCGGCTCGAGGCCTCGGCAGGTGGCAGCGGGTGCAGGCGGCTGGCATCCATCTCATACCAGCCGAACAGACCGTTGTAGACACCGCGCACATGGTAGGCGAGCTCACCATAGGCCTGCGGGATCCACGGGCTCTCGTTCAGATGGGCAGGCAGGCGCACGCGCGCGACGATGTCCTCGAGCGCCAGGCCGTCATTGATGCCGCGCACGGTCTGATCCCAGATGAACTGCACCGCATCGCGCTGATCGCGGGCGGCCTGGCGGGCGTTCGCGCGCGGGGTCACCGGCGGTCCGTGAACCCCCACCAGGTGCTCGGGATCCATCTCGAGAATGCGATCGATGCCGGCCACATAGGCAAGCGGATCGCGATAGCGCTCGCCACGCAGCGTATAGACATTGAACAGTGCCGGCCAGCAGTGATTGTTGACCACCGCGTCGAGCTCGGGCAGCTGGATGATCAGCGTGTCATCGGAATCCGAGGGCGAGGGAATGAAGCGCACCAGCAGGCCGGCGATGCGGTGCTCGCACTCGGCATCGACCGTGCGCGTGGGCTTCAGGTAGCCGATCTTGGCGCGCCGGTCGCGATGATAGAACTCGATGCCCAGGCCGTAGTGCGGCATCGCGTCGTCGCCATCGTCCGGCAGAAAGTAGCCGAACATCTGCATGGCACGGCGCCGATAGGCGGGCCCGATCTCGGCGGCGATCTCGTTGACATTGGCATCGGTCTTGGCATGCGCCCAGACCTCCAGTTCGCCGTCGGCCCGGTCTAGCCAGGCGGCCGTGCCGAACACATAGTGCGAGTGCGAATAGATCACCGCCTTGACCGGCTTGTCGCTCACCGTGCGAAACGCGGCCATGTGCTCGCGCGCCTCCTGCTCGCTGTCGCCGGTATCGATGATGATCAGCCCGTCGGGCGCCTCGATCATCACCGAATTGGACATGCCATGGCCGATCGCGACATGAATATGCTCGCCGGCAGGCAACAGCGCACGCTGCAGCTTCTCGCCCTGGGCCAGCAGCGCTAGGCTGCACAGTGCGCCATTGGCGGCGCGTGCCTGTGCGACGGGCGCGCCCCGGTAAGGATCGGATTGCCGCTCGGCAGCCTCGGACATGATGTCTCCACATTGTGAACAGTCAGGATATCCGCACGATGACACAAGCGCGGTGCCACGCATCACTGCAGATCGGGCGCAACATCTCGAGCCGCGTCAATCCGACGGGGCGGCGCGGCCGATGGCCAGCGCCACGGCCTCGTCATCGAGCCCGTAGCGATCGCGCGCCGCCTGCTCGGTAATGTAACCGGCCCGCAGATCGTGCATCACCCGCTCGCGCTCACGCCCGGCCGGATCTCCATAGCCGGCGCCGCCGGGGAGCGACAGCACCACCCGGTGGCCGACCGGAATCCGCTGCTTGCCCTTGCCGCGCAGGGCCGTTCCGTCGTCCAGCGTGAAACGGGTCGGCGCCCCGGCGGCGCCACCGTCGCGGCCGCGGGCCGGATGATCGAGGCGGTCGAACATGGCGCTGAAATCGAACTCATGGCCCTCGAGCACGCCGATCTCCATGTCCTGGCCGAGACCGCCGCGAAAGCGCCCGGCCCCGCCCGAGTCGGGCCGCAGTTCCTTGCGCCAGATCACGATCGGGCCCGCGTGTTCGGTGACCTCGATCGGCATGGTCATGACCCCGCTCGGAAACGCGGTGGCACTCAGACCGTCGTCATGGGGCCGGGCGCCCATGCCGCCGCTGTTGAACATCAGCACCTCGGCATGGCGCGCATCGGCCGGCGGATCATCCTGCCGGGGCCGGATGCTCAGATGAAAATTGCAGATCGCACCGGCCCCTTCGGTGGGCACGAGATCGGCACGAATCTTGTGCAATGCACCGAGCACGGTGTCGGGCACCATGTGGCCGATGATGTGGCGCAGTGCGACCGCGGCCGGGCGCCGCGCATTGAGAATGCAGCCCTCGGGCGCGCTGACCTCGAACGGTGCCAGCGAGGCCGCGTTGTTCGGAATATCGGGTGCGATCGCACACTTGAGCGCATAACAGGCATAGGCGCGCGTATAGACGAGCGGCACATTGATGCCATGCCGGTCCAGGCGCGAACTGCCCGCGAAGTCCACATGCACGCGATCGCCCCAGAAGCTGAGCAGCGCCCTGAGCGTGACCGGCTGGTCATAGCCGTCGACAGTCATCGTGTTTTCGGCGCTGACTTCGCCGAAAGCGGCGATCCGCGCCACCGTCGCCTCGTGGCTGCGCTCGAGAATGAAGGCCGAGATCTCCTGCAGGTCGGCGATACCCACCTCGGTGAACAACTCCCGCAAACGCCGCTGGCCGATCTCGTTGCAGGAGGCCAGCGCATGCAGATCGCCCACCACCTGATCCGGCTCACGGACATTGGCGCGCACGATGCGCAGCAGATCGGCATTGAGTTCGCCCTGGCGAGCGAAGGCCATGATCGGGACCTGCAGGCCTTCCTCGAACACCGAGGCACCGTCGGCCGTGAAGCCGCGCCCACCGATGTCGACGACATGCACGGTGCAGGCGAAGAAGCCCACGTGAACCCCGGCAAAAAACGCCGGTGTGACCATCGTGAAATCATGCAGATGGCCGGTGCCATGCCAGGGGTCATTGGTCAGATAGACATCACCCTCGTGCATGTCCGCCAGGCCGATCTCGGCAATGAAATGGCCGACCGACTCGGCCATCGAATTCACATGCCCCGGCGTTCCGGTGACTGCCTGGGCAAGCATCCGGCCCTGCAGATCATAGACACCGGCCGACAGATCGCCGGCCTCACGCACCGAGGTGGAGAACGCAGTGCGCACCAGCACCTGGGCCTGCTCTTCGACGATCGAGATCAGCCGGTTCCAGACGATCTGGCAGGCAACATCATCGAGGGTCGCCGGTAAGGCGGATGCATGTCGGCTCATCGATAGCTCCTTTCGGATTTCGACACACGCCGCTGACGGCGATGTCGCTGCAGGATCCTGGACGGCGCAGGGGCGCGGAAATCAGTCCACATATCAGTCTGGCGCTCGCGTGAGATCGAATGTGCCATCGGCCAACAGGCGCGCCACGAAGCCGCGCGGCACGATGATCGTGGTCTCGGCCTCCGTGATCACCGCCGGGCCGGCCAGCGACTGGCCCACCTGGAAGCGCTCGCGTGCACACACGCCGGCGTCGCCGGTCTGGCGCGTGATCGGATCGAACAGGCGACGCCGTGATTCGATCGGCGCGCCGCCCGCGTCTGCCACCGCTTCGAGCGCTTGCACCCTGGGCACCGCCGTGCCGGCCTCGAGCGAGAAGCCGGTCAGCTCGATATCCAGACCCTCGACAGTGCGGCCGAACAGATGCTCGTATGCCACCTCGAAGCGCGCCCGATAGTCATCGGCATCCGGATGCTCGCAGGCCGCGGCGGGCAGGCTCACCGGAATCTCCCACCCCTGTCCGACATAGCGCATATAGGCGCGGGCATGGGTCCCGATCGCCGCCTGCGCATCACAGCGGCGAACAAATACTGTGGCCTCCTCGGTGAGTGCGGCCAGTGTCTCGCGCACCAGCCCGGGATCGAAATCCGACAGGCGCAGATAGGTGCCGCGCGTGGCCTCGAAGCTGTAGGGAGCGCCCAGGAATCCGATCGCAGAGCCCACGCCGGCACCGCTGGGCACCAACACCCGCTGCATGCCGAGCTTCTGGCACAACCGGCCCGCATGAATCGGCGCGGCGCCGCCGAACGCGATCATCGTGTAGTCGGCCAGATCCTCGCCGTTCTCGACCGCATGCACGCGTGCGGCATTGGCCATGTTCTCGTCGACCACCTCGGCAATGCCATTGGCGGCTTCGATCATGCTCATCGACAATGGTGTCGCGATCGCCTGCTCTACCGCCCGTTCGGCCGCCTGTGGCTGCAGATCGAAGCTGCCACCGGCGAAGGCGTGAGCATCGAGCCTGCCGAGCAACAGATCGGCATCGGTGACAGCCGGCTCGCTGCCGCCGCGGCCATAGCAGGCCGGCCCCGGCTCCGACCCGGCGCTGCGCGGACCGACCCGGATCTGACGCAGCGCATCGACATGCGCGAGCGATCCACCGCCGGCACCGATCTCGACCATGTCGATCACCGGGATCGAGATCGGCATGCCGGAACCCTTCTTGAAGCGGTAGGTGCGCGCCACCTCGAACACGCGCGCGGTCTTGGGGGTGTGATCGCGGATCAGACAGATCTTGGCCGTGGTGCCACCCATATCGAACGACAGCGCATGCGTGAGCCCATGCGCCTGGGCCAGGCGCGCGGCGAAGATCGCGCCGCCGGCCGGGCCCGATTCGACCAGGCGCACCGGAAACTCGGCGGCGCTGTCCAGCGAAACGATACCTCCCCCGGAATGCATCATATAGACCGGTGCATCGATGCCCAGCCCGGCCAGCGCTTCGCGCAACCGCAGCAGATAGGCGCGCATCAACGGCTTGACATAGGCGTTGGCGCAGACCGTGTTGAAACGCGCGTACTCGCGCATCTGCGGCGACACCTCGCTGGAGATCGACAGGCTGACCCGCGGCAAGCGATCCCGCAGGATCTGCGCCACCCGGCGTTCATGGGCGGGATTGGCATAGCTGTGAATCAGGCCGATCGCGACGCTTTCGTAACCCCCGCGCCCGAGGCGATCGGCCAGCGCGGCCACCTCGCCTTCGTCGAGCCCGATCAACACCTGTCCCTGTGCACCGATACGCTCATACAGCACATGACGATGCTCGCGTGCGATCAACGGATCGGGCAGCCGCAGATTCAGGTCGTACTGCTCGAACCGGCTCTCGGTGCGCATCTCGATCACGTCGCGAAAACCGGCCGTGGTCACGAATGCCGTGTGTGCGCCGCGGCGCTCGATCAAGGCATTGGTGGCCAGGGTCGTGCCATGGACGATATCGCGCACACGGCCCGCATCGATGCCGGCCTTGGCGAGTACCGCACGGACCCCCTCGAGAATGCCCTGCTCCGGCGCCACGTGGGTGGTCAGCACCTTCTGCGACACCAGTCGTGCGCCGCTCTGGATCACCACGTCGGTGAAGGTGCCACCGATATCGACGCCGATCCGGGCCAGGTCGGCATCGCTCATCGCTTGCCCTCGATCTCGATGGCGATCAGATGGGGGCCGCCCTCGCGAAACGCATCATGCAGGGCCGGTTCGATTTCTCCCGGATTCGTGATGTGGCGGGCGGCCACGCCCATGCCACGCGCCAACTCCACGAAGCCGAGCGCCGGGCCGCCCAGATCCATGTGCGGATAACCGGCATCGGCACTCACGCCGAAGCGCTGCCGGTAAATATCCAGGTTGTGCTTGAGCACCCGGTATTCGCGGTTGACCAGGATCACGAACACGATCGGCTGGTGCAGATGTGCGGCCGTCCAGAGTGCCTGGATCGAATACATGGCCGAACCATCCCCCGACAAACACAGCACCGGCCGCCCGGGCTCGGCCACCGACGCGCCCGGCGCGCCAGCCAGGCCCTGGCCGATGCCACCGCCGCGCGCACCCAGATAGCCATCGGCACGCGAGGGTGCGAATGCAGCGGCGAATTCCAGGCTTGCCGTGATCGTCTCCTCGACGATGATGGCGTTCCCGGGGGTGCCGGCGGCGAGCTCGGCCATTGCGCGCGCCATCGAGATCGGCTCACGACCCCAGGCCTTGGCCAGCCGGGCCTTGCGCGCATCGGCCGCGGCGCGCGCCGCCTCGGCCATTGCCTGCACCCTTGCCGAGGCACTGGCCTGCTGGCTGGCGCCCCACTGCTGCTCGAGCATCATGTTCAGCGCCTGCAGGCTGAGCGCCATGTCGCCGACCAGACCGATGTCGGGCGAATGGTTGACCCCCAGTGTCTGCTCGCTGGTTTCCAACTGGATCACGCGCGCGCCGGCCGGGAATGGCGAGCCCGGCGCGTACCAGAGTTCTTCGAAGAACGGCCCGCCCAGCAGCAGAACCACATCGGCGTCCCCGAGCGCGGAGCGGATGCCCGCCGCATCGAAGGCGACGCCGCCGCGCCACTGCGGATGGGTGGCCGGAAACGACACATGCCCGCGGATGCCCTCGCCGAACACCGGTGCCCCGATGCGCTCGGCGAGCGCGACCAGTTGTTCCATCGCGCCGCCACGACCGACCGCATCACCCACCACGATCACCGGTGCGACGGCCTCGCTCAGCGCCGCCGCCGCCTGCGCGATCGACTCGGCGTCCGGCCACTGACGCACGCGGATCTGACCGGGTGCCTGCGCGAGGTTGTCGGTTTCCTGCTCCATGACATCGATGGGCAGCGCCACGAACACCGGGCCGGCCGGCGCCTGACAGGCAATACGAAAGGCGCGGCGCATGACCTGGTCCATCTCGTCGGCGGTCTGCACCTGGGTGCTCCACTTGCAGACCGGTGCCGCCATCGCGGCCAGGTCATGGCTGAGTACCGGGGCACGGCGCAGCATGCGCGTATCTTGCTGGCCGGCCGTGACCACCATCGGCGCCTGCGCTTTGAGCGCGTTGTAGATCATGCCGATCGCATTACCCAGACCCGGGGCGACATGCAGATTCACCACCGGACAGCGGTCGGCCTGGCGCGCGTAGTAGCTGGCCGCCCCCACCGCGATGCCTTCGTGCAGGCAGGTGACATAGGAGATCGACGGATAGTCGCGCAGGGCATCGAGAAACGGGCTCTCGGTGGTGCCCGGATTACCGAACACGTGCTCGACGCCGTGGGCGACGAGGCTGTTCATGAATACATCTCGGCCGCGCATGCTGGTCTCCGTTACGGGCCCGGCCCACGAGGATGGGTCGGGCGGTTGCTGATCGGGCGCCCGCCCGCCGATCGGGCGAGCCGGTTCACAGACGCATTCTAAGAGCCCGCGCCGATCCGGGCGGCGGTCCGCGCCCGCAGCAGGCATTTCGCGCCCCATGGGCGCGCTTCATCGCAAAGCGCTCGCGCCGCGGGCCGGCCCGGGCGAGTATCCGTCCCGTTGCCAGTCATTCAGCCCTACCCAGCGCCCGACCATGCTCCAGCCAATCACCTTCACCCGCCCGATCACCGTCGCCGCCACCATTGTGGCCAGCCTGTGGGCAGCCGGCGCCCTGGCGCACACCGCCGGCCTGCAGCGCCTGAGCGTGCCCTATCACGGCACGCAGATCGATGTTGCACTCTGGTATCCCGCAGCGGCACCGGAAGCCCGGATCGAGGCCGGCCCGTTCTCGACTCAGGCGGCCGGCGGCGCGGACATCACCGCTGGCCGCCATCCGTTGCTGCTGCTCTCACATGGCACCGGCGGAATGAATCTGAATCATCATCCTCTGGCCAGTGCACTGGCCCGCGCGGGCTACATGGTCGCCGCCCCCACACACCCCGGCGACAACTTCCGCGACCGCAGCCTGATCGCGGATCCGCGCTACTGGGGTGAGCGACCACGCCAATTGAGCATCGTGCTCGATGCCCTGCTGGGTAGTGCCCGGTTCGGCGCCTCGATCGATCGCGATCGGATCGGCGCCATCGGTCATTCGGCAGGAGGCTACGGTGTCGCGGCACTGGTGGGATTGCATGCCGATCGCCAGCGGTTGAATGCGCACTGCAGGCACTCGGACGATCCGTCCTGCGCCTACGCAGACCCGGACTACGGGGTCTCCAACCCGCGACCCGATCCGCTGAAACTGCCGGATTCCGTCATCGAGAATGCGCGCGTCGCAGATAGCCGGATCCGGTCGGTGGCTCTGTTGGCCCCGCTGGGCGCCGTGCTCGCCGATGATGCACGGGCACGGCCGGAGGTGTCCCTGTTGATGCTGATCGCCGAACGGGATCAGGTGCTGCCGGCCAACCAGCATGCACGGCGGATCAGCGCGCTGGCACCATCCATCGAAGTGGAAACCGTCTCCGGCGCCGGCCACTTCAGCTTCATGGCGCCGGTAGACGCGCGCTGGCGCCCGATGCTCGGCATGATCGCCGAAGATCCCGAAGGGTTCGACCGCCAAGCCTTCCAGCCGCACCTCGCGAACCGCCTGATCCAATGGTTCGACGAAAACCTGACAAAGCACTGAACCCGGCTGCCCTCGACCGCCATTTTTCCGCACAGGAATCCGACCATGAAATTCTCCCCGAACCAACCGCTCTGCCTTTCCCGGGAAGTCGTCAGCCGCACTGTGGCGGGCCTTGCGGGAATCGCGATACTCGCCCTCGCCGCACCCGCCCAGGCCGCCAACCTGACCATCGCCGTGACAGGCATCGAGCAAACCACCGGCTCGCTGAATGTCGCGGTCTACGCCAGCGCCGAAACTTTTCGCAAGCAAACGATCAAGGCAGTGCGCGTGCCCGCCAGCGCGGCCAAGGTCTCGATCGATCTCGGAGATCTTCCCGCAGGTGACTACGCCGTGATGGTGTTCCAGGACCTGAACGGCAATCTGCAACTGGACACCAATCTTCTTGGTATGCCCAAGGAACCCTGGGGCGGCTCGCTGCAGGGGAAATCCGTGTTCGGCGCGCCGGCCTGGAATGACGTGCGCTTCGCGCTGCCGCAATCCGGTCTCGAGGTCGGCGTCCCGCTCTTCAAGTGACGCGCGGATGAAGACGCCGGCCGGGGGGCCATTGCTTACAGTGGCACCGCCAGCAGATGCGGAATGCTGAAGGTATCGACGATCACGCGCTTTTCCCGAAAACGCCAGTCGCCATCGATACTGACCACCCGATCGCGATAGTGGCCCACGCTATAGAGCTCGGTGCGCCCCTCGAGAGTGGTCTGAAAAAGCACGTAGTTGGCCCGCACCGAGAAGCCGTCGGCCGATTCCCCGACGATCTCGACATTGGTAATCTGGCGGCGCGGATAGTGCAGGTTATAGACATTGGCCTGACGCAGACTGCGTACCCGGTCATGCAACATGCCGGGGCTGTCGCACATCAGGATGGCCAGCGGTGGATCGATCTGCAGATTTTCGCGCGGAATCACTTCATAGCGGCATCGATCGGGCGCGAACATCCCGGGCCAGCGCTCGAGGTGATCATCATCGAGACAACGTGCATAGGCATACTGAAGCTGCTCGATCTCGCGCAGCACCTTGTCATTGCCGATCATGCGTCGCCTCCGCTGGCGCCTACCCACATGCCCATCAGTTCCGTGTAGCGCTTCCAGAGACCTCGAAGCGGTACCTCGGTGACCAGATAGTCTGCGCTTTCGATCGGGCCCCTGCCGCCCATCTCCACCACCGAGTGGGCATGCAGGTCGCGCACGATGCCTCGTTGCACGAGCTCCGTGGCCTCGCCGTCCTCCATCGAGATATAGCCTGCCGGGCCGGCCAGGTTGGCCTGCAGACGCCGCAGGCGGTCCAGCGCCGGATCATCGCTCTCGAAGCCGAAGAAGGTGAAGCGCAGTTCGAACTCGCCCGGGCCCACGGTGCGGATGTGACGCGTGGCCAGCGTGTTGTAGATCTGCTGGACCACCACGCTCGGGAACAAACGCATGATCATGTTGCCGACACCGTCTTCGTATTCGAGACGCCATTCGAGCATCTGCTGATCCTCCAGCGTCATGCCTTGCTGGAACTTCTGTGAGCCCTCGCGCTGCAGTTCGGAATCCGCCACGGCCTTGTCATAGTCGCCCGAGCGCGCATGCACCACCATGTGGCCGCGCGCGGCCGATACCGTCACCCCCCCGGTCTGCGTTGGACGGTAGGTGCCGAAGGTCTGGTGAAACAGATGCAGCAGACCCGCGTGATAGGGATCGCCGACATTCTCCAGATAGAGCTTCCAGTTGGCGCTGATGCGTTGCCGTGCATAGCCGAGCACACGCAACGGCCCGGTCAGCGTGCGATCGAGAAAGCCGCGAACCGCCTCATCGAGCCACGACTCCAGGGGCTCGGTATCCGGATGCAGGGTGCCGAAGATCAGACCCTTGTAGCTGGCCACGCGCAAGGTGCTTAGGCCATGGCGGGACGGATCGAAATCCCGGTCATAGCCACCACCCATGCCCTTGACACCACGGCGGAACGGAATGCCCACGAGCTTGCCGGTGAGATCGAAGCACCATTGGTGATACACGCAGCGATGGTCGCTGGCATTGCCATGGGTTTCGCGCCGCACGATGGCACCGCGATGTGCGCACCGGTTGACGAATGCATGCAGGCTGCCATCGGCCGCCCGATTGACGATGACCGGGGTGTCTCCGAGCACGGTGGCCCGAAAATCGCCGGGCCTGGGAATCTCGGCCTCCAGGGCCAGGTAACACCAGACCGGCCCACGAAAGATGGCACTTTGCTCGCGCTCGTAGATCGAGGGGTCTGCGAACACCCGATACGGCACGCGGGTGAAGTCACGATTCGGCCAGGTGATGTGAACAGGCTGCGTTGAGTCGTTCATTGGCGGCTCGCCCCTCAGGGAATGTCGGCAACAAATTCAGTGTAGCAGCGGGCCAGCGCGACCCGCCGGCGGCCGGCCTACTTGTGCCGCCAACGATCAGCCGGCGTCAGGACCGAGCGCGCGCCCTCGCCCTCGAGCCAACGTCTGGCGGCCAGATCCTCGTTCAGCCAGGCATCCCAGAACGCGACGCTCAATGCAGCGATCGCACGCATATACCCGGCCGGATCCCGCGCATCATCGCGAACAGGCCGGCCCCGACCCACCAGATCGCCATGATGGGCACCATCGAGCACGAGCTCGTATTTGCCGCCCTCGGCAAGCGCGGGGAACACAGTCATGCGCTGCGCCAGGCGGGCGCCGATCGCGATCTCATCCTGGGTCCCCGTCACCAGGAGCCAGGGGCGTTTCACCCCGGCAAAGACCCGGGCGGGATCCAACCCGCGCGGGCTGGACGGGCTGAGCACCAGCGCGGCGCGGATGCGCTCATCGGTCAGCGAGGTGTCGAGCGAGGGCACCCACTGGCCAGCGACGATCTGCGTGGTGCGTGCGCCGAATGAATGACCGGCCATGCCGATACGCGTCTCGGTGAGCGCAATCCCCAGCCGGGCGGCCAGCGAGGAGCCGGGATCACGCAATGCGTCAATCACCTGATGCACATCCCGGACCCGGCGCAACAATTGCTCGGCGGTGGCGGCATCCCGCAACGCGCCCGCACGCTCGGCGACCGGCAGGCCGCGCCAGATCGATTCATCGCTGCCGGGATGCTGTATGAATAGCGCACCGTAGCCACGCGAAGCCCATTGCATACCCAGCAAGGGCGCGGCGGCACGCGAACCTCCCAGACCATGGCTGAACAGGATCAGGCCGCGCGGCGCCTGGCCTGGCGCCGGACGATAGGCGCGCAGCGGCAGCACCCGGCCTCCCGGCAGGGTGAGGGCGAAGTCTTCGAAGGCTTCGATCGCGGCGGCCCTCGAGGATGACGCCGCGTCATCCGGGCTGGCGCCATGAGTCAGCGGCGGTGCACCCAACCCGCAGATGACCAGCAAGACACCCAGCCAGGCGCGCTTCTTGATAGAACTTTTGAATAGATATTTGTTGAAAATCATTATTTGACCTTATATCCATGCTTCGGACACCATTGCTGCGGCCCATCATCGCTGCTGCCCATGCATGGGCCGGCAGAACCCACAAGGAGACCGCGATGCCCGAAGTCGCACCCGCCGATGCCGGCTATGACAGCCTGCGCAAGCTGCCGGTGCCGGAACTGCGCGCCCTGATTCGCGCCAATGGTTATCAGGGCCACACGGCCGGTCTGGCCGCCGGCCGGCTGCAGACCAATCTCGCGATCATGCCCGAGCGGCACGCACTCGATTTCATGCGCTTTTGCCAGCGCAACCCGAAGCCCTGCCCGCTGGTCGGCGTCACCGACACCGGCGATCCGATGATGCGCACGCTCGGTGACATCGATATCCGCACCGATGTGCCGGCCTACAACGTCTACCGCGACGGCGAACTGGTGGATACCGTGGCGGATCTGACCGGGCTCTGGCGCGATGACTGGGTTGCGTTCGCGCTGGGGTGCTCGTTCACCTTCGAACATGCACTGATGGCCGCCGGCATTCCGCTGCGCCACATCGAACGCAATCAGACTGTCGCGATGTACCGCACCACGCGGCCCACCGTGAAGGCCGGGCCGTTCGAAGGCGGCATGGTGGTTTCGATGCGCCCGATCCGTGAAGACGATGTCGAGCGCGCGTGGCAGATTTCGGCGCGCTATCCGCTCGCCCACGGCGCGCCGGTGCATGTCGGTGATCCCGCGGGGATCGGCATCGCATCGCTCGCGCGGCCCGACTGGGGCGACCCACCCGAACTCCTGGCCGGCGAAGTGCCGATGTTCTGGGCGTGCGGGGTAACGCCGCAAAATGCGATTCGCCACGCACGCCTGCCCCTGGTGGTCACCCACCAGCCGGGCCGAATGCTGATCACGGACGTCGCAGAAGACGCCGAAGTGCCGGTGATCTGAGTTTCCCAGCCCGTTCGCGGGACTATCCACGAAGCAAGGAGGCAACATGAAAAAGACCATCAAGACGGCCCTGGTCGGGCTGGCGCTGGCAGTAGCCGGCAGCGCGGCCGCCCAGAAGCCGGTGATCATCAAGGGGGTCGGCACCTGGGGCAATCTCAGCCCCTACCAGCTGCACGAGGGCCCGTTCTGGAACGACTACATCGCCAAGGCCTCGGACGGCAAGATCATCGGCGAGATGAAGCCGCAGACCGAGCTCGGCCTGAAGGGCTTCGAGATCATGCGCCTGGTGAAGAACGGCGTCTTTGATTTCGCCTACGGCCTACCCGGCTATGTGGCCGCAGAGAATGCGGTGTTCGAAGGCGCGGATCTGTCCTCGGTCACGCAGGACATCGCCACCCAGCGCAAGGTCGCCGATGCCTACTTCCCGATCCTCGAGGAGGCCTTCGCGAAGTACTACAACGCCAAGCTGCTGCAGCTGTACACCTTCCCCAGCCAGATGCTCTGGTGCAAGCCGGAGATCAAGAGCATCGCCGATCTCAAGGGCAAGAAGATCCGCCGTCTACGCGACCTCGCTGGGCGACTTCGTCGAGGGGGTCGGCGGCGTGTCGGTCACCGTGCCGTTCGCCGAGGTGATTCCGGCGCTGGAGAAAGGCGTGGTCGACTGCGGGATCACGGGCACGATGCCGGCCTACAAGGCGAAGTGGGGCCAGGTGGCCACCCATGCCTACACGATGCGCGTGGGCTGGGGTCTGTCGTTCGGCGCGATGAACATGAACAAATGGAAGTCGCTGTCGCCCGAGACCCAGCCTATCTGAAGAAGGAACTCGATGCGCTGACCGATCGCATGTGGGCCGAGACCGCCAAGGAAGACGATGTGGCCGTGAGCTGCATCACCGGCGGCAAGTGCGAGATCGGCGAGCCGGCGAACATGAAGCTCGTGGTACCGACCAAGGAAGACCTGGCTGCCCGTGACAAGGTCGCCACCGACGTCGTGCTGGCGCGCTGGGCCAAGCGCTGCGGCGCCGAATGCGCGGCCAGGTGGAACGAGACCGTCGGCAAGATCATCGGTCTGACCGCTACCGCCAAGTAAGGCGCTTGGACGGGGCCAAGGCGCGCTACCCGGCCCGGTCCCGTCCGCATCCGGCCGATGGATACCGCAGGCGGCGCTGCGCCGTGCGGTTTGCACGGCACGGCCGCAGCTCACCCGACGCCGGAGATCTACCGCGACCCCGGGAGGAGACCGTTGATGATCGATCGACTGCTGTCCATCGCGACACGCATCAGCACCTGGCTGGTGTGGTTCGGCGGCGCGCTGCTGATCGGCGCCGCGCTGCTGGTCACCGTCGAGGTGTTCTCGCGCAAGTTCTTCAATGTCAGCATGGCCGGTGCCGACGAACTGTCCGGCTATGCATTCGGCGTGGCCACCACCCTGGCCATGGCCTACGCCTTGTTTCATCGCGCGCATATACGCGTCGATGCGGCCTATGGCTTCTTCCCACTCTGGCTTCGTCGCGCCGCCGACCTGATCGGCCATCTGCTGCTGCTGGGTCTGGTGGTGGTCATCGCGATGACCGCCTGGGGCCTGGTGGCGGACACCATCGAATACGGTTCGCGCTCGATCACACCGATGCGCACCCCGTTGATCATCCCGCAGCTACCCTGGCTTGCCGGATGGATCTTCTTCATCGTCTGCCTGGTGCTGGTGATAGTGGCCGCAATTTTCAAGCTGGCCACCGGCCGCGGCGCCGAAGCCGATCGCCTGATCGGCGTGCCTTCGGTGCAGGAACAGATCGACGAGGAGCGCGAGTCATGAACCGCTCTCCCGTTCGGTCAGCCAGCGCGCGGGCCATCAGAAACAACTTCGGAGCCCAGCCATGCTGACCAAGGCGGCCCTGATCCTGATCGCGCTGATCGCGCTCGCCGTTCCGGTGGCGGCCTCGCTGGGCTGGCTGGCGCTGATCCTGCAATGGCTCGAATCACCCATGCCGCTGCATCGCGCCCTGGGCGACATGGTCTGGCAGACCGGCACGGATTTCCTGCTGGTGGCGATCCCGATGTTCGTACTGATGGGCGAGATCCTGCTGCGCGCCGGGATCACCGAGCGCATGTACGAGGGCATGATCAAGTGGCTGGGCTGGATGCCCGGCGGCCTGATGCATTCGAACATCGGCTCATGCGCGCTGTTTGCGGCCACCTCGGGCTCGTCCGTGGCCACGGCCGCCACGGTAGGCACGGTGGCGCTGCCGCAGGTAGCCAGGCGTGGCTACAACGAGCCACTGTTCCTGGGCACAGTGGCCGCGGGCGGCACCCTGGGCATCCTGATTCCCCCGTCGATCAACCTGATTCTTTACGGTCTGCTCACCGACACCTCGGTGCCCGAACTGTATCTGGCCGGCTTCCTGCCAGGCCTGGCACTGGCGTTGCTGTTCATGCTGACCATCGTGATCGCCTGCCGGCTTCGGCCGGCCTGGGGCGGCGAGGCCGTGCATGCGAGCTGGGCCGAGCGCCTCGCCGCCCTGCCCTCGCTGCTGCCGCTGCTGTTGATCTTTCTGGTGGTGGTGGGTTCGATCTATGCCGGCCTGGCCACGCCCACCGAGGCCGCCTCGCTCGGCGTGGTGGCCTCGATGGTGCTGGCAGCCCTCAACCGCCGACTCACGCTGGCCACGCTGCGCGCCGCCATCGAGGGCACGATGCGCACCACCGCGATGATCATGCTGATCATCCTGGCCGCGGTGTTCCTGAACTTCGTGCTCGGCGTGATCGGGCTGACCCAGGCGCTGACCGAGTTCATCGCCGGCTTGGGCCTGTCGCCACTGCAGACGCTGTTGATGATCGTCGCCTTCTATGTGGTGCTCGGCTGCTTCATGGAAACCCTGTCGATGCTGCTGACCACGGCCCCGCTGGTGACACCGATCGTGGTCGGTCTCGGCTACGATCCGGTCTGGTTCGGCATCCTGCTGATGGTTCTGCTCGAAACCGCCCTGATCACGCCGCCGATCGGCATCAATCTGTATGTGGTGCAGGGCATTCGCAGCGGGGGCGAGATGACCGACGTCATGAAGGGCGCGCTGCCGTTCGTGCTGGCGATGTTCGCAATGGTTGCACTGCTGATCGCCTGGCCGGATCTGGCCCTGTGGCTGCCTTCGCTCGTTTACAAGTGAGAGTTTGATCATGTGGGAATTCTGGGTCGATCGCGGTGGCACCTTCACCGACATCGTGGCCAAGCTGCCGTCCGGCGAGCTGCGCACGCACAAGCTGCTGTCCGAAAATCCCGAGCAGTACAAGGATGCCGCCGTGCAGGGTATCCGTGATCTGCTGGGTGTGGGCGACGGCGCGATCGCGCCGGGCAGCATCTCGGCTGTGAAAATGGGCACCACGGTGGCCACCAACGCGCTGCTCGAGCGCAAGGGCGATCGCACCTTGCTGCTGATTACCGCCGGCTTCGGCGATCTGCTGCGCATCGGCTATCAGAACCGACCCAGGCTGTTCGAGCTGCACATCGTGCTGCCAGAGCTGCTCTATGAACGCGTGGCCGAGGTGCCCGAGCGACTCGACGCCGATGGCCGGGTGGTGACCCCGCTGGATGCGCAGGCCGCGCGCAGCGCGCTGCAGGCCGCGTATGACGATGGCATTCGTTCGGTGGCAATCGCGTTCATGCATGCCTACCAGGTGCCCGATCACGAGAAGGCGGTGGCCGCCATCGCGCGCGAGATCGGCTTCACGCAGGTGTCCACCAGTCACGAGACCAGCCCGCTGATCAAGCTGGTTTCGCGTGGCGACACCACCGTGGTCGACGCCTACCTGACGCCGATCCTGCGACGCTATGTGAACCAGGTGAACGATGCCCTGGGCGTGGACAGCGGCTCCTGCGAGCGGCTGATGTTCATGCAGAGCAATGGCGGCCTCACCGATGCCCGGCTGTTTCAGGGCAAGGATTCCATCCTCTCCGGCCCGGCGGGCGGCGTGGTGGGCATGGTGCGCACGGCGGAGCTGGCCGGCTACGAGAAGATCATCGGCTTCGACATGGGCGGCACCTCCACCGATGTCTGCCACTACGCGGGCGAGTTCGAGCGCTCTTTCGAGACCGAGGTGGCCGGGGTGCGCATGCGCGCCCCGATGATGCACATCCACACCGTGGCCGCCGGCGGCGGCTCGATCCTCAGCTACCGTGACGGCCGCTACCAGGTGGGCCCCGAAAGTGCCGGCGCCAATCCGGGCCCGGCCAGCTATCGGCGCGGCGGACCGCTGACCGTCACAGACTGCAATGTCATGCTCGGCAAGCTGCAGCCCGGGCACTTCCCGAAGGTGTTCGGCCCGCAGGCCGATCAGGCCCTGGATGCCGCGGTGGTACGCGAGCGCTTCGAGACACTGGCCGCCGAGATCGCGCGCGAGACCGGTGCACCGGCGCTGAGCATCGAAGACACGGCCGAAGGCTTTCTGAAGATCGCGGTCGAGAACATGGCCAATGCGATCAAGAAAATCTCGGTGCAGCGCGGCTACGACGTCACCCAGTACACCTTGAACTGTTTCGGCGGCGCCGGCGGCCAGCATGCCTGCCTGGTGGCCGATGCGCTGGGCATGAACCGCGTGTTTCTCCACCCGTTCGCCGGCGTGCTGTCGGCCTACGGAATGGGCCTGGCCGATGTCCGCGCCATGCGTGAACATCAGTTCGATGCGCCGCTGGCCGAGGCGGCCAGCGCGCTCGCACTGCTGGATTCGCTGGCCGCGGAGGCGCGCGGCGAGATCACCGCGCAGGGCATCGACGAAGCCGCGGTGGCGCTCGAGCGTCGCGCGCATCTGCGCTACGAGGGCTCGCATCAGGCCCTGGTGGTTCCGTATGGCACGCCCGAGGCGATGCAGAAGGCCTTCGATACCGCCCACCAGGCGCGTTTCGGCTTCGTGGCCGGTGAGCGGCGGCTGCGCATCGAGGCGGTGTCGGTCGAGGCGGTAGCGCACACCGGCAGCGTGGCCGACGACCAGGTTGCCGCGGCCAGCGGCAGGCTGGAGCCCATCGACACCGTGCGCATGTACTCGGCCGGTGCCTGGCACGAGGTGCCGCTCTATGACCGCGACGCGATGGGCGCCGGCGACAAGGTCACCGGCCCTGCGATCATCCGCGAGTCCACGGCCACGACGATCGTCGAACCGGAATGGGCGGCCGAGCTGAACCGCTTCGGCCACCTGATCCTCGAGCGCGCGGTGGCACGCAGAAACGCCTTCGCGATCGGCACCGATGCCGATCCGATCATGCTCGAGGTGTTCAACAATCTGTTCATGAACATCGCCGAGCAGATGGGCGGCACGCTGGCCAACACCGCCTACTCGGTCAACATCAAGGAGCGGCTCGACTTCTCCTGCGCGCTCTTCGCCGCCGACGGTTCGCTGGTGGCCAATGCGCCGCATGTGCCGGTGCACCTGGGCTCGATGAGCGAGGCCGTGCGCACGGTGGACCGCGCGGCCGGCAAGACCATGCGTCCGGGCGATGTCTACGTGCTGAACAACCCGTTCAACGGCGGCACCCACCTGCCCGATGTCACGGTGATCACCCCGGTGTTCGATCGGGCCGGCAAACAGATCCTGTTCTACGTCGGCTCGCGCGGCCACCATGCCGACATCGGCGGGCGCACGCCGGGCTCGGCTCCGCCCGATTCCACCCACATCGAACAGGAGGGCGTGGTCATCGACACCTTCCTGCTGGTGGAACAAGGCCGCCTGCGCGAGAAGGAGACCCGCGAACTACTGGCCAGCGGCCCCTACCCGTGCCGCAACATCGACGAGAACATGGCCGACCTGGCCGCGCAGATCGCCGCCAATGAAACCGGCGTGCGCGAGGTCGGCAAGATGATCGACCAGTTCGGGCTGGAGGTCGTGCATGCCTACATGAAGCATGTGCAGGACAATGCCGAGGAATCGGTGCGCCGCGTTATTGGTGCGCTGAAGAACGGGGCCTTCACCTACCCGCTGGACAACGGCGCACAGATCCAGGTGGCGATCACGGTCGATACTGAAAAGCGCGAGGCGGTGATCGATTTCACCGGCACCAGCGAACAACAGACCAACAACTACAACGCGCCGTCCGCGGTCTGCCATGCGGCCGTTCTCTATGTGTTTCGCACCCTGGTCGGCAACGACATCCCGCTGAACGCCGGCTGCCTGAAACCGATCAGGATCATCGCCCCCGAGGGCAGCATGATCCACCCGAAGTATCCGGCAGCGGTCATCTCCGGCAACACCGAGGTCAGCCAGGCGATCACCGATTGCCTGTATGGCGCGCTCGGCGTGATTGCCGGCTCACAGGCCACGATGAACAACTTCGTCTGGGGCACGGCCAAGTTCCAAAACTACGACACCATCTGCGGCGGTGCCGGTGCCGGCCCCGGTTTCGAGGGTGCCAGCGCGGTGCAGATCCACATGACCAACACCCGCGCCACCGACCCCGAGGTGCTCGAGAAGCGCTTCCCGGTACGCATCGACCGCTTCGCGATCCGCAAGGGTTCGGGCGGCAAGGGCAGGTGGTGCGGTGGCGATGGCAGCATCCGCGCGATGCGGGCGCTGGTGCCGATGAAGGTCACCGTGCTGTCCTCGCACAGGATCACCCAGGCCTTCGGGATCCAGGGGGGGGAACCCGGAGCGGTGGGTGTCAACGAGGTGACCCGCGCCGATGGCACGGTGTTGCTCATGGAGGGCAACAGCGAGATCGATCTCCAGGCCGGGGATGTCTACACGATCTATTCGCCCGGGGGTGGGGGCTGCGGCAAGCCGTAGCGAGGGCAGCAGCGCGATCCGGGCTGATCGTTGTCCAGCTTTCGGGCACGCGTCGTTTCGTGGCCCGTCACCGGGAGAAGCGCCGCCTGCCGCGGCGGTTCCGGTGATACATCGATACCCGAAATCCGGTGTGCGCGAGGAGCGAATCCCAACGCAGACACGCATGAAGGCCAACAAGGTCTTCGCCGTGCGCGATGCCGCGATGGCAGACATGAGCGGCGACTGACCGTCGATCGGTCGAAACTGCACGCCAGCGCGCCATCGGCTGCAGACCATTCTGACGAAGCGCCGAAGAGCGCCGCCGGTCGGCGTGCACCCATCACCTGGCGATTGATTCGCAATCGACCATGCTGGCTCGACTACATTAGTTCTGACACAGGCTGATGGGACGATGAGTGCACCGTGTGCTCGCGGCGCCGCGCATTGCGGATTGGCCCAAAGAGCATCCTGGCCGGCGATACCGCCGCGGATCGCATGCCCCGGCGCTGCGACCGGCGTCCCCGGCCCGACGCGCATCGGATCGAACGACGCCTGCTCAGCAAAGACTCGCCCGACCTATCGATGAACTTCCCTGCTGCCCCGCCCATCGCCCGCCCCGCACAGCCGTTCACGCCGGGCATTGCGCCGGCGCGTGTGCGCGCTCGAGCCTGGCTCGCGGCGGCCTGCGTACTCGGTGCGATTGCGGTCCCCGGCGTGGCAGCCGCACCGGCGAGCAACGAGTTCGCCAGTTTCGAGCGCCCGTTCGCGCCTGATTCGCCGTGGAACCGTCGTCCGCACAGGCCGGAGCTGGGTGACTACCGGATTCCGCCGACTCCCTACCATCCGTTCGTGGGGATCGGCGATTATTCGACCGGCGTGTTCCGATGCCGTCCTGGTGACCCGCCGATGCGCATCCATGGCGGCTCATCCGAGGGC
Source organism: Burkholderiaceae bacterium (assembly GCA_041396585.1). GTDB lineage: Bacteria > Pseudomonadota > Gammaproteobacteria > Burkholderiales > Burkholderiaceae_E > JAUIAI01. The sequence continues at coordinate 64,161 of JAWKYG010000010.1, read as the reverse complement.
GTCTGGATCGTGGACGAAGGAGTGCATCGAACGATCGAGATTCCCTGCTGGCCGGCTGGCGTGCAAGCCGCCATTGGGAGTGACGGTCACGCCGAAATCGTCGACGACAGGCGGGGAATCATCCACTCGTTCTGGCAACTGCGCGAACAGGCCGGTACCTGGCGTGCCAGCCAGTATGCATGGTCAAGGCTGGATGGCAGCGGTTGGCCAGACCCTGCCCACAATCATCAGGGTGCGCGCGCCGCCGGCGTGCCGACCCTGGGTGGCCTGATTCGGCGCCACGAGGTCGATGACGGCGAGCCCTTGTACCAACATGCGCTTGCCATGTCGCTGGATGGCAGCGCGTTGCGTTCCGGCTATGTCGCCCCGGCGGCTGGCGAGGACAATGATGCTGCCACCCGATATCGGGGCGACATTCCGATAGGCAGTCTGATGATGCTGCCAGCGCAGTTCGACGCGGACGGGCTGGCAACGCCCGCACTGCGCAAGGTGGCCCGCACGCTGATGGCATACGGCGCCGCCGTGGTCGATCGCAATACCGACACGCGCTTCGTCATCTATGTCGAGCAAGGCGCCCGATTCGATCTGCATGGCAAACACTGGAACAGTGCGGCCGCCGACGATCTGCAGCGCATCGCCGACGCCTTGCGCCCGATGCGTGACCACCAGGGCTGGCTCGACGGCCTTGGCCGGCACATCGAAGCACCCGCCACGCCCAATCTGCTATCCATGCGCGGGCCCTGGCAATCGACTGGCAGGCACGCAGGACGCGCTGGCGAGGCAGACGCCTATTTCGACAGCTGGCGCCAGGCGCTGGTGTTCACGAAACCCACCGCCGCGGACGTGATCATTCAACAGGCCCCGGGCGCCCAACGCCAAACACGATGGGCACAGTGGGAGGCCGGCGCCACCTACCGCCTGAGCGCCCGCGCCAGCGGCGAGTCCAGCCTGCGCCTTCGCTTCGTCGATGACAGAGAACGCACGCTCTGGCAGAGCCGATGGCTGGCCAATGGCGAACACCAGGACTTTCGCGCACCGCAGGACACCCGCTACCCGGTATTGAGCGCTCGCAGCGAGGCGGGTGATGGCGCATGGATACGCGGCGAGCTACGGCTTCTGCCAGACCGCGACCGACCAAGACACTAGGAGTCAGTGCGAGCATGAAACATAGTCCCGTCCCCCGCGATGCGATTCTCGTGCACTATGGCCACCCTGCGGCACCGATGCCGGCGCAGACGGCAAGCGCCCCCCCTGCTGGTCGCGCCGCAAGCGAATCGGAGTTCGCGCCATTGCTGCGTATGTTGTGGGCGCAGCGCCGCTGGCTGATCACCGCGGCCGTGCTGGCCGGGCTGATCACTGCCGCCTATGTCTGGCAGCTCCCTGCAAAGTACCGCTCGACCGCCACCATTCTCGTAGAGAGCGGGCGCTCACAGGTGCTGTCGATCGAGGAGCTGCGCTCGAACGGTGAGTCCCGCGAGCACTTCCAGGCCCAGGCCGAAATTCTGCAATCGCGCGAACTGGCGCAGAAAGCCGTGCGCGCGCTTCGACTGACCGAGACCGCAGACTTCGATCCGACCCGCGGTGGCGGGCCGATCGCCTGGTTGCGCGCCCTGCTGCCTGGCGGCGACGACGCGCCCGATGAAGCGCGCATCGAGGCCGAAGCCACCGAGATGCTGATGAAAGCCGTGAAGATCGAGGCGACCCGGCTGTCGGGAACCATCCGCCTGACGATCGAAACCACCAGCCCCGAGCTGTCGGCGAGCATTGCCAACCAGATGGCCAGGCTCTATATCGACGACGATCGCGAAATGCGCTCTGCGCTTTCACGTCAGGTGTCCGGCCAACTCGTCGAACGGGCCGAGGAGCTGCGCACGAAGCTCGCCAGTTCGGAAACAGAGCTTCAGAAGTACCGCGAGACGGTCGGTATCGTGAACCTCGGCACCACCCAGCAGTCGATGCTGGCCCAGCAACTGAACAGCATCACCGAGCGTCTGATCACCGCCCGCGTGCGCCGGATCGAGCTCGAGGGCGCCTGGCGCAAGCTGCGCGCACCAGGCGGTCAGGGTGCCGACATCGGCCAGATTCAGCGCGACCCGGCCTACAGCGCAGCCAAGGCAAAGGTCGACGATATCGATCTACGCCTGACCCAGGCCTCCCAGAAGTACGGCAGCGAGTATGCCCAGGTCAAGGAATTGCGCGCGCAGCGCGACCAGGCACGCGCCGCCCTCGATGCGCTGCGCACGAGCCTTGCAAACTCGATCATCTCCGACTACGAGTCGGCCAGGATCAGCGAGAAGGAACTGCTCAAGCTGCTCGACAAAGCCAAGGCGGGCGCGCTCGATGTCAATCGCAGCGAGCCTCAGCTGCTGGTGCTGGAACGGGAGGTCGAATCGAACCGCCAGCTCTACGAGATGTTCGTCAAGCGCGCCAAGGAAACCGCGCTGGCCGCAGAGCTCTTGCCGGCGGTTGCCCGGGTCATCGATGAAGCGGTGCCGGCGACCAAGCCAAGCGGCCCGCCGCGCACGCCACTCGTGCTCCTGGCGGCCGTGGCGGCCGCAACACTGACCGCACTGATGCTGCTGGCGCGGGCAATCATCGATCGACGTCTGCGAGATCCCGACCAGGCCGAGCAGTCGCTCGGGCAGACGGTGCTGGCAACCCTGCCGACCATCCCGCGCGCCACCAGCAGCTCGGCCGCGCGCACTTATCTGAACACGCCCCGTTCGCAATACGCGGAAGCGATCCGCACCGCGCGCATTGCCGTCATGCTGCGATCGTTGGAGAACCCCTGCAGAATGGTCATGGTCACCTCGACCCTGCAGGGCGAAGGCAAGACCACATTCGCGTGCAACCTGGCACTGGCCTATGCGCGCTCGCGTCGGACGTTGCTGATCGATGCCAATCTACGCAAACCCCGGGTCGCGGAATGTCTGGGCATGCCGGTCGACAGTCCGGGGATCAGCAATCTGATCTCCGGCAAGGAACCATCGCGTGCCTGTATGCACGCGCTTCCGGAAACCCGTCTGATCGTCCTGCCGGCGGGCACCTTCAATGTCAACCCGCAGGAGCTGTTCCTTTCTCCCAGGTTCAGTCGGATGCTGGACTCTCTGGCCAGCCTGTTCGAGGTGGTGATCATCGACACGCCGGCCGTCGAGCCAGCCAGTGACAGCGTGCTGCTCGCCTCGATGATTTCATCGAGCGTGGTGGTCGCGGAACGGAGCCGGGCCGGACAGGAGCGAGTACGGCGCAGCATCGCCCTCCTCAGTGATGCCGGCAGCAAGGTACTGGGCGTGGTCATGAACCGCGTCGGTCGCGAAGAGCGCGTCAAGCCACCGATGCGTGGTGACCCCGAAGCGGACACCGGCTACGAATCATTGCACGGCGCTCACCAACCCGAGCCCTTCGTCGCAAGCCTGCCCGATCGTTCGCACGAAACAGCGTAATGGATGTCGTCGTTCTCGAGCCGCGAACCGGGCAACTACGGGCACCCAAGACAAGCACGCGAGCGCTTCGCGTGGCGCTGATCGCGCCGGCGGGCCCAGCCAGCGGCCACCTGCAGGCGCTGATCCGATGGCTGGAGGCAAGCCCGGCGATCGAACTCCTCGGAGTCGCGATCGACGCGACCCGCCCCGCACTGCCTGTCTGGCTCCAGGGAACGGGCCCGATCTCCTGGCTGGACCGACGCCGCCTTTCCCGCCACCCGGTCCTGGCACCGCACCTCATTCGGCAGCCGCTCGCGGTCGCGCCCCCGGCCAGGGCGATGACGGTCGCGGAGCTGGGCGCGACGGAAGTCGATATCGCCATCCTTCTTTGTGACTGCGATGATGTCACGCAGTATGCGTATCTGTGCTCGGAGGGCGTGATCAGCATCGACCCCGGACCGGTCGATATCGATCTTGCCGCCCTGCGCGCGATCGATCGTACGCAGGCGTCATTGCCGTTCGAGATCAGACTGAGCACGCCGGATGGCGCATCCCGATCCCTGCTAGCCGGGGCGCTCGGCATCAATCGCAGCATCCCTCAGACAGGCTCTGCGGTTCTCTGCCGCATCGTCGATATGCTGCGCAATCTGATCACCCGGCGTTTGCAGACCGGCACCTGGCCAGAGCATGTCGGCGACCCGCCCGGTGCGTCAGCGCAGATCATCCGAGCAGCCGAGAACCCCGCGAACCCGGGCACGGATGCCAACGCATGCGCTTCCAGGCTCGCCTTCAGGTACCTGGGTAGGCGGATTCTCGGTGCGCTGCGCTGGCATCTGAAACGACGTGCCGGTCTGGATGACATCTGGCGGGTCGGCGTTGCCCGAGGCCACTGGACCGACGCCGATCCGGCCGACCATATCACCGTGAACGGGCCGGACGAGGGCTTTCTCGCCGACCCCTTCCTGCTCGAACACGAAGGCCGCCGGATCCTGTTCGGCGAGGCGATGAACCCGCGTACAGAGCGCGGCTACATCGTCGCCTGCGAGTTGCCCGACCAGGGGCCGGCGCGTTTGCTGGGCACCGCCCTGGAAGAGGAGTTTCATCTCTCGTTTCCCTATCCGTTCACCTACCAGGGCAAGCTCTACATGTGTCCGGAGACACATGAATCCGGGCAGATCCGGGTCTACGCCTGCGAGGAGTTCCCCCTGCGCTGGCGCTTACACACGGTGCTGATGGACGCGGTCTCGGCGGTCGACACGATGCTGTTCGAGCGAGACGGGCGCTGGTGGATGCTCACCAACCTGGACCCGGCCGAGACAGGAGACCTGTGCTCGGAGCTGCACCTGTTTCACGCCGACTCTCCGCTATCCGAGCATTGGCAGCCTCATCCGATGAATCCGCTGATCATAGATCCGCTACGCGCGCGCAATGCGGGCCTGATCTTCGACGGAGCAAGGGTGTTCCGGGTTTCACAGCGCCAGGGCTTCGAGCGCTACGGAGAATCGATCGGGATCAATGAGATCGTCAGGCTGGATCCGGACCACTACCAGGAGCGCCTGGTGCGCCAGATCGAACCGTCGATGGTCGCAGATGCGAGCGGCATGCATCATCTGCATAGCTGCGGTTCACTCACCGTCTTCGACTACCAGCAACCGCGACGTCCGAAACATCGATAGCCGCTGCCTGGCGGCGGCCGCGGCCAAACCACCGTTTCAGCGGCGCACGCAGGCCCACGGTTTCGAGCACAGCCATTGCCAGAACGCGAACCGGCCAGCGCACCGGAATCCGCCAGATGCTGTGCCACATCCCGGCCCGCATGCCGTGCTGCATCTGGTGATAGACATGGATATCAGCCTGCATCGCGAGAACCTGCACCGGACAGCGCTCACGACGAACCTGCGCGATGAGTTCGTCGATCAGGTGCGTGTGCATGCGCACCGCGTTCGGCGACGGCGAGGTGGCGAGCGATCCCGCCTCGCTCAGATGGTACGTGGCCAGGACACGATCGATAAACAGCAACTGACCGTGCTCGAGCACCCGGATGAATGTCAGCAACTCCTCGCCCAGGTTCATGCCAGGAAGAAATCCGCCGCACTTCCGCAGGCATTCCCGCCGTATGCTTGTTGCACCGATGAACACCGGGCGCTCACCGGCACGAAGCCACGCCTCGAAGAATCCTCTGGCATCGATCGGCCGGTCTTCGGGTAGCAATCCGCGGTTGTCCGTCACCGGCTGCGACGGCGTACGCGTCTCATGCGCGGTACTGATCATCGCGGCTCGTGGCCAGCGCCGCGCCGCATCGGCCACCACGGCCAGATACTCCGGATTCCAGGCATCATCGGCATCAAGGAACGCCACCCATTCGCCGCGGCAAAGGGAAATCGCCTCATTGCGGGCGCTGGATACCCCGCCATTGTCGCGCCGATGCACGACGAATCGCGCGTCTTCCCGGGTCATGCGCGCGATTCGATCGGCCCCGTCATCGTGCGATCCGTCATCGACAATGACCACCTCGAAATCGGTCAGGGTCTGAGCAAGCAGCGAGCCAACCAGACGCTCCGCGAATTCGGCCTTGTCATACAGTGGCACGACCACGGAAATCAACGGCGGCGAGGTCTGCGTCATTTCGTCACCCTCATCTCACGGCAAAGCCAAGCAAGCGCGCCAGCCGAGCTCCGAGCGCATCGCCCACCTCGGAGCGCAGTCGAAGCAGATGCAGGCCGATCCAGTAGACGAGCGTGAACAACAGTCCATCGAAGATCATCGCCAGCCACGGAGATTCGGCCAGCGGCATCGCCAATGGCAATCCGCGCACGAAGGACACCAGGCCGGCGGCCGGCAGGCAGGCCAGGCCGATGCGCGCCAGTGCCGACCAGTTCTGGATGTCTCGCAGGCGAGTGTCGGTCACCGCGCAGGCTCGCCAGAATGCAGCCGATTGCGCGACAACGGCTCCCGCGACGCCGCCAAGGGCCGCTCCCGTAAGACCGAACTCCTGAGCGGCCAGCCATGAGACCAGGATCACGATCGGCAGGGTCAAGGCATCGGTGCGCATCATGTAGCCACCCTGGCGCATCGCGGTCAGGATCATGGTGACCTCGATCGACTCGATGAACAACACCACGCAATAGGTGCGAACCACCGGCGCCGCGGCACTGTAGTCGGCCGTGAACAGCAGGCTGAGCAGCGGCTCGGTCCGGCTGGCGATGAAGGCCAGCGTCGGGAACATCAACAGCCCCATCGCCAGGTTGCCACGCCGGTTCAGGCCTTGCATCTGCGAGAGATCACCGGCCGATTGCAGCCGGTTCATCTCGGGCAGAACCACCTGATTCAAGGTTGCGCGAAACAGCCCCTGGATTGGCGAAAACACCGCTGCAACGGAATACAGACCGAACTGCGCGGCGGAGAACAGACTGACCACCAGCCATTGATCGATCCGGCCGCGCAGCAGATACATCGCACTCGACACACCGAACGGCGCCACGTAGCGGGCATGCTCGAGCACGGTCTGACGGCTCGATCGGGCACCGGTGGACGAGAATCGCCAGACCGCGAGCAGACATGCCGCACCCTTGCCTGCGGCCAGAACCAGATGTGCGATCAGCACCGCCTCCCAGGTGCTCCACTGCAGCGCGACACCCAGCACAAGCCCGACCCGCAGCAAGGCGAACAACAGGTTGAGACGCGCCTGGTCGAGCGCCCTTTGCTGGGCGCTGAACAGCGTATCCAGCAGGCTCGCGAATACCCAAAGGCCGACGAACAACGCAAAACCCAGGCCCGAGCTCGCGGCCATCGACTGCCAGCTGCACCATAGCGCGGCAGCAAGCGCACCAAGCGTGCCGGCCACCGCCATATAGACGCCTGCCTGACGCACGAACACAGCCGCCTCGCCACGGGACAGCCTTGGCACGAAGTAGTAGAGACTGGCGGGGACGGCGAAGCCGAGAATGCCGATACCGGTTCCGGCCACCAGCCATAGCGCGCGGTAGACACCGAAATCCGCATCGCTGAGCAGCCGCACGAGCAACATCGGCATCAGAAACTGCGCGGCCATGTCGATGGCATTGACCATTGACAGAGAGACCACCGAGCGGCGCATCGGCTGGCCGGCTTCGGCCTCCAGGGTTCCCGTGCTCATCGGATCACTCACCGTCGCGACGGGTGCGTAGCCAGGTGCTCTGCCGCGCGAACAGATAGCCAACATACAACGGCAACTTGCGCAACGCATAGACCGGCGCCAGCCAGAGCATCGCGCCCGACAGCACATGCCGGCCGTGGGCGAACCAGGCGCTCAGGCCGGCCACCGCAAGCGCCGCGAACGCCAGCAGTGCCACGGTAAGCGGCGCCAGCCCACCGCCGGCGAACGCGAATCCCGCGCTGACGATGGTCAGCAAGCCCTGCAGACTCACCAGAAGCGCCAGCGGCGGTACCGCCAGATCCAGCGCGCTGGCGAGGAGTTGCCAGTTTCTGCGGGTGACTGCGGCCCTTAGCATCCTCGGCACATGAGCCATGATCGTCTGCAGGTGTCCATGCTCCCAGCGACGGCGCTGCCCCTGTCCGCCCTCCTCGCTACCGGGGAACTCGCTATCGACGCGTGCGGCCTCGACAAACACGGGTGCATGGCCGCGAACCGCGAGCTCGCTGCCAAGCATCATGTCCTCGGCGAGATCGCCGCTGGCCAGCGGGACATTGGCAATGAGCGACCAGGGAAAAGCCATCCCGGTACCTGTCAGGGTGCACGGCAGACCGAGTGCGGCGAGCCCGCGCGGCCGGACATGGTTCTTGACGATGAATGCAAACTCGGCGATACGCGCACCGACGCGCGTGATCCCCTCGGGCACATGGCACAGATACAGCGCCTGGGCGGGGCGGTCGGCATCGACACTGACGCGCGCCAGACGCTCTATGCTGCCCGCGCTCAACAGACAGTCGGCATCCACGATCAAAAGGCAGTCTGGCGGATCCTCGCCCAGCGCCCGGACACCGAAGTCCAGCGCGTAGCCCTTGCCGCGCCTGTCCGGATCGTGGCGCTCCACCACTATGGCGCCGGCCGCAGCGGCCACGGCCGCGGTGTCGTCAGAGCAGTTGTCGGCCACCACCAGGAGCATGTCGGCCGGCATGAGCTGCGCCCGAACATTGGCGATCGTGCGTCCGATACCGGCGGCCTCGTCGTGGGCAGGTATCAGCACCGCGATGCGTGGACGGGAAGCGCCGCCGCGGCCCATCGCATCCGGCGCACCGGGCGAAGACGGCCACAGTGCGGCCATCACCTCGACGAAGAAGACGAACGCCGGCACAGCCAGGACGAGCACCGCGACCAGCAGGAGAATCTCGATGACAGCCAGCCCGCTCATGAGACCGCCTCACGGAACAAGCTGGCCAGGCGGGCTGCTTCGGTGTCCACCGAGTGATTCGCCCATACCTTGGCGCGGGCGCGCTGGCCCATCTCGTTCAGCGCATCTGCAGGCATCGTCAGACACTCGCGCATTGCCTGAGCCATTGCCTCGATCGAACCGGCCGCAAACAGCCAGCCTTCGCGGCCACTCTCGACCAATTCTGCAATTCCGCCCACATAGGTACTGAGCACGGGTCGCCCGGCGGCCATCGCTTCCATGATCACGACCGGCAGGCCCTCGGCCAGGCTGGGCAGGATCAGCGCGCGCGCATCGCGCAGTTCTTTCTGCACATCATGGCCATCGAGCCAGCCGGTGATCCGCACCTGCGACTGCAGGCCGGCATCGGCGATCATCCGCTCCACCTCGGCGCGCATCTCTCCGTCTCCAACCAGCACGAGCTCGACCGGCCCGGCCTGTTCGTTGACCAGGGACAGCGCGCGAATCATCAGCGACTGCGCCTTGTCGCGGCACAACCTGCCGACGCAGACGAAGCGCCGGTTGTCCGCGCTGACAGGCTCTGCCTCGATGATCTCCCGACGATCGAGACCGCAATGCACGATATGGATCCGATCGGCATGCTCGATACCGCTCCAACGCACCAGTTGTGCGCGGGTAAAATTGCTGATCGCCACGACAAAGCGCGACTGCGCGACCTTCTCGCCCATCCGCAACTGTCGCGGTGCATCCCATTCCTTCCGAGCCGTGGATCGTGAGGCTGTAGCCGAAATCCCCCAGCGCCTTGACCATCATTGCCAGCACCGCGGCATTGGTGCCGAAATGCACATGCAGATGACGGATCCCGTCGCGCTCGAGCCAGCCCGACAGCTGACAGGCCTCCGCCAGCGTGATCAGATTCCTGACCAGAGACCGATCTCCGGCCCGCCACTGTCGCCAGCCAACCTTCAGGGCTCGCGCGAACCGGCCCGGTGCGCGAAGAGCACGCCCCAGGGCGGGCAGAATCAGCCCCTTGATGCCCTTGCGCAGCAGATAGTGGGTTCGCTCCCGCTCGCCGAGATCGGCCTCGTCGACGACGTCTGCATCCCAACCACGCAGCGCGTAACGCTCGATCTCGATGCCCTGGCGCTCGAGAGCGAAAATCTCGCGCCGGATGAACGAATGGCTCACCTTTGGATACTGGTTGACCAGATAACCGATCTTCATCTCTTAGTGTCCGCCTCGCCATTCGCACCGGCATCCGCATGCATCCGTGCATACAACGTCCCGAGCACGAAGAACGTATACCAGTTGGCAACCAGATAGTGGTGCACATTGTCGGAGTAGCAGGTCAGAAGAAATCCGAGCGTCAACGCGCCCGAGATCACCGTCTCGGCCCGGTATTGCCGCCATTGCCTGCCACCGGTGATCATCGCCACCAGGAACATGCCGGCGAATGCCACGGCACCGGGAATTCCGATCTCGAAGGCGAGTTGCACGAAGACATTGTGGGCATCGTAGGCGCGTGTGGCCTCGTAGGGAAAAAAGATCGCCGAGTACTCCGTGTAGGCGTTCAGTCCCCAGCCCATCAACGGCCGCTCGGCGATCCACGGCAAGGCCGCCTTCCACATCATCAGCCGCCAGGCAAATGAAGTCAGCTGCTCATCGAGCCCCGAATTCGTGCGCGTGCCCATGAACGCATCAATGACCCGGTCCTGGACCACCGGGACCAGCATCAGGAGCGGCAGCGCCACCACCAGATAGACCAGGTAGCGCCGTTCGGCGAACAAACCCATGGCAATGAACAACACGCCGGCCGCCACCCATGCCGACCGGGTCTGCGTCGCCAGCAGCATTCCGACCTGGACCAAGAGATACAGCTGCAGCCCCCAGCTCCAGCGCTTCTCGCCCGCGGCGCGTGCATGATGAACTGCATAAAGCAGTGCAGCGATCACGGCCACCAGAAAGCAGCCATAGATATTCGGATGATTGAATACGGACTCGATCCGAAAGCCGCTGTAGTCAACGGGCGCCGACATGGACTCCGCCGCCTCGAGACTGTCCGGATCTGGTATGGGAAGACCACCCTGCGCCACCTGGATGAGGCCACTGATGGTCGGCACGATCGAGGCGATGATGACGGTCGCTATCAGGGCGCGGGCCTGCCCGGCCTGTCTGATGAGCGCAAACGGCATGGCGAACGCGGCGAGATAGGTCAGATAGGTGAACATCATCCGCATCGGCTGCACAGATTCCGGCGCCGCCCGCATCGCGATGAATGCAAGAGCAAGAAACGGTAGCCAGGCGAGCACGCGCAGATTCATGATCTTCCACGGATGCCGGACCAGAAAAACGACCATCAGCACGAGCATCGCCACATTGATGGCCGCACCGGGGCTTGCGCCCCCGCCCTGCTTCAGGGTTTCCAACAGCGGGTCGATGGCAGCCCGCGTGCCCATGATGATCAAAAGCATGATCTCCGGACGCGTTGTAACCATCATCGCCCCCGCCAGCCCCACCGGCAGGGCGAGCACGAGCATCAGCGCGGACCGATCGGTCGCCACGCCGGCGATTGCGGCCAATACCACCATGGTGGTGGCGAGCAGGGCCAGCGCGGCGCCGGCAGCTCCGCTAGCGGAGTTCTGTGACATCGGCATCCCTGACACGCACCGCTTCGGTCAGCACTGCACTCGCGCCGACCGGGTCCAGAGTGCCTGAACCCGGCTCTGGTTCGGCAATCGCGACATCGCGAGTCGTCTCCGTCTCGCCGACTGCACGCTGCTCAGCCACCACAGGTGCCAGCGATCTCGTGCCGATGACCGGGTCGAGGAGATAATCGGCGCACATCATGTACAGCAGGTTCCTGATCCGCCATGAGGCGCCGACGACGGTCATTCGCGCGCCAATCCGCATGCAATGCCCGCGCAGGATAAGCAGCAGGCCGACAACACCGGAATCCATGTCGCTGGTATCGGCAAGATCGAGTTCGACGTCTTTCCCCGATTCGGCGATGTCGGTCAGTTCGCCGCGCAGCTGAAAGGTGTCGTCTACACGCCAGGTGCCGCGCAATCGCAGTTGCACGACCCCTGAGTCGTCGATGCGGCGCAACTGCGGCGCATAGTCCACGACAGCGAACAGGCGCTTCCGCGACCGATGCAGTGCCAGCGGAATCAATCTTGTCACCAACAGTCGGGTGATCGTCAATGCGTCATCACGGTATCGTCGCCAAAGCGCCGGCTCCTCGATGATTCTCCAGAGCCATTCAAGCCCGAGTTTCTGCATGAATGACGGCGCTCTGCGCACGATTCCGGCGGTCATCTTCATCACCGCGCCAAGATGACAGACTGCCGGGGTATTGATCAGTTCGATGTTCTTGTCGATCCAGCGTTGACCTTTCTGAGCACCGAGAGCCACCACCAGAAAATCGGATCTGCTGGAGGAAATTGCCCGACGGATCTCCGGGGTGCTCAGGTCTTCGGCGCTACCATACTCGGGCTCGTACCAGCCATTGCAGACGACCCCTTGCGCGCTGCCGTTGATGTTTCGCTGGGCGCGTTCCGGAATGCCATTGCTTTCTCCGAAGAGAAATACCGTGACCGGATTGTCGAGACGGTGCCGACACAGGCTTTCGAACAGCGAAGAGCCGGCGACACGCTCGTGAATCGGAATCCCCGCGATCCGCGCGAGCGCGATCAGGGGTGCGCCGTCGGCCAGAGAAACGTCGCTCTTCAACAAGGAATCCCGAAAGGCAGAATCCCGCTGACAAATGGCCACGAAATTCGCATTCGGCGTGACCATCACATATCGCCGTCCCATCCGAACAGCCTCGATCAACTCGCTGCGAGCGGAATCCACGGTATGTGCGTCGATAGGCAGCCCCATCACGCAGTAGACACGCCTGTAGAAATCCGGCGTGGTCATCGGAATTCGAACGTCGAACATTTGATCGGAGGTACTCAGAGCCCGTTGAGCATCGGCACCGATTCTGTTCGTCCGGCGCGCCCCTTACCCGCTCGTTCCGATCAAAGAACACCCACACCGACGGACGGTTGTTGCCTTGCCCGGGCACCTGCTTCAATGTTTCATTCCATGAAGCAGATGAGCAATCCCACCGTCACGATCGTTCTGCCTACCTACGAGCGGGCGCGATATCTTCATCAGGCGATCCGTTCCGCACTCGCACAGACTTATGAAGATTTCGTTCTTTCGATCGGTGACAACAGCAGCTCGAAAGACGCCGAGAACGTCGTTCGTGAATTCGACGATCCGCGCATCAGATATGTCCGCCACGCGACCAATCTTGGCGCGCAGGGAAACTGGCTGGCTCTGATCGAGCGTGCTGGCTCGCCCTTGATCGCGACCCTGCATGACGACGACGCCTGGCATCCCGACTTTCTGCAGCGTCTGGTGCCACCAATGCTTGCTGATCCGGCGCTTGCGATGTCTTTTGGGGATTTCAATCTCATCGATCAGTTCGGACATGTGCTGCCTGAGGCGAGCGCAGAGCAATCGGCCAGGACGCGGCGCGACCGGCTGGACGAGGGGCGAATCGATGCGGACCGAGACATGGCGCTTCGCCTGGTCGCGGTCTGGAACGCGCCCAATCCGGCAATCTGTGCAGTCGTGCGTCGGCAAGCCGTGCTGGCGACCGAGTTTCCGACGCAGGCCGTGCCGCTTTATGATCTCTGGCTGAGCTATCAACTCCTGCGACGCGGGGCGCCGCTTTACTATGTGCGCGCACGACTGACCGACTACCGGCTGCATGCGGGCAGTGCCACCTCGATCGGCTTCAGCGCGCCAGAGGACTACATTTTTGAGCGCATCTTGCGCGAGAACGCCGATGCCGGCGCCGTCCTGGACGAGATCCGCCGCTACTGGGCAATCATTCGCTGGGGCCGTGCACTCGGACCGATGAAGTTCGGCCTTCCGGATGAAGCCGATGAGGCGGACACCATGACGCCAATCAGCAGATCACGGCACGAGTTCGCGCAGGCAGCCGCGCATCTGAACATCGCTCGAGCGACATTCGCACGTCTTGCCGCGAGCAGCGACCCGATGTGGCACCTGCTGCGCGGCGTCGTTGGATTGAAGGCATGGCTGGCCGGTCGGCAAGCCGGGATGAAACTGTCGGCCTTGCAGGCAGCATCAGCAACGATGCGCGCACCGTGACCTGAGCAAGGCAGATCGCGCCCAGGGAGACGCTCACCACTGCCGCACCTGCGCGCCCCGACAGCTCGCTTGGCTGCCCTTCGCCAGGACGATGCGCCCTGCCAGGGGCGGCACGATATTCAAGTCGCTCGAGCGTCAGATCCTGGTGGTTAGATCGCGAAGATGCCTCAAAGCAGCCCCCAAGCGACCCTGCCGAACGTGACCACCGACCACCGCCAGGTCACCTCGATATCCGGGCATCAGCCACCAGGCGGTCAGCAGGTAGATTGCCGCGCCGGCGAGCACGCCAGAACCGAGGATGATGCCCGCGCGAACCTGCGGTGCCAGGCCATCGCCCAGGAGCACTTCCAGTCCGTACACCAGCGGCAGCAAAGACAAGGCCATCAGCACGCCGGCCAACTGCGGTCTGGCAACCGCGCGAAGCTGCGCGACGATCGAGAGCCCGGTTGCCATGCGTATCAGATACAGCCCGAGTGGCCAGATCAGAATCCCCCGGATCAAATAAGCGAGCGCGGCGCCGATGGCGCCGAGCGGCACCAGTGCTGCCAGCGCGCATAGCTGCATAACCAGGCCTGCGGCGAATGTCCAGGCAGGCAACCAGGGCCGGCCCACACTTTGCATCACGGACGTGTTGAAAGCGGAGTTGGCAGTGCGCAATCCGCCAATCAGAACGATTTGCGTCAGCGGAATGGCGGCCACCCAGGCTGCTCCCAAAAAACCCTCGAACAGCGTGGGCACCAACACGACTGCCCCGAGCAGCAATGGGGTGACAAACAAGGCTGCCACGCGATACAAGGTCAGCACCAGATGATGCAGTGCCGGGAGATCGCCATGCAGCTTCGAGCACGCCGGCATGGCAACGCCGACGAGCGGCGAGGTGGTCAGGGTGGTCATCTCTTCTTCAATTCTGCGCGCCATGTGGTAGAGACCGAGCACCGTCGGGCCGAACAGCACCGTGATCGCATAGCGTGGCAGCAGCCGATCGAGATGACCGATCAGATATGTGAACTGCACACCGAGGTTGAAGCCCATCAAGCCGCGCATGGGAGCAAGGCCGCGGAAGCGACCCGGCAGCCAGCGCGCTGCCAGCAACCCCGCAACACAGACCACGACCGATCTGACGAGGGCACCTGCCACCAACGCCGACATCCCCCAGCCGACCAGCGCACCAACCATCGACACCATGGAGCCCGCAACCAGCGCTACCGTAAGCACCAGACCACGCTCGCGAAACGCGAGACGACGCGCGAGCAAGGACATGGGAACGGTGGACAGGGCCTCGAACGGCAGCGACCAGGCCAGCACCCGCAGGCTGTCGCCATGGCCCGTCGCGGCAACCCAGACGGCCAGGATATCCGCGGCGGCGAACACCGCACCCCCCAGGCCCAAGCCCAGGATGATCACCAGCCAGGCCGTGGCATCGATCTGCTCGTCGCTCAATTGGGGGCGCTGTATCAGCGATTCGGTGAAGCCCCCCGAAATCGGAATCTGAGCGACCGCGATCACGAGCCCGAGGGCAGCGAAGGTGCCAAGTGTCGATGGCCCCAGGATCCAGGCCGTGACCATCAGGGATCCGACGGAAACGATTACCCGTAGCCAACCCAGGACGGCCAGCCAGGCGGCCCCGGAAAGGGCGCGTCCGGATACCGATCTATTCACGCGGTCTCCGGGCACTGCGGTGGCTCGGGTCTGCGCCCACGCGAACGGGCATCATCAACGAAAATCTGCGGGCTGACCACATCCCGGGACCAGAGCGCCATCGGCTCGAGCCCGGTCGCCGACCGCCATAAGCAGGCTGGCGCGCAAACACGAACGGCTGTCTCGCGCGCCTCGCTAAGACCATAGAACACTGCCACCTCCTCACCACTGACTCAGGTGGCGCATAAACCGCACTTGCCGGGAACGAGTTCCGCGACCGCCGGCCTCGTGAGTTGGTGCGCGAGCACGCATGCAAAGGCACGGAACAGACATTCGACCCGATGGATCCTTGGTCGAACGAGGCCTTGTCGCCGGCCCGTTCGAAGCTTCGCGATGATACCCGCTTGGCGGTCAGGCACGCCTTGCATGCCCGCGAGGCAAAGATTTTCCGTCCGTTCGACCGGTTTGCGCCAACCCTACGGCGGCCGGGCATCAACAACGCAGCCCGCTCTGATTCACGATATCGACTTGTCTTGACGACGGAATGGCTGATGCTTGCACACTTCCTGCGCCAACGCGGTGTGACCCGGTCCGCGCGCGCCTGCCGATCACCACTTGGCCTCGGGCTCGCCGCATGGTTGCTGGCATCGCTGATCTCACTGCATTGGCCGATACCGGCCCAGGCCACCATGTACAAGTGCAGGAGCGCCGACGGCCGCACCATATATGGCGATGAACCGTGCACGAACGGTGGCGGCGCCTGGACGCCCCGCAATGCGATCACAGTACTGCCCTCGTCCGCCCTGACGGGGAATCGTGCGAAAAGCGGGGCATCGGCATCGAACGACGGTCGACCGGCCTGGCTCAAACCGATCGATCCGATCGGCGACTGCAAAAGACGTGGTGGTCAGATCGATCGTGAGATGCGCGCCTGCCGGCTCCCCTGAGTTCGAGCGTATGCATGATCCGCGCGACTGTGATGTGCGCGTACCCGGCTACAAAAAGCCCACGGACAGCCATTCGGCCACGATCGCCGGCCGCTGCGCGCCCTCGATATCGACGGTCACCTGCCAGACCGCGGTCCAGCGCCCCTTCGCATCGACGTCGAACGACTCCAGGAAGAAACGACCACGCACGCGTGACCCGGATGGCACCGGCGCGACGAAGCGCAGCCGGTTCAGACCGTAGTTGAGCATCGACTTCGTGCCCTCGAGGAACGGGCAAACCTGGTAGGTCATATGCGGCAGCAGCGACAGGGTCAGGAAGCCGTGGGCGATGGTGCCGCCGTGCGGGGACTCGCGGGCGGCACGTTGCGGATCCACATGGATGAAGAAGCGGTCATTGGTCAGGTTCGCAAAGTCATCGATCATCGCCTGATCGATAGGCACCCACGGCGACACCGCAGCCTGCGTGCCGACCATGGCCTGCATCTCTGCGCCGCTGACCCGTCGGATCGGCCCTTCGCGGGTGTCGACGCCGTCGACGAGGAATCTCGAATCTGCCATGGCTCGCTCTCCAAAGCTGCCATTGTCGCAGCCGGCAAAGGCCCTCGAAATATGCCGCTGCCTCGAACCGAACCCTCGTGTTGACACCGGTATTCGTCGAAAGTAGCCTCTCCGGCAAACCATGACCATGAGGCGCAAGGAGGCGGGTTCAATGAAGGGCACTGCGCGGCACGACCCGGCCCTGCTGATCATCACAGCGAGCAGGGGTCGGAAGGAATGATTCTGTACGCGACGGCGGCCAGGGTGAACATGGCCGGCCAGGCGCTTCTTGCGCTCGGTGGCCCTGCCGATACGGGGATCGGGGCTGTCGGCAGATTGTCCGTCGTCAGCCAGCCGGCCAGAGGCGACTGATGCCCTCGATGCATTCGACGCCGCAATTCGATCCCGCCGATCCGGCCACGATCGCCGACCCCTATCCGGCCCTTGCACGTCTGCGCGAACGAGACCCCTTGCACTTCAATCCGCAGTTGCGTGCCTGGTTCATCACCCGCTACGACGACAACAAAACGCTTACGCAGGATATGGCACTGTCCAGCGACCGGTTGCGGCCGTTCTTCGGCGCGATGGACGGCGATCAGCAACGCGACATTGCGAGCATCATCCGCTATCTGAGCCGCTGGATGGTGTTCACCGACGCGCCCGATCACACGCGCTTGCGCAAGCTGGCCTCCAGCGCCTTCAGCGTGCGCCTGATGAACGCCATGGGCCCGCTCATCGAGCGCCGTATCGAGCGGCTGCTCGATGGCCTGCACGGCCGAAGCGAGATCGATTTCATCGCCGAGTTCGCCGGGCCGCTGCCGGCGCTCGTGATCATGGACATGCTCGGCGTGCCCGAGCATGAACTGGCGCGCATCAAGGATCTGTCCGACCGCATGGCCTTGTTCATCGGCAGCGCGCGGGTATCGCCCGGCAAGTATGCGATCGCGGAAGCCGCCACGCGCGAAATGGCCGGCTTCTTCATCGACCTGATTCGCGCGCGCCGCGCACAGGCTGCCGATGACCTGATCACCGACCTGATTCAGGCGCGCGACGCGGACACCGATGATTCACTCACCGATGACGAACTGGTGGCCACCTGCATTCTGCTGCTGTTCGCGGGCCATGAAACCACCACCAGCCTCCTGTCCAATGGTCTGCTGGCCTTGCTGCGCTTCCCCGATCAGCTCGCGCTTTTGCGCGAGCGCCCGGATCTCGCGGCCGATGCCGTCGAGGAGATGCTTCGCTTCGATGGCCCGAATCTTTCGCAGGGCCGGGTGCTCGCCATGCCCGTTCACCTGCATGGCAAGACCATGCAGCCCGGTGATCGCGCCTTCCTGATGCTGGCCGCCGCGAACCGCGATCCGGAAGTGTTCAGCGAACCCGACCGGCTCGATATCGAGAGCGAACGTGCGCCGCATCTGGCCTTTGGTTGGGGCAAACACATCTGCCTGGGCTTCCCGCTGGCCCGGCTGGAGGGCACGCTCGCCTTCCCGCGGCTGCTGGCCCGGTGGCCGGGAATCTCGCTGGCTGGCGGGCCCCTCGCCTGGCACAGATCGATGGTGTTCCGGGGCGTGGCGAGCATGCCGCTGCGAATCGGGCGGGGGTGAGCGGGCGCGATCCCCAGGTTTCGAGCCAGCAAAATGAGGGGAGGCGGGCGCAGGCTGCCCGACCACCCCGGTGGCGGCGCCATGGCGACAGCGCCTCGGATCGTTACACTGTGAAGAGCCGGGACCTCTCGTGCCGGATGTCGGTATCGTTACCCTACCACCAGTCTGCCGGATGATCGATCCTCCCCGATATCTGACCACGAAGGAAGTCGCCGACCTGCTTCGTGTCAAGGAGCGCAAGGTCTACGAGCTGGCCGCGGCCGGCGAGATTCCGCATCGCCGCATCACCGGCAAGCTGCTGTTTCCGGCCAGCGAGATCAAGACCTGGATCGAAGGCGATGACCGCGAGACTGCGGCCGAGCGCCCCCCGGTCCTGACGGGATCGCATGATCCTTTGCTGGACTGGGCCGTGCGCGAGTCCGGTTCCTCCCTGGCCACCCTCTGGAACGGCAGTCTGCGTGGCCTCGACGTGTTTGCCAGCGGTGACGCGGCGGCCAGCGGCCTGCATCTGCCCGAACCCGACGGCTGGAATCTGCGCAGCGTGGCCGCGCATGGGCTCAGCCATTGCGTGCTCGTTTCATGGGCGGTTCGCTCGCGCGGCCTGCTGCTCGCCCAGGATCAGCTCGGATCGATTCGCAGCTTCGCCGATTTGCGCGGTAAGCGCATCGCCCTGCGGCAACCGGGCGCCGGCGCTGCGGCACTATTCGAGTTGATGCTCGCCGATGCCGGCATGACGAGCGCCGACATCCGGATGGCGCCGGGACTGGCTCGCACGGAAAGCGATGCCGCCGCGGTCGTGTCCAGCGGCGAGGCCGACGCCGCCCTGGGCATCGGCGCCATGGCACGCAGGTTTCACCTGGGCTTCGTGCCCCTGCTAGACGAGCACTTCGATCTGCTGATCGACAGGCGCGCGTACTTCACCGAACCCATGCAACGACTGCTGAGCTTCGTGCGCGGCGATGCCTTCCGCACGCGGGCGCAGGCGATGGGCGGCTATGATGTCACCGGCATCGGCGAGGTTCGCTGGCTGTCACCCTGACCCATGGCTATTCCCGCGGCCGGCACCGATTCTCCGGGCCTGCCGGCAGATCATCGGTTCTTCGCGTTCGGAAAGAACAACTGCTGACCATCGATCCTGTAGGACGCGATCGCCTGCTGGCCTTCGCTCGATATCACCCAGTCGACGAACTTCTGGCCGGCCTCGGCCTTCACATTCGCATGCCTGGCCTTGTTCACCAGAATGATGCCGTACTGATTGAACATCTCCGGATCGCCCTGAACGGCGATACGGTAATCGCCCTTGTTGCCGAAGCTGATCCAGGTGGCCCGGTCGGTCATGATGTAGGCGCCCATGCCGGTTCCGGTATTCAAGGTGGCGCCCATGCCCGAACCGGTCTCGCGATACCAGCCACCCGAGGCGGCGCTGACATCAATGCCGGCCGCCTTCCAAAGACGCCGCTCGGCCTTGTGCGTACCGCTGTCGTCACCGCGCGAGGCGAACGGCGCCCTGGCGGCCGCGATCTTCTTCAAAGCGCTGTCGACATCGGACATCCCCGCGACCCCGGCCGGATCAGCCGCGGGGCCGACGATCACGAAGTCGTTGTACATCACATCGAATCGCGCGATGCCCTCTCCCGCAGCAACGAATTTCTCCTCGGCCGCTTTGGCGTGTACGAACAAGACATCGCCGTCGCCGCGGCTCGCATTCTTGATCGCCTGGCCGGTGCCCACCGCGACCACCCGGACCTCGATGCCCGTTCGCTTCCGGAACATCGGCAGGATGTGTTCGAACAGCCCGGAGTTCTGGGTGGATGTGGTCGACTGCACGACAATGAACTCATCCTGCGCCGCGGCCGGGCTGCCGAAGCCCATAAGCAGCGAGACGCTCGCGGCGGCGATGACACTATGCTTGATCATGCTTCTCTCCAAGGTCTGGGTTTGCGGACGAAACGGTTGGATCCAGATACAGACGGCCGTCGAGCCAGGCGCGTGCGGCCGGCGATACCGGCTTTTCCAGAACCTGCGAGACCGGGCCTGCCTCGACCACCCGCCCCCGTGCATGAACACGACGTCATCGCCCACCCGACGGGCCTGACCGACATCGTGCGTGACCATGACGATCGTCACGCCGCCGGCGTGCGGGCTTCGTTGATCAGGGATTCGATCGCATGGGTGGAGGCCGGGTCCAGACTCGCGGTGGGTTCGTCGAGAATCAGCAGCCGCGGCTCACAGGCGAGCGCACGTGCCACAGCCAGGCGCTGCTGCTCGCCGCCCGAGAGCACCCGTGCCGGTCGGTTCGCCAGATCGGTCAGACGCGCGCGCTGCAAGGCATCTGCCACGCGAGCCCGCCGCTGCGTACCGCGCCAGCCCCGCACGGCGAGCGCGAAATTCAGATTCGCGAACACCGATCGACGCAAAAGTACCGGTCGCTGGAAGACCATCGCCTGGGACAGACGCGCATCGCGACCGAAGCGTTCACCCTGCCACAGCACCTGGCCGCTGGTGGGCATCAGAAGCCCGTGCAACAACCGCAACAACAGGCTCTTGCCCGCGCCGTTGGCACCGAGCACGACGGTCCGCTTGCGCGCCTCGATGTTCAGATCGACCCCGTCGATCAGACGCCTGCCGCCGATCTCGAGTACGAGGTTGCGCGCGGCGAGCAAGGGTCCGCCCGTCGTGGCGGCGCCCATGCCGGCTCCCTGGCCATGACCGCCTGCTTCACGCATAGGCCGCCCGCGTCGCCGAGGCCCGCACCGCCATGACTGCGGCATTGATGATGACCGCGATGCCCAGCAGAACGACGCCGAGCGCAAGCGCCAGTTCGAGATTGCCCTTCGAGGTCTCGAGCGCGATGGTGGTGGTCATCACCCGGGTCACATGGTTGATGTTGCCACCCACGATGAGCACCGCGCCCACCTCGGCCACGGCGCGGCCGAAGCCGGCCAGGGCGACGGTCAGCAGGCTGTAGCGGGCATCCCAGAGCAGCGCCAGCAAGCGATCGCGCGGGCCGACACCAAGCGAGGCGAACTGTTCGGCATATTCACTGTCGAGGTCCTCGACCACCTGACGCGTAAGCGCGGCGACGATCGGTGTGACCAGGAGTGTTTGCGCGATCACCATTGCCGCAGGCGTATAGAGCAGACGCAACGGCCCCAGCGGACCCGACGCCGAAAGGCTCAGATAGACCACCAGCCCCACGACCACCGGGGGCAGACCCATCAGCGTGTTCAGCAAAACGCTCACGGCGAGCCGGCCGGGAAAGCGGAAGGCGCCCACCGCTGCACCCAGCGGCAGGCCGATCAGGCAGGCGAGGACCACAGCGGTCAAGGTCACGCGCAGCGACAGGCCGATGATCTCGATCAGGGCCGGATCCCCGGACAGGATCAGGCCGACCGCCTCCGCGAGAATGGCTCCCAGGCTGCTCATCAGCGCATTCTCTCCTGACTCAGGAAGAAAACACATCAAAATGCATCGAATTGCCGAATTTCGGCTGTTCCACTTTCCACGAAAGGGATCGCGACACCGTTCGCGGGGATGCCCGCCGACCCCGGATTCCGGTAGCCTGCGGGCATGTCCGCCTTGAGCGGCCGATGCCGTCCAGGCACGGTCCGGTCGCCGCCGCCAGGATCCCCGAATGAGCTCCGCGCCGGGCGAGTCGCCCGACCAGAATCCGCCCCCCACCCGGCGAAGTGCCGGCGCGGGTCTCGTGCTGCCACCCGGCGCCGGCGCGCGCACCGCACTGATCAGCGAGGTGTCCGGCGCCTTCGGTGACCTGGGCACTTTTCTGCCCTATGTGGTCGCAGTTCTTGCGGGCGGCATCCTGGCGCCCACGCCGGTGCTGCTGGGCTTCGCGGCGGGCTATCTGATGGTTGCCCTGGTATATCGCGTGCCGATCTCGGTCCAGCCGATGAAGGCGCTGGGCGCAATGATCGTGGCAGGTTCGCTGAGCCCGTCGGAGATTGCCTGGGCAGGTGCGGTGCTCGGTGCGATCCTGCTGGCGTTCTCCGCCAGTGCGCGGCTGGGCCAGGCCGCGCGCGCGGTGCCGCAGTCGGTGGTCACCGGGTTGCAGGCGGGGCTCGGGCTGATTCTGGCGCTCGTTGCGGCACGGCTGATGAGCGCGAACTGGTTGCTCGCGCTGCCCGCACTCGCGCTTCTGGCCTGCAGCTATCGCTGGCCGCGCGGCCCATGGGCACTGCTGGTGATCATCGGCGGGGCATGCCTGGTGCCCGCGACCCTGCCCGGGTCAGGCGCGCTGGTCGCGAACCCGACGGGCGCATCCGGGCTTGCAGCCGCCGCGACCGACGCGCTGCCCGGGCTCGACCGCGGCGCGATCCTCGCCGGCATTTTGGGCCAGTTGCCCCTGACGCTGTTGAATGCGATCGTGGTCACGGTCTCGGTGTCGCATGCGGCCTTCGCACGAGCCCGTGCCACCGTCAATGAACGCCGGCTGGCGGCCACCAACGGGCTCATGAACCTGTTGCTCGCGCCACTGGGGGCATTGCCGATGTGCCATGGCGCGGGCGGCGTCAGCGCCCATCACCGCTTCGGTGCCCGCGGGATCGGGGCACCGCTGCTTCTCGCGCTGGCCTGTGCGCTGGGCGCGCTGGCCGGGCCCTCGGTGATCAGCGTGCTTGCGCGCATTCCGATGCCGGTGGTCGGCGCGCTGTTACTGTTTGCCTCGCTCGATCTGATCCTGACCCGGCGCGTGTTCGACGCGCGAGCAGACTGCCGCCCGGTGATCGCCGCCGCGGCCCTGGTCACGTTCGGCGGCGGCGCGTTTTTCGGCTTGATCGCAGCCTGATCGCCGAGGCTATCCGCGTGCGGATCGCGCGCCGGCGCCCGCGCGCGGAACTCTGAAGGCCTTGCGCTCAGATCAGGGATGAGCCGGCATGGCGCGCAAGGCCGGCTTGTCGAGTTTCCCGACCGCCGTGCGCGGCAAGGCCGACACGAAGTGAAGCCGGGCGGGCACCTTGTACGGCGCCAGATGAAGCCGGCAGTACGCGAGCAAGGCCTCGGCGTCGGTATCAGCCCCTGTGCGCACCGCCACGTAGGCCACCACGATCTCGCCGCGGTAGTCATCCGGGCGACCGACCACCGCGGCCTCGGCCACATGCGGATGCGCATGCAGAACCTCCTCGACCTCGCGCGGATACACGTTGTAGCCGCCCGTGATCACCATGTCCTTCTTGCGATCGCTGATCGTCAGCACGCCATCGGCGTCGAGATGACCGATGTCGCCGGTATATAGCCAGCCATCGCGCAGCGCTGCCGCGGTCTCGAGCGGCCGGTTGCGGTATCCGGACATGATCTGCGGGCCGCGGGCACGGATTTCACCGGCCGTTCCGGGCGGCAGGACCTGCGACCCGGTATCGGTGTCCACCACCTGGATCTCGGTCTCGGGCAGGGCCCGGCCGACCGTCCCGGCGATGCGCGTCTCGCCCTCGAACTGATAGGTCAGCACCGGACCGGCCTCGGTCTGACCATAGCCCTCGTAGATCGGGCAGCACACACGCTCCTCCCATCGCCTGAGCACCGCCTCCGGCAGTGCGGCCGAGCCCGAGTAGACGGCCTTCAGGGAACCCAGATCCGCGCTCGGCAGCCCCTCGTAGGCGAGCAGGCCGGCGATGATCGTCGGCCCGGCGGGCAACCGGGTCACGCGATGCACAGCGATGGCATCGAGCACCGCATCGGGCCGGTAGCGGGCCAGGATCACCAGAAGCCCACGGCAGTTGGCTGCCAGATGCAGACACATCGAGGTGGCGAACACATGAAACAGCGGCATCACACAGAGCACGACCTCATCGTCGCCGGTGGGCAGCGCGGCCTCGCGCTGCGCGATATTCACCGCGATCTGGCCGTGGGTGATGTTCACGCCCTTGGGCAGGCCGGTGGTTCCGCCCGTGTATTGCAGGGTGGCGAGATCATCGGGCAGCGGCAATGCCGGAAGCGCCCGAACGGACGCATCACCACGCCAGCGATCGAGCCGCTGCGCCTGTTCGCCGACCATCGCGCCCGTCAGGCCCAGGCGCTCGAGCAATGGCGCGACCAATGCCTGGCAGCCGGCATCGAACAGCACCAGCACCGGCTCGGCATCACTCAGGATCTGGGTCAGCTCGCGCTCCGTGTCGGCCGGATTGACCGGCACCACCTGGGCGCGGGCCGCATGAATCGCGTGAAATGCCACCGCGCAATCGAGCGAGTTCGATGCCACCAACGCGACGCGATCAGCGTGTCCCACGCGGTGCCCGGCCAGCCACTGCGCCGCGCCCAGCACGCACTGCCAGAGTTCGCGATAGTTCAGGCGCCGCTCGCCATCGAGGATCGCCGGTGCCTGCGGCGCCCGCAGCATGGCATCGTGCAGCATGTGGACAACGGTCGGATAAGGGTGCAGCGACAAATTCGGTCTCCCGGGCAAGGTTGCCTGCCTGCGTGCAGTGCTGATCCGGCAAGCGGCGAGCGGAGTCGGCCAGCGCGGCCACCGCCCTGCAGCCGCCTGCAGCGCCCCGGCGGAGTTAGGATCGGCGATGCACGGATCCGATGGTGACACAGCCGGCAGGATTCGATTCCCGACTCAGGAGCCCGTATGCCGCCCGTCGCCGAAATCCCCTATGGCCTGTATTGGTCCACCCCGTTCGCCAAGTGGCAGGGCAGCTTCGCCGATCTGCATGCGGTCAGGTTCGCCGCGCACGTGGCCAGGGCCGAACTGGCGCGGCGCGAGATTCCGCCCGAGGTTTTCGACTATGGCGTGCTCGGCCTGTCGGTGCCGCAACAGGGTTCGTTCTATGGGCTGCCCTGGCTCGCCGGCCTGGTCGGCGCGCCGCAGATCGGCGGGCCCACCATCTCACAGGCCTGTGCGACGGGGGTGCGCAGCCTGCTCGCCGGCGCGCAGGAGATTGCCAGCGGGCTGGCTTCGTGTGCCCTGATCGTGACCGCCGACCGCACCTCGAACGGCCCGCATCTCTATTACCCGGCCACGCGCGCACCGGGCGGCACCGGTGCCTCGGAGAACTGGGTGCTGGACAGCTTCGGCTGCGATCCGCTGGGCGGGCACTCGATGCTGACCACCGCCGAGAACGTGGCCAGGCGCTTCGGCCTGAGCACGGCCGAGCAGCACGACGTGGTGCTGCGCCGCCAGGAGCAGTATCGGATGGCGCTGGCCGATGACTGCGCGTTCCAACGCCGGTATATGAGCCTGCCGTTCGCGGTGCCGGATCCCTCTTTTCGCAAGGAAACCGGCCAGCTCGGCACCGACGAGGGCATTTTCCCGAGCACGGCCGAAGGTCTGGCGCGGCTCAAGCCGGTCATGAAGGACGGCACCGTCACCTTCGGTGGTCAGACGCATCCGGCCGACGGCAATGCGGGCATGGTGGTGACCACGGCGCAGCGTGCCCGCGAACTCAGCCGTGATCCGGGAATCGCGGTGCGTCTGCGCGGCTTCGGGCTGGCGCGCACCGAACTCGCCCATATGCCGATGGCGCCTGCGCCGGCGGCGCGTTGCGCGCTGGCACAGGCCGGTATCGAGCCTGCCCGGCTGGATGCGATCAAGACCCATAATCCGTTCGCGGTCAATGATCTGCTGCTGGCACGCGAACTCGGGCTCGACGTCAACCGGATGAACAACTACGGATGCTCGCTGATCTGGGGCCATCCACAATCGCCGACCGGGATGCGGGCGGTGATCGAGCTGATCGAGGAACTCGCGATGCGTGGCGGCGGCGTGGGGCTGTTCACCGGCTGCGCGGCCGGTGATACCGCGATGTCGGTGGTGATCGAGGTGGCCGATCGCGGCTAGCAGCCGGATATGCGGCTGCTGGCAAATACAAGGCGCCAGTCAACGAACGCCTCCTGCAATCCGGGGGGCGTCCATACGAGAGCCACTAAGGTTCTGAGGATGAAGTTCGAAAGACACCGTTGAACAGCGTCTGGCCGCCGACATCCTGCACGGTCACGCTGACCCTGGCCGATTCGGCCGCCTGCCCGGCCGCCGACCTCGCCTGCGTTTCGAAGCGCGCGCGCACCGGCATGTCGATCGGCACCGGGCGCAGAAACTTCGCCGATACGATCCCGCCGAACCGGCCCTGCCCTCGCGCTGCCACACCGCCTGCAGTTCATCGGCAGCACCACGCCCGGGACCACCGGATGCCCCGGAAAATGGCCGGCCAGACTGGGGTGGTCGCTGCCGATACGCAGCTCGGTCTCGAAGCCCCGGCCGCTCAGTCGCTCGTACAGGGATCGCAGTGCGCCCACGGGCAACTTACCGGTGGCATTGTGCGGCAGCGCCGGCACCAGGAACACGCGCCGCGGCACGAAGGCGGCATCGACTCGATCACGCAGCGCCGCACGGATATCGTCCGGCGTAAGACCCGCGCGCGTCACCACGAAGGCAACGAGCCGGGCATCATCGTCGCCGGGCGGCTGATACAGGCAGGCGTCCTCGACCCCGTCGAGTTCGCGCAGCAGATGGTTGAGCGCGCTCAGCGATGCCCGCTTGCCGGCGAGATTGATGACATCTTCCTTGCGCCCCTGCAAGCGAAAGTGCCGAACATCGATCACCTCGACATGATCATTGAACTCGAACCGCCCGATCGAGCGCGTGGTGACCAGCGCGCCCTCGCTGGCGCCCAGGGATTGCAGCTCGATGTCGGCAAAGGCCTGCCAGACCGGGTCTTGCGTGGGCTCGCGATAGGCGATCGATCCGACTTCGGTGCACCCGAAGATCTCCAGGATCCGGCTGCCCCACCGATGCTGGCAGTCGGCGGCCAACTCCGGGCTCAGCGGCGCTGTCGCCGTGAGCACCTGGGCCGGCGCGGCCCGCAGCGCGAGCCGGGCACGCAGACAGGCGCGCAGATGCAGGGGTGAGGTAATGAGCAGGGGGCGATCATCGAAGCCCGGGCCATCGGCCAGGCAGCGGGCGATGTCCTGTGGATAGAACGGACGCTCGCGATGCAGCGGCATGCCATTGCGCAGCGGTGTCATCACCGTGGATTCCAGGCCATACATGTGCTGGGTCGGCACGGTGGACACCACCAGGCGCGACGTCCTGCCACCCAGCATCTGCCCGATATTGACGCCGATGCTGGTCAGATCCGCCCAGGTCTTCAGATACGGGCGGGGCTCGCCGGTGCTGCCCGATGTGAACACCACGGCCACTTCGCGCGCCACCGGTACCGGCGCGAACAGGCCGTCGATCTGCGCGGGCGAGCGCAGCGGCTGCCCGGCCAGCAAGCGGCCGAGATCCAGGTGTGCCGCCTTGCCCAGCGAGCCGTCAGCGGGCGCATCGCCGAGGATCACGCACTCGCCATAGCGCTGCTGCAGACGCTCCAGCACCCACGGATTGACCCGGTCGGGAAACAGGCTCAGACACTCATTCTGCAGCGCGGCCACCAGCCCGGTCAGGAAGTGGAAACGATCGACGCAGAGGTTGAGCACACTCACCCCGGCCGGCAGGATGCGCATCAGGCGTTGCACCGCCGCGGCAAACTCGCCCGCGCTCACGATGCCGGCCCGGCCGACGAATGCCGTGGCATCGGCACCCGTGTAGCCGGCCAGTGCGCTGATCGCCTGCGGTGCGTTCACCTGGGCAACCCGTGATCGGAATCCGGGCGAGATGGCCGGCGCACCGGGCCGTTCGGAAGTGGCGATTCGGTCATCGCAACCCAGGAAGATCGATTGCTGCTCATCAGGCGATTGTGCGCGCTGGCCTGCCGATCAGCGCATCAGCTCACGGTGGTCCACGGTCAGCAGTGTATGCACCAGCTTGACCGGCGATATCCAGCAGCGCATCCAGGCCATGCGAAACAACCACTCGCCGACGATCAGCGCGAGCAGCAGGCCATAGTTGATCACATTCGTGAACAGTGACCAGACTTCGAGCGGCGCCAGCCAGGCGAGCAGCAGGGTATCGGCCAGGATGAAGCCCATCAACAGGATCCAGACCCAGGTCAGGCGATCGGTATAGCGACAGATCTCCTGCTCGCTTCGGAGGCTCGCGACGGGCCCGCTCGGCGCGAGCTGGTGGATGCGGGTGATCAGCGGCGTCTGCCCGGGCCTGACCGACATCACGAACGGCGTCATGATCGCGGCCACGATCAATGCTGGCGGCAGGAACAGCACCCAGTGGTCACGAAAGAGCACCGACCAGAGCGCGATGGCGATCAGCACCGCCAGCACGAGCAGCTTGTTGCGGCGCGCGCCCGCCTCGCCCGAGAAGGGTCGTGCATTGGCGGCGAAGAACACCGGCAGCAGCAAGGTGCCCAGATGCGGCTCACCGAGCAGCACGCTCATGTGCACCAATGCCGGATACAGGATGAACTGATAGCGGGCAACGAAATTCGCAATGACGTTCAATGTCGCATCCGCCGTCAGCCCGCGCCCTGCTGACCCAGGCCCAGCGCGCGATGGCTGCGCCGCACGGCCAGTCGCTCATTGCGGTCATTCCAGGCCTGACCGATCAGCGCGCGCATGACGCCCTCGATCACGCGGGTCACGGCGAGATTGCGCACCATGACCGCCGCCTCGGGCAGGCGACGCGGGAAGGCGCGCAAGGTCAGCGAAAAGCCGATGTCTTCGTAGACGATGTAGTGCCACCAGCCCGGCGGGATGTACAGCGTTTCACCATGGGCCAGCATGGCATAGCAGCCGCGCGCCTTGCGCAAGGCCGGAAAGCGATCGAAATCCGGTGCGTCATAGTCGATGTCGCCCAGACTACTGAACGAGAATGGCACATGGTAGAGCGCGCGCGCCTGGTCGGGCGGAAACAGCAACACCCGCTTGCGCCCGCCGAAATGCGACAGCAGCAGATCCGCCCAGTCGATGTCGAAATGCATCTGCACCCGCGCCCCGCGACCGCCGATGAACAGCACCGGCAGCTTGCGAAACAAGCGCAGTCCGAGATCCGGGAAGCTGAAATCGGCCATCAGCTGCGGCGCACCCGAGAGCACGTTGTAGAAGAACAGCCGCAGATCGGACTCACCCGCCTCGACGCGATCGAGATAGGCGGACAGCGGCATGCGCGCGGCGGGCGCATGCTGATGCTTGTGATCACGCGAGCGCACCGAGTCGTAGACCGGCACCTCGGCGGCACCGGCCACGCGCCGCAGGTAGCCGAGCGACCAGCGCTCGCGCGCCGGCCAGCCCGTGGTCATCTGCTCGATGATCACCGGCCGCGCATTCGCCTTGAATTCACGCAGGAAGCGCTCGGCCGATAACATCGGCACGCGCGCGACATCCGGAAAATCGAAGGCTTTGAATGGTAGAGCCGATTCGGCCATGTAATTCCAGTAAGATGCGCCACCGTCGCACGGGCATCGTCGGGCCCGTTGCCGACCCGCCATTCTGCCATTGCCATAGGCGCTGACACCACACGCGTTCCGCCCTCGATGGCATCGTTGAATCAGGCGCCAGCGCCCCGATCCGGCCATCAGTTTGCGACCAGTCCCGTGTTAGACGAACATGACTCCAGGCTCTGCGATATCGCGGTGATCGGTGGTGGCCCGGTCGGCACCACCGCGGCAGCTCTGCTCGCCGAGAAAGGCTATAGCGTGCGGCTGTTCGAACAGAGCGCGCATCCGCGCTTTCATATCGGCGAGTCGCTGTTGCCGATGAATCTGGGCATTCTCGAGCGCCTCGGGGTCGGGCAGCAGGTGCGCGATATCGGTCTGATCAAGCACGGCGCGGAGTTCAATGCGCTCGACCCGGCCACCGGCAAGTGGCGGCGCCAGACCTTCCATTTCGCGCGCGCAATGAACCCCGTCTACCCGCATGCCTACGAGGTGCGGCGCAGCGAGTTCGATGCCCTGCTCTATGACAACGCCATTGCCAAGGGCGTGCGCGCCGATTGCCCCGCCCAGGTCACCCGGGTGGATTTCTCCGACTCGGACCGCGTCCGGCTCCATGTCCGTTGCGCCGCTGGCGAGCGCGAGGTCGCGGCGCGCTATCTGGTCGACGCCTCGGGTCGCGGCGCGCTGTTGTCGCGGCAGCTGAAGCTGCGCGAAAAGAACCCCCATCACCAGAGCGCAGCCATCTTCGGCCACTTCGCCAATGTCGAGCGGCGCAGCGGTGACGACGAAGGCAACATCAGCATCTATTGGTTCGAGCACGGCTGGTTCTGGCTGATTCCACTGCGCGACGGGGTGACCAGCGTGGGCGCGGTCTGCTGGCCGGAGTACCTGCGCACCCGCGAAGGCTCGACCGAAGCATTTCTCTGGCAGACCATCCGCATGAACCCCGGGGTCGCCGAGCGCATGCGCGATGCCCGCTGCCTCGACGAGGTGCGTGCCACCGGCAATTTCTCGTACACCTCCAAGCGCATGTGGGGGCCCAACTACATGCTGCTCGGCGACGCCTTCGCCTTCGTGGATCCGGTGTTCTCCAGCGGGGTCTACCTGGGCATGAGCGGGGCTCAGCAGGCGGCCGAGGTGATCGATCAGATCCTGCGCGAACCCCATCGCCGGGACGCGCTTTGTCGTCGCTTCGAGCGTCGGATGCGCGCCGCGATCGCAGAGATGTCCTGGTTCATCTACCGCTTCACCGCGCCCGGCATGCAGCAATTGTTCATGCACCCGCGCAACGACTTCCAGATCGAGTCGGCCGTGATCTCACTGTTGGCCGGCGACATCTACGACAATCGTGCGGTCAAGCTGCGGCTTCGACTGTTCAAGATGATCTATGCCATCCAGTCGGGCAGCATGGGCTGGCGCAGCCTCGGCGCCTGGATGAATCGCCGGCGCAATGTCGGCGCGGTCTTCGATCGGGGCACGATGGCCGAGGACGCAGAGCACAGACTGCCGCCGTAGCAGCCCGGCAAGCCACGCTTGCGAGACCGAGAACGTGAAATCGCGGTAACTTTCCGCCATGGGCCGGCGGGCCATGCCTTGAAGAAGGGCCGGGCAGCCGGCAATGAAGCGAAAAACGGAACGTTTCGTTCCGTATAATCCAAATTTCTTTCCAGTATTCCCGATTGCGCCCCGGCGGCCACCGTTTCAGCAAGGACCTACGAATGAACGATCTCTCCACCTTGGAAAGTGAGGTCGCCACCATGATCGTCGATGCCCTCAATCTCGAGGATGTCGACCCTGCCGGGATCGAACCCGACCAGCCGCTGTTCAACACCGGCCTGGGGCTGGATTCCATCGATGCCCTCGAGCTGGCCCTGGCGATTTCGAACCGCTATGGCTTTCAGCTCAAGTCCGACGATGCCGACAATGCGCGCATTTTCGCCAGCCTGCGGTCGTTGGCCGAGACCATCGAAAAGCGCCGCACGAAGTAATCGCCCCGGCCCCGTCCGCAGTGAAGCCGTGGGGCGCCGTCATCGGCCCGTGACGTATCTCAACAAACTGCTGGTGTCGTGCCGCCCAAAGCCTGGAACGAACTCGATGAACGCGGTTCTCCGACCCTGATACGCGCGATCCGCTGGATCGCGCTGAACCTCGGGCGGGCGGGCACGCGCCTGCTTCTGCCTCCGATCACCGCCTATTTCGTGATCGCCGCACCGACCGCGCGTCGCGCCTCGCGCGAGTATCTGCGCAGAATCGGCATGGCCGGTTCCCTCTGGCAGGTGGCGCGCCACATCCACTGCTTTGCGGCCACGATTCTGGATCGGGTGTTCCTGCTGACCGATCGGATCGAGTCACTGGACATTCACCTGCACGGTGCCGAACTCCTCGACACCAGCCTGCGCGACGGACGCGGCTGCGTGATGATCGGTTCCCACCTTGGCAGCTTCGAGGTGTTACGCGCCCTGGCGATCAATCGCCAGGGCCTGGCACTCAAGGTGTTGATGCAGCCCGAGCACAACCAGATCGTGACCGATCTGCTGCATGCGCTCAATCCCTCGGTGGCCGATACGGTGATACCACTGGGCGGCTTCGATTCTCTGCTGCGCGCCCACGAAGCCATCGAGCAGGGTGATGTCATCGGCATGCTGGCCGATCGGCATGCGCCCGGCGACCCGTTCGTCGAGTGTGATTTCCTGGGTGCTCCCGCCAGGTTTCCGGTGGGCCCCTGGCAGGCGGCGGCGGCCCTGAAAGCGCCGGTGCTCCTGTTCTTCGGCCTGTATCGTGGCGGCAACCGCTATGACATTCATTTCGAGCTGATGGCGCATCGCCTGGAGATTCCGCGTCAGAATCGGGTCCAGGCCACCAACGCCTATGTTCAGCAATACGTCGATCGCCTGAGCCACCATGGCCGACTCGCCCCATACAACTGGTTCAACTTCTACCCGTTCTGGTCAAAACGCGGCTGACGAAGCCTGCCGCGCGCCCGACGCGGGCCTGTCGGTCGGCTTTCGACAGGCGCGCGTGCTCGCGCGCTCGCCATGGCTCGCGGCCGCGGCCCGCAGATCGCTGGCAGGGGTGCTGGCGCTGGTGCTGACCTGGCCCTTCGGGATCGCGCCCGCGTTGGCGGCGGCATTCGATCTGGATGCACTGCTCGCGGGCATGGCCGCGCTCGGCCCGCGCCAGGTCGCCTTCCAGGAACAACGCGACTCGCCTTTGCTGCAGACCCCGATGCAGAGCAGCGGCGTGCTGATCTACGAACGCGGCGGGAAGCTGATCAAACAGGTGATCGCGCCGCACTATTCGCGCTTCGAGATCGAAGATGACCAACTCCTGGTTTCCGACGGCATGACGCAACACCGGATCATGCTCGACGAGCATCCGGCGCTGCGTGGCTTCGTGGCCGCCTATCGCGCCACGCTGGCCGGCGACCGTGCCACCCTGCTCGCGCACTTCGATGTCCGGCTCGAAGGTGGCCCGGCCGCCTGGCAGCTGCGGCTCGCCCCGCGGGATGCCGCCCTGCGATCGATGCTCGAGCGCGTGACGCTGACGGGCCACGACAACATGATCGAGACCATCACGACCGAGCAATCGGATGGCACCCGCAGCCTGATGCGTGTCACGCTCGACAGCCATGAGTGAGGCGTGAGCATCGGGCGGGCGGCAGTGCGTCGCGCCTGGATCCTCTCTGTCTGGCTCGTGCTGATGGCGCTGGCCGCGATCAGCCTGCGCGACGTCGCGGTGCGACAGGATCTGAGCCAGTTCATGCCTACCGGCGCCGATGCCCGCCAACGCCAGGCCGTGGAGCTGCTGCGCGACGGGCCGGCGAGCCGGCTGGTGCTGATCGCGATCGAAGGGGGGACCGCGGCCGAGCGTGCGCGAAGCAGCCGCGCCCTGGCCGGGCGGCTGCGCGATGAGCCGCTACTCGAACAGGTGGCCAATGGTGCGTCCGACATCGATCCGGGCGCGCTCGATGGGCTCTTTCCCTACCGCTATCTGCTGCGCGCAACGCCACCGCGTGCATTCGAGGCCGAGGCCCTGCGCGAGGCGCTGAACGCGCGCCTGAGCGAGCTGGGCGCGGCGGTCGCGCTCACCGATGCCCGCCGGCTCGCGGGCGACCCGATCGCCGCCTTTCGTGCCTGGGCACGAGACCTGCGCCCGCCTGGCGAGCCAGCCCGGCAGGCCGGTGTCTGGGCCGACCCCGCCCATGATCGCGCACTGCTGCTGGCGCGCACCGCGGGCTCGGGCCTGAATGCCGAGCAACAGCAGCAGATGCTCGACAGATTGACGGCGGCGTTCGCCGCCACCGGAGCGCCGCCCGAATTGCGGCTCAGGCTGGCCGGCAACCCGATCTATGCCGCGCAGACCCGGGATTCGATCCGCCGGCAGATGAGCGCGCTGTCCGCGGCAGCCAGCCTGTTCGTCACGATACTGTTGTGGATGGGCTATCGCTCACTGCGACTGGCGCTGCTCGCAGCACTGCCTCTGCTCAGTGCCGGGCTTGCCGGCGCCGCGCTGGTGGCCGCCGTGTTCGGCCAGATCCATGGCATCACCCTGGTGTTCGGCGTCACCCTGATCGGCGTGGCGATCGACTATCCGATCCACCTGTTCAGCCATCTCGGCCAGAACCGTGATCCGCACAGCACGATACGGCGCCTGTGGCCGACACTGCGGCTGGGCGTGCTCACGACGGCCATCGGCTATCTGGCCTTCGCGCGCAGCGACTTCGCCGGCCTGGCACAACTGGGCCTGTTTGCGGCGGGCGGCCTGTTGGCCGCCGCCGCCGTCACCCGTTGGCTGTTGCCATCCTTGCTGGCGCCCGATCGCCGCTGGATGCCTGGTGCCTGGGTGCAGCGGCTGGCAAAACCGGCCCTGCAGCTGGGTCGCCCGGGCGCGGTACTCGGACTGGCCGCGCTGAGCGCGCTGACCGCGATGCTCTGGTGGCTGAGCCCGCCGCGCTGGGAAACGGATCTGCGCGCGCTAAGCCCCTTGAATGCCGGGCAAAGAGCATTGGCGGGCGAGCTGCAACAGGCACTCGGCGGGCTGGAGCCGTCACGGCTGATCGTGGTCAGAGCCGCCACCGCCGAACAGGCGCTGATGCGCAGTGAAGCCCTGATAGGCCCCTTGACGACGGCGCGCGATATCGGCCTGATCGGTGAGTTCGACCTGGCCGCGCGGCATCTGCCATCGCCGCAAACCCAGCGTGAGCGGGCGCGCCTGTTGCCCGATCGCGCAAGCCTCGCCGGCGCACTGGCCAAGGCCATGCAAGGCCTGCCGTTCAAGGAGCAGGCATTCGCGCCGTTCCTGGATGCTGTCGAGCAGAGCCGCTCACTGGCCCCGATGACGTTGGCACAAACGCACGGCAGCGCGCTCGGCGAGCGCTTGCAGCCACTGCTCGGCGGCGTCGCCGGTGATGCCTATGCCCTGGTGATGTTGCACCGGATCGGCGACGTCGACGCCTTTGCCGCGTGGTGGCAGGCCCAGGCACCGGCAGACGCCGAGTTGCTCGATCTGGTCGCGATCTCGGGCGAGATTCTCGACGGCTTTCGGGACACCACGCTCAGCCGTTGGCTGCTCGGCCTGATCGGCATCGTGATCACGATCACCATCGGACGCCGCTCCTTGCGTGCCGCATTGACAGCGCTGATGCCCACCCTGCTGGCGGCCCTGACCACGCTCGGCATACTGGGCGCACTCGATCAACGCCTGTCCCTGTTTCATCTGATTGCGCTGCTGCTTACCGTCGGCATCGCGATCGACTACAACCTGTTCTTTCAGCGTCCCGAGCATGATCGCCATGAACGGCTGGCCACGCTGCACTCGCTGAGCCTGTGTGCGCTGTCCAGCGCCAGTGTGTTTGCTATCCTCGGACTGTCGCCGACTCCCGTCCTGCAGGCCATGGGCCTGACGGTCGCCATCGGCGTCGTTTTCAGTCTGCTGTTCGCCCTGGCCACTGCCCGATTGCTGCCCCCTGCCGTTCGATGACGCCCACCCGCCTGACGCTGACCGCGATGAGTCTCACTTCGGCCCTGGGCACCGGGCTGGCGGCCACCCTGGACGGGCTGCGCGCCGGCCGTTGCGGCCTGCGCCAGGACCCGGCGCTGTCGGCGGGGCTGCCGACCTGGATCGGTGCGGTCCCGGAACTCGGGCAGATGCGCCTGCCCGGCCATCTCGCGCCATGGGAGGGCCGCAACAACCGGCTCGCGTTACTCGCGCTCGAACAGGACGGCCTGCTGGCAGCGATCGATCGCGCGCAGCGGCGCTACGGCAGGCACCGGATCGGGCTGTACCTGGGCACCAGCACCTCGGGCATCGCCGAGACCGAGAATGCCTATCTGGCCGCCGGCCCGGGTCAGACGCCACGGGGGCTCGATCTCCCGCATGGTCAGCTGATCGATGCGATCACCGGCTTCGTATCCGAGGTGCTCGGCCTGCAGGGCCCGGCACAGGCCATATCCACCGCCTGTTCATCGAGCGCCAAGGTGTTCGCTGCCGCGCAACGTGCGATCGGAGCCGGCCTCTGTGATGCGGCGCTGGTGGGCGGCATCGACAGCCTGTGCCGAACCACCCTGCTCGGTTTCAATTCGCTACAGCTGGTGTCCGGCCGGCCGTGCCGGCCCTGGGATGCCAATCGCGATGGCATCAGCATCGGCGAGGCGGCCGGCTATGCTTTGCTCGAGCGAAGCACCGAAGACACGCCCGGCATCCGCCTGCTCGGCGTGGGTGAGAGCAGTGACGCGTATCACATCGCCACGCCCCATCCCGAGGGTGCCGGCGCAGCCGGTGCCATGCGCGCGGCGTTGCGCATGGCCGGGCTGACACCCGCTGCGGTCGACTACCTCAATCTGCACGGCACCGCCACGCGTTCCAACGATCTGTCCGAGAATGCCGCGATGGCAGCGGTCTTTGGCGATGCGCCGCCGCCATTCAGCTCCACCAAGGGAGCAACCGGCCACTGCCTTGGCGCGGCCGGCATCTGCGAGGCCGTGATCTGCGCGCTGGCGCTGCAACACGGCCTGCTGCCCGCCAATGTCAATCATCAGGAATTCGATCCCGCGCTATCGACCCGAGTCGTGACCCGACCGACGCCTGCCGCGATCACGGTCGCACTGAGCAATTCCTTCGGATTTGGCGGCAGCAACTGCACCCTGCTGCTCGGACGAGGGCCGGCATGATGCATGTGCGTATTCTCGGCATCGGCGTGGTGGCCGGCGGCCTGCCCGACTGGCCCGCCACGCGGGCGGTTTTGCGCGGTGAGCAACCCTATGAACCCGCACCGCTGGCCCGCTATGCGGCGGAACTGTTGCCCGCCAATGAACGGCGGCGCCTGACACCGGCGGTGCGTCTGGCCTTGCAGGCTGCCACCGAGGCCACAGCAGCCCATCCCGAACTGCGTGAACGGGCCGCATCGGTGTTTGTGTCCGAGTCTGGCGATCTCGGAATCACGGAACGGATGTGTCGGGCGCTGGCCCAAGAGAATCCGATGATTTCACCGGTGGATTTTCATAATTCGGTGCACAACGCGGCCTCCGGCTACTGGGCCATCGCGAGTCGATGCCGGGCGCCCTCGACCAGCCTGTCGGCGGGCCCGGGCAATCTGGCCGCAGGCTTGCTCGAGTGCGCGATGCAAAGCCAGTGCTCGACCGAACCGGTCCTGCTGGTGGCGTTCGAGCTGCCCCCGCCCGAGGATCTGCGCTGGCCGGGCGCGCCGCGCGAGCCCTTTGCCTGCGCGCTGCTGCTGCACACGGGGGACGCGCCGGCGGCGCTCGCGACGCTGCAACTGACCCCGGAATCGCCGGCTGCCGAGGCTCGGGAAACGTCAGACAGCCGGGGCGATCCGGCATTGCGTGCGCTGGCCGAAGACAACAAAGCGTCCGCCGTGCTGCCGCTGCTTGCCCTGATCGCCGGCAACAGGAACGGCCGGATCCGGCTGCCCCTCTCATACAATGCGGGCTTGGGAGTCGAGGTTGTCATCGACTGACGGCAGGCCTGGCAGCTTCCCTTTCACCGGCCTGAGCACAGGGCAGTCAGCGCGATTGAACGCCGAAACGATCGAGGGCTTAATACCGCACGCGGGCCGCATGTGCCTGCTCGAGCGCGTACTGGATTGGAGCGATGACGAGATCCGCTGCGAAACCAAGAGCCATCAGTGGCCCGACCATCCACTGCGCCGCGAGGGCCGCCTGGCGGCCATCCACTTGATCGAGTACGGCGCTCAGGCAATGGCCGTGCACGGCGGTCTGCTGGCGCGCGCGCGCGGCCAGGCGCTGGCCGCCGGCTATCTGGCCGGCCTGCGTGCGATCGAGCTGCATCGCGACTCGCTCGATGATCTGGGCGGCCCACTTCTGATCCGGGCGCGGCGGCAGGCCGCCATCGATGCCAGCATGATGTACCAGTTCGAGGTCAGCCACGACGGCCAGGCGCTGGCGGCAGGCCGGATCACCATCGCCGTGCAACCCGGCCCGGCGCACCTGCCGACATGAAACGCGCATTGGTCAGCGGTGGCAGCGGAGCGATCGGTGCGGCCATCTGTGCGCGTCTTGCCGCCAGCGGCCAGCATGTGATCATCCATGCCAACCGGGGCGCGGAGCGCGCCCTGGCCGTAGTCGAGGAGATCCGCCTGGCGGGACACTCGGCCGAGGCCGCCGTCTTCGATCTGACGGATGCCGAGGCAACCACCGGCTGCCTCACCCGCCTGCTGGAGCACGGCACGATCCAGACACTCGTGCATGCGGCCGGCATCCACGATGACGCCCCGCTGGCGGGCATGCGCGCCGAGCAATGGCACTCGGTGATCGACGTTTCGCTCAATGGCTTCTTCCACCTTTGCCAGCCGCTGCTGCTGCCCATGATCACCACCCGATGGGGGCGCATCGTCGCGCTGTCGTCGGTGTCCGGAGTAATGGGAAATCGCGGCCAGGCCAATTACGCGGCGGCCAAGTCCGGGCTGCACGGCGCCATTCGCAGCCTGGCCGTCGAACTCGGCTCGCGCGGCATCACGGCCAATGCGGTGGCGCCGGGAATCATCGACAGCCCGATGGCCGAACAGAGCTTCGACACCGAGCGCATCCGCTCGCTGGTACCCATGCGCCGCGCCGGCCGTCCCGATGAAGTCGCCGCGCTGGTCGGGTTTCCGGTCTCGGACGATGCCGCCTACATCTCCGGCCAGGTGATCTCGATCAACGGAGCGATGGCGTGAATTCACGAACGCGGGTCGCGATCGTGATCCCGGCCTATAACGAGGGCGCCACGATCGCCGACCTCGCCGCGCGCTGCCTGCAGCAGCAGGCCCATCTGATCGTGGTCGACGACGCCTCGACCGATGACACCGCGAGCCGGCTGCATGGCTTGCCGCTGACCCTGCTGCGCAATGCATGCAATCTCGGCAAAGGGGCCAGCCTGCGGCGCGGCATCGGCCATGCCTGCAGCCTTGGCGTGAGCGCGATCATCACGCTCGACGGCGACGGGCAACACCGCCCCGAAGACATCCCGCGCCTGCTGGCGGCCCATGCCGAGCAGCCCGATGCGATCGTGATCGCGGCCAGACTGCGCCAGCGCGCAGCCGCACCGCGCCTTCGCCGTTTCGCCAATGCGCAGGCGGATTTCTGGATTTCATGGGCTGCCGGGCGTGCGCTGAGGGACAGCCAGTCGGGCTTCCGGCTCTATCCGGCCTCACTGTTCCAGAGCCGGGCGCCACGCAGCGAGGGCTTCGTGTTCGAGAGCGAGTTGCTGATCGAAGCCTGCTGGCGCTCGGTTCCGATCGTGGATATCCCGATCGACACGCTCTATCACGCGCAGGCCCGGGCCAGTCATTACCGACCCACCGCAGACACCTTGCACATCATCCGTATGGTGGCCGGCCGGCTGCTGTGCCGGCGCCTGCATCTGCAGGGCCTGATCAGATCACTGACCGAACCGCAACACGCGGCGCCTGCGGAACCGGAAGGCCGGGGCCGCCGGCGCGTCGGCGCCACGCCTTCGAGCCGCCTTTCTGCGGAGGATTAGGTCCTGAGTATCATGCGGACTCCACACTCCGGATACTCGACACATGAACAGGAAACTGATCGCCGCGGGTCTGATCGGGCTGACGCTGGGCACCGCCG
Source organism: Burkholderiaceae bacterium (assembly GCA_041396585.1). GTDB lineage: Bacteria > Pseudomonadota > Gammaproteobacteria > Burkholderiales > Burkholderiaceae_E > JAUIAI01. The sequence continues at coordinate 24,138 of JAWKYG010000010.1, read as the reverse complement.
CATGCCGCTCGCCGAACCTGGTGATGGATATTCAGGACGCCCCGATCCGTCCTGCCCGGGCCAGCGAAGCCAGCGTGTACAAGGCCATCGCGGACGCGGGCGCCTCGCTCGGATGGATCCTCCGAAAGAAGGCTCCCGGGCAGGCCGAGGGCACTCTGAATCTGCGCAGGCACAAGGCCACCGTCGACATCAGCTACAGCGCTGCCAGCTACAGCATCAGGTACAAGGACAGCGAGAACCTGAGCTATGACGCGGACAAGCGCACGATCCATCCCAACTACAACGGCTGGATCGACAACCTGAACAACGCGATCGCGCTCCGCCTGGCCGAGCAGTAGGCCGGGCAAGAATGCATCCAGGCAACGGGTTGGCTCGCAGGCCACCCGTGACCGATCATGCGCCCATGCGCGAACCGATCATCGATCAGGGCCTGTCAACAGGCGTCCCGTACCCGTCTTGCAGCGTGACGATGCCCCTGGCCGGATCCACGCGCAGCCGCTGCCCGGTTTCGAACAGCGCCGTGACATCACCGTCTTCGAAGCGGTCACAGAGCGGGATCCCGGCCAGCGCGGCTCCCTGCACGAGAATGGTGTTCGCACGATTGAAGAGAATCGCCGCGGGCGCGATTGCGCGCGAGCGCATCTCATGGAGCATCCAGGCGGTGGCGACACCTCCCTTGGCCGTGTTCAGCACCAGAATCCGGTCGCGATAGGACTGGCCGACCAGCTTGTGCTGAGGGCGCGAGAACACGCCGGCGATACGGTCGAGGTCGTAGCGGGCCGAAAAGTTGTCGTTCGCAACCAGCGCCACCCCTTCGACCACCGGCCCGACGCCCACATGGCATTTGAAGGTCTTCATGACACGATCTCGCCGGCGACCGCGGCTGCCACGCACTGCTGCATGCTGGCCAGTGCGGGTTGATAGCCATAGCCACCGAGAATGTTGACGATCTTGGCCGAATTGCTCAGCAGACGCGTCCAGCCGTTCGCCTGCCCGATCTCGCGTGCATACTGGTTGTAGAAGCAGGTGCCGACCAGCACCTTGGCGCCGGCGCGCTCGATCGTGTCGATCAGCCCCAGTCGGGCGGCATCCGGATAAACCTGCGGCGAGGTGCACACGATGACCGGCACCGTGAAGCGCTGCCCGCCGCTCAGGGTGGCAAGCTGCTGCATCTCCACCAGCGACAGCTGTGGCGCCGCGAAGACCACCACATCGACCGGATCACCCAGCTTGCCGAAGCGCGAGCGCAAGGCATCCAGCGCATCGCGCCCCACGGCCCTTGGCGCGAGCCGGTCTCCGCCGACGGCCGCCAGCGTCGGCGCCTCGGGCGTGATGCCGACGAGATGAAACAGCGGCGTCGAGCCATAACTGGCCATCGCCGCGCCCATGTGCTTGAGCTGATCGGAGCTCGGCGACACCTCGATGCCTTCGATCACGGGCACTTCCCAGTACGAGCCTGCCGTCTGGCCGATAACCGCCCCCAGCACACCCCAGTCGGTGAGTTCACGGGGCTGCTCATCGACACGAAAGCGGCAGGTGGCGCGACGGTTCTGCGCCAGATGCAGGCCATAGCGAGGGGTGCGCCCGGTCAGCCCGGCCGCCAGCGCCGACGGACCACCCTCGAAGTTCGAACGGGCGCCGCACACGCTGTTCGAATAGATCACCACGCCGGTATCCCCAAAGGCGAGATGCTCACCCGGTACCGGTGGCATGATCGTCTGATAGTTCACGCAGGTGTTGGTCATCAGGATGCCCATGCGCGTGCAGGCGGCGATCGTGCGCCGATCCAGATCGGCCATCGCCTCGGTCTGGCCCAACGGCCGGTAATAGTCGAGGTCGACCCCGCGTGGATCGGTGATCATGGGGATTCGCACCCGCGCGCCCTGCTCGGCCAGGCGCTCGAGAAAGCGCACGCCGGCATCACCCACGGACTCCGGATCGATCATCATGTGCGCCTGGCTGACCGGCACCAGATCGTCGGCGTCGAGGACGCGCCCCACCTGGATCTGATGTTCGATGGCCCAGCGTATCGGCTCGCCCATGTCGCCCGCCAGCATGGCCTGTTCTTCGTCGCTCAGCTTCATGATCGGTTCCGGTGATTCGAATCTCGTCCCCGCCCGACGGGATCGACCGGATAATTGTGGCTCAATGCGCGATCAGACGGGAATGCTGATGAGAATGTTGCCTGCGAGTGCCCTGGCTCTTTGCCTGATGCTGACCGGATGCGCGAGCCCGATCCCGCGCTCACCGAACATCGATGCCGCGGAAGCGGCCTGCGTCGACGGAGATTCCCCTGGCATCGGACAACGTGATGCCGGAACCCGCGCCACGGTATCGATTGTCGGTTTCGACGGTGTACCCACCGCCGGCAGTGGCCCGTTCTGCGTGCGGCCGGGCGCGCACCGCTTGACGATCACCCTGCGGCACGGTGATTTCACGGGCACCGTGCAGATCACGGCCGCGCTGGAGGCATTCGGCAAGTATCGCTTTGAAGCCAGGCTTCACGAGCAGGCCTTCGAGCTGCGCTGGATGGACATCGGACCCGCCCTGCACTTCGAGCTGGCCCGCTACACCGTGCCGTTTCGCGATCAGTGATCCAAGACCCACGGGCCGGGGCGGCCCGGACCGCTCGGATCGGTCGATCTCGGTTGCCGGATATCCGGCTGCATGCGACTCCAGGGCAGCAAGCACGACCGTCTTCTGCTATCGGGTGGGACGCCACATACCAGCTGCTAGCCGGCATCGTGCCGGCGGCCTTGCTCAGGGCTTTGCATCGTGCGGCGCAGGTCATCCACGAGCGACTCGTCGATGTCGGCCGCTGCCGGTGGCGATGCACCGGCGCGCGTGACCGTGACCGATGCCGCAGCCACCGCACGGGCGAGCGCGGCCTCCAGGGCGTCCACCGGCAGCGCTCGGCCATCGGCCAGCGTATGCAATGCTGCGGCCGAACTCAGCCCGGCCAGCCAGCCGGCATTGAACGCATCCCCCGCACCCACGGTGTCAACCACCGCCACGCGTGGCGCGGGCAGATGCCGGGTGAGCTCGCGCGTCAGCAGCGTCGCTCCGCGTTCGCCCTCGGTGACCAGCACGATGGCCGGCCCGCGGTCCAGCAGGCGCGCGCCGAGCGCGATCGGATCGCCCTGTCCCAGCCACCAGTGCAGATCCTCGGCAGATATCTTGATGCAGTCGCTTCGCTGCAGCAGGCGTTCGAGCCGCGCACGATAGGCGCTCTCGTCGGCGATGAATCCCGGCCGGATGTTCGGATCGACCATCGTGAAGCGGCTCGCGCCATAGCGCTCGGCCACCGAGAGCATCGCCTGCCCGCAGGGCTCGGTGGCAAGACTGATGCCGCCGAAGAACAAGGCGGTCACATCGTCGCCTAGCGCCGGCATCTGTTCGGGCGTCAATGCACGCAGCGCCGAGCCTTCGTCGAAGAACGCATACTCCGCCTGCCCGTCGCGCAGACTCACGAACGCCAGCGTGCTCGGCCGCGTCGAACGCACCGCGTGACCGAGGTCGACCCCGTCGATCGTCAGTGCATCGGCGAGCTGGCGACCGAACAGATCGTTGGACAGCCCGGTCAGCAGCCCGGTGCGCACGCCGAGCCGTGCCAGCCCGATCGCGGTATTGCAGACCGCGCCGCCGACGAATGGCAGATAGGCCTGCCCGGCATCCGGCATCTGGCGCGGGAGCATGTCGATCAGCGCCTCGCCGCAGCATAGAACCATCGGGGATTCATTCATGGGCTCTCCGGTGCCGTCGGTCGCGATCCTGGTTGCATGGGCATGTTCGGGGTTCATGCCGCCGCCGATTCAGAGGGTTGCGGCCAGTTATCGCCAGGCCCATGCCGATCCACCAGGAAGCGGCGCGTCAGCGGCAGCGCGGCGGCGCCCAGCGCGCGCGCCTGCGCACCGACCGTGCCCTCCATCAGACGGGGTTCCTCCAGGCCGGAGAGATCGCATTCCTGCAGGGATTCGCGAGTCTTGCGCACCAGCTCAGAGCGGACCGCCCGGGGCAGCCAGCCATCGATCAGAATCGCATCGAACTCGATGACACTGATCGCCGCGGTGATCGCATGAGCCAGCGCCCGCGAGGATTCGCGCAACCAGGCGCTGAGCACCCGCGCATCGATGTCCCAGCTCTCGTGGCCCTCCCAGAGCAGCAGCGCCTGGGCAGGGTCCAGCCTTTCGGCGAGCGTGGACAGCGACGCGCGATCGATCAGCTGGGTGAAGCGCCCACGTGGCCCGGGCACGGGCATCGACCCCACGGCGCCCGCATTGCCATGGCGACCCGTGTAGAGACTGCCACCGAGCACCACCCCGCCACCGACGAAGTAGTCGATGTAGAAATACAGGAAATCATGCAGACCGCGCGAATCGCCGAACACGAGCTCGGCGCCGCAGGCCGACGATGCATCGTTTTGCAGATACACCGGAAAGGGCAGCTCTTCGGCCAGCAGTGCCCGGATATCGGCGGTGCGCCAGGCATCCATGCGGGCGCGCGGCGCACCGATCTTATCGGCCCACTCCCAGAGCTGACCCGGCAGCGCGATGCCCAGCCCGGCGACCCGCTTCTCGATAAGGCGCGGCTGATCGGCCAGCAGCGAGCGCACCCCCTCCCGTACGAAGCGGATCAAGCCCTCCGGCATCGGATAGGGGTAGGTGATGTGTCGCCGCGCGAGCAGCTTGCCGAGAAAGTCGATCAGCACCAGATCGGCGCCGCGCCGTCCCACCTGCAGTCCGAAGAATGCGGCCCCTTCGGGTGCCAGAGACAGGGGCACAGACGGCTGTCCCACCTTGCCGCGGGTGGGGCTTCCGCGCTGCAACAGCCCTTCGCCTTCGAGTTCGCGCGCGATCACCGAGATCGTCTGCGCCGACAAACCGGTGCGTCTGGCCAGATCCGTTTTTGGCAGCGCACCATGCTCACGCAGCAATGACAGCAGCAGGCGTTCGTTGTAGGCCCGCAGGCCGGACTGATTCGAGCCGCGATGCAGCGCATCGACCATGGTGATATCCCGTTGCAATGGTTGTTGCCCTGGCCCGCGAAGATACCGGACCCCGGCGCGCCGGGCGCGCGACCTCGTGTGCCTGTGCCGACATGCTTCGCAGATAATAATTAAATCACTGTGATTTATCTATTGACAAGACACCGGTTTTTTTGGTTTCCTTGCGGCTATCGCGTGACCATGCCGGCCTGGCGTCGCATCGAAGCCGCGCATGAGCAGCGAGCAACAAACATCCATCCGGAGGAGAAACCATGAAGTTCACCCAAACCGCCCTGGCTGGCGCGCTGATCGGCGCCGGCGCCCTGCTCGCCGCACCGGCGATGGCCGCATCCATCGGCGCCTGCCTGATCACCAAGACCGATACCAATCCCTTCTTCGTCAAGATGAAGGAAGGCGCGCTGGAAGGCGCCAAGGCGAACGGCATCACGTTGCAGACATTCGCCGGCAAGATCGACGGCGACGTGGAAACCCAGGTGGCGGCCGTCGAGACCTGCATCGCCTCCGGCGCCAAGGGCATCCTGATCACTCCGTCCGACTCCAAGGCGCTCGCCCCGGTGGTCGGCCAGGCGCGCAAGGCCGGCCTGCTGGTGATCGCACTCGATACGCCGTTCGAGCCTGCCAATACGGCCGATGCCACGTTCGCCACCGACAACTTCAAGGCCGGTGTGCTGGTCGGCCAGTGGGCCAAGGCCAGGCTTGGCGAGAAGGCGGCCAATGCCCGCATCGCGATGCTCGATCTCAATGCCTCCGAGATCTCGGTCGACTACCTGCGCAATCAGGGCTTCCTGACCGGCTTCGGTGTCGATGTGAAAAATCCGAAAGACATCGGTGACGAAACCGATCCCCGCATCGTTGGCAACGACGTCACCAACGGCAACGAGGAAGGCGGGCGCAAGGCCATGGAGAATCTGCTCCAGCGCGACCCGGATATCAATGTCGTGTACACGATCAATGAACCCGCGGCTGCCGGCGCCTATGAGGCGCTGAAAGCCTTTGGCAAGGAGAAGCAGGCGCTGATCGTCTCGGTCGACGGCGGCTGCCCCGGCGTTCGCAACATCAAGGAAGGCGTCATCGGCGCCACCTCGATGCAGTTCCCGCTGCTGATGGCCTCCAAGGGCATCGAGGCGATCAAGGCCCTGGGCCGAGCAAGGCACGAAGCCGAAGAACAGCGAAGGCCTGGACTTCTTCAACACCGGTGTCGAGCTGATCACCGATGCGCCGGTCAAGGGCCTGAACGGACTGTCGTCCGAGGAAGGCCTCAAGCGCTGCTGGGGCTGATCCATGGCCACGATCCCGGCATCACACGGCGGCCCGATGGCCCGCCTGCGCCTGCTGCTGCACGGCATGCCGACGCTGGTGCCGGTGATCGTGCTCGTCATGAGTCTGGTGGCCTTCGGGTTCGTGGCCGGGCCGCGCTTTTTCTCGGCGTTCAATCTGTCGCTGATCATGCAGCAGGTGTCGATCATCGGCATCCTGGCCGCCGCGCAAAGCCTGGTGATCCTGACCGCGGGCATCGATCTGTCGGTGGCGGCGATCATGGTGCTGATGTCGGTGATCGCCGGCAGGCTCGCGGTGGATGCCGGCCTGTATCCACCGCTGGCCATCATGATTTCATTGGCCGCCGGTGCACTGGCCGGAATGCTCAATGGCGTGTTGGTGACGCGCCTGCGGCTGCCTCCGTTCATCGTCACCCTGGGCACCTGGAACATCTTCTTCGCGCTCAACCTCTGGTTATCCGGCGCGCAGTCCATCCGCGGCAGCGACATCGATCGCCAGGCACCCCTGCTCAAGATCTTCGGCAAGACCTTCGCGCTCGGCGGCGCCCAGATCAGCTATGGCGTGGTGCTGACGGTACTGGTGTTCGCCGTGCTCTGGTATCTGCTCAATCGCACCGCCTGGGGCCGTCATGTGTATGCGCTCGGCGATGACCGCGATGCCGCCGAACTGGCTGGCATCCGCACCGAGCGCACGCTGATGTCGGTCTATGCGCTGGCCGGCCTGGTTTGCGCGATCGCAGCCTGGGCCTCGATCGGCCGGGTGGGCGCGGTGTCACCACAAAGCTTCTATGAAGGCAATCTGCAGTCGATCACGGCGGTTGTGATCGGCGGCATCTCGCTGTTCGGTGGCCGGGGGTCCATTCTCGGTGCCCTGATCGGCGCACTGATCGTGGGCGTGTTCCAGTCGGGTCTGCGTCTGGCCGGCGTCGATGTGCTCTGGCAGGTGTTCGCGATCGGCTGGCTGATCATCCTGGCTGTGGCCGTCGATCAGTGGATCCGGAAGCTGTCCTCATGAGCCCGTCGAACAACCGCACCCTGTCTGCGATCAGCGGTGCCTGCGCCCTTCGGGAGAAGCCCTGATGAATGCTGAAACACAGCCCGTGCTCAGCGCACGTGGCCTGGTCAAGCGCTTCGGCCGGGTGACTGCCATCGACGGCGCGGACTTCGATCTGATGCCGGGCGAGATACTCGCGGTGATCGGCGACAACGGCGCCGGCAAGTCGTCTCTGATCAAGGCCCTGACCGGCGCGGTCATCCCCGATGACGGAGAGATCCGGCTCGACGGCCAGTCGGTCTCATTCGACTCGCCGCTGGCCGCCCGCCAGGCCGGTATCGAGACCGTCTACCAGAACCTTGCGCTATCGCCCGCGCTGAGTATTGCCGACAACCTGTTCATGGGCCGCGAGATTCGCCGCGATGGCATTCTCGGGCGCTGGTTCGGGCTGCTCGACCGGCGTCGGATGGAGCAGTTCGCCGAGCAGAAGCTCTCCGAACTCGGACTGCTGACGATTCAAGACATCGGCCAGGCCGTGGAGACCCTCTCCGGTGGTCAGCGCCAGGGCGTGGCTGTGGCGCGCGCCGCCGCCTTTGGCTCGAAGGTCGTGATCCTCGATGAGCCGACCGCGGCGCTCGGGGTCAAGGAATCCCGTCGCGTGCTCGATCTGATCCTCGAGGTCAGGGGGCGGGGGCTGCCGATTGTGCTGATCTCGCACAACATGCCTCATGTCTTCGAGGTGGCCGACCGCATTCACATCCATCGGCTTGGCAAGCGCCTGACGGTGATCCGCCCGGGCGATCACACCATGGCCGATGCGGTCGCCTTCATGACCGGCGCGCGCGAGCCCTGAAGCTGACGGCCGCCCGGGCATGCTGATCAGCCCTCGCACCCGGTTCCCCGAACACCGGCGCCGAGCGCAAAGCCGACGCTCGGCGCCGGGCGTGGCCAGGCGCGCATGTGTATGCTTGAGGTTTCGAACCCTCGCGGCCCCTGCCTGGCAGCGCGCCCTGACCGATCACCATGGCTTCCCTGCTCGATGACCTGATCGGCCTGCTCACCCTCGAGCGGCTGGATACCAATCTTTTTCGCGGCCAGAGTCTGGATATCGGCACGAAGCGCGTGTTCGGTGGCCAGGTGCTCGGCCAGTCGCTGGCGGCCGCCAATGTCACGGTCGACGACGGCGTCGTGCACTCGATGCATGCCTACTTCCTGCGTGCCGGCGATCACAACGCGCCGATCATCTATGAGGTCGATCGTCAACGCGACGGCCGCACCTATGCCAGCCGCCGCGTGGTGGCGATCCAGCACGGGCGCCCGATTCTGAACATGGCGGCATCGTTCCAGCGACCCGAGCAGGGGCTCAGCCATCAGTCGACGATGCCGGAGGTGCCGGCGCCCGAAACACTCAAGGATATCGGCGAGTACCGGCGCGAATACCTCGAGCGTATGGGCGAATCACGCATTCCGCGTTTCGCACAGCTCGAGCGCCCGTTCGAGTTCCGGCCGGTGGACGCGCCGCCCATTCTCGATCGCACCCGGCGCGGCCCGCGCACACAGATGTGGTTCAAGACGGTCGAAGCGCTGCCCGACGATGCCAACCTGCATCGCAATATGCTGGCCTATGTGTCCGACTACTCCTTCATCAGCGTCGCCACGCGCCCGCATGGTGACCAGTTCGGCAGCGATGGCCCGCAGCTGGCCAGCCTCGATCACGCGATCTGGTTCCAGCGCCCGTTCCGGATGGATCAGTGGCTGCTCTATGACATCGAAAGCCCGAGCGCGACAGACGGCCGGGGTCTCGTCCAGGGGCGGATCTACCAGCGCGACGGCACGCTGGTGGCTAGTGGTCGCCCAGGAAGGCGTGATGCGGGTGTTTCGCGAGGGCTAGTGTGCCGCGCGCGCCCGGCGGCGAGCGCCGGCCGATCGTCGGACAGCCCGCCCCGCAGCCCGCTCATACCCCCTTATTGATGCGATTGCCGGGCCGGAAACGGCTCTATCCTGGCGACATATCCGGCGCCGAAAATCGCAGGCGCCTCCCGTGCGATCGCAGTGAAGCTAGACATTCCAACCTTCATGTTCGCGTTGTCCATCTTCGGCGCAGTCATGGCCGTGATGGCGTTCGCATTCGCGCGCTCGATCGGCAAGCGCCGCTCCGGGCTCGAGAGCTGGGGGCTTTGCATGTCACTGGTGTCGGTCACCTTCCTGCTCTATTCACAGCGCCCGTTGCTGCCCTCCTGGGCCGGAGTGACCCTGCCGAACCTGATCGTCTTCGCGATGCCGGTTCTCGCGGCGCATGCTTATGCCCAGATGTTCCAGGTACGTGCCGGACAGCGCGGCGCGATCGCCCTGGCCGCGATCGGCGCCCTCGTTTTCGTCGCGGCGACGATCGCAGGCTCCTGGCCGGTCGCGCTGTTCACGGTTTCGCTGGTGACGGCGCTGCAACTCGGACGCGTGTTGCTGATGATCCTGCGCTACGACGACTGGCGTCGATCCAATGCCAGCTGGTTGTCGATCATCACGATCGGGCGGCTACGGCCGCCTTCGTGATGCGTCTTTTCACGATCGCCCAGCTCAACGAGATCGAACCGGTCACGTATATCGATTCCACCACCATCAACCTCCTGATGCTGGCGCTGGCGCTGGCCATTCTCGGCGCATCGCTGGGCTTTTTCCTGATGGCTTATGACCGGCTGCGCCATGAACTGCTCGAACAAGCCCGCCGCGACGGGCTGACCGGATTGCTCAGCCGTACCGCGTTTCTACAGTCGAGCGCCGCCACCGGAACCGACGGGCTGAACGACCGGCATGCGATCGTCATGGTCGATCTGGACCACTTCAAGCGCATCAACGACACCTTCGGTCACGCCGCTGGTGATGCGGTGCTACGTGAGGTCGCCAGGCGCCTGCTGGCCGCAACCCGCGAAGACGATCTGGTCGGACGCTATGGCGGCGAGGAGTTCTGCCTGATGCTGCGCAACTGTTCGCGCGAACAGGCGGCACAACTCAGCCAGCGGATCATCGAATCGGTCTCTGCCTCTCCGGTGCGGCTTCCGGGTGGAGAAATGCTGACGCTGACCGCCTCGGCCGGCGTCGCCCGCCAGTGCAGTCTGGTGAGCACCGAGGCCCCGGGCACCGACTGGGTCGAACACATGCTCGATCTGGCAGACCGCGCGCTCTACGTGGCCAAGGCCGGCGGGCGCAACCGGGTCGAGTTGGCGAGCCTCGCCTGAGACATGCGGCGCGGTCGCGGCGCGCAGGGCGCGCCGTGACCATCCCGACGCGAAGCACCGCTTAGCCTCAGACGGCCGCGTGCTCGTCCAGGGCGCGTTCGAGATCTGCGATCAGATCCTCGGGCGCCTCCAGACCCACCGACATGTGCAACAGATCGGGCGGACAAGGGCTGTCCGGGCCTTCGATACTGGCCCGGTGCTCGACCAGGCTCTCGGTGGAACCGAGCGAGGTGGCCTGGCGCCAGATTCTCAGCGCACCGGCAACAGCACGCGCGGCCGGCTCACCGCCGCGGACCCGCAACGACAACATGGCGCCGAAGCCACCCTGCATCTGGGCGGCAGCGATCTCGTGCCCGGGATGGCTGCTCAGGCCGGGATAGGCGACCGAAGCCACCAGACGATGGCCATCGAAGTGCCGGGCGATGGCCATCGCCGTGCTCGCCGCGTGACGCACGCGCAGAAACAGGGTGCGCATGCCGCGCGCGAGCAGCCAGGCCTCGAAAGCGCCCGGCAGCGCGCCCGCCTGGGCACGCTCGGCAGCGAGCCTGCGCCAGAATGCATCGTCCCGGGCACCGATCAGCGCACCGGCCAGCAGATCACCATGCCCGCCCAGGTACTTGGTGGCCGAATGCATGACCAGATCGGCGCCGAGTATGAGCGGCCGGGTGAACACCGGTGTGGCCACCGTGTTGTCCACCGCCACCAGTGCGCCGGCATCATGTGCGAGCCGCGCAGCCGCCGCGATATCTGTGACATCCCAGGTAGGATTGCTCGGCGTTTCGAGCCAGAGCAGATCGGCCGGGCGTCGCAGCAGACCGGCCAGATCACGGGTGCCGCAGGCATCGGCAGACTCACCGGCGGCCACCGACTCGAAGAACTCCAGCGTCCACTGCTGTTGCACGGCCTGCGCCTGCAGCCAGTTACGCAGCGACCAGTACATGACGCGCGGTGCGATCACGCGCGCGCCGCGGGGCAGCGAACGAAACACCGCGCAGGCGGCGGCCATCCCGGAACCGAACAACAGGGCATCGGCACCCTGCTCCAGCCCGCGCAGCAGCCGCTGTGCCGGGACAAACGCGGGGTTGTGGTCGCGCGCATAGACCGCACCGCCGGGGTAGCTGCCATCGGCGCCACGCTCGAAGGTGGTCGACAGATGGACCGGCTCGATCAGCGCACGATATGGAGCCGCAATGCGATTGCCGCCGTGGGCGGCCAGGGTTTCGACATGCAGGCCGTCATCGGCCGCATCGGTGGGGTCGGTTGTCATCTGAACAGGGCGGAGAGTCCGGCGCAGCGATGCGCGCCGCGACGCGCGAATCGCGCCGCGCTGTCAGTATAGACACCGCCGGCCTGGCGGTTGCACCGGGGCGCGCGCCAGGGAGCGCGCCCGTGACCAGACCGGCCTCAGGTGGCGGTCAAGGGGCCCTGGAAGTGGTTTCGCTCGGGCACCAGGAAACGCGGTGACTGAGGCGCGGCCTCCGGTGCCTTGGGCTTCGACGGCCGCGCTTCGGGCGCGCTCGCCTGATCGGGAACCGATGGCGGCGCCGGCACCCGCGCCTGCCCGGGCGCACCTCGCGATGCGCGATCGGGTGCCCGCTGTGGCGCCCTTGCCTGCTCTTGCGGCCTGGGCGCGGCCTCGGCACCTGCCTGTGGCGCGCGCGAGGGCGCCGGCGCGGCACGTGCCTGATCGGCCGCAGCCTCGTCGCCGCTCAGGGGCAGCAGCTTGGCCAGATGCTCGCGCACCCCGGCCATACTGATGTAGATCACATTCATCTCGCCATCCTGCGTCGGAAACGCGATCGAGATGTCGTCACCGTTCATCATTGCCGGAAACAGCGCGTTCTGGGGCTCGAGCTTGACCACGTAACGCTCGGAACCGCTGGCGCTGAGCACGCCGCAGGTGGAGGCGATCACGCCGACCTGTTTGGCCGAATTGACCAGCAACGGATACTGAGAGCCCGGGATACAACCATCGAGCGGCTCCACGAACACCCCGCATTCACCGTCCTGACAGACGGCGGCGAGCGCACCGGCACGATCGCGTGCCACCAGCTCGACCGATCCGTCTGCGGCCGGGTCCAGCAGTTGCCAGCGGGCGCGATCGGGCATTGGCGCGGCGGCGCCTGCGGCACCTTCTGCCGCGAATGCTCCGGAACTGACCCAGGTTGTCACCAGGGTCGCGAGAATTGCGGCGGTTCTACCGGTCACCTGCGTCATGACGTCACCTCGTGCAGTGGATGCCATGAATCACGCAGGAAGCATGCCGCGCCCCGGCGCCGTCCATCGACCGATGAATGGCTTGCGGACCCAGCCCTGGCACCGCCGACCGTTCGTCGGAAACTGGATGGCGGCCCCCGGGCCGCCGCGAAGGGTTCCCGAAGCGAAGGCAGGGTCGGCCGCGCACTAGAATCGATCGTCCAAGCGCCAACGAAACCGCTCACCAGGAGACATCATGAGTGCCGCCCGGCCCGAACCCTTCACGCTGCATGTCGACGAAGCCGCGATCACGGATCTGCATCAGCGTCTGGCGCGCACCCGGCTGCCAGACCAGGCGCCCGGCGACCCCTGGGCCTATGGCACCTCGGTCGAGGCGCTGGCCTCATTGCTCGATCACTGGCGAACCGGTTTTGACTGGCGCCGGCACGAGGCCGCGCTCAATGCCTGGCCGCAGTACAAGGTACGCATCGCAGACATCGATCTGCACTATCTGCATGTCCCCGGCAAGGGGCTCGAGCGCGGCCCGGCCCCGATGCCCCTGATCCTCTCGCACGGCTGGCCGGGTTCGGTGTTCGAGTTCATGAAGATCCTCGGCCCGCTGACGGATCCGGCGGCCCATGGCGGCGACCCGGCCGACGCTTTCACTGTCATTGCACCCTCGTTGCCAGGCTACGGACTGTCTTTCGCTCCCGGGCAGAAGCGGTTCGGTTGTGCCGAGATCGCTGATTGCTTCGCGGAACTGATGATCGATGTTCTCGGCTACCAGCGCTTCGCGGCGCAAGGCGGCGACTGGGGGTCGTTCATCACCTCACGCATCGGCTGGGCCCATCCGAAGCACGTGATCGGTATTCATCTGAACATGATGCCTTTGCGCCGTGAGCCGGCAGAGCAATCGAAGCAGAGCGACGAGGAACGCCGCTACGCGGGCGAGCTGCAGGAGTTTCTGATGGAGGAAACCGGCTACCAGTGGATCCAGGGCACGCGCCCACAGACGCTGGCCGTCGGGCTGACGGATTCGCCGGCCGGCCTGGCCGCGTGGATCCTCGAAAAATTCCAGCGCTGGACGGATTGCGGCGGCGACCCGACGCGCGCGCTCACCGTGGACGAGATGCTCGCCGACATCAGCCTGTACTGGTTCACCGGTTGCATCAACGCATCGTTCTGGCCCTACTATGATCGCCGCCATGCGCCATGGCCGGTTCCATCCGCGCCGCCGATCACCGTGCCCACAGGCTACAGCCAGTTTCCCTGCGAGATCCTGCGCCCGCCACGCTCGCTGGCCGAGAAGGTGTACACCGACATCCGTCGCTGGAGCGTGCACGACAAGGGCGGACACTTCGCGGCGATGGAACAGCCGCAGGTGCTGGTCCATGAGATCCGCGAGATGTTCCGGCCCTTGCGCAACTGAACGCGGCGCAAAAAAGGCCGGCCGACACGAAGCCGGCCGGCCAAACGCCAGCAGGGAGTGGCGCCAGGGGGAGAATCCGTTGCTCAGCCGACCTTCACGGGCACATAGATGCGCTCGCCATCGCGCTCGACGAGAAAGGCCAGCGGCTTGCCTGTCTTGCGGGTAAGCTCGCTGAGGCGACGAGGCTCATTGACCGGCTGACGATCGACCGACACCACGACATCGCCGGGCCGCAGGCCGGCTCGCTCGGCCGCGCCCTCGACCGCTGTGACGCGCACGCCGTCATTGAGACCGGCGGCACGCTCTGCCTCGGTCAGAGGTCGCACGGTCAGACCCAGACCCGCGTCGCCCTCCTGATTGCCCTTGGCAAGGACCTTGCCATTGAGTGCCATCAGGCGTGCCTCGATCTGCCGCTCGCCGCCATCGCGCCAGACGCTCAGCTTCACGCTCGCGCCCGGCTCACGCAGGGAGATGATCGACGGCAGCTCCGACGAATCGGCCAGCGTCTTGCCATCGACCGCGGTGATCACATCACCGGCCTGCAGGCCGGCACGCGCGGCCGCGGTGTTGCCTCCGACCTGGGCCACCAGAGCGCCCTGGGCGCTCTGCAGGCCGAAGGCCTCGGCCAGTGCCGGCGTCACCGGCTGAATCGTCACACCCAGTTGCGCATGACGAACCTCGCCATGACGAATGATCTGATCCTGCACGCGTTGTGCGAGATCGATGGGGATCGCGAACGACAGGCCCTGGTAACCGCCGCTGCGGGTGAAGATCTGCGAATTGATTCCGATCACCTCGCCACGCGCATTGAACAGCGGGCCGCCGGAGTTGCCCGGGTTGACCGCCACGTCCGACTGAATGAAGGGCACGATCTGGCCACCCGGCATCGCCCGGTCGGTGGCGCTGACCACGCCCACCGTCACCGTGTGATCGAAACCGAACGGCGAGCCGATTGCCATCACCCATTCGCCGGCACGCAGGGTTTCCGGATCACCGATCCGCACGTGAGGCAGGTTCTTCGCGTCGATGCGTAACACCGCCACATCGGTACGCTCGTCGCTGCCGAGCACCTTGGCACGGAACTCCCTGCGATCGGACAAGCGCACCACCACCTCATCGGCCTCGTCCACGACATGTGCGTTGGTCAGCACCAGGCCGTCGGCCGAGACGATGAAGCCCGAACCATTGCCTGCCATCGGGCCGCGGCGCGGCTGCTCTGGCATGCCCTGGGCGCCGGGCGGCATGAAGCGGCGCAGGAAGTCCTCGATCTCGGGCGGCATGCGCTTCTGGCCTTCATCGTCCGATCGCGCCGGGCGCGACTTGGCCGTGACCCGCACGTGCACCACCGCCGGGCCGACCTGCTCGGCCATGGTCGAGAAATCGGGCAGCATGGCCACCGCATTGGCGGGTGCGGTCGGCACCGCGGTAGTCGCAAGTGCCGGCACCAGCCGGCCATCGTCCACGGCAGACGGCCCGGCTCCGGGCATCGCCACCGCAACACTCAGGGCGCCCCCCGCGACCAGCGCGGCGACCAGGGGTTTCAGAATCGGACGACGCCGATCGTGGTTTTGTTTGCTCTGCATGACTCGCCTCCTCGGGCGCTGTGAATCGAACACAGCGCAAGCTTCGGCCGGGGCGCTTAAGCGAGTCTTAAATGGATCAGGGCCTGTTAACAGGCCCTGGGGCCACCGGGGCGCTCACGCCTGCCCGCCGGGCAGGCGAACACTTGCGCGCAGCCCGCCCAGTCGCGGTGAACCGGCCAGCAGCAATTCGCCGCCGTGGCGCTGCGCGATTGCAGTCACGATGGCCAGACCGAGGCCACTTCCCGATCCGTCGTCGCCGCGATGAAAACGGTCGCGCACCCGTTCGCGCGCCTCGGGTGCAATGCCCGGGCCGGCATCCTCGACCACCCATTCGATGAACTCGGGGCGGCGGATCAGGCTGACATCGACCGCCGAGCCCGGCGGCGCATGGCGCAGCGCATTGGCAATCAGGTTGCGCAGCATGATCGCGAGCGCGCCGGCGTCGCCCGTGGTGTGCGGCGCGACGGACTCGTGCAGGCCGAGATCGATATCGGCGCGCGCGGCCAGCGGTGCCTGCTCGGCGATGACCTCGCGGCTGAGCGCCAGCAGATCCACCGGCTCGCTCGGCAAGGCCCGCTCGGACAATGCCTCCTGACGTGCGAGATCGAGCATCTGATCGACCAGGCGCGAGGCGCGCTGGACACCGCCGGCAAGCGCTGCGAGCGCCGCCTCGCGTCCGGCGGGATCATCGGCACGGGCCAGGTTATCCACCTGCACGCGCAGTGCGGCCAGCGGTGTGCGCAACTCGTGGGCGGCATCTGCCACGAAATGCGCCTGGGCCTCGTAGGCGCGCTGCAACCGGGCGAACAGATCGTTCATGGTGCGCACGAGCGGCACCGCCTCGGTGGGCACACCGACCATCGATACCGGAGCGAGCTCACCGAAGCGGCGCGCATCGAGTTGCCGGCGAACCCGCTCCAGCGGGCGTAGCGATCGGCGCACCCCCCAAAGCACCAGGCCGGTCACCAGAGGCACGAGCACGGCCGTGGGTAAGGCGGCGCGCCATGCCATCGCGCGGGCGCGATCGGCGCGTGCATCGAGGTCCTGAGAGACCTGCACCCACTGATCGCGATTGCGCAGCGCATAGACCCGATACTGACTGTCGCTTTCGCGGACCACCGAGTAACCGGCCACCGCCGCGCCGGGCACCAGCCGCCGACGACTGGACTGATAGAGCACACGGCCGTCGTCGCCCAGCACCTGAACGCTGTAGTCGAGCGTTTCCAGGGCAGACAGGTTGGCGGCATCCGCGCCCAGACGTAGCACGAGCGCGAGCTGGCGCATCTGATCATCGAACATCTGATCGGCCTGAACCAGCGCGGCCCGATAGGCGAGCCCCGCCTGCAAGGCGCCGGCCAGCAGCAGTGCCAGCGCAATGGGCCACATCAGCCGGGCGCGCAGAGACACGCTTTCGGATACCGGCCTCACGGGCTCACCACCATGTAGCCCACGCCGCGCACGGTGCGGATCAGACCCGCGCCGAGCTTGCGGCGCAGATGGTGGATATGCACCTCGACCGCATTGCTGTTGACCTCGTCGCCCCAGCCGTAGAGACGGTCCTCGAGCTGCGCGCGCGACAGCACCGCGCCGGGCCGCGTGATCAGCGGCTCGAGCACCGCCCATTCACGCGCCGACAAAGACACCGGTTCGCCAGCCACGCTCACCCGGCGCGCGGCGGTATCGATCGTCACCTCGCCCAGGCGCAGCTCCTCGCTGGCCCGTCCCCCGATGCGCCGCTGCAGCGCGCGCAGCCGCGCGAGCAGCTCGTCGACCTCGAATGGCTTGAGCAGGTAGTCGTCGGCGCCGGCGTCGAGCCCGGCCACGCGCTGCTCGAGGGCATCGCGCGCAGTCATGATCAGGACGGGCAGGGTCTGCCCGCGAGCACGCAGTTGGCGCAGCAGCTCGAGCCCGTCGCCATCGGGCAGGCCGAGATCGAGCAGCAAGGCGTCATAGTCGTGCGTTCGCAGCGCCGTGTCGCCGGGATCCCGTCTCCTGACCCAGTCGACCACATGGCCGTCGGCCCGCAGCGCGGTGGCCACGGCCTCTCCCACCATCCCGTCGTCTTCGATGAGCAGCAGACGCATGTCGTTTCAGTAGCCGTGGCAGGCGGATTCAAGGGCCCGCATCCCCATCAGCGCACTCTGGCATGATGGGCCGCGAGGCGGCATGATCGGTTCGATCAATGTCCCGATGCTAACAATCCGAGGAGTCTTCCATGGCCAAAGACACTGCCGGCGGCGATCGCGAAATCAAAGAGCTTCTGTTGCTGCACCCGGGTGACATGGGCTCGGCGCTGGGGACGATCTGGCGCGCGGCGGGCTTGCGCGTGCACTGGTTGCCCGAGGGTCGCAGTGCGGCCTGCCACCGCCGCGCCGAGGCCGCCGGATTGATCCCCAGCACGCTGGCGCAGGCACGCGAGCGCTGCGATCTGATCGTGTCGGTCTGCCCGCCCCATGCCGCGCGCGCGGTCGCCGGGCAGGTGCTGGCCGGCGGCTTTGGCGGCCTCTATCTCGATGCCAATGCAATCTCGCCGGCGGCCAGTGCCGAGGTCGGCGAGATCGCCGGGCGGGCCGGCGCCGGCTATGTCGATGGCGGCATCATCGGCCCGCCACCGCGTGGCCCGAACTCGGCCCGGCTCTATCTTTCGGGTGCGCACGCCCGCCCACTAGCCGCCCACCTGGGCGGTGGCGGGCTCAGCGTGCGGGCATTGGATGGTCCGCCGACGAAGGCATCGGCGCTGAAGATGTCGTTCGCGGCCTGGAACAAGGGTCTGCTGGCCTTGCTGGCCGATGTTCATGCGCTGGCAGACAGCCATGATGTGCTCATGCCACTGCGCGACGAATGGGCCTTGCTCGATCCCGAGGTGGCTGGCCGCGAGGCACGCATGCTGGCGGCCACGCGCAAGGCGTGGCGCTGGCACGGCGAGATGAACGAAATCGCCGACACCTTCGCGGCCGCCGGGCTGCCCGACGGCTTTCACCGCGGCGCGGCCGAGGTCTATCGCCGCCTGGAGGCCTTCAAGGACGCAGCCGCTTCGCCGACCCTCGCCGAGCTCAACCGCGCGATCCGCGACGGCTGACCACGCCGATCAGACCTCTTCGGTGCCGAAATCCGCCGGCATCACGATTTCCAGCAGTTCCAGATCATCGGAGTGCCCGATCTCGGTATGTTCGATGCCGGGCGGCTGATATACGCAGCTGCCGGCGACCAGGCGCTCGACACCGTGACCCTGGTAATCGAATTCGATCCAGCCCTTGAGCACATACACCATCTGGAACTCGGTCAGGTGGCGATGGCGCTTGCCGACGAACTCCGTGCCAGGCACCGCTCGAATGATGCTGGCGGTGACCTTGCCCTTGGTGGCGCGCTCCATGCCCAGATCCCGATATTCGAAGAACGCCCTCAGGCCACGCTCGAAGCTGGCGTCGGCAGCATGCTGGACGGTAAAACCCTCGGTGGTCATCGCGCTGTCTCCTCGCTATGGTCTGACCGGGCGGGCATCCCGGCCCGTGCGTGCGCACATTGTGGCACCGGCCGCGCGAGCGGCATTCCCGGTGCCTGGTGGCTTGCGTGGACAATGCGGGATCGAGATCGGCGATGATATCGCCCGGCTGATCAACCCCATCCTACTGGAGCCCGCCAAGATGGCACTGCCCGCCCCGACCCCGCGCACCCGCCGCCACACCCGCACCATCGAATGCCACGGCTACGAGCGCGACGATGGGCTCTGGGACATCGAGGCCACGATCGTCGATACCAAGTCCTACCCGTATACCGAGCCCTATCGCGGTGCGCGCGAGCCGGGCTCCGATGTGCATCGGATGTCGGTGCGTCTGACCCTGGACAAGCAGTTCACTGTGCAGGCGATCGCGGTGGACATGCCCGCCACGCCCTACCCGGGCTGCCCGGATGCGGCGGCCGGCTTCCAGTCACTGGTCGGCGCCTCGGTGGCTGCGGGCTGGCGGCGCCGGGTCAACGAGGCCGTTGGCGGCGTGCGCGGTTGCACGCATGTGCGCGAACTGCTCGGCCCGATGGCCACGGTCGCGTTTCAGACCATCCAGGGCTGGCCGGAGAACCGGCCCGATTCACAGCCGTTGAAACAGATGCCGCTCGATCGCGCGCGCGCCGCGTTCGTCGACGGCTGCTTCGCCTGGGCGGCCGACGGCGACATGGTGGCCGACCTCTATCCGTCGCTGTCGACGCGCGGCGGCACCGATCACTCCCAGCCGAAGCGGTAGCCGAGCGAGCGCAGAGTCTCTTCGGAGCCATTGACCGCCATCACGGCTCCGGCCTCGGACACCTGCAGGCAGGAAAAAGACACATCCGCCTGGCCGAATCGCACGCGCGTGATCTGCGCGCTGGCGATGGTCATCGGTTCGCCCAGCGACAGGCGCTGACCCTCGCTCAGCGCGCTGCGCAAGCAGGTCTCGAGCGTGGCCACCTCGCGCATGCCATTCAGGCGCACCTGCTCGCCGGTCTGCACCCGCTCGACGATGCGCCAATTCAGCGAATCGGTTTCCTGAACGATCACCTGTGACGGCTGCATCATCACCGCGAATATCGCCATCGCGGCTGACGGGATCGGCATCGGCATCTTGCGCTCCTCACTGGACGGAATCACCCGGGCTGCCCGCCGGCGCGAGGCCGGCGGGGTCCACGGATACTTCGGGGTCTCTCGGGTGAGAACCCCATTTTTTCGGGGGGTGACTGCTGGCCGCGACCAGGCTCGAAAAAAGCATGATCGCGACAGGTGCGACATTACCCCTAACAGACACCTTCGCACCCAGGCCTGTGCTGGGCGGACAACGCTTGGTAAGCCGCGCGACACACTCTATGTCGATGATGGAACCCCGGGTGCCACCAATGTCGCTTATCTGCAAGATCCGCCTGGACGAGAAGCGGATTTCGTGACCGTATTCACCGTTTCGACGCAGACCACACCCCGGGCCGGGTCGTCAACCGCGGTCATGCCCCGGCCGTTAAGCTTGGCTTGGGAAAAGGCGTGGCACCGGGTCTTGCGAAAGGCGTAGCATCGTGGCTGCGCAACTGCAGCCGCTGCGTCTGCGTTGATTGCCCACGTTGAATCTGTGTCCGCCCGCCCTCATCTCGCTTGTTCACCAGGAGGATCTCAATGACCGATTCCATTGCCTCGAACGCGCAGATCCCCGACCACGAAAGCCTGCGCAAGATCACCATCTTCGACTACGCGATGCACATCGCGAGCCCGATCGTCTCGATGATGATGCTCTCGATCATCGCGCTCATCATAACTACGTGAAGATCGGCGATTCCCGCGGCACGCCTTACGAAAGCCACATGAGCTACATGATCAGCACGTTCTGGTGGACCGCCCTCTGGATGGTGGTCGCCGGCGTGGTCACCCTGCTCACCATCGGCATCATGGGCTGGTTGATGGTCGTGCCGATCATCTGGTATCTGTACCGCAACATCCGTGGCCTGCTGAGAGCGCTCGATGGTCTCCCGGCCCAGTGACACGCGGCGGCGGCTGCTGGCGCTAGGTGCGGCCGCGCCGCTGCTGGGCGCCGGCTGTGCAACCCGGGTCGCCTATGTACCGGCGCCCTCGGCGGCGGCCGAGCCGGCGCAGCCGCTCGCAGGCACCCGTTGGCACTATCAGCGCATCAATCTCTATAACGATCTGCCGCTCGATGAGCGCGTCTGCGAACTCGAGAGCACCTCGCCGTCGCTGACCGTGCTCTGGCGCGACCCCACCGGCCGTGAACTCGGTCGCGAACGCTATGCGCAGCCCTGGGACATCGTCGAAGAGCCCTTCTTTGGCGAGCCGCTCCGTTATGCGGCAGCGGTGCCATTGATGCCCAAACCGCTGGCGGCTGGCGAGCGCCGCAGTCTGCAGACCACGTTCATGGTGCTGGGCGGAAACCGCTGGCTGCGCTGGCGCACCGAACTGTCGGCGCTTGGCTGGGAACGCATCGAGGTGCCCGCGGGCAGCTTCGTCGCGCTGCGGATATCGCGGATCAGCTACTTCGAACCCTGGCAGATCGGCCGATTCTCAGCCCGGCGCGTCGAAACGCTCTGGGTTGCCCCGGAAATCGGCCGCTGGATCCGGCGCGACCTGGACCGGCTACTACCTCGATGAAACCACGCTCGGCGACAAACCCATGCGTCGCGGCGGCGAAGAGCGCGAGGATGCGATCAGCTGGCGCCTGACCCGGGTAGATACCGCGCCGGTGGCCCGCTGAGCCGCCGGGCGGGCTCGGGCGCTCGCCCGCGAAGCCTCGGAGATCTTCGGTCATAATCGTCCGATCGATCCCCAAGGAGAATCGCATGACCGCCCGTCGCCTCTCGTCCGGCCGCCGCCGCGCCGCGCTTTCCGGCCTGCTCGCCGCTCCGCTTCTCGCTCTCGGCCTTGGCAGCCAGCCCGCCCGGGCGGCCGATGCCCTGAAGGTCGCTGCCATCTACACGGTGCCGGTGGAGCAGCAGTGGGTCAGCCGCATCCACAAGGCCTTGAATGCCGCGGTCAAGCGCGGTGATATCGAGTATGTGTTCTCCGAGAATGTCTCCAATGCCGACTACGAACGCGTGATGCGCGAGTATGCCGAGCAGGGCAAGAACATGATCGTCGGCGAGTCGTTCGCGGTGGAGTCGGCGGCACGCCGTGTCGCCCGCGATTATCCGAACATCGCCTTCCTGATGGGTTCGTCGGGCAAGCCGCAAAAGCCGAATTTCTCGGTGTTCGACAACTTCATCCACGAGCCGGCCTATCTCACCGGCATGGTGGCCGGCGGCATGAGCAAGACCGGCAAGATCGGCATGGTCGGCGGCTACCCGATTCCCGAGGTCAACCGGCTGATGAATGCATTCATGGCGGGTGCCCGCGCCGTGCGTCCGGACACGCAGTTCATGGTCACCTTCATCAACTCATGGTTCGATCCACCCAAGGCCAAGGAAGCCTCGTTCGCCATGATCGACAACGGCGCCGACATCATGTACGCCGAGCGCTTCGGTGTCTCCGACGCCGCCCGCGAACGCGGCATCCTGGCGATCGGCAATGTCATCGACACCCAGGCGCAGTACCCGCAGACCGTGGTCGCCTCGGCGCTCTGGAACATGGAACCGACGATCGATCGCGCGATCGACGCGGTGCGCACCGGCAAGTTCGCCGCCGACGACTACGGCAAGTACTCGATGATGCAATACGGCGGCTCGGAACTCGCCCCGCTCGGCACCTTCGCCGACAAGCTCCCGGCCGGCCTGATGGACAAGGTGCGCGCCAGCGAGAAGGCGATCCTGGACGGCACCTGCACGGTCGAGATCGACGACACGCAGCCCAAGGGCTCGCGCTGATCGTGCACCACCGGGACCGCCGCCGACCCAGACCGGGTCGGCGGCCCGTCAACCTTTTGTGATCCGGTGCGCGCTGCAACATCTGCACCCGCCGCCGCAACTACGGCTGCCATGACCGAGCAAG
Organism: Burkholderiaceae bacterium; assembly: GCA_041396585.1. Taxonomy (GTDB): domain Bacteria; phylum Pseudomonadota; class Gammaproteobacteria; order Burkholderiales; family Burkholderiaceae_E; genus JAUIAI01. The sequence continues at coordinate 974 of JAWKYG010000010.1, read as the reverse complement.
CGGGCGCTGCCGCCCTCGAACTGTCCGGAATCAGCAAGCGTTTCGGCAGCCTGCTGGCCAATGATGACATATCGCTGCGCCTCGGCCGTGGCGAGATCCTGGCGTTGCTCGGCGAAAATGGTGCCGGCAAATCGACCCTGGTATCGATTCTGTTCGGGCACTACGTGGCCGATGCGGGCAGCATCCGCGTGTTCGGCGCGGATCTGCCGGCCGGTGATCCGGCCGCTGCGCTGGCCGCCGGCATCGGCATGGTGCATCAGCACTTCGCGCTCGCCGAGCGCCTGAGCGTGATCGAGAACGTGATCGCCGGCACCGCACCGCTGAACCGGCTCGGCCTCGGACTGGCTGGCGCGCGCCGCCGGCTGCGAGAGCTTTCCGAACGCTTCGGCCTGGCGGTCGACCCCGATCGCAGCGTGGCCTCGTTATCAATGGGTGAGCGCCAGCGGGTGGAGATCCTGAAGGCGCTTTATCGCGGCGCCCGGATCCTGATTCTCGACGAACCCACCGCGGTGCTCACACCGCAGGAGAGCGAGGCCTTGTTTGCCACCCTCGGCCAGTTCGTGGCCCAGGGCCTGTCGATCATCTTCATCAGCCACAAACTGGCCGAGGTGGTCCGTGTGGCCGATCGCATCGCCGTGCTGCGCTCGGGCAGACTGGTCGCCACGTTGGAGCGCGCCGATGCCGATCGCGACCGGCTCGCCGAGCTGATGGTCGGCCATGCGGTGCCGGGCCTGGCGGTGAGCGAACGAGCCCACGCCGAGCAGCCGGTTCGCTGCCGGCTCAGCGATGCCCGTGTGCGCGGCGATGGTGAGCGCATTGCGCTCGATGGCGTGAGCCTGACGGTGCGAGCCGGCCAGATCCTGGGCATTGCCGGCGTCTCCGGCAATGGTCAGCAGGCCTTGGCCGATGTGCTGTTCGGGGTTCGCGCACTGGAAGCCGGCCGGCTGGAGATCGGCGGCCAGGTACTGGGCGCG
>JAWKYG010000009.1:0-199645 GCA_041396585.1 Burkholderiaceae bacterium | reverse complement strand
GATCGGGCGATGAACGTTTTGGAGCACGGATATGCACGCTGACCCCAAGTTGATCGAATTGACCTCGCACAAGCGGCGGATGCTGGGTGTGGTTCTCGACGAGCTGTTCGCGCAGATCGACTTGACCGATAGCCAGTACGAGACGGCAAAGGCTCGGTATGAAGCCGTCAGCGCGTGGCTCGCCGACGGCGAATCACCGTTTCTGCAGGACGCCGCTATCTACGCGCAGGGATCGATCGCGGTGGGTACTGCCAACAAGCCGATCGGCCGGGCCGAGTTCGACGTGGACCTCGTTTGCCACCTGCCCTCCGTCGGCGTCACCTCCAGTCCCGCCGCGGTCAAGGCATTGATCGGCGATCGACTAAAGGCCCACGCCACCTACGCCTCGATGCTCGAAGAGAAGCAGCGCTGCTGGCGGCTGTGCTACGCGAACGAGTTCCACCTCGACATCACGCCGTCGATTCGCAATCCGGCATGCGGCAACGGCGGTGAGCTGGTGCCCGACAGGGCGCTGGCGGCGTGGAAGCCGACTAACCCGAAGGGATACGCGGCCCGTTTCGAGCGGTACGCGGCCCTGCGCCCCAGGCTGACCCTGCGCGAGGCCGCGATCGCCGCCAAGCGTGCGGACGTAGAAGATTTTCCCGAGCAGGAGATGCGCAAGCCTCCGCTGAAGCGCATCGTTCAACTTCTTAAGCGCCATCGAGACGTCTCGTTTGCCGCCCCTGGGCGCAGCGAGCTCGCGCCGATCAGCGTCATCCTGACGACGCTCGCGGCGCGATCGTATGCAGACTGCATCACCCGCTTCGTATACACGGACAACTACAAGCTGATCCTCGACGTGGTGCGCCGCCTGCCGGACTTCATTCAGGTCGGCGAGCAGAACGGCAAGCCGTTCTACTTCATCGAGAACGAGACCACGACTGGGGAGAACTTCGCCGACAAGTGGAATCTCGATCCACGCCTCCCCCGAGCCTTCTACGGCTGGCACAGGGATGCGGTCGCTATGCTCGAAGGGCTGCTCGCCCTCGAAGGCAAGGACCGACTCGGCGAGGCGCTTCAGAAGTCTTTCAGCGCGAGCCAGGAGGCCGTTCGCGCTGCAATGGCACCGCTTGCGACGAAAGTCAGCAATGCCCGCGCGGCGGGGTCCCTGCTCGTCGCACCCGGCTTGGGCCTCGTCACCTCGCCCGCCGTCGGGCGCGTGACCGCTCCGCGGCACACGTTCTTCGGCCGGTAGCGTGCGGAAGGTCCGCGATCCTTGGCTCAGCCCGGAACAGCAGTGGATGCGTCTTCGGGCCAGCCCGGTCAGCCGTGGCCATGGCGTCGTAAAGCGGGCTGAGTTGATCTGGAATCTCGATGTCAGACCTTCGGCGTTCGGCCGTCTGTACAAGGTCCGCATTCGGTACCGCCGTGCCGATACGCCGGAAGTCGTAGTCGTCTCACCCGACCTCAACGAGTTGGCGGACGGTCGCCATCTACCGCACGTGTACTCGACGAAACCGGTGCGGCTGTGTCTCTTCGATCCGCAAACCGCGGAATGGTCACCCGGCGCCTCGATTGCCGACACGATCGTGCCGTGGACCTACGAGTGGTTGTTCTACTTCGAAGAGTGGCTCGTGAGCGACGAGTGGAAGGGCGGCGGACGTCATCCGGAGGTACGCGATGCGTCCTAAACGGCGAATCCTTGCACTCGATGGCGGAGGGATCAAGGGCGTCCTCGAGGTGGCGTTCCTCGATGCTGTCGAGACCGCAACCGGAAAGCGGATCGCGGACCACTTCGACCTGGTCGCCGGTACGTCGACCGGGGGCATCATCGCGCTGGGGCTTGGTCTCGGTCTATCCGCGCGCGAGATCGTCGAGTTCTACGTTCGGGAAGGGCCGCGCATCTTCGATCAGGCCGACCCGACGGTCGCGAACGGCATTGCGCAGCGGTGTTCGGCCCTGCTGCGCAATTGGAGGCGCCGAGGCCAACAGCTCGCGTGGCCGAAATACGAGCCGGACGCCCTTCGTGTTGCGCTGATGGCAGCGTTCGGATCGAAGACGCTCGGCGAGAGCAGGCTCCGCCTCGTGATTCCCGCCTACCACGGCGACAAGGACGATCTATACGTCTTCAAGACTCGTCACCATCCTCGATTGCAGGTGGACTGGCGGGAACGAGCCGTCGATGTTGCTTTGGCGACGGCCGCGGCGCCGACCTACTTCCGGGCGCATGTCATGCCGAGCGGTGCGCCGCTGATCGATGGCGGCATTTGGGCCAACAACCCAGCGGGTGTCGCCGCAGTGGAGGCGCGCAGCATCTTGGGTTGGAAGGACGATGATCTCTTCGTCCTCAGCCTGGGCTGCACTGAAGAGATTTTCGATGTGCCAGCGTCGGCCGGATATAAGGACTTGTTTCTGAAGTCGACGGAGCTGTTCATGCGTGGACAGTCACGCGCCGCGGCTGGAACGGCGAAGCTCCTCTGCGGCCATACCGAGGCGGCCCCGCGGTACTTTCGACACCAGGTTTCTGTTCCGGCAGGCAAGTTCTCTCTGGACAGCGTGGAGATGATCGACCGCCTGCGAGGCCTTGGAGCGAGCTGCGCACGGGACGCTCTGCCAACTCTGCAGGCGAACTTCCTGGACACGTCGGTCGAAGCGTTCGTACCGGTCGATGTCAACGACTCCGCCCCGCGTCGTTGATTGCCTCCCGTGTCGGGCAGTCCTGACGCCCGACATTCGCGGGCCGCAGCGACGCACGACGGACCTACATGTGCTTCTTGTAGAAGGCCCACTGCACACTAGTCAGGCCACCGGCGAGCACCGCGCCGATCGGTACGCAGAGCTCCCACCGCACGGGCCCGGGCCAGAGCAGCAGGCCCACACCACCGAGCCCCGGCACCGCCACCTGCAGGTACTTCGCCCGGTGATACAGGCCGGCCGGCGAATAGGAATATCAAACGCCATCTGCAAAGTACCCGAATGCCAATGGGCGGTCGGCGCAGCTGGAAAAAGCCCGCCCAACCGGCACTGTTAGCCCCTCAGAATTCATTGCCCACGCGCCAAAGTGCGTGCCAGCGGGCCGATTCGCGCTCGCTCCTGGCGCACCGGCACCGAACACGTAGCCGGGCCCGCGCCACCGTGTTCAGTGCCGTGCCGACCTATTCAGGCTCCTCTTGTTTTGCCCTGCCCCGTGTCGCCGTGGCCGTTGCCATCACCACGCCTGATCGGCACCGGGCATGCGCGCTTTGCCCCGCGGCGGCGCTTGCGCATCGATCCCCAGGTGATTCAGGATCTTCTCAATCACCTCCTGCTCAAGGATCGGGGCCAGAATCTTCAGCTCTGCCTGCCCGCAGTTCGGACAATGGGCCATCTCGATATCGAACACCCGCTTGAGCAGGCGCGCCCAGCCAATGCGCCCTGCCCGCTTGGCACGCCGCTGTCTTGTTCGCCGGCCTGGTCGCCCTGCTGCAGGCTGAAACCGTCAATTTCAGCGCACAGGCGCTTGCCTGGCCGGTATTGGCGTGGCTGCGCCCCGCGTATCGTCAGTACCTTTTGCCCGGCGCGCGGGCCAAACGCGATCCGGTAGGTCACCGCCGCCTGCAGTGGCCACATTGCACTACCTTCGTTGGCCTCGCTGTCGGTGTCGGACAACCAGGTTTGCCCGGCCTCCTGTTCGAGTACCCGGCGGCGCGTGAGCATCCTCAGAATTCGGCTGATCATTGTCTGCAGCAACCCGGCCAGTTCCTCATCGGTGGGTGCGGCCACCGCGACGAACTGCGGCTCACCCTCGCCCTCGCACCGGTACACCCCGTCCAGCACCAGGCAATGCAGGTGGATGTTCAGGTTCGCCGCCGAGCCAAAGCGCTGGATCAGTGTCACCGCCCCGCCCTGCCCGTGGCGCAAGCCGCTCTGTTTACGCAGATGCCGGCCGATCGCCCGGTGCACCACCTGCAGCATCGGGGTCCCCGATCACAGGACATCCCGTTCTGGCGGCGGCGCCCGATGGCGGGACGACGACTCTGGACACGCCAGCCGTGGCCCTGAACGCGCTCGATCCGCAACGCACGCAACATTCCCCGCAACAAATCTTCCTGAATCCGAAACCGGAAAGATCCGACACGGAATCGTCACAGTCGCCCGATAGCCTCGGCCCTCCCAAGTTCCATTCGAATCACATGGTCAGCATGCCTTCGGGCGCGGGCCAGGGAGGACCTCATGAAAACGAAAACCCAGCAACGACCGACCCGGATCGTGCGTCATACCCTGATGGCGGCGATGATTGCAGCGACGCTGAACGCATGCGGCGACAGTAAAGACGCCACCGCGGACAACCTGGCAGTGGCCAGCAACAGCGCGCGCAACAGCGGCAACAATGGCAACGGCAACGTGGCCGGCAACGGCGCCAATCGCACCGAGGGCCAGTTCAACCGGATCGCCGTGTTCACGGTCTGTGAACAGGAGGCGAATGGTTGCAACTCAGACAATGCCACGTCGGCGGAGATCGTGGCCGCGAGCGCCGACGGCATGACGCTGATCTACACCAACAGCCCCGACAAATCGATCGGCTTCGTCGATATCGCCGACCCGGCCGTTCCCCGGGGCCTGGGCAAGCTGGCCATGGGCGGTGAGCCGACCTCGGTGGCGGTCAGGGACGGATGGGCCCTGGTGGGCGTGAACACCTCGGCGGATTATGTGAATACCAGCGGCGCGCTGGTAGTGGTGGACATCGCCACCCGCACCGAGGTCGCCCGGATCGATCTGGGTGGCCAGCCCGATTCGGTGGCCGTGAGCCCGAACGGCCAGTTCGCCGCCATCGCGATCGAGAACGAGCGCGACGAGGATCTTGGCGATGGCAAGCGCCGCAGGCGCCGGCCGGCTATTTGTCGATCGTTGGCCTGCAGGGCCAGCCGAACACCTGGACCGCGACCCGGGTCGACATGACCGGCACCAGCGCGCTCTATGCCGGAGACCCGGAACCCGAGTATGTCGACATCAACAACGACAACACGGCGGTGATGACGATGCAGGAGAACAATCACCTGGTTCTGGTGCACCTGCCATCGGCGAAGATCACGGCGCAGTTCACCGCCGGCGCGATCGATCTGACGGACATCGACACCACCGAGGAAGACCCCGCACGCATCCTGCTCACCGAAACGCAGACCAAGCGCCTGCGCGAACCCGACGGTGTCAGCTGGATCACCAACAAGCTGTTCGCCACCGCCAATGAGGGCGACATGGACGGCGGCAGCCGCAGCTTCTCGATCTTCGATACCGACGGCCAGGTCATCTTCGATTCCGGCAACGCCCTCGATCACCAGGCCGTGCGTGTGGGTCACTACCCGGATGCACGCTCGGGCAACAAGGGGACGGAGCCCGAGAATGTCGAGTTCGCAAACTTCGGCAACATCCCCCACCTCATCGTTGCCGAGGAGCGCAGCAACCTGCTGGCGGTCTATGACGTCACCGACCCGCGCGCACCGACGTTCAAGCAGGTGCTGCCCGCAGGCGTGGGCCCGGAGGGCGTGCTGGCGATTCCTTCGCGCAATCTGCTCGTCGCCGCCAGCGAGGTAGACAGCCGTGGTGACGCGGTGCGCTCGGTGTTGAATCTCTATCGCTATAGCAGCGAGCCGGCCCGCTATCCGACGATCGAATCGATCGACGATGCCGACGGGCGCCCGATTCCGTGGAGCGCGCTGTCCGGCCTGGCGGCGGGCGATGCCGCCAACACGCTGTACTCGATCGAGGACAGCTTCTATGGCAGCAACCGGATCTTCACGATCGACACCAGCACGAAACCGGCAAAACTGATTGCGGCCACGCCGATCATGGATAGCAACGGCGTGCTGGCGGCACTGCCGGTGGCCGGCCTGGCCGATGCGTCGGTCAAGGCCGACGATCCCAGCCGCATCGACGTGTTCGATGAGGCCGACCTCGCGGCGATGATCACGCCAGACAAGCATGTCAATCTCGATCCGGAAGGCATTGCGATGGCGGCCGACGGCGGCTTCTGGATCGTCTCCGAGGGTGCCGGCACGGTGGGCGATGCGAGCCGCCCGGTCAACTCGGTCAACCTGCTGATCAAGACCAACCACCAGGGCGTGATCGAGCGCGTGGTCCGTCTGCCTGCCGAGGTCGAGAAGATCCAGGTTCGCTTTGGCTTCGAAGGGGTTGCCGAGCATGCGGGCAAGGTCTATGTGGCCTTCCAGCGCGCCTGGACCGGCGAGGCCGAGCCACGCATCGGCGTGTTCGATACCGTCACCGCGGACTGGAGCTTCCTGCGCTATCCGCTCGATCCCCGTGAATCGCCCAACGGGGGCTGGGTGGGGCTTTCCGATCTGACATCGCTCGGTGATGGTCGCTTTCTGGTCGTGGAGCGCGACAACCAGGGCGGTCCGGATGCCAGGATCAAGCGCCTCTACCGGTTCGACATCCAGGGCCTGATCGACGGCGACACGGTTGCCAAGACGCTGGTGCGCGACATCCTGCCCGAGCTGAAGGCGCTCGGCGGCCCGGTACCCGAGAAGATCGAGGGCCTGGCCGTGATGGCCAACGGTGATGTCTTTGTGGTCAATGACAATGACGGTGTCGATGACAACAACGGCGAGACGCAACTGATGAATCTCGGCGCGATCCAGCCCTGAGAAGGCAATCCGTTCCAACCGCCGGGACAAGAGCCGCCCCGGCCCGAGTGACGGGCCGGGGCGGCTTTTTCATCCGGCCGGGTGCGGGCTTACAATGCCCCCCTTTTCGTTCCCGCCCTCGTGAGCACCATGCGAACCGTATTCAACTTCAGTGCCGGCCCGGCCACCCTGCCCGAGCCCGTCCTCAGACAAGCCGCCGACGAGATGCTCGACTGGCACGGCAGCGGTCAGAGCGTGATGGAGATGAGCCATCGCGGTAAGGAATACATGAGCATTCATGCGGCTGCCGAAGCGGATCTGCGTGACCTGCTCGCGATTCCGGCCAACTACAAGGTGTTGTTCCTGCAGGGCGGGGCCACGCTGCAGTTCGCGATGATCCCCATGAACCTGCTGGGCGAGAAGACCTCGGCCGACTATCTCTACACCGGGCAGTGGTCGAAGAAGGCCATCGCCGAGGCCAGGCAAATGGCCAAGGTGAACATCGTCGCCAGCAGCGAAGACCGCAACTTCACCTATGTGCCGGCGCAGTCCACCTGGCAGTGCGATCCGCAGGCGGCCTATCTGCACGTGTGCACGAACGAAACCATCGGTGGCGTGGAGATGTTCGAGACCCCGGACACCGGCGATGTGCCGCTGGTGGCCGATATGTCCTCGACAATCCTGTCGCGGCCGATCGATGTCTCGCGCTACGGCCTCATCTACGCGGGCGCGCAGAAGAACATCGGCCCGGCCGGTCTGACGATCGTGATCATCCGCGAAGACCTGCTCGGCAAGGCACCCGCCAGCCTGTCGCCGATGCTCGATTTCAAGGCCCACGCCGACGCCGATTCGATGCTCAACACCCCGCCCACCTTCGCCGTGTATCTGGCCGGGCTGGTGTTCCAGTGGCTGAAGGCGCAGGGTGGCGTGGCCGGTATCGAGGCGCGCAATCGTGAGAAGGCGGAGGCGCTGTACGCGGCGATCGACGGCTCGGCCTTCTACGCCAACCCGGTGGCGCTGGAGAATCGCTCGCGCATGAATGTCGCGTTCACGCTCGCCGATCCCGATCGCGACGATGCTTTCCTGGCCGGCGCCAAGGCCGCGGGTCTGTTGCAGCTCAAGGGCCACCGCTCGGTGGGCGGCATGCGCGCATCGATCTACAACGCGATGCCGATCGAAGGCGTTCAGGCCCTGATCTCCTACATGACCGAGTTCGAGCGGGCACAGGCATGATCGACAACCGCAAGGCCCGGGTGCGGGTGCTCAACAAGATCTCACCGATCGGCCTGGCGAGACTGCCCGCCGATCTCTATGAGGTCGGCGCCGACATCGATGCCCCCGACGCGATCCTGGTGCGCTCGGCAGACATGCATGGCATGGCGATCCCCAAGAGCGTGCTGGCAATCGGCCGTGCGGGCGCGGGCACCAACAACATTCCGGTGGCCGAGATGAGTGCGCGCGGGGTGCCGGTGTTCAACGCGCCGGGTGCCAATGCCAACGCCGTCAAGGAGTTGGTGCTGGCCGCGATGCTGCTGGCCGCACGCAATCTGCCCGGCGCGATCCGTTTCGTCGACGAACTGGATTATTCGGCCGATGATCTCGATGCGCGGGTCGAGGCCGGCAAGAAGGCCTATGCGGGCCGCGAACTGGCCGAGCGCACGCTCGGCGTGATCGGCCTGGGCAAGATCGGCTGCCTGGTGGCCGAGGCCGGCATCGGCCTGGGCATGAACGTGATCGGCTACGACCCGGACATCACGGTCGAGGCGGCCTGGAGCCTGCCGGCCCAGGTGCGCAAGGCCTTCAGCGTGCCCGAGCTGCTGCGCGCATCGGATTTCGTCACCGTGCACGTGCCGCTGATCGAGGCCACGCGCCACCTGATCAATGCCGGCATGATCGAGCACATGCGCGCCACGGCCACGCTGCTGAATTTCGCCCGCGGCGGCGTGGTCGATGACACGGCGGTGCGTGCCGCTCTGGACGAGGACCGCCTGGGCCAGTATGTCTGCGATTTCCCGAGCGCGGCGCTGCACGGCCATCCGCGCGCGCTCGCCCTGCCCCACCTGGGCGCCTCCACCGGTGAGGCCGAAGAGAACTGCGCGATCATGGTGGCCGAACAACTGCGCGAATACATCGAGCACGGCAATGTGCGCAACACGGTCAACTTCCCGGTGGTGACGATGCCGCGAGAATCGTCGGACCGGATCGCGATCGCCAATGCCAATGTGCCGAACATGGTGGGCCAGATCTCCACCGAGATGGCGAACGCCGGCCTGAACATCCACAACATGATCAACAAGTCGCGTGGCGAGGTGGCCTACACGCTGCTCGATGTCGACAGCCCCGTGCAACGCAGCGTGATCGAGGCGATCTGCGCAATCCCCGGGGTGCTCTCGGTACGCTACCTGCCGCTGCCGCGCTGAGCCATCGGCCCAGCCGGCGGTCAGCGCCGCAAGCGGTCCACGAACCACTGCACCAGGCGCTGCCAGACCAGCTCACGGCCGATCTGATCCTCGACGCCGTGCTCGAGGTTCGGGTTGTCATTGATCTCGATCACCACCACGCCGGTATCGAGCTCCTTCAGATCCACGCCGTAAAAGCCATCGCCGATCAGGCGCGCGGCACGCACCGCGGTATCGAGCACTTCGGGCGGCACCGAGTCCAGTTCGAAGGTATGAAAGCCGCCCTCGATCGCGCGCCCGTTGGGGCGGTGATTGACGATCTGCCAGTGATTGCGCGCCATCAGGTACTGGCAGGCGAACAGCGGCTCGCCGCCGAGCACACCGATGCGCCAGTCGAAGCGGGTCGGCAGATAGGCCTGCGCGAGCAGCAGATCCGATTCGCCGAACAAGGTGGTGGTCACCTCCTGCAGCTCGGTCATCGTCGAGGCCCGCTTCACGCCGCGGCTGAATGAACCATCGGGCACCTTGACCACCAGCGGCATGCCGAGCCGGTCGGCCACCTCGGTGAGCGAGGTGTCGCGGCGCAGGGCCAGTGTCGGCGGTGACGGCAGCTCGGCCTGCTGCAGCCGTTCCCACAGATAGACCTTGTTGGTGCAGCGGATCATCGACACCGGATCATCGATCACCGGCATGCCCTCGGCCCGCGCCCGCTGCGCGAACCCATAGGTGTGATTGCGAATCGAGGTGGTCTCGCGGATGAACAAGGCATCGAACTCGGGCAGCCGCGACAGCTCACGGCGCCTGATCGGTTCCACCGACACGCCCTGGCGCTCGGCGATCCGCGCGAAATGGCGCAGGCTGGCCGACGAGGTCGGCGGCAGACGCTCGTCGGGGTCGTGCAACACCGCGAGCGAATAGCGCGACACCGCGCGCTCCTTCGGTGAGCGCCAGACGCCGCGACTCTGGGCGGCCAGCACCGCCGCGAAACGCGCCTTGATATCGGCATCGAGCCGGTTGAACGGCCGCATCTGGATACGCGCGATGCGCACCCCGCCATCGCCGCCCTGACGCCGCGAGATCCGCACCCGCAGGATGGGCGCGCGAAACCAGTCGAACAGGAGCCGCCCGAATGCCGTGAACCGGGAGTCTTCGCATTCACCGAGCAAGACCCAGATCATCTCCGGCAACTCGCCGCCGCCGCGTTTGTGGTCCCGCGCGAGCGCGGCCTCGAGTTCGGGCAGTGCGCGTGTATCGCCATGACGCTGGGTCAGATCGAGCGAGGTTTCGACCGACGGCATCACCCGGTGGCCGCGGGCCTCGGCGAGCAGGGATGCGTAGTAACCGAGGCTCTGATAGGCCTGGCGCCGCGACAGATTGATGATGCGCAGACCGCGCGATTGAAACGCGGCGGGCCGATCGACATAGTCGCGCGTGGTGGCCATCGCGTATAGCCCGGTCAGCCCCTCGAGGTCGGCGAGTTCATCGGCGATCAACAACAGCTGTTTCATGGCTCGGACTCCCGATCGGCGATCTCAGGATGGCGACGCCCGCTTTCCGTACAGTGGGGGGCCGGCATCAGGCGGGGCTCAGGCCTGAGCGGCATCATCATCGGCCGTTTGGCGCGCCGAATCCAGCCCGATGGCCGGTTCGCGCAACGGAACCCGGCGGCGCCGGCCGCTGATCAGCAGGGTGGCACGCAGCGCGCTCTTGCCAAAGCGCGACATGCGCTCGAACTCGGCCGGCGGAATCGGGATATTGGAGGCATCGGTAACCGACTCGAGACCATTGTCCACCACCCAGGGATCATGCACGATCAGATGGTCATCGAGGTAGTCGTGCACCACCACCCAGTGCGGCATGCGCTGGCCGTACATCCGGTTGCCGGAGATCAACACGATGGCCACCGCATCTTTGCTCACCGCCTCGGCCAGCGCGCGCGCATCCATCGGCGGAAATATCTCGATGCCCAGACGCTGCGCGCGTTCGGCGAAATCCTGCTGCGCCAAGGCCATCACACGCCGCTTCTCCGGGTTCAGCACGGTCTGCAACAGCAAAGGCCCCTCGCCGCTCAGGTGTGCCTGCACCCTGAGCCCGGCTTCGGTTGCGGCCACCGCCATGCCGACCGGTTCACATCCCCCGAGCCCGGAGCCCATGAAGATCGTGGTCGCCTCCCGCCAGAGGCGAACCTCGAGCACCGGGTCCAGCCGCTCGATGAGCCCATAACGGGCCAGGGCCATCATCAGACAGGCCGGGCCGCAGGTGAACTCGGTGCTCTGCGCATAGTAGGGTGCCCGACCACGCGGCGAGAATCGCCAGCGAAGCGCTTTCTCCAGTCGCAGGCCGTCCTCACCGTTGTCGTAATAGGCCGGCAACTGACGCACGATCCTGTAACCCGCGCGCTCGTACAGGCGGCGCGCGCCCGTGTTCGATACCGCCACCTCGAGGCGCAGCAAGACCTTGCCGAGCGCGATCGCGGCCTGCTCGACCGCCACCAGCAGACGATGACCGATGCCGCGGCCGCCATGGGCGGCGTCGACGGCCACCGAATACAGCCTGGCCAGCCCGGTGCCGGCACGAAACAGCAACAAGGCGTAGCCGCAGCGCGGATCGGTCTTTGTGTCCTCGGCGTGTGCAGAACGCGGTGATTCGGCCACCAGCAGAACCGCGCTCGCGCTGCCGATCAGCTTACGAAAACTGCGGCGCGAGAGCCGGTCGGTGGCAAAGCTCGCCTGCTCGATCGCCAGCAGAAACTCCAGATCGTCGAGCGTCGCCCGACGGATATGAACGCCGTCGGCGCGATCGGCAGGATCCCCCGGCCCGGCACCGTCAGCGGGCGCGGCGCATTGTCCGGGAGCTACTGGCCGTGGGGCGCCCATCTTCGGGGGCTCAATGCGAACCGGAGGGCGGCGGTCCCGGGACCAGCATGCCGCTGGAGCTGGCGCTGGCCAACAGACTGCCATCGGGCCGCATCAGGCGTGCCTCGAGGAACACCACCCGCCGCCCGCGGCGCACGATGCGGCCCAAGGCATGCACCGGGCCGGGCGCCACGCGCTCGAGAAACCGGACATTGATATCCAGGCTGGCGACATTGACCGGCTCATCGGCAGTCAGAATCACCGCATGCGCCATCGCCGCATCGAGCCAGGCCGTGACGAAGCCGCCCTGCGCCGTGCTGCCCCCGGAGTGACAGAATGCCGGCAGGCACTCGAAGGCCAGTAGCGCACTGCCCGCCTGGCGATCCACCTCGAGCACACGCATACCGCCGAGCGCCTGCATCAACTCGGGATTGGCCGATTCGAATTTGCTCCAGTCAGACATCCTGCATACCGCCCCAGACACGCGGCCACGCCGCAAGAACCCATGCATCGCCAATGCCGATGCGCCATCAGCGTCACACGGGGGTCGCGTGCACGCCATCACACCGGCCAGACGGAAAGACAACGCTCTAAGCTTACCGGGCACGCCATGAAGACCATCGGGCCCGGAATGTGCGCCAGCTGCACACAGGCTGATGCCGCATACGCGCCGTTGGTCGGCCAATGACCGACGGGGGCTCGCAAGATGGCCGCCGGCTCCGATACCATCTGACGATACGGCCGCGCGGTCAGAATCTCCCTGCACATCGCGCGACCAATCCAACGCTGGCGCGATGATAGTGGAAAGCTGTCATCGCTCGTGCATCCCGGCCGTTGAATTGCATGGCTGATACGGGTTGCGTGCCAGACAGACAACGGTGCGCGTGGCGCGTCCCATGTACCGCCCGCAGCACTGCTCCACTCCTTCAATCACTGGGAATGCAACACATGATCAAGCATCGACGCCCGCTGGCGCTACTGGTCAGCACCACCCTGATCGCCGGCTGTGCGGGCATGTCCGAAGAGCAACAGGCGGCTGCCATCGGCGCGGGCCTGGGCACGGTCGTCGGCGCGGCGCTGGGCAGCGGCGTCGGCGGCGATGGCCGCTCCACGCGCCGCGGCGCGGCGATCGGCGCGGGCGTTGGCGCGCTCGGCGCCTATATCTGGTCCACGCAGATGCAGGAGCAAAAGCGCGCGATGGAGCAGGCCACGGCAGGCACCGGCGTGAGCGTGGTGCAGACCGCCGATAACCGGCTCAAGCTCGAGGTGCCGAGCGACATCTCATTCGATACCAACCGGGCCGATATCAAGCCCGATTTCCAGCCGATTCTCGATCGCTTCGCAAGCTCGCTCAATCAGCACACAGCCACCCTCGTGACCATCGTCGGCCACACCGACGCCACCGGGAGCGACCAGATCAACGACCCGCTGTCGGTGAACCGGGCCGCCAGCACGCGCGGATACCTGGTGGCACGTGGCGTCGACGCTCAGCGCATCGCGATCGACGGGCGCGGCTCGCATGAACCGATCGCCGACAACGCCACCGTCACCGGCCGCGCGCGCAATCGCCGGGTGGAGATCTATGTCGCCGAGCCCGCTCCCGCGCAGCCGGCGCAGGGCACGCAACCGGCTCGTTGATTCCCGCCTTACCGCGCCACGGGGTCTTGAATCGACACGGGTTCGAACCCGTGTCGATCAACCGGCGTCAGTCGCGCATCTCCACCAGGGTCAGGATGTCGTAGGAGGCCACCACCGCGCCCTCCTGATTGGTCACCTGCACATCCCAGGCGACCACGCCCTGGCCCTTGGCGTCGCCGGGCTTGCGCGGTCTGGGCGCCTTGCGCTTGCAGGTCAGACGGGCCTGAATCGTGTCTCCGATACCCACCGGGCGCACGAACCGCAGCGTGTCCAGCCCATAGTTGGCCAGCACCGGCCCGGGCGACGGCGACACGAACAGGCCCGCCGCGGCCGACAACACGAAGTAGCCGTGGGCGATCCGTTTGCCGAACGGCGACTGCGCGGCGGCGATCTCATCGAAGTGCATGTAGAAGAAATCACCCGACAGGCAGCCGAAGTTGACGATATCGGCCTCGCTGACCGTGCGCCGATGCGTGAGCAGCGAGTCGCCGACCTGAAGATCCTCGTAGTGCTTGCGAAACGGATGTTCGGGCGTGTCATTGACCGGGGCGCCGCGCACATACTGGCCGGTCAGCGCCATCAAGGTGGCCGGTGAGCCCTGAACCGCGACCCGATGCATATACAGATCGAGCGCGGCCAGGCCGCCGAGCTCGGCGCCGCCACCGGCCCGCCCCGGCCCGCCGTGGCGCAGCCCGGGCAACGGCGCGCCATGCCCTGTGGTCTCGCCGGCACTGGTTGCATCGAGCAGATGCAGCCGGCCATGCCAGGGTGCCAGATGCGTGGCCAGCCCGGCGATCCAGCGCGGATCATCACCGACCACAGTGCTAACCAGCGAGCCGCGCCCGGCGGCGGCGATCGCCGCGGCCTGCTCCAAATCACGGTAGCGGATCATGCTGGCCACCGGCCCGAAGGCCTCGATCTCATGGACCGGCGAGGCCGGATCCGTGCCCTCGTGGGCCAACAACACCGGGGTCACGAACGCGCGCGTATCGAGACCGTCACCGATCAGCGCTTCGTCGTCGCGCCGGTAGACGATGCGGCCCGCGGCCGCCAGCCGCGCGATCGCCGCGCGCACATCCTGACCCTGGGCCGCCGATACCAGCGGCCCCATCTGCACCTGTTCGAGCGCGGGATCACCCACGACCACCTCGGCCAGGCGCAGGCCGAGCGCATCGATCACGGCATCATGCGTGCCCTCGGGCACCAGGATCCGGCGGATGGCCGTGCACTTCTGGCCCGCCTTGACCGTCATTTCGCGCACCACCTGCTCGACGAAGGCATCGAACAGCGGTGAACCGGCGGCCACGTCGGGTGCCAGGATGGCGGCGTTCAGGGAATCCGCCTCGACATTGAATGCGGCGCCGGAACCGAGCACCCGCGGATCGGCGCGCAGCGCACCGGCGGTGGCCGCCGAGCCGGTGAAGGTCAGCACACATCCTGCTCGCGCAGCCCCTCGAAAAGGCGGCCCTGCGGCCGCCCGACCAGCAACTGCAAGGCCCCGTCTGGCAGCAGCCCGGATTCGCGCCATCAGGCGCACGCATTCGGCCGTCAGATAGCAGGTGTCCGTCGCGGGTTTGACGATGCTCGGCACGCCGGCCAGAAACGCGGGCGCGAACTTCTCGAGCATGCCCCAGACCGGGAAATTGAACGCATTCACATGCAGCGCCACGCCCGTGCGGGACACGCGTACATGGGTGCCGGCGAAACCGCCCGTGCGCGACAGCGGCTGAACCTGGGTCTCCGGCCAGATCGTGCCTGCGGGCAACTCGGCAGCGCCCATCGAGGCGTAGGCCATCAGCGTGCCTATCCCGCCATCGATATCCACCCAGCTGTCGTTGCGGGTTGCGCCGGTGGCCGTGGACAGCGCATAGAGCGCCGCCTTGTGCTCGGTCAGATGACGCCCGAGCGCGCGCAGCCGCGCCGCGCGTTCGGCAAAGCCGATCTGTTGCAGCGACTTCTGCCCCACGGTGCGCGCATGCGTCCAGGCCTCGCCCGCATCGATTCCGCCAGACGCGAGACGTGCCACCGCGCGCCCATGACCCGCATCGAGAATGTCCCGGTCGGACTCACTGCCGGCCCACTGCCCGGCGACAAAACACTGCACCTTTGCGATCACCTGATTGCTCCTGCGAGGCGGTTGATCGCATCAGTTTACCGATGCATGGCCGGCGACAGCTGTCGCCGCCGATCGTCGCTACTGGCGCTCGAGCGAGGTGAAGATGCGCACCAGATCCACCTGACGGTGCACACCGGCCTTGCGCTTGGCATTTTTCAGGTGCGAACGCACGGTCTCGACCGTGGACTGTCGTTCCCGGGCGATCTCCGGCAGCGATTCGCCGCCGGCCAGCCTGGCCACCGCATCGAACTCGGCATTGGTCCAGCGATAGACCCGCTGGGCGGCGCGGCGAACCGCGCCCTGTCGCGCCTGCGCCTCGGGGCGGATCGAGAGCGAGTAACACCAGTTCACCAACGCTGGCGCGGCACCGATCGCACGCATGGCGGCCAGTTCCAGCTGTGCCTGTCCGACCACCGGCAGCCGTTCGCGACAGCGCGCGCTCATGCTCAGCACCGCGGCGTCGGTGCCCGCCTGCTCGAGCAGGGTCCCCAGCCAGTGACTGGTCACCTCGGTGGCCGGTGCCACGCGGCCGTCGATTTCATTGACCACACCGCGCATCAGCATGGATTCGCCCACCCGGTTGGTCATCACCAGCCGGCCGCCGGCATCGAGCAGAAATGCCGCGGAGTCGAAGCTGTCCAGACCCGCAGCACGGCTCAGCGCATTGGCCACGCTGACCTTCTCGAATGCGCTGATCGCGCGCGCGACCGTGTCCAGGGTGGCGATCACGGATTCATCGAAGCTGGTCTGGTCGACGCCGCGCCAGAGCAGCACCCCGTAGGGAATCGCCCGCGCCGCATCGGGGTGAATCCAGAATCCGCGCAGCCAGCGCAGATCGTTCGGGGCAAGGAAGTCCGCAAAGATCTCGAGGCCGCGAAGGGCCGGGTCAGGCACCAGGGCCTCCCCATTGAGCACCCGGTATTCGCCGGCACCGGGCATGCCGGCCGCGGCCAGCCATGGATCCGCCTCTTTGTAATACGAGTGCCATTGCCCGGCGGCCGCGGCAGAGAATCCGTGAGTGGCCAGCACCGGCCGCAGGGGATCGGCATGCAGCGGCATCATCACGGCATGCCTGGCCGAGCAGACGTCGGCCAGCGTGGCCAGGAATGTCTGCCACCGACTGCCATCGGCAAACGCTGCGTAGAGCGCGTTCATGAGTCGGATGACGGCGGTTCCAGTGCCGCCAGCCGAATGCTGCGGGCCGGGCATCAAGTGAGCTTCCTCCATGGGGCATGGGTCGTCGACAGGCATCGCGCCCCGCATCGGTTGGGCGGGCACGGCTGAACTGACGTCTGAAAGACGCAATCTATCGAGCCCCACGCAGCGATGCATCACTCATTCTTGGGTGTTCGTCCGATGAAAGCGTCGAACTGCGGGTACCCGCGGCCCCGGACAAACCTCAGTTCTAACCACTTTGGGGTGTAAAGCCGATCCCGGGTGGTCAGATTTCCGACGTTCCTTGAGACACCTGCGCCCGGCCGTGGTCATCTCACCACGTGCATATGCCCGCATCGTCCATGATGCAACGTTGACGGACGCAGGTCGAGGATTCCGAGCGCTGCTACCATTGACGGTTCGACATCAGCCGGAGCGCCTACATCGTGGCGATCACGCATTTCCCCGGTCTGCCGACCTCCGCGGAGGGTCTGCTGGCAGCCACCGGCTTTCTCGATATCGATGAGCCGTCCATCCAGTCCTTCGTCGCGCGCCACACCCAGGGCATGGGCAATCCGCGCGAGCGGGCCGTGGCGCTGTTCTACGCGGTCCGCGACGAGATCCGCTACGACCCCTATCGCCTGGGCTGGGAAGACGCCGACTACCGGGCCAGCGCGGTGCTGGCCAAGGGCTATGGCTGGTGCGTCTCCAAGGCGGTGCTGATGGCCGCCACCCTGCGCGCGGCGGGCATCCCGGCCGCGCTGGGATTTGCCGATGTGCGCAATCACCTGACCACCGACAAACTGCGCGAACGCATGGGCGGGGTCGACATCTTCTACAACCACGGTTATGCCGCGGCCCTGATCGACGGGCACTGGCTGAAGCTGGCGCCGGCATTCAACATCGAACTCTGCGAACGTTTCGATGTGCTGCCCACCGAGTTCGACGGCAGCGCCGATGCGCTATATCAGGAGTTCGACGCGCGCGAGCGGCTGCACATGCAGTATCTGGCCGACCACGGCACCTATAGTGATCTGCCGCTGGACAAGATCCGCGCCGATTTCGCCAGTTACTACCCGAACAGCGTGTTCGCCGCGCATATTCCGTCACTCGACGATCCGTTCGACAGCCAGCCGCAACAGCGACCAGCCGCCGCCTGAGCGACCGGCCGTCCATCCACATCGCCCATCCATCGTCCATCGTTGGCCGCTCACGACGGTCAGGCTCAACCTTCGCGCCGGGTTCGAACGTGATTTTTCTCACATTTCGAGGCGTGGCGGCAGATGGAACGAAAAGACCCTTGGCGGCATTGGATCGGGCGCACGATGCTCATGCTCGGCGTTGCAATGCTCACGGCCTGCGGCGGCGGTGGCGACAGTGGCCTGATCGCCTACAAGAGTGGCGGTGGCACAGTGCAGCCACCCACATCGCATCCGCAGGATGCGGCCGAGGCATCCCGCTTCCTGGCCCAGGCAAGCTTCGGTCCGAAGTCCGTCGAGATCAATGATCTGCAGCGCGACGGCTATGTGGCCTGGCTGCAGAATCAGTTCGCACAACCCGTTTCCTCGCTCGGCGACTGGCTCGATACCCGCCTGATCATCAACGCGCAGGAAGACTACGACCGCAAGTGGATCCACAACGGCTTCTGGCGCCATGTGGCGATCGGCAGTGACCAGTTGCGCCAGCGGGTCACCTTCGCCCTGTCGCAGATCTTCGTGATCTCGATGCGCGATGGCGAGGTGAACCGCTATCCACGCGGGGTCGCCGACTACTACGACCGGCTGGCGCGCAATGCCTTCGGCAACTTCCGCACCCTGCTGGAGGAAGTGGCCCGCCATCCGATGATGGGCCTGTATCTGTCGCACCTGGCCAATCAGAAGGCGGATCCGCAGACCGGACGGGTACCGGACGAGAATTTCGCCCGTGAGCTGCTTCAGCTGTTCACGATCGGGCTCTATGAGCTGAATCCGGACGGCACCATGAAGACGGACGCGATGGGCGAGCCGATCGAGACCTATACCAACGCCGACATCGAGGGCCTGGCGCGCGTGTTCACCGGCTTCAGCTGGGGCGGGCCGGATCGCGAGCGCAGCCGCTTCTTCGGCTGGAACGGTGCCGATGATCGCGAGCGCCTGCTGATGCAGGCCTATCCCGACTATCACGAACCCGGCGCCAAGAGCTTTCTCGGGCTGACCTTGTCCGCGCAGACCTTTCCGGACCCGGATACCACGCTCGCCGCGGCGCTCGATCACATCTTCTACCATCCGAATGTCGGTCCGTTCATCGCCAAGCAGCTGATCCAGCAGCTGGTCACCAGCAATCCGAGCCCGGCCTATGTGGCGCGGGTGGCCGGGCAGTTCGCCGACAACGGCGAAGGCGCGCGTGGCGATATGCGTGCGGTGATCCGTGCGGTGCTGTTCGACCCGGAGGCGCGCGACACGAGCCGCATCATGCTGGTGAGCACCGGCAAGGTGCGCGAACCGGTGCTGCGCTTTGCGCACTGGATGCGCAGCTTCGAGGCCGGCTCGGCCAGCAAACAGTTCCTGATCGGCACCACCGACGATCCGGCCAAGAGTCTCGGCCAGAGCGTGCTGCGCTCGCCGTCGGTCTTCAATTTCTACCGCCCCGGCTATGTGCCGCCGAACACCGATCTGGCGACCAATGGCCTGGTGTCGCCCGAGCTGCAGATCACCCACGAGACCTCGGTGGCCGGCTGGCTGAACCTGATGCGTCAGGTGGTGCCCAACGGCTACGGTGAGTCGCGCGACGTGCGCAGCGACTACGGCCGCCAGATGGATTTCGCCGCCGAACCGGCCGAACTGGTCGAACACATCAATCTGCTGCTGTTGCACGGCTCGATGTCGGGGCCGCTGCGCAGCCGGCTGCAGCAGGCCGTGCAGGCCGTGAACATTCCGGTCAATGACCCGGCGCGTGCGGACGAGGCGCGACGCGTACGCGTGCACATGGCCGTGTTTCTGACCATGGCCTCTCCCGAGTATGTCGTGCTCAAGTAGTGCAGCCGGATCCGGCCGGGTTCGACCGGCCGCCGCCTCACGCGACATCGATTCCACGCTCATCATCCGCCGCCCATGACCACCGACCTCTCCCGCCGCCGCTTTCTGCGCAACAGCGCCATGTTCGGGCCCTCGCACGGGCCACACCGCTGGCCTTGAATCTGGCCGCGATCGGTCAGGCTGCCGCGCAGAGCGCCGGCGATTACAAAGCCCTGGTCTGTGTGTTCCTGTTCGGCGGCAATGATCAGGGCAACACCGTGCTGGCCACCGACACCGATTCCTGGAACAGCTATCGCGCCATGCGTGCCTCGGGTTCGTCGCCGATCGCCCTGCCCGGTCCGGCCGAGGCCGGCGGCGTGCTGCCGATCACGCCGGCCACCGCGCAAAGCGGCCGTTCGTTCGCGCTGCATCCGGCCCTGACCGATCTGCGCGATCTGTTCGGCGCCGGCCAGGCCGCGGTGATCGCCAATGTCGGCACCCTGGTGGCGCCGATGAGCCGCACCGACTATGACCAGCGACTGGTGCCGCGTCCCCCCAAGCTGTTCTCGCACAATGATCAGCAATCGGTCTGGCAGGCCGGCGCGGCCGAGGCGCGCGAGCCGGCTGGGGCGGACGCCTTGGCGACATGCTGGCCGATCTGAACACAGCGGCCACCTTCACCAGTATGTCCACGGGTGAGAACGCAGTATGGCTGGCCGGTGAGCAGACGATTCCGTTTCGTGCCAGCGCCAGCGGTGCCACCGAGATCTCCGGCCTCAGTGGCTCGCTGTACGGATCAACCACCGCGGCCGCGCTCTATCGCGAGATCCTCACCGCCGACTCCGCCCAGTACTTCGAGCGCGCGCATGCCAGCGTCGTGCAGCGCGCGATCGATGCCCAGGCCGCGCTCAACGGTGCGATGGTCGATGCCGCCGCACTGGAGGCGGTCCCCACCGCGCCGTCGGGTGGCACGAACGGCCTGGCCGCGCAGTTGAACACCGTGGCGCGAATCATCGGCGCACGTTCCGCGCTCGGTCTGCGGCGCCAGGTGTTCTTCGTCGGGCTGGGTGGCTTCGACACCCATGATGCCCAGCTCAACCGGCATGCCGCGCTGCTGGGAACACTTGGCCAGGGCCTGGCCTACTTCCAGCGCCTGCTCGCCGACCCGGCAATCGGCGCCGCCGGCTCGGTAACCACCTTCACCGCCTCGGATTTCGGCCGCACCATGGTCAGCAACGGCGATGGCACCGACCATGGCTGGGGCTCGCATCACTTCGTGGTCGGTCAGGCGGTGCGCGGTGGCGATATCTATGGCCGCTTCCCGGTCATCGGTGCAGACACCGCCGATGATGTCGGTCGCGGCCGGCTGCTGCCCGGCCAGTCGGTCGATCAGTTCGCCGCCACCCTGGCCGGATGGTTCGGCGTCAGCACGAGCCTGATCGACGATCTGTTCCCGAATCTCGTGAACTTCGGTTCCGCGCGCGACCTCGGCTTCATGCTTTGAGCGTGCGCCAACGCCAGGCGCCCGCGAATCATCGCCCCCCGCGCATGCGCGCAGTCGGCGCAGCGACGCACGCACTCAGCGCGCGACCCAGCCGCCGCAGACCGGGAAGACCTGCCCGACAAAGCAATCGGCCGCCCGGCTCAGCAGATAGGCGGCAAAGCGCGCATCTTCCTCGGCCGACACCAGCCGGCCCAGCGGCACCTCACGACGCAGGCGCTCCTGGAACTTCGGTAGCGCCTGCACCTCGGGCGGGAAATAGGTGGGGTTGTCGACGAAGTTCTGGGCGATCGCATTGACCCGGATGCCTTCGCGTGCGAGCTCCACACCGGTCGCCTGCACCCAGGCCAGCTGGGCACCACGCGCCGCGCTGTAGGTCGAGGTGCGCGGCATGCCGCGCAAAGCCGAGGCACTGCCCATCACCAGGAAACGGCCGCCATGACCGCGCTCGCGCCAGCCGGGCAGCACGGCACGCAGCAGCCGCGGCAGCGGATCGACCATGGCCGCGAACACCTGGCGCCATTCGTCTTCGCCGACATCGGCCACCGGCGTGGCCGGCGCTGCAACACCCAGATTCGCGACCACGGAATCGATCGCGCCCGCGCCCTCGACGCAGGCCTGCGCGGCCCCGGGCTCGAGCATCTCGCCGACCACCGGCACGACCTCGGCACCGGCCGCGGCGATCGCCGCACAAAGCGCCGGCCCCATGAACACATCGGCCTGGGTGACCAGGATTCGCTGGCCGGAAAGATCATTCGTCGACATGGGATTCTCCGTGAACAGGCTGTTGAAATACCTCACGAGCTCATGATTCACTCGCCGAAGCGGGCTGGCAAGGCGCCGGTTCCGCCCCGTATCGGGGATACGGGGCGGGTTCGGCAACGCGGCGCCGCTTGTGCCAGGGTACGACCGCGTGTGGCGAGGCCTGCGTATACTCCTGCGGCTCTCAGGGCTGGCGTGTGCAAGAGGCTCGTACATCGGCATCAGATCGCGGCGCGCGATGCTCGCGCAAGATCACCCACGAACAGGACTTCCAACACATGGATCTCGGCATCGCCGGCCGCAAGGCCATCGTATGTGCGTCCACCCAGGGGCTGGGCCTCGCCTGTGCGACCGCGCTTGCCGGCGAGGGAGTCGAGGTCTGGATCAATGGCCGCGATCCGGTGCGCGCAGCAGCCGTGGCCGCGCAACTGGCCGTGCACACCGGTGTCGCCGTCCATGGCGTGGGTGCCGACATCACGACAGAGACCGGTCGGGCCGCATTGCTCGCGGCCTGTCCCGAGCCCGACATCCTGGTCAACAACAATGCCGGGCCGCCTCCCGGCAGCCTCGCCGACTGGGATCATGATCAATGGATTGGTGCCCTGGAGGCCAACATGCTCGCCCCGGCGCTGCTGATCCGCGCCGTCGCGCCGGGAATGCAGGCACGCCGCTTCGGGCGCATCGTGAACATCACCTCGGCCATGGTCAAATCACCACGCCCGCCGATGGCCTTGTCGACGGGCGCACGCGCGGGCCTCACCGCATTCGCCAAGTCGCTGTCGTTCGAACTCGCGCCCGACAATGTCACGATCAACAACCTGCTTCCGGAACGCATCGACACCGACCGGCAGCGCTTCATGGCCGAGCGCATGATGCGTGAGCAAGGCATTACGTTGGAAGAGGCCCGCCAGCGGATATCCGCCTCGATCGCGGCCAAACGATTCGGCTCGACCAAGGAATTCGGTGACGCCTGCGCCTATCTGTGCAGCCGGCAGGCCGGCTATATCTCGGGACAGAACCTGCAGCTCGATGGCGGCTCCTATCACGGGCTGATCTGATGTGATGGATCTCGGCATCGATTCCCTCGTCGCCCCGGTCGCGACGGCCTCTTGACTGTCAACACACCATCGAACCCACCACCCTCGCCAGTCTGGTCGCCATCGCGGTGAGCATCGTTTTCGCGCTCACCAACCAGGTGCAACACATCGCGCTGCGCCACATGGATGTGCGCGCGGGGACGATCGTGAATGTCGCGACCACGTTCGGCCTGCTGCTGGTGATGGCCCCGTTGTACTTCGACCTCGCCTGGCTGCGCAATCCGGCCATCGGCTGGTTTGCGCTGGCCGGCCTCATCGTGCCCGGGCTGTCCATGACCCTGCACACCTGGAGCATCCGCCTGATGGAGCCTGCGATCACCGCGGCGCTGTCATCGACCTCGCCGGTGTTCTCGATCCTGATCGCGGCCATCTTTCTCCAGGAACAAGGCGGCTGGCATCTGTATGCCGGCACCGCGATCATCATCGGTGGCATCGCCTTCATCGCACTGCGCTCGCGCCGGCAGCGGGCCAACTGGCCGCTGTGGGCGATCGCGATTCCCCTGGGTGCTGCCTTGAGCCGCGGCATCGCGCACAACGTGGTGAAGCTGGGCCTGACCGAACTGGCCAGTCCGCTGACCGCGGCCTTGATCGGTTCGGCGGTGTCGTGCGTCCTGCTGTCCACGCGCCAGGGCATCACCCGTCATCCGATGCCACGCAAGCGGGCGGGCTACGGCTGGTTCGCGGCCTGCGGGGCACTCAATGCGATCGGTCTGGCCGGGCTGAATCTCGCGCTCAGCCTGGGCACGGTCTCGCGGGTGGCCCCGCTGATAGCCACCACCCCGGCGTTCACGCTGATTTTGGGCCACTACTTCTTTCGCAATGCCAGCATCGGCTGGCCGAGCGTGCTGGCCATGGGGTGATTTTCGGCGGATGCCTGATGATCATCCTGCACTGACGGCGCCGGCCGCGGCGCAGAACGCGCCCGCCGGCACCGCGAACCGACAGCTCTCGCTTGCGCGAGTCGGGGCGGAAATGTTGCCAGGCCCTGCCCGGCGAACCTCACATCCCACCCACGTACGCCCCATCAGGTCAGTGTGCCGCCTCGCGTCTCGACATACACCGCATACAACGACTGGCTGCCGGTCATGAAAAGGCGGTTGCGCTTGCTGCCACCGAAACAGACGTTGGAGATGATCTCCGGCATCTTGATGTGGCCGATCCGGGTGCCATCTGGGTGAAAGACGTGCACGCCGTCATAGCCTTCGCCGACCCAACCCATGCCGGCCCACACATTGCCGTCCTCGTCACAGCGGATGCCGTCGGCGAAGCCCGTCTTACCTTCGAATTCCATGCTCGCAAACACCCGGCCGTTCTTGAGCGCCTTGCCATCGACGTCATAGACCCAGATGACGCTCTTGGCGCCGGGATAATGAGAAACGCCGGTATCCGCGACATAGCACTTGGAGTAATCAGGCGAAAAGCACAAGCCATTCGGTTTAAACGGTTCATCGGCCACCTTGGTGACCTGGCCCGGAGCATCGATGCGATAGATCGCCTCTTTCTGAATGGGTTGCGGACTGTCCTTGCTACTGGGCAGACGATTGCCCTCGTAGTTCATCAGGCTGCCATAGCCGGGATCGGTAAACATCAACCAACCATCCGGATGCACGGCGCCATCATTGGGGGCGTTGAACTCCTTGCCGTTGGCCTTGTCGGCCAGAATGGTCATGGAACCGTCATGTTCATACCGAACGACACGGCGGGTACCATGGCAGAACGAGATCTGACGCCCTTGATGATCGAAGGTGTTGCCGTTGCTGTTGCCCGACGGAAAGCGAAAGCGCCGGCCGACATGACCATCTTCTTCGCTCCAGCGCAGGATTTCGTCGGCGGGAATATCACTCCACACGAGATAACGCCCCACCGCGTTCCACGCCGGCCCTTCGGCCCACAGCGTGCCCCTGTACAGGCGCATGATCGGCGTATTGCCAAGCTTGTATCTGAAGCGCTTGTCCAGCGCGATGACATCGGGCTCCGGATAGCGCACCGGTGGTGCGTCTGGCGCATATCGATCGAAGGCCTGTGCGAACGCATCGGCGGTGGCGCTGGCAGCAAACGCCGCCATGCCGGCCTTCTGGATAAACGAGCGTCTTTGCTTGAGCCTGGCCGAGGCATCATCAGGCATCGGCTCGGTGAGGTCAATCAAACGATGTTGTTGAACATGCGGCATGAGGGTCTCCTGGCATTTCTGATTGTTCTGGGAACGCCCGCTCAGTCTGGCAGGTTTGACCAGGGGTGACAATCTCATCCGATTCCTGGCCCGGCGTTTGCCAGGCAGCGCGAACCTGGGAGAACTCAGGCGCAGTCAGGCCGCGGCGCACGCATGGTCAAGCGTCAGGGATGCGAGCCAGGCATCAAGCGCCGTCAGTGCCGGCTCTCGCCATTGCGGACTCTCATTGAACAATTCATGCAAGGCGCCATCGAGCACCACGGCCTGCAAGTGACGGGGCGGCGCACTCTGCGCAAATGCCCGCCAGGCCCGTGGATCCGCGACCTTATCGCCAGCCCCGCCGATCAGCAAGGTCGGCACGGCAAGACCACTGGCGTTGGCGACCGATGCCGCGCCCGAAACCTGCATCCACTGCACCATCTCCGCCGTGACACTGCCGTGTACCAGTGGGTCCTCGAGGTAGGCGCGCACCTGTGCGGCATCATGCGACAGGCGCACACCATCGACGGGCCGTGACAGAACCAGGCGTGGTGCGATCGCATGCATCAGCCTGAGCTGAAATTGCTGAAACCTGGTGAGACTGGGCCGCAGCGCCGGTGATGACAATGCAAGCGCGGCCACCGGTTCGGCCCGTTGCAGGACAAGCTCGGCCGCCAGCACACCACCCATGCTGTGACCGAACAGCACCGGCAACCCACCTCGACGCTGCGCGAACGCGCGCAGCCGACGGATCGCGTCATCGGCCAGACCAGGCGCCTTCGGCAGCCGGCCGCGCGCACCGGCCGAATGCCCGTGACCACGGTGATCATGCGCACCGACGTGCCAACCGCGTTGATTCAGGTGGTCGATCAGGCGGCGGTAGCGGCCGACATGCTCGCCGTAGCCGTGCAACAGATAGAACGCGCCGCGAACCGGCCCCTGCGCCGGAAAGTCATAGACCGCCAGGCCGGTCTCGTCGGTAGCGAAACCGGACTCGGGCGTAATCGCGGCCGCGGTGGGCATCGATCAGGCGCCTGCTCGCACGACACTCACGACACGCATGTCGCCGTCCCCCCGGAGCTGACCGAGCAGGCTCACCTGCTGAGCACGCACCTTCTCGAGCGCGGCCATGCGCACCGGACCATAACCGCGGATCGCGTCCACGGATTCGGCCAGTGCCACGGCGGTATCGATGTTCTCGGGGCTCACGCGCACCAGGATCTCCTCGATCAGCGCGCGATATTGCGCGAGCACCTCTTGATCCAGCTTGCGCTCCTCGGTGTGCCGAAACGGATCCAGCCAGCGGCCCCGCAGGAACCTGAGGCGCCCGAGCCCGGCCATGACCGGCATCATCCATGGCCCGAAACTGCGCTTGCGGGGCCGCCCGGTGCGGGCGTCGGGCTTGGCCAGCCACGACGGTGCAAGATGAAAGTGCA
Source organism: Burkholderiaceae bacterium (assembly GCA_041396585.1). GTDB lineage: Bacteria > Pseudomonadota > Gammaproteobacteria > Burkholderiales > Burkholderiaceae_E > JAUIAI01. Next base: position 172,945 of record JAWKYG010000009.1, on the reverse strand, counting down.
CCCGATAGTCGCCCTCGAACCGGCCGGCGATCGATGCACGGAAGGCCGGGTCGGCATGCAGACGCGCGACCTCGTATTCATCCTTGATCGCCATCAGCTTGAACAGGCCCCGGGCCACCGCGAACGCGAGCCGCGGCTCATGGGAGGCCAGCCCCAGTCGCTCCGCCTCGACCCTCTGCACCCGCTCGACCCAGGCCGCATACTCGCGCCCGTAGGCCGCATTCTGGTAGCCATCGAGGAACTCTTGACGGGTGCGAACGAACTTGGCGAGATCAGCCTCGGTTCGCACCTGGCCGCCCGGTCGCTTGAATTCGAGCACCTGGGCCGGCGTGGTCGCGCGCCGTACCGCGTCCGTATCGTGCGCCAGGCGCCGACCCCAGAGAAAGGCGCGCAGATTGTTCTCGACCTGTACCCCGTTGAGCTCGATGGCACGCTCGATCGCATGGCGGTGCAGCGGAATCCAGCCACACTGCCAGGCAAAGCCGATCATCATCGGATTGGTGTAGATCGCATCGCCCAGCAGACGCGTCGAGAGCTGGGTGAAGTCACGGAACTCCAGATCACGCTCGCCGGCCGCATCGACGATATTGCGAAGCAGATCGTTCTTCGGCAACTGCCAGTCGGGGTCACGAAGGAAGGCAGATGTCGGTGAGACATCACCATTGCCCACCATGCGTGTGACCTTGGGGCGCATCTTGGACAAGGCTTCATTGCCGGCGCTGACCACCAGATCGGTGCCGAGCACCAGATCGGCCTCGCCGGTGGCGATGCGCGTGGCATGCAGGCTGTCGGGATCGCGCGCGATCTGCACGTGCGAGAACACCGCACCCCCTTTTTGCGCCAGGCCTGCCATGTCGAGCACGGAGATGCCCAGGCCCTCGATATGGGCGGCCATGCCCAGCACCTGGCCCACCGTGACCACGCCCGTACCGCCGACACCGGTGACCAGAATCCCGTAACTGGGATTGCCGGAGGCGTCGATCGGAACCCGATCGGGTTCGGGCAGCTCCGGCCAGGCCGAGTCATCGATCGCATTGGCCTTGGGCTTGCGCAACTGGCCGCCCTCGACGGTGACAAAGCTCGGGCAAAAGCCCTTCAGACACGAGTAGTCCTTGTTGCAGACCGACTGATTGATCTGCCGCTTGCGGCCGAACTCGGTCTCGACCGGTTCCACAGCGACGCACGACGATTGCACCGAGCAATCACCGCAGCCCTCGCAGACCAGCTCGTTGATCACCACGCGCCGGGCCGGATCCGGAAAACCGGGCTTGCCGTCGACGATGCGCTTGCGCCGCCGCCGTTTTTCGGTGGCACAGGTCTGGTCGTAGATCAGCACGGTGACACCTTCGATGTCGCGCAGACGACGCTGCACCGCGTCCAGCTCATCGCGGTGATGCACCGGCACCGGTACCTGCATGCCGCCACGCCCGTATTTCTCCGGCTCGTCGGTGACGATCACCACCTCGCGGGCGCCCTCGCCCATCGTCTGGGCGACGATCATCGGTACCGTGAGCTGGCCATCGATCGGCTGGCCCCCGGTCATGGCCACGGCATCGTTGTAGAGCACCTTGTAGGTGACGTTCACCCCGGCGGCGATCGAGGCCCGGATCGCCAGCAGACCGGAATGGAAATAGGTGCCATCGCCGAGGTTGGCGAAGATGTGTGTCGTGTCGGTGAACGGTGCCTGGCCGATCCAGGGCACCCCCTCGCCGCCCATCTGCGTGAACGTGGACGTGCGTCGCTCGGGCATCCAGATCGACATGTAGTGACAGCCGATGCCGGCCACGGCGCGCGAGCCCTCGGGCACATGGGTCGAGGTGTTGTGCGGACAGCCGGCACAGAAGGTCGGCACCCGCTCCACGCTCGCATGCGGCTCGGCGAGCGCCCGCTCCTTGGCCTGCAGGATCGACAGGCGCGACTGGATCCGCGCGCGGGTGTCGGCATCGAGCTCGAAGCGCGAGCCGAAGCGGCCCGGATTCAGCAGACGCGAGGCGATTGCGCGTGCGATCATCGCCGGCGAGAGTTCGGCATGCGCGGGCAGCAGCCACTGGCCCATGGGCATCGCCCATTCGCCGCCACGACCGTCTTTTTCGTCGAACTTGCCGTAGATGTTGGGTCGCTCGGCATCCGGCCAGTTGTAGAGCTCTTCCTTGAGCGCATACTCGAGAATCTGGCGCTTTTCCTCCACCACGAGGATCTCGCCCAGACCCCGCGCGAACTCGCTCACAGTCTGTGCTTCCAGCGGCCAGACCACGTCGCATTTGAAAAGGCGGATGCCGATGCGCTCGCAGGTATCGGCATCGATGCCGAGATCGGCCAGAGCTTCCCGGGTGTCCAGATAGGCCTTGCCACCGGTGATGATCCCGAACCACGCCTTCGAGGAATCGATCACGGTGCGGTTGAGCCGGTTGGCACGCACATAGGCCAGCGCTGCATACCACTTGTAGTCGAGCAGTCGCGCCTCTTGCGCGAGTGGTGAATCCGGCCAGCGGATATTCAGGCCATCGGGCGGCAGCTCGAAATCCTGCGGGATCACCACCGACACCCGGTCGGGATCGATCATCACCGACGACGATGCCTCGACCACCTCGGTGACCGTCTTCATCGCGACCCACAGCCCCGAGTAGCGTGACATCGCCCAGGCATGAATGCCCAGGTCGAGATACTCCTGCACCGACGACGGATAGAACACCGGCAGGCCGCTGGCCTTGAACATGTGATCGGACTGATGCGGCAGGGTCGAGCTCTTGGCGCCGTGATCATCGCCGGCCAGCACCAGCGCGCCACCGTAGCGCGAACTCCCCGCGGCATTGGCATGCTTGAACACATCGCCACAGCGATCGACGCCGGGACCCTTGCCGTACCACATCGAGAACACGCCCTGCACGCGCGCGTTCGGGTCGAGCGCCACCTGCTGACTGCCCCAGACCGCGGTCGCCGCCATGTCTTCGTTCAGACCGGGCTTGAACACGATCCGATGCGCGGCAAGGTAGTCGCGCGCCTTCCAGAGCGCCTGGTCCACGCCGCCCAGTGGCGAGCCGCGATAGCCGGAGATGAAGCCCGCGGTTTCGAGCCCGGCGGCCTGGTCACGTGCGCGCTGCAGCATGGGCAGACGCACCAGGGCCTGGGTGCCGGACATGAACGCGCGACCGCGCTCCAGCCGGTATTTGTCGTCCAGGGTGACAGTTTCGATCGCCTCGCGCAGCGCGCGCGACAGCATCGGGTCCAGAGGGGCGTTCATGATCAGTCCTCCGCGTGAAGATCGTGTCTTACGGATGAAAATCGATGGCGGTCGGCCGCTTGTGGCGGTTCCGCGGGTCGGATCGGCGACTGGCCGGGGTATGGCTGCGCTCGATTTCCCGAGAGGATAGCGTAAGCGATTCCCATGTGTGGGCCCGTTGCCGAAATCACGCAGCCGACGGGCGCCCGGCTGACCGGCACCGGCGGCCGGCGCGGACGACGACCGGCGCACCGCCCCATCGACGGCCGCCTCACAGACCAGTCTGCTGCGCCGCAGCAGACCGCATCGGAGCAAAGATCGGGAATATCGCCATGTGGAACGCGTAAATCACCGATAATCCGTGGCGAACCATATTCCGAGACCCGTGTCGCCCGATCCGGGTTCAGCTATACAGCCACGACCGTGACCTTTCTCAGTACCCTGAACCAACGCTGGCACAGCGCCGACTCGATGCTGTGCGTCGGCCTCGATCCCGATCCGGAGCGGCTGCCGCAAAACCTGCGCGGGGCCACCGATGCGGTGTTCCTGTTCTGCCGCGAGATCGTCGATGCCTGCGCGGATCTGGTGTGCGCGTTCAAGCCGCAGATCGCCTATTTCGCGGCCATCGGCGCCGAGCAGCAGCTCGAGAACCTGATTGCGCATATCCATGACCATCATCCGGGTATTCCGGTGATTCTCGATGCCAAGCGCGGCGATATCGGCGCCACCGCGCAGCGCTATGCCCAGGAAGCCTTCGAGCGCTACGGCGCCGATGCGGTGACTGTGAATCCGTACATGGGCACAGATTCGCTCACCCCCTGGCTGGAATGGAGCGATCGCGGGCTGTTTCTGCTCTGCCGCACCTCGAACCCCGGCGGGGATGATCTGCAGGCCAGATCGCTGGCACCGGACGCCGGCGAGCCGGGCAGACCGCTGTACGCACACGTCGCTGACCTGGCCCAGTCGCGTTGGAATCCGCACGGACAGACGGGCCTGGTGGTGGGTGCCACCTACCCGGACGAACTGGCCGTGGTGCGCGCACTTTGCCCGTCCATGCCGCTGCTCGTGCCCGGCATCGGCGCCCAGGGTGGCGATATCCCCGCCACGGTCGAAGCCGGCAGACGGGCCGATGGCGCCGGGTTGTTGATCAACTCCTCGCGCGCCATCCTGTATGCGGATTCGGGCCCGGCCTATGCAGAGGCGGCACGCCATGCGGCGCTCCAGACCCGCGACGCGATTCGCGCCGCGCGTGATGCGGCGCTCGGAAGTGCCTGAGGCCTGACATGGCGCCGTGCCTGTGTGCGGGGCGGCCGATTTGGACAAGACCGGCGACCCATGACACCATGGCGCGCAGGCAGGACCAGAAAAGAGACACGGGGCCCGCGGGGCTGCTGAACAGACATGCGAATCCTGATCGCCGAAGATGATGCCGTGCTGGTGGACGGCCTGTCGCGCTCGCTGCGCGCCTCCGGTTACGCGGTCGACTGCGTCAATTCCGGCAAGGACGCCGATCTGGCGCTGAGTACCCAGTCGTTCGATCTGCTGATTCTCGATCTCGGGCTGCCGCACATGGGTGGCCTCGAGGTACTGCGGCGCTTGCGAGCGCGCGAGAATCCGCTACCCGTGATGATCCTGACCGCCGCCGATTCGGTCGAGCAGCGGGTGCGCGGTCTGGACCTGGGCGCCGACGACTACCTGGCCAAACCGTTTGCGTTGTCCGAACTCGAGGCACGCGTACGCGCGCTGGTCCGGCGCAGCATGGGTACGGGCAGCTCGCTGATCCGTTGCGGGAATCTGGTCTATGACCAGGTCGGGCGCTCGGCGACGCTCAATGAACATCAGGTGGAGTTATCGGCACGAGAGCTCGGTCTGCTCGAGATCCTGCTCCAGCGCATGGGCCGGCTGGTCAGCAAGGATCAGATCGTCGAGCATCTGTGCGAGTGGGGCGAAGAAATCAGTGCCAATGCCATCGAGGTCTACATGCATCGCCTGCGCAAGAAACTCGATGGCGGCGAGGTTCGCATCGCCACGGTACGCGGGCTCGGCTATTGCCTCGAGCGCCCGCCCGAACAGAATGGCTGAACGCCTGCCGATCGTTCCCGCCCGGGCCCCGGGCGATTGCGGTCGGTCGCAAAGCCTTGACCCGGCGGCCCGGCCATACCGATGAACCGGCCGCTGTCCATCCGCGAATCGCTGGCCGATCTTCTCGCCACCGATGAACGTTCCAGCCCCTTCGACGTCGAGACTGATGCCGCGGGCAATGCCACGTCGGTTCCGGCCGAACGTGCGGGCCAGTCCCTGTTCGGGGAGGTGCTCGACTTCATGCTCGCGCCTCTTTTGTTGCTCTGGCCGATATCGATCATCGTCACCTTGTTTATTGCCCGCTCTCTGGCAGATGCACCCTACGATCAGGCCCTGCGTGAGCGCGCGATTCTGCTCGGCCAGCAGATCCAGTTCATCGAAGGCCCCGGCGGGCGCCGGGCCGCCCACGTTCCCGGCGCGACCCACGGTCTGCTGGCCCGCGAAACGCGCAATCTGCTCTATGACGTTCGCGATGGCGGCGGCCGGCCGGTGTTCGGCAATGCCCAGCTGCCGGTGCCGACGCAGTACGAGCCCTCCAAGCGGGGCGTGGTGCAGTTTAGAACCATCGCCTACAACGAAACGGACCTGCGGGTCGCCTATACCTATGTCGCCGCGCGCGACGACGTCTTCACGGGGCGGCCGGCGCTGGTGCAGGTGGCCGAGCACTTCGAGCAGCGCCGCGAACTCGCCAGTCGGATCATTCGCGGAGTGATCTTCCCGCAGTTCGTCATCCTGCCACTGGCGGCCGCACTGGTCTGGTTCGGCCTGGCGCGTGGCCTGCAGCCGCTTCGCGGCCTGGGCGACCGGATTCGCGGCCGACGCCCGGACGACATGAGCCCGATCGATGCCAGCCGGGCACCGCAGGAGATCCGGCCGCTGCTCGAATCATTCAACCATCTGCTCGACCGGCTCGGCAGCACGATGCAGGCACAGAAGCGCTTCATTGCCGATGCCGCGCACCAGATCAAGACACCGCTGGCCGGCATTCAGATGCAGGCAGAGCTCGCACACCGCGCCGGCAATGACGAGGAACGGCTGCGCAGTCTCGAGCAGCTGGCCCGCAGCTCCGCGCGGGCGTCGCACCTGGTCAATCAGTTGCTGGCGCTGGCCCGGGCCGAGAACAGTGGCGGCATCGTGCCCTTCGAGGTCGTCGATCTCTCGGCTCTGGCGCGGGAGTGCCTGACCGAGCTCGCGCCGCTGGCGATCGAAGCAGGCCTGGATATCGGCTTCGAAGCCGACGAACGCCCGACCAGGATTCGCGGCAATCCCTTGTTGCTTGGCGAGCTGATCAACAACCTGGTCTCCAATGCGATCCGCTACACGCCCAGGCACGGCGGCATCACGCTGCGTGTCCATAGTGCGCTCTCGATGGTGAATCTCGAGATCGAGGACAACGGGCCCGGCATTCCCGCGGCCGAGCGCGAGGCGGTGTTCGAGCGCTTCTACCGCGTGCGCGATCGCCTTGCGAGCAACGAGGGCGAAGCGCGTGGCAGCGGCCTCGGGCTGGCGATCGTGCGCGAGATCGCCGGCCTGCACCGGGCACGGATCCGGATCGAGGAAGGCAGCCCGTGGCCAGCCGAACGCGGTCATGGCGATGGCCGGGGCACCCGCGTGGTGGTGCGTTTCGATGAATACCGCGAGCGCCTCGGCGTCTTTTGAGACGGAAGCCGCCAATGAGGCGCGCGGCGGGCGAAAATTTCACCCCGCCTTTTGACAGCACCGCGTCGCGCGGCTACCATTGCCGGCGCTGGCGGATTAGCTCAGTTGGTTAGAGCGACGGAATCATAATCCGCAGGTCCGGGGTTCGAGTCCCTGATCCGCCACCACTTCTTTTCCGCGGCGCGACGGCTGGCGCGCTTCGCACGATCCACCCACTTGTGCCGTGTCGGCTCCCGGGCCGATCGTGTGCACGGCGTCTGGCCGCAGTTTCGAGAACTGCCCGGCTTGGTGAGGTCATGGCCCGTAAGCTCTACATCAAGACCTTCGGCTGTCAGATGAACGAGTATGACTCGGCCAAGATGGCCGACATACTGGGCGACGCCGAGGTCATCGAGCCGGCGGCGAGCCCCGAAGAAGCCGACATCGTCCTGTTCAACACCTGCTCTGTGCGCGAGAAGGCGCAGGAAAAGGTGTTCTCCGATCTCGGCCGCCTGAAGGCCCTCAAGCGCGACCGCCCGGACATGATCATCGGGGTCGGTGGCTGCGTGGCCAGCCAGGAAGGCGAAGCCATCATTGGCCGCGCGCCGTTCGTCGATCTCGTGTTCGGCCCGCAGACGCTGCATCGGCTTCCGCAGATGATCGCCGCCCGGCGCGCCGGTGCAGCGGCGCAGGTGGATATCCGCTTTCCTGAGATCGAGAAATTTGACGCGCTCCCCGCCGCTCGCAGCGAGGGACCCAGCGCGTTCGTCTCGATCATGGAGGGCTGCAGCAAGTACTGCAGCTTCTGTGTCGTGCCCTATACGCGCGGCGAAGAGATCTCTCGCCCGCTGGCCTCGGTACTCACCGAGGTCGCCGAGCTGGCGGCTCAAGGGGTGCGCGAGATCACTCTGCTCGGCCAGAACGTCAACGCCTATCTGGCCCCGTTCGAGGCCGGTGACGATGATGATCAGGCGGTCGATTTCGCCAGCCTGCTCGAACTCGTGGCCGATGTCCCGGGCATCGAACGGATCCGCTACACCACTTCGCATCCGCGCGAATTCTCCGAGCGCCTGATCGCCTGCCATGGCCGGCTCGACAAACTGGTCGCGCATGTCCATTTGCCGGTGCAGGCGGGCTCCGATCGAATTTTGTCCGCGATGAAACGCGGCTACACCGCGCTCGAATACAAGTCCATCGTGCGCAGGCTGCGCGCAGCCTGCCCGCGGGTGAGTATTTCGTCGGATTTCATCGTCGGTTTCCCCGGTGAGACCGAGGCCGATTTCGAACAGACAATGGCTTTGATCGATGCCGTCGGCTTCGATAATTCCTTCAGCTTCGTGTATAGCGAGCGCCCCGGGACGCCCGCAGCAGCACTGGCCGACGACACGCCGCGAGAGGTCAAACTGGCACGCTTGCAGCACCTGCAGGCGCGCCTGGCCGAACATGCGGCCCGCATCAGCCAGGCCATGGTCGGCAGCCGCCAACGCGTCCTGGTGGAGGGCCCTGCCCGCCGCGATCCCGAGCAGTTGATGGGCCGCACCGAGAATAATCGCATCGTCAATTTTGCGGGTGAGGCACAATGGGTCGGCACCATGATCGATCTCACCATCACCGAAGCCCTGCCCCACTCATTGAGGGGTGAGCCGGTCCGATGACGGACCGTCGCACCCGGGCCTGTCTCACCCGCGTGCGACAACGCGGTGCCAGGGTGATGTTGTTCGCGGGGTTCGCGCTGCTCATGTTGGCGCCCGCGGCCCGGGCCGGTTCACTGCTGGCCCAGCAGGGCCTGGGAGGGCCGATGCTCTGGGGGCGCAACGCCCAGGTCAGCGAAGCTGGCTCGGCCCAGACCGACAAACCCTATGTGAGCCGGCTTGGCCGGCTGCTGAGCGAGGCACGCTCGCTGATCGATGCCGGTGGCCACGAGGCAGCATTCGAGCGGCTGTCGGAATCGGTCCAGCTCTATGCCGGAGACACCGAGTTCGATTACCTCTACGCGATCTCGGCGATCGAAGCCGGCCACCCCGACCTCGCGCTGCTGGCCTTGGAACGCGTCCTGATTCACGACCCCGGGCATCTGCTGGCCAGGGCCGAGATGGCGCGCGCGCTGCTGCTGGTTCGCGAGCAGGAAAACGCGCGCCGGGAGTTCGAGCTACTCACCGAGCAGGAAATTCCTGCCGAGGCGCGCGCGGTCATCGCACGCACCCTGGATACGCTCAGTCGCGCTCCGAATCAGCCCGGCCATGTGCGGCGCGCATGGTTACAGCTCGAGATCGGCCATGACGACAATGTCAATGTCGCCAGCAATGCCGAGAGCTGGCCCCTGGCCGACGGCACCCGGGTGATTCCTCTGGCCTCGAGCCAGCCTCGTGAAAGCGCTGCTATCGGCTTTGGCGGCGGTGTCGAACTGATCGTTCCGATCAACGGTCGCGTACAGTGGCTGACCGGCCTCAAGGCCATGGTTCACAGCTATCCGTCCGCGCATACACTGGATCAGGAACAGGTCGATCTCTCGACCGGGTTCGCCTATCGACACCAGTGCCATCAATTCAAGATGCTCGGCCAGCTCCAGATCCTCAATGTCGACTCCGACCCGTTTCGCCGGGCCACCGGTGTCGTCGGCCAATGGCAGTGTGATCTCGGATCGAGGCGTCAGGTTGGCGGTTTCGCCCAGCGTTTCGATCTCGACTTCCCCGACCAGGGCATTCGCAACGCCGCGCGCCAGTCGCTCGGTGTTTCGTATGCGCAGTTGGTGCCGATGATCAATGACGGCATTTTCCTGAGCACCGTGCACACAGGGCGTGAAGTCTCGAAGGCGGGCCTTTCGAATCTCAGTTTCGATTTCACCGGGCTGCGTCTGCAGCTGATCGCCGATATCGGCGGTCGCTGGCGCGGCCTGTTGGGTCTGCAGTGGGAAGAACGCCGCTTCGACGGCGCCGAACCCTTGTTCGGGGTGACCCGATCTGACACCCAAACCGAATTGAAGCTGGGCCTGGAAAGCGAGCTCGATGCGCACTGGACCCTGCAACCGCAGATCGTCCTGACCCGCAATCGCTCAACGCTTTCGCCGAGCGACTACCGACGCGCCCAGGCGCAACTCGTCGCTCGCTATCGGTTCGAATAGCGGGCCCCGCCCGCGTTCGGCAACCGGCGATGGCCCGGCCTCCATCACAGCGGCTCGCCCGCCTGGCCCTGTGCCTGACGCTGATCGCGGCCGGCATCTGGCCAATAGCGGGTCAGGCACAGGCCGGCAAGGTTCTTGCAGCCGCCGGCGATACGCGCGCCACCGATACCCATGACCAGCAACGTGCGCTTCGCGATGGAGATGCAGTCAATGGCGGCGAGCTGCTGAGCACCGGCATCGACGGACGGATGCAGATCCGATTCAGCGATGGCGGCATTGTGTCGCTGCAACCATCGACCCAGCTGCGGGTGCAGGAATACCGCTACGAACCCGACGGTGAGGGGCGCAGCGTCTTTGGCCTGCTGCGCGGCGCGATCCGCGCCGCCACCGGCCTGATCGGCAAGCGCCGCCCCGAGGCGGTCGAGATCCACACGCCGACGGCCACGATCGGCATTCGCGGAACCCAGTTCAATCTCGAGCAGACCCTCTGCGATCCGGCCTGCGCGCCGGGGCCGCGCGCCGGCCTGCATGCGTCGGTCACGCGCGGGCGCATCGTGGTGAGCAACGCCGCCGGCACGATCGAACTGGCGGCCGGCCAGGCCGCCTGGGTGGCCGATGCGACGACGGCACCGCAACGGGTCGCGATGGGGCCGCTCCTGAGCCCTCCGCCGCTACCCACGGGCCAGCAGACACGCCTCGCGGCGCTCGGCAAATCGAGCCAGCGCCGATCCGGCGCGGGCACCAAGGCCGATGCCCGGCAGCCGGCCGCGGGCGCATCGGATGCAGCGCCCGGCCGGAATCGACCGTCCACCGGCGGCGAGGCCGGACAGGACGAATCATCGCAAACCCGACGGGGCGCGGACGGGGCGCGCAGCTCGCACCCAGGCCGGGCATCGGAGCGGGCCCCGCTGGAGGCACGCCCAGGCCCTGACAATGCCGGGGCCGACGGCCGTCGCTCCGATGCCGCAGATGCGACCCCGTCGGATCCTGAGCGTGCCGACCAGACTCGCAGTGCGCCGGGAAGAACCGATGGCAATCGCGCCGATGCGCCGGGTGCCGGGCCGCGCGGCGGCGATGGCGATCGCGCCAATGCCGGGGGCGCTGGTCCGGGTGTTGGCGGAGGCGATCGTGCCAATGCGGAGGCTGCTTTGCCAGGAGTTGTCGATGGTGGTCGCGCTGGTCCGCGAGTCGCCGATACTGGCGACGGCGCGCGTGGCCGCCGCACTGGTGAGTTCGCCAAAGCCCGTGAGCAGACGCCTGGACGCGTAGCCGGGCCCGACGATACGAGCCTTGCGGATCCGATTCGCAGCGGCGGGCCCGAGGCCAATCGTGGCGACGGTGGTGAAGTGCCGGAATGGCCGCCGATGCTGCCCGGTGAAGGCTTCATCGAGCATCCGGGCAGCGCCGAGCAGATCGCGCGGCGAATCACAGACGACGGCTCGCTGGCGCTGATCGACGATCCGGGCGCCTCGACACGGCGCGCTCCTGCCGATCGATTTGCCGGCGCCCCCCTGGATACGGGGACCGGCTCGGGTGGCTCGGGTGGCTCGGGTGGCTCGGGTGGCTCGGGTGGCTCCGGTGGCTCGGGTGACTCGGGTGACTCCGGTGGCTCGGGTGACTCCGATGGCCCTGGCGACGCGCCACAGGTTTCAAGCCCACCCCCCGACTGGAGTCAGGTCGAATCGGGTCAGGCCTCGGCCGGAAGTCTGTCGCCGATCGGCTCGCTCGGTCTCGCCGACGGCGCCTGGGGCCGCACCTTCCCCGCCGTGCGCTTCGATGACGGCGGAGAAAAGCTGACCGAGATCGGCGACTGCGGGTCCGGCGACTGCCTGCGAAGGCTCAATGCCCAGGTTCGCGAGAGCGGTCGCGATGACCTCGCGGCCTGGGGCCGCTTCACTGCGGGCACCCTGGAGCTGCTACGCAGCGGCCAGGCCAGCCAGGTCATCACTGTGGCCGAGAACCACGGGCTGCACTATCTGATCGGCGTGCCAACGGTCACCGCACCCACAAGCGGCACCTTCAGTTATTCGCTGACCGCAGCGACCGCGCCCACCATGACACCGGCGGGCTACGGCCCCGGCAGCTTCGATGGCGCGGCGGTCGTGCAATTCGGACCGGCGTCATCCCACGTCGGTCTGTTCGGACAAATCGACATCGCTGGCGAACGCTTCCACTTCGGCACCCGGGGCGGGCTGGATGCCCCGGGCCAGAGCGAGTTGGTGCTCGATGCTCGGCATGGCTTTGCCGGTGTCCTGAGCAGCCACGGTGGCGAGTCTCTGTACAATTTCTGCCACGGCGCAAGTTGCGACGTCGAGGTCCGTGGTGGCCTGCTCGGAGCTCAGGCCCAGGGCCTTGGCCTGGGATATACGATACGCAGCCATAGCGGCTCGCATACAATCGAGGGGGTGGGTATCTTCCGCCGCCCATGAGTCATCGAATCAACCGCCTGCCCGGAGTTCCTGCGCCCTGTTGAGTGCGAATCCCAAGTCCACCAGTGTGTTCACCCCGCAGCCACTGGACAACCGCCGGCTGGCGAATCTGTGCGGGGTGCTCGATGAAAACCTGCGCCTGATCGAACGATCGCTTGCCGTGCGCATCCAACGCCGCGCGAATGATTTCGAGATCGAGGGCAATCCCGCCGATGTGAGCCGCGCACAGCGGGTGCTCGAACACTCGTATGCACGCGCGAGCAACCCTCGATGCCGAGGGTCTGCAACTGGCGCTGATCGACAGCCGCAGCCGCGACCCGTCAGATCCACAAGAAGACGGCTCGCCGCCGCTGCGAACCCGTCGCACCGATCTGCAGGGCCGCACGCCGCGCCAGCGTGACTATCTTCGCAACATCCTGTCCAGCGATGTCAGCTTCGGTGTCGGCCCGGCCGGCACCGGCAAGACCTATCTGGCAGTCGCCTGCGCGGTCGATGCGCTAGAGCGCGATGCGGTCAAGCGCATCATCCTCACCCGCCCTGCGGTCGAAGCCGGCGAGCGTCTGGGCTTTCTGCCCGGCGATCTGGCGCAGAAGGTGGATCCCTATCTTCGCCCGCTCTATGACGCGCTCTATGATCTGCTCGGCACCGAGCGCACCAACAAGTGCTTCGAGCGCCAGGAGATCGAGATCGCGCCGCTGGCCTACATGCGGGGCCGCACGCTCAACCATGCTTTCATCATCCTCGACGAGGCGCAGAACACCACACCCGAGCAGATGAAGATGTTCCTGACCCGCATGGGCTTCGGCTCACGCATGGTGATCACGGGCGATCTTTCGCAAATCGATCTGCCACGTGGCCAGCCCTCGGGGCTGGTGCAGGCGGTCAAGTTGCTGGCGCAGGTGAACGGCATATCGATCACCGAATTCAGCTCCGCCGATGTGGTGCGCCATCCCCTGGTTGCGCGTATCGTCGAGGCCTATGCGCGCCTGGACCAACGCAACCGTGAGGCCGCCGAGCGAGAGTCCGCGGCCAGAACCGAGGCGGCCGATCGCGAGGCTGCGAGCGTGCGCGAGGCAGGCACGGACGAGGGTGGCGACCGGCGCACCAACCGCCGTACGCGGGCCAGCGGTGCGCGCTGAGCCCGGAGCCGAACGGGTTCGGCGCGCACTGGTGCTCACCGACCTTGCCCGTTGCCCATGAGCAAGGCCACGCAGGTGCGAATCCAGTTCGGCCGCGGCGCCTCGATCGCGCCGTTACGCGAACGCGACCTGATCCGTCTGGTACGCGAGGCCACCGGCCCCGGCTGGCAGATCACGCTGCGAATGGCCACCCGGGCCGAGGCCACCGAGCTGAACCAGCGCTTTCGGCAGGCCGATTACACGCCCAATGTGCTCACCTTCCCGTATCCCGAGCTATTCAGCGCGGACATCATCATCTGCACGCCCGTGGTGCGCGAGCAGGCCCGTGATCAGGGCAAATCGTTCGGCGATCATCTTGCCCACATGGCGGTGCATGGTGCGCTGCACGCGATCGGTCATACCCATGACGGCCGCGCGGACAGCCAGCGCATGGAAGCGCTCGAACGGCACATTCTTGACGGCTTTGGTGTCGCCGATCCCTACCAGTGAAGCCCGTTCGCATGGCCGCCGCCCCGCATGAACACATTGCCCACCCACCATGCAGGTGCGCAAGGTGCCTCCCCGCTGACCCCGGGCCCTGCCGCGCCCGGTGCCGGCCGGTGCGTCGAACGCTGGAAAGCGCCCCGGTAATTGCGTTATCCTGATTCCGATTCGTGTCCCGACTGCCCTCCATGTCAGAGCCTCCCGAAGGCGCCCAGAGCCGCAAGCCGTTTCTCGAACGCCTGAGCGCCATGTTCATGGCCGAGCCCGAAGATCGCGGCCAGTTGCTGGAAATCCTGCGCAAAGCCCAGGACCGGGCGCTCATCGACGCCGATGCGCTGTCGATGATCGAAGGCGTGATGCAGGTGTCGCAGCTTGCAGTGCGCGACATCATGGTGCCGCGCTCGCAGATGGATGTCATCGACATCGATCAGCCGCTCACCGAATTTCTGCCACACGTCATTGCCACCGCCCACTCCCGCTTCCCGGTGATCGAGGGCGATCGCGACAACATCCTCGGCATCCTGCACGCCAAGGAGTTGCTGCGCCTCTATCAGGGTGAGGATCTCGATGTCCGCGATCTCCTTCGTCCGGCGGTGTTCGTGCCGGAATCGAAGCGGCTCGATGCCCTGCTCAAGGAGTTCCGCATCAACCGCAATCACCTGGCGGTGGTGGTCGATGAATACGGGGGCGTCTCCGGTCTTGTCACGATCGAGGATGTCCTCGAGCAGATCGTGGGCGACATCGAAGACGAATTCGACTTCGACGAAGAATCCGATCACATCGTTTCCATCGAAGACAACGGTGGCAAGGCCCGCTACCGTGTGCAGGCGATCACCGAGATCGAGCAGTTCAATACAGTCTTCGGCACGGTCATCTCGGATGACGAGTTCGATACCATCGGTGGCTACATCACCGATCAGTTCGGGCGGGTACCCAGGCGCGGCGAGCAGGTCATCGACCAGGGCCTGCGTTTCGAGGTGTTGCGCGCCGACCCCAGGCAGCTGCAGATGCTGCTGGTCGAGCGCGTCAGAGAGAGTGAAGCCCGAGACCGTGACGAGCACTGAGCTCGGATGAGCGGCGTTCAGGGCGCGTGAGTAACCCGGCCCCCGCAGACGAGCACCTGGGTGCTCGTCTGGCACTGGCGCTCATCCTGGGCAGCGCCCACGGACTGAGCTTTTCACCCCTGACCAGCGGCAGCGCGCAGATCATGTTTTTCGCGCTGACGTGGTCATTGGTGATCGGGATCGGGCCGTGGCCGGCCGTGGCCCGGGCGCGCAGCGCGACACTGATTGGCGCCGTTTTCGGACTCGGACATTTCGCGGTCGGAATCGGCTGGCTCTATATCAGCATGCATGACATCGGCGGCCTGCCAGCCGCCCTCGCCGTGCTCGCGGTCCTGTTGTTGTCGGCGTATCTCGCCGTGTTCGGGGCCACCGCCTTCGGCTTCGCGCACCGGGTCGGTGAAGGCGGCCGCCGGCCGCTGCGCATGCTGGTGGCCCTGGTCGCAGCCTGGGTGCTTGGCGAATGGCTGCGGCACCGTTTGTTCACCGGGTTTCCGTGGCTGGCGATCGGCTATGCCCATGTCGATTCCTGGCTGGCAGGCCTGGCACCGTGGCTGGGCGTGGCGGGCGTGGGCGCCGCCGCGGTCACGATCGCTGCGGCACTGGCGCAGCTGCCGGCAAGCCTGATATCGCGTCGAGATGCGCGGGCCGGCGGGTTGCCCGTCTTGCTGCTGGCACCTGTGCTGATCGGGCTGGCCTTGCTGGCCGGCCAGTCACGCTTCACGCAGGACGCCGGCCAGCCCCTTCGGCTGCGCCTGTTGCAGGGCAATGTGCCACAGGCGATGAAGTTCGACCCGAACCGTGCGGTACGGGCGATGAACGACTACATCGCGCTCACCGCGGCGGCGCCGGCCGATCTGGTGGTGTTTCCCGAAACCGCGTTCACCGTGCCCATGAGCAGCATTCCGCCCGCGATCATGGATCGATTGCGGGCGGCCGCGGACGCCGCAGGCGCCCTGGTCTCGGTGGGCATTCCCGCCCCGCTGGATGAGCAGGAGCAACGCCGTCAGCCTCGGGCGACGCTGACCAACAGCGTGTTGACGATCGATCGCCAGGGCCAGGTCGTGCATCGCTACGACAAGCGCCATCTGGTCCCGTTCGGCGAGTTCGTCCCGAGCGGATTTCGCTGGTTCGTGGACATGATGAACATCCCGCTCGGTGACTTCGGGCGTGGGCGGATGAGTCAGCCGCCGCTGCTGGTCGCGGGCACTGCGGTGGCATTCAACATCTGCTACGAGGATCTGTTCGGCGACGAGCTTCGCCATCAGGTGCTCGACGGCGCCGGGATGCTGATCAATGTGAGCAATATCGGCTGGTTCGGCCGCTCGCATGCACTCACCCAGCATCTGGAACATTTCACGGATGCGTTGGAACTGGGACGCCCGATGCTAGCGCCACCAATACCGGTGCCACCGCGGCCATCGCTGCCGACGGCCGCCTGCTGGCCGGCCTGCCCTACCACGAGGCCGGCGCGCTGGCCGTCGAGCTGCGTGGCCGCAGCGGGCTCACGCCTTATGCGCGCTGGGGAGACTGGCCCATGCTGATCTTTGCGCTGCTCTGCATTCTCGGCAGCATGCATCGGGCTCGACGCGCGCACGCGCGAACGCGCCGACAGCCGCGCCGGTAAGCGCTTTTCCTGCTGCCGGCCAGTGACGCGCCCTTGCCCGCGGCCCCGATGACGCGATTCGACAACCTGTTTCGCACGCGTTCGAACTTCATTCGTGATTGCATGGGCTGCGTACCGCTAAAATGGTCGGTTTCGCCCAAAACTCCGATCGCCGACATCCATGACCACGTTTCAGGAGCTCATCCTTCGCCTGCAGACCTACTGGGACGCGCAAGGTTGCGCACTGCTGCAGCCCTACGACATGGAGGTCGGTGCCGGCACATTTCATACGGCCACCTTCCTGCGCGCGGTCGGGCCCGAGCCATGGCGCGCTGCCTATGTGCAGCCGTCGCGCCGCCCCAAGGACGGCCGCTATGGCGAGAATCCGAACCGCCTGCAGCACTACTACCAGTACCAGGTGGTGCTCAAACCGTCGCCGCCGAACATCCTCGACCTCTATCTGGGTTCGCTCGAGGCGATCGGCATCGATCTGCACAACAATGATGTGCGTTTCGTCGAAGACGACTGGGAGTCGCCTACCCTGGGTGCCTGGGGCCTGGGCTGGGAGGTCTGGCTCAATGGCATGGAGGTGACCCAGTTCACCTACTTCCAGGAGGTCGGCTCGCTGCGCTGTCAGCCGGTCACCGGCGAGATCACCTACGGCCTCGAGCGCCTGGCCATGTATGTGCAACGCGTCGAAAGCATCTACGACCTGGCCTGGACCAAAGACATCAGCTATCGCGATGTGTTCCACCAGAACGAGGTGGAACAGTCCAAGTTCAATTTCGAGATCGCCGATACCGCAATGTTGTTCCGACACTTCGATGAGTACGAGGCCCAGTTCGGCCGCCTGATCGAGGCCGAACTCGCCTTGCCGGCCTACGAGCACGTGATGAAGTGCTCGCATACCTTCAACCTGCTCGATGCCCGCGGCGCGATCTCCGTCACCGAACGGGCGGCCTACATCGCCCGTGTGCGCGCCATGTCACGAGCCGTCGCCCAGGCCTACTACGACTCGCGCGAGCGGCTCGGCTTTCCGATGCTCGGGGAGGCCGCCCGATCATGAGCCCGAATCCTGCTGAATCCGCCAATCGCATGTCTGCCTCACCTCCCTTCCTGTTCGAGCTGTTCACCGAAGAACTGCCGCCCAAGGCCCTGCAACGGCTGGCGCGCGCGCTGGGCGATCATCTGCTGAGTTCGCTACGCAAACTGGATCTCGTCGATGACGACGCCGGCCTGACCGTGTTCGCCGCGCCGCGTCACCTGGGCGCGCGCATCGATGGCGTGCATCAGCAGGCTGCGCAGCGGCTGGAGCGGCTCAAGGGGCCCTCGGTCAAGGTCGGGCTCGATGATGCCGGCCAACCGAGCGTCGCGCTGCGCAAGTGGGCCGAAAAGCAAGGCGTCGCGATCGAGTCGCTCACACGCGAGGGCGAAGGCAAGAACGAGGCCTTCTTCGCCAGCCGGCGTTCGGCGGGCGCACGCTTTGCCGATGTTCTCGGCGAAGTGGTTCAACAGGCGCTGGATGCCTTGCCGGTGCCGAAGATGATGCAGTACCAGCTCGCCGATGGACGCACCACCGTGAGTTTCGTGCGCCCGGTCCACCGGGTGATTGCGTTGCACGGCGATCAGGTGCTGCCGCTGAAGGTGCTGGGCCTGGAGGCCGGGCGATGCACCGAAGGCCATCGTTTCCATGGTACGGGCGTGATCGAGATCGCCTCGGCCAACGACTATGAACGCGCGCTCGAGGCGGCCTGCGTGCTGGCCGATTTCTCGGCCCGCCGTGCCGAGATCAACAAGCGCTTGCAAGAGCAGGCGGGCGCGCTGTCGCTGTCACTGGGCGATGCCGAGGCCTATGCGGCGCTGCTGGATGAGGTCACCGCGCTGGTCGAATGGCCCGCGGTCTATGTCGGACGCTTCGAGCCCGAGTTCCTGCAGGTTCCGGCCGAGTGCCTGATCCTCACGATGCGCACCAACCAGAAATATTTTCCGCTGTTCGATCGCGATGGTGGGTTGAGCAATTGCTTCCTGATCTGCTCGAACATGCGCATCGATGATCCGTCGAGCATCATCGACGGCAATGAGCGTGTGGTTCGCCCGCGTCTGGCCGATGCCCGGTTTTTCTTCGAGCAGGATCGCCGTCAGGGGCTGCAGGCGCGTCTGCCAAGGCTGTCCTCGGTGGTCTATCACGCCAAGCTCGGCACCCAGGCAGAGCGCAGCGAGCGGGTGCGCGCGCTCGCCCGGGCGATTGGCGAGCGCCTGCAACTCGATCCCGATGCGCTTGCCCGCTGCGAGCGCGCCGCCCTGCTGGCCAAGGCGGATCTGCTCACCGACATGGTCGGCGAGTTTCCGGAATTGCAGGGCATCATGGGCACTTACTACGCGCGCCATGATGGCGAGCCCGATGATATCGCCCTGGCCATGCAGGAACAGTACCGGCCGCGATTTGCGGGCGACACCCTGCCCGAGACCACCACCGGCACCGTGCTCGCGCTGGCCGACAAGCTCGAGACCCTGGCCGGCCTGTTCTCGATCGGGCAACTGCCCACGGGTGACAAAGATCCGTTCGCGCTGCGCCGTCATGCGCTGGGCGTGATCCGCATGCTGATCGAGAAGGCGCTGCCCCTGCCGCTCGACTGGCTGGTGAATCGTGCCTTGTCCGGCTTCGTCGACGGCGCCCAGGCCGAGCAGGCCTTGCGCGCTTTCTGCAACGACCGGCTGGTCAGCCTGTTGCGCGATGCCGGCCACCCGGCCGATGTCGTGGCCGCGGTCACCGACGATCTGCCCGGCACGCTCTGGTCGCTGCCGGCGCGGGTCGCCGCCGTGACCGAGTTCCGGGCCCTGCCGCAAGCGCAGGCCCTGGCGGGGGCCAACAAGCGCATCGGCAACATCCTGCGCAAGACCGACCTCGCCATCACCGGGGATCCGGATCCCGCGCTGTTCGTCGAAACTGCCGAGCAAACGCTCGGCGCAGCGCTGACCGATACCGCGCAACGTGTCGATCAAGCACTTGCCGGGAACCGCTTCACCGAGGCCATGACCGAGATGGCCGCACTACGTGATCCGGTCGACAGTTTCTTCGATCAGGTCATGGTGATGGCCGAAGACCCCGCACTGCGCGACAATCGGCTGCGTTTGCTGGCACGATTGCACGGACTGATGAACCGCGTGGCCGATATCTCGAGACTCGCCCAGTGAAGTTGCTGATCCTCGATCGCGATGGCGTGATCAATCACGACTCCGATGCCTACATCAAGTCGCCCGACGAATGGCGGCCGATCGAAGGCAGTCCAGAGGCAATCGCGAGATTCACGAATGCTGGCTGGCGCGTGATGGTGGCCACCAATCAGTCGGGGATCGGCCGCGGACTGTTCGATCTCGAAACCCTGGCCAGCATTCATGCCAAGATGCATGCCACGGTGCAGGCGGCCGGCGGCCAGATCGATGCGGTTTTTTTCTGCCCGCATCCGGATTCCGCCCAGTGCGAATGCCGCAAACCTCGCCCGGGCATGATCCTTGAGATTCTTTCGCGCACCGGCGCCGCGCCGACCGATGTGATCATGGTCGGCGATTCCCTGCGCGACATGGAGGCCGGCCAGGCAGCCGGCGTGCGCACTGTGCTGGTGCTCACGGGCAACGGCCAACGCACACTGCAAAACAACGAGCTGCCCAACGGCACCCAGGTTCGCGTGAGCCTTGCCGCCCTCGCACAGGAGCTGCTGCCGTGATGGCGCTGCGTTCGCTGACCTACATGGCCTTTCAGGTGCTCACGGTGATCCCCTATGCGCTGATGTGCCTGTTGTGCGCCCCCCTGCCGCTGCACTGGCGTTACCGGATCACCATCGGCTGGCCATCCATGTGTGTCTGGGCGGCGCGCGTGATCCTCGGCATCCGCTGGCAGGTGCGCGGCGCGGAAAATCTGCCCGACGGGCCGGCGATTCTGCTCTCCAAGCATCAAAGCACCTGGGAAACACTGTTCTACCCGAGCTACATGCCACGCGAGCTCTGCTTCGTCTTCAAACGCGAGCTGCTCTGGTTACCCTTCTTCGGTTGGGGCATCGGGCTACTCGACATGATCCACATTGACCGCCGGCGCAGCACCGATGCGTTCGAACAGGTGGTGCGCCAGGGCGCCGACAAGCTCGCCCAGGGCCGTTGGATCATCATGTTTCCCGAAGGCACGCGTACTCCGGTCGGGCGCCAGGGCCGCTACAAGACCGGCGGCAGCCGGCTGGCGATCCGCACCGGCACGCCGGTGGTGCCGATCGCGGTCGATTCCGGTCGCTGCTGGCCGCGCAATGCCTTCCTCAAAACACCGGGCCTGGTCACGGTCTCGATCGGCCCGCCGATCGACCCAGAAGGCCATCAACCCGACACCCTCATTCGCGCGGTCGAGAGCTGGATCGAGACCGAAATGCGCGAGCTGCATCCCGAAGCCTATCGGGCAAGCGCAGACAACTCCTCGGCTGCATGACCCAAGACAAGAATCGACCGCGCCGCACCCAACCGGGTGCGGTGCGCCCCCCTCGCTCCAATGCCCTCGAAGGCCTGGTGCACAGCGCCGCGCAGTTGCTGCTGCCGTTCATCGATCCGCCACGCTGGCGAGGACGGCGACGAGAACGCGAGCGGCTGCTGCTCCTGCCCGACGGCCGCCCGGTGGAGTACACGCTCGTGCGGCGTCGGCGCCGTACGATCGGCTTCACGATCGACGCCCGCGGCCTCACGGTCAGTGCCCCGCAGTGGGTCAGCCTGGCGGCGATCGGCGAAGCCCTCGACGAAAAGCGCGACTGGATCGCGCGCAAGCTCGACGACTGGCAGACCTATGAGCAGCGTCGCGCAGCGCTCGCCCAGGCGTGGTGCCATGGCGGTGAGATCCGCTATCTCGGACGTCGCTGCCGGTTGCAGCGCGTGCCCGCGGATGCCGAGGCCGCCTACGAACCCGGGGAATTGCTCGACACGCTGCACCTGCCGTCGCGTGACGATGATCTGCGCTCATCGGCCGAGAGCTGGCTTCGCGCGCGCGCCTTCGAGCTTCTCGATGCGCGGGTGGCGCACTTCGCCGCGGCCTCGGGCCTGCATCCACGGGCATGGCGCATATCGAGCGCGCGCACCCTTTGGGGCAGTTGCAGCTCGCAGGGGATCATCCGGCTGAACTGGCGGCTGATTCAGCTACCGGCCGAGCTCATCGATTATGTGGTGGTCCATGAACTGGCCCATCTGCGTGAACTGAACCACAGTGCACGCTTCTGGGCGACAGTCGAGAAGATCCTGCCCGGGCACGAGCTGGCTCGCAAGCGCCTGCGCGACATGCCCGAGCATCTGAGCGGCTGCTGAGGGCATCTGCACAGCGCACGGCACATGTCTGGCTGCGCAGCCCCCGGGGCAGGATGACCGGCGCTTGCGCTGCCCCTGCGCGGCCGGTCGAATTCCAGGCCTGGCGACCCGGTCAGATCTCGCGGGAGGCTGTCTCGATCAACTCGATCTTGTAGCCGTCCGGATCCTCGACGAACGCGATCATCGTCTTGCCACCCTTGACCGGGCCCGGCTCCCGCGTGATGCGGCCGCCGGCGGCGCGAATCCGCTCGCAGGTTTCGACCACGCTGTCGACGCCGAGCGCGATATGCCCGTAAGCGGTGCCCAGGTCGTACTCTGAAGTGCCGTAGTTGTAGGTGAGCTCGAGCTCGGGCTCGCCGCTCTTGTTGCCACCACCGTAGCCCACGAAGGCCAGTGAATATTTCTGGTCAGGCCTATCGGTGGTACGCAGCAGCTCCATGCCCAGCGTTTCGGTATAGAACTGGATCGAACGCTGCATGTCGCCCACGCGCAGCATCGTGTGTAGGACTTTCATCTCGTGTCTCGCTCGTGCGCGGCGCACCCGGACGGGTGCAGCCGCATTGAACACAGGGAAATCCGGGCAAGCCAACCCATCCGCCTCAGGCGGGATCAGGATCGCTCAGCCGGTTGGCCAGCGCATGATACCGCTCGGGCTCGATATCCTGCGGACGGGCCTGTGGATCGAGGTCGGTATCGTTCAGGCCGCGGGCAGCCAGCCATGGCAGCAAGGTGCCGCGCAACATCTTGCGGCGCTGGCCGAATGCGGCCGACAACAGCTGTTCCAACATGTTCATGTCGGCCACGCCGGGATCTTCCAGAGGACACAACCTGACCACCGCGGAATCCACCCGTGGTGGCGGATCGAAGGCCTCGGGCGGAACCTCGAGCACGATCTCCATTTCGAAAAAGGCCTGCATCAGCACGCCGAGGCGGCCGTAGGCAGCCCCCCCCTCACGGGCGCAAAGCCGCTCGGCGACCTCGCGTTGAATCATGAAGTGAGCATCAAGGATTCGCTCACGTACCGGGATCAGGCCAGTCATCAGCGGCGTGGCCACGTTATAGGGCAGATTGCCGACCAGCCGGAGTTGATCACCGCCGGCCAGGGCTCGCCAGTCGGTGCGCAAGGCATCACCCTCGATCAGGTTCAGCCGCTGCGCCGGATAGCGCTCACGCAGGCGCTGGGCAAGATCGCGATCGATCTCGATGGCGGTCAGCCGTCCGATCCGTTCGAGCAGGACATCGGTCAAGGCGCCCAGACCGGGGCCGATCTCGACCAGTCGTTGGTCATCCCGGGGGGACACGGCCAACAGGATGCCGTCGAGCACCCGATGATCGACCAGAAAATGCTGGCCGAAGCGCTTGCGTGCGAGGTGGCCGTGCACACGGGGGCCGCGCTCGGCGCTCACTGCTCGAGCCGGTACTCGACATAGGTCTGGTCGCGCAATTGCGCGAGCCACTCGCCCCAGGCCTCGTCGGCGCGACGCTTGCGCAATGTCTGACGGGCCATCTGCCGCTCGCGCTCCTTGCTGCTGCCGCCCTGGCGGCGCTCGATCACCTGGATCAGGTGCAATCCGAAGGGCGAGCGCACGATCGGGCTGATCTGCCCGGGCTCGAGCGCGTTCATCGCGCGCTCGAACTCCGGCACCGTGTCGCCAGGCCCCACCCAGCCCAGTTCGCCGCCACGGCTGGCGCTGGGGTCACTCGAATACTGTCTGGCCATCGCTTCGAAGCTGGCACTGCCATCGACCAGACGCGTCCGTACCCGCCCCAGCGCGGTTTCGGCGGCATCCGCCTCGCTGCCAAGGCCATCGGCGCGCATCAGGATGTGTCGCACCCGGGTCTGGGTCACGGGTGCGTCGGAGCCGCCGCCGCGACGCTCCTGCAGCTTGAGCAGATGCAGGCCGGCCGGGCTGACCACGATGTCACTGATCGCGCCCACGGACAGGGGCTCGATGGCGGAGACGAAAAGTCCCGGCAGGCGGTTCAGATCGCGCCATCCGAACGAGCCTCCCTGGGCCGCCTCGTCGCCTTCGGAATGGGTACGAGCCAGCGCCTCGAAGGACTCGCCGGCACGGATCCGATCGGCCAGAGCGCGCAATTCCTGCATCCGCGCATCGCGGCGGGCAGCATCGGCGTTTTCGGGCAGACGCAGAAAGATCTGCGCGAGACGGACTTGCTCGGCCTCGCGGGCGGCGTTGGCCGGGTCGGCCAGATAGGCCTCGACATCGGCATCGGTCACCTGGATACGCGACTCGACCTCGATCTCGCGCAGCCTGACCTCGGCCAGCTGCGCCCTCACCTGCTCACGAAATGACTCCATCGTGACACCGTCGGCACGCAATCTGGCCCTGAGTTCGTCGACCGAGATCCGGTTGTTGCCGGCAATCGCGGCGATCCCGCGATCGATCTGCGCATCATTGATCACGATCCCGAGTTCACGTGCGCGCTGCGCCTGCGCGCGCTCGATGACCATCTGCTCGAGTACCCGCTGACGAAGCGCCTCGGGGCCCAGGCGGGCCAAGGCATCGGCCGGCTGAGACGCACGCACCGCGCCAAGGCGGGCATCCAGTTCGCGGGCCGTGATGATCTCGTCGTTGACCACCGCGATCACGCGGTCGACCGATTTCACCGCCGGTTGTGCAACCGCCGGGCCGCAGCACAGCGATAGCGCCACGGCGCAGGCACTCATCCAGAGCGCACCAGCTTTACCGATAATCACTGAAACGATCCTGTGTGTTGTCAATATTGCGCGGCACCCGGAAGCCCGGAATGTTGCGACGCAAGATGGTCATGGGGTCGGTACCGATTCGTCCGAGCCCGCTGAATTCGAGCTGCAGGAAGAATGCGGTGGTGCGTTCATCCTCGGCCGATACGAAGCGCTGAACCACGACCCGGGCGGCCCAGCAATCCGCTGAATATTGTGCCCCGAGTACGCTTTCAATGACCCCTGGCCGGGTAGGCTCGAGCACGCCGGAGTCGTTCACCCGCTGATCCAGCCACGAGTAGTTGATCCGGCCGAGCGCGGTCCAGCGCGCGCTGATCGGCCATTGCAGCGAGGTGTCGATCTGGCCGAGCTCGCTGCGCTGGTAGCGTACCCCGAAAGTCAGAACCCGGCTGCTGTCCGGCCAGTAGCGCCAGGAAAGATTGAAGCGCGGCACACGGGTATCGACCAGGCTGATCTGCACGCCGCTGTCAAAGCTGATGCCGCCGCCGAGATTGCCCGAAGCGGCCAGCAGGATGTCTGAGCGGCGGTCGGTGCGCGCGGTCAGCCCCGGCTTGCCCGCTGACTCGCAAAATAAAGGCGCTGACCGATCGCGAAACGGAACTGCTCGGCACCGGTTCCGGGCTCGATCATCCGGCTCAGGATCGCCGCCGTCACCTGGTTGACATCGGCGATCCGGTCATGGCCGACGAACAGATTGGGCGAAAACAGCTGCGCGAAACCGAATTCGGTGACCCCGGAATCGAAGATCGGAATCGCGGACTGATCGCGATATGGCGTCCACGCGTAGTACAGCCGCGGCTCCAGCGTCTGCATCATCTCCCGTCCGAGGAAGCGGGTGTTGCGCTCGAACACCAGCCCGGAATCCAGCTCGAATGTGGGCAGCGCCCGGTTCACGCTGGTCTCGAAGCCGGGGTTCGTACGTAAACGATACGCACTCGCATGCATGCTCAGCCGCGGCTCGATGAACCAGCCCGGACGACGGATCGGGTAGCTGATCGTGGGATTGACCACCATCCGCAGGCCCTCGATCGCCCCCGGCAACCGACGCGTGAAATAGGTGGCATCGACCAGCGTGGAAACATCGAAACCGCGCCAGTCGCGCACGTTGCTGGTCAGACGAAGCTGCGGCAGGCGCTGATACGGCGGCGCATCGCGCGCATCGAGAATGCTCCGATACTGGGTGGCACGAAACAACACCCGCCACGGCCCCCAGCCCCGCGTGAGCAGGAAATCGCGCGGCAGGTTGCGCTCTGAGGTGGCGACGATCGAGCGGCCGTAATCGAGAAAATACTCGTCGTCGGAGATCCCGTTCAGGTCCATCAGACCGGACCAACCGCCCAGATTCAGGATCCGGTGCTGCCACGACCACTGGAACCGGGTGTCGCCGGTGACCCGGTCGGACGGGTTCAGCTCGGCGCGCAGATCGCCGCTGAAGGTCGGCTGCAGATAACGGAAGTGGCTGCCGATCTGCAACCCGCGCCGTGACATGATCCGCGGCGTCCAGGTCATGTCGTAGTTCGGTGCGATGTTCCAGTAGTAAGGCAGCTCCAGCTCGGCGCCGGTGCGGTTGGTCAGCGCCAGGCTCGGCGGCAGGAAGCCGCTGCGTCGCTCGTCGCTGAGCGGGAACCAGAACACCGGCAGGGTGAACAGCTTCAGACCGCGAAAATGCAGGCTGGCATTGCGCCCCTCGCCCTCCTTCTGTTCATTGTCGAGCGTCAGGGTATCGGCCCGCAGATACCAGTCTTCCTGGTCGCATGGGCATGTGCTGTAGGTGGCACCTTCGAGTACGCTGCGCTTGGGGCCTTCGAACAGCACGCGACTGGCCGTGCCACGTCCGCCGTTGTCGAGCAGTTCGTAGCTGGGCGAGGCGAACACCCCGGTGCTGGCGCGCAGGTTCAAACGCAGCGAGGGCCCGCTGAACAGGCTGCCGGCGCGACTGATCGTCACCTCGCCGTCGGCCTTGAGATCTTCACTGACCCGGTCGTACTCGATGCGATCGCTGCCGACCCGGGTGCTGCCCTGACGAATGCTGCCGGCCCCTTCGACCACGACCACATTGCCCTGGGTAACGATACGATCGCCTTCGACGAAGATCGGCCGCTCGCCATCGGCACCACGCGCGGCCGCACCGAAAACACGCTCGAGCTTGAGGGTCAGCGCAGTCTGCTGGGCCAGCGCCGGTGCCGCGGACAGGATCCCGCAAAGAACCAGAACCAGGGCAGGCCTCGTCGCCAACGGCGTGGACACCCCGGCGCCTGCCGGCAGGCGGCATCGGCTATCGGACGGCAGGCCAACGCGGTCGGGCCGCTTTGGCGAAGGCATCATGGGCGCACGAGGCGAAACATCTGCCTGGCAGGTGCATACCGGGTGGTGCTATCGAGCATCAGGCGCAAGGCGGGTCGTCCGGGTGGTTGTCATCGGCATGCCTGTCACCGATACGGCACAGGCCCTTGGACGCCCACCGGATCGCGTGTCGTCATGGAAACGGCCCGTATTATAGGAAGTCATATGAACCCGACCGATCATGACCCGCGCCTGGTCGCGCTGCTCGCCTGGTTGGCGGCCACCGAGGCGGCCCGCGACCTCGATCCGGCCAGCCTGCGCCCGGCCTCCAGCGACGCCAGTTTCCGTCGCTACTTCCGCATTGACGCCCGCGATCCACAGCAGGCATCCCTGATCATCATGGATGCGCCGCCCGAGCACGAGAACACCACCATGTTCGAACAGGTGGCGCGCCTGATGCACGCGGGCCGGGTGCCGGTGCCGGCGATTCTCGCCCATGATGCCGATCGCGGCTTCATGCTGCTGACCGATTTCGGCTCGCACACCCTGTTGGCCGAGTTGCGGCAACACCCCGATCGCGCCGACAACCGTTATCGCCAGGCCGCCAGCACGCTGGTCGGGCTGCAGGCCGGCTGTGATCCCAGCGGCCTGCCGCCCTATGACGAGGCCAGGCTGCTCACAGAATTGCGGTTGTTCGATCAGTGGTATCTGGACACCCATCTGGGCCGCCCGCCCGATGCCCGCGAATCAGCGCGACTGCAGGCCTGCTACCGGTTGTTGATCGACGCCGCGCTGGCGCAGCCGACAGTCTGTGTTCATCGTGATTACCACAGCCGTAACCTGATGTGCATCGATGAACAGCGACTGGGCGTGCTCGATTTCCAGGACGCGGTGCGCGGCCCCATCACCTATGACCTGGTATCGCTGTTGCGCGACGCCTACGTCGCCTGGCCCGAGGAGCGCACCCTCGACTGGGCGATTCGTTATTGGCAGCAGGCACGCGCCGGCGGACTGCCGGTCGAGACGGATTTCGGCGCCTTCTACCGGCAGTTCGAGCTCATGGGCATTCAGCGGGGCCTGAAGGTGCTCGGCATCTTTGCCCGTCTGCGCCATCGCGATGGCAAGGACGCTTATCTTGCCGATATGCCGCGCGTGCTCGGCCATCTGCGCCCGATGCTGCGCCGCTATGGCGAGTTCGCGCCGATCGAGCAGATGCTGGCGGAGCGCCTGGGTGAGCAGGCCCGGGTCGGCTACACGTTCTGAATGGCACCGATGCTCCAGCGTACCAGGTCGCTCACCAGGCTCGCGACGCCCTTCGGCCAGGCAGCGCAGCGGCTGTGAACCGCACACCCACCGCACCCAAGGCGATGGTGTTGGCCGCCGGCCGGGGCGAGCGCATGCGCCCGCTCACCGACACCTGTCCCAAACCCTTGCTGAGCGTGGGCGGTCGGCCGTTGATCGTCTGGGCCCTGCAGGCCCTGCAGCGGGCCGGCGTGCGCGAGGTGGTCATCAACCATGCCCACCTGGGCGGGATGATCGTGGCCGCGCTCGGTGACGGCGCCTCGCTGGGTCTGTCGATCACGTATTCCGCGGAAGCGCAGGCGCTGGAGACCGCGGGCGGTATCGCCGCCGCCCGCCATGCCCTGGGTGAACAACCCTTCGTGCTCGTCAATGCCGATGTCTTCAGTGATTTCGACTTCGCGCCGCTGGTGGCTGCCGCACGCTCATTGCCGCCCGCCGACCTCGGCCTGTGCGTGCTGGTACCCAATCCCGAGCATCATCCGGATGGCGATTTCGCGCTCGTCGACGGCCGCATCCACAATCATGGATCGCCCCGGCTCACCTACAGCGGGCTGGCGGTTCTGCGCCCGGCCCTCGTTGACGGCGTGACCCCGGGTGAGCGTGCAGCGCTGGCACCGCTGCTGCGCGATGCCGCCGATCGCCAGCGACTCGCTGGGTTACGATTCGATGGTCTCTGGCACGATGTCGGATCGCCCGGGCGGCTGCGGGCGCTCGATGCCACGCTTGCCCAGCGCTCGCCGGGAACCCCCGACAGCCAGTGATCCCCCTGCCGGGAAGCTCCGGCACGATGCCGCTTTGTCCCGCTATCAGGCCCACCCGATGAAACCACCGATCAGTGCCTTCTCGGCCCGCAGAGCCGCCCTTGCCCGACAGATCCAGGCTGCGGGCGGCGGCGTCGCTGTCTTGTTCAGCGGCGTCGAGGTCATGCGCAACCGTGACAGCGATTACCCGTTTCGCTCGGACAGCTACTTCCACTACCTGAGCGGCTTTCCCGAGCCCGAGGCCGCGGTGGTCGTGGTGGCGGACGCCACCGAGGTGCGCAGCCTGTTGTTCTGTCGCGAGAAGCACGAAGAGCGCGAAATCTGGGACGGCTATCGCTTCGGGCCGGCAGTGGCAGCGCAGCAGTTCGGCTTCGATGCCGCCTACCCGATCGAAGAGCTGGACAAGACGCTGCCCACGTTGCTGGCCGATCGTCATGTGTTGTTCCTGCCGATGGGCCGCGATGACCAGACCGACGCGCGCGCCCGGCAATGGCTCGCGCGCGTGCGGGAACAGGCTCGCGCCGGCGTGACCGCTCCCGCCCACATCATGGATGTGCATCAGCTTCTCGATGACATGCGCCTGATCAAGGACGAACACGAGATCGCGATCATGCGCCGCGCGGCCGAGATCTCGGCACACGCGCATTGCCAGGCGATGCGGGCGACGCGCCCGGGCGTGCACGAGTACGAAGTGGAGGCGGCACTGCTGTACGAGTTCCGCCGCCATGGTTCGCCGTTTCCGGCCTATGGTTCCATCGTGGCCGGTGGCGCCAACGCCTGTGTGCTGCACTATCGCAGCAACGACCGGCAACTCGAGGACGGGCAGCTGCTGCTGATCGATGCCGGCTGCGAACTGGAGAACTATGCGTCCGATATCACGCGCACCTTTCCGGTGAGCGGGCGATTCAGTGATGCGCAGCGCGAGATCTACGAGATCGTGCTGGCGGCCAATGAGGCCGCCATCGACGCGGTGCAGCCGGGCCATGACTTCGATGCGCCCCACCAGGCCGCGCTGCGCATTCTGGTGCAGGGTTTGATCGACCTCGGCCTGCTCGAAGGCCCGCTCGAGGCCGCGCTGGCCGACGGCCGCTATCGGCGCTTCTACATGCACCGTACCAGTCACTGGCTGGGCATGGATGTGCATGACTGCGGCGACTATCGCGAACGCGATGCCGCCGGCGAAGGCGAGCCTTCGTGGCGCATTCTGCGCCCCGGCATGGTGCTGACCATCGAGCCCGGTCTGTACATCCGCGCCGCTGACGACATCGATCCTCGCTATCATGACATCGGTGTCAGGATCGAAGATGATGTCCATGTCACAGCCGATGGCCACGAGGTGCTCACGGGCGACGTACCCAAGCATGTGAGCGCGATCGAGGCCCTGATGCGAGGCTGACGCCGTGACGCGTCCGAATGCCTTTCAGATCGCGATCCACGGCCGCGGGCCGGTGGCGCTCACGCTGGCGCTGCTGCTGCGCCGTCAGGGCCTGCGTGCGAGCCGGATCTCCCTGAGCGCATCGCGCGGTGTGCCGCCGCCGTCCCTGGCCGCGCGCGCGCTGGCGCTGTCGGGCGGATCCTGGCAGATTCTGTCGCGGATCATCGGCCCCGTGCCGGCCGGCATCATCAGGGATGTCGACGTCGCATTCGCCGGTCATGGCCTGCATACCCGTTTCGCCGCGGCCGACCAGGGTTGCGAGGCGCTTGGTCGCGTGGTTCGCCATGGCGCACTCACCGATGCCCTCGAGGCGGCGATCGCCGATTGGCCGATCGCCACCACGGCCGATGTCGGCGATGGCGAATCCGCCGCATGCCCCGATGATGTCGCCACTGCGGGGCCGGACTGCCGACTGACCATCCACGCCGAAGGCCACTTCCCTGCTGTGGGCGAGCGCGCGGTCTTCGAACAGCGGGCGTTGTTCACGGAGGTGCGCGTATCACCGCGCGCGGACAGGCGCGCGACAATGCCGGTGGCGGGCGTGGCCTACGAACGTTTTCGCGAGGCCGGGCCTCTGGCCTTGCTGCCGCTTCCCGAGCTCGATCACTGGAGCGTGGTCTGGTGTGCGCCGGCCAAAGAGATAGACAGCCTGCTCCACATTGCACCCGAAGCATTCGTGCAGACCCTGGCGCACGCGCTCGGTCACGAAGGCTCGGGCGAGTTGCAGCTCTGCGGCGAACGTCATGCTGTCGATCTGCGCAGTGAAAGCGCAACCGAGCATGATCCGCATTCACTGCGCATCGGCAACGCGGCGCAGACCTTGCATCCGGTGGCCGGCCAGGGCCTGAACCTGGGTTTGCGCGACGCCTATGCCTTGGCCGAGGTCATCGGCGAGGCGGCCACGCGCGGTGATTCGGTCGCGGTGGCGGTGAACGAGTTCCGCAAACGCCGCGAACGCGACCGCCGTGGCACGCGCGCACTCACCAACCGCCTCGCGACACTCGGCGCAGGCACGCGTATCGCCCCGCAGTTGTCGCTGGCGATGATGTCCGGTGCGCTTGGTGCGATTGATCTGATCGCGCCGTTGCGCCGCCAGGTTAGTCGTCACTTCGTCTACGGCCTGCGGTGATCCTCGCGCGTCCACTGCGCCGGTGCCATGCCTGCCAAAGTGCTTGCGGTAAGCATCGGTAAGATTCTCTGGTAGCTGCGTGAATTGCCCCTTTTTTTTGCATTGCCGTTGCGAGTAGAATCACTCCCCCGGTCGCAGGGGCATGGCCGCAAGACATCGTTGACGATGCTCTGACGCAGCGTGCCGCACACGCAAAAATTCGACCGGCCATGGATTCCGCGCGGCCGAATTCGGTTCACGAATCACGCGTTGGCGCGGAATCTCCAGTCCCTGGCCAGGAGCACCCGCGAGCATGATCCGTCACGATGTTTCGAGCGCTGCCGTCTTGTCGGCGACCGAAACTGGCCAGCCTTCATCGTTGCCCGCCGACTCGCCGGGTGATGGGCTCGCTCTCTCGCTGACACCGATCCAGCTCGGTGAGCACCGGCTATCCGGGCCGGTATTCGTTGCGCCGATGGCCGGTGTCACCGATCGGCCTTTTCGCCAGCTTTGCAAGCGACTCGGGGCGCACTATGCGGTCTCAGAAATGGCCGCCTCCAACCCCGCCCTCTGGCATACGGTGAAAACCGCGCGACGCCTGGACCACCACGGGGAAACCGAGCCGCGCGCGGTACAGATTGCCGGTGCAGACCCGGCCATGATGGCGCAGGCCGCCCGTTACAACGTTGAACACGGCGCGCAGATCATCGATATCAACATGGGTTGTCCGGCCAAGAAGGTCTGCAAGGTCGCCGCGGGCTCGGCCTTGATGGGGCAACCCGCGCTGGCCATGGCGATCATCGATGCCGTGGTACGTGCGGTCGATGTGCCGGTCACGCTGAAAATGCGC
The DNA here is from genome assembly GCA_041396585.1 of Burkholderiaceae bacterium. Taxonomy (GTDB): domain Bacteria; phylum Pseudomonadota; class Gammaproteobacteria; order Burkholderiales; family Burkholderiaceae_E; genus JAUIAI01. The sequence continues at coordinate 140,371 of JAWKYG010000009.1, read as the reverse complement.
ACCGGGCCCGATGCTTCTCGCCGCAACGCCGCCGGGCTGGCGCGCGATGCCGAGCGCGCCGGCATACGCATGATCACCATCCATGGCCGCACACGCGCCTGCGGCTATCGCGGGCTGGCCGAGTACCGAACCATCGCCGAGGTACGCGAGGCGATCCGCATTCCGCTGGTGGCCAACGGCGACATCGACGGCCCTGCCAAGGCGCACCAGGTGCTGCGCGCGACCGGCGCCGACGCGATCATGATCGGCCGTGCCGCACAGGGCAATCCGTTCATCTTCCGCGAGATCGCGCACGCACTGCGCACCGGGCGCAGGCTCGCGCCGCCGACACTGGCCGAGATTCATCAGGTATTGCGCGAGCACCTGCTCGAACACTACGAGTTTCACGGCGAGTTCACGGGCGTGCGCACGGCACGCAAGCATGTCGGCTGGACCTTGCAGGCAGATCCCCGGCTGGCCCCGCATCTGCCGCGCTTTCACGCATTGGAAACGGCCGAGGCGCAGATCGCGTACATCGACCGTCTGTTCGATGGAGTCGCAGCGAACGACTCCGATCTCATGACGAACCCGACAAGGAGGATCGCCGCATGAGCAAACCCGCATCGATCGATGAAGTGGTGACCCGCAGCCTGGAGCGCTACCTGCGCGATCTCGAGGGCACCAACCCACAACCGATCTACGACATGGTCATCGACGCAGTCGAGCGGCCGATGCTCGAGGTCGTCATGCGCCATGCGCGTCATAATCAGGTCCGCGCCAGCGAAATGCTGGGCATCAATCGCAATACGCTGCGCAAGAAGCTGCAGCACCACGGTATCCGGCTCTCGCCCCGATCCTGAGGCCGGTCTCAACCCAACATCCCTGTCCGCGGAGGATTCGTGCAGCGCGCCCTGATCAGTGTTTCCGACAAAACCGGCGTCATCGAGCTGGCCCAGGCTCTCGCCAGCCTCGACATCCAGCTGCTGTCAACCGGCGGAACGGCCAAACTGCTTCGCGAACACGGGCTTGCCGTGACCGAAGTCGCCGAGACCACCGGATTCCCGGAGATGCTCGATGGGCGGGTGAAAACGCTGCACCCGGTGATTCATGGCGGCCTGCTCGCGCGACGCGAGGTCCCCGAACACATGCAGGCGCTCACCGGCCATGGCATCGGCACCATCGATCTGCTGGTCGTCAACCTGTATCCGTTCGAGGCAACGGTTGCCAAACCGGGCTGCACGCTCGAGGACGCGATCGAAAACATCGATATCGGCGGGCCGGCAATGGTTCGTTCAGCGGCCAAGAACTGGCGCGGCGTCGGCGTACTCACCGACCCGGCCCAATATGGCGCGGTCGTGGACGAACTGCGTAGCCAGGGCGCGCTGTCCGACCAGACACGCTTTCGACTCGCGGTGGCCGCGTTCGACCGCATCGCCGATTACGACACGATGATCAGCGAATATCTGGGCAGCCTCACGCTGACCGACAATCTCCAGATTGCCGAGCGCGCCGAGTTCGGCGCACGCGCCTACGGCCGATTCGAGAAGGTTCAGGATCTGCGCTATGGCGAGAACCCTCACCAGCAGGCAGCCTTCTACCGTGATCTGCACCCGGCCCCGGGCAGCATCGTCACCGGTGAATCACTGCAGGGCAAGCCGCTTTCCTACAACAACATCGCCGATGGCGATGCCGCCTGGGAGTGCGTCAAGAGCCTGCCGGAGTGCGCCTGCGTGATCGTCAAGCATGCCAATCCCTGCGGCGTGGCGCTGGGCGAAACACCGCTTGCGGCCTATCAACGGGCCTTCGCCACCGACCCCACCTCGGCTTTTGGCGGGATCATCGCCTTCAACCGCCCGGTCGATGGCGAGACCGCGGCTGCGGTCTCCAAGCAGTTCGTCGAGGTCCTGATGGCGCCCGCGTTCGATGACGCCGCGCGCAAGGTGTTTGCCGACAAACCCAATGTGCGGCTGCTGCGCATCTCGCTGGACGGCATCGATGCCGGCGCCGCCAGTGCCTGGCAGCGCGGCCTGAATGCGCATGACACCAAGCGGGTCGGCTCCGGGCTGCTGATCCAGACCGCGGATATCCAGCGGCTCGACCCGGCCGCGCTGCGTGTGGTCACCAGACGCCAGCCCAGCGAAACCGAGCTGGCGGATCTGTTGTTTGCCTGGCGGGTGGCGAAGTTCGTCAAGAGCAATGCGATCGTGTTCTGCGGCCAGGGCCGCACCTTGGGTGTCGGCGCCGGCCAGATGAGCCGGATCGACTCGGCGCGGATCGCTTCGATCAAGGCCGAGAACGCGGGTCTGTCGCTGGCCGGCTCGGTCGCCGCCTCCGATGCCTTCTTCCCGTTTCGCGATGGCCTGGATGTTCTGGTCCAGGCCGGCGCGCGCGCGGTGATCCAGCCTGGCGGCTCGGTTCGCGACGACGAAGTGATCGCCGCCGCCGATGAGCAGGATGTCGCGATGGTATTCACCGGCATGCGTCACTTCCGCCACTAGAGGGCGCAGTTACCGATGGTTCGCCGCGCCCGCCGCACCCGTCCGACCCCGTGACCGGGTCGTGCATCCTGGGCATCGATCCCGGCCTGCGCGCCACCGGGTTCGGCATCATCCGGCGCGACGCCGGCAAGCTGCGGTATGTCGCCAGCGGCGTGATCCGCACCGGCTCGGGCGCGGTCCCGCAACGGCTGGCGATCATCCATCGTTCGCTGATCGAAATCGTCGACCGCTACCAGCCCGACACCGGGGTGGTTGAAAAGGTGTTCCTGAACACCAATCCGCAGTCCACCCTGCTGCTCGGCCAGGCGCGCGGCGTGGTCCTGGCGGCATTGGTCCTGGGCGAGTTGCCGGTGCATGAATACACGGCGCTACAGATCAAGAAATCGGTGACCGGCCACGGTCATGCCGAGAAGGCTCAGATCCAGGAAATGGTCTCCCGCCTGCTCGCCCTGCCCGCCCCGCCGGCGACCGACGCGGCCGATGCACTCGCCTGTGCGATCTGCCACGCCCACAGCGCGGGCCTGACCGCGCGTGTCGGCCGTCGCACCGGCCTGCGCGGCCTGCGCCTGCGCGCGGGCCGGATCGGCTGATCGCGAACCGGCCACGCCGCGCCGGAATCTGCGCGCCCGGATCGTGTACCCTGTAGGTATATCCATGAGTTTGTCGCCCCGCAGCCTGCACCGCGCATGGTCCATGCGGCACGGCCTCGCCTCAATCGTCTACCCTGCTTAGTGTCCCCAGAATGATCGGTCGCCTATCCGGAACCCTGATCGAGAAGCGCCCACCGGGCGTGATGCTCGAAACCGCAGGCGTCGGCTACGAACTCGATGTGCCGATGAGCACCTATTACGAGTTGCCGGCGATCGGCCAGTCGGTGCGCCTGCTCACCCATCTCGTGGTGCGTGAAGATGCGCATCTGCTCTATGGGTTCGCCACCGAGGGCGAACGCGGCGCCTTTCGCGCGTTGATCAAGGTCAGTGGGGTGGGCCCGCGAATCGCGCTGGCCGTGCTCTCGGGCATGTCGGTCGCGGCGCTGGCCACCGCTGTGGCGGCTAAGGACAGCGCTCCGCTGACCCGGGTCCCGGGCATTGGCAAGAAGACGGCCGAGCGCCTGGTGCTCGAGCTTCAGGGCAAGCTGGAGTCCGGGCCCGCCAATGAAATCGCCGTGCCCGCCGATGACACAGGGATCGACATCTGCCACGCGCTGATGGCTCTGGGCTATTCCGAACGCGAGGCGAGCGGCGCGGCCCGCAAGCTGCCCGCCGGCACCTCGGTGTCAGACGGCATCCGCCTGGCCCTGCAATCACTGACCGCACGTTGACGGGCCGCCGAGTCCCCGCCGATGCCCGGGCCAGCGACGGCAAGCCGGGCCAGGCACGAACCGACTGCTGAATCATGATCGAACACGACCGCCTGATCGACGCCCATGTGCGAACACCGAACGAGGAACAGGTCGAGCGTGCGTTGCGCCCTCGCCGCCTGAGCGATTATGTCGGCCAGGCGCGCATACGCGAGCAGCTCGACATCTTCATCCAGGCGGCGCGCAAACGCGAAGAGGCCCTCGACCACCTGCTGCTGTTCGGCCCGCCCGGTCTCGGCAAGACCACGTTGGCACACATCGTGGCCGCGGAGATGGGTGTCAACCTGCGTCAGACCTCCGGCCCGGTGCTGGAAAAGCCCGGTGATCTGGCTGCCATGCTGACCAACCTCGAGCGCCATGATGTGCTGTTCATCGACGAGATCCACCGGCTTTCGCCGGTGGTCGAGGAGATCCTCTATCCGGCGCTCGAGGACTACGAAATCGACATCATGATCGGCGAGGGCCCGGCGGCACGCTCGATCAAGCTGGATCTGCAGCCGTTCACCCTGGTCGGCGCGACCACGCGTGCGGGCATGCTGACCAACCCCTTGCGTGATCGCTTCGGCATCGTGGCCCGCCTGGATTTCTACACGGCCGACGAACTGACCACCATCGTCAGCCGATCGGCCAGCCTGCTGGAAGCGCCGATCGAGCCGGCCGCCGCCGCCGAAATCGCGCGCCGCTCCCGAGGCACGCCGCGCATCGCCAACCGGCTTCTGCGACGGGTTCGTGACTATGCCGATGTCCGCAACGAAGGCCGGGTCGATCTGAGCACGACCCGCCATGCGCTCGAAATGCTCGACGTCGACCCTGGTGGGCTGGATATCATGGACAGGCGGCTGCTGGAGGCCATTCTGCACCGCTTCGCCGGCGGGCCGGTGGGGCTCGACAACCTCGCGGCCGCCATCGGCGAGGAGCGGGACACGATCGAAGACGTGATCGAACCCTACCTGATCCAGCAGGGCTTCATCCAGCGCACGCCGCGTGGCCGTATCGCCGCTCCCGCCGCCTACCGGCACTTCGGCCTGGCCGCGCCGGGCGACGCCGGCCCGCTGTTCGACACCGACTGACCGTTCGTCACCCGGGCCCGCGCAGAGTCCGCGCACCGCGGGAAATCATCACAGCGCCCGGTTGTCTGGTCGCGCAACATCGCGTCGATGCAGGAGTTCATCGACAGACTGATCACGGCTACGCCGCGAACCTGGGTGACTTCGAGCCTGATCACGCTCAATGTGGCGGTGTTCATCGTCGCCCTTTGGTATGGCGCGGGCTGGTTCGAACCCGACGCCGGCACATTGCTTGCCCTTGGTGGCAACTATCTTCCGCGCACCCATGAGCAGCCGTGGCGCTTGCTCAGCGCGATCTTTCTGCATGCCGGCATCCTGCATCTCGGATTCAACATGTGGGTGCTTCGCGATGTCGGGCGATTGGCCGAGCGCTTCTACGGCAGCGGGCAGTTTCTCGTGATCTATGTGTCCGCCGGCGGCCTGGCCTCGCTATCCAGTCTGTTCTTTGCGGCCGCCGATCGCGTGTCTGTCGGCGCCTCTGGTGCGATCTTCGGTGTCGTCGGCGCAATTCTGGCAGCGGTGTCCAGCACCGGCGGCACGATGCCGGCCGCGCTGGTGGCGCAGGTGCGCCGCTCGATGCTGTTTTTCATCGCCTATGCGCTGGTCTCAGGCTTCGCCTTTTCGGTGATCGACAGCGCGGCCCACATCGGCGGCCTGATCAGCGGATTCCTGCTCGCCCTGGTCCTGGCCAAGCGCTTCGACTGGGACCGCTATCGCCTGCAGGCCAGGCGGCGTGGGGCGCTCGCCGTGGCCACATCGCTGCTCCTGGCCGTGCTCACCTGGCAATGGTTGCCCGCGGCGGGCGCCACGATGCACTGAGCCCAGGGGCGCTTGCCCAGCACCGCGCGGACCACCCGCCAGGCCGCTCCGAACCGACCCGGGCACTCATCTCGCGCCGGTAAACCCGGACAGCCTTGGCGGTTGTTAGAATCCCTGCGTGAAAAGGTCTGCTCATCCCGCGTCCGAGCCGCAACGACGGTCCTCGGGACAGGCATGGCCGGCGGACGATGGTTCCGCCCCTGACCCGGACGACACTCCTGCGACCTTTCGTTGGCCGGTCACGGTTTACTACGAGGACACTGATGCCGGCGGAATCGTCTATTACGCAAACTACCTGCGTTTTTTCGAGCGTGCGCGCACCGAATGGTTGCGCGCGCTCGGCGTCTCGCACCGTGAGACCGCGCAGCGCGACGGCCTGCAGTTCGTGGTGCGGGATCTGCAGGTTTCATATCACCGCCCGGCCCGCCTCGACGATCGCCTGACCATGCACCTGAGCCTCGTCGAATGCCGTCGTGCATCGATATCCCTGCGCCAATGGGCCAGCCTGGAAGATGACCCGACCATGCTGGTCGAAGCCGTGGTTCGAATTGCCGCGATTCGTTGCGACAACGGCCGTCCGACCGCCATGCCCTCTCGCCTACTGTCGAGGATTGCCGAGTGAACGAACTATCGATTCTGTCCCTGATTGGCCAAGCCAGCCCACTGGTGAAAGTCGTCATGGGCATCTTGCTGCTGATGTCGCTGGCCTCATGGACGATCATCTTCCGAAAGTTTTTCGGGCTGGCCGCCGCAAAGCGCACCACGCGGGCATTCGAGAATGATTTCTGGAAGGACCGCGACCTCGGCTCGCTCTATCAACAGGTTCGTGAAGGCGAACGCTCGACCGGCCCGCTGGCGCGCATATTTGAATCTGGCATGAGCGAGTATCTGAAGAGCCGCCAGCATAAGGATCATCTGGACAATCGCACCATGGTCGACAGCGCACGCCGGGCGATGCGCGCGTCGAGCCAGCGCGAACTCGACACCATGGAATCCGGCATGGGCATTCTCGCCACCACCGGTTCCGTGAGCCCGTACATCGGCCTGTTCGGCACGGTCTGGGGGATCATGAACGCGTTTCGCGGGCTGGCCAATGTCGAGCAGGCCACCCTGGCCTCGGTGGCCCCGGGTATCGCCGAGGCGCTGGTGGCCACCGCGATCGGCTTGTTTGCTGCCATTCCGGCCGTCATCGCCTACAACCGCTTTGCGAACAACATCGACCGACTGGTCAACCGTTTCGACAGTTTCGTCGAAGAGTTCTCGAACATTCTGCAGCGACAGGCGCGTTGATGATCGCGCCCGGCGAGACCGGACGCGATCCTCCCGATCCCGCGCACACCCGCAGATGTCCCCACCAATCATCATGATCTCGGCCAAGCGCAGCACCACAGCGCCGATTTCGACCGATATCGAGGCCCGTCCATGCCAAGTCTGAGTTCTCGCGGTGGTCGCGGCCGCCGGATGGTCAACGACATCAATGTGGTTCCCTATATCGACGTCATGCTGGTGCTGCTCGTGATCTTCATGGTCACGGCGCCATTACTCTCGCCCGGGGTGATCGACCTGCCCACCGTCGGCAGCAGCCGTGTCAAGAAGGACACATATATCGAAGTCCAGATTCCGAGCACCGGTGCCATGGTCCTGCTGCTTAAGAATAGTGAGCAGACCACCGGCGAAGTGCCTGTCGGTCAAGCCGATCTGATCGCCAGCGTGCGTACGCTCAGCAATGGCGATCCCTCGATGCCGGTGGTGATCAGCGCCGACAAGATCGTGCTCTATGAGCAGGTCATGAACGTCATGAACACCCTGAAGTCGGCCGGCATCCGCAAAGTCGGCCTGCTGGTCAAGAAACCGAACTGAGGAGCCTGTCCGGACCGATGGGCGCATGGTGGTTGAGCGCGCCCTGGCAGCTTGCCGATGATTCGAAACCTGTTCAGCGACATGCTCGATTCGACGGTCTCCTGGTTTGCCCAGGCGGACCGCTCGACGCTGCGCGCGTTCATGCTGTCGTTGGCGATCCACCTCGTGCTCCTGCTGCTGCTGTTGTTCGGCATGCAGTGGAAGATCGAGGAGCCGCCGCCGGTGATTGCCGAGCTCTGGACACCCGAAGAACTGGTAGACCCGGAAGCTCAGAATCCGGATGCCGCGCCGCGGCCTCCCGTGCCGGTCGCCGCCGAGACTCCTGCGCAAGCACGGCCGGATCCGGAAACGATCAACGCGCCAGACACGCCCAAGCCGCCCAGTGACCCGCTGACACTCGCGCTGCGCGAGCAGGCGCGCCTCGCCGAGGAAGCCGAGATCCGCCGCGAGCTGGAACGCAAACTGCGCGAGCAGGCGCTCGAGCGCAAACGCGCTGCCGACCAACAGGCGGCCCTGGAAGAACAACGCCGCCTGGACGAGCTCGAGCGGCAACGCCAGGAAGAAGAAGCGGCGCGGATCGCCGAGCAGCAACGCCTCGAGCGCGAGGCCGAGATTCGTCGTCAGCAGGAAGAGGCTGCGCGTCTGGCAGCCGAGCGAGAACGCGAACAGGCCCGCCTGGCGGCGGAAGAAGCGGCGCGCCGTGAGATCGAAGAACGCCTGCGCCGTGAAGACGAGGCGCGTCGCCTGCAGGCCGAGCGGGAACGCCTCGAGCAGGAACGCCGCCGCATGGAGGAAGACCAGCGCCGCGCCGAGGAAGAACGCAGGCGCCTCGAGCAAGAGCAACAACGCCGCGCCGAGGAAGAGCGCCAACGACTCGAGGAAGAGAAGCGCCGCGCCGAAGAAGAGCGCAAGCGCATCGAGGAAGAGAAGCGACGCGCCGAACAGGAGCGCAAGCGCATCGAGGAAGAGCAGCAGCGCCGCGCCGAGCAAGAACGCCAGCGCATCGAGGAAGAAAAGCGCCGCGCCGAGGAAGAGCGCAGGCGACTCGAGGAAGAAAGGCGCCGGGCCGAGGCAGAACGCAGGCGCCTCGAGGAAGAAAAGCGGCGCGCCGAGGAGGAACGGCAGCGCATCCAGGAAGAAAAGCGCCGCGCCGAGGAGGAACGCCAGCGTATCGAGGAAGAAAAGCGCCGCGCCGAGCAAGAACGCCAGCGCATCGAGGAACAGCAGCGCCGCGCCGAGGAAGAGCGCAAACGCGTCGAAGAAGAAAAGCGCCGCGCCGAGGAAGAGCGCAAACGCGTCGAGGAAGAAAAGCGCCGCGCCGAAGAGGAACGTCGCCAGGCGCAGGCCGCCCGTCAGGCCGAGCTCGAGCGACTGGAGGCGCAGCGCCAGGCCGCCGAGCAGGCACAGCGCCTTGCCGCGCAGAAGCAGGCCGAACTGCAGGCCCAGGAAAAGGCGCGCGCCGAGGCAGAGCGGGCGCGGGAACGCGAATCAGCGCGCCAGCGAGAGCTCGAGGAAAGCAAGCGCCAAGCCGAGCAAGCCGCGCGTGCAAAGGCGGCCGCAGAGGCCGAGGCCAAGGCACGTGAGCAGCAGGCCGAGCGTGAGCGCGCGGCTCAGGAGCGCGCCAAACGCGAGCAAGAGGCCGCCGAGAAGCGCGAGCGAGAGCAACAGGCCAAGCGCAGGCGCGAGGCGGCCGAGCAGGCGCGCAAGGAGGCGGCCGCCAAGGCCCAGCGCGAACGCGACGAGCGAGCGGCCGAACAGCGCCGGGCCGACGTCCTGGAGCGACTGATGGCGGCGGCCGGCCAGGGCTCTCCCAATGGCGCTGCCGGCGGGCGCGCCGCGCAAGGTGGTGCCAGCGGCACCCGGGGCACCGAGGGCGGATCTGGCCGCGGCGATGCGAGCTACCGGGCCCGCCTGACGGCGCTGATCCGGCAGCGCACGAACTATCCGATTCCGTCCTCGCTGCGTGGCAATCCGAAAGCGGTATTCAATGTTCGCCTGGATCCGACAACCGGGCGCATCCTGTCCGTCGATCTGGCGCAATCGAGCGGCGTGCCCTCGTGGGATCTGGCTGCGGAACGTGGCATCGAGAGCGTGGGCCGGTTCCCCTGTGACGATCGCGGAGTGTGTCCGCCGACGCTCACGATCCGTTACGGGCCACGCGACGAATGAGATCCGCCGTGGCTGAGCGCGGCCCTTGCCGGCCGGCGTTCGACGCCGGTCGCAGGCTATCGCGGGCCGTTCTTCATTGCTCCGATATAATCGGCCGAACCTGATGGTAAGGAGCTCCTCGCACCATGGATCGCGCATCTGACGCGACGTCCGGCGGCTGGTCGTTGGCTGCTCGGTCGTGGCCATCATGCCCCGGCCTGCAGCAACGCCTCGTATCGCTTCGCGCCGGCGTCCTCTGGCTGTTGGCACTGCTGTTCGCAGGCCCTGCAGGCGCACAGATGACCCTTGAGGTCTCTGGCGTCGGCGCCAGCCAGTACCCGATCGCGATCGCGAGCTTCGAAGTGGACGGAGAGGTCCCCGAAGACGTCGCCGGCGTGGTGCGCACCGATCTGCAGCGCAGCGGCATCTTTCGGATCATCAATCCCGGCGTCACCCTGTCCGATACCGCCACGATCGACTACGCGCCACTGCGCACGCGCGGTGCCGATGCGTTGGTGGTGGGCTCGATCAAACGGCTCGCCGATGGCCGTTTCGATATCCGCTACCGGCTGGTCGATGCGGTCCGTCAGAGCAATCTGGGCGGCGAGGCGATCCTCGCCTCACGGGACAATCTCCGCTATGCCGGGCACCGCATTGCCGACACCGTCTACCAACGGCTGACCGGCGAGAAGGCGGTATTCACGACGCGGATCGCCTTCGTCACGCGTCAGGGCGACCGCTATCGCCTGAACATCTCGGACTGGGACGGCCAGAATATCCAGACCTCACTGACCTCGCCGGAGCCGATCATCTCGCCGTCGTGGTCTCCCGATGGCTCGCGGCTGGCCTATGTCTCGTTCGAGACCCGCAAGCCGGTGGTCTATGTGCACACGCTGGCCACCGGCAAGCGGATTCCCGTGGCCGATTTCCGCGGCAGCAATAGTGCCCCGGCGTGGTCACCGGATGGCCGCTCTCTGGCGGTCGCGCTCACGCGCGACGGCACCTCACAGATCTACATGGTCAGTGCCGAGGGTGGCAGCACGCCCCGCCGCCTGGTCAGCTCGAGCGGTATCGACACTGAGCCGCAGTTCTCGCCCGATGGCAAGTACCTGTATTTCTCGTCCGATCGCGGCGGCTCGCCGCAGATCTATCGTGCCGAAATCGACGGCGGACGAGTCGGCCGCGTCACCTTCGATTCCGCGTATAACGTGAGCCCGCGGATCAGCCCCGACGGCTCGCGGCTGGCGTTTCTCACGCGCCGCAACGATGGCTACTACGTAGCAATCAAGGATCTTGAATCGGGTACCGAGACCTTGCTGTCGGCCGGTGGACGGGAAGAATCGCCCAGCTTTGCGCCGAACGGCCGCTGGGTCATGTATGCAACCCGTGCGACGGGTCGCGACATGCTGATGGCCACCTCGATCGATGGCCGGATCACGCAACGGATCAGCTCGGATTCCGGCGATATTCGCGAACCTACCTGGGGCCCGTTCGAGCCCTGAGGGCCCCTTCATTTCTTTCCGACGACAGGAAATCTTCACCATGTCACACCGTCTCTGGCTTACCTTGCTGCTGGCTGCCACGCTCGCCGCCTGTTCCTCCCCGGTTCGCCTCGATGACTCGCCGCCGGCCCAGATCGAGCAGCGCTCGGGCGCCGGCGATGCCGCCACTGCCGGCTCGCAGACCGACTCCACCGCCACCGAAGTCCGCGAGGGCGAGCGTTCGGTCACCGCGGTTGATGCCGGCACAGACAAAGCCACCGAAACGAGCACCCCCCTGGCCGACCCGCTGCTGACCAAGCTCAGCATCTATTTCGACTACGACAGCTTCACGATCCGCGAGGAATTCCGCGCGATCGTGGAATCTCATGCGCGCAACCTGATCGCCAACCCGCAGCAACGGGTTGTCCTGCAGGGCAACACCGACGAGCGTGGCAGTCGTGAGTACAACCTGGCACTTGGCCAGAAGCGGGCCGAAGCCGTTCGCCGTGCACTGACAATTCTGGGCGTCAATGAGGCGCAACTCGAGGCCGTCAGCTTCGGTGAGGAGCGTCCGCGCTCACTGTCCCAGAACGAAGCGGCCTTTGCGGAGAACCGTCGCACTGATATCGTTTATCAGTGAGCCGCCATCGACCCGGTTCGACGGGCAGCGCTTGGTCCGTCGCGGGTTTTGCCGTGGTCCATGCACCAGCCCGTGAGGCGTTCCGCGAACCCTCCGCTCCACCTGGAGACTGCTCTATGACCCGATGGTTGCTTGCCCTGACCCTGGCCTGTGCCGTGACCCCCGCGTGGGCCCTGTTCGAAGACAACGAAGCACGGCGGGCGATTCTCGAACTTCGCTCCCGCCACGAGCAGCAGGAGATCGATGTCGCCAATCGCATGCGCAATCTGGAGGCCACGGTCGACCAGGTCAAGGCTGCGATGGGCGGGCAACTGGCGCTGCAGCAGGAAATCGAAGCGCTCAAGGTCGAGATCGCGCGGCTTCGCGGCCTGCTCGAGGAACAGGCCAACGAACTATCCAAGACCCAGCGATCGCAGCGTGCAGAGTTCGCCAAGGTGGATTCCCGAATCCGACTGGTCGAGCCGGTTCAGGTGCAGATCGATGGCCAGACCGTTGCCGTCGAGCGCGGCGAGCAGCGGATGTTCGAGGCCGCGCTGAACGAGTTTCGCAGCGGCGACTTCGATTCGGCCGAGCGCGCGTTCGAGCAGTTCCGCCTGCAGTTCCCCGAAAGCGCTTATTCGCCAGAGGCGATGTTCTGGCTCGGCAGTAGTCAGTTCGCCCTCAAGAAGTACAAGGAGTCGATCACCACCCAGGCCGAGCTGGTCGACGCCTTCCCCGAGAGCGGTCGTGCGGCCGATGCCCTTTTGAACAAGGGATTTGCCGAGATCGAGCTCAAGCAGAAGAAGGCGGCCCGCCGAAGTTTCGAGCTGGTCCAGGAGCGCTATCCTGGATCAAGCGCGGCCAGCACGGCGGCCCAGCGCGCCAAGGGGCTTTGACCCAGGCACCCCGTTTGACCGCAGGGCCGCCGATTGCCTATAATCTTTTGCTCGGCAGGGCGTGAGTCCTGCCGATAGGCTTTTAAAGCCTCGATGGATCCCGGGGGTCGTTAGCTCAGCTGGTAGAGCAGCGGACTTTTAATCCGTTGGTCGCAGGTTCGAATCCTGCACGGCCTACCACTCAGGAATCCAGACATCAGGCCAGTCCGCGTGACTGGCCTTTTTCGTTTCGGGATACGGTCGCCCATGAACTCGCTCGTCACCCGCCAGGATGCCAATGGCGTCTGCACACTGACCCTGAACCGTCCGCAGAAGCTGAATGCGCTCAATGTCGCACTCTTTCTCGAACTGGACGCCCATATTCGCGCGCTCGTGGGTGAAACCGAGACGACGGGTTGCGTGATCCTGACCGGCGCCGGACGCTGCTTCTCGGCCGGCCACGATCTGAAGGACATCGGCAGCGGCGAGCACCCGCCCGAGGAGCATTTCCAGGCCAGGGTGATCGAGGCACTGAGCGCTCTGCCACAGACGGTAATCGCGGCAGTGCACGGGCACTGCTACACCGGAGCACTCGAGTTGGCGCTGGGCGCCGATCTGATCGTCGCCGCCGATGACGCCCGGTTTGCGGACACCCACGCCAAGTGGGCCCTGACCCCTCGCTGGGGGGGTAGCCAACGGCTGCCCAGGCTCATCGGGCGACAGGCGGCGATGGACATGATGCAGACCTGCCGCACGGTTCTGGCCGACGAGGCCTTGCGCCTGGGCCTCTGCTGCCGGGTGTTTCCGGCGGCCGGATTTCCCGCCTCGGTGCAGGCGCTTGCTGAAGAGATCCTGGGCAACTCCTGGTTTTCACTTCGCGGGAACAAACGCCTGCTGCGCGAGACGGAAGGCATGAACCTGAGCGCCGGCCTGATGCATGAACTTCACCATGGCCCGGGGCGCGCCCCCGACCATGCCGAGCGGATCGCCCGCTTCAATCGACCCAAACCTTGAGCCGGGCAGGCCCCGCCCCGCCCTCGGCCGCAGCAAACGTCGGACCGAAGCGACATCCAAAGCGGCCACGACGACCGCCGATTCGCCCACAATCCCCGCTGAGGCCGCGGCCCTCGTGAGGCCCGCTCACGCCCGCTATAAATGGATCAGCTCCATTTCGACTGACATGCATGCTGATCGACACACGAAGTTTCTCCCAGGCCCAGCTGCAGGCCGACGTCTGTATCGTCGGCGCCGGCCCTGCCGGCATCACATTGGCACTGCAGTTGGCGAGCAGTGGCCTGCATGTCTGCCTGATCGAAAGCGGCGGGCTGGAACCCGAGCCGAAAACTCTGGCGCTCAACCGCGGCTACAACCTGGGCCTGCCGTATTCCTTCGGGCCCGGTGACCGCAGCCGCCATCTCGGCGGCAGCAGCAATTGCTGGGGCGGCTTCTCTCAGCCCTGGAACGACTGGGACCACTTCAATCGGCCGTGGGTGCGTGACAGTGGCTGGCCGTTTCCGCTGGAGGCGCTGAAGCCCTACTATGCGCGCGCCCGCAACCTGCTGCGCATCGACGAGAACCAGTTCAGTATGGACTGGTGGTCGGAGCGGCTGAGCTCACCCGATCTGGCCCGGCTGCCCTTCGACCCGCAGAACCTCGAGGATGCGATGTCGGCGCTGACGCCGATACGCTTTGGCGAATACTGGCGTGAAGCGCTGAGCCAGTCGCGCCGGATTCGCGTGCTGCTCTGGGCCAATGCCACCGAACTGCATGCCGACCAGCCCGCCACCCGCGTCCATAGCGCGACGGTGCGCACGCTCGCCGGCAACGCGCTTCATGTCTCGGCGCGGCGCTTCGTGCTGGCCGCGGGCGGCATCGAAACACCGCGTCTGCTGCTCGCTTCGAAGGGCTCGATGCCCGCCGGCCTGGGCAACGGAAAGGGCCTTGTGGGTCGCTACTTTATGGACCACCCGCGACTGCGCTGGGGCACAGTCCGCTTGCGAGACGCCTTCGCGAGCAACCGACTCTATGACATCGCCTACAACTACATCCATACGCCGCTGCGCCATCAGCAAATGCAGGCAAGCGCGGTTTTGCGGCTGCCCTACGAGGTGCAGCGACGCGAGCGTCTGACGAACAGCCAGATTTGGCTGCGCTCGTTGTTTCATGGCGAAACGCCGCAACTGGTGCATGCGCTGGTGCGCATGCGCCGCCGCGTACGCGGGGAGATTCCGATAGTCGCCAGCCTGGGTGAGGATCTGGCCACGCTCTCGCGTCGCCCGGTGTCGAGCGCGCTCACCACGCTGGGATATCTGAGCGGATCACGCGCCCTGGTCGAGAAACTTGTCATAGAAGGCATCTTCGAACCCGAGCCGAATCCCGAGAGCCGCGTCAGTCTCAGCGATGACCTGGACGAGCTGGGTATGCCGCGCGTGCGGATCGACTGGCGACTGACCGCCAACGACCGCAGGGTGATGGAACGTACGATGCATCTGGTCGCAGACGAACTGGAGCGCCAGGACATCGCCGACGTCGAGCGGGATGAATCTCACGCGGATGAGCATGCCTTCGAGGTCGAAGGGACCTGGCATTACATGGGCACGACCCGCATGCATGCTTCGCCGGCATGTGGCGTCGTGAATGCCAACTGTCGTGTCCATGGACTGTCGAACCTCTTCATCGCAGGCTCGTCGGTCTTTCCCACAGCCGGCGCCAACCATCCAACGATTCAATTACTGGCACTGGCCTACCGGCTCGGCGATCATCTGATCGCGGGCCATGGTGACCTGCCGGCGCACGCCTTCACAAGTGCCGTGGCCTCGACGCCGGCGCGCGTCGCGCCAACATCGGAAACGACAGGACAGTCAAACGACGACAGCGGCGAGCCGCCGGTGGCCATCACGCCGCCTTAGGCGCCGACGCCGCCGGTGGCCATCACGCCGCCTTAGGCGCCGACGCCGCCGGCATCCGCCGCCCGGCCCTCACTGCGGCTCCGACTCCGGTAGACTGCGACGCGCAAACTACCCGGGAGAAGATCCGATGAACAAATCCTTCGCCGCCCTGGCGGGCGTCGTGATGCTGGCCGTGGCCACCACTGGCGCCAATGCGCAAACGCGCATCACCTACAAATCGGCCAAGAGCACCTCCTCGTACTATCAGATGGGCGTGCAGATCGCCGAGGCGGTCAAGGCCGCCAGTGACGGCAAGCTGATCGTCACACTCGAAGAAAGCCAGGGCTCGGTCCAGAATGTGATGGATGCGGCCCGCCGCGGTGCCGACTATGTCTTTACCACACCACCCGCGCTGGTCGGTCTCGCGCAGGCCGGCAAGGCGATGTTCAAGGACAAGGGCAACCCACGCTTCGACGACATCCGCGCGCTGTTTCCGATTCCGTCGCTGACCATGCATTTCGTCATGCGGGCCGACAGCGGTGTCAAATCGTTTGCCGATCTGGCCGGCAAGAAGCTGCTGATCGGCAAGGGGAGCTTTGGTGCCAGCGAGGGCGCCAAGTACCTGAAGCTGTTTGGCGTCGAGGACAAGGTCGAACTGGCCAATGTCGAACTGAACAATGCGGTCGCGGCGCTCAAGAACGGCCAGATCGACGGCTTCGTCACGGCCGGCTCTTACCCGGCGCCGAACGTCATCGAGGCCGCTGCCGGCACGGGCGTGATGTTGCTTTCGCTCACGGATGAGCAGATCGCACAGACCAAGCGCACCCGGCTCGTGATTCCGGCAGGCACCTATGCCGGCCAGGATCAGGACGTCGTCACGACCTCATTGCCGGTGGTCGCCTACGCCACGACCCAGATGGACGATGACGCGTATGCGCTGACCAAGGCCTTCTGGAGCCAGCGCAGCAAGATGATCGAGGGTGCGGCGTGGTGGGCAGGCGTGTCCACGCAGATGCTCGCCAATATCGAGGGCAAGATCCACCCGGGCGCCGCGCGCTATTACACCGAGATCGGCGCCCCGCTGGCGATCATCACCGCTGAGCCCCTTGCGGGCACTGGCGATCGGGGCCGGGCTGACCTCGATCGCGTTTCATCTCGGCCTGATCTTCTCGGGATTGATCCCGAACCTGGTCAGTCGCCCGCTGCACATGCTGCTGGCAGTGCCCTGGGTGATGTTCGCCCCGACCCAGGGGCGTGCGGCGCGATTCGTGGGCATCGTGCTCGGTCTGGGTGGCATGGCGGCGGCCGCATGGATCGCCGTGCACGAGACCGCACTGGGTGACCAATACGGCTATCTCGAAGGCAGCGGGCAAGGGCTGATCGCCGTTGTCCTGATCGCCTGCGTGCTCGAGATGGCGCGACGCGCGATCGGCTGGCCGCTGCCCCTGGTGGCTGCCCTGACGCTCGCCTACGGGCTGCTCGGCCACTGGATTCCCGGCGAGTTCGGTCATGCCGGTCAGCCGCTGGCCGGTTTCCTCGGCACCCTGACGATCGCCGAGGGGGCCTCTGGGGCAGCCTGACAGGTGTGTCGGTGAATATCGTTGCGGTGTTCGTGATCCTCGGCGCGGTGCTCAATGCCGGTGCCGCCGGCGAGGGTTTCATGAACCTGGCCATGGCCGCGGCAGGCCATCTGCGCGGTGGCGCGGCCAAGGTATCGGTGCTGGCCTCGGCACTGTTCGGATCGATCTCCGGATCGGCCTCGGCCAATGTCGCCTCCACCGGGGCGGTCACGTTGCCTGCCATGACCCGGCTCGGCTATGCACCGCGTCTGGCCGGCGCGGTGGAGGCCGTGGCATCCAGCGGTGGCCAGATCATGCCGCCACTGATGGGCGCGGGCGCATTCGTGATGGTTGAACTCACCGGCGTGCCCTACACCGGAATCATGGCCGCCGCCCTGCTGCCGGCGCTGCTTGTTTCGTGGCGGTCTGGATTGGCATCGACGCCTACGCCCGGCGCGACGGCCTGCGCGGCCTGAGCGCCGACGAGCGGCCGGGCTGGTCACAGGTATGGCGCTCGGCGATGTTCTTCGCAGTGCCGTTCACGGTGCTGCTGATCGGCATGTTCGCGCTACAGGTCACGCCCACCTATGCCGCCTGCCTGGCGATCGTCGCGGCCGCGTTGCTGTTGCTCACGGACACCCGGCTGCGGCTGGTGCCCGCCGAGATCGGTGCCCGCGTCGCCGATGCGGCGCTGGCCGCCGGCCGCCAGATTGCGGTCATCGCGTCGATCATTCTGTGCGCCTCGATCATCGTCGGCGTACTCGGTATCACCGGGCTGGGCGTGAAGATCACTTCGGTGATCCTCGCGCTGTCGCAGGGCCAGCTGGTGCCGGCGCTGGCCCTGACCGCACTCGCCTGCCTGGTGCTGGGCATGGAGGTACCCACGACGGCCGCCTATGTGATCTGTGTGTCGGTGGCCGGGCCGGCGCTCGTCGAACTGGGCCTCGAAGTGCTACAGGCCCATTTGTTCGTGTTCTGGTTCGCGCTGTTGTCCACGATCACGCCGCCCGTCTGTGGTGCTGTGTTCATCGCCGCCGGCATGGTCGGCGAGAACTGGCTGCGCATTGCGACCACCGCGATGACGCTGGGTGTCGGGCTCTATCTGATTCCGCCCGCGATGATCGCCAATCCGGCGCTGATCGAGCTGAGCACGCAACCAGTCGCGGCGGTCGTCGCAGCACTGCGCATCGGCATTGGCCTGGCGCTGATATCGCACGGTCTGATCTCCAGCCGTCGCCTGCCCTGGCGTCTGGGCCTTGCACTCACCGGGCTCCTGATCCTGTTCGTCTGAGGCCCGGCACGCCCCGGGGGCCACACTTGCGGCCCTTGGCGTGACAAGACCGGCACAGGGCGGCGACATCCGGCTCGCGCTGACCCTACAATGCGCAAAAGAGAACCGCGGCAGAAGGTCGCGCAAACGATGCCGGAGGATTGCATGAACCCGATCAAGTCGATCACCATCCTCGCCGCCAGCACGCTGTGGCTGGGTGCCTGTCAGAGTGTCGATCTCAGCAGCGGCGGCTCCGCCGTGTCCGCCATGGCCGTGCCCACCTGTGCGGTCAGCCCGGCCGACTACAAGCTGCTGGCCTACTGGAAAGACCGCGAGGCGGACAAGAACTACGCGCGCATCCTCGATCTGCTCAAGAAGCGCTACGCCGATGCCCCCGGCAGCGATGGCAAATCGGCCCTGGAGCTGGCGCAACGCTTTGTCAGTGCACGCACGGATCTGAAGCCGCAGGAGATCGAGGCCACGGTAGAGAAGGCCTGCCCGAAGAAATAGTCCTTGCGAGCCGGCAAGCGCCGGCTTGCCTGGCCGCCTGGCCGCCTGGCCGCCTGGCCGCCTGGCCGCCTTCAGCGATCGCCCGGCCCGCGCCGATCACGCATCTGCGCGCGCATCTCCCGAAACCGCTTCTGGCGCTGACGGCGAACCCAGTTCGTGCGAATTCGCCACGACCACGAAACCAGAACATACGACGACATCCCGGCCACGGTGGCCAGCGTCGCCAGACCGACGATCAGCGGCTTGCCTGCCGAGATCAGGCTGTCCCACCAACCGGCCAGCCAGGCAAACAGGCCGGGATCGGGAATATCCAGGTCGGTCAGGCTGCTCAGTTCGGTAGACTGCGGCAGTTCGATAGGCGGCGCCACCGCATGGTGTGGCTCACCGAGAATCACGGCCCCCAGCTGATACGCGAAGATGTAGATCGGCGCGAAGGTCACCGGATTGGTGACCAGCGTGCTGCACACGGCCACCGGTATATTGGCGCGCAGCAGCACGGCCGCGATGGCCGCCAGCGGGATCTGGGCCACCGGAATCAGCAACCCGAAGAACAAGCCGATCGACAAGGCCATGGCGATGCCACGCCGATTGATATGCCATAGCCTCGGGTGACCCAGCCGCGGCCCGAGCCAGCGCAACCATGGGTGGGTGACGACCTGCTTCGGATCGGGCAACCAGCGGCGCCAGCCGCCCTCGCGCCTACGGCCCATCGTGGTGGCCTTGACCTCGGGATCGGCAGCCACGGTCAGCGCGCCAGGGCCGGGGCAGCAGCACGACGAGCGCGCCACGCGCAACAACCCCGCCCAATGGCACGCCCGATCGGGCGCTGCACACCAACCGGCCGAATGACTTCGATCAAGCCAGCACCGGACGCCGACCAAACTCGGCAACGACCTGGGCCACCGCGCGCGTCAGGCGCTTGCCGCAATCCAGGTGCAGAAACTCATTGGGTCCATGGGCGTTCGATTGCGGGCCCAGCACCCCCGTGATCAGGAACTGTGCCTGGGGGAAGTACTCGCCGAGCATGTTCATGAACGGAATCGTGCCACCCTCGCCGATCCAGCCCGCCGGCCGGCCAAAGGCCTGCAGCGAGGCTTCATCCAGCGCGGCAGCCAGCCACGGCGCGGTGGCTGGTGCGTTCCAGCCATTGGCGGCATGGTCGGGTTCGAAGCTGACCCTCGCGTTGTAGGGCGGGTCGCTTTCGAGTGCGGTACGCATGGCGGCGCTGGCCGCCCCGGCATCGACCGTCGGGGGCAGGCGCATGCTCAACTTCAATTTCGTACGCGGGCGCAAGACGTTACCGGCAGCATCGATCGCCGGCAAACCGGCCGCGCCGGTCACCGACAGAGCAGGACGCCAGGTGCGATTGAGAATGGCCTCGGTGGGGTCGGTCGTGGTGGGCATCGCGCTGGCCGAAGAATGTTCTCCATGGGTGCAACCCACCCACGGGAAGGCCTGCCAGACCGCATCGCCGAGGATGTCGCCCGCTGCCCTGGCCTGAATGACACGCTCTGGCGGAATCGGGGCATGCAGCGCCTCGAGCAACACCCGCCCGGTGGCCGAGTCGTCGATCCGATCGAGCAAACGACGCGCGATGCGAAATGTGCTCGGCACCAGACCACTGGCCATGCCGGAATGCACGCCCTCGGTGAGCATCTCGACGTTCAGCACACCACCGGCGAGACCCCGCAACGAGCTGGTCACCCAGAGTTGGTCATAGTTGCCGGCACCGGAATCCAGCCCGGCGACCAGGCGCACATTGCCCAGGCGCGCTGCCAGCGCCTGCAGATAAGCAGGCAGATCGGGGCTGCCACTCTCTTCGCTGGTCTCGATCAGGCCAAGGCAGCGCGGCCTGGCCACACCTTGTGCATCGAGCGCGGCAACCACGGTCAAGGCCGCATAGAGCGCATAGCCGTCATCGGCACCGCCACGGCCATAAAGCCGGCCGTTCTCGATCACCGGCGTCCACGGGCCGAAGCCTTCGCGCCAGCCTTCCATTTCCGGCTGCTTGTCGAAATGGCCGTAGAACAGCACCGTGTCGTCGCCGCCGAGACCTTGCGTGGCCGGTGCATCGAACAACAGGCACGGTGTGCGGCCGGCCAGTTCAACGATTTCCAGCGACAGCCCGGAGATCGACTGCAGCGCCGACCACTGTCGGGCCCGCCGGATCACGTCGGCAAGGTGGCCGTGCGCAGCCCAGGAGGGATCGAAGGCAGGCGATTTTGCCGGTACCCGGATGTAATCGATCAACTCGGGGACAATGGCATCGTCCCAACGGGCGTTGATGAAGCGTTCGAGTTCCGAGTGATCCATCGACGCGACTCCTTTGGTGGCTCAGGCAATCCATGACCGCGGGCCGGGGGCCCGATCGTCACGAAAAAGCTATCACGACCGGGCGCCCGGTGAAACGCGTATAAGTGTAGCGGGAGCCCGCGAGTCTGTCGGAGTTGAACGGCGAAGATTTCCTGGCTGCCGTCGCGATCGAGTGTGCCGGATCAGCCGGCGATCGGCGTCGCCCGGATCCGACGACGCCGGGGCGTCCTGCGCTATGCACAAGCCTGGGGCGGATGGCCCGCCCGCCGATATCAGCTACCCGGGAAGCCGGGAGCCAGCAGCTCGATGAACTCGCGCACGAATCCGCGCAAGCCCGCGCCGATCCGGGTTGCCACGTAGCTGGTCTTGGCACCGAAAAGATGTTCGCAGTCGCGTGCCACCAGCGGCGCATCCTGGCGCTCGTCGAAGGCCAGCCCGGAAACCAGACCGACGCCCAGCCCGAGCCTGACGTAGGCCTTGATGACATCGGCATCGAGCGCACTCATCGCCACCAGCGGATTCAGGCCGTGTTCGGCGAACACCCTGTCGATCGAGGTCCTGCCGGCAAACGCGGCGTCATAGGTGAGCAGAGGAAAGGCCGCCAGATCTTCCAGGGCGAGCGTATCCGTGGCCAGAAGCGGATGTTCCGGCGGCAGCAGGGCCACATGCGACCAGCGCAGGAACGGCCATGCGTGCAGGCCGTCGATGCTGGCCACCACCTCGGTGGCCATGGCCAGATCAGCCTCGCCATCCAGGGTACGACGCGCGGCCATCACCGGGTCGCTTTGCTTGAGCACGATACGCACCTTCGGGTGCTGCTCCCGGAAACGCTTGATCACCGTGGGCAGCGTGTAGCGCGCCTGGGTATGCGTGGTCGCGATGGTCAGCACCCCCTCGGTATCGCCATCGGCCGGCCCGGCCAGATTCTGCATCTGCTCGATCGACTGCAGCGCCTGTACCGCGAGCGACAAGGCGCTCTCGCCGGCCTGTGTCAGACCGACGATGCGCCGGCCGCGACGCACGAAGACCTGCACGCCCAGTTCGTCCTCGAGCTCGAGCACACGGCGGCTGATCCCGGACTGCGAGGTGTGCAGACGCTCCGCGGCACGCGTGAGATTCAGATCGCAACGAACGATCTCGCGCAGATAGCGCAGTTGCTGAAGATTCATGGTGTCGACATCGAGTTCGGTGCATGACGGGCGCAACGGGCAAGGCACCAGCCCACTGACCCGCCCGGCTGCGCGCGCCGGACCGGCAATGATAGGAGCGTTTCGGATCGCGATCGGCCCCGTAGGGCCACCGCCCTGACAACCGTTCGTCATTTGCAAATGCCCTGCCGTCTTGATGCGCAAATGTCAGAAGGAATCAACGAATCATCGGTTCCGTTTCCGCCGCCCCCTCTCTAAGCTGACCTTCGGATCAACGCATCGCACTCATCACCATGTATTCCTACGACCCGTTCGATCAGGCGCTGGTCAGCGCCAGAGTGGCTCAGTTCCGCAACCAGACCGAACGCTATCTCGCCGGCGAACTCGACGAAGAAGCCTTCAAGCCGCTCAGACTGCAAAACGGCTTGTACATCCAGCGCCATGCGCCGATGTTGCGCATTGCCATTCCCTACGGCATGCTCAACTCGACCCAGCTGCGCACGCTGGCCGACATCGCCGACGAATTCGACGACGGCTACGGGCACTTCAGCACCCGCCAGAATCTCCAGCTCAACGGACCGGCGCTGGCGCGGGTGCCGGACATTCTCGAGCGGCTGGCCGGCGTGCAGATGCACGCCATTCAGACCAGCGGCAACTGCATCCGCAATGTCACGATCGATCATCTCGCCGGTGTGGCCGACGACGAGCAGGTCGATCCCCGGCCGGTCGCCGAGTTGATCCGGCAATGGGCCAATCTGCATGCCGAATTCGCCTTCCTGCCCGCAAGTTCAAGATTGCGCTGACCGGCGCACGCAATGACCGGGCCAAGATCCGGGTGCACGATATCGGCCTCGTACTACAGGCGGTGGATGGCCGCACCGTGGTCGATGTCTGGGTCGGCGGCGGGCTTGGCCGTACACCGATCATTGCCGAATGCGTTCGCGAGGCGCTTCCGGTGGTGGATCTGCTCGACTATCTCGAGGCCATCCTGCGCGTCTACAACCGCCACGGGCGCCGCGACAATCTCTACAAAGCGAGGATCAAGATCCTGGTGCGCGCACTCGGCGCCAGTGCATTCGCCGACGAGGTGGCACGGGAATGGCAGACGATGCGAGCCGACGGCAGTGGGCCAGGCCGGGTCGATGCCGACACCCTGGCGCGGCTCGAACGCGCCTTCGCGCCGCCCGACACACCCACTGAAGACCCGATCCGGATCGCCGCCGCAGAGGCCATCCTGGTCACCCGCGCGGCCAGCGACCGGGCCTTCGGGCGCTGGCTGACCCGCAGCCGTCTCGGCCATCGGCGCCCCGGCCTGGCGGCGATCACGATCTCGCTCAAGAACGGCCGCCGCCCGCCCGGCGACTGCACCAGCGCCCAGATGCGCGAGATCGCGGCGCTGGCCGATGCATTCGGCCATGGTCAGATCCGGGTCAGCCATCATCAGAACCTGGTGCTGCCCGATGTACCACTCGATGACCTCGAAACCGTGTACCAGCGGCTGCGCGCGATCGGCCTGGCCACCCCGAATGCCGGCCTGCTCACGGACATCATCGCCTGCCCGGGCGGGGATTTCTGCCAGCTCGCCAATGCCCGCTCGATTCCGATCGCCATGCGTGTTCAGGAGCTGTTCGACGATATCGAAGAGTTGCTCGAGATCGGCGATATCTCGCTGAACATCTCGGGCTGCATGAACTCCTGCGGCCATCACCATGTCGCGGACATCGGTGTGCTCGGCGTCGACAAGCACGGCGAGTCGTTCTACCAGATCTCGGTCGGCGGGCGCGGCGACGATGTCACCCGGATCGGCCGGATCATCGGCCCGGCCTTCGCCGAGGCCGATGTCTCGGACGCGATCGAGCGTCTGGTACGCACCTATCTCAATGAGCGCCGCGACGCCGGCGAACGCTTTGCCCGATGGATCGAACGCGTCGGGCTCGAACCCCTGAAAGAGGCCGTCTATGAACACCTGGATTGATCACCAAGGCATCGTCGCGCATTCCTGGTGGCGCTACGAGGGCGACGCCCACGGGCTGGCGCCCGATGCGGACGTGTTGCTGCCGGTGGAGGCGTACGCCGAGTCCCGCGCGGTCTGGCATGCGCGCACCGGCCGGATCGGGCTCGTGATCGGCCCGACCGAGGACCCACAGCGAATCGCACCCTGGCTCGATCAGATCGATCTGATCGCGGTCGAGTCCGCCCGCTTCACCGACGGGCGCATCTTCTCTCTCGGGCGCCTGTTGCGCGACCGCCTGCATTGGGAGCGCCCGTTGCTGGCCGGCGGCGACCTGGTCATCGATCAGATCCCCTTGCTTGCTCGCTGCGGCTTCGATCTGTTCGAACTGGCTGACCGGACGCGCGCCCAACGCGCGCTGCATCTGCTGGCCAATGATCCGGTGCATCGGCTGCTCGCTCAGAGCGTCGGCGCGCACGCTCCTCTGCCCGGCTCTCAGACCCGACGGCGGATCGCATTGCTCTGATCCTGGGCGACACGGCAGAACCGTTTGCTGCCGCTGGCTGTCGACGTGCGGCTTGTGCGCACGATTCAAGCGGTGAAACGGTCCGGCACGGTGGCGCCGGCCCGTTCCGGCGAGTGTCATAATCGGCCCTCGACCGGCAGGTCCTGGTGTGGCCGATGTGCCGGCCTGGTTCTCGGCCGGCGCCCTCGCCCACCGGCAGCTGCCAATCGCCATGCCCCAGGAATCTCCTCGAGAAGCCCCCGCCGACACCGGCGCGCCCTTGTTCGGCCATGATGGCGCCCAAGCGCTGGGCGGCGGTCTGTTCGCAATCGATTCGGGCTATGACAGTGCCCAGTTCGATGCCATCCATCTGCTGGTGGAGAACGGCGAGGCGATCATCATCGACACCGGCACCCGTCACTCCGTGCCGCGCGTGCTGGCGGCGCTGGATGAGCTTGGCATCGCGACCACCGATGTCCGCGCCGTGGTGCTCACCCATGTTCACCTCGATCATGCCGGTGGCGCCGGTGCACTGATGCAAGAGCTGCCGGCGGCCCGGTTGCTGGTTCATCCACGCGGTGCGCGGCACATGATCGATCCGGCGCGCCTGTGGGCCGGCACGGTCTCGGTCTATGGCCGGGAACGGGCAGAGCACCTGTATGGGGAACTGATCCCCGTGCAGGCCCACCGCGTGCGCACGATGGCCGACGGTGAGCGAATCATGCTTGGCGCGCGCGCGATCCGCTTCATCGATGCGCCGGGCCACGCCCTGCATCATCATGTGATCCTCGATGAATCATCCGGCGCCCTGTTCACGGGCGACAGCTATGGCATTGGCTACCGCGGCCTGATCGGCCCGCAGGGGCCCATGGCGTTTCCCTCTTCCACGCCGGTGCAGTTCGACCCGGACGCGATGCGCCTGACCGTCAGAAGAATCATGGCATTGCGCCCAAGCTGCGTGCTGCTGACCCATTACTCACGTCATGACGCGGTTGCCTACATTGGCGAGCAGTTGCTGACCTTGATCGATCACTATCAGGCACTCGGTGAACGCTGCCGGCCATTGTCCGGGCAGGCGCGTGCCACCGCCCTGACCGAGGGCATGCGCGCACTGCTTCTCGATGCCGCCCGCGAGCACGGGCCCGATCTGAGCGAACCGGCGCGGCTCGCCTTGCTGGACACCGATGCCAGACTCAACGCCGACGGCCTGGCCAGCTGGCTCGATCGCGTATGAGCCTGCTCACCCTGATCGATGCCGAACTCGCCTATGGCGACGCCCCGCTGCTCGATGGCGCCGCGCTTGCGGTCGAGCCCCGTGATCGTATTGGCTTGATCGGGCGCAACGGCACCGGCAAGTCCTCGCTGCTGTCGGTAATCGCCGGTGAACGGTCGCTGGATGATGGCGAGTTGCGCATCATCGACGGCACTCGCATCGTGCGGGTCGAGCAGGAACCGCAGTTACCAGAGGCCGGCAGCCTGCGCGAGAGCCTGTTGCGCCACCTGGACCGCACGCTTGGCCATGAGCATGAAGACTGGGCGCGCGGCGCGCGCCTCGATGCCGCAGCCGATCGCTTCGGGATCGACACCTCTCGAGCGCTGGCCGGACTCTCCGGTGGCGAGCGCAAACGGGCCGCGCTGGCCGCGGCGCTGTCGGCCGAACCCGATCTGCTACTGCTCGATGAACCGACCAACCATCTCGATATCAGTGCGATCGAGCAGCTGGAAACCATACTCTCGCGCGGCCCGACCCTGATCGTGATCACCCATGATCGACGCTTCCTGGATGCGGTCTGCACGCGCATCGTGGAACTCGACCGTGGCCGCCTGCGCAATTACGCCGGCAATTACGCCAGCTATGAAAGGCACAAACAGGAACAACTGGCCGACGAGGCGGTGCGGGCCAGCCGCTTCGACAAATTCTGGAAGCAGGAAGAAGCCTGGATCCGCCAGGGCGTGCAGGCGCGTCGCAGTCGGGACGAGGGGCGTGTGCGCCGGCTCGAACGGCTGCGCCTCGAGCGGGCACAGCGCCGGGAACGCATGGGATCGGTCAAGGTCGCGGTGGATGCCGGCGAGCGCTCGGGCAAGCTGGTCGCCGAGCTCGATCAGGTCCGGAAGCGATTCCGGCGAGACGACGGCACCGAGCGCACCATCATCGACGGTTTCTCGGCACTGATACAGCGCGGCGATCGCATCGGCCTGGTCGGGCCCAATGGCGCCGGCAAGACGACGCTGCTGAAGATCATTCTCGGCCTGGAGCCGGTCGATGGCGGCCGGGTCCGTCTCGGCCACGGGCTGAATGTGGCCTATTTCGACCAGATGCGAGCCCAGCTGGACCCGGAACGATCTGTCGTGGAAACCATCAGTCCGGGCTCGGAATGGATCGAGACATCGGCCGGCCGAAAGCATGTCATGAGCTACCTGAGTGACTTTCTTTTTTCGCCGCGGCGCGCGAATTCCCCGGTGCGCAGCCTCTCGGGCGGCGAGCGCAACCGGCTGCTGCTGGCCCGCCTTTTCGCGCAACCGGCGAATCTTCTGGTGCTCGATGAACCCACGAATGACCTGGACATCGAATCGCTCGAGATGCTCGAGAGCGCGCTGCTCGACTACCCTGGCACGCTGCTGCTGGTCAGTCACGATCGCGCGTTCCTGGATGCGGTCGTCACGCAGGTGATCGGCTTCGAGGGCGACGGCCACTGGCGGATGATCGTCGGCGGGCATCACGAATGGCGGGAGCATATGAACCGCCTGGGCGAGCTGTCCGCGCCCGCGCCAGCCCCCCAGCCGCCGCCCCAGGCGAATCCGCGCGCGCGATCCAAAGACAACGCGCGGGGCAAACTCGGCTTCAAGGAAAAGCGCGAGCTGGAGGCGATGCCCGAGACCATCGCCGCGCTTGAAAATGAACAAGCCCGCTTGCATGAGCGCATGGCCGCGCCCGATTACTTCAAGACCGACCCCGAGCAGCAGAAGACCGATCAGGATCGCGCCCAGGCGATCGAGACCGAGCTGATGGAGAAACTCGAACGCTGGGAGGCACTCGAGGCCATCGCCTCGGGTGGCGGCAAAGGCGCTGACGCCTGAGCGACATCGCCCCGCACAATGTCAGGGGCGTGGCAACAGTCTCGCCAATGAGCCGGCATCGGCGACCTCGACCTGGCGGTCCTTGGCCAGCTTCGCTGCCGCAGCGGAGAGCTCTCCGAGCGAGATCAGCATCGCGTCATGGGCCTCGCGCGACTCACGCGCCGCGATCAAGGCCTTGACCGGATCTGCGCCCATCTGTGCGGTCTTCCATCGCCGTGCACTGACCACTGTCTTGCGCCAGCCCTGCGTGAGCTCGAAATCGGCGCCGGGCAGCTCGAGTCGCTCGACCTCGAACCCACGCGCGCGCCAGGCTGCCTCGAGCGCGCTGGCGAAGGTCTTCCAATTCATCGCCGTCACGGACTCGCGCACTGCCTCGATATGCCGCGCACTGGGCGCCTGCCATTGGCGCCAGCCGGCCATGGCCGCAATGACGGGAAACGGCAATGCGACCGCCAGGCCGAAGATGACATATTTGGGCGGCAGGATCACGAAAGAAAGCATGGCGATCGCGATCGTGACCAGTGCGCTGATCCACCACGGCGAACGCAGCAACACCGCGAACAACGAGTTCTCGGACATCTTGAAAGAGAACATCCTGACTCCGCCTGAACGAGGTCGCCTCAGCAGCAGCGGTATGCCACGCCGACCGACAACGCATTGTTGACCGTCCGGGTCACGAACGGACTAGCCGACGCCCTTTTGAGCAGCGCCGTGAACGAGATGCTGCCGAAGGTCACCCAGTGTTGGTCGAGCACCTTCACCAACCCGAAGCCCACCGACAGGCTCTTGACTCCGGCCGCAGGTTGATAGACACCAAGCCGGGTCGCGGCCTCGGATCCTTCGGGCACCCCGAACAATGCCTGCATGTTTTCACCATCGCCGAAACTCAGGCCGAAGCCCACGTTCATCTTGGTACTCTGATCGAGCGGCCAGTGGCGCCCGATCGAGAACGACAGATCATTGCCCAGCCCGTGCCCGAGCAGATCGCTGCTCAGTGCCACCTGCCCACCCCACTCGCCCGGAAATGAAAAGCTGGCCGCAACCCGTGTCAGGACTGTCCGTTTCAAGCCGGGTATGCCGGCCATGTCGCCATCATTGACCTGGGCGCGGCCCGAATAGAGCCGCAATCCCAGTGACACGCGCAGATTGCTGGCATCGACCAAGGCCAGGCTGGCGCCGCTGCTGGCATTCTCGCCCACGGTCTCGAAGTTCGACAGCAGCCCCCCACCACCGCCGGAGCTGATCCGCAGGCGACCGACATCGATGGCCCAGACATCGCGCAGCGAAGCGACGCCGCCACCGCCGCCCGGGTTGGCCGGGGCCCAGTTGAGCCGGGCACCGATCAGGTACTGATAGACCGGGCGCCCCAGCAACTCGCCGATCGGCTCGCTCAGCGGGCCCGGGCGCGCCTCGATTTCCGTCATGGACTCAGGCAGAGGATTCTCCACCGGTTTCGCAACCGCGACCGATGCGCCGACGGCCAAAGCCACTGATGCCATGAGCGTGCCGAGCAGCAACCGCACCGGGGGGCGGCCGGCGAGTGCCCGAATTGCGACCAGCATGACGAAGCGACGAAACATGAACAGGAGACTCGGACAGGCTCAGGGCTTGAGCTGATAGCCCGACCGGAAGATCCACCAGACCAGCATCAGGCCCAGCGAGAGAAAAACCGCGATCATCGCGAGGCTGGTGACCACGCCAACATCGGCGTGGCTATAGAAACTCCAGCGAAAACCGCTGATCAGGTACAGGACCGGGTTGACCATCGTGACCTGCTGCCAGAACGGCGGCAGCATCGACACCGAATAGAAGGTGCCCCCGAGAAACGCGAGCGGCATCACCACGAGCAGCGGAACCACCTGCAGTTTCTCGAAGTTGTCGGCCCAGATGCCGATGATGAATCCCATCAGACTGAAGGTGATGCAGGTCAGCACCAGGAATGCCAGCATCCAGAGCGGATGATCGATTCGGATTGGCACGATCAGGGCTGCGGTACCCAGGATGATCGAACCCAGCAGGATCGACTTCGACGCCGCGGCTCCGACATAGCCGAGCACCACTTCGAACGCGGATACCGGCGCGGAAAGCAGTTCATAGATCGTGCCGGTAAATCGCGGGAAGTAGATCGCGAACGAGGCATTGCTCATGCTCTGCGTAAGCACCGACATCATGATCAGGCCCGGCACGATGAACGCGCCGTAGTCGATCCCCTCCACCTGCTGGATCCGCGATCCGATGGCCGAGCCAAAAACCACGAAGTACAGCGCGGTGGACAGGACGGGGGACACCACACTCTGGAACACCGTGCGCCGGGTGCGGGCCATTTCATAACGGTAGATGGCCATGACGGCACGAAGATTCATGCCGGCGCCCTCACCAGATTGACGAAGATGTCCTCGAGCGAACTCTGCTGGGTGTCGAGATCGTCGAATGCCAGCCCGGCCGAATCGAGCGCACGCAGCAGGCTGGCCACCTCGTTCGCGGCCCGACCATCGTAGGTGTAGAGCAAGCGATCTCCCTGTGCGTTCAATTCGAGGTTGAATCCGGCCAGCTGCGACGGTACGGCATCGATCGGCCGGTTCAGGGCGATCGCCAGCTGCTTTCGCCCGAGGCGCTGCATCAGCGTGTGCTTGTCCTCGACAAGGATCAACTCGCCGCGGTTGATCACGCCGACGCGGTCCGCGATCGCCTCGGCTTCCTCGATGTAGTGAGTGGTCAGAATGATGGTCACGCCATCGGCGCGCATGCGCTCCACGAGGCGCCACATGTCCTGGCGCAACTCGACATCGACTCCGGCGGTGGGCTCATCGAGAAACAGGATGTCCGGCTCGTGCGCCAGGGCCTTGGCGATCAGCACCCGGCGCTTCATACCCCCCGAGAGCGTGATGATCTGGTTGTCACGCTTGTCCCAGAGCGAAAGGTCGCGCAGCACCCGCTCGATCACCGCCGGGTCGCGACGCTTGCCGAACAGCCCCCGGCTGAACGCCACGGCATTGCACACGAGCTCGAATGAATCGGTGCTCAACTCCTGCGGCACCAGGCCGATGCGCTCGCGCGTCTTGCGGAAATCCCGCACCACATCGTACTGGTCGATGCGCACAGTGCCGGACGACGGATTCACAAGGCCGCAGATGATGCCGATCAGCGTCGTCTTGCCCGCCCCGTTGGGGCCGAGCAGCGCCAGGATCTCGCCCTTGCGAATGGACAGATCGATCCCCTTGAGCGCCTGAAATCCGCCTGCGTAGGTCTTGGTCAGCCCTTGAATCTCGATCAGATCACCCATGCCCGATTGTGGCCGAAAACCAGCCCAGACCCTGCAGCACGTGGGCTTTTTCCACCAACCGCGAAAGATCCACAGTTGCCCGCACTGGCCGGATCGAGCCAAGCGCTGCTCGGGCCGACCCCGGCGACGGGATCAGGCGTCGAAACGGGGGCAACAGGCTTCAGGGTAAGGCGAGGAAGGAATCGGCCTTGGATCCGAGCATCTCGGCGCTGACGCCGCGCAGCTCGAACTCGAATCCCTTGAAACGGCGTTCGAGCTCGGCCACCTTGGCGGCGTCACTGTTCGTTGACCCGCTGACTTCCAGCCGCACCCAGCGCGACTTGGCATCGGCGTTGTGCTCGGTCTGGATCAGCCGCACAGTCATGCCGTCGCGGGTGACCGCGGTCAGCACAGGGCCGCCACCGGCGCCGGAACCCGGACCACTCTTACGCAGATCGGCAAATCGCAAAGAGCCGAGCGTTCCGGCCAGCTGGCCGACCTTGCTCGCATCGGCACTGCGACCATCCGGCACGTCTTGTAGCGCGAGCTCGCGGGCGCCCTCAGGGCGATAGAGACGCGCCCGTGCCGTGCCATCGTCCAGGGTGAGTGACTGCAGCTGGTCGGATTTCAATTCGAGCAAGCGATTGTCGAACCAGCCGGCACGGGCCCCGGGCAGCTCGACGGCACCCCGCAGCAACCAGCTGCGCGCTTCACCCTCGCGACGTGCGTACAGCCCGCCACGCGTGCCGCCCACCGAACTCTCGGTCTTGCCCACGAGCACGTCTGCCAGCATCTGATCGCCTGCCAGCACCCTCACCCGCCTGGCCGCGCCTTCCTTGGCCGATGGCTCGGCCAGATTCAACTCCGCATACCGGTCTGGACGGTCTGTTTTCGCTTCCTCGATGCTCAGGACCGAGAGGTTTGTGAGCAGGTCACGCACGATGGCCTGATTGGCCGGAAACCCGGAATCATCGACGAATCCCTCCCCCTCACGGCGCAGGATCGTGCGCCCGGCACGATCCTCGATCTCCACCCGTTGCACGTCATTGATGCGATCGACCAGACCAGGCACGAAGAGCTCGCCACGGGCGGCATCGGCGCCGCCCGAGCCACGCACGGCATTCAGGGAAACCGCTACCGCGATCGCGGCGGCGGTCACCACGGCCAGAAGCGTCAATGATGCGGGTCGCATGTGAGGCTATCCTGTACTGAAATCTATCGAATGGCGGGGGGCCGCCGGCTCAGGAGCGGCGAGGCAGTTCGCGTCGCGGACGGCGCAAAGTGATCAGCAGCACCACGACGCCCACGATCAGCGGCCAGACGGCGATGTTGAGCGCCGAGATCCATCGCTTGAGCTTGTCGACGTCGCGGTTCAGGTTGAACTGCACCTCGCGCAGTTGGGCGCGCGTGGCCAGCAGGTCTGCGCGGAAGCGCTTGACCGCCTGCTGGCGCTCACCGGAGATCAGCTCGGAGCCCTTGGCATCGCCAGCTTCCTGGCTGGCCGAGCGCAGGCGCTGCTCGGTCTGCTTGAGCCGCTCCATGAGTTCATTTTCCTTGGCCAGAAACTTCTGCTGGGCCTCGGCCTGCAAGGCTTCGATCCGGTCGAACGGTCGCCAGAATACGCCGCGGCCGCGCAGGCCGGCGAGCACCGCGCCGCCGGCCACCTGTTCGAGCGCATTGAGCACCATGTCGCCATTGTTCGCGAATGCCTGCGCGATCTCCTGGCCAAGCAGTTGTCGACGCTGGATCCAGTTGCGATCCATCAGCATGTCGGCATCGGCGAAGATCATCAGATTCAGGGCTCCTTCGGAGGCCTTGAGGATCTTGGCATCGCCGCTCGCGCCCTCCGGCCGCCCGTCCGGAAACGCGCTCTGCAGCCTGCCCTCGACGCGCGCGGCCAGCACAGGTGCCTTTTCCAGTGGCTTGAACTCGGTCGCGAGAATCCGCGGATCGGCCTCGGGATCACCGGCCTTGGCCGCCTCCAGCAGCCCGGCCTGGCCAGAGGCACTCAGCAGCGGCTTCAGGATCACGTCTTCCCGGGTGCTGGTCAGTGCGCCGGCCGTGGTCACCAGGATGGTGGACAACTCGGAAAGCACGACATCGCCG
Organism: Burkholderiaceae bacterium; assembly: GCA_041396585.1. GTDB lineage: Bacteria > Pseudomonadota > Gammaproteobacteria > Burkholderiales > Burkholderiaceae_E > JAUIAI01. The sequence goes on along the minus strand of JAWKYG010000009.1, from coordinate 107,075 downwards.
CTGGCCAGGGCATCGCCTCGCAGCGCCAGCCAGGGCAGATTCGGAACCTCGAGTTCACGGCCACCGACGCGTCGGCGCGCCGCCAGCGCATAGTTGCGATCGCCCACCGCCTGACCGGAGTCGAAGCCGATACCCCAGGCCTTGAACAGTCTGGGCAGATCGGAGCGCGGATCGGGCGCCGGCATCCCCGGCTGTGGCCCCGGCTGGGTTTCCGCATTCGGATCCACGAAGATCAGCGTGGCACCGCCGGCCAACACCCACTGATCGATCGCGAACTGCGTGCGCTCGGGCAGATTCTGCGGGTGCACCACCATCACGACGCGGGTGTCGGGGTGAAACGAATCCACATTGCCGTAACGGCTGTCGATGTCGAAGAACTGGCCCATCTGCTCGCGAATCTGCTGGGCAGGCTGGCGGGTCATCGGATTGGCGCCGATGCCCAGGCCATCGATCAGTGCCACCCGCGGTTTGCCTCGTTGCCCCAGCTCGGCCACCAAGCGGGTAAGGTCATACTCGAGATAGGCTTCGCGCTCGGGCGCGAAGACCGGGATCGCCCCCCTGCCGTCGGTGCTGTTGGAAGCCGCCATGCCAAAGAACAGGGGTGCACCGTCGCTGACGCTGATCTGATTGATGCCCATGCCCACGGCCAGATCTTCTTCATCCGAGAACGGCTTCGGATGCACGACCTCGAGCGTGATCTTGCCGTTGGACATACGCGCATAGGCCTCGAGGGTCTCGCGTACGCGGCTCGCGTAGGCCGAGAGGGTCGGCGCGATCTGCACCAGGTTCTCGGAGATGAACAGGCGAAAGCGCAGCTGGTCATCGAGCCGCGAGAGCACCTGGCGCGTGCCATCGGATAGCGAGTACAGACGGCTGGCGGTCAGATCGAGCCGCTGTCCGGGAAAAAGCTGGCCGACGATCGAGTTCAGCGCCATGAACAACACGATGGCGAGGATGCTCGCGAGAGTGACGATCCGTCCGTTGGACAATTTCTTTGCCATGTTCAGTAGGCGCGCGAGGCGCGTTCGGTCGACGGGAGGATGCGCAGGCGCTGCCAGGCGGAATCAGCTCGCACGCTTCACCTCGAGGAAACGCACATTGAGCCAGAGACACAGCACGATCAGCGATACGAAGAAAAACAGGCTGTTCAACTCGAGCACGCCGCGGGTGAGCCGGTTGAAATGCGCGATGATCGACAGCGACTGGATGGTTTCGGTGATTGCGCCAGGCATCCAGCCGCGGATCGCGGCCAGCACCAACTCGCTGCCCGCCATCACCAGCAGGAAGCTGACGATCACCGCCACGATGAACGCGATCACCTGGTTGCGGGTGAGCACCGAGATACAGGCCGAAACCGCCAGGAAGCCCCCGGCCATCAGCCAGCTGCCCAGGTAGCTCGCCAGGATCACGCCGTTGTCGGGGTCACCGAGATAGTTCACCGTGATCCAGATCGGCGCGGTCAGCAGCAGGGCCAGCCCCGAGAACACCCAGCCGGCCAGGAACTTGCCGAGCACCAGCGCCCATGGCCGGGTCGGCAGGGTCATCAGCATCTCGATCGTGCCCGTGCGCCGCTCCTCGGCCCACAAGCGCATGCCGATCGCCGGCATCAGGATCAGGAACAGCCAAGGGTGCCAGCTGAAGAAAGTGGCCAGATCCGCCTGACCGCGGTCGAAGAATCGGCCGACGAAGAAGGTCAGCCCGGCCGACAGGGCCAGAAAGACCACGAGAAAGATCGCCGCCAACGGCGAAGCAAAGTAGCCGCGCAGCTCACGGCCAAAGACCGTTGCCAGCGTACCGGGCGAGGAAGACATCTTGATCGGCTCCTGGATCTGACCAGATTCGTTACATGGTTCGCTTGCAAGGCCCGCGGCTCAGCCGGGCATCGCGGCGCTGGGCGCGTATGTCATCTGGCGAAAGACATCCTCGAGCGACGGACGCAGGTAGTCGGCGGCCAGCACATGCAGGCCGTCGGCTCGCATGCGTGAGGCGATCTCCGCCGGAACCGCCCCGGAGCTGTCTGCCAGCGACAACTGCAAACGCACCCGGTCGCCTGCACGTTCATGCGTGATCTCGCCCGCCGCCCAGATCGCGAGCGCGGCCAGCGCGCGCTCATGATCGGCATGCCCGACCGTGACCGCGATCACGGCCCGCTGGGCACGCGCGGCCACCAGGCCTGCCGGCGTGTCATCGGCCAGCAGGCGGCCGTTGGCGATGACGATCGCCCGCGAACACACCGCTTCCACCTCTTCGAGAATGTGTGTGGAAACGATGATCGCCTTGCTGGCCGCGATCGATCGGATCAACGTGCGCATCTCGTGCTTCTGGTTGGGATCGAGACCATCGGTGGGCTCGTCCAGAATCAGCACGTCGGGATCATGGATCAGCGCCTGGGCGATTCCCACGCGGCGTTTGTAGCCCTTGGAGAGATTGTCGATCTGCCGGTTCCAGACCTCGGCCAGACGAACCCGCTCCACCATCTCGGCCAGCCGGCCCTGCAGCGCGTTGCCGTCGAGCCCCCGCATATGGCCAACGAAGTGCAGGAAATCCGCAACGGTCATCTCGCCATAGGCCGGTGCACCCTCCGGCAGATAACCGAGCATCGCGCGCGCCGACACCGGATCGCGCATCACGTCATGGCCGCCGATACGGGCGACGCCCTCGTCGGGCGCCAGAAACCCCGAGAGCATCTTCATCGTGGTGGATTTGCCGGCGCCGTTGGGGCCGAGAAAACCAACCACTTCACCGCGACCGACCGAAAAGCTGATCTGGTCCACCGCGGTGAAATCACCGAAACGTTTGCACAGGCCTGCGGCCTCGACCAACGACATCTTCGTCGACCTCTCGTGTGGTTTCAATCAGTGCGCCGCCGACAACCGCCGTTCAGGGATGCCGGGCGGCACCGAATGGCATCAGGGCCGCAGCCCCGCGCGCGCGGGGCATTGCCGGACAGGCGCTGCAGATATGGGGGCGAATGGATCGTTTTCAAGCGACTCTCGCATTCTATTTCAGTCCGAGCGGCAGCCCTGCCGGGACGCCCAGCCGCCTGCCTTCGCCGTTACGGCCGCGATCATAGTCGCATCGCCGAACCGCCGCGATTTACCATCCGCCGAGTACGGGGAATCCGCCCGCCGCCGACCCGCGTGCCGCCTCGCAGCTGCCCGCGTCCCGGCTCGACGAGCGTCAGGCTGCATCTGCGACATGATGCGAGCCTGAGCGCTTGAACCACTTCGCGCAGTCGTGCTTCACTCCTGTGCCATCGTCCGCCGCGGCGGACGCCAACCCGCGATCGTTCGATCCCCGCCATGCAGATCATTGATGCCCATCATCACTTCTGGAATCTGAGCGCCAACCGGCACCCGTGGCTGGTCGACGATGAGCCGATCGCCTTTCGCTATGGTGACTATGCCGCGATCGCGCACGACTTTCTGCCGGCCGATCTTCGCCGCCTGGCCGCACAAGCCGGCCTGAGCCTGATCGGCTCGGTCGCCATGGAGGGCGAGACAGACCCTTCGGAGCCGGTGCGCGAAGCGCACTGGATGGACGCCCTGGCGCGTGAGCATGGCCTGCCTGATGCGCACGCCGCCCAGATCTGGCTGGATCGCGACGATCTCGCCCAGGTGCTTGCCGAAACCGAGTCGATCGCGCTGGTACGCAGCGTACGGCACAAGCCACGAGCCTGTCCCACGCCCGCCGCCGCTGCAGCCAACGCCGCGTTGCCAGGCTCGATGCGCTGCCCGCGATGGCGCGCGGGCTATGAGCTTCTTGCCCGCTCACGACTGCACTTCGAACTACAAACGCCCTGGTGGCACCTGCCGGATGCGGTGCCACTGGCTGAACGCCATCCAGGCACCCTGATCATCGTCAACCATACCGGCCTGCCCGCGGATCGCAGCCACGAGGGCCTGCTCGCCTGGGAATGCGCGATGCGGCGCCTCGCCGTGCTGCCCAATGTGCGGATCAAGATCTCCGGGCTCGGCGTGCGCAATCCCGACGGGCGCAGCGCCCGCTGGCCCGTGACCCAGAACATCGAGATCGTGCGCCGCACGATCGAGATCTTCGGACCGCATCGGATCATGTTTGCCAGCAACTTCCCGGTCGATTCACTGGCGGCTGACTACGCCACGATCTGGTCGACCTTCGAGCAGGCGACGCGTGACTTCGATCGCGCGGAGCGACACGCGATGTTCGTCGGCACCGCAAATGCCTGCTACCAGCTCGGCATCGCACCAGGATGCTGAACCTGTGCCGAGCCGGATCACCCGCCTCAGGGGCGATCGATGTCCGGATACTCGCGCAGAAAGCGCAGCCAGTCACTGACCACCTCGCCCGACGGTGGCGCCTCGCCCCTGACAGCCCGAAGAAAATCCACCTGTTCTTCCGATATGGGTTCGAGCCGGCCGCGGGAAATCGCCATCAGGTAGCGACCCATCGAACCGATCAGATACCGACCAAGCCGCCCGTATTGATCGGACAATGTCACCCCATACCCGCCACGCTGTAACACCTCGAGATGCGCCTGCGGATAGAAATTCTTCACCTGTTGCATCCGCGCGAGGATGTCGCTGATCAGGCCCTCATCCTGCAGAATGCCCACATGACTGGCTTCGAATCCGCGTTGCTCGGCAGCCTGTTGCTGCGCCTCGGGTCGCAACTGGCTCGATAGCGCCACCACGCCGTCGCTGTTCTCCCCGACTTTCAGGCCCGCCGGATTTCGATAGGCATATACCAGCCGGTGCGTGACCATCTCGGGCAGTGGCTTGCGAAAGAGCCTGCCGATAAAGCGACTCTCCGGATTCAGATCACGCCATGACGGCAATACGATCAGGCCGTGCTTTTCCCCTGTGGCGGCGGCTGCATGACCGCCGAAGGGTGATGCGATCGTGACCACCAGCCGGACCGGGTTCTCGCGCTGCGGGTTCGTCACCTTGTTCAGCGCCTCACGAACGATCAGCCCGCCCATGCTGTGCGCAACGATGATCATGGGCATCCTGCCCAGACGGACCACCTCGCCGGAAAGGAAGATCCGGTGGAACAGCTCGGCGAGCTGATCCAGGTCGCCGCCCGAAGGGTAGTAATAGAACCACGGCTTGTATCGGCTGCGATCCAGGCGATCGATGATCGCCCGGAAATTGCGAACCGATCCGCCGATGCCGTGAACGAAAACCACCGGAATCTTGAACCCCAGGTCTTCTTCCAGCGCATAGAACGTGGTCGGCGCCATTTCGAGAAAGGACGCGGGGTCGTACATGCCCAGCGTGGCCATGTTCGCGGCAAACAATGGATCATCCAGGCTGCGAATGGATCCGCTCGGATAGAACAGGGATGACGCCGGTGCGTCGCGCGCCGGCCCCGCGAAAGACTCGACGCCGGGCCGGCGAGATGGCGTGGTCCGGGCGATATCGACGCGATCCAGCACTTTGTCCGGCGAGGCCTGTCGATTCACCGAGATCCTGGTCTCGCCCACCACCTCGGTGCTGTCGAATGCACGATTTCGATCCAGGTCCGCGAACACCAACAGTCGATAGTCGCCCTCCGGCAGATTCAGGCCGAAATGCGTGCCGGCACCCGAAAAGAACATCGTGTCGACGCGCTCATTGGCGCGATACCGGCTCGAAAACGCAGCCACGGCCAAGGCCGTGCCCGCGTAGCGGGCGCTATCATCGACGGTGCGACCAATCACGTAGTGCGTCTCGCGATCGATCATGTGCTTGAGATTGATCTGCCCCGGATTCGCTTCCTGAATCCGCGCATACTCGGCCTGCACCGAGGCATATTTCAGGTACGAGCATGCGCCGAGCGCGAGCAACAGAACAATGCTCGTCAGTGCGCGCCATATCCCGCTCACTTGAGCGGATGCGGAATCAGCACGAAATCCCGTCCGGGCGTGTGGCATCCGAAGCAGAGCGGTACGCCGTTCGCACTGGCCACCACACGCGCCGATGAGGTCGTGCCCAGAATCTCATACCAGAACCAGCCCTTGCCGGAATCGCTGTTCGCGGCGGTCTTGACCGAGACGGCCCAGCCGCTCAGCTTGCCCGAACTGTCGAACAACTCCTTGACCGCCGCCGAGCCCTGAGGGTGCGTCTGTGAAGCGCTCGCCATCGATGCATCCAGCGTGGGATTCAGATAGGCAATCACCTGTGCGGGATGCGGCCCGAGCGAGCGATGCGGCGCCGACTCATGCGGCCAGGCCTTGTAGTTTCCGGCCTGAAGCCAGGCCAGAAGCGGCGCAGGATCTACCGGCGGTGTTTCGTCCGCCGCGGCCCGTGCCGGGGTCGCGATCACCGATGCCATCAGCACACCGATGATGGCCGACAAAGGGATCCTCGGATGATTCATGATGTGTTCCGGACAGGGGTTGGTAGTAGGCCTGACACGCATCAGGCGTGGGTCAGCGACGGGCCCGTCAGGGCAGGCGCGGCCCCGGGGCATACTTTACGACGGTCAACCCGACAGTCCAAGCGCCGCGTCAGGCGATGACGAAATCGCGAGCGCTGTCAGGGCGAATCTCGACGGCGCCGGGCCTGGCCCGAAGGCCCGCCGTTTCCATCAACACAGATTGAGCTGGCATTGTTGCAGGAGAGGCCGTTGACGCCGCAGGCACGGCAGGCACGCGACGAGATTCTCGAGCATCTGATCGACGGCCGCTACGTGACGGCGGTACGGGTCTATAGGGCCTCGTCGGGCAAGCCCCTCGCCGAATCGCGGTCCGTGATCGATCGACTGCGCCAGATTCTCGATAAGCCCGGCAGCGATGCTGCCGACGAGGCCTTTCTGGCGGAATTTCGGGCGAGCCTGGACAACCCGCCGCGTGTGCCGCAGCGAACGCCATCCCCGGCGACGGCACTGTCTCCAACGAAGAAGCCGCGCCGTGTCGGGACGTACCGCGGCACGCCCGAGGCCGTGCCAGCCAATCCCGCGGACCGGCAGACGATCGGCGGGCCGGTTCGCGCGCCTATGAGCGCACCGCCGGCGAACGAGGCAACGCCGCCCGGCGTCGGCCCGGTGCTGGTGGATGTGCTGCTGATGCAGATCACCACGAGCACGCTGCTCGTGGGGGTCTCGCTGGCGATCGGCGCGCTCGGCTACTGGCTGAGCTACTGGCTCGCGATGCTTCTGGCAATGATTGCCGGCGTGGGCCTGTTCATCGTATTGCCCGGTCTGTTCGATGAACTGCTCGATCGCCTGGGCCTTTCGCGGTACACACGCACACCCTCGCTGCTGTTCGATTTCGCCCTGAGCCTGTCTTTGCTCGCCGGCGTGATTATCGGCGGTCATACGGCCGCGCGCTGGCTGTGGTTCCAGCGCGCCGATGTGATCGTGCTCGCGCAGCCGCAGGCGCTGGCCGACGAGGCCGGTCATGGTGCTCAGAGGATCTTCCGGCTCGAATCGCTGCACATCCTCGCGCGGCCGGCCGCGACCTACGATGATCATGTCAGCCGCAATGCAGACCGGGGCGGCTCGTATGTCGATCACTGGCATGTGAACGCCATCGCCACCCAGGCGCGCGCGGATCCGCCATGTCTGTGGTTCGGCTGGCAGACGCACACCGGGCGCGGAGGCTTCGACGACCCCTTATCCATCAACGACCCGGGCGATCACTATGTGATCGCAGATCATGATCGCTATTACCGGCGTGCGATTCGCACGGCCCTGGGCGGATCCGAGCCGCCCGAGTGCACGATGATCATCAACCGCGTGCCGTCGCCCGATCAGGGGCGCGATCAGATGGCCCGGCGCCTGGGCCTGCTGCTGATGCTGTCGGCCACGCTTCCCTGGCTCTTGCTCCTGCTGATCAGCGCGCACGCGCTGGTTCGTCGGTTCCGCCGCATGCACGCGCCCGCCGATACGGCATGAGCCCGGCACCGGCAGGGCGCCGGATGGCGAGCCGCAGCATTACCCTGCCTCACCGCACGCTACAGACTCACCCATCCTGGCGGCGGCGCCTTGCCAGGATGCACGGCACCACAGTGCGTGCAGGTGCGGCCGGCTTCATCGCCATAGAAGGCATCGAACAAGGGCGGCAGATCCTTGACGATGTCGCGCACCACCACCTCGACCCGATGCAGCCGGCTGCCGCAGCCGAAACAAAACCATTCGAAACCATCGCGCTCGCCCTCGCGCCGCGCACCTTCCACCACCAGGCCCACCGAGCCCGCCAGCGGTCGTTGCGGCGAATGCCGTACATGAGGCGGCAACATGAACACCTCGCCTTCGCGGATCGGCACATCGAAGATCTCGCCGTTCTCATGGATCTTCAGCAGCATATCGCCCTGCAGCTGGTAGAAGAACTCCTCGGCCGGATCGTCGTGAAAATCGACCCGCTGATTCGGACCACCGACGACCATGACCACCATCTGGGTCGGCTCGTCGAACAAATGCCGGTTGCCCACCGGTGGTTCCAGGAACTTCCGGTTACGCTCGATCCAGCCGTTGAAATCGAACGGTTTGAATCTCGATGCGTTCATGTCTGCCTCCTTCGGTCGCACCGCGTTCCGGACACGTTGCGCGAACTGAATGACCGTCCCGGCTCGTCCGGGTACTCCAGCCGATTATCCGTCCAAGCGCCTGTCAGCCGGATTCGGTCGCCAGGGCATGCGTGTTGCACCAAAGCCGCCGCGTAGGCGCATCCGGTGTTCGGACAGACTGTCATCGGCCAAGAGCAGCCACCGCGCGGCGCGCCAGATGCACGCACAAGTGGCGCCGGTAATCGGCACCCGCGTGCAGATCTGTCGTAAAGGCATGGGCCTCGAGCAACGAGCCGGGCACGGCGCTGGGCTCGAACCGCCTGTCGAGCGCCGCCTCCATCGCCGGCAGACGCATGGCACGATCGGCCACCCCGGTGACCGCCACCCTCACCCCTTCGGGCAGACGCGCCATGGCCAGACCGATCAGAGCGAAGCGCGATGCCGGTTGTTCGACCTTCAGATAGACGAACGGCACGCGCACCGGAAACGACACCGAGGTGATGATCTCGTCTTCCATCAGCGCGGTGGAGAACAGCGGGCCAACGAATGCGTCGGCGGCGATCACCCGTCTATCGGTCTGCACCCGTGCGTTCAGGGCGAGCAGGGCCGCCGGCCAGCAGGCGGCCGGATCATTGTTCGCGAGCGAACCGCCGATCGTGCCGCGGCGGCGAATCTGAGCGTCACCGATACCGGCCGCCAGTGCGCCCAGCCCCGGTAACCCGGCGACGATGCCGGCCGACGAGGCAACGCGGTGATGCTCGACCATCGCGCCCAGATGAATCCGGCCATCATGCACACGCAACTCGTGCAGCGACGGGATCGCGCGCAGATCGATCAGGTCTGACGGCGCGTCGAGCCCCAGCTTCATCGCCGACAACAGACTCTGGCCGCCGGCCAGCAGTCGTGCCTGCGGCAGGCTGCGCAAGGCGGCCAGTGCGGCCTCGAGCGACTCGGGGCGCCGGTAGCCGAACGGCACCATCATTCGATGCTTCCCGAGCCGCCGGCGCGCATCGCGTCCAGCCCGGCGCGGATCGCCGCCACGATCGGCACATAGCCGGTGCAGCGGCAGAGATTGCCGCTGATGGCCCTGGCGATGGCCTCGGGGGTATTGGCGACCGGCTCCTCGGCCAGCGCGATCGCGCGCATGATCATGCCCGGCGTGCAGAAGCCGCACTGCAATGCATCATGATCGATGAAGGCCTGCTGCATCGGATGCAGTTCGTCCTCGGCAGGCGCGAGGCCTTCGATCGTGGTGAGATTGCAGCCGTCGCACTGCACGGCGAGCGTCAGGCAGGCCTTCACCGGCTCACCGTCGATCAATACCGTGCAGGCGCCGCATTGACCCGTGTCGCATCCGACATGGGTGCCGGTCAGACCGAGGTCTTCTCGCAGCCATTGCACGAGCAGGCGCTCGGCGGTTGCGTTGATCGCCGTCTCACGATGGTTCACGCGGCAGCGCATATCGGCCCGCTGGCGGGCGTCGATCGAAATGGCGCCGCGCATGTCGGTATCCGATGAGCCTTTCATCACCGTCGGATCAGGCCGGTGCCAGCCCGCTCTCGGCAAAGGCATCGCGAATGGTGGCGCGCTCTTGATCGGTCAGCGGCAACAGCGGCCGGCGGCATGGCCCCCCCACCTGTCCGAGCAGCTCCATCCAGTACTTGCTGTGCGGCTGCGGCTTACCCGCCGGACGCGAGCGCTTGAAGGCCTGGCGCGCCGGCTCGAGGCTGTCACGCACCCGACGCGCCTCCTCGATGCGGCCATCGAAGGCCAGGCGGGTGTATTCGTTGATGCGCCGGTCGTGCGCGGTTTGCAGCAGATAGGGCGGCGACGAGCACAGATACAGGCGCCAGCCGAGCTCGACGATGTTGTCGAACCATTCCTCCTCGGAGGCCGTGCTGACATGAATCCGGTCACCGGCAAGGCGGCTGAGCTGTGCATACTGCGGGCGCGGCACGCTGTACTTGATGGCGACGATATTGGGCAGATCGGCAATACGCGAGCAGAGCTCCGGGCTCATGATGTAGCCGCAATCGGGATGATTCCACATCGCGATGCCGATCCTGAGCTGCTCGCTCAGATAGCGGTAGTACTCGTAGATCGTCTCGTCGGTGTCGGCACCGAAGTGCAGGACCGGGCTGTGCACCACGATGTAATCGGCGCCGATATCCTGCGAATACCGCGCCAGTTCCAGCACGGTGTCCAGCCGGGTGTCGGAACACGAGGTGATGATGCCGCAGCGGCTGTCGGCCACCTCGATCGCGAGTTCGAAATGGCGCTTGCGCTCCTGCACGGACATCGAGAACGCCTCGGCCTGCTTGCCACCGACGAACAGGCCGTCCAGGCGCAGCTCGCCGATCCAGTGTTCGAGATTGCGCCGGTATCCGGCCTCGTCCACCGCGAGCTCGGGGCCGTGGAAAGGTGTCATGACGGCTGCCCAGACGCCGGTGAAGTTCTCGCGTGCGTAGGCCTTGGCATCGGCTTTGTCGTATTTCATGCTCGTCTCTTTCGTGGTGCCTGGCGGGCCAGGCGCGTGGTTCAGCGGCCCGGATCATCAGGCAGGGCAATGCGGGACAGCCGTTCGCCGGCCCGCCAGAGTTTGTCCGCGGTCAGTGGCAGATCGAGATCCAGATCCGCCGGCAAGGGCGCAATCGCGGCCAGCGCATCGCGGGCGGCATTGAGGATCGCCGCCGGCACGCCGATGCAGCCGGCCTCGCCGATGCCGCGCGCGCCCAGTTCATTGGCCCCACAGGCCGAGGGCATCGCGAACAGTTGCGGGGCCAGCGGCATGCGGTCGGCGCGAGGCAGGGCGTAGTCCATCAGCGAACCCGTCAGCAACTGACCGTGCTCATCATAGCGCAGGGCCTCGAACAAGGCCTGGCCGATGCCTTGCGCCAAACCACCGATCTGCTGGGCGCGCGTGCCGCGCTCGTCGATCACGCGACCACAATCATCGACCCAGACGAGGCGTTCGACGCACGGCTCGAAGCTGCCCGCGGCCAGTGACAGGCGCACGATCACGGCCCCCAGACCAAAGGCCTCGGCGGGCACCTCGTAGCGAATGGTTTCGCTCAGCGGTGCGCGCTCACCGCTGGCCAGCCGGGCCTGCACCGCAAGCGCGGCCAGACGGGCGGCGCTGCCACCAATTGCGATGCTGCGGCTGGCCAAGGCCCCGATTCCATCCGGACAACGCTCGGTATCCCCCTCGAGCACGCACACACGTGCCGGGTCGCAGCCCAGCACCTCGGCCACGATGGTCGCGAAGACCCTCTGATGCCCCTGCCCCTGGGATGCGGTGCCCAGTGCCAGTTCGATCGCGCCATCGGCACGCACACTCAGGCGCGCCCGTTCGAAGCCCTGACCGCAGGGTTCCACATAACAGCCGATGCCGATGCCTACACGCTCGCCGTTCGCCCGACGCCCGGCGAGCCCGGCGCGCTCGCCGGGATAGTCGAAGCATTCGGCGGCCTGCGCAAGGACGGCGCGCGGATCCCCGCCATCGAGGCAGTCACCCGAAGGCAGCGACCAGGGCATGTCAGCGGCGGTGAGCAGGTTCTGCAGGCGTAACGCGAGCGGGTCGAGATCGAGCATGCGTGCGGTGTCGTCGATCAGCGATTCCATCAGCAACGCGGCCTCGGGACGACCGGCGCCAGATAGATATTGACCGCCGCGCGCGGCTCGGCCTGGACACGCGCGTGCACCTCGCTGCCCGCCAGGCGATACGGGCCCGGAAGGATTCTGGCCGCATTGCGCGCAGGGACCAACGCGCTGTAGGGAAGCCAGCCGCCCACCGGAAAGCACAGATCCGCGCGCAGATAGCGCAGCGCGCCGTCTCGGTCGGACTGCAAAACCGCCTGCCATCGCCCTCCGCGGCCGTGCACGCCGGCGAGAAACTCGTCGCTGCGGCTGGCCAGCCAACGGACCGTGCGGCGTTCCCGCCAGGCGGCGGCCGCGACCAGCAACTCATCCGGGCCGAGCGACGCCTTGCTGCCGAATGCGCCGCCGACATCGGGCACCCGGACACGCACCTGGGCAGCTTGCAGACCGAGCGCGTGCGCGATGTCGTCGCGCGCCCGTGCCGGTGACTGGGTGGGCACCCAGACATCGAGGCGCCCCTGCTCATCGATGCCCGCCAGCAGACCGCGCGCCTCGAGCGCGACCGCGGCGACCCGGGGCTGGATCATGGTCAGGGAGACCTGTCGCACCTCGCCGGGTGCGGGCTCGCTGCCGGCACACAGGTGCCAGCGAATGATTTCGCCATCCTGGGCAAGCGCCAGTCCGGCCTGCGAGCCAACCGGCCCTTCGGCCGATTCATCCGCGTCGATATCGAAGGCGATCTGCTCGGCCGCGGCCTCTGCCAGGGCGGGTTCATCGGCCAGGACCAGCGCCAGGGCCTGCCCGGGCCAGTCGATCCTGTCGCACGCCATGGGTTGGCTCAGCGGCACCGCCGGATGCTGACCAAAGCGATTGACCGCCGGCATCGAAGGCGCGAGCTCCGAGGCCGTCAGGACGACCACACCCGGCATGGCGCGCGCGGCATCACAATCGAGCGAAAGCAGTCGCCCGCGCGGATGCGGGCTGCGAACGAAGACCGCGTGCAGGGCACCGGGCGCCGGCAGATCGGCCAGAAACCGACCGCGCCCCGTGACCAACGCGCGCGTCGCTGGCACCCGTTGGTGACGGTGCGAGACTCATCGGCCGTGAGTCTCGGTTGCGCCGGGCTCTCGCCGGCGCTCAGCGCACGAGATCAGTCGCGCGTGGTCGGTTCGCGCTCGCGAATGAAGTCGCCATCGATGACCGTGCCCGCGCCTCGCGTGCCCTGGGCCCCGGGCGTGGCACCCGGGCGCGACTGCGGCGCGCCCACCGCGGCGTCGAACTCGCTCTGCATGCGCGCCATCTGTGCGCGCAGATCCCGGCGCAGCGCGCGGGTCTTCCACCAGAACCAGCCACCGACGATCGCACCGACCACCAGGGCGACACCGACGAACACGATCGAGAACATCAGCCCCACCACCAGCAGACCCGCACCGGCAATGACCGCCAGCGCCTTGGTGAACGGACCGGGGGCTCGAACCTGCACATATTGCAGGCGGGGATTGGGAGAATTCATCTTGCTCCGATTCGACGCGGAAAAGACTCCGCATTTCAGCCGCGCGCATCATCCGGGTGTGCGCGCGCAGGCTGCCAATGACAACGCCGCACGACCCGCCCGCGTTGACGACCAAGGCACGCGCCCTCGGGCCCGGCCTCGCGAATCACGCCGGCTCGCCACCGGCGCGGATGATCGGTATCTGGTGGCGGGAACGCAAAATACAAGGCGTACCGCCAGGCTTGCACGCATTCGTGTGCTCACGATCCAAGCACCTTACACCCGGGCCGGAATCAGCGGGTTACCGGCATCGGGCAACCGACACCGGTACCGCCCAGCCCGCAGTAGCCGCCGGGGTTCTTGTGCAGGTACTGCTGGTGATAGTCCTCGGCATAGAAGAACGCAGGCGCCGGGCCGATCTCGGTGGTGATCGCGCCATAGCCGGCGCCGGCCAGGCTCTGGCCGAAGCGATCTGCCGATTCATGCGCCGCGCGCGCCTGGGCATCGTCGTGGGTGTAGATCACGGATCGATACTGGGTACCGACATCGTTACCCTGGCGATTGCCCTGGGTGGGGTCATGGCCCTCCCAGAACACGCGCAACAACTCATCGTATGAAATCAGGGCCGGGTCATAGACCACCAGCACCACCTCGGCGTGCCCGGTCGCGCCCGAACACACCTCGCGATAGTTCGGATGCTCGACACGGCCACCGGCGTAACCGACCGCCGTGGCATAGACACCGGGGGTTTCCCAGAACAAGCGCTCGGCACCCCAGAAGCAGCCCATGCCAAACACCGCCTGACGCATCTCATCCGGAAACGGGCCCATGATCGGCCGACCACTGACCGCGTGGGTACCTGCCACGGACATCGGTTCGCGCCTGGAGAACGCTGAGAAAAAAGACATGACTGGCTCCTTGCGATCGGCGCACTGGATGGGTCGAACATCATGGTGCGCTGGTGCGCAGACCACTTACATGACGCCGACCCGCAGACAGCACCGATAGCTTAGCAGCGGTGCGCTACGAAGGGCGAACCCGCCGGGCCCGGGAAACCCGGGCGCATTTCAACAAGCTTGCGGCGCGCGCGAGGCCGCCCACGTGCCGGCGCGGCTGCCCGCGCGCCCTGGCACGCGGCGCGCGCGCCGCCGGCGTCAGCGGGCCTGCGCCGTGCGCCCGGCTGCCGGCGCCGTGCCGTCCAGCTCGCGCTGATAGGCCAGGCGGCGCGCCGCGTCGACCGTGAGCATCTGCATGAACATGCGGGCCTCACCATCGGAGCCTGTCGGGGTCTCGCCGGCGCTGCCGAGCACCGTGGTCGGCACCGCGCGGCGGGCAAAGGCATTGGCCCACAGCTCATGAATGCGCACCTCGGTATCCAGTTTCTGGGCAAGCGCATTGTCGGCCTCCAGAATGACCCGGCGCTGATGTGCCTCGGCATCGGCGAGCGTCTTGACCTGCTCGGCCTCGATCCTGGCCTTCTCGAGTTGCACGGCCGCGGTCTGGCGTTCGATCTGCGCCTGCTGCAGCAGCTTGTCGGCCGCGGTCAGTGCCAGCTGCTTCTCGGTTTCGGCATCGGTGGTCTTCTGAATCTGCTCGACCTTGGCCTTGGCCTGGCGCTCGGCCACCTCGCGCTCGCCACGCGCGATCGCCAGCAGGCGCTGCTCTTCTTCCTGGATGCGTTGCTCGCGCGCAATGGCGCGATCGGCCGAGCCCTTCGCTTGAGCTGCATCCGCTCGACGAACTTCTTGTTGGGCACCATGTTGGTCACCCGGGCATCGACCACATTGATGCCGAAATTGACGAACTTCTGGTCTTTGCGGATCTCGCGGCCTTCGGCATCGAGAATCTTGCGCACCTCGTAGACCACCTGGAATCATCGCTGTAAGAGCCTTGTGAATCGGCCATCGCCGCATTGGCCGTGCCCTGCGCGCGCTGACCGGTGCGCACCACGATCTCCTCGCGTCGCACCTGATAGATGCCCCGGTTCATCTGGCCCTCGAACTCGGTATTGAACTGGGTACGCGCGCCGGAGTAATAGTCTTCGGCGGTCATCAGCGAGGCCGTGGCCTGCAGGGTTTCCTTGAAGGCCGGAATCAATGCGGTGCGCAGCAGATTGTCGGGCGTGCGGTACTCATGGGCCAGCTTCAGGAAAGATTCGGTCTCGGACGGAATCGAGAAACGCACGGTCGCCTCGGCATCCGCATCCACCTGATCCAGGAACATGATGTTCAAGGGCGGCAGCGAGGCGCTGGTATCACTGGTATCCCGTTCGGCGGAGAGCGCATCGGAGCGCCCACCCTCCACCGCCTGCACGGTCATCGCCCGCTTCCAGGCGTTCCAGCGCCCGAACAGGAAGAACTGGTAGCCGACATCGGACACGGCGTGCTCGGCGCCGGTGATCGTGCGCACGTGATAGATGAAACCCGGCTCGGCATAGAACACCGAGCGCGACACGATCACCCAGAGCAGCAGCAACGGGATCACCGCATACAGCAAGGGCC
This sequence comes from Burkholderiaceae bacterium, assembly GCA_041396585.1. Lineage (GTDB taxonomy): Bacteria > Pseudomonadota > Gammaproteobacteria > Burkholderiales > Burkholderiaceae_E > JAUIAI01. Next base: position 91,017 of record JAWKYG010000009.1, on the reverse strand, counting down.
GGATCAAGCGCATCAGGATCGCCTGCATCGAATCTCTCCCAGATCGGTTCCCGGGGCGTCATGTCATGCCACCGCCCCGCGCCCCACGGGAACGGCGGTCGATTCAAGCCTGCTCAGGCGGCATCCTCGGCAGGCCACCAGAACTGCAGCGTGCCTTCGCGCTCGAGCTGCGCCACCAGACCCACCTCCCAGGTGAGATATTCCTGCATCGCTCGATGGCCTTCACCGACGCGCTCATAGGGTTTGAGCCAGACATCATCGGCTGCGCCGAGCATCCGATCCGCCTCGCCAGAGATGATCCCGCCACCCGCCTGTTGCCAGGCAACAGCGCCGCCGGTCAGCACCCGGGCAGCCCCGTGGCCAGCGCCGATCCAATCGCGACAGGCCCATGCCGCCAGCGTGTCGTCACGGCTCACGAAGACCACCGGATCGAGCCTGGCGCCACGGGCCGCCAGTTCGCTGGCCGCCTGCGGCAGGCGCGCCCGCGTGCTCCACCAGGCGCCCGGCAGATGCCCGCGGGCAAACTGCCGGCTGCTGTCCAGATCGATCAGCGTCGGCGGATCCTCACCCGCCACTGCTGCGAGCAGATCGGTGGCCGCAATGCACTCGACGCCCTCGGGCCACGGTGATGCAGGCTCGGGCCCGACCTCGGGCTGCGCCGCCTGCTCGGTCAACACCCGAACCTGCGGCCAGCCCATCTGACGCAGCCAATGCGCGGTCATCGTGGCGCGCACACCGTCCGGCCCGTCGGCCAGCACCAGGCGCGCACCGCGCACCATCACGTATTCGTCGGTGGCCTGGACCAGCTGTCCGCCGGGCGCATGCCAGGCGCCCGGCCAGTGGCCGGCCGCGTACTCTTGCGCGGTGCGCACATCGAGCACGATGGTGGTGCGCGAGGAATCTGCCAACCAGGCCGCAAGGCCGGCGCCGTCGATGGATTCGATCTGAAAGCGCCGCGCCACCGCCGTGGCGCGCGCGCGCGCCACCGCCAGCGCTTCGGCACCCGGAGCGCGTGCATGCTCGGTGCGGCCGGTGGCCGGTTCATGGCCCGCGAGCTGCCAGCCCATGGTGCCGTCCTTGAGCGCCACCACGCGATTCGGCACGCCGGCGTTGATCAGCGACTGCGCGCCAATGATCGAACGGGTTCGCCCCGCGCAATTGACCACCACCGTGGTGGCCGGGTCGGGCGCCATTTCATGCACCCGGTAGACCAGCTCCGCGCCCGGGCAATCGATGCCCCCCGGGATGCTGATGCGTCGGTATTCGTCCATCGGGCGGCTGTCGAGAATGACGATCGGCGCGGTGCCGGCGCGCATCGCGGCCAGTTCGTCGGCGGTGACCCGGGGTGTGTCGTGGCGGTGCTCGATGACCTCCCCGAACGCCTTGGAGGGCACGTTCACGCCGGAGAACAGCTCCAGCCCGGCCGCCTGCCAGGCGGCCGCACCGCCCTTGAGCAGGCGCACATCGGTGTAGCCCAGAGCGCGCAGAACCCCGACCCCGCGCCTGGCCAGCGCGTCATCATCTTCACCGCCATCGTGCACGACGATGCGCAGATCCCGGCGCGGCAGAAAGCGGGCGGCCTGCAGATCGAGCCGGCTCAGCCCCAGACAGGCCGAGAGCAGTGGATGCGCCTCGGAATGCGCGCCCTGCTCGCGCACATCGATCAGCGCGATTTCCGCGCCGTCGCGCAGTGCCGCATGCAGCTCACGGGCGTCGATGGTGGCGATCATGGCTGCGGTGCCGGCCGGATGCCACTACTGGCCGGAAAGTGCTTCCAGCTGTCATTGGCACGGTCGTAGTAGCGCCGGCCGTGCAACTGTTCGAGCGCCAGGCCGTACATGTGAAAGTTGAGCACCCGCGCATCGCCATCGATGTGGATCGAATGAAGATCATCGGGCATGAACGCGATGCCGTCACCGGGGCCGATGTTCACCTGGCGCTGCTCACGCACGCCGCCGACCTCGGCTCTTTCATAGAGCCGGTTCAATTCCTCGCCTTCGAGTCCGACGATCACCGCCCAGGTGGTGTGATCATGGGCCGGGGTATGGGTGTTGCCGCGTGACACCTGCGCGTACAACGCGAACCGGTGATCATCGTCCTCGGACAGACGATAGAGCGCATTGTTGCGCTCCGCGCCCGCCTCCAAAGGCGGAAAGTCCTCCAGCGGAAACAATTCGCGACGCGCGGCCAGCCCCTGCAGAACCTGCTTGATGCGCTCGAGGGAGTCCCGGTTGACACCTGCGTCCGCCTCGATGCGGCGGATCTCGTCGACCGCCGAGCTCACCGCCCGGTTGCGTGCTTCATGTCGTTGTCTGCGATCCATATCTGTCTCCGCAATGGCGATGCGTGCACGGGCTCGCGCCGCCGCAGCCGTCAGTCGAACGGCGCCCGGCAAGCGGTCAACGACCCTCGGGCAACAGCCGCCCGGGCGTCACCTCGCCCATATTTTGTGGTGTACATTGAGTGTAGCGAATCCCACGTATCAGCGATCCCGGCCGCCGTGTTCGAAGCCGCTTTCTCCAACGCAGAACAGTCATCCGATATGCCGTTGCCGGGCTGGCCGGCGGCCCTGGTGCAGACCGACCGCGTCCATCGCGATGCCTACACCTGCCCGAAGGTGTTCGCGCTCGAGCGCGAGCGCCTGTTCATGCGTGCCTGGTTGTTCGTCGGCCATGCCAGCCAGATTCCCGCCAGCGGCGATTTCATCGCCTGCGAGCCGGCGGGCCAACCGCTGATCATCGTGCGCCAGCCCGATGGCACGATTGCCGCGCTGGCCAATCGCTGCCTGCACAAGGGCGCCCCGCTGGTCACGGAGGAAAGCGGCAACATCGCGCGCATGCTGCGCTGCCCGTATCACGGCTGGGCCTATCGGCCCGACGGCTCGCTGCTGGCCATTCCATTGCGCCAGGGCTACGACGGCACCCCGCTGGCCGCATCCGGCGACACCTCCGGGCTCGGTCGCTACCGGCACCTGGTCGAGTACCACGGCTTCCTGTTCGTGCGCCTGAGCGATGATGGCCCCGCATTCAAAGACTGGTTCGGGCCGGCGCTGGCGGCCTTGCGCAACATGGTGGAGCGCTCGCCCGAGGGCCGGCTCGAGGTCGTCGGCAGGCCGCTGCGCCACAGAATCCGCTGCAACTGGAAGATCTATCTCGAGAACATCAATGATGCGATGCATCCGGTGTCCTCGCATCGCTCGGCCGCGGCGACGGCCAAGCGGCTCTGGTCCGACCAACCGGAGCATGCCCCCAAACCGATGGCGATCGAACAGATGCTGCCGTTCGGCGGCAGCTACGAGTTCTTCGATGCCATGGGCGCCACCATTCTGCCCAATGGCCACAGCTTCTTTGGCACGCGGTTCAACATCCATACCAGCTACGGCGCGCTGGATGACTATCAGCGCGCGATGCAGCAACGCTATGGTGCCGAGCAGGCCGAGGCCATACTCGGCTTCCGATCCCAGAACACCATTCTCTATCCCACCCTGTCGGTGAAGAGCTCGCCGGTCGCGCTGCGTTCTGCTCTGGCCGGTCTCGGTCAACGAAACCGTGCTGGAATCCTGGTCGTTCCGCCCGGTGGGTGCGCCCGACACCCTGCTCGAGCGCGCGCTGACCTATAACCGGGTGGCGTTCTCGCCCATGTCCATGGTGGCGCACGACGATGTTCACCTGTTCGAGGCCATCCAGCAGCGGCTGACCAGCGAGGCCAATCCCTGGGTCAATCTGCAGCGCGGCAGCTCGCCCGACGGGCTGGCCGACGAAGGCTCGGTGCAACGCGAGGTGGCCAGCGGCAGCGAGGCGCTGATGCGCAATCAGTTTCGCGCCTGGCAACGCATGTTGGGGGTCACCCGCATGACCTCGTTGGCGTCGAATCCCCTGGGCCGCGAGCCCGACCCGGTGCCGACCAGTGATGGCCCTCCTGTGCTCGGGACCTCGCTGTCGGCTGAGCTGACGGCGTTCATCGCCCACGAGGCGCAGCTTCGACGACGGCCGCCACGACGACTGGCTGGCCCTGTTCGCGCCCGATGGCCATTACTGGGTTCCGGCCGCCCCGGGCCAGACCGACATGCGCCTGCAACCCTCGTTGGCGCTCGAGGATCCGTTTCTGCTGCGTTTGCGCATCGACCGGTTGCGCCATCCTCAGGCCCACTCGCAACACCCGGCGAGCCGCTGCCTGCATATCCTGCAGGCCTCGCACTGTGAGGCAGCCGCAGCGTCGGCCTGGCGGATGCGCACGCCGTTCCTGTATTTCGAGCAGCGCGGCGGTGATCAGATCTCCTTGCCCGGCTGTGCCACCCATGAACTGGTCAGAATTGACGGTAAACTGAAGATCCGCCTGAAGCGGGTCGATCTGCTGGCCGCGGGGCAGGCGCTCCCGATGATCCAGCTGTTCCCGTAGCAGACCGCCAGATTCCCGGCACCTTACAAATCGAACATGGCCAGGTCCACCGGCCGACCATCCAAGGAGATTTCTGATGAAACTGCTTTCCCGTGTGGCGGGCTCTCTGCTCGCCATCGGCATGATCGGCGCGGCCAGCCCGGTGCTTGCCAAGGACACGATCAGCGCCACCCACGCGTTTCCGAAGTCACTGATCTACACCCGCAGCTTCCTCGAGATGGTCGAGAAGGCGAACAAGGCCGGTGAGGGCGTGTTCGAGATCCAGGTTCGCGGTGGCCCGGAGGCCATCCCGATGATGCAGCAGCCCAACGCGGCTCGTAACGGCGTGGTCGACATGGTCCATGTGCCGTGCGCGTTCTATGCCGGTACGGTCCCCGAGTGCGACGTGGTGTCGGCGGCCAGCATCGATGCCGCCACCGCCCGTGCCAACGGCGGTCTGGCCCTGCTGAGCGCCGCCCACGAGAAGCGCATGGGCACGATCGCGCTCGGCTGGGTCGACAGCGGCGTGAAGTTCCACCTGTGGTCGGTGCGCGAACCCAAGCTGGATGGCAGCGGAGCGCTCGATGTCTCGGGCTTCAAGGTGCGTGGCAACGCGATCTATAACGCGTTCTTCAGCAACTACCTGAAGGCCCAGGTGATCAATGTCAACATGCCCGATATCTACACCGCGCTCGAGCGCGGTACCGTGGAACTGATGGGCTGGACCCAGATCGGCCTGATGGACTTCAACTGGGATCGCTTCCTCAAGTACCGGATCGACCCGGCCTTCTTCTCCACCGATGTCATGGTCATCATGAACAAGAAGAAGTGGGATTCACTGTCCGCCAAGACCCGCGAGATCCTCACCCAGGTGGTCGCCGAGCACGAGAAATCGAGCACCGCCGCCCGCCAGGCGCTCTGGGTCAAGGAAGAGGCCGAGCTGGCCAAGCGCGGGCTCAAGGTCGTCGCCCAGTCCAAGGAAGCCGCGGCCAAGTTCACCGGCGCGGCGATTGCCGAAAACATCAAGCGCATGCGTGAGCGCCTCGAGAAGGCGGGCGGCGACAATGACGCCGATGCGCTGATCGAGAAGTTCGTCGGCAAGTAATCCCGCCTGGCTGCCCTGCTCAGGCCGGCTGCCGTTTCGGTATGCCGGCCTCGGCGCGGCAGTGCAGCCTCAGATCGATCCATCGGCCCGGTCGTACACTGTCGGGCGAAGACACCGGGCACTTTCGCCCGCCCGGCACGCGAGCCCCTGCAGACGATGACACGCGCCTACGATGCCCTGCTTCGAGCCATGGCCTGGCTCGCCGGTCTGCTGATGGCCGTGATGATGGTCTCGATCGTGATCGATGTGGCCCTGCGCAATACCGGCAGCCAGAGCTCCGCCCACATTTTCACCTTCAACGAATACTTCCTGCTGTTGATTCCGCTTCTGGGCGCGCCCCTGCTGGTGCGTGAGAAGGGGCACATCTATGTCGAGGCGCTGCTGATGCAGTTCCACGGGCGCACCCGGCAGATGCTGAACATGCTGATCCTGCTGGCCTGTGTGATCACCTGCGCGGTACTCACCGGCTTCTCCGCCGAGATCGCCTACACCGATTACGTGCGCGACGAGCTGGACATCCGCTCGCTGGATATGCCGCGCTGGATGCTCACGATCTTCATGCCGTTGTCATTTGCGCTGATGACCATCGAGTTCGGCCGCTTCCTGGTGCGCGGCGAAGACCCGTATGAACGCGCCGACGGCAGCCGCGCCAGCCACTGACGAACACCGGAAACGACACTGTGGACTGGCCCAGCGCGATCGCCCTCCTTTTCGGCATGATCATCGGCCTGATGTTGCTGGGCATGCCGGTGGCCATCGCCTTCCTGGCCTCCAACATCATCGGCGCCTGGGTCTTCATCGGCGGGCCGTTGGGGGTCAGCCAGATGCTGAACAACGGCTTTGGCGCGATGACCAACTTCTCGTTGGTGCCGATCCCGATGTTCCTGCTGATGGGCGAACTGTTCTATCACACCGGGCTCGGTCAGCGCATGTTCAATGCGATCGACCGACTGTTCGGCAATATCCCGGGCCGGCTCGCCTATGTCACGGTGGCCGGTGGCACAGGCTTCGCGGCACTGTCGGGCTCGAGCATGGGTTCCACCGCCCTGCTCGGCTCGCTGATGGTGCCGGAGATGATGCGCCGCGGGTACAACAAGTATCTGTCGATCGGGCCGATCCTGGGCACCGGCGGCCTGGCGGTGATCATTCCGCCGAGCGCACTTGCGGTGCTCCTGGCCACACTCGGTCAGACCGATGTCGCCGCGCTGCTGATCGCCGGCGTGGTCCCCGGGATCATCCTGGCCACCCTGTATTTCGCGCTCATCGCGGCCTGGACCATGCTCGATCGCAGTGCCGCCCCGGGTTATCACGCCGAGACGGTTTCCCTGCGCGAGAAGCTGCGCCTGATCCTGGTGGATATCCTGCCCCTGATCGGCGCGATCGTGCTCACGATCGGGGTCATGATTTCGGGCTGGGCCACGCCCACCGAGGCCGCCGCGATCGGCTGCGTCAGTGTGCTGGTCCTGGCGATCGGCTACCGCAGCCTCACCTGGCGCTCGATCAGCAACTCGATCAACGGCGCATTGCGGGTCACCGTGATGGCCTTCCTGATCATCTTCGGCAGCGCCACCTTCAGCCAGATCCTGGCATTCTCGGGCGCCTCCTTCGGCCTGATCCAATGGGCCACCGGCTTCGACGCTTCCCCCATGGTCATGTTGCTGCTGATGATGGCCGTATTGCTGTTTCTGGGCTGCTTCATGGATCAGCTCTCGATGATGCTGCTGACCGCACCGATCTTCTTTCCGCTGGCCAAGAGCCTGGGTTTCGATCTCACCTGGTTCGGTCTGATCATGCTGCTCACGCTCGAGATCGGCTTCACCACGCCGCCGTTCGGCCTGCTCTTGTTCGTGATGAAGGGCGTGGCGCCGCCTGGCACCACCATGAAAGACATCTACCTGGCCGCGATGCCGTTCATTGCCTGTGTGTTCCTGCTGATCGCGTTGATCATCGTGTTCCCACCGCTGGCCACCTGGCTGCCGTCGATCGCGGTGCGTTGACAGGCTGTTCTTGCCATGTCTTTCTAATCCGAAGGAAATCATGACCGCAGACATCATCAGTGGCGATCGCCGCCTGAGCCAGGCCGAGCGCATCACACGGTCCGCGCGCGCGGCCACCGCCCTGAGCGAGCTTGGCGTCGGGCTCGACGACTGCGTGGCCATGATGCTGCGCAACGATTTCCCGTTCTTCGAGTGTGCGGCCGCCTGCGCATTGCTCGGCGCCTATGCCACGCCGGTCAACTGGCACTACACACCCGAAGAAGCCGGTTACATTCTGCGCGATTGCGATGCCAGGGTTCTCGTCGTTCACGCGGATCTCCTGCCCGCTATCGCGTCCGCCCTGCCACCGACGCTGACGGTGCTGATCGCCGCCACACCCCCGGAGATCGCGCACGCCTATGGCCGTGCCGACACGCCGTCGCCCGCCACGCTGATCGGGACGCTCGATCATCCGGGCAGGCTGCTGGCCTGGGAAGACGCTCTGGCGCAGGCCGCACCATGGCAGGCACCGCCGCCGGATGCGCGCGGAAGCATGATCTACACCTCGGGCACCACCGGACACCCCAAGGGGGTCCGCCGGGCCCCGATGGACGCCGAGGCACAGGCGCGCAACGCCTTGCGCGTGCACGAGGGCTTTGGCATCCCACCCGACTGCACCGGGGTGGTGGCACTGATGAACGGCCCCATGTACCACTCGGCACCCAACGCCTACGGGCTCGCCGCGGCCCGCAATGGTGCCACCGTGGTGCTCGAGGCGCGCTTCGATCCCGAAGAACTGCTGGCCATGGTCGAACAACACCGGGTCACGAACATGCACATGGTGCCCACCATGTTCGTGCGCCTGCTGCGGCTACCCGAGGAAGTGCGCTCGCGCTACGACCTGTCCAGCCTGCGGCACGTGATTCATGGGGCCGCTCCCTGCCCGCCCGAGGTCAAGCGCAAAATGATCGAATGGTGGGGGCCTGTCATCCACGAGTACTACGGCTCCACCGAAAACGGCATCGTCACCGTGGCCGATTCCGCGGCCGCGATCGAGCGCCCAGGCACAGTCGGACTGCCGTTGACCGGGCTGAGCATCAGCATTCGCGATGCACAGGGCGAGCGGGTCGGGCCTGGCGAGATCGGCGAGATCTATGTGCATCATGCGGTGCGCACCGACTTCACCTATCACAAGCGGCATCAGGCACGCGTGGAGATGGAGTTCGACGGCGGCCTCACCAATGGCGACATGGGCTGGCTCGATGCCGACGGCTTTTTGTTCCTGGCCGATCGCCGCAACGACATGGTGATCTCCGGCGGCGTGAATATCTACCCGGCCGAGATCGAGAAGGTATTGATCGCCCATCCGCAAGTGATCGACTGCGCGGTGTTCGGGATCCCGAACGAGGAGTTCGGCGAAAGCCTGATCGCCCACATCGAGGTGCGTGAGCCGCACCCCGAGCCCGCGGAACTTCGCCAATACCTGGCCAGGCATCTGGCCGCGTTCAAGATCCCGCGCCAGTTCGTATTCGAGCAGCGCCTGCCGCGCGAGGATTCGGGCAAGATCTTCAAGCGCAAGCTGCGCGAGCCCTACTGGGCCGGGCGGGATCGCAAGATCTGATTCACCGGTTCAGACGCGGGTCGGGATCTCGTTGAACGGCATGCCGCGATCGGCGCGCATATCGGGCGGCAGGCCAAGCACGCGTTCGGCGATGATGTTGCGCAGGATCTCATCGGTGCCACCCTCGATGCGGGTGGCCGGCGAACGCAGCAGCATGGCCTGAAAACGGGCCGCCGCCGGCACGGCCTCGGGGTCGGTCAGCACGCCGGTGGGCCCCTGCAGATCGAGCGCGAACATGGCGATTTCCTGCAGCATCGAGCCGGCCACCAGCTTGCCGATGGAGTTCTCCGGGCCGGGTTCCTCGCCCTTGGACAGCGCCGAGATACTGCGATAAGCGGTGTATTTCAAGCCGCTCGCCCGAACCGCCCATGAGGCCAGCCGTGCACGTACCGCCGGATCATCCACAGCCTTGCGTCCATCGCCCAGTTCGTACTCAGCGCAGAAATCGAGCAACTCTGGAAAACCGGTCGGCATCCCGGCGCCAATCGACAGTCGCTCGTTCATCAGCGTGGTCAGCGACACCCGCCACCCCTGGCCAGGCATTCCCAGGCGTTGATGATCGGGAATACGCAGATCGGTGAAGAACACCTCGTTGAAACCCGACTGACCGTTGACCTGCTTGATCGGTCGCACCTCCACGCCGGGGCTCTTCATATCGATGAAGAACATGGTCAGGCCATCGTGCTTGGCCACAGTCGGGTCGGTGCGGGTGATCAGGATGCCGTAGTCGCTGTAATGGGCGCCAGAGGTCCAGATCTTCTGTCCGTTGACCACCCAGTCATCGCCGTCGCGTTCCGCACGTGTACGCAGGCCGGCCAGATCCGAACCCGCCACGGGCTCGGAGAACAACTGGCACCAGACCTCCTCGCCCGACGCCAGAGGCGGCAGGTATCGCAGCCGGTGCGGCTCGGCCGCGTACTTCATCACCGTGGGGCCGCACATTCCCTGGCCGATCAGAAACGGGCGCGACAGCTTTGCGTACACGCCCTCCTCCTGTTGCCAGATCACGCGCTCGATCGGCGAGGCGCCGCGACCGCCGTACTCACGCGGCCAGTGCAGACAGGCCCAGCCGGCGTCGTATTTCTTCTTTTGCCAGGCCTTGCCGGCGATCAGGGCGTCCTGGGATTGCAGGGCCGGCTGACCGAAACCGGCCGACTCCAGTTCGTGCTGCAATTCGCGCGGCGCATTGGCCTGAATCCAGTCCCGGGCCAGCTTGCGAAAGGCCGCTTCCTGTGGGGTGTCGTCGAAATTCATTGCGCGGCTCCTGCGAGGGCTGTGGTCGGCGTGCGGGCATCGACCAGGCATTGCACCAGGCGGTCCTCCCAGTGCGAGAGGGGGCCCAGAACGGCAGCCAGCAGATTCGATCGTCGGTAGTAGAGGTGACAGTCGAACTCCCAGGTGAAGCCCATGCCGCCGTGCACCTGGATGTTGTTGCGTGCGCAGTGCTGATATGCCTGGGTGGCACTGACCCGCGCGGTGGCGGCCGCCTGCGCCAGCTCGGTGGCATTCGTGGACAAGGCCCAGGCGCCGTAGTAGCAGTTGGAGCGCGCCAGGGTGGCCGAGACATACATGTCGGCGAGCATATGCTTGACAGCCTGCAGTGAGCCGATCGGCCGCCCGAACGCAAACCGCTCCTGGGCATAGTCTCGCGCCATCTCCAGCGCTCGCTCGGCGCCACCCAGCTGCTCGAAGGCGATCAGTACCGCGGCACGGTCGAAGACGCGTTCGAGTATCCGGCCGCCCTCGCCCGCCGCACCGAGCGGCTCGGCCGCTACGTCGGCGAAAACCAGCTCGGCCTGGCTGCGGGTTGGATCGATGCTCTCCAGGGTGCGCCGTGTCACACCCGGATCGCCGAGCTCTATAAGCGTCAGGCTCAACGCGCCCGCATCATCACGCACCGGCACCAGCGCGAAATCGGCAATATCCCCGTCGGCGACGGGTAGCTTGCGCCCGTCGACGACCAGGCCCCGGCCGCCCGCACGCACGCTCGTTGCAGGCAGCGTAAAGGCGTGCGGCCCGGGGCCGTCGATGCCCGCGAGTTTGCCGATCGCCGCACCGCTGGCCAGCAACGGCAGCCAGCGACGCTTTTGCTGCTCCGAGCCGGCGAGCATCAGACACTCTGCCGCCAGCGCGATCGAGCTCGCATAGGGCACGGGAGCCACCGCCCGTCCGAGCTCTTCGGCCAGCACGCAGGCCTCCAGATAGCCCGCGCCGATACCACCGTATTCCTCGGGTATCGCGGCGCCCAGAAAGCCCAGCTCGCCGAGCCGGCGCCAGAGTGCCCGGTCGGTGGACGCAGGGCCATCGAGCACGGCCCTGACCGCGTCGCGCCCACAACGATCGGCCAGAAACCTGCGTGCCTCATTTTTCAATTGCTTCTGTTCGGCAGAAAAGTCGAATTCCATAGAGGCACTCAGCAAGATGAAGACAATCGGCACCGGGCCAGCCACCGTCGGCCCGCCACACCCCCGCTCGCCCAAAAGGAAACGGCGCACCCCGGGTCTGGGATGCGCCGCCCCGCCGTCATGTCCGGCGACCGCGAATCGTCGCTACTTTCCGAAGAATGCGGTTGGTAGCCAGAGCCCGAGCTCCGGGAACACGAGCACGAAACCGAGACCGATCAGCTGCAGGATCACGAACGGGATGATGCCGAGGTAGATATCCTGCATCTTGACGCTCGAGGGGGCCACACCCTTCATGTAGAACAGTGCGAAGCCAAACGGCGGTGTCAGGAACGAGGTCTGCAGATTCACCGCGATCAGGATCGCGAACCAGTAGATCACCTGCGCCTGGACATAGTCTGTCTGTGCCGCATTGGTCGGCGCCTCCAGACCCAGATGGGGCGCGAAGGCCGGTGCCATGGTGCGGATCACCGGCGCGAACACCGGCAGGATGATCAGCGTGATCTCCAGGAAGTCGAAGAAGAAGCCGAGCAGGAACACCGCGCCCATCAGCAGGAACAACAACGGCCACGGGCCAAAATCCAGCCATTCGATGAATTCGATGATCAGATCTTCACCATAGACATTGCGGAAGATGGTCGAGAACGCGGTTGCACCGCAGAAGATCATGAAGATCATCGCGGTGGTCAGCGAGGCGATGCACCACCGAACGCATGGTCTCCATGCTGAAGGTGCCGTTGAACACGGCCAGCAACATGGCGCCGAAGCCCCCACGCCAGCCGCCTCGGTGGGCGTTGCCCAGCCCGCGAAAATCGAGCCGAGCACGAGCACGATCAGGAAGATCGGCGGCATGAAGCCCTTGAGAACGCCACCCAGTAACGACTCTCCCTCACGGCGACCGATGACGACCGATGTGAAAAACACCGCCAGGAAGGCCATCAGGCCCCAGTTGACGAAGTCCGCCATGTGCGAACTGCTCATCAGCCAGGCCAGCACGCACCAGAGCACGGACAAACCGATGAAGAGCCAGAGATTGCTCATCTTCGTGGGCTTGAGGTGGATCGCATCCTCAGGCAGGGCCGGCGCCAGATTCGGCTTGATCGTGGCCAGAATCATGATGTAGACGAAGTACAGGCCGGACAACACCAGCCCCGGCAGCAAGGCGCCGAGGAACAGGTTGCCGACCGACACGGCCAGCAGGTTGGCCATCAGCACCAGCATGATCGAGGGCGGAATCAGAATGCCCAAGGTGGCACTGGCGGCCAGCGTGCCGGTGGCCAGCGCCGGGTGGTAGCCCCGCTTGAGCATCGTCGGCAGCGCGAGCAGGGTCATCATGACGACCGACGCACCGATGATGCCGGTCGTGGCGGCCATGATCGTGCCCATGACGGTAACCGCCAGCGCAAGGCCACCCGGAACACGGCGCAGCATCACCTGCAGAATATGCAGAAGATCCTCGGCCACGCGGGATTTCTCCAGCATCGTGCCCATGAACACGAAACACGGAATCGCCACGAGAATCGGGTTCTGAATCGCTCCCGAGGCGCCGTCTCCGCCCCAGATCCGCTGGATCACCTGGAAAAACACGGCCAGATCGAGGAAGTCGAGCTGGATGGCGATCATGCCGAAGATGACCGACACGCCACCGAGTGCAAAGGCCACCGGCAGACCGGTGAACAGGATGAGTGCGAGCGCCACGAACATGTAGGCGCCGATGTACACATACAGGTGGTCGACAATGGTTTCCCACATGATTTTCAGTGCCCCTTGGTCAGGTCAAGGTCGTCACCCTCTTCGGCCAGGGCACGTTCCGCGGCAAGACGGGCCGCTTCCAGCTCGCCCGCCTCGTCGGTAAAGATCTGCAGCCCGCGCTCGGCCTCGGCACGAACCTCGTCGTTGCCGAACAGCATGCCGATCAGGCGGAACAGCGTCGCGATGATCGCACCCAGCAATACGGTGAAACCGATCGGCACGACCGCCTTGATGATCCAGCGCTTGCCGATTCCGGTCAGCGACTCGGAGCCCTCGCCCTGCGAGAAGGCCAGCGCGGTCATCTGGAAGGATTCATCGATCATGATCAGCGCGAACGGGATCGCGAAGATGATCAGACCGACCAACTCGAGCCATGCCTGCTTCTTGCGCGGCAGCAACTCTCGAAAGATGTCAACGCGCACATGCGCATTGGCGAGATAACCAAAACCGAAGGACATCATCAGGAGCACCGCATGGAAGTGCCACTGCATGTCCTGCAGGATCGTGGAGATGGAGATGCCGCCCTGACGCATCGAGAACTCGGAGAACATCAGACGCGTGTAGTCGAGCTTTCGCGTGATCACATCGAACATGATCACCATGATCAATGGAACGATGATCCAACCGAAAGCCGTGCCGCACCAACGACCGATACGGTCGAACAGGTTCGCGATGCGAATCAGAATTTGCATGATCCAGCCCCTGGAACACCTGCTTCGCGTGCGATCTCACCGAGTCTCCGTGGCGAGCCGCTGCAGGGTCCTTTGATGATCCATGGGGTGGCGGGTTCGCCGCCCCCCATGACGAAACAACGGGTGCCGGCATTGCACCGGCACCCCGTCTTGAACGGCGGATTACTTCAGGTAACCGCGCTCACCCCAGACTTTGTAGCCCTCGTGGAACTTCGAGTAGCTGTCCCATACTTTCTTGACGTCGGGGCTGGCCGCGATCTCCTCGGCCAGAACCTCTTCCCAGGCCTTGCGCAACTCGGCAAGGATCGAGTCCGGCCAGGTGATCGACTTCACGCCGTCTTTCTCGTTGGCCAGCATCGCGGAGAACTGCGAAGCCTCGCCATCGGCAATTTCCCAGGCGATGTTCGCATGGCAGGCGGTTTCGAACTGGGCCTTGTATTCATCAGGCAGTTCGTTCCACTTGTCCATGTTGACCAGGAATTCGTTCGTGGTCGCCTGCTGGTGCCAGCCCGGGAAGTAGTTGTACTTGGCGATCTGGTAGAAGCCCAGCGAGCGATCGATGGCGGGCATCGAGAACTCGGTGGCATCGATCGTACCCAGCTCGAGCGCCGGGTAGATGTCGCCGGCCGCCAGCTGCTGCGTGGACACACCGAACTTCTGCATCACCTTGGCACCCATGCCGAAGAAGCGCATCTTCAGGCCCTTCAGCTGCTCGAGGCTGGTGATCTCCTTGCGGAACCAACCGGAACTCTCGGGAGAGATCAGGCCGCAGAAGAAGTACTTGATGTTGTCACGGGCATAGAGCTCGGAAGCAATGTCTACGCCGCCGCCGTACTTCATCCAGGCCAGGAACTCACCCAGGCCGGGGCCGAACGGCCAGGTGGACATGAACGCGAACGCGGGGTTCTTGCCCTGGTTGGCACCCGGGGTACCGTAGGCCGCCTCGAACGCACCCTTGGAAACCGGATCGTAGTAGGCATAGCCACCGGCCAGCGCACCCGGCTCGAACACCTTGATGTCGAACTTGCCGCCGGACATCTTGTTGACGCGCTCGGCAACATAGGGGCCGACGCGACCGAGCACGGCGAGATTGGTACCGAACGCAGAGTGAAGCTTCCAGCGGACGCGCTTCTGGGCCTGTGCATCCTGCGGCGCCAGCGCCGCCGCGGTGACCGCGAGCACGGCAGCGGCGACCGTTGCCTTACGAGCGAAGTTGCTCATCGATATCTCCTCCAAAGGACTGTTATAAGGTCTGCCACAAACTCCAGCGATGCGGCGCCTGCAGCCATACCAGGCGCAAGGGTAGCACGGGGTGCCGCCTGACCAAGGCCTGAGGCGCGAAGTCTGCCATGAATTTCGAACCAACAACATTGGTGATCGGCGTACTCCGGCAAACTGTGAAAAAAGTCCGGTTTATAGCGCACGATGTCGAGCGTCTTCACACGCTCTGAACTGGTGCATTCGCAGACGAGGCGTCCATGAAAATCACCGCGATTCAGGTCCATGTCCTGCGGCATCCGCTACCGGCACCGTTCGCATTCAGTCAGGGCTGGGTCACTCATCGCAGCGCAACATTGGTCGAGGTGAGCACGGATTCCGGCCTGACCGGCTGGGGCGAGGCATTCGCGCAGGGCCTCGAGGCGCCGCAGATAGCCGCCGCCGCGATCGAGCACGCACTGGCGCCGCTGCTGCTCGATGCCGACCCACGCGATGTCGAGGTGCACTGGCATGCGATGTACCACCGCTGTCGGGACTTCGGCCGCACCGGCAGCGTGATCGCCGCAATCAGCGCGCTCGACATCGCGCTCTGGGACATCCTCGGCAAATCGCTCGGGCAACCGATCCACCGCCTGCTGGGCGGCGCGTTCCGCCGTCGGGTCCGGCCCTATGCCACGGGCTTCTATCGGCTGCGCGGCCCGGGAGAGGCCAAACGCCTGGCCGAGGAGGCGCTGGCCCATCACGAGCGCGGTTTTCGCACCATGAAGATCAAACTCGGCTTCGGCGTCGATGATGACCTGGCGGTGATGCGTGCGGTGGCCGAGGCGCTGCAGGGGCGGGGTTGTACGTTGATGATCGACACCAACCACGCCTATGGCCGCGCGCAGGCCTTGCGGCTGGGCCGTGCTCTGGCGGACTACGACCTGCGCTGGTACGAGGAGCCGGTCGCGCCCGAAGACATCGCCGGCTACCGCGAAATGCGCGACAAGCTCCCGATGCCGATCGCCGGTGGAGAGAATGCGCACACGATGTATGGCTTTCTGCCCTTGCTCAGTGCGGGTGCAATCGATATTGCACAGCCGGATATCGGCTCGTGTGGCGGATTCACGGCCGCGCGCCATATCGGCGCACTGGCGCAGGCGCATGGGGTGGCCGTCAATCCGCACGTCTGGGGCTCGGCGGTCGCCCAGGCGGCATCGCTGCACTGGCTGGCGGCACTGCCGCCCGCCCACCATTCGCTGGCCGCCCAGGAGCCGATCCTGGAATACGACATGTCCGATCACCCGTTTCGCAATGCGCTGGTCGATACCCCGCTGCGTATCGAACACGGCTGGGTGGCCGTTTCCGAGCGTCCGGGGCTGGGCATCGAGATCGACCGCGAGGTCTTGGTCCGCTACCGCATCGGAGGAAGCGCCTGAAGGCCGCGACGCCGGTGCGCAGCCAGGACCTGCTCATCCGGCCGATGTAGCGGTGGCGGACCGATCCTCGATAGGCGACTGGCGGGCATGAACATGATCAGTAAACACGACGGAGGACACCGCATGCAACGACCAGACACCCGAACCAAGCGAGTCGGCCAGGCGCTCGCCCTGGACGGCAGCACGGCGCGCATCGATGCGCTCTATGAGGCCTGGGCCAGCGACTATGACCAGGATCTGCGCGAGGAACGTTACCAGGCCCCCGGATACATGGCCGTGCTTGCGAATGAGCTTCGGCAGCGCGGTGAACTCGAGGCGCACGGATCCCGGCTGCGCGTTCTGGACGCCGGCTGCGGCACGGGCCTGGTGGGCGTGGAGCTGCGCCGCGCATTTGCCGATGCGGAGCTGATCGGCTTCGATCTGAGCCAGGCGATGGTCGACGAGGCCGCGCGCACCGGCTGCTATGACCGACTGCAGGGCGGTGTCGACCTGAATCAGCCGCTGGCCCCCCAGATCCTGACAGAGCACTTCGATCTGGCGCTGGCATGCGGGGTCTTCACGCTCGGGCACGTACCGCCGGGCTCGATCGAGCATCTTGTTCGCGTGCTGCGACCAGGCGGCGTGGTGCTGGTCAGCGCACGCCACAGCTACTGCGACCAGACCGATTTCGACGCGGTTTGCGAGCAGCTGGTTGCGCGCGGCACGGTCAGTGAGCTGTTCTCGGTCGACGGCCGGTACATCGCCGACGAAGACGCCCGCTACCGGGCTTTGCGACGACTCTGAGCCCGACCCGCGCGCGCGCCGGCCTCGACCGGGCGATGCGCGCCGCCCTGCCCCGCCGCGGCGCCGAACAGCCCGGCGAAATGCTCGACACAGACCCGGATCTTCGGCAGCCGGTGGCGATCGGGCATCATCACCGCGTAGATCGGAAAGCGGCGCGGGTCGCGGTGTCTGGCCATGATCTCGACGATCTCGCCGCTGGCGATCGCGGCATGTGCCGACGCGGTGTTCAGGCGGGCGATTCCCAGGCCGCCGCGCACCATGGTCATGGCCATCGCCGTGTTGTTCACTCTGTGGTGACCGGTGATCGGGAGTTCGACCTCTTTGCGGCCGACGCGAAACCGCCAACGGTTCAGCCCGCCCGACACCGCGTGGGTGATGCAGCGGTGACGATGCAGTTCGTCCGGATGCACCGGGGCACCGAAGCGCGCCAGGTATTCGGGCGAGGCGAACAAGCCGCGACCATACTCGCCGATCCAGACGGCGACCATGTTCTCGTTGGCCACCACGTTCGTGCGAATCGCCAGATCGATCCCCTCTGTGGCCAGATCGATCATGCGATCGTCCGCGATGACATCGATGCGCAGCCCCGGGTGGCGATCGACCAGCGCCGGCAGCGACGGTATCACCTGCAGATCGCCCATGATCTGGCTCACCGACAAGCGCACCACGCCCATCGGTGAACCGCTGCGCGAATCCAGTTCGGCCGAGAGCTCGCTGAGGGATTCCACCATACGCCGCGCATGGGTGAGGATCAGTTCGCCCTCCGGTGTCACCGACAGACCATGCGTGCTGCGATTGATGAACTTCACCCGGTAGGCCTGCTCGAGTCGCGTGATCGCCCGTGAAACCTGCGACACGGGCACATCACGTTCGCGCGCCACTGCCGACAGCGTGCCCATCTCGGCCACGCGCACCAATACGGCCAGATCACCGGTGGCCGGCTCGATCGCCTGGCCGGAGGTCTTCGCAGATAGCGGCATGATCTTCTCCTTCGCGGGCGGCCCCGGCGGCAGCGCCGATGGTTTTGCACCGCATGCAAAACCATTTTGCCCGACAGCGCCTTACCGATCCAGGCTCGGGTGCGTAATCTTGCTCCATCGACACGTCACACCTGAAGGAGCAAGACCATGAACGAGCGCATCCGCTTTGATCAGCTTCCCACGATCGACTATCCACGCCACCTGGCGGCAGGGCGTCGTCTGCGCAGCCAGGCCATGCTCGCGATGGCCAGGCGCATGATCGGGTTCTTCTCCGGCCCCCGCGAGCGCAAGACCGAGCTCGCGATGCCTCGGCATGCGGCGGCCTGCACCGCCTGACACGCCCCGACACAGGTCGGATCCGACACCCCCGACACACGTCGGATCCGCGAGCCGCCTCGAGCCCGTCACGGCCTTGGGACGGTTCGCGGCCTTGATGCCGACGCGCGCGCCTCCTCTATACTTCCTGAATCACTCGCGAGTGCCGGCGATGCCGGCTCGTGCGTGTCGGCAATTGCGGCCGATGCCCTGGACCGCAGCCTCCGAACCCTCTCCTTGATCTCTCCTGCGGCGTGCGAATGCATCGCGCCGCCCACTGGGTTGCCTGGCCCCCTCATGCTTCATGCCGACAATGCGCGCAACCGACTGATCGGCATCGCCATCGTCTGCCTCGCCACCCTGTGCTTTTCCTTGCTGGATGGCACCGCCAAGTGGCTGATCAAGGCATTGCCCGTGGTGCAGATCGTCTGGCTGCGGTTTGCGCTTCAGACCGCCATTTCAATGACCGTCATGGCGCCCATCCACGGCCGGCGCATGTGGCGCACCAAGGCACCGGCCTTGCAGGCCTTGCGCGCCCTGCTCCTGGGCACCATGACCGGCTGCAACTTTCTGGCGCTGCGCTATCTGCAACTGGCCGAGACCACCTCGATCATGTTCATCTCGCCTTTGCTGGTGGCCCTGGCCGGCTGGCTCTGGCTGAACGAAAAGCTGGATGGCGGCCGCTGGCTGGCCATCGCCACCGGCTTCGTCGGCGTGCTGGTGATCCTGCGCCCCGGCGCGAGCAGTTTTCACTGGGCCATGCTGCTGTCCCTGGCGGTGGCGATCATGATCACCGGATTCAGCCTGCTGTCGCGCCGGCTGGCAGCCATCGACAATCCGGCCACGACACAGCTGTTATCGGGCATGGGCGCGGTGGTGCTCTTGGCGCCGGCGGCGTGGTGGGTGTGGCAGCCGTTGCCGGATATCACCCACTGGCTCGCGCTGATCGGCGCGAGCACAGCCGCCGCCGTGGGGCACTACATGCTGGCGCTGTCGTTTCGCTACGCGCCCGCCTCCACGCTGGCGCCTTTCCAATACCTGCAGATCCTGTACATGATCGCGCTCGGCTACTGGATGTTCGGCGATGTGCCCAGCCAGCAAATGGTGGTCGGCGCCGGCATCGTGATCGCCAGCGGCATCTATCTTCTGGCGCGCGAGACTCGGGTGAAGGCGCAGGCGGGCCGCGAAGGCGCGCCCGTCAACGACTGAGCGCGGTCAGGTCGAGGGTTTCGCTGGCGCCGAACCAGATCGCGCGATCACGATGATCGGGGAGTTCATCGCCGCTGTTCGGGTGCATGAACACGGTCAGGCCGTCGCGATGCCAGGTGAGCCAGTCCACCACCTTGCGCAGATCGTTCGCAGCGAACTCGAGCTGACAACTGCCACGCGGATGCGGGCCGACCGGACTGCGGTGCAGCCGGCCGACCGTGACCGGCAGCTGAGCCCCCGCCGCCGCGCAGACTGCAGCCGCCTGCTCGGCGCTCGCTTCGTCGAAATAGACATGCGCATGCCAGCTGCGAATACCAGGCTGGGCAGTGGCGCCCGGATCATGATCGGTCATGCAGCCTCCGGAACGTTGGAAGACGGGGCGCGCGCGGCGCCGATGCGCGCCAGTTCGGCCAGAGCGGCCTCGAGCTGGCTGCCCTGCGCATCCGAGAGGGCCGCCTCGATCAGGTAGTCGAGAATCGCGCCACCGTCGGGCCGCGGCACGAGGGAGTCGATCAATGCCTCGAGCCGGGCATAGCTGGACTGCGAACGCGCATGGGTATCGCCATAGCCCTTGATGAGTCGCGACAGCCGGGCGGTCGCCGGCGCCAGCGGCGGATTCACCCGGCGCAGATCGCGAATCCGCTCCAACCAGGCCTCGATGGCCGCCGATTCACGCGCATGCCGGCGCGAGCGCCGTCGCCAGCCCTGGCGCGCAGCCAGCCAGGCCATCGGCAGATAGCCGCGCAGGCGACTGGTGCGAAACACCTGCCCGCGCGCAAGGCGACGTGCAATCAGCGCGCGCAGCCAGGCTCGCCGCTCGATCCAGTCGGCCCAGGCCGCCGGCACAGTGTCCAGCACTTCCTCGATACGCGGATGCAGGAACTCGTCATGATCCACCGGCTGGTCGTGCGCGGCTCGCACCTCGGTCCGAATCGCGGCGAACCGGGTGCCACGGATCTTCAGATCGGCAACCCGGATCGGATCCTCGTAACACATGCGCAAGGCCAGCCAACGCGCGACCTCGACCGCCAGATCGGTATCGACGTCGGAATCCGGCTGTTCCGTATCGGCAAGGGTCGCCGCCAGGCAGGATTCGAGGCGCTCGAGATACTGGCGACCATAGGCCGCGTCGAGATAATCGATACAGCGGCGCAGCCCCTCGAGCGCAATCGGCTGCGCCGGCCCGGGCAGGCGGCCGATACGCTGACCGAATTCGCCGCGCGGCAAAACACGCGGGTCGACCGATGCGGCGACAGACTCGGCAGGCGAGGCCTCGGTGGACTCGGTGGACTCGGTGGACTCGGTGGACTCGGTGGACCCGGTGGACCCGGTGGACCCGGTGGACCCGGTGGCCTCGGTGGACTCAGCTTGGCCGGGCGCAGCACCATGCACCGCGGCTTGCTCCTGCGCGAGACGGTGGGCGGCGCGCAAGGCCGCCAGACTCGATTCCACGCCGACCCCGCCCGCACGGACCGCCTCTTCGAACGCATCGAGTTCGAATGGCAGGGCGCCGCTGCCGGCAACCGCGCCAAACAGCGCGGCCGAGATCACCGATCCGTTCTCGTCGGCGATCCTGGCCATATCGAATGCCAGCAGACGGGCCGCGGCCTGCTCGGCTGCGCGTTCGATCGCGGCATTGTCGGCCATGCCGTTGCCGGGCACGACCTTCTCGGCCGTCGCATAGGCACGATGGGTGGAGGCCACCAGGGTCGTACGATCTGGCGTTACCAGGCCGCGCATGATCGCGCGCCCCGCCTCCATCCACTCGGCGGCCACCACCAGATCGACATCGCCAGGCAGCGGCATCATGGCCAGCACGGGACGGGCGCCGCGCGGCCCGCGAAACAACTCGACGTAATAGATCGTCGCCCCGGTTCGTTGTGCCACGCCCGGTACCGAGGTCGCCTGCACCTGCCAGCCATTGCGCTCGCCCAGTGCGATCAACCAGTCGGACAACACGCCGCCACCCTGCCCGCCCATGGCGACGATCGCGACGGAGATCCGCGTCGGTTCGAAGTCCTGTCCGGCTTGCGGCGGCGGGGCAGGTGAATCGGCTGGCTCCGGGGTGGTTTTGTCCGATTTGGAGCCGTCCACGGCGCCTGGGCTGGCCGCATCGACGGGCGATGCCGGCACGGGCGTTCCGGTCGGATCGCTGTCATCGGCCATCTGCGCAGGCTCGTCGGTCAGGGTGCCGGGTGTCGCCGCCGAGGCCATGGCAGCCCCGTCTGCCCCGTCTGCCCCGACATGCTCCCGGCCGCGGTCCTGCTCGAGCGGCCGTCCGAGAGCTTGCGAGCGGGTTTCACGTGCCTGAGACTTTCCTTGCCCGCCTGCCGGCGACTCGCCATCTGACGCTTCATCGATGCGGTCATCGGACCCGGATTCATCGAATTCGCCGGCGGCCCGCCGGTCCGCCAGATGGCGCTGCTTCTCCGCCTCGAAGCGCGCGAGCATGTCAGGATCGGACAGAGTCGACGTCTTAAAGGGTTTGGTGACCCGGGATTTGCGGCTCATGACTGAAACCCCGCCTCGGTCAGCCGCCGCGTTCTGGATGCTTGCGCACGACGTTGCAACCAGCCGATGATCGCCGAACCGATGGCCCGGCGCGTGCGCTCGAGCAGCCCCGGGTTATGCACGATGCCAACCCGCACGAAAGACGGGCAGAGCACCGATGCGTGCGCATTCTCGCCGCAAAGACCGCAACCGACGCAACTGTTGTCGACATAGGTGACCGGATCGACGCGCAGCGGATCCGGATTCTCGCGGATCGTCAGTGACGGACAGCCCGACAGGCGAATGCAGGCACGATCGCCCGTGCAGGTTTCAGGATCGATGTAGAAGCGCTCGCGTACCGCGCGCCGACCGGCCTTCACCAGTTCACGAAACTGTGGCCGCTCGCGACGCTGCCGATTGAGCATGCATTCGCTCTGCGCGACGATCACCTTGTGCCCGCCGCCACGCGAGTCGACAGCCTCACGGATCAGATCGCGCATCTGCGCGACGTCATAGGTGCGCTTGACCTCGCGCACCCACTTCACGCCCACGCCCTGCACCGCACGGCTGATCGGATTGTTGGTGGAACGACTGACATTGACCGCACGCGAGGACAACAGATCCTGACCGCCGGTGGCCGCCGAGTAACCGTTGTCCACCACGATGGTCAGCCCATCGCTCTTGTTGTACACGGCATTGCCGATCCCGCTGGTCAGCCCGTTGTGCCAGAAGCCGCCATCGCCCATCACCGAGATCGCCGGCTTGTCGGCGCGCACATTGAATGCCGAGGCACCGGCCGCACCCAGGCCATAGCCCATCGTGGTCTGGCCGATATTGAACGGCGGCATGATCGAGAACAGATGGCAACCGATATCGCAGCTCACATGCATCGGCCCGCGCTCGGCCTCGACCATCTTCATCGCCGCAAAGATCGGGCGCTCCGGGCATCCCGTGCAAAACCCGGGGGGCCGCGGCGGAACCTCGGTGGCCAGGGCCTTGATGGCCGGCTGTTCGCGAAGTCGTTCGAGCGCCCGGGTGACATGACGCCCGGGTTCCAACAGATGCGAGGCCGCACGTTCGAAGAACCGTCTCAACCCGCCGATCAGCACCTCGCCCGTGTACTCACCTGCCATCGGCAGCAGATCCTTGCCGTAGATCTGGCAGCGGATGCCGGCCTTGCGCAGAATGGTGTGCACCGCCTGCTCGATGAAGTCGGGCTGGCCCTCCTCGATCAGCAACACCGCCTGGCGGGCCCGGCAGAAGCGTTCGATCTCCTCGGGCACCAGCGGATAGGTGACATTGAGTACGAACAGCGGCAGGCGCGACCGACCAAAGGAATCGGCCAGGCCGAGCCGTTCGAGCGCACGCATCACCGTGTTGTACATGCCTCCCTGCATGATGATGCCGAGGTTGTCCTCGTCACCGGGAAAGAACTCGTTCAAGCGGTTCTTCTGGATGAACTGCAGGGCCGCCGGCCAGCGCTTCTCGATCTTCTCGATCTCATGGCCGTACGAGGCCGGCGGCAGCACGATGCGGCTGGTGTCGCGCTGCGGCGATGCCAGCGCATCCTCTACCGAAAACGCCGGGCGGCGGTTGTCACGGGCCACGAAGCTGCCGTAGACATGGCAGGCGCGGATGCGCAGCTCGAGCATGACCGGCGTGTTGCTGGCCTCGGACAGCGCGAAGCCCTTCTCGACCATGTCGACGATCAGCGGCAGGTTCGGGCGCGGATCGAGCAGCCAGATCTGGCTCTTCATGGCGAACGCATGGGTGCGCTCCTGCATGATGCTCGAGCCTTCACCGTAGTCTTCGCCAACGATGATCAGAGCCCCGCCCCTGACCCCGCCGGAGGCCAGATTGGCGAGTGCATCGGAGGCGACATTGGTGCCTACCGTGGATTTCCAGGTGGCCGCACCACGGATCGGATAGTTGACGGAGGCAGCAAGCGTGGCCGCCGCCGCGGCCTCCGACGCGCTGGCCTCGAAGTGCACACCCAGGCCCGCGAGAATCTCCTGGGCATCGGAGAGGACGTCCATCAGGTGCGAGATCGGCGCGCCCTGGTAGCCGGCGACATAGCCCACCCCGGACTGCAACAACGCCTTCGTGACCGCGAGAATGCCTTCGCCATGGAAGACTTCGCCATCGCCGAGATGAAGCTTCTTGACCTCTTCGGCGAAAGAGCGCTCAGCCATGTCGTCCCTCCTGCACCAACGCCAGCACCCGCAACGGGCTTCCCGAGCCATTCTGAATCTTGAGCGGCGGGCAGATCAGTACCGAGCCGGTGGGCGGCAACAGATCCAGATTCTTCAGGCACTGCAGACCATAGCGGTTGTTGCCATGCATGAAGTAGTGACACGGATACGGCGGGCGCAGGTGAAAGCCCTGCCCGGCGTCGGTCCCGATGGCCTCGGTTCCGAAACCGATCACATCACGCTCGCGGATCAGGAACTGCACGACCTCGGCGTCGGGCCCCGGTGTGTGCTGCCCGGTTTCATCGAAATTCTGAAAGGCCACCGGATCCATGCGCTTGGACCAGTCGGTACGCATCAGCACCCAGGAGCCGGCGGCGATCCGACCGTGCTCGGCCTCCCAGGCCAGCACCCAGTCGATCGTGAGCAGGAAGTCATCGTCGCGGGCGGACTCGGACGAACAATCGAGCACCACGGCAGGGGCGATGAAGTTCTGCACCGGCACGGTGTCCACCGTGTTGTCTGGCAGATCTTTGCCCGAGATCCAGTGGCTGGGCGCATCGAAGTGGGTGCCGGTGTGCTCGCCGCAGGAGAAGTTGTTCCAGTACCAGCCGGGGCCGCGCGCATCGTAGCGCGAGATCTCCTCGATGCGAAACGGCCAGCACTGGCCCATTTCGGGCGGCAACACGATCTGTGGAAACTCGGGGCTCAGCACCTGGGTAAGGTCGACGATGCGGACCCGGCCACTGGCCAGCGCGGCGACCAGCTCGCCAAGCACCTGGGTGTTCTCGAGAACTTCGGACATCTTTCAGCTCCAAGCGGACGCGCGCGGCGCCCGATCAGTAGGTAATCGATCCAACCGAGGTACCGCCACAGACGAACAGTGTCTGGCCGGTGACGAAACCGGCCGCCTCGGAGGCGAAGAACGACACCGCGCGGGCGACATCATCGGGCGTGCCCAGCCTGCGCACCGGCACCGAGGCGGCGATCTGATCGATCTTCGGGCTGTCGGCCGGGATCACGTCGTGGAACATTTCGGTCTGGGCGATCGGCCCCGGGCAGACCACGTTGCAGGTGATGCCGTCCGGGCCGAGCTCCAGCGCCCAGGTGCGCGCCATCCCGAGCATGCCTGCCTTGGTGGTCGAATACACGGTGCGCTTGTTCAGCCCGAGAATCGCCCGCGTGGACATCAGCACGATGCGGCCATAGTGCTGCCGCTTCATCGTGGCCAGATTGGCCTGCACGAGCGCCAGCGGCGCCGACAGATGCAGATGCACGAGCGTATCGAGATCGTCCTGCGTGACTTCCTCGAGCAGCTTCTCCCGGATGATGCCGGCGTTGTGCACGATGGTGGTGATCTCGTGTCTGGTGGCAAGGTCTTCAGCCACCTGGCGCGTGGCCAGGGGATCGGACAGATCGACCTCGACACCGAGGATCTTCGGGTGATCGCGGGCCGGCTTGCGGCGCGCCAGCGACAGCACCGTATAGCCCTCGTCGGCCAGCACCTGCACGATGCGCGCGCCGATCCCGGAGCTGCCTCCCGTGACGATCGCGATACGTTCGCTCATGATGACCAGATCTCCCGCTCCAGCGCCTTCGGATTGTCCCGGAACCGGGCCAGCCAGTCCTGCGCGACGTCGCCGGGAAAGAGGTCTTCCTCGCTGCCGCGCAAGGCCTGCACGATGGTGCGCGCTATCGCCGACGGCGCCAGCTTCGGTGGCGGCATCATCTGATTCCACTCGTCGTCGATCGGGCCCGGATAGACATTGATCACCCGCACATTGGCGCCCTGCATTTCGGCGCGCAGGCACTGTGCGAGCGAGGCCGCGGCCGCCTTGGAGGCCGAGTAGGTACCGTGCGCCGGATAGTTGGCGAGCGCGTAGATCGACAACAGATTCACCCAGGCGGTGGCGCTGTTCTGGCCGTCGGCGCCACGCGCGCGCATCACCGGGCCGAACTCCTGGGCCAGTCGCAGCAGGCCGAAGTAGTTGATATCCATCTCGGCGCGCGCGGTCTCGATGCCATAGCGCGACGAAATGCCTTCGCTGCGATGGTGTTCGACATTGTTGATCAGGATATCCACCTTGGCGCCGATCGAGCCCGCGCAGTCCTTGACCTGGCGTGAATCGGTGACATCGAGCGGCAGCCAATGCACCTGGGGCATGGCGTCCAGCTTGTCCATGCCCGGAAAGCGCTTCCACGGTTCGGCCTGGCCCACCCAGACCAGATCGGCACCAGCATCGACCAACGCCTTGACGATCGCCTGACCGGTGGCGGTCTTGCCATCTGTGACCAGCACCCGCCTGAATTTGGGATCGCAGGTCAGTTCGCGCAACTGGGGGTCATCGGCCATGTTCGGAGTCTCATCAGTGGGAAGTGCCATCAGCACCGCCTGACCGGCGCGATCCAGGCCGGCGCGGATGCGCACGCGGCCCGGGGGCTCGGGACAATCGGCGTGCAGATGGACAACGATCGTGGGGCCGGCGTCCAGACGCACCATGCCGAGCCGCCAGGGCAGGCGCTCGCGAAAGAACAGATCATTACTGTGCCGCAGCACGGTGCTGGAGATCAGTTCGCCGCCATCGGCTTGCTCCTGCCAGCGCAGCCGTACGGACAGGCACTTGTGGCAGGCCTCGCGCGGCGGATACTGAACCGCGCCGCAATCGCGGCAGACCTGCAGTTCGAAGCGACCGAGCGCGGCCGCAGCGGTCATGCCCAGGGCCACCCGGCTGCGCCCGCCGGGCGGCTGATTCGGCGCCCGCGACCGCAGAACCGGATTCTTTCGCCTCGGTCTTTGCAATGGCTCAGTCATGCGTGTATTCCGTGAGATACCCCGGAGGGCTGACGGCGAGCGCCCGATCAGAGCGAAAACATGGGCGAGACGGGAGGTTCATCGTGCCCTCTCGCCCTCGACCGCGCCCGGCACGCTCGAGGCCGCGCGCCGGCCGGCCCCTAGGATCGCGGCACCGCTGCAGAGTCCGCGATCGAAATTGATCATCCCGAAACCGCACACCAGGCCATAGCGGGCATCGGCGACGGGGGCGCCCAGGGCCTGCCCGCTGAGCTGGCGGATGGCATCGACCATACCCAGGTAGCCGCCGGCCGCGCCGGCCTGGCCGACTGAAAGCTGCCCGCCCGACGTATTGATCGGAAAACTGCCGCCGATCTCGAACGTGTTCTCCCGGATGAACGCGGCTGCGTCGCCCTTGTCGCAGAAGCCGAGATCCTCGATCTGCATCGCGGTGATCACCGGATAGTCGTCATAGGTCTGCATGAAATCGATGTCGGCGTGGCCGATGCCGGCCTGTTCCCAGAGTTCGTCGCGGTCCATGACCCAGCCGCCGCGCATCTGGATGGGATCATCGGCAAAGGCATTGTGTCGTTCGATCGTGCCGCGCACGGTCGCGTATGGAAGCCCCAGGGCCTCGGCCCGATCCCGGCTCATGACCAGGAAACCTTCGGCACCCGCACACGGCATCACGCAATCGAACAGATGCAACGGATCGGTGATCGGGCGCGCGTCGAGGTATTCCTCGAGCGTCAGCGGCTTCTTGAACAAGGCATGGGGAAAACTCAGCGCATTGCTGCGCTGGGCCACGCACAGCTTGCCGAAGTCTTCGCGCGTGGCACCATACTCGCGCATGTAGTACGCGGTCAGCAGCGCGAAGCTGGCATTGGGGCCGCCGGAACCGTAGGGGTAGACCGCATCCCGGGCGAACTGACTGAAGTTCGCGACCATCAGCCGGAATGAATCCACGTGATTGGTGTCAGCGGCCACACAGGCGACGATCTCGGCATCGCCGCATTGCACTGCACGCGCGGCGCGCCGCAAACCCACCACGCCGCTGGCACCGCCCATCGGAATGTGATCGAGCCAGCGCGGCACCATCCCCACGTGTTGCATCAATCCGACCGCGGTATCCGGTGCGAGCAGGAAACTGGAGATGCAGCAACCGTCGACCGCGGATTTCTCCAGGCCGCTGTCGCGCAGCAGCGCATCCAGCGCCCGCGCCACCCACCAATGCGCAGTACGGATCGAATAGCGCTCGTAGGGCACGGTCACCGGGCTGACCAGCGCGATGTCGTCATAGCCGAGTCGTTTCATGAGGCCGAGACATCCGCGGCGGGGTCGCGACGCTTCATCGCGCGCAGATCGAAGACCTCGGGGGGCTCGCCCGAGCCAGCGGCCGCGCCGAGCGCGGCCAGGCACTCGCCGGCCAATGTGCGCAACTCGCCGCGCTGCACCTTCTGGGTGGCGGTCAGCGGAAGCGCGGGCACGAAGGCCACATAACCGGGCGCCTTGAAGTAGGCCAGCTCGGCCAGGCAGTGCGCCACGATCGCACGCGCACAGGCCTCGTCCGTGAGCACGGCGGGCGCGGGCACGATGCAGGCCATGACCTCGTCGCCGCGCACCGGATCCGGAACCGGCGCCACGCCGACCGCGGCCACCGCCTCGTGTTGCATCAGCACGCCCTCGACCTCGACCGCGGCGATGTTCTCGCCGCTGCGTCGAATCACGTTCTTCTTGCGATCGATGAAATGGAAGTCGCCCTCGGCATCACGGCGGACGATGTCACCGGTGTGAAACCAGCCACCTGCCCAGGCCTCGGCACTGGCCTCGGGGTTCTTCAAATACCCCTTGAAAAATCCGAAGCGCGGATCGGCGCCAGCCCAGCGTACCCACAACTCGCCAGGCTGATCGACGGCCACGTCCTGCCCCGCCTCATCGACGACGCGGGTGGCCACGCCCGCAGGTGCACGGCCGAAAGAGCGCGTGCCGACCTTGCGCGGCTCGACGCTGGCCATGATGCAGCCGCCCGCCCCGGTCTCGGTCATCGCCCAGCCCTCGATCAGGGGGAATCCGAAGCGTTGCTCGAACACCGCGTGATCGCGTGGATCGACCCCGGCACCGAAGCCGAATCGCACGCTGTGCGCACGATCGGAATCGGCCGCCGGTGCACCAAGCAACATCGCGGGCATGACCCCCAGATAATGAATGACCGTGGCCCGGCTTTCGCGCACCGTGGCCCACCAGTCGGCCGGATGAAAGCGATCGGCCAGGATGATCGTGCCGCCGATCAGGGTCATGACCATGCTGGAGACCGCCATCGCATTCATGTGCACCAGCGGAAGCGGCGAAATCAGCCGTTCCCTGCCTGGCTCCAGCGCGCAATACCCACCCAGTTCCCGATACCAGGTTCCCGCAAACAGAAAGTATTCATTGGGCAGGATGCAGCCCTTGGGTCGCCCGGTGGTGCCCGAGGTGTAGAGCAGCGCGCACTCCGAGTTCAGATCGGGCGTCCCGTCGCGCGGCGCATCGGGCACGCTGCCGGCCGCGGGCGCCTCACCGGGGGCGACGATCCGCAGTGCTCGCCCCGCGCGCTCGGCCGCCTCGGCCAGGCGCGAGTGATGCACGGCCAACGACACAGCGACACACATCTCGGAGTTCTCGATCAGATAGGCCAGCTCCGCCACGCGGAACTCGCCATTGATCGGCACCACCGACACCCCGAGCGCATTGAGCGCGAACCAGTGAAGGAAGAAATCAGGACGATTCTCGAGCAGCAGGCCCACACGGTGACCGTGACCCAGACCCGCCGCCGCATAGGCCTGCCGCATGGCTTCGATGCGTACGGCGAACTCCCGATAGGGAATCTCGCCCGGCGCGATGCCATAGGCCTGCGCGGTCCGTGTGGGCACGCACAGGTATGACCGGTCGGGCCAGCGCGTGGCCGTGGCCATGAAGGTCTGATAAACGGTGCCCGCCAGTTTGGGCGTCAGGCCGTCGGCCTCGAATTGGACGCTCATAGGAACAACTGGATGGAGCCGAAGCCGGCGTCGGGGTTGACCAGTTCGACCTTTTTCAGGCGCATGCGCGGACCCGTGTCGGTCGGAACCAGGTGGTGATAGGCGGTGGCACCGAGGACGATCTGCGCGTCGCGCTGGGTTTCCAGGTAGATGAAAGGCGTGCGCGTGACGATCTCGCCCGCAGCCTCGTCGATGCGCTCGATCGCCGGCTGCTGCAACACATGATGGCAATGGCTGGGCATATCCTGGGAGAAAGAACGCGGGCCCCGCAGTCGTTCGATACGGACCTTCAACAACAGCTTGTCCTCATAGAAGAGCGACTGATGATTGACGCCGTCGGGCTGGCCACGGGTCAGCGGCATCCAGTAGAACGCATCCTCGGTGAACATCTCGTACCAGTCATCGAAGCGCCTTTCGTCCAGTGCGCGGGCTTCGGCGATCACGAACGCGATCGCGGCTTCGGCAGAGGGAAGCGGGTGCCTGGCATTCATCTCAGGCCTCCTTCGCGTGGGCAGGCTCGCTCATCGAGGCGAGCATGAACTCGCGCCAGGCCTTGAACTGGCCCCGCATCGAGATTTCCGTGTGCGCGTCATATGTGCCGGCCTGGCCGTTCGCCTCCTCGTCCCTATAGCGACGATGCAGGCTGACCCAGTCGTTGCCCTGGGCCGCCAGGCCTTCCTGGATAGCCCGATAACAATGAAGATCATCATGGCCGACAACCGAGGTCGGCGCATTGATCAGGCGCGAATACATCAATGTACGGGCCAGCAGGTGATCGGGTGCGCCCACGAGCCGGAAGGTCCAGCTCTCGACCATGGTCTTGTCTACGGCGATAGGCCGCGCGATCCGGATCGCCTGGATCGCGCCCTTGATGGTCAGTGAAGGATAGTAGACCGTGTTATGACGCACCTCGCCAAGGATGGCGGCCGCGCGCTGCTCACCATAGGCCTGGGCCATCTTCTGCTCGTACTCGCCGACGGCCGAGTAATTCGAGTGGATCGAGAAACTTACGCCGGTGTAGCTGTGACCGTTCTCGAATATCCGCACACCCATCTTGTCGAAGAACTCATAGCCGGAGGCAAACGGCAGGAACTGCTCGATCACCATCGGCTTGGGCTTGTCGGGCGGCTCCTTGGCCCAGAGCTTGCGCGCCGTTCCGGCCGACGATTCATGAGCGACCATCGGATGCATGCTGTCGTTGAGATTCTCGACGAACATCTTCCAGTTGCAGTTGTGCATATAGCGCAGCACGCCACCGGCGATCTCGAGCCGGCCCTCCGGCGCGCGATCGACCATGTTGTCGATCGAGGTCAATGATTCGCCGAAGTACTCTTCCAGCGTCGGACCATCGTCAGACAGGCGGGCGAACACGAAGCCGCGATAGTTACGCACTCCCGGTGCGCTCGCCATGCCACGGCTGGCCGCGCTGCGATCGAAGCCGGTGTTCTGGTAGCCGTCCTTGAGGGGGATGGCCAGCACGCTGCCGTCGAGTTTGAAGGTCCAGCCGTGGTAAGGGCAGCGCAGAAAGCGCCCACAGTTTCCCTGCACGGCGCCGGCCACCCTGGCACCCTTGTGCGCGCAGCGGTTCATCAGCACATGGACCGCGTCGTCTTCGCCGCGAATCATGATCACCGGGACCCGGCCGATCTCGGTGGTGAAGTAATCACCCCGATTCGGGATCTGGCTGTCATGACCGACGAAGATCCAGGTGTTCGAAAACAAATGCTCCATTTCGAGATCGAACACCTCGGAGTCGATGTAGACATCGCGGTGCACCTCGTTCTCGCGCACCAGCGCGGCGACCGCTTCGGGGTTGTTGCGATACTTGCTCATGTCGTGACCTGCCTCAAAAGAAACCAGAGGTTCGTTCGTGTCCTCGCGACTTTACGTTGCTTCATGCCGCACGGCTCTGCGGCTCGTCCATTGCGCACGGACGCTCGCTCAGCGCCGCCGACAGTTCCATCAGGCTCGCGTGCAGCGCCGCAAGCCGCTGCGGGTCCATGTCACGAAACGCCCAATCCTCGATCTCGGTGGCGATCCGTCTCAGGCGATGGTATTCCCGGCGACCGGCTTCGCAGAGATGGATCCGAATCTGCCGGGAGTCCACCAGACACGGTTCGCGGCGCACCAGCTGGCGCGCCTCCAGTCGATCGAGGGCGCGTGACAAGGTGGCCTGGTCGGTGACCGTGCGATCGGCCAACTCCGAGATGATCAGACCATCGCGCTCGACCAGAAATCCCAGTACCCGCCAGTGGGTCATGGTCATGCCGCGCCTGCGCAGCGCGCGCTGCATCGGCGCATTGATCTGACTGACCACCCGGTTCAGCAGATAGGGCAGATACTGGCCGTGGGTGAGTTCGCCGGTCTTGGGGATCATGACGGGCTCCGGTCGTGTCATGGGCGCGGACATGCGATGCTCATAGCGAATCCTCGACCGGTGGCGCCAGCAGGCCTTCACTGCGCAACCAGCCGGCCAGGCGCGCCAGCAGCCGGTCGCGGTAATCACCGGCATCCAGAGCCGACCAGTCATAGAAGCCGCGACCGCTGCGCAGACCGATATCCCCGTCAGCCATCAGGCGGCCCACCAGGTCGGGCGATCGATAGCGGTCTGCATCGACCTTGCCGGCCATGTAGCCCGAGGCATAGTGCAGGATGTCGACACCGCCGTAATCGACGAATTCGAGCACGCCCATCGAGGCGTAGCGCATGCCAAATCCCAACCGAACCGCGCGATCGATGTCGGCCGCGCTGGCCACCCCCTCCTCCACCAGTCTGGCCGCCTCGTTCATGACCAGGGCCTGCAGTCTGGGCACGATATAACCAGGGCTTGGCCGACAGACGATCGGAACCTTGCCGATACCAGCCAGCACCGCGCACAGCGCTTCGGTCACCGTGGCGTCTGTGCCGTCGTGGGGCGAGACCTCGACCACCGGAATGAGATAGGCCGGGTTCAGCCAGTGCGCATTCAGAAAGCGCGCGCTGTCGGAGAGCATCGCCGCCAGTTCGCCGGCCAGAAACGACGAGGTCGTCGAGGCGATGATGCATCCCTCTGGCGCTGCCGCCTCGATGGTGGCGAACGCGGCTCGCTTGTCCTCGAGTTTTTCCGGCACCCCCTCGAGCACGAGACGCGCATTGCGCAGCACCTGGGCGGCGTCCCCGGCCGCAGCGAACGCAATGCGCGCGCCAAGACGTTGCACGTCCGAATCGCCAATCAGGCCGGCCCGGCGCAGCGACCCGAGATGGTCATCGATCTCGGCCATCGCCTGCCCCTGCTGCGCCCGCAAGGCCGTCGCATCGCGCGGCTTCAGATCCAACAGGATCACCTGCATGCCCGCATAGGCAAATGCGATCGCCATGCTGCGGCCCATGCGGCCGCTGCCGGCACAGACCACCGGGCCCCTGAACCCGGTCAGCGGCCCGGGCTCGAACATGCGCTGCTCGACCGTGTTCGTCGCCGGGGGTTCGCGCCTCATGACGGCCACCCATCGCGCAATACGGCGGAGCGGGCCGAGGCATCGAGGCCGCCGAGTCCGCAGTCGGCGAGGCTGCGCTCACCGTAGAGGAAACGCCCACCACTGACCGCGCGCCCGATCGCCAGCAGACCGGCCGCGATCGGCACCGCGACCCCGGCGGTTTCGGCCACCGAAACCAGCAGGGACAGACCGAGCGCGACATCCTCGGTCATGTAACGGTGATGCTGGAGATCGATATGCTCGCGCCAGTCGCCACTGTCGACCAGGCGGTCATGGGCATCGCCGTACATCCAGCGATCGGACTGATAGTGATCGCGCAGAGGATAGTGATACGGGCGATTGCCGAGCGCCTCACGCACCGCAATCCGTTCTTCGTCGAGCCGGTCCGTGACGGCCCGGATCGCGGGCTGCGTACCCTCGTTGTGGATATCCCAGCGCTCGAAGTGCTCGAGCGGACCGGCGTTCATCAGGATCAGGGGCGGATGAATGATCGGGCCGGCGTTCATCAGCGCCCCCGAAAGCGCGTCTTCGATCGGATGCACGCTCGGATAGGCCTGCGCGATGCAGGCGATCGCGGCATCGGTCCGACGGGCGGGAAAGACACCCGTGGGCAGGCGCTTGGCGCGCACGGTGATCGCAATCGTGGTGGCGTCGCGCTTGCGGGCCAGATAAGGCAGCGTACCGGTCTCGGCAAAGCTCAGTTCGGCCTGGCAGCCCGCCTCACGAACCCATCGCGCCATCGCCACACTGCCCAGCGTACCCGGTGCCAGAAACAGCACCTGACCGTCGCTGAGATGGGGGGCAATCGCCGCGGCCAGATCGGCCTGTGAAAATGCCGGAGAGAACAACAGCACGAGTTCCGCGCCGCGCAACGCCTCACCGAGCGAGCCGGTGACCGTGTCGATCGCGATCTCGCGCCGCCCGAGATGATCCAGCAGGGTCAGGCGGCGATCCGTGGCCAGATCGCCGAACTGACCCGCACTTCGCCGCCAGAGCGCGACCGAATGACCCTGTTCGGACAAATCGGCAGCGGCCGCAAAGCTACCGTGTCCCCCTCCGAGCACCGCAATGCGCATGAACCGTCTCCGGATGGCCGACGGCGCTGCGGGCATTGGTCCGCCGGCTGAAACAGTAACAGTTTATTTGCAGATGCAACAAAAGCCAAATCGCCGCCGGATCGGGAGCTCCGGCTGGCGATGTGGATCCAGACGACAGGTCAGACCCCTCGCTCGCGATGTACAACGGCCGAACGCCCTCAGCAGCTCATCAGACGTTCAGCCGTTCTCCGCAGGAGTCTGGCGGCCGCCTTGCGACCGCGGCACGGACCGCCCGCTCAGACGCCCCAGCGATAAACGATCATCGGCGGGATGTTCAGGAACTCGCGTTCGCTTTGCTCGGCCGCACCGAACACCGGGCGCGCGAACTGGGCGACGTGATCCCGGAACTGATAGGCCACGAAGCGACCGCCCGACGGCAGCGCATCATGAACACGCTGCACGATCAACCGCGCCAGTTGCGGCGGCATGGTCGAGAATGGAATGCCGGAGACGACGGCATCGGGTTCGTTCAGCCCGTATTCCTTGAGAACGTCGACGATGTGCTCGGCGCTGCCGCGATGGACGATCAGACGCGGATCATCGATTTTGCCGACCATTTCGACGAAATACGGGTCGATTTCGAGGCAGAGCAAACGGGCATCCGCGGGCATGGCATCCAGCAGCGCCCGGGTCGTACCACCGGTTCCCGGGCCAAGTTCGACGATGACGCGCGCGCTGGAGGCATCGGCCATTCGAACGATGCGCCGCTCCATGAAGCGGGAACTCGGAATGACCGACCCTACCCCGGCCGGGTCACGGAGAAAGCCTCGCAGGAAAGCGAGGATTTCCTCCCAGCGGGGTACTTTGATTGCATCTGGCTGACGCATCGGATTCTCTCCAGCGAATCGCGGGACGGCCCGCTCTTGGTTGTGTTTAATCTTGCAACGACGATTCGGCGCCGGACTTGGCGTCTATCGAAGACTTTTTCGTGATCGATTCGATCGCGACCGAGGCCGCGGCAATACCCATCGCCGCCGTCACGGTCACAATTGAACCATACCCGGCGCACGCCAGCGCCGCGCCGGCGCCGGCGACGCGCTGGTACGACAGTGGTGTTTCCCGGGATACCAGGGCCGTGACCCGAAAACGACGCCCGGCTCGCCGCTCGAAGCCGTGGTCACGACGCAGTCGGGCCCGCACCCCGGCCAGGAGTCTGTCACCCCGGGTGAGGGCAAGATCTTCCCTGACCAGGGCCAGCGGATCCGAACGGGCACCGGCGGCGCCGCAGACCACGATGCCCAGCCCCCGGCGCTTGGCGAAGGCCACCATGGCGGCCTTCGCCCTGGCATCGTCGATCGCGTCGATCACGAAATCCAGCGGATCGGCGAGCAGGGTTTCCAGGTTGTCCGGCTGAACGAACTCCTCGACGGGGTCGATCAGGCAGCTTGGCGCGATGCGGGCGAAACGGGCCCGCAGGGCCTCGACCTTGGCCATCCCGAGGGTGTCGAGATCGGCCTGGATCTGACGATTGATGTTCGATTCCGCGACATGGTCGAGATCGATCAGGCGCAGGCAGCCGATTCCCGAGCGGCAGAGCGCCTCGGCAGCCCAGGAACCGACGCCACCGAGTCCCACCACGGCCACACGGGCGGTACTCAGTCTGGCCAGCGCCGGGTCGCCCAGCAGGCGGGCGACCCCGGCGAAGGATCGCTCGGTGCCCGCCTGCCCGGCAGCCGCTTCGGTCGGGTTCAGGGCAGCAGGATCGTCGAACCGGTGGTTCGACGGCCTTCGAGATCGCTGTGCGCCTGGGCGGCATCGGCCAGCGCATAGGTCTGGTCGATGTTGATCCGCACATCACCACTCTTGACCATCTTGAACAGTGACTTGGCCATGGACTCGAGCGTCTCGCGGCGGCCGGTATGGGCCATCAGCGAGGGCCGGGTGGCATAGAGCGAACCCTTCAGCGCGGTCAGCGCCATGGGCGGTACCGGGCCGGAGGCATTGCCGAAGCTGACGAACAGCCCGAACGGCTGAAGGCTGTCGAGCGATGCCTGCCAGGTGTCGGCGCCCACGGAGTCATAGACCACCGGAACCATCTCACCCTTGGTGATCTCACGCACCCGCTCGACGATGTTCTCGGTCTTGTACAGGATCACGTGCTTGCAGCCATGCGCCTTGGCCAGTTTGGCCTTTTCTTCGGAGCCGACCGTGCCGATCACCTTCACACCGAGCGCCTTGGCCCACTGCATCGCGATCAGACCGACACCGCCCGCGGCCGCGTGGAACAGGATGGTCTGGCCTTTTTGCAGGCGATAGGTGCGCCGGAACAGATACTCGACCGTCATGCCCTGCAGCATCATTGCCGCGCCGGTGGCATATGAAATGCTCTTGGGCAGCTTGACCGCCATCGCGGCCGGCAGATTGCGCACCTGAGCATAGGCACCCGGAGGCCCGCCAGCATAGGCCACCCGATCACCGACCTTGAAATCCTTGACGCCGGGGCCCACGGCGACAACATCGCCGGCGCCTTCCATCCCGACACCACCGGGCAGCGGCTGCGGATACAGACCGGAGCGGAAGTAGACATCGATGTAGTTCAGGCCGATGGCCCGATGCTCGATCTGGATCTCGCCCTTTTCGGGCTTGGAAAGATCGACATCGACCAGCTTCATGACCTCCGGCCCGCCGGTTTGTTCGATTCGAATCGCCTTGGGCATCTGGATCTCCTTGAGTGCGCGCGCGATGGGTGAATTGGGGTGGCGACACTGCTCGCCATCGATGCTCAGAAGGTGCCCGGGAAGGCGCCCCCGTCGATCAAGAAATTCTGACCCGTGAAGTATGCGGCCTGGCGGCTGCAAATGAATGCACAGGCCTGACCGAATTCTTCGGCCGTGCCGAAGCGTCTGGCGGGAATTGTCGCCAGGCGCTCGGCGGCGGCCTGCTCCTCGGTGACCTGACCCTTGGCGGCGGCGCCCTTGAAGATGCCGCGCAGGCGGTCCGTGTCGAAGGCGCCCGGCAACAGATTGTTGATCGTGACCCCGTGCGCGGCGCTCTGACGCGCCAGCCCGGCGATGAAACCCGTCAGCCCGGAGCGCGCACCATTGGACAGACCCAGCGCGGGCAGCGGCGCCTTCACCGAGCTGGAGGTGATGTTGACGATGCGCCCGAAACCACGCTCGATCATCGGGTCGATAACCGCCTTGATCATCTCGATCGGTGTGATCATGTTGGCATCTACCGCCGCCAGCCAGTCATCGCGTGAGAAGTTGCGGAAATCGCCCGGCGGCGGGCCGCCGGCGTTGTTGATCAGGATGTCCGGCTGCGGGCAGGCGGCGAGCACATCGGCCCGGCCCTGGGCCGTCGTGATGTCCGCCGCGACCGGCCGCACTTCTACCCCGGTGCGTTCGCGCAGCCGCACCGCCGCCTCGTTCAGCGGCCCCTCGCTACGGGCATTGATGACCAGATTGACGCCTTCTTCGGCCAGGGCCAGAGCACAGCCATAGCCAAGCCCCTTGCTGGCCGCGCAAACGATCGCCCAGCGTCCGGAAATTCCGAAATCCATGTTTATGAGTCTCCTGAAGAATATTGACGGGCGCCACCTTGCCTGCGGTGCCCTGCCGCCCGAACATCCGCCGCAACGGACCGCAGCGGGCAGTGCCCGCCTCGCCATGGCCGCGTCCCACGATGGACCCGCCCCGCCGCGCGCAAGCGCCG
Source organism: Burkholderiaceae bacterium (assembly GCA_041396585.1). GTDB lineage: Bacteria > Pseudomonadota > Gammaproteobacteria > Burkholderiales > Burkholderiaceae_E > JAUIAI01. The sequence continues at coordinate 52,458 of JAWKYG010000009.1, read as the reverse complement.
GGCGCTTGCTCGTGGACCGGCCGGCCGGCACACCGCCCGGTCTGGGCCAGCCGTCCTATTTTTTGAACAACGAGCCCAGAATGCCGCGAATGATGGTGCGCCCGATGGTCGAGCCGATCGAGCGGGCAGCACTCTTGGCGGCCGCCTCGAAGATGCCCTGGCGCTCGCGGCCGCCCGATTTGGTCTTGCCGCCACCGAGCGCCCCAGTGAGGATCTCGCCGATCGGGCCACCGATGCCGGTGTCCTCGTCGACCTCCTCGACCTTCTTCGCGGCCGCCTGCTCGGCCACGCGGGCGGCAAGCTTCTCATGCGCGGATTCGCGATCGACCACCTGGTCGTAGCGGCCGGCCACCAGCGACCGACGCATCAGTTCAACCCGCTCGGCATCGTCGATCGGGCCGATCCGCGATCCCGGCGCCAGGACGAAGGCACGCTGGACGATCGACGGCTGGCCCCGCTCATCGAGAAACGACAGCAGCCCCTCGCCCACGCCCAGCTCGGTGATCGCGTCGGCCGCATTGAAGGCCGGATTCTGGCGCATGGTGTCGGCAGCGACCCGAACCGCCTTCTGATCACGCGGCGTGAAGGCACGCAGCGCATGCTGGACCCGGTTCCCCAGCTGTCCGAGCACATCATCGGGAATGTCCAGAGGATTCTGGGTCACGAAGAACACTCCGACCCCCTTGGAACGGATCAGACGCACCACCTGCTCGACCTTCTCGAGCAGGGCCTTGGGTGCGCCCTCGAACAGCAGGTGGGCCTCGTCGAAGAAGAACACGAACTTCGGCTTGTCCGGATCGCCGACCTCGGGCAGGTTCTCGAACAATTCGCTGAGCAACCAGAGCAGGAAGGTGGCGTACAGCCGCGGCGAATTGAGCAGTTTGTCGGCGGCCAGCACATTGACCACCCCGCGGCCGTTGATGTCGGTTTGCATCATGTCGGCCAGATCCAGCATCGGCTCACCGAAGAAACGGTCGGCACCCTGATCTTCGAGGGCCAGCAGACGACGCTGGATGGCACCCACCGAGGCGGTCGAGATATTGCCGTAGCGGGTGCGCAGCGCCGAGGCATTGTCGCCGACGAACTGCAGCATCGAGCGCAGATCCTTCATGTCGAGCAGCAGCAGGCCGCTTTCGTCCGCGATCCGGAAGGTGAGCGCCAGGACCCCCTCCTGAACCTCGTTCAGGCTGAGCATGCGCGCGAGCATCAGCGGGCCCATGTCGGAAACCGTGGCCCGCAGCGGATGGCCCTTTTCGCCGAACACATCCCAGAAAGTGACCGGACAGGCCCGGAACGCCGGCGTCGGCAGCCCGAGTCGGTCGAGCCGCTGCTGCAGTTTCTCGGAGGGCTGACCGGCCCTGGCCAGACCGGTCAGATCGCCTTTGACGTCGGCCAGGAACACCGGCACGCCGATCGCGGAAAACTGCTCGGCCATCACCTGCAGGGTGACGGTCTTGCCAGTGCCGGTGGCGCCGGTGACCAGGCCGTGGCGGTTGGCCATGCGCGGCAGCAGGTCGATCGGCATCCCGTAGGGAGATGCCGCCGCCGCATCGGGCGACTTGGCGTAAGCGATGGTCAGCGGATTCATCGGGCGTCCCGGTCCTTGAGTTCAATACCCAATGATAAAATCAATTGTTTTTCATGGCTCGCGCGAACCCGACGGGTCAACGCCGCGCGCCGGCCGATCATGCCGGGCTGCGGCCGTCGGCACCTTTTCATCGGCAGCCAGCATGCTGAGGACTCCATGGCCGGACACAGTAAATGGGCCAACATCAAACACAAGAAGGAACGCGCTGATGCCAAGCGCGGCAAGCTGTTCACGCGGCTGATCAAGGAATTGACGGTCGCCGCCCGCGCGGGCGGGTCGGACCCAGCGAGCAATCCCCGCCTGCGCCTGGCACTGGACAAGGCGTCCGACGCCAATATGCCCAAGGACACCGTGCAACGGGCGATCCAGCGCGGTGCCGGCGAACTCGACGGCGTGAATTACGAAGAGATCCGCTACGAGGGCTACGGGATCGGCGGTGCCGCGGTCATGGTCGACTGCCTCACCGATAACCGGGTGCGCACGGTCGCCGAGGTCCGCCATGCGTTCTCCAAGTACGGTGGCAACCTGGGCACGGACGGTTCGGTGGCCTTTCTGTTCACCCACTGCGGCCAGTTCCTGTTCGCGCCCGGCACCAGTGAAGATGCGGTCATGGAGGCTGCGCTCGAGGCCGGCGCCGATGATGTCGCCACCGATGACGAAGGCGGCATCGAGGTCGTCTGCGAACCGCCGGCGTTCCAGGCCCTGCGCGACGCCTTCGAGGCCGCCGGACTGAAGCCCGAAGTTGCCGACATCACGATGAAGCCGGCCAACGAGACCGTGTTCGAGGGCGAGCAGGCGGCATCGATGCAGAAATTGCTCGACGCGCTGGAGAACCTCGATGATGTCCAGGAGGTTTATCCCAACGCCGTGATCCACGAGGACGAGGCGTGATCGCCGCCGGCGATCCCCGTCGTCACGTCTGCCAGGGAATCACGAGCATAGTGCGGCCGCAGCGCCGCACATTCCTTTGGAGGATCCCACGTTGAAACTGCTGGTCGTCGGAGGCGGCGGGCGCGAGCATGCGCTGGCCTGGTCATTGGCCGCCAGCGCGCGGGTCGAGCAGGTGTATGTTGCGCCAGGCAATGGCGGCACGGCGCGCGAGCCTGGTGTGATCAACCTGCCGATCACCGACACCGAGGCTTTGATCGCATTCTGTCGCAGCGAATCGATCGCCTTTGCCGTGGTCGGGCCCGAGGCACCGCTGGCAGCAGGCATCGTCGATGCGTTTCGGGCCGCGGGCATACCGATCTTCGGCCCCACCCGGTCGGCGGCGCGGCTCGAATCCTCCAAGGACTTTGCCAAGGCGTTCATGTTGCGCCACGGTATTCCGACGGCCGCCTATCGCACATTCACGGATGCGGCAAAGGCGCACGCCTATCTCGATGAGCGCGGCGCGCCGATCGTGATCAAGGCCGACGGCCTGGCGGCCGGCAAGGGTGTGGTCGTGGCCGCCAGCGCCGATGAGGCCCATGCGGCGATCGACATGATGCTCACCGATGGCGGCATGGGCGCGGCGGGCGCACGCGTGGTGATCGAAGACTGCCTGTTCGGCGAGGAAGCCAGCTTCATCGCGCTGGTCGATGGCGAGCATGTGCTGGCACTGGCCTCGAGCCAGGATCACAAACGCCTGCTCGATGGCGACCAGGGCCCGAATACGGGCGGCATGGGCGCTTACTCGCCGGCGCCGGTGGTCACCGACGCCGTGCACGAACGGATCATGAACGAGGTCATGCTGCCGGCGGTGCGCGGCATGCAGGCCGATGGCGAGCGCTACACCGGCTTTCTCTATGCGGGTCTGATGATCGGCGCAGACGGCAGCCTGAACACGCTCGAGTTCAATTGCCGGATGGGCGACCCGGAAACCCAGCCGATCATGATGCGGCTGCGCTCGGACCTGGCCACGGTGATCGAAGCGGCGATCGCGGGCCGGTTGCACGAGATCACACTCGACTGGGACCCCCGCCCCGCCCTGGGCGTGGTGATGGCGGCGGCCGGCTACCCGGGCTCGCCGCGCAACGGCGACCCGATCGACGGCCTGCCGGCAGATGGCAATTCGCCCTCCCCCGATTGCCAGGTGTTTCATGCGGGCACCCGTCTTCAGAACGGGCACATCGAAAGCGCCGGCGGCCGGGTCCTTTGCGTGACCGCGCTCGGCACCGATCTTGCCGCGGCCAGGGCAGAAGCCTATCGCTGGGCCGGCGTGATCCGCTTCGACGGTGCGCAATTTCGCACCGAGATCGGCCATCGCGCCCTGGGCGCTCAGGGAAAGGCATGATGAGCGAGCAGCCCGATACCGGTGCGGTGTACGCGTATCTGACCGATCTTCAAGCGCGCATCGTCGCCGGCCTGGAAGCGCTCGATGGCAACCCGTTCGAGCGCGATGCCTGGCAGCGCGAACAGGGCGGCGGCGGGATCAGCCGAGTGATCGAACAAGGCCAGGTCTTCGAACGCGGCGGCGTGATGTTCTCTCACGTCAGTGGCGGCGGGCTGCCGGCGTCGGCCAGTGCCAGCCGGCCCGGCCTGGCAGGCCGGCCATTCGAGGCGATGGGCGTATCGCTGGTGATCCACCCGCGCAATCCGTATGTGCCCACGGTGCATATGAACGTGCGCTTCTTCACCACCACCGACGACACCGGGGCCGAGCCGGTCTGGTGGTTCGGTGGCGGCATGGATCTGACCCCGTTCTACCCGTTCGAGGACGATGCGATCGGCTTTCACAAAGCGGCTCGCGACGCCCTCCAGCCATTTGGTGCGGATCTGCACCCGCGCTTCAAGAAGTGGTGTGACGAGTACTTTTTTCTGCGCCATCGCGGCGAAGCCCGTGGCGTGGGCGGCATCTTCTTCGATGACCTGAACGAACTCGGTTTCGCGGGCTCGTTCGCGCTGACCCGCTCGGTCGGCGATGCCTTCCTGCCGGCCTATGCCCCGATCGTCGAGCGCCGGCGAGAGCTGCCATATGGCGAGCGCGAACGCCAGTTCCAGTTGATGCGCCGTGGCCGCTATGTGGAGTTCAACCTGGTCTTCGATCGCGGCACGTTGTTCGGTCTGCAGTCGGGCGGACGAACCGAATCGATCCTGGTCTCGATGCCGCCGCTGGCGCGCTGGACCTATGATTGGCAGGCCGAGCCGGGCTCGCCCGAGGCGCGCCTGGCCGAGTTTCTCGTGCCGCGCGACTGGGTATGACCGGGCGCTCTGCAAGGATCGCGATTCTCGGCGGTGCCTTCGATCCGTTCCATGTCGGGCACATCGCGCTGGCCCGGGCCGCGCAGGTGGCGCTGACACCCGATGAATTCCGGCTGATGCCGACCGGCCGATCCTGGCAGAAGCCGGGCCAGCAGACCAGCGCCGAGCACCGGCTCGCGATGGCGAGAATCGGCGCCGCCGAGTTGCCCGGCGTCTCGGTCGATGATCGCGAGGTCCGCCGTCAGGGCCCGACCTACACGGTAGAGACGCTGCGCGAATTGCGCGCGGAACTCGGTGCACACACCTGCCTGATCCTCCTGCTCGGTTCGGACCAGCTCCACAATCTGCACACCTGGTGGCACTACGAGGAGTTACTGGCGCTGGCCAACCTGGCGATCACCCAGCGAGAACTCACCCGGCTGACGAACTTCCCGGCCCCTGTTGAAGCACTGGTCAATGCGCACGGCCGGGATGCCCTGAGCGGAGCCGCCGCCGGCGAGCTGGTGTTCTTTCGCATGCCGGTGACCCCGGTCTCGTCCACGCATCTGCGTCAGGCGCTTGCCACGGGCGGGCCGGTCGACGAACTGGTGCCGAGGGCCGTGCTGGACTACATCCAGGCCAACTCGCTCTATCGGGCACACTGAATTCCCCTGAACAGGACTCCGAATGGACCTGAGAAAGCTACAACGCATCGTGGTCGACGCCCTCGAAGACATCAAGGGCAAAGACATCAAGGTTTTCAATACCAGCGAACAGACGGCCGAGTTCGACCGGGTAATCATCGCCTCGGGCCAGTCCAACCGCCAGACGCGGGCGCTTGCCGACCATGTCTGTGACAAGGTGCGCGAGGCCGGGCTGAGAGTGCTCTCGCGCGAGGGCGACGACACCGGCGAGTGGGTGCTGGTCGACATCGGTGATGCGATCGTGCACATCATGCAGCCCGACATCCGCGCCTACTACAACCTGGAAGAGATCTGGGGCTCGAAACCGGTGCGCATGCGGGTCGGCGCGGCGCCCGCGGCGGCGGCGAGATCGACCGGCGCCGGGCGCAAGCCTGCTGCGACCAAGCCTGCTGCGAAGAAGCCTGCTGCAAAGAAGCCTGCTGCGAAAGCCGCGGCGAAGAAACCCGCTGCCAGGAAGCCGGCAGCACGCAAGGCTGCCGCTCCGGCAACCGGATCCACCGCCGGCAGCGGCACACGCTCGTCATCGGCGAGCCGCAGCGGCCAGGCGACCGAGCGCAGTGCGGGCCGGCGCCCCGCTGGCGCTGGGCGCGACGCCACAGGCGCGACAACTCGTCGTGCGACCGGGTCCGGCCAGGGCCGGACCGGCGCGGGCAAGAAAGGCTGAGATGCGCATTCATGTGCTGGCAGTGGGCACACGAATGCCCGACTGGGTGCGGGCCGGCGTCGATGAATACACGCGCCGGATGCCCGCCGAACTGCCGGTGCAGTGGCATGAGATCCGTGCCGAAGCGCGCAACAAGCAACCCGATCCGGCCCGCTGCATGGCGCGCGAGGCCGAGCGGATCCTGGCCGCGGTTCCGGGCGGTGCCTGGCGCGTGATTCTGGATGAACGCGGTCGTGATCGCGACACGCTCGCCCTGGCGCAGCGCATGCAATCATGGCGCGAGCGCTCGGCCCCGGTGGCGATGATCATCGGCGGGCCCGACGGCCTCGACCCCGCGCTGCGCGAGAGCGCCGATGAAACCCTGAGCCTGTCGCGACTCACTCTGCCGCACCCGATCGTGCGCATCGTGCTCGCCGAACAACTGTACCGGGCCTGGTCGGTGATCACCGGCCATCCCTATCATCGCGAATGAAGATCTGGCTTGCCTCGCAAAGCCCGCGCCGCGGCGAGCTGCTCACGCAGATCGGCGTGGCGTTCGATCTGCTGCTGCCCGATGACCGTGACGCGGCCGAAGCCCTGGAAGCGGTGCGCGCCCACGAGCCGCCGAACCAGTATGTACAGCGCGTGGGCCTGGCCAAGCTCGAACTGGCCGAACACACCCGCGTCAGCCGCGCACTCGAACAGCGACCGATCCTCTGCGCCGACACCACGGTCGCGATCGGTGGACGCATTCTGGGCAAACCGGCCGATGCCGATGAGGCAAGAGCCATGCTCGGCAGCCTGTCTGGTCGTACCCACCGCGTGCTGAGCGCGGTCGCAATCAGACGTGGCAGCCGGGTCCTGCACCGGGTCCAGGTATCGCGGGTGACCATGCGCCGCCTGGGCGCCGCCGAGATCGACGAATACATCGCCGGCGGCGAGAGCTTCGACAAGGCTGGGGGCTATGGCATCCAGGGCCATGCGGCAAGCTGGGTGCGCCGGATCGAGGGCAGCTACTCCGGTATCATGGGTCTTCCCCTTTTCGAGACGGCGCAACTGCTCGGGATGCGCTGATCGGTCGCGGGCGTTGTTCAGACCGGAGACTCCCCAGCGCGGCTAAGCATGCAAAACGAGGAAATCCTCATCAACAGCACCGGCCACGAAACCCGTGTGGTGCTGATCCAGCAAGGCGCGCTGCAAGAGCTGCACATCGAACGCACCTCCAGCCGCGGTCTGGTGGGCAACATCTATCTGGGCAAGGTGTCGCGGGTTCTGCCGGGCATGCAATCGGCATTCATCGACATCGGTCTGGAGCGGGCGGCCTTCCTGCATGTGGCCGATATCTGGCAGGCCCGTGAGTCCGACAGCCCCACGCCAATCGAGAAGCTGCTCTATCAGGGGCAGGTATTGCTGGTACAGGTGCTCAAAGACCCGATCGGCACCAAGGGCGCGCGCCTGACCACCCAGATCAGCATCGCCGGCAGGCTGCTGGTCTATCTGCCCCAGGATCCGCACATCGGTATCTCGCAGAAGATCGGTAGTGAAACCGATCGCACCCAGCTGCGTGAGCTGATGCAGCGGCTGATTCCCGCCGACGAGGAAGGCGGATTCATCGTCCGCACATCGGCCGAGGATGCCAACGAGGTTGAACTCGGCTCCGACATCGCCTATCTGCGCAAGCGCTGGAAGCAGATTCTCGAGAACACCCGCAAGCATCCGGCACCCATCCTGCTGTACCAGGAGCTGAGCCTGGCAGAACGCAGCCTGCGCGATCTGGCAACGGCCACGACCACGCAGATCGTGGTCGATTCCGAGCGTGCCCATGAGCGGCTGCTGGCCTTTGCACAGGCCTACACGCCGGAGCTGGTCGATCGGCTGCGCATGTTCTCCGGCGAGCGCCCGCTGTTCGATATGAAAGGCGTGGAGGAAGACATCGAACGCGCGCTGTCGCGCCGTGTCGATCTCAAGTCCGGCGGTTATCTGGTGATCGACCAGACCGAGGCCCTGACCACGATCGATGTCAACACCGGCGGCTTCGTCAGTGGCCGCAATTTCGATGACACGGTCTTCAAGAACAATCTCGAGGCGGCGCATGCGATCGCCCGCCAGCTGCGTCTGCGCAACCTCGGGGGCATCATCATCGTCGATTTCATCGACATGAACGATTCCGAGCATCGCAATGCGGTCCTCAATGAACTGCAACGCGCGCTGCAACGCGACCGCACGCGTACCAGTGTGGGCGGCTTCACATCCCTGGGGCTGGTGGAAATGACCCGCAAGCGCACGCGCGAGTCGCTGTCGCGCGTGCTCTGCGAACCCTGCCCGCTGTGTGCCGGATCGGGCGAGATCAAGACCGCCCAGAGCGTCTGCTACGAGATCCTGCGTGAAATCCGCCGCGAGGCCGGCCAGTTCAATCCGCGCGAATTCCGGATCATCGCCGCGCAGGCGGTGATCGATCTGTTCCTCGATGAGGAGTCGCAACCGCTCGCGCTGCTTGGCGAAGCGATCGGCAAACCGATCCGCCTGCAGGTCGAGAACATGTACCTGCACTCCCAATACGATATCGTGCTCTCCTGAGCCCGCAAGCCACTGCAAGGAGCACGTCGCCGGATGTCCGAGAACCGAATCCTTTCGCTCGCTGAAGCCACCGACCTGACCCGTGATGCTCTGGGCGCCGCCGGCGCCGCGCCGTTGCATGCCGAGGCGACCGCCTGTGCCCTGGTGCGGGCCCAGTCCGAGGGGCTGGCCTCGCACGGCCTGTCGCGCGTGCCGCAGTACGCCAGCTTTCTTCGCAACGGGCGGGCTCGTGGCGATGCCAGGCCGAGCGTTCGCCATGAACGCGCGGCCGCCGTATTGATCGATGCCGACGACGGGCTCGCCTTCGCGGCCTGTGCGATGGGCGTGCGCGAGGCGATGAACCGGGCCGACGGCCAGGGCGTCGCCATCGCGGCGATCACCAACAGTCACCACTTCGGGGTCGCCGCCCATCACCTGCTGCCGGCGGCCGAGGCCGGTCTGGTGGGCCTGGCGCTGGGGAATTCGCCGGCGGCCATGCCTGTGCCCGGTGGCAGGCGGCCCATCCTCGGCACCAATCCGCTGGCAGCGGTGTTTCCGCGCCCGGGAGCCGATCCCCTGGTTATCGATCTGTCGCTCTCCGAGGTCGCCCGCGGCCGGATCGCGCTGGCCGCGAACCGCGGCGAACCGATCCCGGCCGGCTGGGCGCTCGACGCCGACGGCGAACCGACCACCGACGCGCGCGCTGCCCTGGGCGGCAGCATGTTGCCACTCGGTAGCGCCGGTGGCAGTGCCAAGGGCGGCATGATCGCCCTGTTGATCGAGTTGCTCGCGGTGACGCTCACCGGCGCGCAATTCGGTGCCGAGGCCGACTCCTTCTTCGAGGATGCCGGTAACCGACCCCGCCTGGGGCAGATCTTCATCCTGATCGACCCGGGTGCACTCGCCGGCCGCACGGTGTATGCCGATCGCCTCGAGGCATTGATCGCGGCCATGGTGCTCGACCCGCAAGTGCGTCTTCCTGGCGCACGCCGCAATGCGCTGCGTCGCCGGGCCCAGGTTGACGGCCTTCTGGTGCCGGCGACACTGGTCGCCCAGATCGAGGCGCTGGTGGGCCTATGATCGCCGCCGACTCGCCGGAAGCCTCACTGCTCGAAAACGTCGCTCTCGCGTGAGTCAGCGCGCGGCGATCGCATCCCGTCTCTCTATCTTGTCCAACCATGCCGATCACGACCCTCGATGCCCTGCTGAACATCTACGGCCAACCTTCGGAACGCGCACGCGACAAGCAGATCGACCATCTCGATGCGCATTGCCGCCGCTTCATCGCGTTGTCACCGTTCCTGATCATGGCCACCAGCGAGGGTCCGCGTCTCGATGCTTCGCCCAAGGGCGACGAACCGGGCTTCGTCATCGTGGAGGATGAGCATCACCTGCTGATCCCGGACTGGCCGGGCAATCGGCGCATCGATGGCATGCGCAATCTCATCCGCGACCCGGCGATCGGATTGATCTTCATGATTCCGAATGTCGAGGAGACTCTGCGTGTGAATGGTCATGCCACGATCCATGACGATGCGCCGCTGCTGGCCCGCTTCGATCGTGGCGGCCGACGCCCGCTGACCGTCATACGGGTGCGCTGTCATGAAGCATTCCTGCATTGCGCCAAGGCATTCATGCGCAGCAAGCTCTGGCAGCCGCAGTCCTGGCCGGCTCGTGAAGCGTTGCCCTCCATGGCGCAGATGCTCAAGGATCACGCCGAGCTCGCCGACCTGCCCGACGAGGCGCAGATGCGCACGCTGCTGCGCGATACGCTCTACTGAGCCATTGCCCGAGCGCTCCGCCCTGCGGGGAGCCCGCAGGCCGTTGACGGCTTGTTGATTCCCCGCGCAATCCCACGAGATAGTCGGACATGCCGTTAATGAACGGCTAAGCTCCCGCGTGCAAAGTCGCCGGCAATGTCAGCTTCCGGCACTTGTTCATGCGTATTGCCTACGATCTACACGGCTCGTCACCCGCGGTTGGCGCACGGCTGAGTTCGGCGACCCTGCATATCCATCGAGCCGAATGCCCCGAACGCGCCGCTGTCGAGCATTTCATCGCCAGTGGCTTCGAACGCCACTTCGGTGCCCGGGTCGGTCAGTTCACACCCGTGCTGGCCAGCCTGCGCTGCGGCGAGCGCATCCTGGCAGCGGCCGGCTATCGGCTGGCCGTCGATACGCTGTTTCTGGAATCCTATCTGCCACAGCCGATCGATGCTTGCCTGGCTGCCGGCCAGGGCCGGCCGGTGGCGCGGGACTCGATTGCCGAGGTCGGGCAACTGGCGACCCGCGCACCCCGGCATCTGCACACCCTGATGAAGCTGCTGGCCGAGCATCTGGCCCTGGCCGGCGTGGATTGGGTGGCGATCACCGCCACCGCCACCTTGCGCCAGATGTTCGCGCGTTTTGGTCTGCAGTGGCAGGAGATCGCGCCGGCCGATCCGATTCGCGCAGGGATCTCCTTGAACGACTGGGGACGCTATTACGAGCATGACCCGCGGGTGATCGCCGGCCGCTTGTCGCGCAATCTGGGCCCGTTGGTGGCCGCCACGACAATCCAGGTGGCACGATGAGCACTCTGGTGGATCGGATCCTGGCATGTGCGCCGACGCAACATGCGCTGCGCGGCCCCTGGGGTGAGCTGAGCCAGGCCATGATGGCGGACGCGGTCGCCGCGCTTGCCGAGCGCTTGCGCCAGGAACGCATCCGGGTGCTTGCCACGCTGCTGGACAACGGACCGGCCTGGGTATTGATCGACCTCGCCACGATGCGGGCCGGCGTCACCCACGTGCCGTTGGCCGGCTTTCAGACACCGGAGCAGTGGCAGCACATCATCGAGGCAAGCGGTGCCGATGCCGCCATCTGCGCCCAGACCTTCATGCCCTGGACAGCAAGCCCGTTGAGCATTCAGGGTGAGCAGCTGCAACTCATGCGTCGCAGCTGCGATCCTCGCATCGGCAAGGGCATCGCGAAGCTCAGCTTCACCTCGGGCTCGACCGGTACGCCCAAGGGCATCCAGCTGCGCGAGGCCGAGATGCTGGCGGTGGCTACCAGCATTGCCGATGCACTGGGACCGATGCCGATCGAACTGCATCAGTGCCTGCTGCCACTGGCGGTACTGCTCGAGAATGTGACCGGGATCTACGCGCCGCTGCTGGCGGGCGCGGCCATCGACCTGCGGCCATGCGCAACCCTCGGACTGCAGGGAGCATCGGCATTCGCGCCGCAAATGCTGGATACCGTCATCCGGGAAAACGCGGCACAAAGCCTGATTCTGCTGCCCCAGATGCTGCGCGCCTGGACCGGCTGGCTGGCCCGTCAGCGTCGCCAGGCACCGGGCAGTCTGCGCTTCGTGGCAGTCGGTGGCGCCCCGGTCGGCGCGGGCAATCTGGCGCGCGCGCGCGCGCTCGGTCTGCCGGCCTACGAGGGCTATGGCCTGACCGAGGGCGCGTCCGTGCAGACCCTGAACCTGCCGGGCGGCGATCGCCCGGGCAGTGCCGGACGAGCTCTGGCGCACTGCCGTGTTCGGTGCCGGGACGACGGCGAGATCGAGATCGCGGGCTCACTGGCCCTGGGCGAAGTCGGCTCGCCACCGCCGGCGAATGATGCCTGGTTGCCGACCGGTGATCTCGGTTCGATCGACGACGATGGCTTCGTCTGGATCGACGGGCGCAAGAAGAATCTCTTCATTACCGGCTTCGGCCGCAATGTGGCGCCGGAGTGGGTCGAGTCGGCACTGGAGAACCATCCGGCGCTGGCGCCCGTCTTCGGTGAGGGCCTGCAAGCGCCGGTGGTATGGACGTTCCTGGCCCGACAGCCATCGATGATGCGGTGACCGAACCAAACGCCGCCTGCCCGACTGGCCGCGCCCTCCCATGGTCGCCCGCGAGCATGCCACTTTGCTGCGCACCGGCCGCACAGCCGCATGAACCCTTCTCTTCAGGATCCGACCATGACGACATTTCACCAACGACTGATCAGCGCTACCGACCATGACCGCCAAGCGATGCTCGGCGCGCCGATCATCGGGCGCGCGCTGCGTGGCGCGATCACCATCGACGACTACCTGCGGTTCCTGCATGAGGCGTATCACCATGTCCGGCACACGGTGCCCCTGCTGCAGGCCTGCCGCGACGCGTTGCCCCAGCGGCTGGCCTGGATGGCTCCTGCCCTGGACGAGTACGTGGCCGAGGAAGTCGGCCATGATGAGTGGATTCTTGCCGACATCGAGGCCGCCGGTGGCGATGCGCTGGCAGCGCGCCACGGACGCCCGAGCCGTGCCACGGCGTTGATGGTCGCCTATGCCTACGACATGATCGCGCGTGTTCATCCGTTGGGATTTCTCGGCATGGTCCATGTGCTCGAGGGAACGAGCGCGGCACTTGCGCTACAGGCGGCGGATTCGATCCAGAACACGCTGCAGCTGCCTGCAAACGCAATGACCTACCTGCGCTCGCACGGCCATCTCGATCAGGAACACACAGACCACTATGCGCAGCTCGTCAACCGGCTCGATGACGAGGCAGACCGCCAGGCGATCATCGATGCCACCGGCATGTTCCACCTGTTGTACGGCAATGTGTTCCGCTCGCTGGACGAGCGCGATCAGCCCGCCGGCGAGCCTGCCCGGCTGGCCGCCTGAACCCGTCGCATGAGCACGCAAACCATGGCAAACAGAAGCGATTCGGCAGGCCGCTCCGTGTTGTTGACCGGTGCCACCGGCGGCATCGGCCGTGAGCTGGCGACGCGGCTCGCTGCCCGCGGCGATCGATTGATCCTGGTGGGCCGAGACGGTCAAACCCTGGCATCCATGGCCGAGGCACTACATGCCACGCACGGGGCGGACGTCGCCTTCGTGTGCGGCGATCTCGGCGACCCTCGAACCCGCGCCGAACTGGTTTCGATGGCGCTCGAGCGCCAGGTCGATGTGTTGATCAACAACGCCGGACAACCCGGCTTCGGTGCCCTCGCCAGCCTGGACGATGACACGATCGCACGCGTGATCGCGATCAATCTGACCGCGCCGCTTCAGCTGATGCGCGCCATGATCGGCCCGCTGTCGGCGCGCCCCGATGCGCGGATTCTCAATGTGGGCTCAGCCCTGGGCCATATCGGGCTGCCGGGCTTCTCACTGTATTCGGCGAGCAAATTCGGGCTTCGTGGCGCGGGTGAAGCACTTCGTCGCGAGCTCGCCGATACCTCGATAAAGATCAAGTCGATCTCGCCCCGCACGACCAGCACCGGCTTCAATGCCGGCGCCGCGCAACGCTACAACGACGCCACCGGCGCCGGCAGCGACACCGCGGCCAGCGTTGCCCGCGCGATCGTTGCACAGCTCGATGCACGCTCGATCGATAGAGTGCTCGGATTTCCCGAGCGCCTGTTCGCGAAGCTGAATGCCCTGATGCCATCCATGCTCGACGGCGGCTTTCGCCGCCACCGCCAGGCGCTCGCCGGCCTGCCGAATAAGCAGGCGATCGATGCGCCGAGTCCGCGTCAGGCCTGAGGCCCGCCCACCTGACCCGAAGGAGACCGATATGTTCCCGAAGATTCGCCGATTGTCCACCCTGGTCGCCGCAGGATTTCTGCTGGCGAACATGGGCGCCTGGGCCGCCGAAACACCCCAGGCGTTGCACGAACTGCAAAAAGAGTGGGCGCACATCAACTATGACCTGAGCGAAGACGCGCGCAGCTCCGCCTTCGAAAAGCTGTCTGCGCAGGCCAAGGCCCTGGCCGACGCGGAACCGCAGAGCGCCGAGCTGCTCACCTGGCAGGGGATCGTGCTCAGCTCATGGGCCGGGGCGAGAGGCGGTCTGGGTGCCTTGAAGCTGGTCGAGCAGGCCAAGGAACTCTACGAGCGCGCGATCGCGATCAATGCCAGCAGCCTCGGTGGCTCGGCGGTCGGCAGCCTGGGGGTTCTGTATCACAAGGTGCCCGGATGGCCGCTCGCCTTTGGCAGTGACCGTAAGGCAAAGGTGTTTCTGGAACGCGCGCTGTCCATCAACCCGGAGGGCATCGATGCGAACTATTTCTATGGCGAGTATCTGTACGACACCGACCATCCGGCGGAGGCAATCGTCTTTCTCGAAAAGGCCTTGCGGGCGCCGGCGCGTCCCGGACGCGAAAGTGCCGACGCCGGACGACGCCGGGAAGCCGAGGTGATGCTGGCCAAGGCGCGGGCCGCTGTGCGCTGAGGGTGCACCGACCGGATCCACCGCCGAGGATGCGCCGCCGAGAATCCACCGCCGAGGATGCGCCGCCGAGGATCTGCCATCGACGATCCACTGCCGAGGATGCGCCAAGCGGATTCGCGCACCACGGGCGGCCGCAGCGCGAGGCAAGCCCGGCGCGGCCCGGCGCGCGGGGGTCAGGCCATCGGTCGCAGTGTCACCCGCAGACCGCTGCGGGTCGCCGCGCCCGACTCGGACGCGGGGCCGAGATTCTCGAATTCCAGTCGCAGACCGTGCAACTCGGCCACTCGCGCCACGATCGATATTCCCAGGCCGCTGCCACTGCTGTTCGGACGGCTGACATTGCCACGCAGAAAGCGCGCGCCCAGGCGCTCCAGAACATTCGCGGGCATGCCCGGGCCGTCATCCTGCACCAGGATCTCGCCAGGACCGACAACCACTTCGACGTTGACACCGACCGGTCCGTAGCGACAGGCGTTGTCGATCAGATTGCGCAGGGCCATGGCAAACAGCGACTCGTCGCCCGGTAGGGCCAGTGGCTCGACTCCGTCTTTCGGCCAGACAACCTGGATCTCGGCGCGCCGGGCCTCGAGCATCGGCAGGGCATCGCCGATCGCCCGCTGAATGACCGCATGCCATTGCAGTGGAGAGCTGAACTCGGGCCGGCTGCTTTCGAGCGCCGACAGACTCAGCAGCTGATCCACCAGGTGGGCCAGACGATCGAGACCATCGCCGATCAAGCCCATCGCGCGTGCGCGCGCCTTCGGATCATCGGTCAAAGTCGCCGCATCGAACTGGGCCCGCAGGGCCGCCAGCGGGGTACGGAGTTCATGCGAAGCGTCGGCGGTCAGCCTGCGCTCATGTTCGAGCGCCCGGCCGATTCGCTCGAACAAGCGGTTCATCGCGTCCACCAGGGGCGCGACATCCTTGGTGACGTAATTGCCGCGAATCTGCGTGAGCTCGTCGGCGCCGCGCGTCTCGAGCGCCTGGGTCAGCACGCGCAGCGGACGGAAGGCCAGGCGAACCGCGACCACGATGCCGACGACCAAAACCGGCAGCATCACCAGCCATGGCATCAGCTGACTGGTGACGAGATCGGCCAGCAGTTCGCGGCGTTCATCGGCATTGTGGCCGATCGCGACCACCCTGCGCAGGCGGTCATCGCGTTGGTAGTAGACGACCCATGGCTCGCCCGCGATCGATTGCTTCTCGAAGCCGTTGCCATTGAGCTTGAATTTCAGCAGGTTCGAACGGCCACTGCCGACAAGCAAGAACCCGTCGTAGGACCACAGGGCGATTGCCATGTCGCCGATCTCGGGGCCCTGGGTCGGGCGTTTGTCAGGCGTTGGCAGCTGGTTGGTTGTTTCGGCCAGGCCCTGCGAAGACAACACATAACCGGCCAGCGCCTGCTGCTGTGTGTCGAACAGTTCGTCGATCTCGTGATGGGCGCTCAGATACGAGAACACGCCGACGGTGGTCCAGATAAGCGCGGCAGTCAGCAACAGCCAGAGGATCACCCGCTGTTGCACACTCATGATTCATCCCGATCCGATGCCGGCCCGAGCGCATAGCCGATACCGCGTACGGTACGTACGATGCCCGGCGAAATCTTGCGGCGCAGATGGTGCACGAAGACCTCGAGCGCATTGCTATCGGGATCCCCCTGCCAGCCGTACATCTTGTCGATGATCTGCTGACGACTGAGCACCCGCCCCGGGTTGCCCAGCAGGACTTCGAGCAAACCGGCCTCGCGGCTGGTGAGCTCGACCGGCTGGCCGCGCCAACGGATATGACGCGAAGCGGGATCGAACTCGAGCTCACCGTGCCGCCAGACGGCCTGCGCATTGCCGCGCGCCCGACGAATCACGGCGCGCAGGCGGGCCGCCAACTCACGCGCGGACACGGGCTTGATGAGATAGTCATCGGCACCGGCGTCGAGCCCGCGGATGCGATCATCCTCGGCATCGCGGGCGGTCAGGATCACGATCGGCAGTTCGTGCCTGGACTGCCGCCAGGCGGCCAGCCAACTCAGGCCGTCACGCCCCGGCAGCCCGAGATCGAGCACCATGCAGTCATACTCGGCACCATGCAACGCGGTATCGGCCGACTCGCCATTCTGGAACCAGTCGACGACGAAGTCCTGGGACGAAAGCCCATGACGCAGGCCGTCGCCCAGCAGTTCGTCGTCTTCGATCAACAATACCCGCATCGCGCAAAGTTTAACCGCTTCGCCTCGCCCCGCTGCGCGGATTCCGGCCCCGGGCACCTATGCCGGGTTCGCCGGCAAGAGCGGCCACGCGCTGGCAGCGTTAGCATCGGCGCAACGGAACAGCAATACCCGGCCCGCCCTGGCAGCGGCCCGCACGCGACAGCCCGACAGCCCGACAGCCCGAAAGCCCGAAAGCCCGACAGGAGATGATGATGACCCAGTCCGCAGCCTTCAAGCGCGGTCTCAAGATCCGCAACCAGATGTTCGGTGAACAGACCACGCAGGCACAGATCGACGGCGCCAATGCTTTCACGGCGCCGATGCAGCGGGTGGTCACCGAGTATTGCTTTGGCCAGACCTGGTCGCAGGGTACGTTGCCTTTGAAAACCCGCAGCATGATCACGCTGGCCGCCCTGGCCGCGCTCGGCCGCCCGCAGGAACTGCGCATCCATGTTCGTGGCGCCATCGCCAACGGCGTCACGCCGGTGGAGATTCGCGACATCCTGATGCACACGATGGTCTATGCCGGCGTGCCGATGGGGGTCGACGCGGTGCTGAATGCGGCCGAGACGCTGCGCGAGATGGGCGTCGATCTCGATAACCTCGAGCCGCCCGCGCGCTGAATCCCTACTGGAGACTCGTCCATGAATCCCCGCAAACGCATCGCCTTCGTCGGCATCGGCAACATGGGCACACCGATGTCGGCAAACCTCGTCAAGGCTGGTCACGATGTGCGCCTGTACGATCTGAACGTCGCCCGCGCCCGTGAACACGCCCGTGCGATCGGCTGCGATGCCGCCGATGATCTGCGCGGTCTGGCCGATGGCCGCGAGATCGTGATCACCATGTTGCCCGACGACCGTTCGGTACGCGCACTGATGCTCGAAGCCGATGGCCAAGGCCTGGCCGCGCACCTGAGCCGCAACACGATCCTGATCGACATGAGTTCGTCGTCGCCGGCAGCGACGCGCGACCTATGCGGCAGGCTTGCCGAACGCGGGTTGCGCATGGTGGACGCGCCCGTTTCCGGCCTGGTGCCCCGGGCACGCGATGCCACGCTGACGATCATGGTCGGCTGCGACGACGAATCGACGCGTATCGAGGCCGAATCGGTGCTCTGCGCGATGGGCAACCGAATCCTCGCGGTCGGCGGCACGGGTTGTGGTCACGCGATGAAGGCCTTGAACAACGTGGTCGCGGCCACCTGCTTCGCGGTGACCGCGGAGGCATTGATCGCCGGCAGCCGCTTCGGCCTCGATCCGGGCACGATGATCGACGTCATCGACAGCGCGAGCGGGCGTAATTTTCACACCGCGACCAGCTTTCCGAACGAGGTGTTGAGCGGACGGCTAGCCAGTGGCTTCACCGCGGCGCTGCTGGCCAAGGACGTCGGGATCGCCGCTGAACTCGCGTCCTCCCTGGGTTTGGAGACACCGATCATCGAACTCAGCGCCAGCCGCTGGCGAGACGCCGCGCAGGCACTGGCCCAGGGTGCGGACAACACGGCGGCCGCGGCGCTCTGGGCGGATCAGAATCATGTCGGGCTGACCCGCGCTGCAGGCAACGGGGCCGACTGAGCCGCGCCGGCAGGGATGGGCCACGCCCTTTCGAGCAGCGCCGGCCCGCCTGAGATAATCGATACAACGACGGCCCATGACAGCGGCCACGCATTGGAGACTCCAGATGACCGATAACCGTTGCACGGACAGCGCGCCGCTCGATCTGTTGATCGTCGGCGCCGGGTTCGGTGGCATGTACATGTTGCACCGCGCGCGTCTGTCAGGCCTGAAAGCCGAAGTCCTCGAGATGGCCGACGATGTCGGTGGCACCTGGTACTGGAACCGCTATCCCGGCGCACGATGCGACATCGAAAGCCTCGAGTATTCGTACTCATTCGACGACCAACTGCAACAGGAATGGCACTGGAAGGAGCGATTCGCCCCGCAGCCCGAGATCCTCGACTATGCGCGGCACGTGGCCGAGCGCTTCGACCTGCGCCGCGATATCCGCTTCCAGGTGCGCGTGGATGGCGCCAGCTTCGACGATGACAGCGGCCTTTGGCGCATCGAGGCACACGATCTGGCCAAGGATTCTGCCCTTGCCACCCGGCAGGCCCGCTTCCTGGTAATGGCCACCGGCTGCCTGTCCACCACCAACCGGCCCGATATCCCCGGCATCGACGACTTCGCCGGCCCGCAGTATCACACCGGCCAGTGGCCTCACGAGGGAGTCGATTTCACGGGTCAGCGGGTCGGCGTGATCGGCACCGGCTCGTCGGCGATCCAATCGATTCCGGTCATTGCCGCCCAGGCCGGACAGGTGGTGGTTTTTCAGCGCACACCGAACTACTCGGTTCCCGCGCACAACGCACCCGTGGATCCCGACTACGAAGCCAGGATCAAGGCCGACTATGCGAATTTTCGCGCGCGCAACCGGCAGATGCTGCCCGCCTTTGGTTCGAATGCGCCCGCCCCGGAGGGTTCGGCCCTGGGCAGCACGCCCGAGGATCGGCGCCGGGTGTTCGAGAACTGGTGGAAGCGCGGCGGGCTCGGCTTCACGCGCGCATTCGATGATCTGATGATCGAACCGGATGCCAACCGTCTGGCCGGCCAGTTCGTACGCGACAAGATCCGCGAGATCGTTGCCGACCCGGACCTCGCCAGACGGCTCGCTCCGGAGCAGATGATCGGCTGCAAGCGGCTGTGCGTGGACACCGACTACTACGCCACGTTCAATCGCCCCAATGTCCGGCTGGTCGATCTTCGCGAGACGCCGATCCAGCGGATCGAGGCCCACGGGGTGAATATCGGCGACGAAACGATCCCGGTCGATGCCCTGGTTCTCGCCACCGGTTTCGATGCCATGACCGGCACCCTGCTGCGCATCGACATTCGCGGCAGCCAGGGCCGCCGGCTGGCCGATGCCTGGGCCGACGGACCACGCAATTATCTCGGGCTGATGGTGGCCGGGTTCCCGAACCTGTTCATGATCACAGGCCCGGGCAGCCCGTCCGTGCTGACCAACATGATCATGTCGATCGAGCAACATGTCGAGTTCATCGACCAGTGTCTGGCCTGGATGCGCGCGCACGGCAAGCGCCGGATCGGCGCCGATCCGAAGGCGCAGGATGCCTGGGTCGCCCATGTGAACGAGGTGGCCGGCGCCACCGTCTTTCCGCACTGCAACTCCTGGTATCTGGGCGCCAATGTGCCGGGTAAGGCGCGTGTGTTCATGCCACTGCTTGGCTTTCCGGCCTATGCGGAAAAGTGTCGCCAGGTAGCCGCCAATGATTACGAGGGCTTTCTCGTCGGCTGAACACGCTCGGCATGTCGGGCCCCGGCGGTGGGCACCCCCGCCAGCCCGGCCGCACCGTCTGTCAGCCGCAGTACAGGCCCTGAAGATGGTCGATTCGCCAACCTTGCTCACCTATGCGCTGATCGTGCTCGGCTTCGTGTTCATGCCCGGGCCGGCGCCGCGTATCTGATGCTGATCGGTCTGCGCATGATCGCTGCCCGGCCGCACGACGCCGGTAGCATCGCGGACCGGCTGCACCTGAGCGCCCGTGAAGCCTTCGTCCAGGCGATCCTCGCCGAGGTTCTCAACCCCAAGACGGCGCTGTTCTTCCTGGCGTTCCTGCCGCAGTTCGTGAACCCGCAACGAGGGCCGGTGGCCGCGCAGTTGCTGATCCTGGGCATCGTCTTCGCGGTGCTCGGCTTGTTCAGCACCGTCGTGTTCGCGAGAGGTGCCGGCCGCCTGGGCAACAGCCTGCGCCGACACGCCGGCATCCTGCGCTGGCAGGGCAGGATCGTCGGCACCATCTACTGCCTGCCGGGCCTGCGCCTGCTGCTGACCCAGCGCTGATAACCCGCCAGGAGAACACTGCCCAGGCCGCCTGCATTCGTCACCGCTCGGCGCGGGCCCCTCACCTGGCCCGCAGACTCTCCCGCCGCACAACAACCCCGAGGACGGCGAGCACCGAAGCAAAGGCGACGAACACGGCGGAAAACCCGAAACGCTCGACCAATTCGGCCGAAGTTGCGACACCGATCGACTGCCCGACGAACAAACACATCGCAAAACCGGCGATCGCGGTGCCGCGCGCCTGCGGATGCGCCTGCGTGGCCCCCGTTTGAAGTGTGTTGTGCAGCATCGTGAAGCCGAAACCCGCCACTGTGCAGCCCAAGGCGGCCGCCGGCCAGACCGGTGCGGCCGCCACTGCGCCGAAGCCTGCCAGAAGGCACAAGCCTCCGATGAACGCCATCCCGGCAGGTCCGAGACGGCGGATGATCCGGCCCGCCTGGGCTGCGAAGGCCAGGCCGCCGAAGCCATACAGCGCCACCAGCAGTCCCGCCTGCCAAAGCGGCAGACCGAAGCGCAGATGCACATATGTCGGCACGAAGGCGAGGACTCCGAAGCCACAGGCACCCTCGATGGCCACGGTGATCATCAGAAAGCGCGCGCGCGGATTGCGCAGCAACGATAGATAGCCCGCCATGACGCCGGTGGGTTCGATCCGGTGGGCGCCGGCCGCGGTGGCCCGGGCGGTACGCAACAGGCGCACACCGGCGAAGCCCAACAGGGCGGCGGGCAACAGGAATGCACTTCGCCAGCCGATGACATCGGCGAACAGGCCGCCGACCACCTGCCCCGCGATCAACCCGGTGATCGGTGCGGCCGCGAAACGCGCCAAGGTGCGCTGGCGATCCTCGACGCTGACCGAATCGCCGATCCAGGCGAGCGACAACGGTATCAAGGCCGCACAGGCAGCCCCGGTCAGGAAGCGAAACACGATCAGGCTGGCCGGACTCCAGGCCAGCCAGCAGGCCAGCGATCCGACGGCGGCCACCACGGTGGCCACCGAGATCGTGTTGAGCTTGCCACGGCGATCGCCCAGCGGACCGTGAATCAGGCTGAACACCCCGTAGGCGATCGCGAATGCAGTCACCACGCCGGCCAGATCGGTGACCGGACGCGCGAACTGCTCGGCGATGCGCGGCAGCATGGAATCGCACACCCGCATCGACAGCGCACTGGCGAATGCAGCCACGGCCAGCTCACGCAATGTGGCCGAGAACTCCGCCTGCGTAGCGCCGGCACGCGCTTCGCCGACCACCGTGGATGAATCAGAGGACACGGATCAGCCGCTTGCCCAGGTTCTCGCCACGATACAAGCCGGCGATCGCATCGGGCGCAGCCTCGACGCCGTCGAGGATGTCCTCGCGCCAATGCAGTCGTCCGTCACGAATCCATCCGGCAAGCGCATCACGGGCCTGCGGATAACGGTTTCGATAATCGAACACCAGCAGGCCGTGCACGCTGGCCCGCTTGACCAGGATCTGTCGCTCCATCCTCGGACCCTGCGGGGGTGGATCCCAACTGGCCACCGATGCGGTGCCGCAGATCACGACGCGTGCATGGATCGCAAGCTGGCGATGCACAGCATCGCTGATCGGCCCCGAGGTATTGTCGAAATACACATCCACACCGTTCGGACAGGCCGCGGCAAGCGCGGCATCGAGATCGTCGCTACGGTAGTCGATCGCCACGTCGTAGCCGAACTCCTCGACGCACTGGGCCACCTTGGCAGGACCGCCGGCGATGCCAACGGTTCTGCAGCCATGCAATCTGGCGATCTGGCCGACACAGGACCCGACCGAACCTGCCGCGGTAGACACCACCACCGTCTGCCCGGCCTGCGGCCGGCCGAGATCCAGCAGGCCGAAGTAGGCGGTGATTCCGTTCAGGCCGAGCACGCCGAGATACGCCGACATCGGCAGATCGTCAGTCTCGATCGTGTGATCGATCGCGCTCACATCGACCGTCGCATGAGTCTGCCAGCCAAACAAACCGACGACCCGCTCACCGACCGCGTGCTCGGGGCTGGCCGAAGCGATGATCTCGCCGACCGCGAACGCGCGCATCACCGCACCGATGGCCACCGGATCGGAATAGTTGCCCACCGCATTGACCCAGCCGCGCATCGCCGGCTCGACCGACCAATAGTGATTGCGGATCACCACCTGCCCCGCGGCCGGCGCCTGGACCGGTTGCTCGCGAAGCGCAAAATGCCCGGCCTGGGGAATACCGACCGGGCGCGATGCCAGCACCACCTGACGATTGATCGTATCGGCCATTTCTACTCCGTAGCGATGGGGACACTGCCGCCTCGGGCGGCGGCGCGCATGCGGATGTTACGCCTCTGAAGCATCCGGGCATGGACGACTCGATGCACGGATCAGTGAACATACGACGCATGGGCCGCCAGTGGCCGTGCACCCGCATCATGCGCTGACCCGGTGGTCCCCCGGTGGTGGTGCTCCGGCCACCCACCGCCTGATGGCGTCAGACGCCAGACTTCGCCCTGGCGCCGCCCCGCCTGGCATCCCGGCGCATCTGCACAGCGTCGCCATGCAGGGAATGCCGGTTGTCATTGGGCCCGAGCCGGAACAAGCGCACGCTGTTGGACAGTTCGTCGGCCTGCCTGCTCAGTGCCGCCGACGATGCGGCCAGCTCCTCGACCATCGCCGTGTTCTGCTGTGTGACGGAGTCCAGATGGGTGACCGCCTCGCCCACCTGTGAGATGCCGTTCGATTGCTCGGCCGCGCCATCGGCGATCTCCTCGGCCAGGCTGCCCATGGAGATGACCTGCGCGAGTGCCGTGTCGATGGTATCGCGCGCCTTGCGGGTAACCTGGAGTCCGTCGTTCACATGCGCCGCAGATTCGGAGATCAGCTCATGGATCTCCTTGGCCGCATCACCGCTGCGCTGGGCGAGCGAGCGAACCTCGGAGGCCACCACCGCAAATCCGCGCCCCTGGTCGCCGGCACGAGCCGCCTCGACGGATGCATTGAGCGCCAGGATGTTGGTCTGGAACGCGATGCTCTCGATCACGTTCACGATCTCGCTCACCCGTCGGGACGACTCGCCGATCTGATCCATGGTCTGGACCACCTCACCAACCGTCCGGTGGCTGTGCTCGGTGATCTCGCGCGCCTCTTTCGCGGTGCCTGCGGAGCTGCGCGCCTGGTCGGCACTCACCCTGACCGACGTCGTGATCTCCTCCATCGCGCTCGCCGTCTCCTGCAGTGCGGCTGCCTGCGACTCGGTTCTGTTGGACAGATCCTGCTTACTCGCCGCCAGTTCGGTCAAGGTGACGCCCATGGCATCGATCTCCGCACGCACATCGGCGATGACCGCGCGGGTGTTCTGCGATACCTGTGACAAGGCCATCCCCACGCCGGCGAACACGCCGGCACGATCGGACTTGAATCTGACCCCGAGATCGCAGGCGGCCAGGGATTTCGCGAAGTCCTCGATCTCCTTGACCGGCGTGAGCAACATGGCGCGCAGGCTCGCATACAAGAGCCCGGCCAGCGTCAGCGCAATCACCCCATGCGCCCAGTCGGGCAGACCGAGGCGGTTCAGCACGATGCCCGCTGCGCTCGCCGCCGCAATGAACGCGCTCGAGAGCATTGCCAGCCTGCCGTTCGGCCCGAACCGCAATGCGCGTGTCAGACGCCCGAAGACAGTGCTGCGCCAGACATGCCCTTCGCTGAGCCTGTGCACCAGCCGACCACGCTCGGCCTCGCCGCGCATCTTTGCATACAGACGCTCGGCCTCCGCGACCGCCTCCCGCGAAGGCGTCTCGCGAACCGACAGATAACCCACGATACGGTCGCCGGCAGTCAGCGGCGTGACATTGGCATTGACCCAGTAGTGATCGCCATTCTGCCGGCGATTTTTCACCATCCCGGTCCATAGCCGGCCCTGCTGGATCGTGGCCCACATGTCACGAAACGCCTCTTCGGGCATGTCGGGGTGTCGGATCAGGTTGTGGGGCTGGCCGATCAACTCGTCACGGGTGAACCCGGAGGCCTCGATGAAGCTTTCGTTGCAGTGAACGATTCGCCCCTTCTCATCGGTTGTGGACACCAATGCCGCATCGGGAGACAGGCGGTATTCAGTTTGGGTGATCGGAAGATTCTTACGCACTTTGTTCTCGCACATGACGGTTGAACGGAAATCTCCCCGGTCACACGCGGCGGCTGTCGTCCCGTCTTCTTGTCGACCTACCCTGGCTACGACCAAATTCGTCCCATCTTGAGAAGGACGTTTGTCAACGGGTGATACCGGTCGACAAAGGGCGGTGCGAAGTCGGTGGACGGCGATGAATCATGGATGGGACGAACTCCGCGGCCGGCAGGCGCACAAAAAAACAGCGCCCGCAGGCGCTGTTCGCTGGTGATGAGGGTGCGGCAGCGATGCTCAGCCGGCGCTCGCCGTCGTCACGCCGGATTCATTCAAGGCCTGCAGCAAGGCGATGTTGCAGTCCTCTTGCGAGATGAAGACATCGCCAAGCGACTCGCTCACCGACCGCTCATTGGTACGCTCGATCGCGCCGGCCAGGCCGAGATACGGAAACAAAGGCCCCTCGCTCTTGACCAATGCGTCATAGACCGCCTCGGGCATCGGCAGACGCTCGAACAGCGATTCGAATGGCTCATTGAAGAGTTTGTCCAGCAACGAGAACACACCCATGATGAAGGCCTCGTCGCGCAACTGGGTGTCGGGATTGTCCTTGTTGAGCCGCTCGATCAGGAATCCGCGCCTCAGCGATGCGAACATCACGGGTTGCAGATTCTTGTCGCGCGCCGCGGTGGCCATCAGGAGGGCGAGCCACTTGCGCAGCCGCTTATAGCCCAGCATCATCAGCGCATGCTGGAAAGACTGAATCTCCACGCGCAGGCCGAAGGCCGGCGAGTTCAGATATCGAAACAGCCGGAATGCGAGCGCAGGATCGCGCCGCACTTCCTTCTCCATCTCGCCCGGGTCTGCCTCGGCACCGATCATCTGGATCAGCTTTGCCACGACCCCGAAGCTCGGATTGGCGCTTGCCCCCTCTGCGCGCTCGGTCACATCATCGAAAGGCCAGCCGACGACCGCGGTGGCGCCTTCCTTGAAGGCGGTTTCCATCTGGGTGATCGACTTCACGCCGGTCAGCGCGCTGGGAATCTTACGTTTGTCCGATGGCGGCGCCAGCCCTTCGGCCTGGCGCCGATCATCGGCATATGGCACCAGGCTCATACGAAAGGCTTCGAGCAGATCGGGGGTCAGGTCTTCGACCGGACGACCGCGCATGGCCATCTGAAACCCTTTGATATGCAGATCGATCACGAGCTCCGCGCCCGCCGGATCGGTGACGAAATCGGCAGGCACTTCGAACCAGAGATCCTCACGGGGGCTCAGCTCGAGCAGGTGTGCATCGGGCGAGCGTGCGTCGAGATCGAGCAGCAGCGGCCCGCCGTCGGGATTCCATTGCCCGGCGATCGCCTCATAGGCCTGCGCCGTCGACAAATGCCCGTCACGATCCGGCGAGATCGAGATACGGGTGGCGACAGGGACTCGTTTTTCGTTGACGACCGGTGCATAGGTCAGCGCGTGCTGGGCGAGAAAGCTCATCGTGGTCTCGATATCGAACGGGAACATTTCGATCATAAGGAGCCCGCTGCGCGCTCATGAGGCGAAATGCATTAGCGAATGCCCGCTATTGGACCAACCCCTGGCGAACCCTGTGCGAGGCTCGCCACGGCCGGCCGGGAGTGGCCGACCAACGGCGCAAGACCCCGGGCATTCCCGGCCCGGACCGGCCCACTCCCCACCGCGGGACCAGGATCGGATCATCGACATCCCAGCCCTGTACTGCGGCGCGGACACGACAGTCACCGTTCAGCCCGTTGCCCTGACGACCGCAATCCCGTGTTCATAAACGAGGTCGCCTCCATACCATGCCGTCAACACGACGGCGAGCGCCAGCAGCACCTCGACGGCGACGATCGCGTAGCTGCCGAGGTGGCCAAGATCGATGCGTCGCCACCAGAGTATCAGGCGCAAGACAGCCCAGCCCAGCAAGGCGAACGCCGTGACCGTGCCCGCTTCCTCGTGGAGTTCGAGCGCCTGCTTGGACACATTCGCCATTTCGGCGGCGATGTCATAGGCCAGATCGCCGAATGCGAACGCGAGTAGCGCAAACACCCCGGCGGCGACCGCGACCGAGGTGGAAACGATCGCCACTGTGCCTCGCCCGGACACGGGGATGCTCATGCTCGCCGCCAAAGCGTCGATCGTCAGCATGCAGAAGATCAGCGCGATCGGAAAATGGACCACCATCGGGTGAATGAGTTCGGTACGCATGATTCGGTTTCTCGAGAGCCGGCACGATCGACGAATGCCCGAACGCTCGTTGCTGCGCGGTCATGCGATCCGGCAACGCCAGGCCGGCCTGGTCATGCGGTGCGTCCCCGAGCGTTCGGACAGCTTCGCTCCACGGTCTCATGCCATCCTTTGCCCAGGATTAATCCGGGTCCGGAAGCACATACGACCTCGCGACACGCCCGGGACCTGGCCGGCAGACTAGTCACTGGCCAGGCCGGCCTGCAAGCCGGCGGCCCGTCGTCCCCAGGAAAACACGAGTCCATGCGCTTGGTGAACCTCTGCAGAGCTTCCATAGCCCGAACCGTCAGCAGGGGGTTGCCGGACCCTGGACCCGGGTTCGGGTTAAGCTCGGCGGGGTTTCGCGCTTTGGTCACCCGCGCCTGCCAAAGGTCTGGTCGCCAGGCGCGGCCCTGGCCTTTCGCCATGTCTTCGCTACGGAGTGTCGATGCCGAGATTGCTGGTTCTATTGGCCGTGTTGATGGTTGGCGTATGGTTCGTCCGGCAGGTGTTCGGCGCCGCCGGCGCGGATCGCCAGACCTACCGGCCCCGCAAGCAGGGCGCCCGGCGTGCGCACGGTGGCGCCGTGTTCATGGCGCGACGCGCCGATCTGGCCGGCCTGCGCGACGCGTTCAGTGCCGAGCCGATCGATCCGGCGCGCGCTCTGGTTCGGTGTGCCCAATGCCAGTCCTTTTATCACGCCGACAGTCTCGTGACATTGCGGCGTGAAAACGGTGGCCGTTGCGCGAGCTGCCGGGCGACCGCATTCGATGATGTCGACGTGATCGACTGACCGATCCCCGACAACGCCTGGATGGCCCCGCGAACCGCATGAGTGAATCTCGATATCTGCGCCATACCCAGATCGAAGGCCTGTCGCAGGATGCCCTGCGCGCCTTGAACGTGCTCGTCGTTGGTGCGGGTGCCATTGGCAACGAGCTGATCAAGAATCTCGTGCTGCTCGGCTGTGGGCGCATCACGATCATCGACCGCGACCGGGTCGAGCGTCATAACCTCACTCGCAGCGTGCTGCTGCGCGAATCCGACGTAGGCCGCGACAAGGCGACCGCCGTGATCGCACATGCGCAGGCGCTCGACCCCTCGGTCGCGCTGGAGGCAATCGTCGGCGACCTGCATCTGCGCCTGACCCCGGCGCTGGTGGGTACGCACGATGTGGTGATCGGCGCGCTCGACAACTTCGAGGCGCGCGTGCGCACCAACCAGGTTTGCCTGCTGGGCGCCACGCCCTATGTCGATGCCGCGATCGATGCGCGCTCGGCCAGCGTGTCGGTGTTCCCGTTTGCGCCCGATCGGCCGGTGGCCTGCTATGAGTGCGCGCTGCCGCAATCCGTGCACGCCAGAATGGCCGAGCGCCTGAGTTGCGGCGGCCTGCTGCGCGCTGCCTTGCGAGAACGCGTGATGCCCACTACCACGCTGACTGCCAGCATCGTCGCCGCGCTCGCCGTGGGCGAGGCATTGCGCTGTACCGGCTGTGACCGTCGAGGCTCACCCCCCGGGCAAGCCGAGAGAGTGTTTTTCGACGGACTGAGCGGCCGGTCGACCCGCAGCACCATCGCGCGCTCCGAGCTGTGTCCCGGCTGTGGTCTGCTGCCCTGCCCGGCACAGTGGCTCGGCCAGGCCGACGGTATCGGCCAGGCGCTGGCCTTGTTCGGCGACAGCGACGGTCAGCGCAGCTATCGGCTCAGCGACCGTATCGTCTGGCAATGCGCGTGCACACGCTGCGGACAGGAACCCGCCCAGGGCGCCTTCATCGGCAGGCGGGCGGCCGCGCTCACCGATGCGATTACCCGTTGCGCCCGATGCGAGAGCACAACGGTGGCGGTCGATATCCGCGAGCAGGCCCGCGGATTTGAACTGCGTAGCCGCTTCTCCAACGTTGTTCCAGAATGCATCTGGCTGCTCGACGATGACCGCCTGGTCGGGCTGCCGGAGTTCGGTACACCATCGCCAGGGAGCCCCACATGAGCCAGCTGCAAACCGGCACCGAACTGTCTCTGACCGTGCGCACCGCGGATCAGACCCGTCGCGCGGCGATCGAGATTTCGGCCGACCAGACCGCCGCCCAGGTGATACAGAGCGCGGCCGACAACTGGGCGCTGCCCACCGATACCGACTACACACTGGTCAATGTCACGACCGGCCAGGCCCTGTCACCGACGGCGCGGATCGGCGATTCGGTTCGGGCCGGCGATATGCTCGAGGTGCAACCCGTGCTGGTCGCCGGGCGATGAGCGGGATGGCCAGTCGGCGGCTCGCCGACATCGACCGTGTGCGTGCACTGGCCCTGGCCAGCAAGGGCGAACTCGAGCTGCTCGATGCCTCTCAGGATTCGCGCGTGCGCGTTCGTGTACACCGCCCGACGGCCACCGATGCCGGCTACCCACAGCATGCGCTGAGCTCGTTCGAGCTCAGCATCGAGTTGCCGAGCCGGTATCCGTTCGATGCACCGACCACACGGGTGGAGGGCCGGCCGGTCTTTCATCCGAATGTCTTCGAGTCCGGCGTGGTCTGTGTCGGTAGCCGCTGGCAACCCGGCGAAGGCCTCGATCTCTACCTGATGCGCGTGGTACGACTGCTCCTGTTCGACGGCATGCTGGTGAATCTGCAATCGATCGCGAACGCGGCGGCCGGTCAATGGTATGCGCGGGCACGCCGTGAGCATCCACAGGCGTTTCCCAGCGCCAGGATCGACTGGCGGCAAGACGCCGATCGCATCGTGCGCCAGTGTCCGCATTGTCGCGCGAGGCTTCGCCTGCCCGGCGGCCGCCACGGCATGGTCGATTGCCCGCGCTGCAGCCGCGCGTTCGAGGCACACACCTGATGCACTGGCGCGACGAATCACCGTCGCCGATCCTGCCCGTGTGGCCGGGCGGCCCGGGCACGGCTGAGACACGCGCGCTCGCGGGCCAGCAAGCTGGTGCCGCGCAATATCCCCGGATCAGCGTCAGCCGTGCCGCGCTCGAGGCGGTGCTGAACCATCTTGGACGGGCACGTGTCGAACAGGGCGGGCTGCTGCTGGGCACCGCACATGCCACGGCTGATGCACCCGGCGAGCAACCGGGCCGCATCCGTTTGCTCGCCGCCGTTGCCGCCATCGACAATGACGGCGATGCGGTCTCGCTTCGGATGCGGAGCGGGGTATGGACCGATGCCAACGCCCTGCTCTTGCGCCTGCAGGATGCGGAGCCCGCCAGCCGGATTATCGGCTGGTATCACAGTCATCCGAACCTGGGGGCATTCTTCAGTGCCACCGACAGACACACGCAGCGGGCATTCTTCAGCCACCCCTACAGCGTGGGCTGGGTGATCGACCCGATACGTGGCGAACACGCGGCCTTCCTGGGCACCGACTGCCTGCACGTAAGCCTGTGTCTGGACGACTGACCATGTCTGGCGTCCGCGCGGGCGCTCTTCGACAATTTCCGCCATCCTGAGCGCCCTGACCAACACCCGCATGACCGACGACCTCATACGAACCTACCGTGACATCCGCAGCAGATCCCGCGCATTGATCGAGCCCCTGAGCGCCGAAGACTGCGCGCTGCAATCGATGCCCGATGCCAGCCCGCAGAAATGGCATCTCGCGCACACCAGTTGGTTCTGGGAAACCTTCGTGCTCACGCCCGGCCTGCCCGGCTACCGCGCATTCGATCCGTCTTTCTCGTATCTGTTCAATTCGTACTACAACAGCATCGGCGAGCAGTTTCCGAGGCCGATTCGCGGTCTGCTGTCGCGCCCCGATCTGAACACAGTGCTTGCCTACAGGGAGCATGTCGATGCCGGCATGCTCCGGTGGTTCGACCAAGGGCATCATGCCGACACCGATCTTCACGCCCTGGTTCTGCTCGGTCTGAACCACGAGCAGCAGCATCAGGAGCTGCAGCTCACGGATCTCAAGCATCTGCTCAGCCTGAATCCGCTGCGACCCGTCTATGGCCCGGCGCTGGATCGACCCGCGCCAGGGCCGGCGCCCATGGCCTGGCACGGCTTCGAAGGCGGCGCGGTCACCGTCGGGCACGATGGCCGGGGATTTGCGTTCGACAACGAAGGCCCGGCCCACACCCAATGGCTGGCACCCTACGAAATCGCCGAGCGCCTTGTCACCAACGGCGAATATCTGGCGTTCATCGATGCCGGTGGCTATCAGCGCCCGGAATTCTGGTTGTCCGAGGGTTTTGCGGCGCTGACCGAGCAGGGCTGGCAGGCACCGGCCTACTGGCAACAACGCGACGGCCGCTGGTGTCGCTTCGGCCTGGACGGCGAAGCACCGCTTCGCGAGCAAGAGCCGGTCATACACCTGAGCCTGTACGAGGCCGATGCCTATGCGCGTTTCGCGGGCGCCCGGCTGGCCACCGAGTTCGAGTGGGAGCATGCCGCCCGGCAGGTGCCAGCGCAACTTCCAGACCTGGCCAACACGGCCTGGCAGTGGACCTCGAGCAGCTATGCGCCCTATCCGGGCTACCAGGCTGCCGCGGGCGCGGTGGGCGAGTACAACGGCAAGTTCATGGTGAATCAGTATGTGTTGCGCGGGGGCTCGAGGCTGACCCCACCGGGCCACAGCCGGATCACCTATCGAAACTTCTTTCCGGCCGCCACCCGCTGGCAACTGACCGGCCTGCGACTGGCGCGCGGCCCGCGTCGCGGCTGAAGCATGATCGCGGGCTGCGTGCGATCAAGCTTCAGCGGGCACGTGGCATCCGGCCCATGGCGTAGAACTCTTCGTTGGGCAGCATGCCCGACAGATTCGCCATCCGGTTCGACAACGCAAAGAAGGCCGCGATCGCGCCGATGTCCCAGGCATCGTCATCGCTGAAGCCATGCCCGGCCAGGGCCGCGAAATCGGCCTCGCCGAGGCTTGCGGAGTCAGCCGCCACCTTGCACGCGAAATCGAGCATGGCCCGCTGACGCGGGGTGATCTCGGCCTTGCGATAGTTGGTGGCCAGCTGATCGGCGACGCGGGGATTTTTCTCGTAGATGCGCAGGATCGCGCCATGCGCGACCACGCAGTACAGACACTGGTTGATCGCGCTGGTGGCCACCACGATCATCTCCCTCTCGCCCTTGCTCAGGCCGCTGTCACGCAGCATCAGCGCATCGTGATACATGAAGAAGGCGCGAAATTCATCCGGGCGCCGGGCAAGTTTCAGGAATACATTGGGGACGAATCCGGCCTTTTCCTGCACCGCCAGAATCTGCGCCCGGATGTCTTCGGGCAGACCCTCGATCTCGGCATGCGGGTAGCGATCGGATGCTTGATTCATGAATGAACTCCAGATATCGAATTGGGACCATGTGACTCGGCCGCCTGAGCCGGCCCGGCATCCCGGAGTATAGGCTCGGCCTGCTGGCGAAGCGGCAACGGCGGGGAGGCGGCCGGCGCGGGCCGCGGCTCAGGACTGTCCGCCAGCCTGCGCGGCATCGGCCACCCGCCAGAGCTCGATCAAGGTCAGATACTTGATGAACGCCCCCTGGCCGAGCAACAGGCAGAGCACCAGACCGGTTGCGCCATCGAGGAACCCGAGCCGCAACAGGTAGCTGCGCAAGAACGCGCTCAGGCCGCTGGCGATGGCCTGGAGCAGACTGACCCGTCTGCCGCGGGCGAATTGCTGATGCGCCCAGAGCCGCGAGAAATGCTCGGTCTTGCGCCAGAATGCGGCCAGATCGGGATAGCTGTGATGATCGATCGGCACGGACAGCGTCCCGAGCCGACCTTGCGCGAGCACAACCCGCTCATGCACCAGATCATCCGAGAAACGCGCGCAGTCGCGCCGGAACAATCTCAGGACATAGTCTGGCGTCCAGCCGCAATGGCGGATCCAGCGGCCGAGAAACCGGGTCCTGCGTGGCAGGCGCCAGGCACTGTGCGCACCCGGTGACGAGATCGCCGCCAGGATCTGTTCGGCCAGCGCCGGCGAGATGCGCTCATCGGCATCCACCGACAAGACCCACCGGCCCCGGGCCAGATCGAGGGCGGCATTCTTCTGGGGCCCGAAGCCGGGCCAGTGATCGGTCTGCACCACGCGTGCACCAGCAGCCCGCGCAATATCCACAGTGCCGTCTTCGCTGTTGGAGTCGAGCACGATGCATTCATCGGCAAAGCCCAGGCAGGCCAGACAGGCGCCGATGTTGGCCGCCTCGTTACGCGTGATGATGATCGCCGATAGCCGCGGCGCGGCAGGAACCTGGACCGCACTCATCGGCTTGTCAGTCGGGCGGACGCGCTCGGGGCGCAAGCAAGCGGCATGGTCAGCCCGGGCTCAGGACACGGAATCGGTGTCCGCGAACTGCAGGCTGTGCAGGCTCGCATAAATGCCCCCGGCGGCCAACAGGGTCTCGTGATCACCCTGCTCGAGAATGCGACCGTGGTCCATGACCACGATCCGGTCGGCCCGTTCGATCGTGGACAGGCGATGCGCGACCACCAGCGTGGTACGACCGGCCATGATGCGATCCAGCGCCTGCTGCACTTCGCGCTCGGTCCGGGTGTCGAGCGCCGAGGTCGCCTCGTCGAGCAGCAACACCGGCGGATCACGCAGCAGCGCACGCGCGATCGCCAGGCGCTGGCGTTGCCCGCCCGAAAAACGCCCGCCACCTTCGCCGATCTGATGATCGAGCGCGCCCGGCAGGCTGCGCACATGCTCATCGAGCGCGGCGCCGCGCAAGGCCTCCCAGATCACCGAATCATCAGGAATCTGCGGACAGCCGAAGGTGACATTGCCGCGCACCGTGTCATTGAACAGCGTGACATCCTGGCTCACCATGCCCAGTTGCGAGCGCAGATCAGCCAGACGGATCTGATCGATCGGCACGCCATCGAGCAGGATGCGGCCGGCGCTGGGCGACACCAGACGCGGCAGCAGCGAGACCAGCGAACTCTTGCCAGCACCCGAGGCGCCCACCAGCGCGACCACCTCTCCCGGCACGATCTCCAGATCGATCTCGCGAATGGCATCGATCTCCGAGCCCGGGTATCGGAAGCTCACCCGCTCGAAGCGGATCGCGCCCCGCGCCCGCTCCATGCGCAGCGGGCCGTCATCGATCTCGGCCGGTTGATCGAGCAAGGCGAACACGCCCTCGGCTGCCGCCAGCCCGCGCTGCAACTCGGCATTGACATCTGCCAGGCGCTTCAAGGGCGCGAGCAGCATCAGCATCGCGGTGATGAACGAGACGAACCCGCCCACGGTGGTCTGATTGTTCGCCGATTGCAGCATCGCCACGACGATCACGATCGACACCGCCACCGAGGCCAGCATCTGGGTGATCGGCACGGTGGCGCTACCGGCCACCGTCATGCGCATGGCGAAGCTGCGCAGGCGCTCGGCGGTGCGCTCGAACAGCCTGCCCTGCTGATCATAACCACCGAAGATCTTGACCACCTTGATACCCTGCACGGCCTCCTGGACCACCCGCGTGAGTTCACCGGTGTGCTCCAGATTGCGCCGCGCCAGGACACGCATCCGCTTGCTGTAGACGCGGATCACCAGCGCCGTGACCGGAATCAGGACCAGCGCCACCATGGTCAGTTTCCAGTTCAGATAAAGCAGCCAGCCAAGCAGACCGAGCACGATCAATGAGTCACGCACGATCACGGTCATCACATGCGTGGCCGCCCCGGTGACATTGGTGACCTCGAACACGATCTTGGAGACGATCAGCCCCGAGGCATCCCGTTCGAAGGCCTCCTTGGACAGATGCATCATGTGCGAGAACATCTGCCGGCGCAGATCGATCAGCACCTTGTTGGCCACCCAGGCCAGCCCGTAGCTGCTGGTGAACGAGGCAATGCCGCGCACCACGAAGATGCCGATCAGCGCGGCCGGCACCGCCCACAAGGGCAGTGAGCCCGCGTTCGAGAAGCCATCATCGAGCAAGGGCTTCATCAGCGCCGGAAACAGCGGCTCGGTGGCCGCCGCGATGATCATGCCCGCCAATGCGATCAGGAAACCGGCGCGATACGGCCGGGTGTAGGACAGCAGCCGACGATAGACCTCGAGACTGCGTTTCAATGAAGCTCCCCGAAAAGGAATCGGCTTCGACTGGCCCGATGGCACGGCCGGCTCGACCTGCAACTCATGATGGCGTGCGGGAACTGAACAACCGCTCAAGCATAGACCACCTGAACCCGCGAGGTATCCAGCCATTCACGCAACGCGCCGATCGCGATGTCATCGACCTGCACACGCCAGGTTTCCGGCAATCGAAGCAGACATTCTGCACCCTTGTTGCGATAGGCGATCTCAACCAGACATCCGGGTTGATCCGAACGCGCCCGCCAGGTATCGAGACGCTCGCGTAGCTGGCGCTGGCAGGCATCTCCGTTCAGACTCAGGCGAAGCGCGCGGGCGAACATCTGGCGGGCACCCGCCAGATCGAGGATCTGATCGGCCGAGGCGCGGAAACCGCCGGAATAGTCGTCGCGCGACACCCGCGCCTGCACCACCAGCAGTTCGTCCTCGCGCAGCATGCTGCGACATTGGTCATAGAGCTCGTTATAGACGGCGACATCGACCGAGCCGCTGCCGTCATCGAGGGTGACGAACACCATCTTGCCGCGACGGGTCATCTGTGTGCGCAGGCCGGTGACGATGCCGGCGAGCCAGAGCGCCTGCTGTGAGGGCTGCACCTTGCCAAGTTGCTGCGACACGAAGCGCCGCACCTCGCCGGCGTAGCTGTCGAACAGATGGCCGCTGAAGAAGTAGCCGAGCGCGCTCTTCTCTTCCTGCAGACGTTGCCGGTCTTCCCAGGCGATCACCCGGTGCCAGACCGGCGCCGCCGAATCTGTGCCATCGATCTCGAACAGACCCACCTGATCGGCCGCAGCGGCCTGCGCCTCGGCGAACTCGAGCGCCGGGCCTACGTTGGCCAGCAAGACCGCACGATCGGGATCGATCGCATCGAACGCACCCGCGCACCAGCGCCTCGACCAGGCGCCGGCCCACCATGCGCCTGTCAATGCGACGGCAGAAGTCGTAGAGATCCGTGAACGGCCGCTCGCGACGCACGTCGATGATGTGCCGCACCGCGGCCTCGCCGGCGCCCTTGATCGCACCCAGGCCATAGCGGATCGCCCGATCGGCTACCGCACGGAAATCCCACTGCGAGGCATTGATGTCGGGCGGCAGCACCTCGACCTTGTTCTCGCGCGCGTCGGCCACGAACAGCCGCACCTTGTCGGTGTCGTCCATGTCGGAGGACAAGGTGCCGGCCACGAACTCGGCCGGGTAATGTGCCTTGAGCCAGGCAGTCTGATAGGTGACTACCGCATAGGCGGCCGTGTGCGACTTGTTGAAGCCGTATTCGGCGAACATCGCCATCAGGTCGAACAGCTTGTTCGCCAGGGCTTCGTCGTAGCCCTTCTCGCGCGCTCCGGCGAGGAATATGTCGCGATGATTGGCCATCTCTTCGGGCTTTTTCTTGCCCAAGGCCCGACGCAGAAGATCGGCGCCACCGAGCGTATAGCCGCCGATGATCTGCGCGATCTGCATCACCTGTTCCTGATAGACGATCACGCCGTATGTGGGTTCGAGCGTGGCTTTCAGGTCGTCGTGGAAGTAGTCGATCTTCTGCTGGCCCTTCTTGCGAAGGATGAAGTCGTCCACCATGCCCGAGCCCAGCGGGCCGGGGCGATACAGGGCGAGAACCGCGATGATGTCTTCGAAGCGATCGGGCGCAAGCTTCTTCAGAAGCTTCTTCATGCCCTCGCTTTCAAGCTGGAAGATCGCGGTGGTGTTGGCCTCGCGCAGCACCCGGTAGGCGGCTGGATCATCGAAGCTCAGCGCATTCAGATCGAGGTCGAGTTCGGGATGGCGCTCGCGTATGCCATCGACCGCATGCTGGATGATGGTCAGGTTACGCAGGCCGAGGAAGTCGAACTTGACCAGGCCGACCGCCTCGACATCGTCTTTGTCGAACTGGCTGACCACGCTGCTGTCGCTGCCCGGCTGACGGTACAACGGGCAGAAATCGGTCAGCTTGCCCGGCGCGATCAGGACGCCGCCCGCATGCATGCCCACGTTACGGCAGAGATCCTCGAGGGGTTCGGCCAGCGCCAGCAGCTCGCGCACCTCGTCCTCGTTTTCCTCGCGTTCACGCAACTGCGGCTCGGCCTCGCGCGCCTTGGCCAGCGACAGAGGCTTGTTCTGCACCACCGGCACCAGCTTGGATAGCTGATCGCAGAAGTTGTAGCCCATGTCGAGCACACGACCGACGTCACGGATCACGGCCTTGGAGGCCATGGTGCCGAAGGTGGCGATCTGCGAAACCGCGTCGGCACCATAGCGCTGGCGCACGTAGTCGATGACCAGATATCGCTTGTCCTGGCAGAAATCGATGTCGAAGTCGGGCATGGACACCCGCTCGGGATTCAGGAAGCGCTCGAACAGCAAGGCATACGGAATCGGATCGATATCGGTGATGCCCAGCGCGAAGGCCACCAGCGAGCCGGCACCGGAACCCCGGCCGGGCCCCACCGGCACGCCGTTGTGCTTGGCCCAGACGATGAAGTCGGCCACGATCAGGAAGTAGCCCGAAAAGCCCATTTCGACGATCGTGTTGCACTCGTGCTCGAGACGCTCGCCATAGGGGAGCCTCTGCCGCTCGCGTTCGGCCGGATCCGGGAACAGCGACACCATGCGCTGGGCCAGGCCCTCGCGCGACAGGCGGCGCATGTAATCATCCAGGCCACTGCCATCCGGCGTGGGGAAGTCGGGCAGCCGCGGCTTACCGAGCGTCATCGTGACATTGCAGCGGCGTGCCAGCTCGACCGTGTTCGCCACCGCCTCGGGCAGATCGGCAAACAAGGCCACCATCTCGTCCTGCGACTTCAGATACTGCTCCGGCGTATAACGACGCGTGCGACGCGGATTGGCGAGGATCTCCCCCTCGGCGATGCAGACCCGCGCCTCATGGGCACGATAGTCATCCGCGCTCGGGAACTGCACCGGGTGGGTGGCCACCAGCGGCAGGCCCAGGCTGGCCCCGAGGCGGGCGGCCAGTCGCACATGCGGCTCATCGTGATCATGGCCGGCGCGCTGCACCTCGAGGAAATAGCGCCCCGGAAGTCGCGCCGCCCACTGTTGCGCCAGCCCCCGCGCCTGCGCCTCATTGCCGGAGAGCAAGGCCTGGCCGACATCACCCGAGGCCGCGCCGGAGAGCATCAACAGACCCTCGCCAAACGCCGGATCATCGAACCAGGCAGGATCGAGCAGCGCGCGCCCGCGGTCCGCGTTCTCGAGCCACGCACGGCTGAGCAACTCGCAAAGGCGCAGATAGCCGGTGGCATCGGTGGCCAGCAGCAGCGTGCGATAGGGGCGCTCGGGATCGGATTCATTGGCCAGCCAGCAATCGGCGCCGCAGATCGGCTTGATCCCTGCCTTGCGCGCCGCGCGGTAAAACTTCACCCAACCGAACAGGTTGGCGAGATCGGTCATCGCAAGCGCGGCCTGGCCATCGGCCGCGGCGGCACGCATCAACGGACCGATGCGATTGATCGAATCGGTGACCGAATACTCGGTGTGAAGTCGCAGATGAACGAATGACGGAGCGGGCATGGAACGGCGATCGGTTAGAGCCTGTTGACAGGCGCTAGCAGCCAGCGGGTTCCGGCGATTGCCCACCGCGCACGCGCTGGGTGAATCGTCCGGCCGAAGGACCGATTTTAACCGCGCAGGCGGATTGCGAACCCGGCAAGCCTGCGACCGTAGTCGCGCGCCGATTCGAGATCTCCGTCCGGTGGGCTCTCATCGGGTGGGACATTGTCTGCCTGAGCCATCAGACCGAGCCAGGATCCGAGCCGGTTCCCGGCATCGGGATCCCCGGGCTCAGCCGGCACAGGCTGAGCCGGGCCGACCCAGATCATCCCGTGTTGCATGGCCAGCAGCGAGAAGGCCTGCAGCGTGGCGAGCTTGTCGCCACTCATCTGGCCGGAGCAGGTGAATCCGCCGGCGATCTTGTCGCGCCAGCCCTGGGTCATGAACACCTTCGCGCTGGCATCGGCAAATGCCTTGAACGGTGCCGACGGCCCGCCCATGTAGGTGGGTGAACCGAAGACGATCGCCGCTGCCGAGGCCAGGGTGCGCCAGGCCTGCTCGTCGATCTTCTCGACCGGCATCAACTCGACCCGGACATCGGCACATTGCCCGGCACCTTGCGCAAGGGCCTCGGCCAATCGGCGCGTGTGGCCATACCCGGAGTGATAAACGACTGCCACTGTGTTCATCGACGCATTGTCGCATCGATGATCCACGGGCCTCCTGCGGCGCCCGTCAGGGCAGATCGAACAGCAGCACGGTGGCGGCGCGGCCTTCGCTCATCCTCACCATCGGCTCACCCCGGATCTTCAGCGCATCGCCCGCTGACAGCGTTTGCCCATTCACCGTCAGACTGCCCTCGGCCAGGTGCAGATAGACCCGGCGATCGTCGGGCAGTGGGTATTCGATGCTTTCGTCGCCATCGATCTCGCCTGCCATCAGGCGCGCATCCTGATGAATGCTGACGCCGGTCTGCACCGGCGCCGGCCCGGCCAGTTGCACGAGCCGCCCCCGGCTCTGCGCCAGATCGACCGGCACCTGCTCATACCCCGGCGCCAGACTGGCGCGGTCGGGCTCGATCCAGATCTGCAGCAGATGCGTTGTTTGTTCCCGACTCGGGTTGAACTCGCTGTGACGGATGCCGGTGCCCGCGCTCATGCGCTGGATCTCGCCGCGCCGGATCACCGATCCATTGCCGAGACTGTCACGATGCTCGAGTTCTCCGGCCAGCACGATCGTAATGATCTCCATGTCGCGGTGGCCGTGAGTGTCGAATCCGGCCCCCGGCTCGATCCGATCCTCATTGATCACCCGAAGCGGGCCATAGCCCATGTGCAAGGGATCGAAGTAGTCGGCAAAAGAGAACGAGTGATAACTGTCCAACCAGCCGTGATTGGCATGACCGCGATCCTGAGCCGGCCTTCGGGTCAGCATGCAACACTCCTTAACAAACTTGGGCAGCGCCGATTTTGAGTGCCGCATCACTCAAATGGGTTGCGTCGATTCGTTGCTAGCATTCAGAATATTTGAATGCCAACCAGGAATTGAACCCCATTGTGAAGAACGGTAGTGCCGGCGCGTCAGCGTTCGATCTGGAAGGCCTCACCCTGGTTCGCCTGGTGGCGCAACACGGCAGCTTCGCAGCCGCAGCGCGGGCAAGCGGACGCGTTCCATCGGCGATCACTTACGCAGTCAGACAGCTCGAGAACTCGCTCGATGTCCTGCTGTTCGATCGCGGCCGCAACCGCACCACGCTGACCGCGGCCGGGCGCGAACTGCTGACCGAGGGCGAGCGCCTGCTGTCGATGGCCGACGCGCTGGCCGACAGAGTGCGCGATGTCGCCGGCGGTTGGGAGCGGGATCTGACCATCGGACTGGATGCAGCGATCTCATTTGACGCCCTCGCCCCGCTGGTCACCGATTTCGACCGTCTGCGCGCACCGACACGCCTGCGCTTCAAGCACCATGTGCTGGCCGGCGGCTGGGACGCCCTGCATGCGGGTTCGATCGATCTCGGCATCGGCCTGCCGGCGCAGGCGGCGCCCCATCCCCATCCTGGCCGCGACGGCCGACCGGACACCGGGATGCTGACGCTGGGCTCTCTGCCCTTCGTGTTCTGCGTGGCCCCGGATCACCCTCTTGCGGTCAACGCCGGCTGCGATCCGTTGCCGCAATCGGCATTGGCTTCGTATCGTGCGATCGTGGTCGCCGATAGCATGCGCGATCCGGGCAGCACCCATATCGGCGTCCTGCCCGGTCAACCCACCATGCTGGTGCCGACCTTGGAGCAGAAGATCGCGGCGCAGATCGCCGGGCTCGGGGTCGGCTATCTGCCTGAACCGTTCGCCCGCCAGGCTCTGGCCGATGGCCGGCTGCGGGCATTGACCCTGACCGAACCACCGGTCGATCTGGCCCTGGTGTACGCATGGCGGCGGGGCCCAGGCCGCGCGCGCGAGTGGTGGCTGCAGCGGCTGAGCGTGCCTGCCGTGCGCGCGGCGCTGTTGTCCGGGCCGGCGGGATGAACCGGGCCCGCAAACGCGACTACATCGGTCGCTTCGCCCCGTCACCGACCGGGCCGCTGCACGCGGGATCGGTCGTGGCCGCTCTGGCCAGCTGGCTCGATGCGCGCGCCCACGCGGGGCGCTGGTTGCTGCGCATCGAGGATATCGATCCACCACGGGAAGTGGCCGGTGCCGGTGAGTTGATCATCGCCACCCTCGAACGTCTCGGCCTGCGCACCGACGCACCGCCTCTGTGGCAGAGCACGCGCCAGCCCGCGCATTTGCTGGCGATCGATTCGCTGCGCGCGCAGGGCATGGTCTATGACTGCAGTTGCAGCCGACGCGAGATTCGCGAGCACCTGGCTGCAACAGGCCGCCTCGATGACCCTGGCATCGGCGATGCCGGTCCGCCCTATCCCGGTATCTGCCGTGGCGGGCCGATGCGCCGGCGCGATCACTACACCCAGCGATACCGGGTCGATGATCGGATCATTCACTGGGCGGACCGCCCGGCGGGCCATGCGCAGGGCAGGCTGCAATCCGAGCATCTGGCCGAAACCAGCGGCGACTTCCCGCTGCGACGCGCGGACGGCCTGATCAGCTACCAGCTGGCGGTGGTCGTCGATGACGGCGCCGCGGGTGTCACCGACGTGGTGCGCGGCGCCGACCTCGTGTCGTCGACCGCCCGTCAGCATGATCTGGCCGACGCTCTTGGCCTGCCACGGCCGCGTACCCTGCATATACCTGTGTTGACCGACAGAGACGGTGTGAAGCTCTCCAAGCAGACAGGCGCGCCGGCAGTTACCGCCGAGGGTGACATGCGCTCGCGCATGGCTGAACTCGACCGGGCGCTTGAACATCTGGGTCTGGCACCGGTCCGGGCCGATTCGATCCAGGAATGGCAATGCCAGGCGATCGCAAGATGGCGGGAATCCCGCTGGTTCGTGACGGACGATCCGGGCGCTTGATCAGGCGATCCGGGCGCTTGATCAGGCGATCCGGGTGCGTGATCAGGCGATCGCGGTGGCCACGAAGCGCAGGCTGCGCTCTTTCTCTGTGAATTGCAGGATCAAGGGCAGATGGCGCTCGCCCGCCCAGAGCCAGAAGGCCACGTCGACCGTGGCCTGGGCATCGGCCACGCGCGCCACACGATGCGCGAACGGGCCCTCGAAGGGCTCGTCGGCATCGAGCGCACGCACCCGCTCGGCCGGCCCGGCGACCCAACGGCTGGGGGTCACATCCGAGACCCGCGCAAACGGGATCGAGCGCTCCGCGCCGGCTCGCAGCACATCGCGATCCGCACGCGCGAGCAATGTGTACTGAAACAGCAGACTGACCCGGTCCTGCGTGCCAGGCGGCACCCAGAGAACATCGTCGGCCGCATGGCCGGCACGCGCCGGATCATCGGTTTCGCGCAGGCGCACCGACCTGACCCGACGGGAGCGGAACGGAATCTTGCGCGCTTCGCTATAGAGCTCGGGATGCAGGCCCGAGGCATCAACCCGACCTTCGCTGCTGTAAACCAGGTCGGCCAGAAAACTGTCGACCGACAACGAGATCCGATAGCGCTGATCAGCGACGCTCACGCTCAGCCGCGCGGACGCGATCGGCGCGGCTCCGGCTCCGGTCACGAGATAGCCTGCATAGTGCAGGACCAGGTTCTCCAGGGCAGGCAGCGCCAATGCTGGCGCGCCACCAGCAACCACCGCCGGCGTCATGGTGTTCGCGGTGGCAGGCGCCGGTAATTCACCAGCGCCTGCGGCCTGCGCCGAACCCGCGCAAAGCCCGCCGCCGAGCAGTGCGCAAGGGGCGATCAGACAGCGGCGACGAGTGTGATCCACCGCGATTCGCGGATGCGAATGCGATGTCGCCGCGACGGCAGACATCGTACCGATCTGGCGCCCGATGGGCTTCACCCTGCGCGTTTGAGTCCGCCCAGCAGGGCCGGCACCGGCCCACGGCGTCGACGAACTCCGGTCAATGAGGCCGGCCCGAGCGTGCCGCCCTGCCCCCGGCCCGCCAGTTCGGCGTCCAGTTCGGACACCGCACTGACGTCGGGTTCCTCGTAGGGCTGGCTGAACAGCGGATCGGCCGGCAGCGAGGGCTTGGGCGGCGAGCGACGGCGACCGGACTCCGGACGGCCCCGCCCGCGTGGGCG
This sequence comes from Burkholderiaceae bacterium, assembly GCA_041396585.1. Taxonomy (GTDB): domain Bacteria; phylum Pseudomonadota; class Gammaproteobacteria; order Burkholderiales; family Burkholderiaceae_E; genus JAUIAI01. Next base: position 8,989 of record JAWKYG010000009.1, on the reverse strand, counting down.
ATCACTGTCGCGCTCATCACGGCGGCTCTCACGACGAACTTCGCCGGTTTCGCCCACGACTTCGAGCGTCTCGGGGGGAAGATCGCGCTTGATCAACTTGGCGATCTCGGCACGCAGCCGTTCATCGTTGCTGGTCATCAGGGACAGGGCCAGGCCGCTCGCCCCCGCACGACCGGTTCTACCGATGCGATGGATATAGTCCTCGGGCGAATACGGCAGATCGAAATTGATCACCGCCGGCAGTTCGGCGATGTCCAGCCCGCGCGCGGCGACGTCGGTGGCCACCAGAATCTTCACCTCACCCTTCTTGAACGCATCAAGGGTGCTCAGGCGATCCTGCTGCGATTTGTCGCCATGAATGGCATCCGCGGCCAGGCCGTCGCGCGTGAGTTCGCGGGCCAGCCGGCTGGCGCCGATCTTGGTGTTGGTGAACACGATGACCTGCGAGATGCCCTTGTCACGGATCAGCTGGGCAACCGCGGCGCGTTTGCGATCGCTGCCGGCCACCATAAAGATGCGCTGCTCGACATTCTCGGCTGCCGCGTTCGGACGGGCCACCTCGATCAACGTCGGTGAGTTCAGGAAACTGTTGGCCAGCTTGCGAATCTCGCCCGAGAAAGTGGCCGAGAACATCAGGTTCTGGCGCCGCTTCGGCAGTAGCTGAATGATGCGTTGGATGTCGGGCAAAAAGCCCATGTCAAGCATGCGATCCGCTTCATCGAGAACGAGCACCTCGACCAGGCCGAGCTGCAGGGTCTTTTGCTCGACATGATCGAGCAAGCGGCCCGGTGTGGCGGTCAATACCTCGACGCCCTCGCGCAAGGCCTTGATCTGCGGTTTGATGTCCACACCGCCAAACACCACCGCCTCACGCAGCTTGGTGTGCTTGGCATAGGCGCGCACATTGACATGGATCTGGTCGGCCAGTTCGCGCGTGGGGGCCAGGATCAATGCACGCACGGGATGGCGGGCGGGCGAGGCGCTGCCATTCTCGTGTCGGAGCAGGCGCTGCAGAATCGGCAGCGCAAAGCCAGCGGTCTTGCCGGTGCCGGTCTGAGCGGCGCCCATGACATCGACGCCGGCCATCACAACCGGAATGGCCTTGGCCTGAATCGGCGTGGGGATGGTGTAGCCCATTTCGCTGACCGCACGGGCGATCGGCTCGGCCAGCCGGAAATCGGCAAAGCTCGGAATTCTTTCGGGAGTCTGTTCGGCGCTGTCGGTCGATGTGCTGGCCGTCTCGGCCTGCGGATCGGACTCGGTCCGCGCGGGTTCGCTTGTCAAAATAGGAGAATCTCGGGTCAAGGGCAACGTGGGTGCGCCACTGGGAGCGGCACGATGAGCGCATCGTCCAGACGCGCGTTCTTCGACGGTGCCAGCGGCCAAGCCGCTGCGACGAAGCAGGTGCCCGATGCTGCGGGCAGGCTTGCTGCCACGTGACACGCGGGCCAGCCGGGAACCAGGCCCGACTGCATCAAACCCGTATTTTGAACCCAATAACATGACAATTGGGTGATATCAGAGCGCGATAGACAAAAAAACCGCCCAACGGCGGTCCTCGCGCGAAGATATTACTGGATAAAATCACAGTTCCGGCAGTGATCGGCGCCCGGGGTGCGCAATCCAGCGCCAACCGGTCCGCGGACTTCGCTTCATGACCCGCGCCCGGGACGCCTGTTCGCCGCTAACCCGCGCCGACCCCAAGCACGCCGCAAGCAACCATGGCTCAGCCTACCGACCTCGCCTTTGTCGATCTGGAAACCACGGGTATGTCACCGCGCCGCGATCGCATCATCGAGATTGCGGTGATTCGTCTGCGCTGGCCACCGGACGGCATCGGCCCACCCACCGTGGCCCGCTTTTCCAGTCTCGTCGATCCCCAGACTGCGATCGATCCCGGCATCCGCTTTCTGACCGGGATCACCCCCGAGCGGCTGATCGGCGCCCCGCGCTTCGCCGACATCGCCCAGACCGTGGCCGGCTGGCTGGACGGCGCCCTGTTCGTGGCCCATCAGGCGCGCTTCGACCACGGTTTCCTGAAGGCCGAGTTCGAACGCTGCGGGCAGGCCTTCGCGCCCGATGTGTTGTGCACCGTCCGCTTGTCGCGAGCGCTCGACCCAACACGCGAGGGGCACGGCCTGGACGCCCTGATCGCCCGCCACCAGCTCGGCCCGGTGCAACGACACACGGCACTCGGTGACGCCGAGGTCTTGTTGCGGCTCTGGCAGCGACTGATCATGCTGCATGGCGAAGACGCGGTGCGCGAACAGATGCGCCGATTGCTCGCCAAGCCGAGTCTGCCAGCCCATCTGGGCATCGGCAGCATCCAGGCCCTGCCGGCGCGGCCGGGCGTATACATGTTCGTCGGCCTGGCCGGTCAGCCGCTCTATATCGGCAAAAGCATCAATCTGCGCGAGCGCGTGCCATCGCATTTCTCCGCCGATCACCGCACTGAACGGGGTCTTCGCCTGGCCAGTGAAACCCGCGCGTTGCGCTGGCAGACCTGCGCCGGCGAGTTCGGCGCGCTGCTCGCAGAGGCGGATGCGATCCGCCGTCTGATGCCGGCGCAGAACCGCGCCTCGCGGCGTGTGGCCGAACCGAGCGTGCTGGTGGCCGATGCCGACGGGCTTGCGGCCTCACCGCGCCCTTGGCGGGCGCTGGATCCGTCGATCGAAGACTGGGCCGGCCCGTTTCCGAGTCGCCAGCGCGCGCGAGCCTGGCTCATGGAGCAAGCGCGTGCCCGGCAGATGTGCATGGCCACGCTCGGCCTCGAAGCCGTCGCCGTCGGTCAGGCATGCTTTGCCCATCAGCTCGGTCGCTGCCCCGGCACCTGTACGGGCCGGCAGGCAGCCGGTGCTCACGCCCGGAATCTGCGCGCGTTGCTCGCGCAAGCGCGCCCGCCCCGGTGGCCGGCCGGTATCGCGCTGCTCTTGCATGAACACGATCCACTGCACGACGCGCGCGCATGGCATCTGATCGCGAATTGGCGCTGGCTGGGCAGCGCGCATACGGCGGCGGCGCTGGCGCCACTGATTTCCCGGCTGCATGAGCAAGCCTGGGCCGGCAATCGGCCAGACGGAGTTTCATGGACACCGGATGCCGGCGACGATGCGTTGTTGCCGGGGCCCTGCGGCAGTCTCGAACCCGACATCCGGATTCATCGCCTGATCGTGCAATGGCTCTCGCCCGTGATCGGGCAACTCGATCTGGGCGAGGGGCCGACGCCGATCGACGCGGCGCGCGCCTGCGATGATGATCACGATGGCTGGTGCCTGCTCCAACGGCGCGCGCGCCGCGATCGCAGCCGATATGCGGTGATGGCTCTGAGCACGGGTCACTAGCAGGCTGTTGCAATACCTCACGAGCCCATGACGGCGCGCTGGCGTGATGAGCCGCGAGGCGCAACGCGCAGCGATATCGGGTGATATCGCGAGCATTTGCAACGCCGCGGACCACCCGAAACGGGACCGCAGAGCGCATGCCGAATAGATCAGTGTGTCCCTAGCGCGGCCCCGGCGCGGGCAACGTGCAAAAGGCCGCCTGCAGGGGGCGGCCCCGACCATCGACGGCCATGGCGAACGCGTGCAGGGTGCCCGTGCCTGTCTCGCCATCAAGCGCGAACCGATCATCATGCTCACCGACCCCCGGGCGGGCTCTTTCCAGCCAGGCGCGCACGACGCGATCATGACGCAGTTCGCGCCCGGCGTTTTCGCCGCGTGCGACCGTGCTCGCGAGCCCGTCCTGGGTCAGGCCGGTGATAAGCCGCCAGGCGGGCGGCAACGGCTCGTCGCTGACCGGATCGGCGCTCGAGATCAGGCGCACCGCGCCGGCCCCGCGGCGCGCTTCGATGCGCAGCCGGAGCACTGCCGGCATGACCTGCTGTACGCGCAAGGCATCCACCACGCGCTCGCCGTCCCACCAGCGACGGACATCCTGACCGTCGATCACCACCTGGGGCGTGTAAATGGAGCGCAGACGCCCGGCCTGCGCGAGTGCGCGTTGGCGATCCGTAAAGCGGCGATCGGCAAAGCGGTCGGGCCAGCCCAATCGATCCCAGTAGTCCACATGCATGGCAAGCGCAAGCACCTGATCGCCAAGGCCGCTGGCGGCGAGCGCCGACAGCCAACGATCCGCCGGTGGACAGCTGCTGCAACCCTCCGATGTATAGAGCTCGACAACCGGGGTGCGCCTGTCCGAACCACCGGCCCGACAGACCGGGCCCGCCGAACCGGCAAGTTGAGTCGGCCGCGGGACGGCCGGGGCTGCCGTGGCCGCGACGCCGATACAGAGCGTCACGCCGGCCGCAAGAGCGCGCATACAAAGGGCGAAACGCTGCCCGATCGCAGCTTGAAAGCGCCGGCGTTTGTCAGGATTCGTAAGAATGGCAGGTGTCGACATGGCGGAATCTCGGTCGCCGTGGCGCCCCGGGTCTTACAATGCCGCTCTCGCCCGGGACGCTTACCGCGCCGGTGCGACGAACCCGACAGGAGGTGGATCATGCGATGGCGCGGACAACGTGAGAGCAGCAACATTGAAGACCGACGCGGCTCGGGTTCGAATGGCGGCGGTCTGGGTGGCCTAGGCGGCCTGGGTGGTCTCGGCGGGCTCGGCGGCGGCAGGCCGCGCGTGCGTCGCGGTGGCGGCATCGGAATCGGCACGATCCTGATCGGCCTGGTCATCGCCTGGCTTCTCGGGATCAATCCGCTCACCCTGCTGGGCATCTTCAGCGGCGGCTCCGGCGGCATGCCGATGCAGCAGATCCAGGAAACAACGCGCTCCGGTTCCCCCGACGACGAACTCGGCAAGTTCGTGTCGGTGGTGCTCGCCAGCACCGAGGATGTCTGGTCGGCTCAGTTTCGCGCCGGCGGCTCGCAGTATCCGCCGCCGAAACTGGTGCTCTACGAAGGCGGCACCCGCACCGCCTGCGGGATGGGCAGCGCGGCCGCGGGCCCGTTCTACTGCCCGGCCGACCAACGCGTCTATATCGATCTTGGCTTTTACCGGGTGCTGCACCAGCGGCTGGGCGCGCCGGGCGATTTCGCCCAGGCCTATGTCCTGGCCCACGAGGTCGGCCATCATGTCCAGAACGTCACCGGCACCATGCGCCAGATGGATGCCTGGCGGCAATCTCTGCCCGAGCGCGCCTATAACGAGAAGTCGGTCCGCCTCGAGCTACAGGCCGATTGCTATGCGGGTGTGTGGGCGCATCACTCGCAACAGGCCAAGGGCTGGCTGGAGCGTGGTGATGTCGAGGAAGGGCTGCGCGCGGCAGCGGCTGTCGGTGACGATGCGATGATGCGTCAATCGAGCGGCGTGGTGGTACCGGAGGCGTTCACGCACGGCAGTTCCGAACAGCGCTCGCGCTGGTTCCGGATCGGGCTGGACAGCGGCGATCACCGGCGTTGCGATACGTTCTCGGCGCAACGGCTCTGATGGGATCCTTCGCATGGCGGCGCGTGCGAGAGCCCTGGCTGCACGAACGGACGCCCTGACGCGATTGCCGAAGACATTCGAACACTTGCGCTTCACCGCATGACCGGCATGGCCTGCGTCAAACCGGTTCGGCGTCGCCCAGGCCTCTCGGCTGCCGTCTGAAGTCTGGTGGGCCCCCAGGGAGTCGAACCCTGCACCAACGGATTATGAGTCCGCTGCTCTAACCAAGCATGAGCTAGAGGCCCGGCGCAGCGAGTATAGACCGGCCCGAGATCATGGCCAGGCCGCTTCGTATGCCTTGGCCGGTTCGTCTACCTTGGCCCCTTCGTATGCCTTGGCCGGTTCGTCTACCTTTGGCCCCTTCGTATGGACTCGCCGCTTCGTATGCCCGAGGCGCTTCGTATGCCCGAGGCGCTTCGCGCCCCGCGCTAACCGTTATGCTCGCCCCACCGCGACACCTGACCGGCGCGAAACACCGATGCCTTCCAATCGTCCCGTGGCCGACGCCACGATCCTGGTTTCCACCTACAACCGGCCGGCCGCGCTCGAGCGCGTCTTCGAAGGTCTGGCCGCACAGTCACTGAGGCCGGCGCAGATCATCATCGGTGACGATGGCAGCACGCCAGACACGGCGGCAGTGATCCGCCATTGGCAACAACGGGGACTGCCGCTCGAGCATTGCTGGCACGAGGACGACGGCTTTCGCAAGTCGCTGATCATGAATCGCGCGATCGCCCGGACCCGATCGCGGCTGGCGATCTTTCTCGACGGTGATTGCGTGCCGCTGCGCGATTTCGTCAGCGACCATGTCCGCTTGCAGGAGCCTGGCGCCATCCTCGCCGGCGCGCGCATCCTGGCCAGCCGCTCTTATACGGATCTGCTCGAGGCGGGCCGAATCGACATCGCCGGTCGCGGCCTTGCGGCCTGGTGGCTGGACCGCCTGCGCGGGCGGATCAATCGGGCCGCGCCGCTGCTGCGCCTGCCCGATGGCGGCTGGCGACGCCGGGCGCCCGCGCGCTGGCAATGGGTTCGCGGATGTAACTTCTCGGTGGCCACCGAGGCCTTGCTCAGGGTCGATGGCTTCGAGGAGCGGATCGTCGGCTGGGGCCTCGAAGACTCCGAGCTGGCGGTGCGCCTGATCAACGCCGGACAGCGGGTCAAGAGTCTGCGCTTTGCAGCACCGGTGATTCACCTCTGGCACAGGGAGAGTTCGCGCGAACGCCTGCCCGAGAACGATCGTTGGCTGCAGGCGGCGATGCATGAAGGGCGGCAACGGGCATTGCAGGGGATCAGCGCCGCTACGGCACCGGGCGCGGCTGGTGACTGTCGGGCCTGACACCGCCTCGACGGGCTCTTGCTTCCACATCCTGAAATGAAAACAGGGCTGAATGACAAAAATCACGTATCCGGGGTGATTGCCCGGGTCCGAAAGACAGTTCATCCGCGGTCGGCGACCGAACAACGATAAGGTCACACGGCGGCGACCGGATTGCCGCTATGCTCCTGGTTTCGCGAAGCCACCGCCTGAGTCTGCGCTGTATGCGATTTTCCCTGGCCACTGCCAAGAACTGGCTGTTCACTCATGACCCGTCCCGCCTTGAACCGCGGGTTGCGGCCATACAGTCCAATGCCTTGTTCACCGGCGCGATCAGCGCTGTCCTCCTCCTGGCCACATCGCTGCTTGGCATAGGCAAGATGTCTCCCGCCGTGCTTGCCGTCGGCGCGGTCATGTGCATGGCGATCATCGTCGCCCAGGCCGTGATCCTGTCGCGCCGGCTGTCCGGTCTGACCACCGACGCCGTTGCCCTGCGCCGCGTGGAGCGGCGATCGGCCGCTGCCACCTTCGTGGTTCACGGGTTCATCGCGGCAATCGTCGCCTCCCGCACGGCGCCGGCCGCTGACTCCCAGCTGGCGCTGGTCCTGATGAGTATCGCCGCGCCACTGCTGTTGCTGCGCCCGCTCGCCGCCAGTCCGCTCGTCTATGCGGCAGCGGCGGCTCCATTGGTGGTCGCCTCGCTGATCGGCGCGATCAGCCAGATCGGCACGGTCTCGTCCATCCTGGTCGCCGGCTTGCTGGTGGCCACGGCGCTGGTCATCGATCAGGTGTTGCGCTCGCTGACCACGCTCGATCAGAGCCAGCGCGCACGCAGCCGCGAGCGTTCGCTGATGTCTCAGCAATTGGCTCTGTTCAGCACCAGCCAGCTGGGCATCGCCCAGACCGTCAATGGCAAGCTCGGGCGGGCCAACGCGCGTTTCCGTCAGTGGTTTGGTGAGGGCACCGGCGACACCCTGATGGCCGAGCTCGCATCGGCGGTGGGCATGACCCGCGAGCGCCTGCAAAAACTCATCGACCGTGCCGACAAGCGAGTCATCGGCCACGACAGTCGCACGGTCAACCTGTCGCTCAACGGCGCCACACCGCGTTACTTCAGCGTGCAGGTGCGCCGTTTCGACCCTGGCAATCCGGGGCGCGGGCTGTTGTGGACGGTCAGCGACCAGACCTCGGACTGGCTGCGCCGGCAGGCCAACGAGCGCGCGGCCGTGCGCGACCCGCTCACCGGCGCGCTGAATCGGCGGGCGCTGCACAAGCGCATCTCGACGATGCTGGCACGCGATCTGCGCCGCCAGCCGTTTGCGGTGCTCTGCGTGGATATCAACCGCTTCGGTGAACTGAACAAGGCCAATGGCGAAGGCTTTGGCGACCAGATTCTGTGCATCGTCGCGCGTCGCCTGCAGCGCGTGTTGCGCGAACAAGATCTGATCGCACGCACCGGCGGCAATGAGTTCGTGCTGGTGCTCGACAGCGTCAACAATCTGGAACGTGCGAACCAGATCGCCGAGAAGGTGATGGAGGCTCTGTCGGCGCCCATCGTTCTGACCAGCCTTACCTGCACGATCGCGGCATCGGTGGGCAGCGCGGTGGCGCCAATGCACGGACGCCGCCCGGACGAGATCCTGGGCCGGGCACGCAGTTCCATGTTCGCGATCAAGCGCACGCTGGTGCAGGTTCAGGCCGGCAAGCTCGGGCGCCGCTCACCCTGAGCTGCCTGATTCGGCTGCACGACCCAAGACCGGCCCTGAGCCGGTCTTTTTTTTCTAAATGCCCATCACCCACTGAATGATGGATTTGGCGATGAAACCGAGCATGCCGAAAGCCAGCACGAAAAACAGCACGAAGGTGCCGAAGCGGCCAGCCTTCGCTTCGCGGGCCAGGTTCCAGATGATGAACAGCATGTAGGCGATGAACGCCCCGACGCCGAAGGTCACCCCGAACTGGGCAATCTGTTCTTCCGTGTAGCCGAACATCAACAAACCCCCGGGGCCGGGCTGCACCCGGCCCACCGGTCAAGGGGGCCGAAGCAATCCCGGGGCGGCCCGGCGTTTTTTTTAGATCGCATCGGATGCATCGGGCGGTTCGACCACCTCACGGTAGGCGTGCCAGCTTGCATGCCCGAGCACAGGCACCAGAACCACGAGACCAATCACACTGGCAATGGCGATCAGCACCAGCACCATGATCAACACGGCCCAGAGCGCCATCGCGACCGGGTTGTCG
>JAWKYG010000008.1:0-249231 GCA_041396585.1 Burkholderiaceae bacterium | reverse complement strand
GAGCGTGGCGCCGAAGTCGCGCAGCCCCTTTTTCTTGATCTGCTGGATCGCCCACTTGCGCGCATCGCCCTGACGATAGATGTCATAGATGTTCGCAAAGCCGCTCCAGTCGTACTCGCCGGTGTCGGTGACGGCGCCGCCAAGCGCATTGCCGTGGCCGCCGATGTATTTCGTGAGCGAGTTCACCACCAGGCTCGCGCCCACGGTCTTGGGTTGGAACAGCCATGGCGAGGTCATCGTGTTGTCGACCACATAGACCAGGTTGTGCTCGCGCGCCAGCGCACCGATCTCTTCGAAGGCCGCCACCTGGGTAACCGGGTTGGCGATGGTCTCGATAAAGATCAGGCGGGTCTCGGGCCGGATCGCACGACGCACCGCGTCGACATCGGTGGCATCGGCAAAGCTGACACTGACGCCGTGCGCGGCGAAGCTGTTGAACAGGCTGTTCGTGTTGCCGAACAGGAAAGAGCTGGCCACGAAATGGTCGCCGCTGCGCAGCAGCGCGAACAGCATCGTGCCGATCGCGCCCATGCCGGTGCTGAAGCAGACGGTTGCGACGCCGTCTTCCATCCGGTTGATCTTGGTCTGCAGCGCCTCCACGGTGGGATTGACCTGGCGCCCATAGGTGTAGCCGGCCTGCTTGCCCTGGAAGACCGCGGCGAGATCACGGGCGTCGGCATAGCCATAGGCCACGGTCGCGTGAACGGGTTTCTGCAGACTGCCGTGCTCGATCGGGTCGAGACGGTCGCTGTGCACGATGCGGGTGGTGAAGCCTTTCAATTCGGATCCGGGGGCGGGGAGGTGGCGGGCCCAAGAGTTTACTCGCGCCGCTCATCGCCAGGAACACCGGCCGCGCAGGCAGCCGCGGGCCGGCCCGGAGCGCGAGGCGATAGACTGGGCAGCCTGAGCGCGCCGCGCCGCGCCGGCGCGGCGGGCCGGCTCCGGGCATACCTGGCACGCCTGGTACGCCCGGCACGCCCGGCACGTCCGGCACGTCCGGCACGTCCGGCACGTCCGGCACGTCCGGCGCACCCCGCAGGTTCCCTCATCGTTTCCATTGGTGCTTCCATGTCGCAACCCCCGGCCGCCCGGCGGCCCGTGCGTAACGTCCTGTTCATCATGGCCGATCAGCTGCGGGCCGACTATCTGTCCTGTTACGGCCATCCGGCGCTGCAGACACCGAACATCGATGCGCTGGCCTCGATGGGCACCCGGTTCACGCGCGCCTATTGCCAGGCCCCGGTGTGCGGCCCGTCGCGCATGTCGTTCTATACCGGCCGCTACACGGCATCGCACGGTGCCACCTGGAACTTCGTGCCGCTACCGGTCGGCGAACGCACCCTGGGCGACTATCTGCGCCCGCTGGGCGTGCGCACCGCGGTGGTCGGCAAGACCCATCACAAGGCCGATCTCGATGGCATGGCCAGGCTCGGCATCTCCCCCGAATCCGAACGGGGCGCCCTGATTGCCGAGGGCGGTTTCGAACCCTACTGGCGCGATGACGGCCTGCATCCGCAGGCCATGCTGGAGCCGGATCTCATCTACAACCGTTATCTGCGCGCCCAGGGTTTCGACGGGGACAATCCCTGGCATGAGTGGGCGAACTCAGGGCAGAACAGAACGGCGAGCTGGCCAGCGGCTGGCTGATCCGCCATTCACACCTGCGGCGCGGCCCGAGGCCTTCTCCGAGACCGCTTATGCCACCCGGCGCGCGATCGAATTCATCGACGAGCAGGGGGATGCGCCGTGGTGTCTGCACCTGTCCTATATCAAGCCCCATTGGCCTTATATCGCGTCGGCGCCGTATCACGCCATGTACGGGCCGGATGCCTTCCTGGCACCGAACCGCACGCCTGAGGAGCGCTGTGTGCAGGCCGGTGGCACCGGCCGCAACGTGAATCCGGTGCTGGCGGGTTTTCAACAGCATCCCGAGTCGATCGAGTTCTCGCAGGATCGCACGCGGCTGAACATGCTCGGCGCATATATGGGTCTGGTCCGACAGATCGATGACCATCTCGGGCATCTGATCGCGCATCTGCGCTCGGCCGGGCGGCTCGATGACACGATGATCGTGTTCACCGCCGACCATGGTGATTTCCTCGGCGATCACTGGCAGGGTGAGAAGGAGTTCATGTACGAGGCCAGTGTGCGCGTGCCGCTGATCGTCTATGACCCCGGCGCAGAGGCGCAACGGGCGGCGGTGTCCGATGACATCGTCGAGGCGGTGGATCTGCTGCCGACCTTCGTCGATGCGCTCGGCGGTGAGGTGGCCACGCACATCGTCGAGGGGCGCTCTTTGCTATCGCATCTGCGCGGCGGGCCGGCACCGGTGCGCCAGGCCGCATTCGCCGAGCTCGACTATGCGATCTATCCGGCCGCGCGCCGACTGGGCATCGGCCAGCATGATGCGCGCATGGTGATGGTTCGATCCAATCGCTACAAGATGGTCCATGTCGCGCCCGGCTATCCGCCGATCCTCTGGGATCTGCAGGAGGATCCGAACGAATTGCGCGATCTCGGAGGCGATCCGGCTCATGCGCGGATCATCGACGAGCACTACGGGCTGATGCGCGACTGGCTGCTTGCGCGGCGCAATCGCATCGGGGTCAGTGATCCGGTGATCGAGAAGCGGCCGCGCCCCGGCGATGTCGGCGTGGTGACGATCGGCAAGTGGTAAACAAATCCGGCACCATGCCGTGCAGCGCGCGATGCCGGTGTCGGGCCCGAGAGATCACGCGCGCCGATGCGATTGCGCGGGGCGGGATCGAGCCCCGCGCAATCGCGTGCGGGCCGCCGCGGGTCAGTCGTCCAGCGCCGAATAGACCATGGTGCGCAGCTCACGTCGGATCGGGTAGGTCGACGACGGCATCAGCTGGGTCATGAACACCACCCAGAGATCTTCGAGCGGATCGAGCCAGAACGCGGTGCTGGCCATGCCGCCCCAGGCCATCTCGCCCACCGAGCCCGGAATCAGGGTCAGTGGCGGCTCTTCGACCACCGAGAAGCCGAGCCCGAAGCCGACGCCGTTGTAGGTGGCCTCGGCGAACATCGACACCGACAGATCGGGCAGATAGGCATGCCCGGGCAGATGGTTCGAACCCATCAGCTCGACGGTCTTGCGGCTCAGATAGCGGCGCTCTTCGAGCACGCCGCCCTCGACCATCATCTGGCAGAAACGGTTGTAGTCGGCCAGTGTCGAGACCAGACCGCCACCGCCCGAGAAGCAGGTGGCCGGGCGCAACAGCCGGCTGTTGGCCGGGTCGTCGGCCAGCTTCATGCCGCCGTCGGGTGTGGCCATGTAGCAGGCGGCCAGCCGCTGCGCCTTGTTCTCGGGCACCCAGAAATCGGTGTCCACCATGCCGAGCGGCTCGAGCAGTTCGGCACGCAGGAACTCCTCGAATGAACTGCCGGAGATCTTGCCGACCAGGTAGCCGAGCACATCTGTGGAGACCGAATAGTTCCAGGCGGTGCCGGGCGAAAACTCGAGCGGCAGTTCGGCCAGGGCCGCAATCATGCCCTCGAGCGTGCGGCTCTTGGTGCCGGCCTCCATCTCCAGTTCACGATAGGCGCCATCGACATTGGTGCGCATCTGGAAGCCATAGGTCAGGCCCGAGGTGTGGCGCAGCAGATCGACGATCTGCATCGGTCGCTGTGGCGCCGTGGTGCGGAACATGCCACGCGTGCCGCCGGCATACACACCGAGGTTCTTCCACTCGGGGATGTAGCGCGCGACCGGATCATCCAGCGCCACCAGACCGCGTTCGACCAGCATCATGAAGGCCACCGAGGTGAGCGGCTTGGTCATCGAGTAGATGCGAAAGATCGTGTCGTCAGCCAGAGGTTTGTCGCGTTCGACATCGGCCTTGCCCAGGCTGCACTGCCAGACCTGCTGGCCGTGGCGTGACACCGAGATCTGGGCCCCTGGCAGGCGGCCGGTGGCCAGGTAGCGGTTTTGCACATGTTCGGCGATGCGATCGAGCCGGTTCAGGGAAAAGCCTTTGCTGTCGGCCATCGGGGAGGTCCTTCAAGGAAAGCGGTTATCGGAGTTTGTCGGGCCATGCGGCCCGCGCCGGGTGATGCGATGCGGCGCGTGCGCCCGGGGCGGGCTCGGCGATATCCGCGATATTACCGCCCGCCCGAGGGTGGGCCGGCCCTGGGCTATCCTAGCCGTCCCAGCCAAGCGTTGAATGGAGACACTCATGCCCGGCGACCTGCACGGTCTGCGCATTCTCGATTTCACCCAGGTGATTGCCGGGCCGTTCGCGGCCCAGCAACTGGCCATGCAGGGCGCCGATGTGATCAAGGTGGAACCGGTGGCGGGCGGCGATCAGATGCGCGATCGCATGCTGCCCAGCCCGCTGACCGCCATCGGCATGGCCTCGCCGTTTCTGACGCTCAATGTCAACAAGCGCAGCATCGCGATCGACCTCAAGCATGCGCAGGGCAAGGCGCTGGCGCTGCGCCTGATCGCCACCGCCGACGTCATGATCCACAACTATCGCGCCGGCGTCATCGACCGGCTCGGGCTGCACTACGAGGCGGTGCGCGAGATCAATCCACGTATCGTCTACTGCTCGATCAGCGGCTATGGCAACCAGGGGCCGCGCAGCCGCGAGGCCGCCTTCGACGGCGCGATCCAGGCGGCCTCCGGCCTGATGGCCAACAATGGCCATCCGAGTACCGGGCCCACGCGCACCGGCTTCTTCCCGGTCGATGTGATGACCGGCATCACAGCGGCCTTCGCGATCAGCAGCGCGCTCGTGCGTCGCGAGCGCACCGGCAAGGGCAAGGCGATCGATGTCTCGATGCTGGATTCGGCGCTCACCCTCAATGCCAGCGCCACCGCGCAGTATCTGGTCGATGGCAACCCGGGGGCGCTGATCGGCAATAGTTCGGCCACCCAGCAGCCGACCGCGGATTGTTTCGAGACCGCGCGAGGCAGTGTGCTGATGTCGGCGGTGGTGCATGCCCAGGTGGTTGCGCTGTGCAAGGAGATGGGCCTGTCCGCGCTGCTCGACGAAGAACGTTTCGCGACACCGGCGGAGCGGGTTCGGCATGCGCAACCGTTTCGCGAGGCGCTGTACAAGGCCTTTCGCACCGATACCGCCGACGGCTGGGTCGCGCGCCTGGGGGCGCTCGGTGTACCGATCTCCAAGGTCAACACCGTGGCCGAGGCAGTGCTCGAGCCGCAGCTGGAGCACCGCGACGTATTGATCGAGACTCACGTCGGCGCACCGTTGGAGCGTCAGCTGCGGCTGGTCGGGTCGGGCTTCATGGCCAGTGAGGATGGCCCGGCGGTGAGCAGGCCACCACCGTACCTGGGCGAACACACGCGCGAGCTGATGACCGAGCTCGGCTATGACGATGCCGCGGTCGCCGACATGCTCGAAGACGGCGTGATCGCCGAGCCACAGGCACTACGGGGTGAGCCATGAAAGTCGCGTTCGCGGGAACATTCTCGGGCCAGCTTCGCGCGGCGGTACAGGCCGGTGTGTCGATACCGTGTGAGTTCGTCGCCGCCGACGAGGCCGCCATCGTGCCGATGCTCGGCGATGTCGATGTGCTGGTCTCGATGGGCTTCACCCAGGCGATGGCCGATGCGGCGCCGCACCTGGCACTGTTGCAGGCGCCCGGGGCGGGGCTGGACCGGATCGATGTGTCGGCGCTCCGGGCGCAAACACGCCTCGCCAATGTCTATGGCCACGAAGTCGGCATCGCCGAGTACATTGTCGGTGCCATGATCAGCCTGTCTCGTTCGTTCATCCACCAGGACAGCGAGTTGCGACAGGGGCGATGGGCCAGTCAGTGGGCGATCGGACGCCCGGCGCCGTCCTTGTTGCCGGAGCTGGCGGGCAAGACCCTGCTGATCCTCGGCTACGGGCACATCGGCGAGGCGCTGGCCCAGCGCGCGGCTGTGTTTGGCATGCGTATCGAGGCGGTTCGGCGCAATCTGCCTGATGGGCTGCCCGCGCCGCTGGCGCGGCTGGGTACGCTGGCCGATCTCGACGAGATGTTGCCCGGGGCGGATTACGTCGTCGTGACGCTCCCGCTGTCCGACGAGACCCGCGGCCTGCTCGATGCCCGACGAATCTCGCGCATGAAGCCTGCCGCCCGCTTGGTCAACGTGGGTCGCGCGGTGATCATCGACGAGCAGGCGCTCTATGAGGCGCTGGCGGGCCGGCACATTGCGGGCGCCGCGCTCGATGTCTGGTACCGGTATCCCACCAGTGCGGACCCCGCCCTGCCGGCCAACTATCCGTTCCATGAACTCGGCAATGTGCTGATGACACCCCATGTCTCGGGCTGGACCGAGGGCATGCTGGCCGAACGGGCGCGGATCATCGCCGGCAACATCGAGCGTGTCGCGCGCGGCGAGGAGCCGCTGAATCTGATCGCGCACTGAGGCTGCTCGCGCGCCCGCGCGGCCCGAACGGCACACTCGTATGGTCGCCAGTGTCGATAGCTAGTGATTCCTGGCGGTCAGGGATCGCAACGGTGATGCGACGCGGGTAAGGGTGCGACGATGAATCAGACTCGTATCCGTGCGTTGGTTGGCACCTTTCATTTGTTCGTCGTGGGCCGGCCTCGGTCTAGCGTCGCGGATCGCCCGGTGGGTGCCGCATAGTGTGGGCGGGGGTTGCCCCGTCGTGCACACACGTCGCATCGCCGTTGAGATCTCTGCCGGGTTCATCGGGCTGGTTCAATGATTCGTTGTGTGCTCCGCTCTCAACAAACCCACACAAGGACCCATTGACGCGTGCTGTCCGAAAGAGCGGCAACTTCCGATCCTCGGTGATTTCGGCCGCGTCGATGTAGGCATCGAGGTAGGTCTCGAGGTTGTGGTGGCAGGGCATCGGGTGTTCCTTGCCGCCTTTCTCGTGCAGACGGACCCAGCCGCGCTTTCCCTGGATGAAGTAGTCCTCGCCGAGCATTTTGGTGAGCGCACCGACCCGGGCGACCGTGTAGGTCATCGCGGCGATGATGGCGCGGTCGCGCAGGCCGACCAGTTGGCTGATGTCGATGCTGTCGAGCAGCGTGCGGGCTTCCTCGGCCGTCAGAACGGGCGTTTTGCCTTGCCGAACCGAATGCTTCGGCCCGCGTACCGAGCTGGCCGGGTTGCTGATGATGATCTGGCCGACGACGAGCCAATCGAAGAGCATGCGGATGGCGGCCAGGTGCTGTTTGATCGAAGGCGGCGCCAGGCTGGCTTGAACCTGCTCGACATAGGCCGCGACATGAACAGGCTCAACATCGACGAGATCGAGAATGCCGGCCTGTTCGCACCAGTCCGAGAAAGCCCCCGTGGCATTGAAGTACGCCCGGCGGGTGTTCGGGTTGCGGATGTTGGCGGTGAAGAATTCGATGAAACCGGTGCATGCCCGATCACCGGCGCGAGCGTAAAGGGCCGGCACGGTAGCGGATCCCGTATTGGATGCCGGTAACGGGGGTGAGTACGGTTGCAGGGAGCGGGCGGTCATGAGAACATGAGGGTGATTAAAAGGGATTCATATGCCATCACCAGACACCCGAGTGCTGACGGCCCACGTGCCGAATCCGCTGGCTGCGAAAGTGGACGAGATCGCACAACGTCTGGACCGCTCGCGTGGGTGGGTCCTTAAACAGGCGTTGGCTGATTGGGTGGAGCGCGAGGAGGAGCGCCACCGGTTGACCCTTGAGGGCTTGGCCGACGTGGATGCCGGCCGAGTCGTCGAACAGGCCGAAGTCGAGGCGTGGGCGCAGAGTCTGGGTACCGATGACGCATTGACCGTGCCCAAGCCGCGGTGAGCACCGTTATTCGTTGGACCAGCAAGGCGCTGGATGATTTGGCGCGTTTGCATGCTTTTCTCGAGCCGGTTGATCCAAGGGCCGCAGCGCGCACGGTTCAACGTCTGACGGCCGGCGTTCGGGTGCTGGGAGAGAACCCGAGGCTGGGCGTGTCGGTCAGCGGCTTCGAGCCGCGCGAGGTGCGCCGACTGATCGTTGGCAACTACGAGGTGCGTTACGAGTTGACCGAGGGCGGTGCGGTGATCCTGCGGCTTTGGCACACGCGCGAAGACCGCTGAGCGTTGTGGTCCGAGTTGCGGGGTAACAGGATGTCCAATCACCCTGCTATCCGCATTCCGACCGTGAAACCGTTCGGAGGTAGCTCGTCGATCTGGCGCGGCGACGTTGCCGCCCTTTTACTGGGCCAGGTGTACGCGGAGCACCGTGTGGTCGAGTGGACATCTTTGGATGTGCATATGTTCTAGACCGTTTCGGCGAGAAGGGTCCCGTTTGGCGTGAGGCTGTAAAGGCTGGCCGGTGGGCGGCCATCGAGGACTTGGCGAAGAACTAGATCGTTCGCAGTGAGTGTCTGCAGCCTTGCGAGATCGCGCGCGGGTCGCGGATGTCAGGGTCTTGCCAAGCTCGTTGAACCGCGCTTGCCCCGAGCCGATAGTACAGATCAGCGGCAGACCCCAGCAGGTGAGCGTCCCGGGAACCAGCCCGAGCCGGGCCTGCGCCGCCAAGATAGGTTCCACTCTTGCAGCGAGGCGCGCCCCTTCCGGCGTGAGGATGTATTCAGGGCGCAGCGGGTGGCCATAACCCGGATTGCGCATGACCCAGCCGACCGCGCTAGCGGCATGCAATGTTCGAACAAGGCTGTCCCGTGGCAGCGCAAGCCTATGCGCTAGCTCGACGAAGCGG
This sequence comes from Burkholderiaceae bacterium, assembly GCA_041396585.1. Classification (GTDB taxonomy): domain Bacteria; phylum Pseudomonadota; class Gammaproteobacteria; order Burkholderiales; family Burkholderiaceae_E; genus JAUIAI01. The sequence continues at coordinate 240,546 of JAWKYG010000008.1, read as the reverse complement.
GCGCCGTGGTGCGCGGCGAGATCGGCAAGCAACGACATGGTCCAGCGGCCCCGGCCTAGGGCGATGAGATCTTCTAGCGACAGGTTTGACGGCTTCATATACGTACTATACATTCCAGACCGTCGAATCTAGTTAGAGAAAAGTCATGGGGGCTTACATACATCCCAGAACTCACCGCATCGGTGGGCATTGACCAACATGGACGCGTCGCTGGCCTGGTACAAAGAAGTTCTCGGATTCAGTCTGTTGAATCGAGTAGATGAGATCGGTTGGTGCGAGTTGTCGACTGGTGTCCCTGGTGTGACTCTCGGCCTCTCACAAAACGAGACGGTAGTGCAGGGCGGGGCGCCACCAACGTCTGGGGGGTCAAGGACATCGATGAAGCCAAGGCTCATCTCGACGCGCATTGTGTCAAACAAGACGGCGATATCCAGCACGTTCCAGGGATGGTCAAGCTCATCACCTTCTTCGACCTGGATGGCAACGCGATGATGTTTGCCCAGACCCTCACGACCCAGGACTGACGGACGCGCACCAGTCGCGGTTTTCGTGCTGCCAGGGGAACAAATAACACACAGTCTGATCACCGCGGCTCTCCTGAGTTGTCTGGTGAACAGTTTCATGGAATTTTGTTCACCTCCTGGCGAGGCCGCTGATGATTGTGAGCACCGGGCGCCCCCCAGCTTGGCCAGCGCCTTGACAGCTTGCCCACATCGTGCTTGATCGTACACACCACCTGCGCCCGGTCCCGGCCCGCCTCGGCCACCGCAATCACGATGCTCTCCTTGTGCACATCCAGCCTGCGAGCTTGCTGATATCCTTTTCATGGTCGGCCTCCGCTCGCTTGCTGATGACGTCCAGTCTCGGTATGTAGCGCTGCGCACCTCGGTGCGTAACCTACGGTACATGGAGACTGGCCGCCCCCTCAACTCGCCTCCTACCCGCTCACCTGGGCAGTCGGCTGGCGACCATGATGTCTAGGCGGATCGTTCGTTGCAGGGCCACGAGGCGATCGGTCAGCCAGGTGGCCTGGCGGCGCCGGTAGCCCAGGTGCGGGAGCGTGTCCTCGTTCATGTACAAGGCCCGGTTGATCTCGATCTGCAGGCTGTGCCGCCCGGCGGCCGGATCCGAATAGCGTACGACCAGCTCCTGTCCCTTGTAGGGATTGTTGATGGCCACCTGATAGCCTGCCGCTTCGAGTACCTCGCGCACGGTGTCGGTGAACCAGGGCGCGCAGCTCGTGCCGTCGCGATCGCCGAGGACGAACTCGGGCCGGGCCACGCAACCGTCCTCGGTGGTCTCGTCGCCCATCGAGGCCATCGAGTGGCAGTTCAGGTGCAGCACCAGGCCATGGCGACGATGGGTGTCGTCGATCAAGCGGGCGATGGCCTCGTGATAGGGGCGCCAGCATTGCTCGATGCGGGCCTGACCTCCGACCGCCAGCGGCCGGTCGTAGATCCGGCCGTAGCGCTTGACCTGGCGCCAGATCAGGCCGGCGCCGCGCGGTTTTGCCCGAGGGTGTGACCGGCTCCGGCCAGGCTCGACGAGCATGGCCGGGTCGATGTCCGCGAGCGTGCGGTTCGGGTCGATGTAGCAGCGCGGGAACTCGGCCGCCAGCAGCACGCCCCCGGCATCGACCACGCCGCCGAACAGATCATCGATATGCGCGTCCTCGGAGCGTCGCGGGATCATCCGGGTCGATCGCGAAGCGGAAGTCGTCGGGGTAGAGATTGGCCTGAGTGCGGGCTGTCGAAGACCAGCGCATTGCGTTGATTGTCGGCGGCCTGCCGGATGCGGATCATGATGGCGGATGGTCGGGGGGGTCGTTTCGGGTGCAGGGGTGAACAGGTGGCAGGCCGCGAGCCGATCCGGCCCGACTGTGCCCAGCGGCGGCTGCCGTGTGGCGCAGGGCTCGAAGGCGCGCGGGCATCGCGGATGAAAATGGCAGCCGCCGGGGGGATCGAGCGGCGACGGAATCTCGCCGCGAATCGGCGTGAACTGCCGGCGCCGTTGGTCCAGCCGTGGCACTTCGTCGAGCAGGGCCTGTGCATACGGGTGCTTCGGGCCGGCGAACAGCGCCTCGGTGTTCGCGGCCTCGACCACCCGGCCGAGGTACATCACGACCACCCGGTCGGCGATGTGCCGCACCACGGACAGATCGTGGCTGATGAACAGGTAGGTGAGATCGAAGGCGCCTTCAGATCCATGAACAGATTGATCACCTGCGCCTGGATCGAGACATCGAGCGCACGTGATCGCCTCGTCGCAGACCAGGAAGCGCGTCACGGCCAGCGCACGCGCGATGCCGATTCGCTGGCGCTGGCCTCCGAGAACTGATGCGGATAACGACGGCGTACCGCGCCATCGAGGCCCACCCGCTCGAGCATCTCGCTGACATAGTCGGCGCGCTCGCGCCGGCTGATCAGGCCATGGAACACCGGCGCCTCACCGACGATGTCTTCGACGCGCATGCGCGGATTCAGGCTCGCGAACGGATCCTGGAAGATCATCTGGATCGCCAGCGTGGCCGCGCGCCGGTCGGCACCTCGCAGGGTGCCGACATCGCGGCCCTCGAAGTGGATGCTGCCTCGCTCGGGGCGAGGATGCCGGCCACCATGCGCCCCAGCGTGGATTTGCCACAGCCCGATTCACCGACCAGGCCGACCACCTCGCCGCGCGCGATGTCGAGATCCACCGAATCCACCGCATGCACGATCTGCTCGCGGACATCGGCACCCAGGCGGGCGGCGAGCTTGCCGGCGACATCGAGTGGCTTCACGAAGCGCTTGCTGATGCCGCGCAGCGACAGCATCGGCTGCGATTGATCGCCGGCGCTCATGGCAGGCTCCCCACGCCGGGGCCCGGCACCGGCAGATGCGGGAAATGACAGTGAACATGATGCGCGGGGGGCTCCTCGCGGGCCTGCGGCCATCGGGCACAGATCTCCTGCGCGCGCGGGCAGCGTGGGCGGAATGCGCAACCCTCGCCCAGTTCGGTGAGATCGGGCGTCATGCCTGGAATCTGCGTCAGGCGCTGTCCGGAGACGACGGCCGAGGGCACCGAACCGAGCAGCCCCACTGTGTACGGATGGCGCGGCGTATCGAGGACGGCATCGATGCCGCCGGTTTCGACGATCCGCCCCGCGTACATGACCGCGATCCGATCGGCCAGGCCGGCGACCACGGCCAGATCATGGGTGATCCAGATCAGCGCGGTACCGGTTTCGGCGCAGAGCTTTTGCACCTCGTAGAGGATCTGCGCCTGGATCGTCACATCGAGCGCCGTGGTCGGCTCATCGGCGATGATCAGATCGGGCTCGTTGAGCAGGGCGATCGCGATCGCGACCCGTTGCCGCATCCCGCCCGAGAGCTGATGCGGATAGCTGCGCAGCCGTTCGCCCGGCGAGGCGATGCCCACCTGCGACAGGGCCTGTTCGGCCTTGTCGCTGGCGCTGCGCCAGTCCATCTTGCGGTGTGCGCGAATCGCCTCGATCATCTGCGTGTCGATGCGCAGCACCGGGTTCAGGGTCATCATCGGATCCTGAAAGATCATCGCGATACGGTTGCCGCGGATCTGGCGCAGCCGGCCCGCCGGCGCGCCCACCAGTTCCTCGCCCTTGTAGCGGATGGAGCCCGACACGATCCGTCCGGGCGGATCGATCAGGCCCATGATCGAAAAGCCGGTCACGGACTTGCCCGAACCCGATTCCCCGACCAGGCCGAGAACCTCGCCCTGGGCCACTGTGAGGTCGATGCCATCGACCGCGCGCAGCACGCCGGCGCGCGTGAAGAAGTGCGTGCAGAGCGCGCGGATCTCGAGCGTGGCCGCTTCGCTCATCGTGACAGCCTCGGATTCAGCACATCGCGGATCTGGTCGCCGACCAGGTTGATCACGACGATCGTGAGCAGCAGCGCCACGCCGGGAAACACGCTGATCCAGTAGGCGCCCGAGAGCATGTATTCGAAACCGTTGGCGATCAGCACACCCAGCGAGGGTTCGGTCTGGGGCAGGCCCACGCCGAGGAACGACAAGGTGGCCTCGAGCGAGATCGCATGCGCGGTCTGCACCGTGCCCACGACGATCAGCGGCGCCAGGCAGTTGGGCAATACATGCTTGAACATCACCCGCCAGCGCGACAGGCCCAGTGAGCCGGCGGCCTCGACATACTCCTTGCGGCGCTCGACCATCGCCGAGGCACGCACGGTGCGCGCATAGTAGGCCCACTGCACGACGACCAGCGCTATGATGATCTTGTCGATGCCCTTGCCGAGCAGGGCGATCAGCATCAGCGCGATCAACGAGGCCGGAAACGACAGCTGCAGATCCACCAGACGCATGATCAGCGTGTCGGTGCGTCCGCCGACGAAGGCCGCGAACAGGCCCACGACCATGCCGACCAGCAGTGCCAGCACACCCGAGAGCACGCCGACCGACAGCGAGATCCGCAGACCGTAGAGAATCGCGGAGTAGAGATCGCGCCCGGCGCCATCGGAGCCCAACCACATCGTGTAGCCCGGGAATGCGCTCGCGCCCGGCGGTTGACGCCCGTCGAGGATATCCACCTGGGCGAGGTCGTAGGGATTTTGCGGCGTGATCCAAGGCGCCAGCAGCGCAAGCAGCACGATCGCGCACAACAGGATCAACGCCACCATCGCGGTGGGGCTTTCGCGATAGCGGTCCGCAAACTGCCGCCAGGGGCCGCTGACCGCGGCGCGCGGTGCCGCCGCGGATGCGTTTGCCGGTGTGCTGCTCATGAGCCGGCCTCGGACAGGCGCACCCGCGGGTCGAGCACCGAGTAGAGGATATCCACCACCAGATTGATGATCACGAACAGCAGCACGATCAGCAACAGGTAGGCGACGATGATCGGCCGGTCGAGGTTGATGATCGAGTCGATCAGCAGCTTGCCCATGCCCGGCCAGGCGAAGATCGTTTCGGTCACCACGGAGAAGGCGACCAGCGAACCGAACTCCAGCCCGAGCACCGTGACCACCGGGATCATGATGTTCTTCATCAGGTGCAGGCCGATCACGCGGCGCTCGGGCAAACCCTTGGCGCGGGCAAAGCGCATGAAGTCCTGCAGTTCGGTTTCGCGCACCCCGGCGCGCGTGAGCCGGACCACCAGTGAGGTGTGCAGCAGCGACAGATTGACCGCGGGCAGCAGCAGGTGCGACCAGCCGTCGGCGCTCAACAGGCTGAGCTGCACCCCCAGCACGGCGACCGTGTCACCGCGGCCCGTGGCCGGCAGCCAGCCCAGGGTGACCGCGAACACCAGGATCAGCATGATGCCGACCCAGAAGGTGGGCAAGGAGAAGCCGAAGATCGAGCCGGCCATGATCATCCGCGAGACCGGGCTGCGCGGGCGCAGGCCCGCGTACATCCCCAACGGAATACCAAGGATGATCGAGAACAGGAGCGCCACCGAGGCCAGCTCGAAGGTGGCCGGCATGCGCTCGATGATGACCTCGAGCGCGGGCCGCCCGAACGAGAACGAATTGCCCAGGTCGCCGCGCAGCGCACCACCGACGAAGTGCAGATATTGCTGCCAGATGGGTTTGTCGAGGCCGAATTCGCGCACCACGCGTTCGACCTCTTCCTGTGTGGCGTCCGCGCTGACCAGCATGTCCACCGGATCACCGACGATGCTGACCCCGATGAACACCACCAGTGACATCGCCACCAGCACCACCAGGCTCTGCAACAGCCGCCGGATGATGAAGACGGTCACGAGGCCACCGTCCGGTCGACGGGGGCCTCGTGCGCGGCGCCGGTGGGCACGGCCCCTGCCGGGTGCGCGTACGACGGCAGCGGATGACGCCGCGCGCGCTGCTCAGGCATCACTTGGCGCTACGGACATACTGCCCGAGCGTCCACTCATCGGTGCGCGCTTCGTAGGTCAGCCCTTTGCGCATCGCCCAGGCATTGACCTGGTAATGCAGCGGGATGATCGCGCCCGATTCGATCGCCATCTCGGTGGCCTTGGCGAGCACCACCGCGCGCTTGTCGTCATCGACCGTGGCCAGGGCCTGCTCGACCAGCGCATCGATCTCGGGGTTCGAGTGCCTGCCGCGATTGGCGCTGCCCATGCCCTTGCTCTTGTCATAGGTGGCGATCAGCGAGCGCAGCGGCGAGGATGCCTCGCCCGAGCCCGCACCCCAGCCGGCCAGATACATCGAGAATTCCGGCTCCTTGTTCTTGCCGCCCGAGGATGCGCGCTTGAAGAACACCGAGCGCGGCAGCGTCTCGACCTGGGTACGGATGCCGATCCGGGTCAGCATCTGGGCCACCGCCTCCACGATCTTGGCATCGTTGATGTAGCGATCGTTGGGGCCGTGGATGGTCATCTGCCAGCCATCGGGGTAGCCGGCATCGGCCAGCAGTTTCTTGGCGCCGGCCGGGTCGTAGTCGACCGGCCGCAATTTCTCGGAAACACCGAAGAAACCCTTGGGCAGCACCTGGCCGGCCGGAATCGCCTGGCCCTCCATGACCCGATCGACGATGGCCGGCCGGTTGATGGCCTTGCTGACCGCGATTCTCACCCGTGCATCGAGAAACGGGTTCTTGATCGGCTTGCCGTCCATGCCCTTGATATAGGGGGAGTCCTCGCGGAACTGATCGGTGTGCAGATAGATCACCCGGTTCGAGGGCCCCTCGCTGATCGAGACCTTGGGCTCTTTCTTGAGCCTGGCCATGTCGATCGTGGGAACATCATTGATGAGATCGACATCACCGGCCAGCAGGGCCGCGACCCGCGCCGGATCCGATTTGATCGGCTTGAGAACGACGCGGCTGAACTCCGGCTTGTCGCCCCAATAACCGTCGTTGCGATCGAGCACGATGCGATCACCGGGGATGTACTCGACGAATTTCCATGGGCCGGTGCCGATGGCCGCCTTGCCCTTGTTGAAGTCATCTGTGCTCGCGCCGCAACCCGCGGTATCGGAAACGATCGCGATCGTCGAGACATCATTGCCCATCAGGGGGTAGGGCTGCTCGGTCTTGATGTGCACCGTGTAGTCGTCCACCTTGACGACGGTCTTGCCCTTCGTATAGAGGCCGAAGCTGCCCGGAGAATTCGGGACATCGGGCGCGCGCTTGAAGGTGCAGACGACATCGTCGGCGTTGAAATCCGAGCCGTCGTGGAACTTGACGCCGCGCCGCAGCTTGAACTCCCAGGTGAGGTCGTCGATCGGCTTCCACGACTCGGCCAGCCCGGGGCGCAGATTCTGGGTGGCGCCCTGATTGATCAGGCCATCGAAGATCTGGTGGCCGATCTGGTTGTTCGGCGTCAGATTGTGGAAGTGCGGATCGATCGATGTGGCCTCGGACGCAAGGCCGATGCGCAACTCGGCGGCCTGCGCCGAGGCGGCCACGATGGCGAGCGCCGTGGCGCCCACGACGATGGGTTTGAGCATGTGTTTCCTCCGTGGTCGGGGCGCCCGGGTGCGCGACCCCTGATTGTTGTTCGATATTATCCCGTATCGTTGTCGCCCGCCCATCCGGAAATCCCCGCCCATGCCCGCCCCGTCCAGCCCCAATGACTACCCGATCGAGCTGCCGCATCCGGATATTTCAGCCCATGCGGGCGGCAATTGCGGGATTCCCTATGTTTACCGTTTCGACGCCGGACGGCCCGGTCCGCACGTCATGATCAGCGCGCTGGTGCACGGCAACGAACTGTGTGGTGCGATCGTGCTCGACTGGCTTCTCGCCCATCAGATCCGGCCTCAACGTGGTGCGCTGAGCCTGGCGTTCGTGAACACCGCGGCCTATGACAGCTTCGATCCGGCCGACCCGAACGCGTCGCGCTATGTCGACGAGGACTTCAATCGTTTGTGGTCCGACGAGGTGCTCGATTCCGCGCGCGACAGTGTCGAGCTACGGCGCGCGCGCGAACTGCGCCCGATCATGGATACGGTCGATCTGCTTCTCGATCTGCACTCGATGCAGCATCCGGCGCTGCCCTTGATGATGGCAGGGCCCTGCGTGAAGGGCCGTGAGCTTGCGGCGCAGGTCGGCATTCCGCCGACCATCGTCACCGACAGCGGTCACGCGGCCGGCAAGCGCATGCGCGACTATCGGGCCTTCGCGGATCCGTCCTCCCCGAAGAATGCTCTGCTGGCCGAGTGCGGCCAGCATTGGGCCGCACAGACCGGCACCACGGCGTTCGAGTGCGCGCTGCGCTTTCTGCGCGTTACCGGCACGGTGGCCGAGGACTTCGGCGGCGATATCGGTCGCACCGAACTGCCCGCTGCGCATGCCTGGGAAGTGACCGAGGCGGTCACGATCGCGGGTGAGGCATTTCGCTTCGCCCAGGCCTTTACCGGAGGCGAGGTGATCGGACGCGCCGGGACATTGCTCGGTCATGATGATGACCGGCCGGTGCTCACACCCTACGACGACTGCATGCTGGTGATGCCCTCGAAACGGCTGACCCGGGGCCTGACCGCGGTGCGCCTGGCGCGGCGCGTGGGCTGAGCGTTTCGATACCGTCGTGGCGTTGGGGGCAAGATGGCCGCACGCCACGACGCTGCGCTATCCTGGCCTTATTTGCTCGCCGAGGATGACCGATGAGCTCGCACCCGTTTCATCAGATCGATGTCTTCGCCAGCAGCGCGCACAGCGGCAATCCGTTGGCCGTGGTGCACGCCGCCGATGATCTCGGCGACGAGCAGATGCAGGCTTTCGCGCGCTGGACCAATCTCAGCGAAACCACCTTCCTGCTCGAGCCCACCGAATCCGGTGCCGACTATCGGGTACGCATCTTCACGCCCGCTCAGGAGATGCCGTTTGCCGGTCATCCCACGCTGGGCAGCTGTCATGCCTGGCTGCAGGCTGGCGGCAGGCCCGCTCGCGATGGCGTGGTGGTGCAGCAATGTGGCGTCGGGCTCGTTTCCCTGCGTCGCGATGGCGCTCGGCTGGCCTTTGCCGCGCCCGCGTTGCAACGCAGTGGCCCCTTGCCTACCCAGACGGTGGCCCAGATCGCCGGCGCCCTGAACATCGACGTCGATCGGATCATTGATCACCAGTGGGCCGACAACGGCCCGCACTGGCAGGTGATTCGGCTGGCCGATGCCGATCAGGTGCGCGCGCTGCGCCCGGACATGGCGGCGCTCGGTGATATCAAGCTGGGTGTGGTCGGCGCCTGCGCCGCGGGCGAGGAATGTCAGTTCGAGGTGCGCGCATTCGCGCCCGGGGCCGGCGTGCCCGAAGATCCGGTCACCGGCAGCCTGAACGCGGGCATCGCGCAATGGCTGATCGGTGCCGGTATCGCGCCGCAGCGCTATGTGGCCGCACAGGGCAGCGTCATCGGCCGGCGCGGTCGTGTGCACGTGGAGCGCGACATCGACGGCACGATCTGGATCGGCGGTGATTGCGTCACCTGCATCGAGGGTAGCGCGCAATTCTGAGCGCCGCCCTCATGGCGGCTCGGGCCGGATCCATGGCGATCAGTCGGGCCAGCTCTCCACGGTCTGGATCGCACCGATCAAGGCGTCGGTGTCTACCGGGTACTCGAAGTTCGGCGCATAGCTGTGGGCCAGGGTCAGCTCGGCCACGCGGGCCAGTTCCTGGGCGGTGACCGAGGGGTCGCGCACGCCGAGCCTGACCAGCGAGCGCGGCAGCCCGATGGCACGGTAAAAGGCCCGGATGTCATCGAGAAAGGCCTGCTTGCGGCCTTCCAGCACGAACTGCACCAGCAGCCCATAGGTGACCTGCAGGCCGTGCGGCGCATCACGGGCGCCGCGAATGCCGGTCAGGCCGCGGCACATGGCGTGGGCGATCGACAGGCCGCCGTTCTCGAAGCTCAGTCCGCTGTGCAACACGGCGGCCTCGATCACGGCTTCGAGCGATGCATTGGGTGTCTTGCGTTCGACCGCATCGAGCGCCGCCAGCGAATGCTCGCGCAAGATGTCGTAGGCGAGATCCGCCAGCGCCAGCGCAGCCCGCGTGCCCAGCCCGCCATGAACATTGCTGCCGCCATGATTGCGGCACTGGCGCACCTCGAAGGCCTTGGAGAACGCATCACCGATGCCGGCCAGCAGCAGCGTGCGTGGTGCGCGCGCGATGATCTCGCTGTCGACCACCACCGAGACCGGGTTGTGATTCAGGCGCCCGACCTCGCTGATCCGATGCTGATTGTCATAGATCACGAAGATGTGACTCGTGGGGGCATCGTTGGATGCCGCGGTGGGAATCGTCAGCACGGGCAGGCCGAGCCGGTGCGCTGCGCCCTTGCCGGCATCGATGCCCTTGCCGCCGCCGGCGGCGAGCACCAGCTCGGGCGCATGGGCGCGACCCGCCTGGGCCAGACGCTCGATCTCGTCGACCGTGACCTCGCCGCCAAACACCTGGGCCTGGCAATCGACCCCGGCGGCCGCACAGGCGGCCAGCACCCGGTCGCCGACAATGGCCAGCACGTCGGCGTCGGCGATCAGCAAGGCGCGCCGGGCGAATCTCGCCGCCTCGTCACCGACCCGGTCGAGCACGCCCGGGCCCTGCAGATAGCGTAGGGGGCCGGCGAACAGGGCGGGAGCGTCGGGGCGTGGGGTCGAGGGCATGATGGTTTCCTGGCTGTTGCGGCGATCACTCTGCATCGTACACAAGGCCACCGGGCAACGCTTTGGTCCGGCTTTCGCCCGCGCTACACTGGTCGGCCCGGAAAACCACGAGAGACACGGCCATGGCAGCAATGCCGAGCTTCATCCTGTTCATCACGGATCAACATCGTGTCGACTACTTCGGCTGCTACGGGCATCCGGTGGTGCGCACCCCGAACATCGACCGCATCGCCGCAGCCGGATCGGTGTTCGAGCGCTGCTATGTGAACAGCCCCGTGTGCATGCCCAATCGATCCAGCCTGATGACAGGCCGGGTGCCGGCGGCTCACGGTGTGATTCACAACGGCATCCCGCTGTCCGTCGAGGCGGTCACCTTCGTCGATCTGTTGCGCGCTGCGGGCGCGCGCACCGCGCTGGTCGGCAAGAGCCATCTGCAGAATTTCACCGGCAAGGAGCGCCTGCTGCCGCGGCCCGGTGCCGCGGCCGGCCCGGGGCGGCAGCCACCACCGGAGTTGTCACAGGCCGATCGCGGCTGGCGCGACGGCGCCGGCTACGACAATGAGAGCCCGTCGCGCTGGGCGGATCCGGATGCCCGCGTCGATACCCCGTTCTACGGTTTTGATCATGTCGAACTGGTGACCAGCCATGGCGACGAAGTCGGCGGCGACTACCGGCGCTGGCTGCGCGAGCGCCGACCGGATGCCGAGGCCACGCTGATGGGCGAGGCCAACGGCCTGCCTCACGACTATTCGGTGCCGCAGGCGGTGCGCACCGCGATGCCGCCCGAACTGTATTCGTCGGCCTATATCGGCGAGCGTGCCAGCGCGTGGCTGACCGGATGCCCGGCCGATCAGCCGTTCTTCCTGATGGTGTCCTTCCCGGATCCGCATCATCCTTTCAATCCGCCCGGGCACTACTGGGACATGTACCGGCCCGAACAATTCGATCTGCCGGCCGCGTTCCGTGAGCCCGCTTGGCAGGCGCCGCCGCATGTGCAGGCGATGATTGCCGCACGTGACGCCGGCACCGCCGTCACGGGTGGCCAGGCGGGATTTGCCTGCAGCGCGCGCGAGGCGCTCGAGGCCCGGGCGCTGACCGCCGGCATGATCACCTGCATCGATGACGCGATCGGGCAGGTGATGTCCGCATTGGCGGCCAGCGGCCGCGCGCAGGACACCGTGGTCATGCTGACCGCCGATCATGGCGACTATCTCGGCGATCATCGTCTGCTGCTCAAGGGGGTGCCGCAATACGACACGATCACGCATGTGCCATTGATCATTGCCGATCCGCAGCATGCGGCTCAGGCCGCGCGCGTGACCGCGCTCGCCCAGACCATCGACATCCCGGCCACGATCCTCGATCGCGCTGGGCTGGCGCCCTATCACGGCCTGCAGGGGAAAAGTCTGCTGCCGACGCTCGACGGCCAGGCCGCAGTGCGAGACGAGGTGCTCGTGCAGTTCGACGGTCAGCGCCTGGTGCCGGGCACGAATGTCCAACAACGCGCGCACACGCTGGTGCATGATCGTTGGCGCATGACGCTGTATGACGGCGTCGAGTGGGGCGAGCTCTATGATCTGCAGGCCGATCCGGGCGAGCTGATCAATCTCTGGCGCGCGCCCGCTTACGCAGAGATCCGCACGATGATGACCGAGCGCATGCTGCGTGCGGAGATCGCATCGGTGCAGCGGGTGCCGCTGGCCAGCTCGCTGGCCTGAGGCAGCCACAGGCCGCGAACACAGGGGAAACCATGGACCGCAACAAGTCGCAGCAATTCATGCTCAAGGTGGTTGGCGATGTCGGCACCGCAATGATCGCCAATCTGGTTCTGGTGGGCGATCGGGTCGGCCTGTTTCGCGCCATGGCCGGTGCCGGGCACATCACGGCCGCCGATCTCGCCGAGCGCTCCGGCATCGCGCCGCGCTATGTCGAGGAATGGCTGGCCGCGATGGTGAGTGCCGACTATGTCGAGTATGAACCGCAGGCCGAAACCTATCTGTTACCCGAAGAGCATGCGCTTTTCTTTGCCAACCAGAACACCGAGTATTACCTGGGCGGCCTGTTCGGCGGTTTGCCCCTGGTGTCGGCCGCGGTGCCGCGCGTGATCGAGGCCTTCGAGCAAGGCCATGGCATCGCGTTCGCGGATTTCGGCGCCCAGCTGCCGCAGGCGCTGGAGGCCATGAATCGTCCGGTCTATGAGAGCCGGCTCGTGAATGTCTGGCTGGCCACGATGCCCGAGGTCGTCGAGCGTCTGCAGGCGGGTGGCCGCGCGATGGATATCGGCACCGGCACGGGCATCGTGCCGATACTGCTCGCGAAGGCGTTTCCCGATGCCTGGGTGGGCGGTCTGGACATCGATGCGCGCTCGATCGAGATCGCGGGCGCGCAGGCACGAGAGGCCGGTGTCGGCGATCGGGTGCATCTGCAATGCGCCGGGGTCGATGACCTGCGCTCCGATGCGCCGTTCGATTTCATCTCCACCTTCGATTGCGTGCATGATCTGCCAGACCCGCTGGGCGCATTGCGCCGCATTCGCGAGCATCTGGCCGACGGCGGCACGTATCTGATGGTCGAACCCAAGGTGTCGGACAAGCTCGAGGAAAACCGCCATCCGTTCGGGCGCATGCTCTATGGCATCAGCTGTCTGCACTGCGTGCCGCAGGCGCTGGCTCAGGGCGGCCCGGGTCTGGGTGCCTGCTGGGGTCCAGGCCGGGCGCGCAAGCTGGCCCAGGAGGCCGGCTTCTCGCGCTTCGATCTGCTGCCCATCCGCAGTCCCGCGCAGGCCTTCTATGCATTGCGGGCCTGAACGGCCGGGTTCGCGGCAGGCGTGCCACGGGCCGGTGGTGACGCCCGGGCGTTGCCGATGATCAGGGTCTTAACAACCGGCGCAAGGCGTCCGCCGGCACGCCGAGATTGGATCCGCCGTATTCCGGCAGGATCGCGGTGTTGACCGCGATCACCCGGCCCTGGACATCGAGCACCGGGCCGCCGCTGCCGCCATGGGTGGTCTCGGCGTCATAGACGATCGCCGCCCCGGATTGGCGTCCGACGATGCCGCGACTCGCCAGTGGCGAGATCATGCCGCGCGCGGCCAGAGTCTCTGCCACCATCCAGAAGTCCACCGCACCGGATTGAGCCAGTTCCTCGATGAACTCCGAGCCCGCTTGCGCGAGCATGGAGCGCAGGCCGGTGGGATAGCCCAGCACCACGACATCTTCACCGGTCGCCGGCGGGTGCTCGGCAAGCATGAGACCGGGGACGCCCGGTGGCAACGTGTCCGGCTGCAGGATGGCCAGATCGGCTTCGTCGCTCGCGCGCCCGGCGCTCAGTGCAACCGCCTGCGGCTGACCCGGAAAGAAGATTCGGAATCGCATCATCACCGGCTCCAGGGCGCCGTCGGCCAACACGCTTGATCCGGTGGCCAGTTCCCAGGGCCTGGCGATGTGCCGGTTGGTGACGATCACCGATTCGCCGGCAAGCACGAACCCGGTTCCGGTGAACTGCAGCTCGGCCACCGGTCCCTCGCCCTCGGTCGTCAGCAGCGGTTGCCCGGAGGGCAGCAGAACCGGCAGCCCCTCGGCATCGACGACATGGCGCAGCATCCGGCCGTCGGCGAGTTGGCGAAAGCCATACGATCCCTGGATGAAGCCCACACTGGCCAGCGCATCGGCGATCACCGTGGCTACCGCCGATGACTGCCGCTCGAGCGCCGACAGCCGCGATCGCGCCTCCTGGCGAAACGCGGACAGGTCTGCGGGACGTAGCGATTCCTGTTGCGCTCTGGCCAGCGCGGCGGCCACGCCGTCCAGCCTGGACAGGCCTTGCGATATTCGCGCCTCCTGGCGGATATTGAGCCGATACTGCTGATAGCTGAACACGCTCAGAGCAATCAACGCCATGGTTACAAGCACACGAAACCAGATCGTCGTTTGTCGTGCCAGGCGCATCGCCATGGTGCGCACGAGCCTGGCGACGCGTCGCGGCCAGGGCATGCGGCTCGCCCGCAGATAGGCCAGCCCGTCGCTGAGGATCTCCCGTGCGCTGTGCGTGCCCACCGAATCCTGCCGATGCAGCCGAAGCCTGGTCAGCGGGCCGCGTTCCCCGAGTTCGATCAGATCACCATCTCTGAGAACGCGCGAGTGAACCGGCTTGCCGTTGACCCAGACCTCGTGTTCATCACCGACCTCGAGGGCGTAGGTGTCTGAAACAGCCTGCAGGCGTGCGATGACGAAGCCGCGTGCGTCGCCGCCGCGCGAGCCCGCGTGCACACGTCCGTCGCCGGACAGGCGCAGCTCGATGGCGGGGCCGCTCAACCAGTGAACCGAGCCCGGCGAGCGCCCGGTCAGATGCTCGAGGGATGCAATGACCTCGGTGTCGGCTTCGTGCGTGGTCGGGTCGGTCATGGATTCAGGACACTGGCAACATCGAGGCACATACACGGGGCTCCCGGCCATCGCCGTGCTCCAGGCTTCGGGTTCGCGTTTCGGACCACGGGGGATCGCGCCGGTACATCGGCAAGAGCATAGTCGATGCCCGGGCGAAGGAGGCGAATCCGCGCTGATCTTCAATGCAACGACGCGAAATGCGCTCCGCCCGGCGACGATGTTAATTTCCGCTGCTGAAAGGGGCCGGTGTGCGCGCGAGCTCTCGCGCATGTGGCGGGTTCCCGCAACGCGAATCCATTTCCCGATGAATCAGATCTTTTTCGCAATCGTGTTGGTGGCCTTCGGCGCGGCCGGCTGGCGTGAGCTCTCTCATGTGCCGATCGAGGGCCAGAAGACTCCGATGGAGGCGCTGTCGGCCGCGATGATCGATGCCGCGGGTGGCTCGGTCACGCTCGCGCTTGGCCTGGTGGGCGTGATGGCACTGTTTCTGGGCCTGATGAAGGTGGCCGAGGCAGGCGGCCTGTTGACCATCGTCGCGCGTCTGATCCGCCCGTTCATGACGCGTCTGTTTCCCGATGTGCCTGCGGAACACCCCGCCATGGGGGCGATGATCCTGAACATGTCAGCGAATGCGCTGGGGCTGGGCAACGCGGCCACTCCCTTTGGCATTCGCGCGATGCAGGAACTGGACCGGCTCAATGCCCGCCCGGGCACCGCAACCAATGCGATGGTGCTGTTTCTCGCGATCAATACTTCGAGCGTGACCTTGCTGCCCACCGGGGTGATCGCGATACGGGCGGCCGCGGGCTCGGCCGCTCCCGCGGCAATCCTGCCGACCACCCTGTTTGCCACCGTGTGCTCCACGATCGCGGCGATTCTGGCGGCCAAGCTCTATCAGCGTTTCTTTACCGTCGGCGCGCCAGATGCGCAGGAGGCCACCATCGAGCGGCCGTGGGTCGATGGTGACTCGGCGCCCGATGTCGTGCCCGACGACGCTCGCGCCTATCCGCTCTGGGTGTCGATGCTCGCGTTGGCGGCGGTGCTCGCGCTGATCCCGGCGAGCATCGTCTGGGGCCGGCAGATCTCGCCGTGGATCGTGCCCGGGCTGATGGTGGGCTTCCTGTTGTTCGGCCTGCTTCGCGGCGTGCGCATCTATGAAGCTTTCGTCGAGGGCGCGACCGAAGGCTTCCAGGTGGCGCTGCGCATCATTCCGTATCTGGTGGCGATCCTGGTTGCCGTGGGGATGTTCCGGGCCAGCGGCGCGCTCGATGCGATGGTCGATGCGCTGGGGGCATTCACCGGGCCGCTGGGACTGCCCGCCGAGGCCCTGCCGATGGCCTTGCTGCGCCCGCTGTCGGGCTCCGGTGCCTACGGGGTGATGACCGCGATCATCCAGGATCCGGGCACCGGCCCCGACAGCTATGTCGGGATGCTCGTGACCACGCTGCAGGGTTCCACGGAAACCACGTTCTATGTGATCGCGGTCTACTTCGGCGCGGTTCAGGTGCGCCGGATGCGTCATGCGCTCGCGGCCGCGCTGACGGCCGACGTGGTCGCTGTAATCGCCGCGGTGGCGATCTGCGGCTTCCTGTTCAGCTAAGCCAGGCTCGCTCGCGCGCTGGCGGGAGCCTTGCGTGGCAGCGTGTCTTCGGCGCGGCT
Organism: Burkholderiaceae bacterium; assembly: GCA_041396585.1. Lineage (GTDB taxonomy): Bacteria > Pseudomonadota > Gammaproteobacteria > Burkholderiales > Burkholderiaceae_E > JAUIAI01. The sequence goes on along the minus strand of JAWKYG010000008.1, from coordinate 223,943 downwards.
TCAGGAGCCAGCCGCTGCAACGGATCTCAGGCCGCCGAGACGATGAAACGGGCGATCCATGTGGCCAGTCGTCGCGGCGCGAAGCGGGTTGCCAGCGCCATCACTTTGTTCGCCGATCCGTGCACGGACATCCGGCGCCCCTGCTTCATCGCCGCATATCCCGCCGCCGCGACGGCCTCGGCCGTGGCCAGCCCGGTTGGCGGATTCGCGAGCCGGGTGCCGCGCATACCGGCGCGGTCGAAGAACTCCGAATTCGTCGGGCCGGGGCACAGCGCGGTCACCGTCACACCCTGGCCGGCAAGCTCATCGGCGATCGCCTCGCTCCAGTGCAACAGGTAGGCCTTCGAGGCGAAGTACATCGCCATCATCGGGCCGGCCTGGAATGCGGCAGTGGAAGCGATGTTCAGGATCCTGCCGCGCCGCTGTCGGATCGATGGCAGCAGCCGGTGCGTGAGGATCGTGGGTGCAAGCATGTTGACCGAGGCCAGGGCCAGGTGGGTCGGCAGCGGCGTCTCGGCGAACGGGCCAACGGTGCCGAAACCCGCGTTGTTCACGAGAAAGGTCGGCGACAGGTTCAGTGCGTCGATGGCATCGGCGAGCGCCATCGCGCCTTCGGCCGAGGACAGGTCGGCCGCGATAGGTGTCACCCGTACGCCATAGCGTTCCGACCATTCCGAGGCAAGCTGTGCCAGCTGCTCCTGATGGCGCGCGCTGATGACGAGATCGATGCCGTCACGCGCGAAGCACTGTGCGAGCTCCCTGCCGATTCCCGCGCTCGCGCCGGTGACGACCGCGAGTGGTTTTGTTGTGCCGACCGCGGCCATGGTTTCCTCGTTGGACACTAATTCTTGCAGGCCGAATACTGCCGCGCGCACTTCATCACACAGCGAAGCATCCCGCCCAGCGGCCCGGGGTTGCCCGACTTGCCCGCATTCTGCAAGGCCTCGTAGGCCTCGCAAGAGCAGTCGCAGGCCTGGGTGGCGGCTGCCGAGCCCCCGTTGGCGCTGTGACCCTTGCCGGTGGTGCGCGCCGCCGCGCCGGCATCGCCTGTGCGCGGGCGGCGGCTTCCGAAGGCCAGCATCATGGTGCGGTTGAACTGCGAGACGAGTTGCTGGCGATAGATGCGGTTGCCTTCCGATGCCTGGTCGTAGGTGAGCAGGCCGTTCATCGTGTAGAGCCGCGGATAAGCCACCGAGACCGTGCCCGACAAAGGCTCCAATGACAGGCAGTCGGCGGCGCTGCCGTTGCGCGTTGCCCGTGCCAGGTTCGCGCCCATGCAGATCCGGCCGTTGAAGCTGAGCGTCAGTCTTTGCTCGGTATGCTCGACGACGGTCATGATCGTGGGCTCGAAGTCGTTGCGGCCGCGCGGTGGCGATGCGCCGCCGCCGGCGAGCATCTTCAGGAATGACTTCGGAGCCTTCTCCGAGTAGGTGGCGAAGGTCTCGTAGCTCTGGCCGGCCACGAGTTCCTGCGGCTTTTTCAGATGCAGGGCAAAGGAGCCCTTCGGCTCGAAGCCGCGTGATTCGCCGTACGGACTCTGTTCGACGCGAACATCGTAGGTATCGAAGCCGATCGACCAGGCGCCGTCACCTGCCGGGTTGATGCCGGTGAATTGTTCCATCGTGACCACCGGCATGCCGCCGCCGCCGAATGCGGCCGCAGCCGGTCCGCGAATCTTCCCTTCCTGGGCGGCCAGAGTCGGGTGATCGATGTCATACGGCAGATGGGTGTTGGTCCAGATCCGGCTGTTGATCAGCGAGGGCTGGGCCGGTTGTGCGCCGGCGGCACCCAGCGACACGACCGAGGTGTCCACGCTGAAATCGAGTCGGAAGCCTTCGGGCTTCACATTGGCGAGCGAATCAGCGTCGCCTGGATCGAGCCCGACCCGGGAGATTGCCATCACAATGTCGTCGTTACCCGCAGAGCCGTACAGCGGGGAGGGATCGAAGGTGGCCAGCCCAGGCATGCCGCTCGGGATGGTTCTGGAGACCACGCAATCGACACCGGGAATGGGCTTCTGGCCTTGGCCCAGGATGCCATCGAGAATCTCCGAGCAGCGCCGGGTATCGGCGCTCACCCGCTCGATCTCACTCAGATGGAGTTCCTCGACAGAGGCCGATCCGGTGGCCTTGCCGAAGATCCTGATCGTGCCGATCTCGCCATCGTTCAGATCCTTGATCCTGAGCCGGATGCACTTGGCCGAGAGCTGTTTGAGATCGAAGGCGATGGCATTGGCGCCGCCTTTTGGCACCTCGATCGTCGGGCAACCGGTGAACATCGCCTTGCGCCAGGTGGCATCCGGGATCGCGGCCGCCTTGAAAGCCTTGCTCGTGTTCATGCTCGCCCAGTCGGCGATGAACGTGGGGTAGGTGGTATAGAAGCCGTGACGGGTGGCACGGTTCTTTTTGAGGATGCCGTTGGCCCAGCGGGTCCAGTCGGGCGGCGAGGGGATCGTTTCGTCGAAGAAGCCGCGCACGAAGAAGATGTCGCCGCCGTGATAACGCCACGCCAGGTGCCGCCAGTAGGCGCTGACATAGTTCTGTTGCTTGCTGAACAGATAGTTCGATTCCTCGGTGCTGGCCGCCTCGCGAAAGGGCAGTGGAAAATCATAGGGGCGCAAGCCCGCGGCCCGTTTCCAGAGCTTGGAGCCCCGATTGATCAACACCTTCCACTCGTTGGGCAGGAAGGTACGCACGTACTCCCAGGCGAGCGCATCCGCCATGCCCTCGCGCACCCAGTTCAGCACCGGTGTGAGGGCGGTGCCGCTGCAAAAGCGGGGATCGGTCAGCGCAAATCCCGAACCGAACTGCACCGCGTGCGCCAGTTCGTGTGTGAGTACTGCCGAGGGCACACCGGGCTGGCTGAGTCGGTTCGGGTCGTTGTTGAACTCGATTACTCCGCGCACGCCATTGGTTCTCACACCGTTCGAACAGGGGCTGGCATAGGCCGCGTAGTCGTTGCGCGCGGGATTCACATAAAGCAGCAAGGTGGGCTGGTTCGCCAGCGGGACGACCGGACGCAGGAAATCGGGGTTGTGCAGCCTGCCGTCTCTCATCCAGCCGGCAATGCGCGCGAACTCATCCTCGAAACGCCGCCTCAGCGCATCGTCCATGCACGATCCGTTCACCGGGTCCACCGAGGGAATGCCGTTCACGCGCGGTTTGGAGAGATCGATGCATTGCATGGCCGCCGCGCCGGGCTGCCAGCCGCGCATGTAGACATCACTCTGGGCCTGCCCGGTCACGGGTGTCATGCCCAGCAGCGCGATGGCGCTCCATCGCCAGACGCGATTGACGGATTTCATCGCCGACTCCGTTTTTCGAGAACCTGACTGCGCAGCCGCGAAAACCGTTCCTCGAAGCGGGCGGCGGCCTTGCGATCGGCACTCGAGACCGAGCGCAGGCGATAGCCGTAGGCGATTCGAAATGCATCTGCGGCGGAGTCGCTGTTCGCGAGCATCTGCGGGCTGGAGGGCAGCGCGGCCGCCTTGGCGGGGTTGCCTGCGATCTCATTGGCATCGAGCATCACCGCGAGCACCTCGATCGCGGCCACCGCGCCCGCCAGCGCGGGCGCGGCAGGCTCCGGTGTTTCATGCCGGCCCGCCCAGTCCTGCAGGGCCATGGCAAAGCCGAAGGCCCATGCCGATGCCTCGGGGGCAATCGTGGCGGCATCGATGCGCAATTCGCCGCCCGCCGAGAGCGGTTCGAGCGTCTCGAAGGCCTGTTCGGCTTCGGCCGGGTGAAAGTGATCGATCTCGTCGGCCCAGTCATGGGCGAACGATGCGCCCGAAAAGAATCCGGCCAGGATCGACAAGACAGCGCCTGCCAAGCGTTTTCTCATGCCCCTCGCTCCCGGTTTGCGGCCGATGCGCGATCGCGGCGGCCCGGGCGCGCGGCGCCCGTCCGGCGCTGCGGCCCTTTGCCTTACCCTTTGCCTTACCGTATCGGAAGAACCCCGGCAGGGCAAGGCAAGACCGGATCGACCTTCGGGGCGCCGCCGCTACGCACCGTCAGCAGGGCCATTCCTGACATTCTCGGGGCAACGGCATCGGGTTCGGGGCATGCGATATGCACGTGTGCCCCGCGCTCGGACGCACGATATGATCGGCCTCGCGACAGCCGGACCACGCTGCGGCCGGAGCCGGCGGCGGTCCCGCGCGAGCATTGACTGGAGAGCCTCATGCGCCTGATTGCCCAAGACCTGCAATTTCCCGAAGGCCCGGTCGTGCTGGCCGATGGCTCGCTGCTGGTGGTCGAGATCCGCCGCCAGACGCTCACACACATCGATCGTGCTGGCCGCGTGCGTGTCGTGGCCCAGACCGGTGGTGGCCCGAACGGTGCCGCGCTCGGGCCCGATGGCGCGGTCTACATCTGCAACAACGGCGGCTTTCACTGGCGTGAATACAAGGGCATGTGGTTGCCGGGTGTGGAGGCCGACGACTACTCCGGCGGGCGCATCGAGCGGGTCGATCTCGACTCCGGCCGGGTCGAGGTGCTGTTCGATCGCTGTGGTGATCACAAGCTGCGCGGGCCCAACGACATCGTGTTCGATGCGCACGGTGGTTTCTGGTTCACCGATCTGGGCAAGCATCGCCCGCGCGATGCCGACAACGGCGGTATTTACTATGCCAAGGCCGACGGATCGGCGATCACAGAGGTGATCTATCCGCTGTTTCGCCCCAATGGCATCGGCCTGTCGCCGGATGGCAAGACCTTGTATGCGGCCGAAACCACCACCTCGCGCGTCTGGGCCTGGACCATCACCGCACCCGGTGAGATCTCCCGTGAGCCATTTCCGTCGCCCAATGGCGGGCGCCTCGTGCACACCCCAGATCGCTATCGTCTGTTCGACTCGCTGGCGGTCGAGGCCGGTGGCAACATCTGTGTGGCTACCCTGATGGAGGGTGGCATCTCGGTCTGCGCGCCCGAGGGCGGGTTGGTGGAGTTCGTGCCCTTTGATGATCCCTACACAACCAATATCTGTTTCGGCGGCGACGACATGTGCAGCGCCTACATCACCTTGTCGGGGACCGGCCGCCTGATCGAAACGCCGTGGCCGCGGCCGGGGCTGAAGCTCAATCACTGATCGGAAGCCGGGGCGCGGCGCGCGCCGAAAGCGATCGACGGCTGCGGGCCTGAGCTTCAACGGGCGCGGGTGATTCAGACGATCGTGAGCGGCGCCTTGCCCGCCGGAGGCGGGAAGGCCTCGTCGATCTCGGCCAGATCGACCTCGCTCAGCGCGATCGCCGCGGCAGCGAGATTCGCATCCACGTGCTCGATGCGCGCCGCTTTCGGAATCGCGATCGTATCGCCGCGCGACAGCAGCCAGGCAATCGCGACCTGGGCCGCTGTGGCGTCGTGCCGCTCGCCGATCGCACTCAGGACCGGATCATCCACGAGCATGCCGCCATCGAGCGGGCAGTAGGCCATCACCGGCATGGCCCGTGCACGCATCCACGGCAGCAGGTCGAACTCCACGCCGCGGCGCGAGACACTGTAGTAGACCTGGTTGGCCGCGCAGCGCCCGTCGCCGGCCTGCTCATGAAGCCTGGCCATGTCTTGCGCATCGAAGTTGCTCACGCCCCAGTGGCGGATCTTGCCCTCGGCATGCAGCCGCTCGAAGGCATCGACCGTTTCGGCCAGCGGGATCGAGCCGGGCCAGTGCAACAGATAGAGATCGATCCGGTCGGTGCGCAGCCGCGCCAGGCTTCGCTCGCAGGCCGCGATCGCGCTCTTGCGCCCGGCGTTGTGCGGATACACCTTGCTGACCACGAACACCTCGTCGCGCCGCCCGGCAAGCGCCTCGCCGACGATCTCCTCGGCGCCGCCCTCACCGTACATCTCCGCGGTGTCGATCAGGCGCACGCCGGCATCGAGTGCGTGACGGATCGCCGCCAGTTCGGCGTCCTTGCGGGCGCGAGACTCGCCCATTCGCCAGGTGCCGATGCCGAGCGCGGGCACGTATTCACCGTTGGGCAGGGCCACACTTCGGTCGGTGGGTGGAATCATGATTTCCGTGGGATTGTTTCGACGCTGATCCTGATGCATGCCGTAGCAAGCCCAGTCTATATTGGTCACCAGTTCGCCACGTAAAGCATGCAGTCGCTGCGAGGTCATTGTTGCTGTCGTTATCCCCTATCTAGGGGTTCGTTCGATCGTCGGTGAGGCGGTTGCGTGGCTCACGGGTGGCCTCTTCCGAGTATCGGCATCCATTTGGAGGGTAGTGCGGCTAGTATTTCAGCGCACGGTCGCGCCAGGGTAGGACCGCATTGACGGCTTGGCCTTGCAAGAAGTGCAGGTGGTGACGTCCGAGGAGTAGCTCAAACAGGTCGGTTTCGTTGAACCATCATCCTCTTTGTTATCTGCAATTCAAATGAGCGACAAGGCCGATAATGAACCGGACCTTGCCCATGCGCCCTTGGAAGGGCTCGCATCGGGCATCAATGGCCACCAGTTGGATGACCACTTGCGAGCGGTCTCCCGTCTGGCCGCCTCCTTCGGCGGGCCGCGCGATCGGGCCATCTGCGAGGCAGCCGGACTATGGCATGACCTGGGCAAGCGGCGCGCTGGATTTCAGCGCTACATCCGTCAGGGCAATGGCGCGACGGCTCACATCGAGCGCGTGGCCGACAGCGACAAGACCCATTCTGCCGCCGGGGCCATCTGGGCTGCAAAGCACCTGCATGAGCGCGATGGCACGCGCGGCTTGTTGCTGGCACGTGTACTCCAGTACATCATCGCGGGTCACCACGCCGGGCTGGATGACTGGGAGGGTGGGCTTTCGGCACGGCTCGCGGGTGAGCCTGCCACCCGGGAGAGCGCCGAGGCGCTTGCCCGGCCGAGCCCCGAGGATATTCTGCGGCCTGCACTGGAGTTTCCTGAAATCGGATCGCTGCCGATCTCCGACGAACGATCTTCGGGAACGCCCGGCCGGTTCGCGCTCTGGGTGCGGATCATTTTCTCGGCACTGGTGGATGCTGATTTCTTGGATACCGAGGCCTATTTCGACGGTGCAGCCAAAGGCCTTCGTGGCGACATGCCGACGGTTCAGGCGATGCGGGCGCTATTGCGACATCATCTCGATGAGCGCATCGTCGATGATGGCCGGGTCAATCGAGCGCGGGCCGAGGTGCTCAACCAATGCCGCATAAAGGCCCATTTGCCGCCGGGCGTATTCAGTCTGACCGTTCCCACCGGGGGAGGCAAGACACTGTCCGGTCTGAGTTTTGCCCTGGAACACGCGGTCGCCTACGGCAAGCGCCGGGTGATTGTGGCGATCCCATACACCAGCATCATTGAACAAACGGCCGATGTCTTCCGGCAGATATTTTCCTCGTTGTCAGAAGACGCCGTGATCGAGCACCACAGCAACGCGGAGACCGAACCCGAACGGGAAACGGCGCGATCGCGGCTCGCTTGCGAGAACTGGGATGCTCCGCTGGTGGTTACCACCAACGTGCAGCTATTCGAAAGTCTGTTCGCACGCCGAACCTCGCGCTGCCGCAAGCTGCACAACCTGCGAGACAGCGTCATCGTGCTCGACGAAGCGCAGTTGTTACCGGTGGAGTTTCTGCAGCCGGTGGTCGATGTGTTGCGCTACCTGGTGCAGGATTTCGGCGTCACCCTTCTGCTTTGCACGGCGACACAGCCCGCACTGGATGCAGAGCCCGGACCCGACCCGGCACGAGGATTGCGTCGTGGGCTGCCGAGCGTCACGGAGATCATCGACGATGTGCCGGCACTTTACCAGGCACTCGAACGGGTCGAGGTCTATCTGCCACCAAGCCTGGAGACACCTCGCGCATGGGAAGACCTTGCTGACGAGGTCGGGGCGCATGACGCGGTGCTGGTGATCGTCAGCCGGCGGGCCGATGCAGCTGAGTTATACCGCCTTTTGGTGGCTCGCGTTGGCGAGGCGGGCTGCTGGCACTTGTCGGCACTGATGTGCGCACAACATCGAAGCGACACAATCGCGCAGATAAAGGTCGCTCTCGATGCGCATCGCCAAGCCTTGGCGGCAGGCACACCGGCACCGGCTATTCGCGTGGTTTCGACCCAGCTTGTTGAAGCCGGTGTCGATCTCGATTTCCCTGTGGTCTATCGAGCGCTCGCCGGCTTGGATTCGATCGCGCAGGCAGCGGGCCGCTGCAATCGCGAGGGCAGGTTGGCCCATCCCGGCGAGGTGCATGTGTTTGTACCACCCACCGATGCGCCTCCGGGGTTGTTGACGATTGCCCGCCAGACCTGTCGGCGAGTTCTGAGTGGCTCGTCAGGCAATCCGTTCTCGCTCGAACTCGTGCAACGCTATTTTCGATCGCTGTACTTCGATGCGCCCAGTACCGATCGGCGCGCAATCTGCGAGAAGCTTGCGCTCTGCCCGGACCGGCAGTCATTGGCATTGCCAGTTCAGTTCCGCGCGGCGGCCGATGCGTTCCGGCTTATCGACGATGATGATCAGGCAACGGTGCTGGTGCGCTATCGCAGCTCGCGTGCCGCGGCCGACATCGATGCACTCATCGGCCTGCTCGAGCGGGATGGCCCGGCGCGCTGGCTGATGCGCAAGCTGCAGCGCTTCGGCGTGGCGCTCCACGCCCGCCAGATCCAGCAGTTGCTCGCGAAAGGCGACATCGCCGAGGTGGCGTCGTGCCCGGGACTTTATGCGCAGCGTGAGCACTGGGACGGCCTGTATCACCCGGTGCTGGGCCTACGCTCCGATTCGGGGCCGGGTGATCCGGCGCAGTACTTCATTTGAACGGCAGGGAGGCATTGAGTCGATGAAGCCATTTTGTCTGGAGGTCCGCGGAGAGTTCGCGTGCTTCACGCGCCCGGAAATGAAGGTCGAGCGCGTCTCTTATGACGTCATCACTCCGTCTGCCGCGCGTTCGATCTTCGAGGCAATTCTCTGGAAGCCGGGCATCCGTTGGGGCGTGCGGCGCATCGAGGTGCTCGAACCTGTGCGATGGATCAGCGTGAGGCGCAACGAGGTGGGGGCGGTGGCTTCGACCCGCAACATTCAGAAGGCCATGCACGAAGGCGTGGGGGAACTCGCTCTCTACATTGAAGACGAGCGTCAGCAACGTGCGGGTCTGTTTCTTCGCGATGTCGGCTATCGGCTGACGGCTGACATGATGCTGGTCGGCGAAGACGCCAGACGGAACCCGGCCAAGTATTATCGATGTTCACGCGCCGCGCAGGCCTGGGTCAGTGCGTGAATCAACCCTACCTCGGATGCCGTGAGTTTGCCGCGCGCTTTCGCTTGGTGGAGCTCGGTGAAGACGGCTGGCCAGGCCCTGAGGAGCCGACGACGCTGGATCATTGGAGCGCCGACCTGGGCTGGATGCTATATGACTACGACTATGGTGACCCGGCTTCGCCGCAGCCTCGCTTTTTCAGAGCCGTGGTCGATCGAGGGGTCTTGGACCTCGCTCATGCGGAGGTGCGCGGATGATCCTGCAGGCATTGTTCGACTACTATCGCCGGCGCTGTGCCGAACCCGACCCCACGCGGCGTTTGCCTGTCTATGGTCTGGAGCGAAAAGAGATCGCCTTCATTCTCGAGTTGAATCACCATGGAGGCCTTGCGGGAATCTCGGATGTGCGCGAGATCGTGGGCAAGCGCAAGATCGGGAGTGCCTACCTGGTGCCGCAAGGGGTCAAGAAGACATCTGGTGTATCCGCCAATCTGCTATGGGACACCAGCGAATATGTGCTTGGAGTTGCCAGTTCCGACAAATTCGAGTCCGCCCGCGAGAAAGGTGCGCAGGAGAAGTATCTCGATCGGCTCAGCACGATGCGGCGTGCGTTTCGAGATCGCGTCGCGGCGCTATCAGAGGCATTGCTCGCCGATGAAGGAATTGCCGCGGTCTTGAAGTTTCTCGATGGCGACCCGGCCAATGCGGCGAAGCCATACAGCGAGTTCGCAGAGATATGCGAAGGCAATCCAGTGCTGTCATTTCGTCTGCTCGGCGACACCATGCTTGTCTGCCAGCGGCCGGGGCTCGCCGAATGCCTGGTCGCCGAGCCCGATGACGCCGGAGAGACAGACGAAACCGACACGACGTCGAGCGCGATTTGTCTGGTCACGGGGGGCACCGGTCCGGCCGAACGGCTGCACGCCTCGATTAAGGGGGTGTGGGGTGCTCAGACGTCGGGCGCGAACATCGTGTCATTCAACCTCGATGCGTTTAACTCGCGAGGCAAGACCCAGGGGGCAAATGCACCGGTTGGTCAGTTTGCCGCTTTTGCCTATACCACCGCGCTGAACGCACTGCTCGCGCGCGACTCACCTCAGAGGATGCAGGTCGGAGACGCTTCGACGGTCTTCTGGGCGCAGCGCGACGATCCATTCGAAGGCGACCTTGCCGAACTGTTTGGCGGTGACAATCCTGATCGGCACGCAGAGAAGGTCCGTGCCCTTTACGAATCGTTGCACCGGGGCGTGTTCGACGGTGCGCGGGGTGAGAATAGGTTCTATGTTCTGGGGCTTGCGCCAAATGCGGCGAGAATCGCGGTGCGCTATTGGCATGCTGGTTCGCTTCGGGAGATAGCAGCCCGTATCACTGCCTGGTTCGACGATCTTCACCTTCAGGGTGCGCCGAACGACCCCCGCTACCCGAGTCTGTTTCGCCTGCTGTCATCGGTGGCGCTGCAGGGCAAGGCCGACAACATTCCCGCGCGGCTCGGCGGCGACATCATGCGCTGCATTCTGGATGGCACGCCGTTTCCGCGAACCTGGCTGCATGCGGCGGTCTTGCGTTGCCGCGCTGAGCAACAGGTGACGTATCTGCGTGCGGCGTCGATTCTCGCCTGCCTGCGCAGGTTCGATCGATCCGCCCGACGCAATGGCCAGAACCCTAAGGAGATTCTCCCGATGCTTGACACCGACAACTCGTCCATCGCCTATCGTCTTGGGCGGCTTTTTGCCACGCTGGAGCGGATACAGGAGCGGGCGAACCCCAGCCTGAACGCCACGATACGAGAACGCTACTACGGCGGCGCGTCGAGCGCACCGGTCTCCGCATTCACCACCTTGATGCGGCTGAAGAACCACCATCTGGCGAAGCTTTCCAGCGCAGGCCTGGTCATCTACTTCGAGCGGTTGATTGGCGAGATCGTTGGCGGCATAGACGAATTTCCGGTGCACCTTTCAATGGCCGATCAGGGACGCTTCGCGATTGGCTACTACCACCAGAGACAGCATTTCTTTACCCGCCAGGAGCCCGCCGACACCAGCGATGACGTAGTCGAAGAAGCCCAAGAATCCGCCTAACCTCGCTTCGCGAGTCCAGAAGGAAACACGCCATGAGCCTGAAAAATCGCTACGACTTCGTTCTGATCTTCGATGTGAAAGACGGTAATCCCAATGGCGATCCGGATGCCGGCAATCTACCTCGCATGGATGCCGAGACGGGTCACGGCCTCATCACGGATGTTGCGCTGAAACGCAAGATTCGCAACTTCGTTGCGCTGGTCCATGACCAAGACAAGGAGAAGATTCCAGCCGCAGGTGAGAAGCGATTCGAGATCTATGTGCGGGAGAAGGCCATTCTGAATCTGCAACATGAGCGTGCCTACGCCGCGCTGTCGCTCGATCGCCATTCGGAGCAAGCTGGCGCTGGCGCGGACGCCAAGCAGGCAAAGAAAGGCGGAAAGACCCCCCGCAAAGGCAGTGCGGAAGATGTAGAGAATGCTCGGCGTTGGATGTGTCAGAACTTCTTCGATGTGCGCACCTTCGGCGCTGTCATGTCTACGGGCACCAATGCCGGTCAGGTTCGTGGGCCGGTACAGCTGACCTTCGCCCGCTCGATCGACCCGATCGTGGCGCTGGAGCACTCGATCACCCGCATGGCGGTCGCAACCGAGGCAGAAGCCGAGAAGCAGCACGGTGACAACCGCACGATGGGTCGCAAACATACCGTGCCTTACGGGCTTTATGTCGCGCATGGCTTCGTCTCCGCGTTTCTCGCCGAACAAACCGGCTTTGATGACGGCGACCTCGAGCTACTCTGGCAGTCGTTGGAGCAAATGTTCGAGCACGACCGCTCGGCCTCACGCGGCGAAATGGCGACGCGAGGTCTCTATGTGTTCGAGCACACGAGCAACTTGGGCAATGCTCATGCGCACACGTTGTTCGACCGCATTTCGGTGGCCCGGCTTGCCGACGTTCCGCGCCAGTTTGCCGACTACAAGGTCAATATCGACGACGCCGATCTGCCTTCGGGTGTTCGCCTCATTCGCCGCGTCGGCTAGACATCATGGTTGCCCATTGCGGGCAGCCAGACCACCGCCGCCGCCAGGCCTGCCGATCCGGATGAGCGGCACCGTTCGAACAGGCGGCGATCAGCGGTGACCAATGGATGACCGATTGCCAATGCCAATGCCAGATAGCAGCAGTCATAGGCAGGATGCCCGAGCTCGTTGGCCAGCGTCAGAGCCTCTGCTACCAGCGAACGGCAGTCTCGGACATTCAGCGGTGCGCACTCAAGCCACCGAGTCGCAGCACCCGCGGCTTCCAGAGAAATTTCGTCGCGCGCCAGCTTCTTCCAGAGAATGTTGGCGACCTCGGCGAAAAAGAGATCGGGCACCCACAGTTTTTGGTCGAGCAAGGCCTCGGCGAGCGCGGATTCCGGCTCTGGAAGCAGCCACTTCGCGCCAACGCTGGCATCGACAACCCACTTCATCGGGTGGGCCTAGCGATCGTTGCGGCCTTCGCGCAGCAGGTCTTCGGAAGGTGTCTGCGGCCGGTTGGCACTCAGCGCGCGGATCTCGGCGGCGAGTTTCTTCAATTGTGCGGTCGTGTTCCGTTCAGGGCTGGTCAGCGCCGAGCGGACGATCTCGCGCAATTCGGCGTTCATGGATCGACGATGGCGGGCGGCACGCAGGCGCAGCTTTTCTTTCAGGGCGTCATCGAGATTTCGAAGAACGATGTCGGCCATGAGCTACCTCGACAGTAGGCATAGAAAGGTGATGCCGATGATATCACATGATGGGTGTTGTCTGCCACGATCCGGCCCCCTGGAGCCACTCGAGCCGATACCGATTTCGGCCCTTCAGCATTGGGCTTACTGCCCGCGCCAGTGCGGCCTCATCCATCTCGATCAGGCGTTCGACCAGAACCTGCACACACGCCGGGGCAACGCGGTTCACCGCCAGGTTGACCAGCCCGGGGCGGTCTCGTCGGGCCAAGTGCGCATCGAGCGTGCTCTGCCACTATGGCACGACGAAATTGGCCTGATTGGTAAGGCCGATGTGGTCGAGTTCGATGCAGAAGGCGCGCCCTACCCAGTTGAGTACAAGCAGGGCAGTCGCAGCAAGGCGCCGGCAATTGCCGCTTGCGATGACCTTCAATTGGCCGCACAGGTACTTTGCCTCGAGCAAATGACCGGATACCGCATCAAAGAGGCGGCCTTTTTCTATGCCAGATCGAAGCGGCGCCGAATCGTGCCGATGACGGATGCCCTTCGTCAGGTGGTGCCAGTCACCGCGCGGGCTGTTCGCGAGATGCTGGCCTCCGGGGCTCTACCGCCACCGCTTACCGGAAGTGCGGCCAAGCAGCGCTGTGGAGCGTGTTCGCTAAACGAACGCTGCCTACCGGAGGCCGCAGCGTCGGCGACGCTGGCCAGCCTGCGCCAGCATCTGTTCGACCCCGACGACTGATCCGTGAAGATGCCGATGGTGAAACATGCAGCTACTGAACACACTCTATGTGAGCACGCCCGACAGCTATCTGCGGCTCGACAACGACACACTACGAGTCGAGCTCGAGAACGAGACCCGTCTACGAGTGCCGCTGCACCATCTGCAGTCGGTCGTGTGTTTCGGCCGAGTCGGCCTCTCACTTCCGCTGATGCATCGGCTTGCGGATGAATCGATAGGCTTGGTCCTCCTCGATGAGAACGGACGATTCAAAGCGCGGCTCGAAGGCGCGACCAGCGGCAATGTTCTGTTGCGGCGGGCGCATCATGCCCGGTCGCTAGACCCTGCATTCGCACTGGATATTGCGCGGGCCTGTATTGCTGGAAAGATCAAGAACAGCCGGCGTGTCATGCTGCGCGGTGCTCGCGAAGCCAGGGGCGACGATACCCGCACGACGCTGGGCCGGCGAGCTGATGATCTCGCCGCATCGTTGAGGGCTCTGCCCGGTGCCGACGACATGGACACGCTTCGTGGGCTGGAAGGCGAGGCCGCACGCCAGTACTTCAGCGGGTTGCCGTTGCTCGTTCGAGACGATCAGCGCGAGCGCTTCAGGATGAACGGGCGAAGCCGGCGACCGCCGCGCGATAGATTCAATGCACTGCTCTCGTTCCTGTACGCGATGTGGATGAACGACTGCCGTAGTGCGATTGAAGCTGCGGGACTCGACCCGCAAATTGGTTTCTTACATGCGGTGCGGCCCGGCCGGGCCGCGCTGGCACTCGATCTGATGGAAGAGTTCCGGCCACTGGCCGACAGGCTCGCACTGACATTGATCAATCGGCGTCAGCTAGAGCCGGATGACTTCTTGATTCGCGAGGGCGGCGCAGTGTCCCTGCAAGAGCAGGCGCGTAAGACAGTGGTCGTCGCCTATCAAGAGCGGAAGAAGGAATTGCTTCAGCATCCATTGCTGGCGCAACCGATCGCTCTTGGGCTTGTGCCGTTGGTACAGGCGCGACTACTGGCCCAAGCGATCCGTGCTGAGCCAACTTCAGAAGCCGGTTCAACGCCGTTGGTTGGCTACGTGCCATTCCTGATCAAGTAGTCAAAGGTTCTCTGGGGTCGCCATGCTTGTCATCGTTTGCTATGACGTCCGCACCGAAACCGGTGCCGGCCGCCGCCGACTGCGTCGTGTCGCGCGGGTATGCGAGAGCGTTGGTCAGCGGGTCCAGAAGTCGGTTTTCGAATGCCAGGTGGACCTTGCCGGATTCGAGGAACTCGAGCGGCGACTGCTCGATGAAGTCGATCTGGATCAGGATTGTTTGCGCCTGTACCGTATGCCGGACACCAGGGGTGCGGAGGTTCGTGAGTTCGGTGTATTCAAGGCGACTGACTTCGATGGACCCCTGGTGCTTTGAAGCCGCCGCGCGTCGCGGTAGAGTGTGCGACGCGAACCCAGAGTGATGTGGCGTAGCCCAGGTGGTTCGCGCGCTTCCTAGTCTGTTGATTTTGCGGGATATTGGCGTGTTTGATCTAGGATCACGTGGCGCGAGGTACGTGCTCTGCGCGGGGTTCGCGCGACGGACCAGTTTTCCCGTGCTGGATCAATTGGTTTCATGGGAAGAGCATCGCCCGCCTTCAACGGCGGGCGTGGATTGAAACATGTCCTCGAGGTCGAGGATATTGTTCGGCGAGAGGCATCGCCCGCCTTCAACGGCGGGCGTGGATTGAAACCCATTCTTTCGCGCCGTAGCCGATCGACAGTCCATGCATCGCCCGCCTTCAACGGCGGGCGTGGATTGAAACAGGTGTTTGGCAACGAACAGTTGCAGCGCGTCGGGCATCGCCCGCCTTCAACGGCGGGCGTGGATTGAAACATCGAGGTGCCAGACGATCCGCCGGCCAGCGATGGCATCGCCCGCCTTCAACGGCGGGCGTGGATTGAAACGCTCATTGCTGCCCCTTGGAGGTAGAAAGTCGCTGGCATCGCCCGCCTTCAACGGCGGGCGTGGATTGAAACTCAGGCACCGGGTCGCCCGGCACCCAGTCTTCGTGCATCGCCCGCCTTCAACGGCGGGCGTGGATTGAAACATGTGCAGATGATTCCGCTCACGCCAGACGACTAGCATCGCCCGCCTTCAACGGCGGGCGTGGATTGAAACCGCCTGCAGGGGCATCCAGATGAGCGGGCCTGCGGGGCATCGCCCGCCTTCAACGGCGGGCGTGGATTGAAACGTTCATGTCAGTCTCCAATCCCGGAAGCCCCGCGCATCGCCCGCCTTCAACGGCGGGCGTGGATTGAAACCAGGCCGGCAGGCGGTGAATCCGGCCGTGACCGCGCATCGCCCGCCTTCAACGGCGGGCGTGGATAAACTGATTTACCGCGTTCTACTTGGCCTGGGCGCGCCGCATCGCCCGCCTTCAACGGCGGGCGTGGTTGAAACGACACGCTGGTGGTTTGAGCTTCGTCCTCCACCGCATCGCCCGCCTTCAACGGCGGGCGTGGATTGAAACATTGAGGTGCCAGACGACCCACCTTCGATCGATGGCATCGCCCGCCTTCAACGGCAGGCGTGGATTGAAAGCAACGCGTTGTTCTCGATCGGCGATGGCGCGGCCGGGCATCGCCCGCCTTCAACGGCGGGCGTGGATTAAACCCGATCAACCCGGTCGGCGCAACGTACCGGATGACGCATCGCCCGCCTTCAACGGCGGGCGTGGATTGAAACTTCGTCAGCGGCGCGACCGACATGCGCAACCCGTCGCATCGCCCGCCTTCAACGGCGGGCGTGGATTGAAACACGATGGCCGAGATATCCGCTTGCATCCCCGTGAAGTGCATCGCCCGCCTTCAACGGCGGGCGTGGATTGAAACATTGTTGGGCCGGCGGTCAGCGGGCACGTTGCAACGCATCGCCCGCCTTCAACGGCGGGCGTGGATTGAAACAGCGTCTATCACGGCTCATTCGCGCAGTGCGCGGCCGCATCGCCCGCCTTCAACGGCGGGCGTGGATTGAAACTACGATGTGTCGGGCGCCTGCTATACCCAGCATCGCCCGCCTTCAACGGCGGCGTGGATGAAACGGCTAGAAACAAACAACGGGCGCCTATCATCGGACGGCATCGCCCGCCTTCAACGGCGGGCGTGGATTGAAACCGAAAAAGTCGGAACGCGTCGGAATGACTCGATCCGGCATCGTCCGCGACTTCAACGGCGGGCGTGGATTGAAAACTCGGTGTTCACGTCGCCGCCTCATCGTCAGACGGGCATCGCCACCTTCAACGGCGGGCGTGGATTGAAACGGTATCGCCGAAGCGCGTGCATGACGCGCAGCATCGCCCGCCGTTCAACAGCGGGCGTGGATTCTCAATGAGCTCGACCATCACGGTCTCGCGATCCAGTGCATCGCCCGCCTTCAACGGCGGGCGTGGATTGAAACGATTGCTTCGGCCGTAATCGTGTAGGTCGAGCCATCGCATCGCCCGCCTTCAACGGCGGGGCGTGGACTGTTGGTATTGGGGATCGGGCGGCGAAATGCTGAAGCATCGCCCGCCTTCAACGGCGGGCGTGGATTGAAACTCGCCGCGATCAACCTGCGACGCGCCGCTGCAGCATCGCCCGCCTTCAACGGCGGGCGTGGATGAAACACCAAGACCAATGCCACGGCTCATGCCGGAACGGGCATCGCCCGCCTTCAACGGCGGGCGTGGATTGAAACAACGCGCTCGCCGCGGTGAACCTGCGCCGCAAGCCGGCATCGCCCGCCTTCAACAGCGGGCGTGGATTGAAACCCGGCTTCGACACTCGGCGCGAACGCCGGCACATGGCATCGCCCGCCTTCAACGGCGGGCGTGGATTGAAACCAGTGGGGAACCAGAATCAGATGCACGCCTGGTGGCATCGCCCGCCTTCAACGGCGGGCGTGGATTGAAACCGACTTGCCCGGGTTCGTATCTTCGATCCCTCCGGCATCGCCCGCCTTCAACGGCGGGCGTGGATTGAAACACCGCCACCGAAGCAAAGTCGGGCGGCAAGGATGGCATCGCCCGCCTTCAACGGCGGGCGTGGATTGAAACTCGCCTTCGACGATGAGCACCTGACGGCCATCGTGCATCGCCCGCCTTCAACGGCGGGCGTGGATTGAAACGACACTGACGAGGTCGCATTCGTGGCCCTGCGCGGCATCGCCCGCCTTCAACGGCGGGCGTGGATTGAAACTCGGCGATGACGGTGCACGATGCCAGGATTCGCGCATCGCCCGCCTTCAACGGCGGGCGTGGATTGAAACATCGCAAAGAGTTGGCCGACTTCGCGGTCGAACGCGCGCATCGCCCGCCTTCAACGGCGGGCGTGGATTGAAGCCCGGCCCTCGTCGCTCCAACCCAGCGGTCGAGAACGCATCGCCCGCCTTCATTGGCGGGCGTAAACTAAGGCGGAAATGGCATCATCGGGCATCACATGCTTCCTAGCAGGAGAAACCATGAGCGGTATCCAGACTGGAAAGCTCTTCACATTGACGCTCGAGGTGGCTATGCCCATGGCCTCTCTGGGCAAGACCCAGTACGGTGAGCGGCGTATTGCCACGGTCACCGGCGGACGCTTCGAAGGGGAGAAGCTGAACGGAACGGTGCAGGGCGTTGGCGGCGACTGGATCCTGAACCGCATCGATGGTGTCACCCAGCTCGATGTGCGCATCACCCTGGTCACCGATGACGGCGCGAGCATCTTCATGACCTATCGCGGTCTGCGGCACGGCCCGGCCGAGGTCATGGACAAGATGGCCCGTGGCGAGCCGGTGGATCCGGATGCCTACTATTTCCGGATATCGCCCGCCTTCGAGACCGGCGACGAGCGCTATGCCTGGTTGAACAAGATCATCTGCGTGGGCAGCGGCCATCGTCTTCCCAGCGGCCCGGTCTACCAGGTGTATGCGATCAAGTGAGTGCGGCGTGCCGGGCCGGTGCGCCATGGCCGCAACGTCGGCCATGGCGGCCGGTGCCCGCCTGCGCCGGCGCAGGCCGTTTTCCGGAGTAAGGCAATGAGCCAGACCATGGTGTCCACCCCCCAGCCCGAGGCCACCGAGGCGGCGCTCGACATCCTGCGCGACGGAGGCAATGCGGTGGATGCCGCGATCGGCGCGGCCCTGGTGCAGAGTGTTATCGATCCGCAGATGTGCGGTATCGCCGGCTTCGGGTCGATGCATGTCTACCGCGCCGCAAGCGGCGAGCATGCCTGCATCGACTTCCACGGGCGCGCACCGCAGGCCACGCGCGCCGACATGTGGGCCGACCGGATCGAGCGCGAGACCGACGACGGCTTCGGCTTCGTGCTGCGCGGGCGGGTCAACGAGATGGGGCATGCGTCGGCCACCACGCCGTTGAGCCTGCGCGCCTTCGACGAGGCATTGCGACGCTTCGGCACGCGCGGCATGGCCGATGTGATCGCGCCGGCCATCGCCTGGTGCGAGCAGGGCTTCATGGTGCGGCCGGCCGTGCGCGCCTTCTGGTTGCAGCCGGCCATCGCCGGGCGCATCGCCCGGATCGAGGCGCTCAAGGCCTGCGAGGCCACCCGCAAGCTGTACTTCAAGCCCGACGGCTCGCTCTACGAGGTGGGCGAAGTGTTCCGCAATCCGGACATGGGCCGCACCTATCGGCGAATCGCCGAGCACGGGGTCGATGATTTCTACTTCGGCGAGATCGCCCACCAGATCGATGCCGATATGCGCGCCCATGGCGGGCTGCTCTCACTGGCAGATCTGGCCGCCTGTGAGGTGCAGCATCATCAGCCGCTGCGCGGCAGCTATCGCGGCTTCGAGGTGTTCACCAATCAGCCGCCCGGTGGCGGCTTGATGATCCTGGAGATGTTGAACATCCTCGAGCACTTCGACCTCGCTGCGATGGGGCACAACTCCGCCCGCTACATCGCCACTGTGTCCGAGGCGATGAAGGCGGCCACCATCGACAAGGACAGCCGGATGGGCGATCCGCGCTTCGTCGATATCCCGGTCGACGAACTGTCCGGCAAGGCCTACGCGGCGACGCTGGCCGGGCGGATCCGCGCGGGCGAGCGGTTGCATGTGCCGCGCATGAATCACGGCGCTGCGGAAAGCAAGGAGACCACCCATCTCTGCGTGGTGGATGGCGAGGGCAACATCGTCAACATGACGCACTCGCTGGGGTCCAGCAACGGCGTGGTCACCGAGGGTCTGGGCTTCATGTACAACAACTGCATGATGGTGTTCGATCCCCGGCCCGGTCGCCCGGGTTCGCTGGCGCCGGGCAAGGCGCGCTTTTCCGCGATGTGCCCGACCATGTTGTTCCGTGACGGCGAGCCCTTCCTCGTGCTGGGTGCACCGGGCGGCACCACAATCACGATGGGCGTGCTGCAGGCGATTCTGAACGTGGTCGATTTCGGCATGAGCGCGCAGGAGGCGGTCAGCGCGCCGCGCTTTTGCACCACCTCGGACAAGATCGAGCTCACCAATCGCATCCTGCACGGCGTCGAGCGCGAGCTGCAGGTCATGGGCTATCCCACCGCACGGTATGCCGTCAGCTACATGATGCCGATGGTGCATGCGGCCCGGCGAAACAACGGCCGCTGGGACGGCGGGGCCGATCCTTCCGGTGACGGACTGGCCATGGGCCTGCCGGAGCGCTCACCGCTATCGGCCGTCAGTCAGTCGATCTCGATCACCCTGGGTGCGAGCGGTGTCTGATAGAGCTGCTCGACCAGTGTCGCGCGCCGTTCGAGGGTTGCACGCTGATTGATGTAGCCCTTGTCGGTGAGCTCATTGCCGTCGATCGATGGCGGCTCGGTCATCAGCATCGCCCGCCGCACGCGCATGCTCGACCCGGCTTGCGAGCGGTTGTGTTCCGCCAGCCCGGCGCGCAGGCGTTCAATGACCGCCGGCGCCCGGATCACCTGCTCGGCCGATGCATCGGCCGGCAGACCGGCAAGCGCCCGGCAGGCGGCCAGGTTGGGCCAGGCGAGCAGGCCGATCCAGGCGCGATCCTGACCGGCCACGACCGCGTCCTGGATCACCGGCGAGGCGGCCGCGATCGCGGCCACCCGTAGCGAGCCCACATGCACGAAGGTGCCCGAACTCAGCTTGAAGTCCTCGACCACCCGCCCGGCGAACACCAGCCCCTGATCGGGATCGTCGGGATCCACGAACACCGCGGCATCGCCGATCCGATAGAAGCCCTCCTCGTCGAAGGCCTTGGCCGTGAGTTCGGGCTGGCGGTAGTAACCCGGCGTGACCAGCTCACCACGCACCCTTACCTCGTACTTGTCGCCGCTGGGCACCAGCTTCAGTTCGACGCCGGCATAGGGCAGCCCGATCAGGCCGACGCGTTCCGTGGTCCAGTAAGTGGCGGTGGCCGTGGGGGCGGTTTCGGTCGAGCCCCAGCCGGTGAAGAACACGATGCGCTGACCAGTGTGCCGGATCGCCAGCGCCTGCATGCGCTCATAGAGATCATCCGAGAGCGTGGCACCGCCGTACGAGAGCAGCTTCAGGTTGCGAAAGAAACTGCCCGCGAGCGCATCATCCGATTCGAGCGCCGTGGCCAGCATTGCGTAGCCGGCCGGCACATTCGAGAACACCGTGGGTGAGATCTCGCGCAGATTGCGCAGGGTTTCATCGAACAGCGTTGGCAGCGGCCGGCCCTCGTCGATGTAGAACGACCCTGCCTGGGCGAGGATGTTGTGAAAGCTCGCATTGCCACCCATGGTGTGATTCCAGGGCAGCCAGTCGAGTACCGTGGGCGGCGGATCATCGGCCGCGCTCGGGCGCGACTGCAGCATCATCGCCAGGTTCACGCACATCATGCGCTGTGTGTTGATCACCGCCTTGGGCATGCCGGTCGAGCCCGAGGTGAACAGCAGCTTGCCGACGCTGTCCGGCGTGATCGCGGCAACGCTCGCGGCCACGGCATCGGTGACCGGGGTATCGGCGAGGCTGTCGAAGGCGATGCTGTCCAGCCCCTCGGGCGGCTGGTTCACATGGATCACGGTGACATCGCGGCAATCGAGCGCGGCCAGCGCGCGGGCAAAGGGCTGGCCGTCCTGCACCATCACGATGCCGGGCTGGATCAATTCGAAGATATAGCGCAGCTTGGCATGGTCTTCGCTGAGCAACGAATACGCGGGCGAGATCGGCGCGGCCGGTACGCGTGCCTGCATCGCGGCCAGGGTCATCAACGCATGCTCGATCGAGTTGCCGGACAGGATCGCTACCGGGCGTTCGGCGCGGGCGCCGAGCCCGATCAGCGCCTGGGTCAGCGCATCCACCCGGGCAATCGCCTCGCCGTAAGTCAGCCGCAGCCAGGTGCGCTGCGGGCCGCGCCGCTGCGCAAGCCACATCCGCTGCGGGTGCATGGCCGCTGCCTCGCGCAGCAGATGCGGAATATGCGGCGCCGGGGTCTGCAAGGGCACCCGCGAGCGCATGATCCGTGTGCCATCCGCGCGATCGATGGTTTCGATGTCGCGCGGCATCCAGGTCACGGGCTTGAAGGGGGCTTCATCGGTTCTCGCTCATGCAAGGGGCGGGCGCCCGGGGGCCACACGGGCCGCAGGGCTGCCCGATGCCGTTCAGGCCCGTGCCGGCAGACATGCCGGCCCGATCGGCTCGAACGACTTGTAAGTCAGGATGAACTCCGTGTGCCCCAGTGCCTCGGACCGCGTGGGCTGGCCGTTGCAGACCGCGCGTACGAGTTCATAGATCTCGGTGCCAACGTCGTCCAGGGATGCGCCCTCGCTGAGTATCCGTCCGGCGTTGACATCCATGTCGTCGCTCAGGCGCGCATAGGTATCCGGATTCGCGCAGATCTTGATCACCGGCGAGATCGCCGAGCCGACCACCGAACCCCGGCCGGTGATGAACAGGTTCAGATGCGTGCCGCTGGCCATGAGCTCGACGATCTCGGCATTGTCCGAGATGTTCGGAAAGCCGAAGCGCACCTCGCCGTCGGGGATCACGTCCATCAGATACAGGCCGCCGCGCGGGGGCAGATCGCCGGGCTTGATCATGCCGTGGATCTGCGAGGCGCCCGACTTGGCGTACGCGCCCATCGATTTCTCCTCGATGGTGGACAGCCCGCCCTCGGCGTTGCCGGCCGAGAAGCTGCCATAGCCCAGCGTGGCGTAATAGCGTGCCGCCTTGACCACGGCCGCGCGCAGCTCATCGCCGAGCTCGGGCGTGATCGCGCGGGCGGCCATGATCTCCTCGCAGCCGATCAGCTCGCCGGTCTCCTCGAAGATGCAGGCGGCGCCCTCGGCCACCAGGCGGTCGAAGGCGCGCCCGGCGGCCGGATTGCCGGTGATCCCGCTGGTGCCGTCCGAGCCGCCGCAGACCGTGCCGATGACCAGTTCGTCGATGCCCATGGGCACCGTCTCGTCGCCGGCCAGGGCCTCTGCCTGCATGGCCACCCACGCCCGGCCGTGCTCGATGGTGGCGCGCGTGCCTCCGGCACGCTGGATCACCAGGGTTTCCACCGGACGGCCGCTGGCCTCGATCGCCTCGGCCAGCCGAAAGCGATCGAAGCTCTCACAGCCGAGCGAGACCAGCAGCACCGCGCCCACGTTCGGATGCGTGCACAGACGCTCCATCATCGCGTGGGCATAGACATTGGGAAAACAGCCCGGAAAGCCGATCAGCTGCGCCCCCTGATCGCGCAAGGGCCAGACGATCTCGCGCGCGACATGATGTGCGCACTCGACCAGGTAGGCCACCACCACATGATTGCGGATGCCCTTGCGGCCGTCGGCGCGCAGATAGCCGCGCAGTTCGCCCGAATCGATGTTCATCAGGGTTGCTCCTCACCGGTCTCGGTTTCAGACAGCACATAGCTGGGGGTGTAGTCGCTGCGCATGTTGTGCACATGGACATGTTCGCCGGCGGCGATCGCCTGCGTGGCCACGCCGATCGGGGCGCCGTATTTGAGGATCTTCTCGCCCGGCGCGATCGCCACCCGGGCGATCTTGTGGCCGAGCGCGACCGGCCTGGCCTGGATGTGCTGGCGGCCGTCGATCCCGACACTCTCGCCGGCCGCGATCGCGCGGCGCACCACCAGGACATTGTCCTGTTCGCTCAGCAACAGCAGGGACAGCGTGTCTGCGGTCATGATGTTCGTCTCGTTCGTGCGGCGATGATTCGCCGTCATTGTTCGCGCGGCATACGCCATCCCGCGCCTTGCGCCCGGCCCATTCGCAGGCCGGCGAAATACACGTTACATGCGCAACGGCACGCTAGAACTTGCCGTACTTCAGGTAGGCCTGCTGTGGATCCACACCGGCCCGGATCGCCTTGCGGATCTCGGACTCGGTGCTGATCGCGGCCTCGGCCTTCTCGAGCACGTCGTCGATGATGCCCTTGGGCACGCGGATCAGGCCGTCGCGGTCGCCGACCAGATAATCGCCGGGTTCGATGTCCACCTCGCCGATGCGGATCTCCACCTGGGTGGCGGCCGGCAGCCACCAGCCGACGATGTCGCGCGGTGTATAGCCCTCGTGCCAGGTCTGAAAGCCCAGATCGAGCAGGAAGTTCGCATCGCGGATCATGCCATCCACCACCGCGCCGCGCACGCCCTTGTCGCGCAGGGTCTCGGCCGACAGCTCGCCCATGTGCGCCACCGTGCGATCGCTCGGCTGATTCACCCACAGATGCCCGGCCGGGCACTTCGACAAGAGCCCGGTCCAGGCGAGCAGGGTTTCGTGCGCATCGGCGGTCGGGTCGACCCGGCCCTGGATCGTGAATGCCGGCCCGGCCATCGAGCGCTCGGGCATCAATGGTCGCAGCCGTGGCGGCAGCGTGAAATCGCGCAGGCCCATCGCGCGCATCACATCATGGACGACGCCTGTGTAGCAGTTCTGCAGCCGATCGCTGATCGTGTCACTCATGCTGGCCTTCCGTTTCGTGGGTTGCCGTGCGCGCGAAGCGCTCCGCGGCGATCGTAGCAGGCCGGCGGGCCCGCCCGCAGGGCGCCTAGCGCTTCCCGAGTCGCGCAGCGCCGGGCTTGCCCAGGCGCGCGGGTTCGTGATTCACTCCATGTGACGCTCCGATTCCGCGCCAGGCGCCGCCATGAAAACCGATTCCCCGATCACCGCGCTCATCGAGAGCCACCACGAGATCGTCCAGCCCGACTGGGTAGACGGCGGCGGGCGCATGCGCACAGGCCTTTATATGGTGGTCTTCGATGTCGCCACCGGTGGCTTTTTCACGGCTGCCGGCTGGTCGCGGGCCGACCGGGTTCCGTTCAAGTGCACGGTGTTCACGCTGGAGTCCCATCTTTGCTGCGAGCGTGCCCCGCGCAACGGGGATCCGCTGCGCTTCACCACCCAGCTGATCGATGTCGATGCCAAGCGCGTTCACTATCTGCATGAGATGCGCCACGCCACCGAGGGCTGGCTGGCCGCCAGCAATGAACTCGTCTCGATGAACGTGAACACCGAGACCCGGCGCTCGGCGCCTTTTCCGGAACATCTTGCCGCGCGTTTCGCGGCGATTCGCGATGCCCATCGGGCGCTCGGCGTGCCCGCGCAGGTCGGCCGGGCCGTCGGCCTGGGGCGCGCGGGGGAGCGGAGCGCATGAACGTGAACGATGTTGCCGCCCCTTTCACCGATCACACCGATGAAGTGCGCCTGGAGTGGGTCGATTTCAATGATCATTTCCACATGGGCTACTACGGGCTGGCCTTCGAGCGCGCCCAGGAGACCTTCCTCGCTCATCTGGGTCTGTTCGCGGACGGCTGGCCCGATGGCGCGCGCATGGTGACCCGCCAGCTCCATGTGTGCTTCTTGCGCGAGTTGCGCGCGCGTGCGCCATTGCGATTCGAAACCCTGCTGCTCGATCACGACGCCACGCGCGTGCACTGCATCCACCGCATGCTCCACGCCACCGAAGGCTATCTGGCCGCCACCGGCGAGATCGTCTCGCAGTGCATGGATGCCGGCGAGACCCAGGCACTCGGATTCGCGCCCAGGGTGGAAAGGGCGCTGGCCGCGCTGCGCGCCGGCCATGCGCGGCTCGCGCCGCCCGAGCAGCGGGGCCGGGCGATCGGTCTGCCCCGGCGTGCCTGAACGATTGGCCTGACCCGGCGCGCCTGAACGATCGGCCTGACCCGGCGCGCCTGAACGCTCAGCCGCCGTCGCCGCCCAGCGCCTGAAAGCGCTCGATGGTTCGACGCACACCCTCGTGCAGCGGTGTGCGCGGCAACGGCCCGATCGCGCGTTCGAGCGCGCCGGTATCGAAGCCGTCGGTGGGTGAGATCCGCTGCGGGCCCTCGATCGCAATGTCGGCCGAGGGCACGGCCGCGCGAATCGCCTCGATCACATCGGCGGTGGATTCGACCTCGGCGCTCATGTCGGACACGAACGCTCCCTGCCACGGCGCATCGAGCGTGCGCACGAAGGATTCGGCGATATCGTCGGCGAACTGAAAGCAGGTTTGCGTCGACCATGGCAGGCGGAACGGTTCTGACAGCGCGGCCGCGCGCATCGCCGCGGTGATCGCCGAGGTCTCTCCCTGGTCGCGGCCCACGCCATAGACCACATGCGGACGCAGTCCGAACGAGGACACGTCATAGTCCTCGGCATACAGCCGGGAGATTTCCTCGTCGGCGCGTTTGAACACGCCGTACAGGTTGGCCGGGGCATTGGCCGGCCCGCGCGGTTTGGCCGCGACCGAGCTCGTGTACAGGACGCGCGCGCCGACCTGGCGCGCACCCTCCAGCACATGGATATGGCCAAGCAGATTCACCCGCGCACCGAGCGCCGGTTTGGCCCGGCATGAGGGAATCTGCAACGCGGCCAGGTGTACGACCTGAGCCGGTGCCACGGATTCGAACAGCGTGCGCACCGCCTGTTCGTCGCTGATGTCGGCGCTGCGCCAGCGAATTTCGTCGGCCCGCGCGTGGCCGCCGACCATGGCAAGGCGCGTGATATTCTGGGCGACGTCGAGCGCGACGACCTCGTGACCCCTGGCCAGAAGTTTGGGAATGATCCAGGCGCCCAAAAAACCCGAGGCGCCGGTGATCAAGATGGGTCGACTCATGCCAGCTCCTCGTGTTCGGCGAAATCGGTTCCGTCTCACGGACGGTCGCCGAACAGATTAACAGGCGCGGCCGTGGCCGCACTTCAGGAGACGAGCCACCATGGCCAAGACCCACGAGGCGGTCGTCGACGCTCTCATCGAGGGCGGCGTCAGCCACGCATTCACCTTGCCCGGCCTGGGCATCACCTGGTCGCTGCCGGCTTTCAAGGCGCGCGAGAACTCGCTCAAGGTGGTGCTCACCCGCTCGGAGTGGATCGCCTCCATCATGGCCCAGGTGACCGGCCGCCTGACCGGCCGGCCCGCGGTGGCGATGGGGCAGGGGCCCTGGATGACCACGATCGGCGCGCTGGGCATCCTCGAGGCGCACTTCGCCGGCACGCCGATGATCGCGCTCACCGAAACCTCCGACTACGACGGCTACGGCCAGATGGGCGTCTATCAGACCATGACCGGCGACTACGGTGGCGCCGACGCCATGGCCTCGCTGCGCCCGATCACCAAGTACAGCACCTATGCCACCTCGCCATCCGAGGCGGTCTACGGGGTGCAGATGGCCATCAAGCATGCGAACCTGCCGCGCAAGGGGCCGGCCGCGGTGGTCATGAAAACCCCGATCATTCGCGCCGAGATGCCCGAGACGCCGTCGCCGCGTCTGTATCCGAGCGCGGGCTATCACCGCTACACGCCCGCACGCGTCGATGCCGATGCGCTCGCCGAGCTGGCCCGTCTGGTGGCTGGCGCGCAGCGGCCGGTGATCATTGCCGGTAACGGTGTGGTCAGCGCTCAGGCTGGCGCGGCGCTGCAGGCGCTGGCCGAGCAGGCCGGCATTGCTGTGGTCACCAGCTACAACGGCAAGGGCGTGATCGCCGAGACGTCACCGGTGGCGGCCGGCATGCTCGGCACCTGGGGACACCGCTGCGCGAACCTCACGCTGTCCAGGGCCGATGTCGTGATCGTGCTGGGTGCCAGCCTGGGCCCCGATTACCTGCGGTTTCGCGATCCCGACTTGATCCGCCCGGGCCAGCAGAAGCTCGTGCAGGTGGACATCGATCCGCGCAATGCCGGCTGGGTCTATCCGGTCGATCTCGCGATCACCGGGGATGTCGGCGAGGTGATCTCGCGCCTGGCCGATGTGGATCTCGGCGCGGCCCGTCGCGAATCCCGCCAGGCTGCCATCGCGGCCGTGCGCGCCGAAACCGGCTTCGACGAACGCCCCACCGGCACATCGGCACCAGGAACCGTGCATCACGTGGATCTGATCAACGGGCTGCAAAACTTCATCGGCCCCGATGACCTGATCGCACTCGATGCCGGCTCGAACCGCATCTGGGCCACGCATGCGCTGCGCAATCCGTATCCCGGCCAGTTCCTGGTTGCCGGTGGTACCGGGGCGATGGGCTGGGGGCCGCCCGCGGCCGCGGCCGCCAAGCTGGTGCGCCCCGATCGCCGGGTCACGTGTCTGGCCGGCGACGGTGGCTTCATGATGACCATGCAAACCATCAGCACCGCGGTCCAGCAGCAGCTCGATGTGGTGTTCCTGGTGGATAACAACGCCGGGCTGGGCATGGTGCGCGACAACCTCGGCGCCAACCGCATCGCGGTCGATTTCGCCGACTGCGACTTTGCCCGGGTGGCCGAAGGTCTGGGCGGGCGTGGCATCACGGTCACCGCGCCGGACCAGATCACCGATGCGCTGGCCGAGGCGCACCGCATGGGCGGGCCGGTCGTGATCGACGCCAAGGTCGATCCCGAAGCCAGCCATCGTGAGGCCTGCGATACGCAGCCGCTGCGCTGAGTTCAGGCGTCGGTCAGCAGATCGCTGAGGGTGCGCGCGACCACCTTGGTGGCCGCGCGCAGATCGGCCAGCACGATGTGCTCGTCGCTGCGCTTGGCATTCGATTCGAGCACCGTGCGCGGCCCGGCGCCGTAAAGCACGGCGGGAATGCCGGCTTCACCGAACAGACGCGCATCGGCATACAGCGGGGTGCCTGAATCTTCGATGGCTTCGCCAAGCAGCGCGCTGGCGTGGCGCTTCAGAGCATCGACCAGCGGCCGATTGCCCGGCAGGGGCTTGAGCGGATTGGCGCGCAGGATGCGGCGTACATCGACGCTGATGTCCACCAAGGCGCTGGCGGCCTGCGCGATCGTGTCGCGAATCTCTGCCTCCACGAGGTCGATATTCTCCTCGGGAATCAGCCGCCGATCGAGCCGGAAGATCACCTTGCCGGGCACGACATTGGTGTTCGTGCCGCCTTCGATCCAGCCGACGTTCAGATACGGATGTGAAATGCCGGCGACTTTCGAGCGCACGGCCTTGTAGGCATCATTGCGCGCATACAGGGCGTTCAGCAGCGTGACCGCCGCCTGCAGCGCGTCGCGTCCGCTGTCCGGGATCGCCGCATGCGCCATGCGCCCGCGCACCTCGACCTCGAACTGCAGGCAGCCATTGTGGGCGGTCAGCACCTGATAGCTGAAGCCGGCCGCCATCAACAGATCGGGCCGCACGATGCCCTGGGCGAGCAACCAGCCCGGCCCGAGTTCGCCGCCGAATTCTTCGTCGTAGGTGAAATAGAGTTCCACCGCACCGTGCAGCTTAGGCGCGCGGCAGGCCTCGAGCGCGCGGGTGGCGAACGAGTAGGTGGCGAAGTCGCACTTGCTGACTGCGGCCGCGCGCCCGTACAGACGGCCGTCGTGAATCTCGGCGCCGTATGGTGGGTGGGTCCAGCCCTCACCGGGCGGCACCACGTCGCCGTGGGCATTGAGACCGACGACCCGGCCGCCGTCGCGAAACCGGCGGCGGATGACCAGATTGGTGATCGATGCCAACCCGGCCGCGTGCACCTGCGCCTGCGGCACCGGGTGGCTCTCGGCCTGCCAGCCCCAGTCCTGCACCAGCCGCGCGGTGAGTTCCGCATGCGGCGCATTATTGCCCGGCGGGGTGTCGGTGGGTTGGCGTACGAGTGCCTGCAGGAAGGCGACCTCGTCGTCGAAGTGTGCGTCGATCCAGTCGTCGAGGTCTTGATAGGGATTCATGTCCCGCGCATCCGTTGCTCAAGCAGTTGCAGAAATAGGTCGAAGGCGCGGGCGGCGGCGTCGGCATCGGCCGCATCCAGCGTTTCTTCGGGAGAGTGGCTGATGCCGCCCGCGCCGCAGCGCACGAACAGCATTGCCTGTGCGCAGGCGCCGGCCATGCGAATCGCGTCATGGCCGGCACCGCTGGGCAACTCGCGCAGCGGCAGGCCGATGCCGGTCACGGCATCACGCCAGAGCCCGCGCAGACCGGGATCCGCCGCGGTGGCGGGCGCGCGCATGATCTCTTCGCTGCGCCAGCGCACGCCACGCGCCCGGCACAGCGCATCGATGCCGGCCAGGATGTCGGCCAGCGCCCGGTCGCGCTGGGCGTCATCGGGGGCGCGCAGATCGAGCGAGAAGCGTGCCTGCGCCGGAATCACGTTCACCGAGCCGGCGGGCACCTCGAGCATGCCGACCGTGCCCACCAGCGCCGGCTCGGCCGAGCAGCGGCGCTCGATCAGCAGGGTCGCCTCGGCGGCCGCGCAGGCGGCATCGCGTCGGCCGTTCATCGGCGTCGTGCCCGCATGGCCGGCGGCGCCGTCGATCTCGAACATCATGCGCACCGCGCCGTTGATCGCGCTGACCACACCGAGTGCGAGATTTTCGTCCAGCAGCACCGGCCCCTGCTCGATGTGGATCTCGACGAAGCCGATCGTCGGCCGGTCGGTGAGCATTGCGCAGGCGATGGCATCGGGTGCCAAACCCGCCGTCTGCATTGCCTCGCGCATCGTGATGCCATCGGCATCGCGCCGCTCGAGCACGGCTGTGTCGAAGGCGCCGATCACGGCCGACGAACCGAGGAAGGTGGTGCCAAAGCGCACGCCTTCTTCGTCGGCGAAGCCGATCACCACGATATCGAAGGCGAGCCGGCGACCGGCCGCGGCCAGCGCGGCGACCACCTCCATCGGGGCCAGGATGCCGAGCCGGCCGTCATAGCGCCCGCCGTTGCGTACGGTGTCGAAGTGCGAGCCGGTCAGCAACTGGGCGGCGCCGGATTCACGCGCGTGATACCGGCCCACCACATTGCCCACGGCATCGATGCCCACCTCGTCGAAGTGACAGGCCAGCATCCTGCGCTGCAGCCATTCGGCGGCCGCACGATGCGTGGCCGTGGCATAGGTGACGGTCAGTGCATCGGCCTGCTCGCTGATGGCGGCCAGCGCGTCGGCCAGGGCGAGAATGCTGTTGCCAAACGGCAGTCCGGCATCGGGCCCGGATTGACCGGGCAGCGGCGGGGCGGCGTGCGGGGATGTCATGGCGATGATGGTTCGCGGGCAGATCCGGCCGGTTTCAGCGCGCGCCCGGGGCGGGATGCCGCGCGATCCAGTGGCGGGCGATATCGATGCGCCGGCATACCCAGACGCGATCATGCGACTCGATGTGATCGAGAAAACGCTGCAGCGCACGGAAGCGCCCGGGGCGGCCCAGCAGCCGGCAATGCATGCCGATCGACATCATCTTCGGATGCTCGGCACCTTCGGCATAGAGCACATCGAAGCTGTCACGCAGGTACTGGAAGAAATGATCGCCCGTGTTGAAACCCTGCGGCGTGGCAAAGCGCATGTCGTTGGTGTCCAGCGTGTAGGGCACGATCAGGTGATCGACCTCGCTGCCGTCGCTGCGCGCAACCCGGGTCCAGAACGGCAGATCGTCGCCATAGTAGTCCGAGTCATAGAGAAAGCCGCCTTCATCGCATACCAGCCGGCGCGTGTTCGGGCTGTCGCGCCCGGTATACCAGCCGAGCGGACGCTGCCCGGTGAGTTCCAGCAGTTGCGCCACCGCCGTGCGCAGATGCTCGCGCTCGGTGGCCTCGTCGATCTCCTGATAGTGGATCCAGCGCAGCCCGTGGCAGGCGATCTCATGGCCGGCCTGCACGAAGGCCGCGCACACCTCGGGATTGCGCGCCAGGGCCATCGTGATGCCGAACACGGTCAGTGGCAGGCCGCGGCGCTCGAACTCGCGCAGGATCCGCCAGACGCCGCTGCGCGGCCGTATTCGTAGATCGATTCCATCGACAGATGGCGATCACGGTAGGCGACGGCACCGATGATCTCGGACAGGAATTGCTCCGAGCCGCTTCGCCATGCAGCACATTGTTCTCGCCGCCTTCTTCGTAGTTCAGCACGAACTGCACCGCCACCCGCGCATCGCCGGGCCAGGCGGCCACCGCGGCGGATGGGCACCGTAGCCGACCATGTCACGCGGGTAGGGATTTGCCGGCATCGAACTCTCCTGGGCTGGCGGAACAGGCGTCATCATCGTGCCCCGAAATTATGCCTTAAGCGGTGGCGGTGTTGACAATCCAAAATCAGATCGTTCATATGCCGACGATCATGCCAGGGTGGCATGCCGGGCGGGCACATCCAGGCTCGCGCGAATCATTCAAGATCGGAGGAAAGATGAGCAACAGGCGTCATGTTCTACGCGTAGCGGCCCTCGCCGTGTGCGCCGCGTTCGCGCTGCCGGCCGGCACGGCCCTGGCGCAGTCCCAGACCCTGAAGATCGGCTTCGTCGGCGTCACCAGTGGCCCGGCGGCCGCCTGGGACCCTCGGAGCATGCTCGATGCAAACCCGTGCGGCCTGGCTCAACGAAGGCTCGGCGGCGTGGACATCGGCGGCACCAAGTACAAGATCGACATCGTCACCTTCGATGACCAGAAGGATCTGGCAGGCCATCGCCGGCATGGAGAAGATGGCCCAGGAGGGCATCCACTATGTGGTCGGCCCCAATGTCGATGACGGCGCGGCCGCGGTGCGCCCGGTGGCCGAGGCCAAGGGCATCATGTACTTCCCCTATGCGTTCCCGAAGGAGCTCTACGCTGCCAGCTGCTTCACCGTGCTCGGCATGATCATCCAACTATCCAGTCCGTGGCGATCTACAGACTCCTCAAGAAAAGCTGCGGCGTGAAATCGGTGTACATTCGCCAGCGACCAGCCAGTCCGATCCGCTCAGCCAGCGTGACAGCAGGGTGGCCGCAGCCGGAAGCACTGGGCCTGCCTGAATGTGGTGGCCGACAGGACACCTACCAGAACGACACCCGCGACTTCACGCCGGTGATGACCCATCGTGCGTCCTGAAGCCTGATCTGCTGGTGCTCTCCGGGGTCGCACCGGGCAATGCACCGCTGCTGATCCGTGCCGCGCGCGAGCTCGGCTACGAGGGTCTGATCTCCACCGAAACCGCGCAGGATGCCAAGGTGCTGGAAGAGGGCGCCGGTGAGCTGGCCAACGGCTTCATCTCGGTGGGTGGTGCGTCCACGCCGGATCGCCTCCGGACACCATGAAGGAGTTCGTGGCCCGCTACACCAAGATGTTCGGCAGTACAACGACGAGTCCAACACCAAAGTGTTATGCGCTGGACTACATCCTCGAGACCTGAAGGCGGAGCCTGAAGGCGATCAATGATGTCGAGGAGTACAAGAAGACCATGGTGAATTTCTCGGCGCCACGAATCCGTTCATGAAGGGCGTTAGCAAACTCACCTATGTGGGCAGCACTTCGTTCGACCAGACGCCAGTTGTTCGTGCCGATGGTGGTCAACGAGTACAAGAACGGCAAGTTCGAGACGCTGTTCGTCGGCCAGGTCGACTGATCGACCGGGTCCGGGCCACGCCGCTGCTCGACGTGGCCCGCGCCAGGCCGGGCCCCCGTGTCGCAGGGCCCGCCACGGCGATACGCGCGGCCGGGTTCGCGCGCGGGTCAGCGCGCATTGCGCGTCGAACATCACGACAAAGCCCCGCGGCTCCTGCGCCGTGTGAATACGGGTGGAGAGGCATGGAGCAAGTCATTTGCCAACGGGCTCTATCTCGGTGCGCAATACACTGATCGCGCTCGGTCTGACGGTCGCCGCCGCGTTGATGAACGTGCTGAACTTCGCGCACGGTCAGATGGCGTGCTCGGCGGCTTCGTCACCTACGCGGTCTATGGTCAGCTCGGCCTGCCGTTCCGGTCGCGGTGCTGGCCTCGGGCCTCGCGCTGATGGTGGTCGGCGCGCTGGTCGAGAAATATCTGTTCCGCCCGGTGATCCGGCGCAGCAAGCGCGAGCGATGCTGCTGGCCGCCGGCCTGGCCTTCTTCTTTGGATACGGTGATTCTGCTGCTGTTCGGTGAGAAGCAGCGTGGCGTGCCCAAGATCATCAAGGGCGTGTTCCTGGGCGACACCATCATCATGCCCTACGACCGCATCGTCATTGGTGTGGTCGCCGTGGTGCTGATCGATCTCGTTCATGCTGTTCATGCAATACAGCAAGCCGGGCCGCGCGATGCGCGCGCTGGCGCAAGGACCGGGTAGCCGCCCAGCTGATGGGCGTCAATGTCGATCGCTACTCGATGCTCGGCTTCGCGATGGGCGCCATGCTGGCCGGCGTGGTCGGGGGCCTGCTGGTGGCGATCACCGGTGTGAACTCGGGCATCGGCGGGCCGATCTCGATCAAGGCCTTCATGATGGTGATGATCGGCGGCGCCGGCGTGGTCGGCGGCGCGATCGCCGGCGGCTTCATCCTGGGCATGATGGAGTCCTTCGGTCTGAACTATCTGCGCGAGTTCGGCGACATCACCTACCTGGTGATCTTCGCGGCGCTGATGGTGTTCCTGGCCATCGGCCCAACGGCCTGATAGACGACCCTGGGGGTGAGCGAATGTCCGCGATCATGGAAACTCATCGCCACCTTGGTGGCGCCATCGTGGCCCTGCTCGCAGGGCGTGCCGCAGTGATCGAAGCCACCGGCGGCGCCGATCTCTACTACACGCTGGCGTCGGTCGCGCTGCTGGCCGTGGTGAGTGCCGGTGTCTGGCTGACCTTCTATATCGGGCGGATCAATATCCGGTCAGGGCGCCTGGGCGCTGATCGGCGGCTATGTCGGCGTCCTGGTCATGAGAGCCGGCTGGTCGTTCTGGTGGACCCTCCCCGCCGCGGGCCGACTTCTGCGCCGCGGCCGTGCTGGTCGGCCTGCGGTCATGCCTGCGCGGCGTCTACTTCGCGATGGTGTCGCTGATCATGACCGAGGTCGCCTGGCTGCTGGCGCTGGCCGTGCCAGTCACCAACGGCGCCAAGGGCATCGTCAGCATTCCGCTGCCCGGCGCGTTCGATATCTTCGGGATCACGCTGATTCCGGATTTCGCCTCGCTGGCCAATCCGCGGGCGGCCTTCTACGCACTGTCGGTCATCCTGATGGTTCTGTGCTTCGGCGCCATGTACCGGCTCGTGCACTCGCGCATCGGCCGGCTCTGCCAGTCGCTGCAGCAGAACGAGGAACTGGCCTCGTCGGATCGGCGTGGTACATCTCGGCGCTGCGGGTGACCTATGCGGGCCGTCGTTCCTGGGCGGGCTGGGCGGCGCGGTGTTCGTGGCCATGTCGCAATCGGTCTATCCGGCCAGCTTCACGGTCACCGATTCGGTCAACTTCGCGCTCAACTGCTTCCTGGGCGAACGGGCTTCGTGTTCGGCCCGATCGTCGGCACCTTCGTGCTGTACTTCGGTTGGGATCTGCTGTTCAAGACCGGTGAGTATCAGCTGCTGATCTTCTCCACGGTGCTGATCGCGCTGATGCTGTTCCTGCCCAATGGTCTGTTGAGTCTGCGCCTGCCGCGCTCGGGAGCGAACCAATGAGTGCCTGTCTCTCGGTGCGCGGCCTGACCAAACGCTTCGGCGGGCTGGTGGCGGTGAACTCGGTCGACTTCGATGTCAACGAGGGCGGATCCTGTCGGTGATCGGCCCCAATGGCGCGGGTAAGTCCACCTGTTCAAGCTGATCTCCCTCGTTCGACGCGTCCAGACGCCCGGCGAGGTGCTGTTTTCGCGGTGAACGTATCTCGGGCCTGTCGCGCCGCGCCTGGTGGCGCGCAAGGGTGCGCACGTTTCCAGGAGACCACGATCTTCAAGGGCATGACCGTGCACGAGAACGGTCACCGCACACATCTGCGCTCCAAGGCCAGTCTGGCCGGATTCTTCCTCGGTTCGCCGCTGGCCCGCTTCCGACGAGGCGACCTTCGCGCTCAGGCCGACGAGATCATCGAGTTCCTGGGCCTGGGCGGCGCGATGAAATCGCCAGCAACCTGCCGCACGGCCATCTGCGACTGCGCTGGGCATGGCGATCGGCCTGGCCACGAATCCCGCGGTGATCCTGCTCGATGAGCCGTTCGCCGGCATGAACCATGATGAAACCATGCGCGCGGTGGACATGGTGCGCGGGGTGCGCGATCGCGGCGTCACGGTGATGCTGGTCGAGCACGACATGGCCGCGGTCATGAAGTTGTCCGACCGCATCGTGGTGATCAATTTCGGCCAGAAGATCGCCGAGGGCACGCCCGAGCAGATACAGAACAATCCGCAGGTGATCGAGGCCTATCTCGGCACCGAAGACGAGTCGATCGAGGATCTGAACGATGAGCCCTCTGCTGACCATCTCCGATCTGCATCTTTACTACGACCATGTGCATGCGCTCAAGGGCGTGTCGGTGCAGGTCAATGAAGGCGAGACCGTGGCGCTGATCGGCGCCAACGGCGCCGGTAAGTCATCGATCCTGCGCGCGATTACCTGCGGCCTGGCGCGGCCGCGCCTGGCGAGGTGCACTGACGGTCAGCGCATCGATGGCCGCGGCCCCGACGAGATCGTCGCCATGGGCATCTCGATGGTGCCCGAGGGCCGGCGCGTGTTTCCCTATATGTCGGTGCGCGACAACCTGCTGATGGGCGCATTCAGTCGCAGCGACCGCGGCGAGATCGAGCCTCGCTCGAACGCGTGCTGACCGCTTTCCGCGGCTCAAGGAGCGCTACTCGCAGGGCATCTGACGCGCCTGCTGAGCGGTGGCGAGCAGCGAATGCTGGTGATCGGCCGCGCGCTGATGGCCCGCCCGCGCGCCTGCTGCTGCTCGATGAACCATCGCTTGGCATCGCACCCAAGCTGGTTCAGGACATCACCGCTCGATCGTCGCGATCAACCGCGACGAGAAGGTCAGCGTGTTGCTCGTGGAGCAGAATTCGCGCATGGCGCTGCGCATCTCGCAGCGCGCCTATGCGCTGAGCACCGGCGAGATCGCGCTCAGCGGGGATTCCGCCGGGCTGCTGGTCGATGAGCGGGTCAGGAAGTTGTATCTGGGCGGCGAGATCTGATGATGCAGAAACACGTAGCCCGAGGCGCGGCATGAACATTCTGATCGTGAATCCCAACACCACCGCTTCCATGACCGAAAAGATGGGGCGGGTGGCGGCCGAGGTCGCCGGCGCCGGTGTGCAGGTGCGCGCGGTCAACCCGGCCGATGGTCCGGCCAGCATCGAGGGTTATTACGACGAGGCCTTCTCGGTGCCCGGGCTGCTTGCCACCATTCGCGACGAACCGCCGGCCGATGCCTACGTGCTCGCCTGCTTCGACGACACCGGGCTCGATGCCGCCCGGTGCATTGCGCCCGGGCCGGTGATCGGCATCGGCGAGGCGGCCTTTCACATGGCGACGCTGGTCGCGGGCCGCTTTTCCGTGGTCACCACCTTGCAGCGCTCGGTGCCGGCGATCGAACACAATCTCGTGCGCTACGGCCTGGCCTCACGCTGTGCGGCCGTGCGTGCTGCCGAGGTGGCCGTGCTGGAACTCGAGCGCCCGGGCAGCGATGCCCGCCAGCGCATCGAGGCCGAGATCGGGCAGGCGCTCAGCGAGGACCATGCCGAGGCGATCGTGCTTGGCTGCGCGGGCATGACCGATCTGGCCGCCGCGCTCTCGGCGCGCTTCGGTGTGCCGGTGCTCGATGGAGTCGCCTGCGCGGTGCGGCTGTGCGAGGCCCTGGTCGGGCTTGGCCTGAGCACCTCGCGGGCCGGTGCCTATGCCAGCCCGCTGGCCAAGCGCTACTCTGGTATGTTCTCGCGATTTGCGCCGGAATGAATCCGGTCGACGCCGTCGATGCCCATCGGAAACACGCTCACCGCTCCCTTCGATAAGCCCGCAGCCCGTTGGCTGCCGGTCTACGAGAAGCTGCGCGATGCGATCATCGATCATCGCTTGCAGCCCGGGCGCAAGCTACCCGAGGATGAGCTGGCCTCGATCTACGCGGTTGGCCGTTCGGTGGTGCGCGCCGCACTGCAGGCACTGGCCCATGATGGCCTGGCCAAGCTCGAGCCCAATCGCGGCGCGTTCGTCGCCCAGCCCACGCCACGCGAGGCGCGCGAGGTGTTCGAGGCGCGCGCACTGATCGAACCGAAGGTGGCCGAGATGGCCGCGCAACGCGCCGATGCCGAGGCCCTGGAAGCACTGCGCCGCCATCTGGCCCTCGAACATCAGGCGATGGCCGATGGCCGCCAAGCGCGATGCCATTCTGCTGTCCGCGCGTTTTCATGTGGGCATCGCCGAAATCGCCAGTCACAAGGTAGCTCGCACCGAGATCGTCACCGATCTGGTGTCGCGCTCATCGCTGATCGTGGCCCTTACTGGCAACGGCGCGATGCCACCTGCGAAAGCCATGCCCACCATGCGCTGGTCGAGTAGCGCTGGCCGGGCAGACAAGCGCGAGGCCAGCGAGTTGATGACCAGCCATCTGATCGACCTTAAGCCGGATTGAATCCGTCCGGCAATCCGGGGCCGATGCGCTGGACGATCTGCTGGGCGGCTGAAGCATTCGGCTGGAGTCCGGTGGATGGCAAACCATGGCGGCAAGTGGCGAACCTCCGCCAATCTGCATCGCCTCTGCCGCGAACGTGCCCAGCACGACGTCGCTCGACGGGGCTTCCTGTTCCTCGTCACCGGGTTCGCCTGACTCACCAGCCGCCGCTGGTTGCTCACCACCCGTTTCTTCACCGGTTGCAGGCCCGCATGCAGCATGGCCTCGCCGGTGCGTTGCAGGTTGCCCATCATCTCGCTGCCAAGACGCGTGACAATGCCTGTCGAGAGCGACGCGCCGACCCTTGCCGTGGATGCGCCGGCCATCAGCCCCGATCCGACCGCATTGGTCATGTCAAACCACAGCCTGCCCATGGCGGGCCAGAACCGCCAGAACACTGCAGCTGGCGCTGCACCAGCCCGCTGCCCATGGCCTGCGCCGCCTCCAGGCTACCTATGCCACCCGCTTTCTCCATCACCATCCGGTTGAATCCCGATCCAGTTGGTCGCGGTTGGGGGCTCGCTTGCGTGCCAGGCAGGCTCACCACTGCGGGTACTGCGGTGCCGGTGAGCAGCAGCTCGCTTTGCCAGTGTTGCCTGCAGAACGTTTCATATAAACTCTTCTTCAGCCAGACCGCAGTGTCATGGAAGACGGCGCCGCTGTTCGGATAGCCCGGCTCGGCGGAGGTCAATCGGTTGATGCCCACGCCTTCGCACGGAAGCTGGTGGTTCGGCTTTCAGATGCCCTCGAGCACCACCACACTGGGTTGCTGCCCGTCGCGAATGCCGCAGGTCGCGGTGACGGACCCGGCCTTCGTTGCCGATCAGCACCGCATCGCCCTTCGGCGATGCCGAGCCTGGCACAGTCATCCGCATGCATGGCAGCGGCTGTTTCTCGCGCCTGAGCGAACTGTCGGTTTCGGTGAACGTGCTGTTCAGGAACGTGCGCGCCGGTGCAGTCACCAGACGATAGGGTTTGGCCTTCGGTGAATTTGCCGATCACTCTGCCATGATCGGGCAATGTTGGCATGGTTTCATGGCGGCTGCCGAGCGCGGCCCAATCGGGCTTGAAGCGAAGCGCTTCCGTCCGAGTCGGCATGTGCTGGCAACGGTTTCGACATCGAATACGAAGGCTGGTGCTCGGCAGTCTTGGCGACCCTGGCGGGTATACGCGCGGCACAACAGGGCAGGCACGAGACCGTATTTGCTCGTAGCCATTGGCGCAGCCCTGGTGTGCCGCATTCAATCAGCATGCGGATTCACCGCGATTGCCTGACGGTGCCCCGGTTCACTACGTGAGCGCCACCGCCCCGAGCAAAACGGTGACACTCTATCGGCTGGTGCAGCGGTGCCCACGCGCCGGGCTTCATCGCACACACCGAGGCGAGCACAGGCAAGGCATTACCGCACGCGCGACTATGCCTGACGTACCTGAAGTGCGGCATCCTGGCGCACGGACGGTACGCGCTGCGATGATTGCGGGCACGACAAATTAAGGCGTTCAGCTGCAAGCGACGCTTTGCCCTCGTGCGGAGCGCGGCGCATGGGGCAAAGTGCGGCTCATCTGGTGGACCAAGTGATCTCGGCGGTGCCGATGCGCCAGTGGGTGCTGGCCCGCCGACTGGGTTGCGGCTGTTGCTGGCCGCGCGCCCAGAGCTGCTGACCCCGGTGCTGCAGGTGGTGCACCGGGTGATCGGCGGCTATCTGCGTGAACGAAGTGGCGCGCCACGGGCAGGGTGGTGCGGTGACGCTAATCCAGCGTTTTGGCTCGGCGGCGAACTCAACATCCACCTGCACCGCCTGGTGCTGGACGGGGTGTACCAGTGCGACGGCGAGGGGTGAGCTGCAGTTCGTCTCGGTGGCTGCACCGACCGACAGGCTGGCCGTGTTGCTGCAGACAATGACCGGCCGGATCCGAGGCTGCTCAGCGCTGCGGGTACCTGAACAGGAGGCCGGGCAAACCTGCTGTCCGACACCGGACAGCGAGGCCAACGAAGCCGGTGCAATGTGGCCACTGCAGGCGGCGGCGGTGACCTACCGACGCGTTTGGCCTGCGCGCCGGGCAAAAGGTGTTGACGATACGCGGGCGCTCATCATGTGAGCGGTATGCTCAGGGGCAAACGCCTGTGTGCTGATATCGATGGGTTTCAGCCGCATGCGGCGGTGCGGGTTGCCCATGCTGGGTCGTCTGGAGAAGTTTGCCGCTATATCACGCGCCCGGCACTGGCCGAGGAGCGCATTGAAATGGACAGCCAGGGCCAGGTGCGCCTGCGCCTGAAGACGCCCTGGTCCGATGGCACCAATGCATCTGGTGTTGAGTCTGATCCAACCCACGCAGCGTCTGGCCGCGCTGGTGCCCCGGCCGCGGTTGCACCTGATCCGCTTTCACGGGGTGCTGGCTCCCACGCCCGCCGCGCGCAGCTGTTGTGCCAGGAGCGCCGGCGCCGAGCACGGCGAACAGGACAGCGAACAAAGACAGCGGCGAGCCAAGCGGGCCAGGGCGCATTGGCTGGCGCGCCTGCTCAAGCGAGTGTTCGATATCGACATGACCCATTGTCCGAACCGCAGCAGGGAAAGCTGAAGATTCTGGCCGCGATCCTTGAGCGGGCGGCCATTGAGAAGATCCTGAACTGCTCCGGGGATCGATGCGCGTGCGCCGCCGCGGGCAAAAGGCGTATGCCCGGTGCCGATCAGGCGTGGTGATGGCAACGGCCATGCCACGGGGCAGGGCAAAACAAGAGGACTCAACAGGTCGGCACGGCACTGAACACGGTGGCGCGGGCCTGGCTACGTGTTCGGTGTTGAGAGGCCAGGAGCGAGCGCGAATCGGCCCGCTGCGGCCGCGCACTTTGGCGCGTGGGCAAATGAATTGAGGGGCTAACAGTGCCGGTTGGGCGGGCTTTTTCCAGCTTCGCCCACCGCCCATTGGCGTTCGGGTACTTTGCAGATGGCGTTTGAAATTCCTATTGGCCCAGACCTCGGGGCCGGTCGACCTGTTCCAGACCCGCGATGGCTGGATCCTGTGCCAGGTCGTGGGCCGGCCGCTGTACGAGCGCTGGGCGCGGCTGATGGGCGAGCCGGAGTGGCTGACCGATGAACGCTTTGCCACCGACGATCTGCGCGGGCAGAACGCCGAGGCGCTCAGCGAACGGATGCAGCGCTGGTGCGCGCAGCGCACGAACGAACAGGCGCTGGGCGAACTGGGAGAGGCGCGCATTCCCTGCGCGCCGATGCTCGATCAGCAGGCTGCGCTCGAGCACCCGGCGGTGCAGGGCCTGGAGCTGCTCGAGCAGGTGGCTTTCCCCGGCTTGTCCAGGCCGGCCCCGATCGCGCGCGCGCCGGTGTGGCTGTCCGAGACGGGCGGCAGCATTCGCCACGGCGCACCGACGCTGGGCGAGCATACCGATGCAATCCTCGAATCGATGGGCTACGACGCCGCCCGGCGCCAGCAACTGCGGGACAAGGGCATTATCTGACCGTCGAGCGGTCAGGCCTGCTGGTCGGACCGGGCGGCGGCATGGCGCTCGGTGCTGATCATGAACATGGTCAGACCGCCGGTCAGCATGAACAGCGCC
Organism: Burkholderiaceae bacterium; assembly: GCA_041396585.1. Lineage (GTDB taxonomy): Bacteria > Pseudomonadota > Gammaproteobacteria > Burkholderiales > Burkholderiaceae_E > JAUIAI01. The sequence continues at coordinate 182,038 of JAWKYG010000008.1, read as the reverse complement.
CAGAAGGCCAGGAAACCCACGGTGTAGGCGCCCAGCGGATCGCCCCCCAGGTAGCGCTTGACCAACGCCACCTCGGTGGGATCGACGACCGAGAAGAACACCCCGCAGGCGGCCGCAGCGCCCAGGAACGCGGGCCAGGACACCTGCATCAGGCGCAGCGCGAACCGGCCGGCACGGCTTGGTTGCGGCGGCGCCGCGCGCATGTCGCCGTCGGGGCGGTCCGTGTCGCTCATGGCTTTTGCGCAGCGCCTTGAACGGCGGGCACGGCGGCCGCGATGTCGGTGGCCGTGACCTTGCCGGTATCGAACAGGTCGCTGACCAGCCGCCAGTCGCGATCGGGGGTTTCGATGTGGATCCGGTAGCGCCCGGCCGGCATCACGGCCTCGGTGTTGCGATAGACGCCGCCGGCGTCGCGACGCAGCACGTAGGCACGGTCGAGCGTGTCGTCGGTGACGTGAACCAGGCGGATGCCGATGGTGTCGCGGTGGGCCTGCGAGCTACCCGGCGCCGACTGCAGCGTCAGCGCGATGCCCTGCGCCTGCCAGGCCAGGTGCGCCCCCAGCCCGAGGCGGATCGCCTCGCGATCGCGACCTATCCGCTGGTTGATCGCCTTGCCTTCCTTGTAGTAATCGTCGACGACCAGCGCGTTGTTGCTGGTGATCGCGAAGGTCAGCATCGTCATCCCGGCCACCACCGAGCTGGCCGGGATGGCCATCAGGATCCAGGGCCAGGGTTCGCGGGTCCAGTGGGACTTGGGGGCAACAGCCATGATCGGGGCTCCTTGGCGCTCAGCGCGGCCTGGGGATGAAGAACGACGCGGATTCGCGACGGCTGACATCGGGATCCTGCATATCGACGATTTCGAACTCGATGGTATTGCTGCCCGGCTGACCGGCGTCCGGCATCACCCGGACACGGACCGGGAACAGGCGGTTGCCGACCGAGGCCACGGTCACCTCGGTGTCCGAATCGATCCGCACCCCGGGCAGCCCGCTGACCGACACCCGGTAGCGACGCTCGGACTCGGCATTGTTGATGATCTGCAGCCGGTAGACGTTCTCGATCAGGCCGTCTTCGACGATGCGCGACAGCGTGCCCCGATCGCGGATCACGTCGACCTTGAGCGGTGTCCGGGTGAACATGTGGGTCAGCAGCGCCACGCTGATCGCGATGACGATCGCCGTATAGATCAGCACGCGCGGCCGGAAGGCACGACGTATCAACTGGGCTCGCGGCCAGCCATTCTTCATGCCGTTGGTCGTGTCGTACCGGATCAGGCCGCGCGGGTAGTCCATCTTGTCCATGATCTGGTCGCAGGCGTCGATGCAGGCCGCGCAACCGATGCACTCGTTCTGAAGCCCATTGCGGATGTCGATGCCGGTCGGGCAGACCTCGACGCAGACCCCGCAGTTGATGCAGTCGCCTATGCCCAGCGCCGCCTTGTCGGCCTTGCGCGAACGCGCGCCGCGTGGCTCGCCGCGCTTCTCGTCATAGGTGATGATCAACGTGTCGTTGTCGAACATCGCGCTCTGGAAGCGCGCGTACGGGCACATGTACTTGCAGACCTGCTCGCGCATGAAGCCGGCGTTGCCATAGGTGGCAAAGCCGTAGAACAGCACCCAGAACGTCTGCCAAGGGCCCAGGCTGGCCGAGACCACCTGGCCTGCGAGGTCGGTGATCGGCGTGAAGTAGCCCACGAAGGTGAAGCCGGTCCAGAGCGAGAACAACACCCAGACCAGCTGCTTGGTGCCCTTGCGCCCGAACTTGGCCAGGCTCCAGGGCGCCTTGTCCAGCTTCATGCGCTTGGCCCGGTCGCCCTCGATCTTGCGCTCGATCCAGAGAAAGATCTCGGTGTAGACGGTCTGCGGGCAGGCGTAGCCGCACCACAACCGGCCCGCGACCGCGGTGAACAGGAACAACGACAAAGCCGAAATCACCAGCAGGCCGGTCAGGTAGATGAAGTCCTGCGGGTTGAGGATGATGCCGCCCAGGTAGAAGCGCCGCGCCTCGAGATCGAACAACACCGCCTGGCGGCCATTCCACTGGATCCAGGGCAGGCCGTAGAACAGCAGCTGCGTCGCCCACACCAGCGCCCAGCGCCAGGCCGCGAACATTCCGGTGACGGCGCGCGGGTAGACCTTGTCGCGGATCTCGTAGATCGGGATCTCGCGTAACTTGCTTTCGGCGCTCCCCGCCCCCGCGGGGGGTTCTGCATCGCGGGGGCGCTTGACTGCTTCGACCATCAGGTTTCCAACATCGGAGACAGGCGATTACTGCGACAGGCTGTACACGTAGGCGGCCAGCACGTGCGCCTTGCCATCGCCCATCAGGTGACCGAACCCCGGCATCTCGTTGTTTCGGCCGTTGTTGATCGCGTACACGACCTGGCTCAGGCCGCCGCCGTACAGCCAGACCTTGTCGGTCAGGTTCGGGGCACCGATCGCGGCATTGCCCTTGCCGTCCGGCCCGTGGCAGGCGGCGCAGGTGGCGAACTTGTCCTTGCCCAGCGCGGCCTTGAAGCTCTCGTGAGCGCCGCCGGACAACGACAGCACGTAGTGCGCGAGCTTGTCGACATCGTCGGGCGAGCCGACCGCAGCGGCCATCGGCGGCATCACCGCCTGACGCCCGTTCAGGATCGTCGTCTTGATGTACTCACCATCGCCCGCTCCCAGCCAGTCCTTGTCCGCCAGGTTTGGAAACCCGGTGCTGCCGCGGGCGTCGGAACCATGGCACTGCACGCAATAGGTCAGGTACAGGCGCTCACCCATGGCCACGGCCTCGGGGTCCTTGGCCACCGCGGCAATGTCCTGCTTCAGGTACTTTTCGAACAAGGGGTCGTAGGCCTCGCTGGCCTTTTTCATCTCGGCCTCGTACTGCGACTGCTGGGTCCAGCCCAACTGGCCCTTGAACGTGCCCAGGCCCGGGTATAGCCACAGGTAGACAACCGCGAACACGTTGGTGATGTAGAACAGGTACAGCCACCAACGTGGCAGCGGGTTGTTCAACTCCTGCAGGTCGCCGTCCCACACGTGCCCGGTCGACTTCACATTGCCCTTGTCGTCGGTTGTCACCTTGGCGCTGGCCATCGCGTAGGCCAGCCAGAAGCAAAAGGCCACCGAGACGAGCGTGACCACCGTGATGAAGGTACTCCACCCCGACGAAACGAAGTCAGCCATGTTTTTTCTCCTGCATCGTGGACCCGCCCAGCCGGCTGGCCTCTGCCAGTTCCTCGTCGGCGAACGGAAGATTCGCCGCTTCATCGAATCGCCGCTTGCTGCGCGGCGACCATGCCCAGTAGATGATCCCCAGGAACGACAGGAACAGCACCACCGTGATCAGGGTTCTCAGCGTGTTGACATCCATCATTGCACCTTCCTGACATGGATTCCGAGGCTCTGCAGGTAGGCAATCACCGCATCCAGTTCAGACTTGCCGGTGACCGCCGCGGCCGCTTCGCTCATCTCGGTCTCGCTGTACGGATCGCCGAGCGCGTTGAGCACCTTCATCTTGGGGGCGATCGACGCGGGATCGACCGGCGTCTTGGCCAACCACGGGTACGACGGCATGTTGGACTCGGGCACGACGTCACGCGGATTGTTCAGGTGCACCCGGTGCCACTCATCGCTGTAGCGCCCGCCGACCCGGGCCAGGTCGGGCCCGGTGCGCTTGCTGCCCCACTGGAACGGCCGGTCGTAGACGAATTCGCCGGCCACCGAATACGGCCCGTAGCGTTCGGTTTCGGCACGGAACGGCCTGATCATCTGCGAATGGCAGTTGTAGCAGCCCTCGCGGACATAGACATCACGCCCGGCCAACTGCAACGCGTTGTAGGGCTTGAGCCCGCTGACCGGCTCGGTCATCGACTTCTGGAAAAACAGCGGCACGATTTCGACCAGGCCGCCGATCGAGATGATGAACACGATCAGCACCATCATCAGGCCGATGTTCTTCTCGATCAGTTCATGCGAGATTTTCATGGATATGCTTCCTTGAATCGGGTCAGGCGTGAGCCATCGTCGCCGGGATACGGGCCTGCACGGGCTCTCCACGCCGGATCGTCATCACCATGTTGTAGGTCATGATCAGCATGCCGACCAGATAGATCGTGCCGCCCAGGAACCGGATCACGTAGTAGGGGAACGTGGCCTTGACCGACTCGACGAACGCATAGGTGAGCGTGCCGTCCGGGTTGGTGGCACGCCACATCAGGCCCTGCATCACCCCGGCGATCCACATCGACGCGATGTACAGCACGATACCCAGCGTGGCGACCCAGAAATGCACCTCGATCAGCCGCTTGCTGTACATCTGCTCCTGGCCGAACAGCCGTGGCAGCAGGTAGTACATCGAACCCATGGTGATCAGGCCGACCCAGCCCAGTGCGCCCGAGTGCACGTGGCCGACGGTCCAGTCGGTGTAGTGCGACAGCGCGTTGACCGTCTTGATGGACATCATCGGGCCTTCGAAGGTCGACATGCCATAGAACGACAGCGACACGATCAGGAACTTGAGGATGGGGTCCTCGCGCAGCTTGTGCCAGGCACCGGACAAGGTCATGATGCCGTTGATCATGCCGCCCCAGGAAGGGGCAAGCAGGATCAGCGAGAACACCATGCCGATCGACTGCGCCCAGTCGGGCAACGCCGTGTAATGCAGGTGGTGCGGGCCGGCCCACATGTAGGTGAAGATCAGCGCCCAGAAGTGCACGATCGACAGCCGGTACGAGTAGATGGGCCGCTCGGCCTGCTTCGGGATGAAGTAGTACATCATGCCCAGGAAGCCCGCGGTCAGGAAGAAGCCCACCGCGTTGTGGCCATACCACCACTGGATCATCGCGTCCTGTACGCCGGCATAGGCGGAGTACGACTTGGTCATCGTGACCGGTACCGCGATGTTGTTGAAGATGTGCAAGACCGCGATCGTCAGGATATAGGCGCCGAAGAACCAGTTCGCCACGTAGATGTGCGGTGTCTTGCGCTTGACGATGGTGCCAAAGAACACGATCGCATAGGCCACCCAGACCGCGGTGATCAGCAGGTCGATCGGCCACTCCAGCTCGGCATACTCCTTGGACTGCGTGATGCCCAGCGGCAGCGTGATCGCGGCCAGCAGGATCACCAGGGTCCAGCCCCAGAACGTGAACGGTACCAGCCAACCGCCCCAGAGGCGCGCCTGGCAGGTTCGTTGCACCACGTAGAAGGACGTGGCAAACAGGCCCGAGCCGCCAAAGGCGAAGATCACCGCATTGGTATGCAACGGCCGAAGACGACCGTACGAGAGCCACGGAATGTCGAAACCCAACCAGGGCCAGGCAAGCTGGGCGGCGATGTACACGCCGACCGTCATGCCGACCACGCCCCAGATGACCGTCATGACCGTGAACTGGCGGACCACCTTGTAGTTGTAGGTTTCGCTGACCGAGGCGGTATTGGTACTGCTGTTCATGGGCTAGCCCCTCTGAGCGATCAATAACGAAAAAGGCCTCCCGGCCGGGAGACCCCAGCTATTATGGTCGGACAATCCGACTTCATGGTTTTTGATGCGGATCAAAAGTCGGTCGGGTAACGGTGTAAGCGTTGCGACAGCTTGCTGATCGAGCAGACGGCCCGACGCGTCTCAGTCCGGTTTGTCGGGCTTGTCAGCGCGCGTGGCTGGCGCGCTGCTGTCGTCATCGAGCAGCACGCTGTAGGCAGGCCCCTCGGCATCATCGAACTGACCAGCGGCGTTCATGCGTAGGAAAAACCACACGGCCACGCCCAGTGCGATCAGCGACAACGGGATGAGCAGGAACAGTGCCTCCATCAGGCGGGCTTGGGCGCATCGTTCGAGCGCGCATCCTCGGCTTCCTGCAACTGGCGCCACATCACCTTTCCCGAGCCCGACTTGGGCAACTGCTCGACGAACTCGACCACCCGGGGCACCTTGTACGCGGCCATCTGCTCGCGCGCCCACGCCTCGATGGCCGCAGCGTCCACCTTGCCCCGACCGGCCGGCCTGAGCACGACCACGGCCTTGACCGATTCGCCACGATAGGCATCGCGGGTGCTGATGATGCAGGCTTCCTGGATGTCCGGATGCCGGTACAGCATGTTCTCGACCTCGGCCGGCCACACCTTGAAGCCACTGGCGTTGATCATCCGCTTGAGGCGGTCGGTGATGAAAAAATAGCCATCCTCGTCGACATGGCCCAGGTCGCCACTGCGAAAGAAGCGCTTGCCATCGAGTTCGAAGAACGCCTGCTCGGTGGCCTCGGGATTGCGCCAGTAGCCTTTGAACACCTGCGGGCCGTGGATGACGATCTCGCCCTGCGTGCCGGTCGGCACCTCGAGCAGTGTCTGCGGATCGACGATGCGGGCATCGGTGCCGATCACCGGCACGCCCAGGCACTGCAGCTTGGGATGATCGGGCGGATTGCTGTGCGATGGCGCGGCGGTTTCGGTCAGGCCATAGCCCTCCTGGTAACGCAGCCCGTAGTTGTCGAACAGGCGTTCGGCCACCGCCTTGGGCATGGCCGCGCCACCGCCGCCGATCTGGCGCAGGCTGCTCAGATCGTAGCGATCGAAATGCGGGCTGGCCAACAGGTCGATCACCATCGTCGGGATGTTGGTCCAGCCGGTGACCCGGTAGTGCGAGATCAACCAGCCGGCCAGGTCGCGGTCCCAGCGGGGCAGGATCACCGAGGTCGACGCCATCAGGATGGGCACGTGCATCGCGAACAACATGCCGGTGATGTGAAACATCGGCACGACCGACAGGCTGATGTCGGCCACCGTGGCGGTGTTCCACAGCGAGCCGCCGATCACGTTGTGACCGATCGTGCGGTGCGTGTGCATGCAGCCCTTGGGTTTGCCGGTGGTGCCGGACGTGTAGCCCAGCGCCACGAGGTCGTCTGCCTTGCCCGCATACCGGGAGGCCGGTGGCGCGTTCGCCGTGTCTGCCCAGGCGCTTGCCCACGCCGGCAGCGGCGGCATCGCATCGAGCCACGCCGACCAGGCGGGCGGGCCGGCCTGCTCGGGCGCGACCGTCTCGGGCATGCAGTCGCGGTAGCGGCTGACCAGCAGGTGGCGCAGCCGCTGGTCGGGTGACACGAGTGCCTGCGCGTCGATCAGTTCGCCGGCCACGTCGCCGGTGGCCAGCGCCACCCGGGCCTGCGGATCGGTCAGGTAGTGCGGCAGCTCGGCCGCGCGGCTCATCGGGTTGACCGTGACCACGGCGGCGCCCACGCGCATCACCGCATAAAAGCCGATGACGAACTGCGGCGAGTTCTGCATCATCAGGATCACCCGGTCGCCAGGCCTGACGCCGGCCACGTGTTCGAGCCAGCCGGCAACGGACTCGACCGCCTCGAACAACTCCAGATACGTGAACGCCCGCCCGAAGAAGCGGATCGCGACCCTGGCCGGGTAACGCCGGCGGGAGAACTCGAGGTTCTCCCAGAGGGTCGCCTCGCAGGGTGGCAATTCGCGCGGGATGCGCTTGGGCAGAAACTTGAAGTGCGGCGGCTCGGGGCGGCTCACTGGATCACCTTGGGGCTTGGCCTTCACGGTCCTCCCCCTGGGGACGACCCGGCGGACGCTCAGGACGGCAGTGACAAGCTTACCCGATTCGTCGCCCTCGCCGGTGCCGGTTCGGCCGCCCGGCGCAGCGACAGCAGTCGGGCGCTGTTGCCGACCACCAGCAAAGAGCTGAGCGCCATGCCGATCGCTGCCAGCCACGGCGGCACGTAACCCATCGCGGCCAACGGGATCGCGGCGGCGTTGTAGGCGATCGCCCATCCCAGATTCTGGTAGATCACGCGGCGCACCCTGGCCGCGGTGCCGATCAGCTCGTCAAGCGCTGCGGCCTGCGGATTGAGCAGCACGACATCGGCCCCGGCCTTGGCCAGCGCGGTCGGCTGGCCGAACGCCACCGACACATCGGCGCTGGCCAGCGCCGGCAGGTCGTTGATGCCGTCACCGACCATCAGCACCACCCGCCGCTGCGCCTGCAGCGCCTTGACATACTGCTGCTTGCCATCGGGTGACGTGCCGGCACGCCAGCGCGCCAGCGCCAACCGCCCGGCCACTGCCTCGACGACCGCCTCGCGGTCCCCGGAGACCAGGTGCAGCTGCAGGCCGCGGGCACGCAGGCGATCGAGCATCCCGGCCACGCCCTCGCGCAACGGATCGGTGAGACCGAAGCGGGCCAGCGGCTCGAATTCCGGGGCAGGTGCATCGTCGGCAGGCTCCTCCCGGCCCGGGGCGTCCAGCCACTGCATGCTGAGCCAGACCTCGCTCTCGATCGCGGCGAGCGCGGTGGTCGGCCGCACGGCCGCCGTTGCCGCCGCCGTAAGCCCGCACCAGCCGGCCGAGCCCAGCCGCAACCGCTGCCGGCGTCCGTCGGCCAGTTCGCGGATGGCCTCCAGGCCGGCGCCGGCCTGGTGCGCGCGGCAGCCCAGCTCGATCGGCATGGCGCTGGGCAGGGCGGCGATCGCCCCGGCCAGCGGGTGCGCCGAGCCGCGTGCCATCGCGACCGCGAGCGCCGTGACTTCGGGCTCGTGTGCGCCGGCCGCCAGGCCGACGCTGGACACGGTCGGGCGGCCCTCGGTCAGGGTGCCGGTCTTGTCGAGGACGACATCGGTCACCTGCGACAGGGTCTCCAGGGCCTCGCCACTGCCCAGCAGCAAACGTCTGCGCAGGCAGTCGGCGTGAGCGGCCGCCAGCGCGGTCGGCGTGGCCAGCGACAGCGCGCAGGGGCAGGACACGACGAGCACCGCGATCGCGGCTGGCCAGGACATCCCCGGATCGATGGCCCGCCAGACAAACCAGACCGCGGTGGCCAGCAGCAGGATGAGCGTGACGAACACCGAGGCGACGCGGTCGGCCAGGCGGCCGATCGCCGGACGCTCCCGGGCCCCGCGCTCGGCCAACTGGCCGATCACTGACAGCGTGCTCTGGGCGGCCGCTCGAAGCACCTCGAAGCGGGCCGGCGCGCTGGCGAGCAGCGCGCCGCCGGCCACCTCGGATCCGCGCCGGATCGCCACCGGTTCGCTCTCACCGGTGAGCAACGACTGGTCGATGTCGGCATGCTCGTCGAGCAGGCGGGCGTCGGCGGGAACCGGCTCACCCAGGTGGACCTCGATCAGGTCGCCAGCGCGCAACCGGGCCGCCGGGATCAACTCGGGCACCAGCGACGACGGATCGGCGGGGTCCGGCACGAGGCGGCGTGCCGCCTCGGGCAGGGTCGCGGTGATGCCGTCCAGCGTGGCCGCCGCACGGCGCCGGGCCAGCCATTCCAGGTAGCGGGCGCCGAGCAACAGGAAGGCGAACATCGCGATCGAGTCGAAATAGACCTCGCCCTCCCCGGTCCAGACCGCCCGCAGACTGGCCAGGAACGCGAGGCTCATGCCGATCGCGACCGGCACGTCCATGCCGGGCGAGCGGGCCCGCAGGTCGCGCCACGCCCCGGCAAAGAACGGCCACGCGCTGTAGCCCAGCACCGGGATCGCCAGCACGAGACCGGCCCATTGCAGCAGGTCGCGATAGGCGGTCTCGATGTCGCCCGGCCCGCTCAGGTAGCCGGGCAGCGCGAACATCATCGCCTGCATCGAGGCCAGTCCGGCGATGAACAGGCGCTGCAGCAGACGGCGGCCCTGCCGGCGGACCGCAAGCTCGCGGCGCGAGGCATCGAAGGGCATTGCCGCGTAACCCAGCTCGCCGATCCGCCCGAGCAGCGCGGACAGCGTCACCTGCCGCGGATCCCAGCGCACGCGGGCGCGCTCGGTCGTGAAGTTGATGCGCGCCGACTGCACGCCGGGCATCTTGCGCAGGCCCTGCTCGAGCAACCAGACGCAGGCGCCGCAGTGCATGCCTTCGATCGTCAGGTCGACGCAGACCTGGCCGGCCGGCGCCTCGTCCGGATCGGCGCCCGCGGGCCGCCCGGTGCCGTCGGCCGGATGCACGTAACGATCCTGGAACTCGGGCGCGTCGTAGAGTTCGAAACCGGGCGGGGCCGGACCTTCGCCCAGCGCCCCAGCAGGCAGCCCGAGCGGCCGGCCGGGCACCCGGTGCTGCTCGTAGAAGCGCGCAAGGCCGGCATCGATGATGGCCTGGGCGACGGCCTGGCAGCCGGCGCAGCAGGTGTCCCGGGGCACCGAGTCGAGCAGGACCGGATGACGGCCGGCCACCGGGACCGGCTCTGCGCAGTGCAGACAGACAAGGCCGCCGGATGTCATCGTGCGAACCGCCCGCGGCCCGCAAAGCCTTGCGCGGTCATCGGCGGCTCAGCCCGGCACCGGCAGGTAGCAGAGCACTTCGGCCAGCGGCCCGCCAGGGGTGGCGAACAGGCGCACCAGCCCCAGCACCCCGAAAAGCATCAGCAGCGCCGCCGCCGCGCGCCGCACCGGCCGCATCTGCCGAAAGCGCTGTAACCAGGCGCCCGAGGCCCCGAGCAGCAGCAGGTTGGGCAGCGTGCCCAGGCCGAACGCGAGCATCAGCAACGCGCCGTCGCGCGCCCCCCCGCTGGCCACCGCGCTGAGCAGTACGCCATAGACCATCGCGCAGGGCACCATCCCCCAGAGCGCGCCGGCCCCCAGCGCCCGCCAGGCGGTCATGGTGCCGGCCGTGCCGAGCGAGCGGGTGGCTGCCGGTCGCAACAGTTGCCAGACCGGGCGGCCCAGACGCTCCAGCCAGTCGGCCGGTTGCCGCCATCCCCAGAGATAGGCCCCCATCAGCACCAGCACCAGGCTGGTCAGGCCCCAGGCCGCCTGCTGCACCGGCAGCAGGTCGTCGAGCAGCCAGGCGACCGAGCCGATCGCGCCGGCCAGTGCGCCGAGCAACGTGTACAGGCCGATGCGGCCGGCATTGAATCCGAGCAGGCGTGGCCAATGGGTCGCGGTGGGCGTCGCCGTCGCGCCCGACCTGCCGGCGCCGGCGGCCAGCGGGGCCGCCCCTGCCGGCGAGTAAGTCATCCGCTGCAGCGGCACGGCGGCGCCCGCGACGACCATCGGGCCGGTGGATGCCGGCGCCACCGGGCGACGCGCCTGCAGGCCCAGTGCGGCGGCGATACCGCCGCACATCATCGCGCAGTGCACGCCACCGAGCAGGCCGACCAGGAAGGGCGCACCCAGGGAGACCAGCAGGTCGGCGGACATCGCGGCGGCCGGGCTTCAGAGCACGCGCGAGAAGGTCTGGTGATCGCGTCGGCTCTGCAGGTATCGATCGAAGACCGCGCAAACCGAGCGCATCACGACCCTGCCCGGTGCGGTGATCGACAACCAGGTGTCGTCCAGGCTGACCAGCCCCATGTCCATCAGCGGCTGCAAGGCCTTGATTTCCCGCTCGAAGGTCTGTCGGAACGGGACGAGGTTGGCGATCTCGATTGCCTCGATGGACACCCGTTCCTGGCACATCAGGGCCATGATGATGGTGCGCCGCAGCAGGTCGTCCGGCGAACAAGACAGCGGCGAGCCAAGCGGGCCAGGGCGCATTGGCTGGGCGCGCCTGCTCAAGCGAGTGTTCGATATCGACATGACCCATTGTCCGAACTGCGGGCAGGGAAAGCTGAAGATTCTGGCCGCGATCCTTGAGCGGGCGGCCATTGAGAAGATCCTGAATCACCTGGGGATCGATGCGCAAGCGCCGCCGCGGGGCAAAGCGCGCATGCCCGGTGCCGATCAGGCGTGGTGATGGCAACGGCCACGGCGACACGGGGCAGGGCAAAACAGAGGAGCCTGAATAGGTCGGCACGGCACTGAACACGGTGGCGCGGGCCCGGCTACGTGTTCGGTGCCGGTGCGCCAGGAGCGAGCGCGAATCGGCCCGCTGGCACGCACTTTGGCGCGTGGGCAATGAATTCTGAGGGGCTAACAGTGCCGGTTGGGCGGGCTTTTTCCAGCTTCGCCCACCGCCCATTGGCGTTCGGGTACTTTGCAGATGGCGTTTGAAATTCCTATTGGCCATTGCCGAGGCGGCTGGAGAATCTTTTGCAAGGGGGGTGTTCAATTCTTGGTTCACTTATGTCTTTAACCATGAGATTGAATATCTGTTTGGTGGGAAAGTTGCGCACCGGTTGCTGCAGTGGTACATGCGCAAATACGGAATCGAAGGAGAGCAAAGATGTGTCAGCAATAATGCCGCTTGCCTGCCGCCATTTCGTCGATTTGATCTCGCAGATCCTTTGACTCTAGAGCTCTGGGAGCTCCCGAGTTCGACAGTTCAGAGCGCAAATCGGCGGTTTTTGGACAAGTGGCCCAGTAAACATGCGGGTTTGCGGGGCGTTGAGTCAGAATCCGTGTGTTGGCACGTTTTAGGCTGGTGATGCGCCGATTAGTATTTATTGACAGGCATGGCGTATCTGGTAACGTGTGGGCATGTTCGTCAAGCTCACCAAGTCCGGTCCGCGCCGCTACGTGCAGCTGGCCGAGTCGTTTCGCGACGAGACCGGCAAGGTGAAGCAGCGCACCATTGCCAGCCTGGGGCGTGTCGAACAGGTCCAACCGCATCTGGATTCGATCGTCCGTGGCCTTTGTCGTGCCACGGGGCGCGCCGTGCCGACCGATCCGGCGGCGCTGCCATCGCCAACGAGTGCTAAACCCGATATCCGCTTCGAGCCCTCGCGCGCCCTGGGCGACGTTTGGGTGCTCACCGCCCTTTGGAAGGAACTGGGCTTCGAGCGTCTCGAGGCCGTCTTTCGCCGCCGTTCGCGCCGCCAGATCAACGTGGAGGCGATGCTGCGCGTGATGGTCTTCAATCGCCTTTGCGACCCGGAATCCAAGCTTGGGGTGCTTCGCTGGCTCGAGCGTGTCTGTCTGCCCGGCATCGAGGCCGAGCAGATCCAGCACCAGCACTTGCTGCGTGCCATGGACGCGCTGATCGAGCAGCGCGAGCAGGTCGATGCCGTGGTGGCGCAGTTGCTGCGACCATTGATCGACGTTGAGCTCGCGGTGGTGTTCTATGACCTCACCACCATTCGCGCCGAAGGTCTGTCTGAGCAAGCCGATGATGTGCGCGAATTTGGCAAATCCAAGGACGGCGGCATTCGCCGTCAATTCGTCTTGGGTGTCGTGCAGACCGCCCAGGGCTTGCCCATCCACCATGAGGTGTTCGCCGGCAACGTTGCTGAGACCAAGACGCTGCGGGCCACGCTGGAGACGGTGATGGCGCGATTCCCGATCCGTCGGGTGATTGCGGTTGCCGATCGTGGCCTGATGTCGGCGGACAACCTGCAGGAGCTGGCGGCAATCACCACCCCTTCGGGCGAACCGCTCGAGTACATCCTGGCGGTTCCCGGTCGGCGTTATGGCGAGTTCGTTGACTTGCTCGGCCCGTTGCATGTCCGGCACTTTGCCGATGCGACGACCGAGACGACCGCCGAGACCGTCTGGGAACGGCACCGTCTGGTCATTGCGCACGACCCAGTACGTGCGGCCGAGCAAACCGCCAAGCGCGATGCCACCATCAAGGCGCTCGAAGACCAGGCGGCCCAGTGGGTGGGCAAGCTTGATGGCCAGGATGCCGGAGAACGAACGCGCGGGCGGCCTCTGTCCGATGGCGGGGCACGGGCCAAGTTCTATCACCAAGTGCTCGAAGCGCGGCTCGGTCAGATCATCAAGGTCGACCTCAAGAGTGAGCTGTTCACCTACAGCATCAACCGCAAGGCGCGCAAACTCGCCGAGCTCATGGATGGCAAGCTGCTGCTGGTGACCAACGTGGCCGAACTCAAGGCAGAAGAAATAGTCGAGCGCTACAAATCCCTGGCCGATATCGAGCGCGGCTTCCGAGTGCTCAAATCCGAGATTGAGATCGGCCCGGTGCATCACCGGCTGCCCGATCGGATCCGGGCGCATGCCAGCCTTTGCTTTATCGCTCTGATCCTGCATCGCGTGATGCGCATGCGGCTTCGCCAATCGGCCATCACGGTGTCGCCCGAACGTGCACTGGAGCACCTGCGGCGCATCCAGCAACATGAGGTCTACCTGGGCGAGACGCTGCATCGTGGCGTGACGACTGTTAGTGACGAGCAGCGTTCGCTGCTCGCCTCGCTTGGAGCCCCAAAACCCGTCGGACCGGAGCAGCTAGCGCTGTTGTAGTGGCAAATTGAAAACCTGATGCCATATCTATCAATCACTTACGCGCTGAACTGTTGAACTCGGGGGAGCTAAAACGGGGCTCTATATTCGGGGAGGTCAGTGGTCGTGGCCAAATCGCCGAGTATACTTTGTTCAGTAACTTCACTCCCGGCGGCGATCTTCCTGGACTTTCGATTGGAGGGCCAGGTCTGACTCTAGGCGTTGATACTATGTTTTTCAACTACTCAAATGAAGGCAATGGCTTGCTCTTGTACACGAATACCTCAAGAACTAGTAGTCAGGCCTTCGTATACAGATTGCTGCGCTCTTTGGTAGCACCACCGACACCTGTCATCGTTCCTCCTAAAAGCGAGGCAATGAGCCCATTTCAATGAGTCGAGATCAATATCAAGAGTCAATTTCAAAGCTATCGAATGCCGCATCTGGGTTTTCCGCACTTGCCTCTAGCCTTGCCGATATTTGGAGAATCATGCAAGGTCGCGGGTTTGATCTCTTCCAGCTGGCAATCGACCATATCGATTCGCTTCGTGACCGCCCTTTCGGAGAGTTTTCATACAGAGTTTGTTTTCAGGAAGAAGCGAAGGAACGATTTACTCATCCTGATGGGAGTTGGATGATCCGATCAAGGAAGTCAATGTCCAGCCTGGGATATCGATCTGAATATCTCGATTTGCTTGAGCAGAATTGGGGTATCGGCGTCTATGGACATCTAGGTAGAAGACTGAAGCATATTTTGGATCCGAACTTGCTTCTATATGCAAGGTTGAAGAATCAGAATATAGATTGTTGGACGAAATTCGTTGCAGACTACAATCTCTCTTTGAGAAGAAGCATTAGCCAGCAAGATCCGCTCATAAGCTCTCTTGAGCGGGACTTTCGGCGGCGTTCGCTACATGGAGAGGAGGCTCTAATGTCAGCGCTTATCGACGATCCGGCATTTTCTTCCTGCGCTCCTCAGGTTCCAAACGGCGCTTATTCATTTGCTAAGGATGCGCTGATCAAACCGGCGCACTTGGGTTGACCGGCAACGAATAGCCGAAGCTGATGATTTTCACCACTTCATCTCCCGATTCTTGGCGCCGGCAGGGGCCGATGAGATTGGTTTCGAGTGGATTTCGATCATTTCATGGCTGCGCCTGATTAGAAACGTGTGCCCGCAAGCTCATGTGCTGAGCCAACGAGGTGAGATTCTGGGCTCCTGATCGAAGGAGCTTGAGCCATGGCAATGAACCGAGTCCAATTTCAGCAAGGCATGTCGCTTCCCGAGTTCTTCGCTGCCTTTGGCACCGAGGAGCAATGCGAACGCGCGCTGATGGTGGCACGCTGGCCCAATGGTTGGCACTGCCCGCGGTGCGGCCATGATGCGTTCTACCGGCTGAAGCGAGGATCGCACGGTGGCTTCCAATGTCAAGCGTGCAAGTACCAGGTCTCCGTGACGGCCGGCACGATCATGGCCGACACCAGAGTTGCCGTTGACGACCTGGTTCTTGGCGATCTTCCTGATCAGCCAAGCCAAGAACGGCATCTCTCGCTCGAACTCAAGCGCCAACTGGGCGTGAGCTATCCGACGGCGTGGTTGATGCATCAAAAGATCTTGGCGGCGATGGCCGAACGCGATGCCGCGCATACGTTGGACGGAGACGTTTTGCTCGATGATGCCTATTTGGGCGGGGAATTCAACGGCGGCAAGGCCGGCCGAGGTTCTCCCAACAAGGTACCGTTTGTGGCCGCAGTCTCGCTCACCGATGATGGCCGCCCGTGCTACCTGAAGCTCTCGGCGCTGTCGGGCTTTACCGTGGAGGCGATCACCGACTGGGCCAAAGCGAACCTGGCCCCTGGATCTCGGGTGCAAAGCGACGGCCTGGCGTGCTTCGGCGCAGTGGCCTTTGCCGGGGCCGCGCATTCGGCCACGGTGGTGGGCGACAGATTGCCCAAAGAGCTGCCGCAGTTCAAATGGGTCAACACCGTGCTGGGCAATCTGAAGACCGCACTGAGCGGCACGCACCATGCCTTCAAGTTTGCCAAATACGCCAATCGATACCTTGCTGGGTTCGCCTATCGATTCAACCGACGCTTCGATCTGCGCAAGATCACACCGGGGCTGATCGTCGACATCGCTCGCGCGGTGCCGACTTCGCAGAAGGTGATCAGGCGAGGAGCGGAGATTCATTACTAATCAGGTGGCTGCGTGTCGCACTTAAGACGCAACTTGGGTATCGGTTCGCATCCATCGCCTGGCGATCAACAGATTGGCCATGCCAAACAGCGTAAACAACTGGGCCGTGTTCTTGGCCAAGCCCCGGTAGCGAACCTTGCTCAGCCCGAAGGTGTTCTTGACGATGTGAAACGGATGCTCGGCTTTGGCCCGAATGCTGGCCTTCAGTTTCTCGCGTTGCTCGGTCAGCCGATCGAGCACGCTCTCGGTGAGCGCTCGGCGCTTGCCGCGACGCATCGCGACGTACCACTTCGTGTCAGCGTTCTTCGCCCCGTCGCGTTGCTCAATGCCCTGGTAGCCCGCATCGGCAAAGACTCGCTTCTCCTTACCGTGCAGCAACTCGTGCCCCTGGGTGAGGTCACTGACATTGGCCGCCGTACCGATCACCGTATGCACCAAGCCCGAGTCGGCATCGGCGCCAATGTGCGCCTTCATGCCGAAATACCACTGCTTGCCTTTCTTCGTTTGATGCATCTCGGGATCGCGCTTCTTGTCCCGGTTCTTGGTCGAACTGGGCGCAGCGATGATCGTGGCATCCACTACCGTACCCTCGCGAAGCATCAATCCCTTGGCGGCCAGGTGCTCGTTGATCGCCGCAAAGATCGACTCGGTCAGGGCGTGCTTCTCGAGCAGGCGTCGGAACTTGAGCAAGGTGGTTGCATCGGGCATGCGCTCGCGGCTCAGATCCATGCCCACGAACGCGCGAATCGCTTGGCTGTCGTACAGCGCATCCTCAATGCCTTCATCGGACAAACCGAAGCACTGCTGGGCGATGTACATGCGCAGCATCCGCTCCAGACCAATGGCTGGACGACCCTGGCCACCGCTCTTGGGATAGTGCGGTTCGATCACCGCCACCAATGCCGCCCAGGGCGTGATCGCTTCGATCTCGGCAAGAAATCGATCTCGCCGCGTCTTGCGCTTCTTGGCCGTGTACTCGAAATCCGAAAAGCTCTTCTGCAACTGCTTGCTCCGCTAGCCTGCTACCTGCAACATTGTCTCAGTGTCGCCTCCCTCTGTGGGCCGGCGGCGGCCGAATAAATCAGCGTGTCCCTAAACAGATTGCAGGCGTGGGATTTTTGGTTTGCAGCGCGATTGATTATCATCCGGACAAAGGTGGAATGATTGTTTATAGCCTCCAAGAGGCGCTTGACGTTGGCGGGTTATGCAATTCCCGTGAGCGCATTCGAGTAGATTTCTCCTCATCTGATGTACTGCCGCAAGCGTCATGGTATGGGCAATTCACTTTGGATTGGCGCTATTATATTCATTATTTGATCTTCTCTCAAAATTTGCTGAGAGCAATGTCTTCTGTTCTTGATTCCAGCTATCGACGGCCGATGTGACGACATAAATGATCTAAGACCGTTGCATAACTGACCAAGATCCCCGACGATCAACGAATCGCATCCGTGACGATCGAGAACGACGATGACGAGCTTCTTTTTGGCTGGTGCACGGCCGACTACGTATGTTGCCAATCGTCCTGCGACTTATACTGATCCAGACGGGCAATTTATGGTCCTATCAGCGATATTTTCCGCATTGGCCGACGGTGGATTGCAGGTTTACCACAATTATCGAAAGAATGGAGGGGATATTGTAAGTGCTATTCGCTGTATCGATGTAACAGATGTGGCGGGTTCATTTGTTGTTGGCGGAATCCTTCCGGGATACTTTAAGATAGGGTATTCTTTGCTTAGGCTAAAGCCGGAATTTGTATCAAATGCCGGAAAGACACTCCTGATCGGCTCCCCATCCAAGTTTGGGATAACTGAGGCATTGCCGGATTTTCGACCCCTCGATCCGAACGGTCCAGAATTGACATATGACCGTCCACCGGCTGAGCCGCCCGAGGTTATTAGAAGAATCTTCTTCTAGAGATTGGGTTATGGATATTTTTCTTGCGGGGATGGGGTTTTTCTTGGCCGGGTTTTTGGCGAAGCTTGTGTGCAAACATAAGATATTAATCCTCGCCCCCCTCATATATAACTTTGTTTTAGCGTGCTTTTTTTCACCTGCCAATACATTGGGCAAAGTGGTTATCGAAGCCATGATACTTGGAGGGATACAGGCCTTGATGGTGGCATTGTTCTTAATCCCCAAGGTGCGAGAGACGTTTGACAAATAATGTCATCGGCCCTACAAGTTTCGGCGATGCCGGTCATTGCTGTGCTTGAGGGCCGACGATTTGTTCTACGGCTCCTGGCTCAAACCTGATCAGCAACGCGAGCTTCGAGAACGGTACAAAATCGCCGCTTGATGGGTGGGGCAACCTCATTGCTGAGAACGCCGGCAATGCCCGCACGGGAGATTGGGCGCTTCGCGCGGCTCCGAACGATGGTGGTGGTGGGTACATCCCGATCTCGGCCAACGAGACCTACACCGTCTCCCTATGGGGCAAGGTGGCCAACAGTGGGGACTCCGCCAGGCTCAACGTGGAGTTTCGTGATAGCAGCTACGCGATGATTGGCAGCACCACGGCCAGCGCGGATTTCACGACGAACTATGAGCAACGTTCGGTCACGTTGACCGCGCCGGCCAATGCGGCACTTGTCCACATCTGGGCATGGAACACCGGGGGCTCCACGGGTAATCTGTATGTGGATGATGTTTCGCTAGTTCAGGAAGGCGGGCAAGGTGGTGATCTTGCTGGGCACGCCTTCTATGCGTTCGCTGATCAGATCAATACTGTGAGGGTGATCGCCAGACCGGATGACGGCAAGGCGGTATGGCGCTGGGACCATGCGGATCCATTTGGGGTGGCGGTGGCCGATGAAGATCCGAACGCTTTGGGGGCATTTGAGTTCGGTCAGTGGTTTCCGGGGCAGATTTTTGACGCAGAGACGGGGCTGCACTATAACTACTTCAGGGACTACGATCCGAGGGTTGGGCGGTATACCCAGGGAGATCCGATAGGCTTGCAAGGTGGTATTGGACCGTATACGTATGTTGCCAATCAACCATCAATGTTCCTGATTAGTAATGAATCTCCGCTCCTCGCCTGATCACCTTCTGCGAAGTCGGCACCGCGCGAGCGATGTCGACGATCAGCCCCGGTGTGATCTTGCGCAGATCGAAGCGTCGGTTGAATCGATAGGCGAACCCAGCAAGGTATCGATTGGCGTATTTGGCAAACTTGAAGGCATGGTGCGTGCCGCTCAGTGCGGTCTTCAGATTGCCCAGCACGGTGTTGACCCATTTGAACTGCGGCAGCTCTTTGGGCAATCTGTCGCCCACCACCGTGGCCGAATGCGCGGCCCCGGCAAGGCCACTGCGCCGAAGCACGCCAGGCCGTCGCTTTGCACCCGAGATCCAGGGGCCAGGTTCGCTTTGGCCCAGTCGGTGATCGCCTCCACGGTAAAGCCCGACAGCGCCGAGAGCTTCAGGTAGCACGGGCGGCCATCATCGGTGAGCGAGACTGCGGCCACAAACGGTACCTTGTTGGGAGAACCTCGGCCGGCCTTGCCGCCGTTGAATTCCCCGCCCAAATAGGCATCATCGAGCAAAACGTCTCCGTCCAACGTATGCGCGGCATCGCGTTCGGCCATCGCCGCCAAGATCTTTTGATGCATCAACCACGCCGTCGGATAGCTCACGCCCAGTTGGCGCTTGAGTTCGAGCGAGGAGATGCCGTTCTTGGCTTGGCTGATCAGGAAGATCGCCAAGAACCAGGTCGTCAACGGCAACTTGGTGTCGGCCATGATCGTGCCGGCCGTCACGGAGACCTGGTACTTGCACGCTTGACATTGGAAGCCACCGTGCGATCCTCGCTTCAGCCGGTAGAACGCATCATGGCCGCACCGCGGGCAGTGCCAACCATTGGGCCAGCGTGCCACCATCAGCGCGCGTTCGCATTGCTCCTCGGTGCCAAAGGCAGCAGAGAACTCGGGAAGCGACATGCCTTGCTGAAATTGGACTCGGTTCATTGCCATGGCTCAAGCTCCTTCGATCAGGAGCCCAGAATCTCACCTCGTTGGCTCAGCACATGAGCTTGCGGGCACACGTTTCTAATCAGGTCAATGTTTGTCGATCCCGATGGGAATTTTTGGGGCGCAGCAATCGCGGCTACATTCAATGTAATCGCTCAATTGCGCCGTCATGATTTTCGCTACGAGTGTATTGATCTGGTTGAGGTGGGGATTTCGGCGCTGATTGGATCAGTGTTCCCAGGTGCCGTTTCCGCTGCATCTGAATACGCGCTTTGGGGGACGGCACGGCTCGCACTCCCCGCGGCGACAGGGCTTGCTCTTAACTTTGGTAATCAAAATCTCAACAACACAGGCCCATATCCAGAACTTAGGGTGAGAATCGGAGATTTGGTTGGTTGGTAATATCAAAATGCCTTCAATTGACTTAGAGTAGATTTTGAAAAAGTTCTCTCGGGCTGTGTTTTTTCTGATACCCCCTGGTATTGGGGCAATCATAGCAATGGGCCAGGATTCTCCGAACTGGTTCTCAATCACTAGTGGCGCATTTCTTGGGGCGTATTTCTCATTTGTGGCGCTTCAAACCAAATCTGAGGCGCCTGTGTCTTTGATTTGGTCCTTGCTACAGGGAGTAACCGTGTTTCTATCCATGTTTGTTGGCTCTTATCCATACAATCGAGTGCCGATTTTCGTTGAGGTTGTTATTGGGCTGGTGGTCACTATAATCTCCATCTTTGCGGACCCTAGAAATCGGGCGTCTCTTGGGCGCTTTGTCTAATAGGGGAAGAAATTCAGCCCTTCCCAAGAATGCCATTCGCAATAGGCTTTGGTTATTTTTGTGGAGCGTTCGCGAGTTGAAGGTTTTCTTTACAAGCGCTTGTTTGTAAAATTTTTGACCGCATCCCATGCCTCGGTGCCGTCGTCGCTGGTGTAGATGGTGGTCGTCTGCAGGCTCGCGTGACCTAGAAGTGCCTGTACGAGGTTGATCTTCACGCCTCCGGAGACGGCGTGGCGTCCGAAGGTGTGCCGCAACCAGTGTGTTGAGGCTCGCGCGAATACCTCTGCATCGCGACTGCGGCCGCGTTTTCGCTGCTGGCTCCCAATGCCCGGTTGCGCGCGCGTTGTGCCAGGAGCGCCGGCGCCCGAGCACGGCGAACAGGGCGGCGAACAAGACAGCGGCGAGCCAAGCGGGCCACCCGAGTTCAACAGTTCAGCGCGTAAGTGATTGATAGATATGGCATCAGGTTTTCAAATTGCCACTACAACAGCGCTAGCTGCTCGGTCCGACGGGTTTTGGGGCTCCAAGCGAGGCGGAGGTCAATCGGTTGATGCCCACGCCTTCACGGAAGCTGCGGTTCGGCCAGATGCCCTCGAGCACCACCACACCGGGTTGCTGCCCGTCGCGAATGCCGCAGGTCGCGGTGACGGACCCGGCCTCGTTGCCGATCAGCACCGCATCGCCCTCGGCGATGCCGAGCCTGGCACAGTCATCCGCATGCATGCGCAGCAGCGGCTGTTTCTCGCGCCTGAGCGAACTGTCGGTTTCGGTGAACGTGCTGTTCAGGAACGTGCGCGCCGGTGCAGTCACCAGACGATAGGGTTTGGCCTCGGTGGCTTCGTCGATCACCGCGAAGTGATCGGGCAATGTTGGCATGGTTTCATGGCGGCCGCCGAGCGCGGCCCAATCGGGCTTGAAGCGAAAGCGCCTGTCCGAGTCGGCATGTGTTGGCAATTGCTCGACATCGAATACGGCTAGCCGGTGCTCGGCAGTCTTAAGACCCTGGGCGGGTATACGCGCGGCACAACGGCGCAGGCAATGAGACCGTATCAGCCCGTAGCCATTGCGCAGCCCTGGTGTGCCGGCATTCAATCAGCATGCGGATTCACCGCGATTGCCCGACGGTGCCCCGGTTCACTACGAGCGCCACCGCCCCGAGCAAACGACACTCTATCGGCTGGTGCAGGAACACGCGGCCAGCTTCATCGCACACACCGAGGCGAGCACAGGCAAGGCATTACCGCAGTACGTCAAAGACGAGTTCGACGCATACCTGAAGTGCGGCATCCTGGCGCACGGATTCCTGCGGTTGCGCTGCGATGATTGCGGGCACGACAAATTGCTGGCGTTCAGTTGCAAGCGACGCGGTTTTTGCCCCTCGTGCGGAGCGCGGCGCATGGGGCAAAGTGCGGCTCATCTGGTGGACCAAGTGATCCCGGCGGTGCCGATGCGCCAGTGGGTGCTGGCCCTGCCGATCGGGTTGCGGCTGTTGCTGGCCGCGCGCCCAGAGTTGCTGACCCCGGTGCTGCAGGTGGTGCACCGGGTGATCGGCGGCTATCTGCGTGAACGAAGCGGCGTGCGCCACGGGCAGGGCGGTGCGGTGACGCTAATCCAGCGTTTTGGCTCGGCGGCGAACCTAAACATCCACCTGCACTGCCTGGTGCTGGACGGGGTGTACCAGTGCGACGGCGAGGGTGAGCCGCAGTTCGTCTCGGTGGCCGCACCGACCGATGAGGAGCTGGCCGGGTTGCTGCAGACAATGACCGGCCGGATCCTGAGGCTGCTCACGCGCCGCGGGGTACTCGAACAGGAGGCCGGGCAAACCTGGCTGTCCGACACCGACAGCGAGGCCAACGAAGGTAGTGCAATGTGGCCACTGCAGGCGGCGGCGGTGACCTACCGGATCGCGTTTGGCCCGCGCGCCGGGCAAAAGGTGCTGACGATACGCGGGGCGCCCACGCGTGAGTGGCGCTCAGGCAAACGCCTGTGTGCTGATATCGATGGTTTCAGCCTGCATGCGGCGGTGCGGGTTAAGGCCCATGAGCGGGGTCGTCTGGAGAAGCTCTGCCGCTATATCACGCGCCCGGCACTGGCCGAGGAGCGCATTGAAATGGACAGCCAGGGCCAGGTGCGCCTGCGCCTGAAGACGCCCTGGTCCGATGGCACCACGCATCTGGTGTTGAGCCCGATCCAACTAATGCAGCGTCTGGCCGCGCTGGTGCCCCGGCCGCGGTTGCACCTGATCCGCTTTCACGGGGTGCTGGCTCCCAATGCCCGGTTGCGCGCGCGCGTTGTGCCAGGAGCGCCGGCGCCCGAGCACGGCGAACAGGGCGGCGAACAAGACAGCGGCGAGCCAAGCGGGCCAGGGCGCATTGGCTGGGCGCGCCTGCTCAAGCGAGTGTTCGATATCGACATGACCCATTGTCCGAACTGCGGGCAGGGAAAGCTGAAGATTCTGGCCGCGATCCTTGAGCGGGCGGCCATTGAGAAGATCCTGAATCACCTGGTGACCTGCCTCGGCTTTTTCGAGCCATTCATTCCTGAGGAGAGGCTCGTTGTGGATAACTCGGTGATTGGCGATGCTGCTGCTTGAACTCCAGGGGCGTCAAGTTCTGCAAGCTCTGATGCCACAGCCTGCCCATGGCGGGCCAGAACTGCCACACCGACTGCAGCTGGCGCTGCACCAGTTCGCCGCCCATGGCCTGCGCCGCCTCCAAGCCTGCCACCCATTTCTCCATCACCATCCGGTTGCACTCGATCCAGTTGGTCATGTTCGGTGGTTCGGCCATGCGTGCCAGGCGCAGGCCCACCACCGTGGGCACGGCGGCGCCAGTGAGCAGCATATCGCCGGCCAGTTTGTTGCCGCTGCGCGAACGTTTCATTCCGAGCCCTTCTTCAGCCAGACCGCAGTGTCGTGGAAGACCGCGCCGCCGTTCGGATAGCCCGGCTCGGCCGAGGTCAATCGGTTGATGCCCACGCCTTCGCGGAAATTGCGGTTCGGCCAGATGCCCTCGAGCACCACCACACCGGGTTGCTGCCCATCGCGAATGCCGCAGATCGCGGTGACGGACCCGGCCTCGTTGCCGATCAGCACCGCATCGCCCTCGGCGATGCCGAGCCTGGCACAGTCATCCGCATGCATGCGCAGCAGCGGCTGTTTCTCGCGCTTGAGCGAGCTGTCGGTTTCGGTGAACGTGCTGTTCAGAAACGTGCGCGCCGGTGCGGTGACCAGACGATAGGGTTTGGCCTCGGTGGCTTCGTCGATCACCGCGAAGTGATCGGGCAGCGTCGGCATGGTTTCATGGCGGCCGCCGAGCGCGGCCCAATCGGGCTTGAAGCGAAAGCGCTTGTCTGGCCAGGCGAAGCCATCCAGATAGTGGGCGGTTTCGAACGGCAGCGCAAAATCCTGGCCGCCGCGCGCCACATTGGTGGCCGCATCCCACATGCCGCTCGTGCGCAGGGTTTCGTCGATCATCTCCCAGGCGCTGAGCTCGAAACCGCGGTGCTCGGCGCCAAGGCGGCGGGCGAGCTCATTGATCACGAAGTGGTTCTCGCGGCACTCGCCGGGCGGCTCGATCACCTTGCGCGCCACCTGGAACACCGTATGGCCGCTGGCGGTGTAGCAATCATCATGCTCGAGGAACATCGTGGCCGGCAGCACGATATCGGCCCAGACCGCGGTTTCGGTCATGAACTGCTCATGCACGCAGGTGAACAGGTCTTCACGCGCGAAGCCGGCCAGCACCTTGTCCAGCTCCGGGCACACCGAGGCCGGGTTGGTGTTCTGAATCAGCAGCCCGGTCACCGGTGGGCCGTCGTTCAAGGCATCGGCCTGATTCACGAGAATCGGGCCCAGCCGTGATTGGTCGAGCCAGCGCAGAGAGGTGTCCACCACGTCCAGGCCTTCGATCAGTGAGCGGTTCAGCGGGTAGATCTGGGTCTGGCCGAACATCGCGCCGCCACCGGGCACCTGCCAGGCACCGGTCACCGCCGGCAGGCAGGAAACCGCATGCATGTTGACCGCGCCATTGCGTGAGCGTGAAAAACCGTGATGGCAGCGGATGTAGCTGTGCTTGGTGGCGCCGTAGAGCCGTGCGAATGCCACGATGGTGTCGGCCGGCAGGCCGGTGATCGATTCCGCCCACTGCGGCGTGCGGCTGGCAACATGCTTGGCGAGTTCGTCGGGCGCATCGGTGTAGCGGCGCAGATAGTCCCAATCCGCCATCCCTTCGGCGAACAACACATGCATCATCGCGCAGGCGAGCGCTGCATCCGTGCCGGGCCTGATCGGCAGATGCAGATCGGCGCGCTCGGCGGTGCCGGTGCGATAGGGGTCCACCACCACCAGCTTCGCGCCGCGCCTTTTCGCGCGCATGGCTTGGGTCATCACATTGACCTGGGTGTTGACCGGGTTGCCACCCCAGATCACCACCAGCTCGCTGTGTTCGCCGATCTCGAGCACATCGGTGCCGCGCTTGGCGCCGGTGCCGGCGATCCAGCCGTTGTCGGCCAGGGTCACGCAGATCGTGCTCCAGTAGCGCGAATAGCGCATCGCATGGCGCAGCCGGTTGATACCGTCGCGCTGCACCAGGCCCATGGTGCCCGCGTAGTAGTAGGGCCAGATGGTTTCGCTGCCATGCTGCTGGGCCTTGCGCAGGAACGCCTCGGCCACGGTGTCCAGCGCCTCGTCCCAGCCGATGCGTGTGAACTGGCCGCTGCCCTTGGGGCCGGTGCGTTTCATCGGGTGCATCAATCGTGCCGGATGATGCACGCGCTCGGCGTAGCGGGCCACCTTCTCGCAGATCACACCCGCGGTGAATGCATTGCGATCACCGCCGCGCACCCGGCCGATGGTGCGCGCATCGATGCGCTCGACATCGAGCGCGCAGGTGCTGGTGCAGTCGTGAGGGCAGACCGAGGGCACGATCTCGGGGCGGATGGGCTGGCGGGCGTTCATGTCTGCAAAGAGGCGCTTGACTCGAAAAGGGGGGGCGGGCCGACTGGAAAACGCGGGGCGCGGCGCTGCCCTATGCTACCGAAAGCCCGATGCCAACGAGGCCGCAGTGGCCATTTCGAGCGGCTCCGCCGACGAATTGGCACAAGAATCCGCGGATTGCCCATGCTATCTTCGATCGTCGGCCTGGCGGGGAGTGGTTGCCGGGTTTCCATGATGACCTAGAGAGACGTCGAACATGCTTTCCCAGGCAAGCGATTTTCGAGACGAGAGCCGCGCGTTGCATGCCCTGCTGGCACCGTTGGGCGAGGCCGAGCTGGCCGAGCCCACCTTGTTCAAGGGCTGGACCCCGAACGACATCGTCGCCCATCTCGACCAGTTCAATCGCATGGCCGATCTGTCACTGGTCGATGAGGCGCGCTTCCATGCCGAGGCGCGCGAAATCATGGCTCCGGTCGAGCAGGGCGTCAATATTCGCGAAGTGACCCGGCGCATGTATGGTGAGCTCTGGGGGCGCGCACTGCTCGAACACTGGCGGGAGGGCTTCGAGGATATCGCCGCGAGATGGCTGCATGCCGATCCGAAGCAGCGTCTGCCCTGGTTCGGGCCGTCCATGAGTGCCCGCTCGAGCATGACCGCGCGCCTGATGGAAACCTGGGCACATGGCCAGGCCGCCTACGATCTGCGCGGTGTGGAGCGCATCGACGAAGACCGGATTCGCAACATCGTGGTCCTGGGTGTCAATACCTTCGGCTGGACCTTCCAGAATCGCGGTCTCGACGTGCCGGCGACGCTTCCTCACCTGGTGCTCACGGCCCCCTCGGGCGGGATCTGGGAGTTCAATGATGCGCGCGACGATGAGCGTATCGAAGGCCTGGCCAGTGAGTTCTGCCAGGTGGTCACCCAGGTGCGCAGTGTCGGCGACACCTCGCTGGCCGTGACGGGGGTGGTGGCCAATCGCTGGATGGCCATTGCGCAGTGCTTTGCCGGTCAGGTGGAAACCCCGCCGGCGCCGGGTGTCCGCCATCGTCGGGAGCGCGCATGAATACGACATCGAATCCGCAGGGCGGCACGCCGTCCGCCGGTGCACGCAGGATCCGCATCGGTGGCGCGGCCGGCTACTGGGGCGATTCCAACGATGCACCGCGCCAGCTGGTGGAGTCCGGCGAAATCGACTACCTGGTGTTCGATTATCTGGCCGAGGTCACGATGTCGGTCCTGGTGCGTGCACGCCAGAAGGATCCCGAGCAAGGCTATGCACGCGATTTCGTCGATTCGGTCATGGCGCCATTGCTGCCCGCCATCAAGCAGCGCGGTGTCCGCGTCGTCACCAATGCCGGCGGCGTGAATCCGGCGGCCTGTGCGGCCGCTCTCAGGGCGGTGGCCGAGGCGGCCGGGCTGCCGTTGCGCATCGGCATCGTCGAGGGCGACGACGTGATGCCGCAGCTCGATGCGCTGCGCGAGCAGGGCTGTACCGAGATGTTCAGCGGTGCGCCCATGCCGGCGCGCATGATCAGCGCCAATGCGTATCTGGGCGCATTCCCGATCGCCGCCGCCCTCGATGCGGGTGCCGAGGTGGTGATCACCGGCCGCTGCGTCGATAGCGCGGTCACGCTCGGGCCGTTGATCCATGAATTCGGCTGGACGCGTGATGATCATGATCAGCTCGCCGCCGGCACCCTGGCCGGTCATCTGATCGAATGCGGCGCCCAGGCCACGGGTGGCAACTTCACCGACTGGCGCGACACCGTGGCAGGCTGGCACGACATGGGTTATCCCATTGCCGTCTGCGCGGCCGATGGCAGCTTCGTGATCACCAAGCCGACGGGCACCGGAGGGCAGGTGTCGCGGCTGACCGTCGGCGAGCAGATGCTCTATGAGCTGGGCGATCCGTCCGCCTATATCGTGCCGGACGTGGTTTGCGATTTCACCGCGGCCAGGCTCGAACCCGATGGCCCCGACCGGGTTCGGGTGGTCGGCGTGCGGGGACACGCGCCAACCGATACCTACAAGGTCTCGGCAACGTATGCCGATGGTTTTCGCGCCACCAGCGCCACGGTGATCACCGGCTTCGATGCCGCCGACAAGGCGCGCGCGTTCAACGAGGCACTGCTGCGGCGCACGCGGCGCATGTTCGAGGCGCACGGCTACGGCGACTATCGCGATCATGCGCTGCACCTGATCGGTACCGAAACCCTTTGGGGAGCCAATGCCTTGCCGCGCGCGGACCAGGCGCGCGAACTGGTCATGCGTATCGATGTCCGCCATGATCGCCGTGAGGCGGTGCACATCTTCACCCGCGAAGTGATCGGCACCGCGCTGGCCACCGCCACCGGCCGCTGCGCGGCCTCCGAGACCGGCCGCCCGAAGGTCACGCCGGTGGTGGCCCAGTTCGCCTTCCTGATCGAGAAGTCACGCGTTTCGGCCCGGGTCAGTGTCGATGGTGAGCCGGTACGGGAGCGCACGGACCGTGAGTCCGACGGCGCCCCGGGGGCCAGGATCAAGGCCGTGGTGCGCGCGGTCAATGCCGCGATGCAGGCGCTGGAAGGAAACGAGCTCGCGCCGGCGGGTACCGGCTCCAGCGCCGAGATCGATCTGGCCGATGCCGCCAGACAGGGCGGGGTGGATGACGCACGCGCCAATCCTGATACGTATGTCGAGGTGCCGTTGATCGCACTGGCCGTCGCGCGCAGTGGCGACAAGGGCGATTCGGCCAATGTGGGCGTCATCGCGCGTGACCCGAACGATCTCGCCCTGCTGCGCGCGCAGCTCACCTCGGAGCGGATACGGCACTGGTTCGCACACAACTGCCGCGGGCAGGTGTGGCGCTATGACCTGCCCGGCCTCGCCGCGATGAACTTCGTGCTCACGGAGTCGCTCGGCGGTGGTGGCACCTCGTCGATGCATCTGGACACGCAGGCCAAGACCTACGCGCAGCAACTATTGACCATGCCGGTCCGGGTGCCGGCGGCACGGGCGTCGTCGTTGCGCTGGCCGGGCGATTCGCATTGATCGGCGCGGCGTCGATGCCGCGCCGCCGGGGGCGCTAAGGTGCTCTGACGATTCCGTTGCCGATGTCCTCGAATGATGCCCCCGGGATGAACGCCGCCGAGGCCAGGATCTTGGCGGCCAGGGATTCCCGCGTCAGGGCCCCGGTGAGTGTCTTGAGGTGTTGGGCCCAGAGCGCTGCACAGCCAGCAACGTGAGGCGTCGCCATACTTGTGCCGTTGATCGTGCGCAAGGCGTCGTCGGCACCGATCCAGGCTGAGGTCACGCTGACACCGGGGCCGCAGATATTGCATTGGGTATTGGAGAATGCGGCCACGCTCAGGTTACCCACGGCGGATCGCTGAACGGCGCCTACCGAGATCATGCCATCGCCGGCGGCCGGAGGCGCGACCGCGATTTCATAGCGTGGACGCTCGCTCTCATTCCCGGAGGCGGCAACCACGACGGCTGCCTGAGAGAACCCGTTCGCCTGCGCAAGCAACTCGGTCAGGCTCGAAAACAGATTCACATTGGCGCGATACTGCTCCAGCGCTACGGATGTGGCTGCTTCGGGCGGCCAGCCTTGTTGAATCAGTTCTGCGACATAGCCGGGAAAATCGATGCCCAAGGACATCGAGATCACATTGGCGCCGCCTTCATAGGCCCAGTTGATCGCCTTGGCCAGGGTCGCCGATGAGCCGCTGCCAGGAGGGCCGAGGACCTTGCCGATTAGTGCCCTGGTGACACCGCGCGCCACGCCGATGCGCAGCCCGTTGATATCGCGACCGAAGATCGTGCCGGCGCAGTGCGTGCCGTGACCGTTTTCGTCATCGTCTGCGCCCTGGGTGAAATTGCGGCGCACGAGATTCACACCCTGAAATGCGAGGTGGCGCGGATTGATCCCGGTATCGAGCACCGCCACGACGACATCAGCGCCCGTGGCCTGACTGGTGTGCGCACCCACGGCCTCGATGCCCCAGGTGTTCCCTGTGGATGACGGGTTGGTCTCCGCGGAGCCGACTGGAGCGATGAGTTTTAGCGGCATGGGCGCTGCCACGACCATGACCTCGGGGTCGCGCTGAACGTCGGCCAGCTCACGCGGGGTGAGAGATGCCTGTTCGAGAATGGGCTCGCCGAGGGCCGGCAGCGCACGGCTTTCAGCGGCTTGCGCGCCGAGCGTCCCTGCAGAGCGCGCCCGTCGAAACGTGGATTTGCGTCGAAGAATGATTTGCTCGCTCGCGGCGCCGAACATGATTCGATCCTCCTGTCGTGGTCTATGCGGGCCCTGTGAATGGCCCACCACCGAGCATCGAACCGGCGATCGAACGGGTCAATCGCCAAGATTGCCTAAAAAGCCGCGTGCATGCCGTTTCGCATGGCACATGCTCTTCGCTCGCTAGCCCGCAGGGTTCGGCCCTCGCACAGCGTTTGCGTGCCGCGCCAGTTGCACCGGTTTCTCGATATCGGCACGTCTTTCTCGGCACACATCCATCCGCGCGAGAACTCGAACGAAAAGATGCGAACTACTCACTCACGACACTAGCCCAGGTGCTTCTGAAAGTGCGCCACCGTTCGCTCCCAGGCGAGCTTGGCGGCTTCCTCGTTGTAGCGCGGGGTCGAATTGTTGTGGAAGCCGTGGCGGGTGTTCGGATACAGATGCCGCTCGTAGGTCTTGCCATGGGCCATCAGCGCTGCTTCGAACTCGGGCCACATCGCATTGATGCGCGGATCGTCCTCGGCGCTCTGGATCAGTAGCGGGGCCTGAATCTTGGGCACGTCGGCCGCTGCTGCCGCGGCACCATAGAACGGCACGCCGGCATTCAGATCCGCGCCCATGGTGACCGCCAGATAATTGACCGTGCCGCCGCCCCAGCAAAAGCCCACCGCGCCCAGCTTGCCATCGCTGGCCTCATGCGCCTTCAGCCAGCGCGCGCTGTTGAGCATGTCGGTTTTGAGCTTGGCCTGGTCGAGTTCGCGCTGCATGGTGCGGCCGTCGTCATCGTTGCCGGGATAGCCGCCGGCCGGGAACAGGCCATCGGGCGCCAGGGCGAGGAAGCCGGCCACGGCCGCGCGCCGGGCCACGTCTTCGATATACGGGTTCAGGCCGCGGTTTTCATGAATCACCAGCACCGCCGGAAACTTGCCTTCGCCGGCCGGCCTGGCCAGGTAGCCCCGCATGCGGCCGCTGTTGCCACCGGGCGAGTCGTATTCGACATAGTGCGCCTTCATGCGATTGTCGGTGAACGAGATCGTTTGCGCCTGCGCGTAGCGGGGCATCAGCGCCTGGGCCATGGTCAGGCCGGACACCCCGGCCACGGTGATCGCGCCGGCGCGCTTGAGGAATTCACGGCGGTCGATATAGCCGTGGCAATACTCGTCGTACAGATCGAAGATGCGCTGATCGATTTCTTGCGGGCTCATCAAAGGTCTCCTGGCGTTTACGGGGGCTGTCGCGCTACGAAAAACTGCGGTTCGTCGATCGATGGCGCAGAACCTTACCGGGTTGCGGCGATGCCGATCGACACGATTGCGAGCCTGCATCGTCAGTGGGGCGGGCCGCCGTGAAGGCAGGGGCCGGCGCCAGGCCAGGCCGTCGTCGAGGCAGCGACGGGCGCTGGGCCAGGCCTCTGTCGAGGCGGCGGCCAGCGCCGGGCCGCCGTTGACGCGTGCTGTCGCTTCAGCTGCCGTGTGCCACCATCACATGGCGAACCGCGGTGTAGTCCTCGAGCGCATAGACCGACATGTCCTTGCCATAGCCCGACTGTTTGAGCCCGCCGTGCGGCATCTCGTTGGTCAGCATGAAGTGGGTGTTGATCCAGGTGCAGCCATAGCGCAGCCGCGCGGCGGTGGCCATGGCGCGCGAGACATCGCGGGTCCAGATGGACGAGGCCAGCCCATAGTCGGAGTCATTGGCCCAGGCCACGGCCTGATCGACCTCGCTGAAGCGTGTGACCGACACCACCGGGCCGAATACCTCGCGGCGCACGATCTCGTCCTGCTGCAGCGCGCCGGCGACCACGGTGGGCTGATAGAAGAAGCCGGGGCCATCGTGCATGCGCCCGCCCGTGGTGATCTCGACATGCTTGAGTTCGGATGCACGCTCGACGAAGCTGGCCACGCGATCGCGCTGCCGGCTGGAGATCAGCGGGCCGATCTCGTTGCGCGCGTCATCGGCATTCGCGAACACGATGCCGGAGACCGCGCTGGAGAGGTCTGCGACCAGCTTGTCATAGATGCGGTCGCTGGCATAGACGCGGCAGGCCGCCGTGCAATCCTGGCCGGCGTTGTAGTAACCGAAGGCTCGCAGCCCGCTCACGACCTGATCGAGATCGGCATCATCGAAAACGATCACCGGCGCCTTGCCGCCGAGTTCGAGATGGGTGCGCTTGACCGACTT
Source organism: Burkholderiaceae bacterium (assembly GCA_041396585.1). Lineage (GTDB taxonomy): Bacteria > Pseudomonadota > Gammaproteobacteria > Burkholderiales > Burkholderiaceae_E > JAUIAI01. Next base: position 149,709 of record JAWKYG010000008.1, on the reverse strand, counting down.
GGCAGCCGCCTGCAAGACCTTCTTGCCGGTGGCGACATCGCCGGTGATCGAGATCATGTCCACCTGCGGATGATTGATGATCGCCTGGCCCACGGTTTCGCCGCGACCGGCGACGATGTTGATCACGCCTTCGGGCAGGATCCCGGCCATCAGGGTGGCCAGATGCAGGGCGGTCAAGGGGGTTTGCTCGGACGGCTTGAAGACCACCGTGTTGCCGCCACCCAGGGCCGGTGCCAGCTTCCAGGCCATCATCATCAGCGGATAGTTCCACGGCGCGATCGAGCCGATCACACCGATCGGGTCGCGGCGGATCATCGAGGTGAAGCCGCGCAGATACTCTCCGGCCACGGCGCCTGGCATGCAGCGCACGGCGCCGGCGAAGTAGCGGTAGCAGTCTGTGATCGCGGGAATCTCGTCATTGAGCACGGCGTTGATCGGCTTGCCGCAGTTCAAGGCCTCGAGCCGGGCGAACTCCTCGGCGCGCGTGCCGATCGCATCGGCGATCTTCAACAAATAGCCGGCACGCTCGGCCGGCGTGGTGCGCGACCAGCCGTCGAAGGCCGCGCGCGCGGCCTGCACCGCACGGTCGACCTGTTCCAGCGAGGCCTCGGGCACCTCGACGATGGTCTCGCCGCTCTTGGGGTTGAGCACTTTTTCGGCGACATCGGCGCCCGCCTCGAACTTGTTTCCAATCAGCAACCGGGTTTCCATCGTGCGCTCCTCGTTCGGGTAGTTCATTTGCCTTGGCCGTTGACCTGTTCGGTGCCGCGTGTGAGTGCGAATGCCGCCATGATCGGCACGAAGGTCACCAACACCACGACCATCGCCACCACATTGGTCACCGGCCGCTGCCTCGGGCGGACCAGTTCCTCGAGCATCCAGATCGGCAGCGTGGCCTGTTGCCCGGCGGTGAAGGTGGTCACGATCACCTCGTCGAAGGACAAGGCGAATGCGAGCATGCCGCCGGCCAGCAGCGAGGTGGCGATATTGGGCAGCACGACATAGCGGAAGGTCTGAAAGCCATTGGCGCCCAGATCCATCGAGGCCTCGATCAGCGAGCCGCTGGTGCGCCGCAGCCTTGCTACCGCATTGTTGTAGACCACCACGATGCAGAAGGTGGCGTGGCCCAGCACGATGGTCCAGAAAGAGAACGGGATGTCGGCGATGTTGAATGCCGAGCGCAGCGCGATGCCGGTCACCACACCGGGCAGCGCGATCGGCAGAATCACCAGCAGAGAGATCGTCTCGCGCCCGAAAAAGCGCATGCGCACCACCGCCGCGGCCGCCAGGGTGCCCAGCACCAATGCCAGCGCGGTCGAGATCGCCGCGACCTGCAGCGACAGGCTCAGCGCCTCCCAGAGATCGGGCCGGTTCCAGGTCACGCCGAGCCAGCGCAAGGTGAAGCCGGGCGGCGGCCATTGATACGTCTTGTCCTCGGTGGTGAAGGCGTACACGAAGATCAGCAGAATCGGCAGATGCATGAACAGCAGCCCGCCGATCGCGGCGAGCGTCAGAGCGGTGGGCGCCGACTGGCCGCGCTCAGAGCGGATCGAAGGCCCCCTGCCGTCTGGCGGCCCACAGATACAGACCCATGATCACGATCGGCACCACGCTGAATGCCGCCGCCAGCGGGATGTTGCCGGCCAGGCCCTGGTGGGCATAGACGGCCTGGCCGATGAACAGGCGCGACGAACCGATGATCTGCGGAATGATGTAGTCGCCCAGGGTCAGCGAGAAGGTGAAGATCGACCCCGCCAGCACCCCCGGCATCGCCAGCGGCAGGATCACCCGGCGAAACGTGGTCAGCGGTGTTGCGCCGAGATCGGCCGAGGCCTCGATCATGCTCGCGGGCACGCGCTCCAGCGCGGCCTGGATCGGCAGGATCATGAATGGCAGCCACACATAGAGGAACACCAGGAACGTGCCCGTGTAGCTGACCGACAGCGAATTGCCGCCGATCAGGGGCAGGGACAACCAGGCATTCAGCAGCCACTTCAGATGCAGGGCCTCGAACAACCAGTTCAGGATGCCTTCTTTGGCCAGCACCAGTTTCCAGGCATAGACCTTGACCAGGTAGCTCGACCACAGCGGCATCATCACGCCGATGTAGAACAGCGCCTTGACCGGTCCGTGCGCATATCGGGCTGCGAAGTAGGCCACGGGAAATGCGATCACCGCGGCGGCCACGGTGACGAGCGCGGCCATCACGGTGGTGCGCACGATGATGTCCAGATTCGCCGGTGTGAACAGCTCGGCATAGGTCTTGAGCGTGAGCTCGTAGCGGATCAGGCCCGAGAACTCGTCGATCGAGAAAAAGCTCTGTGCCAGCAGCGCGAACAGCGAGCCGAGGTAGATCACACCCAGCCACAGCGCCGGCAGCGCCAGTAGCAGCAGCGTGAGCAGCAGCGGCCGGCGCCAGAGCGCGTCCGAAAGCCGGCCGGGCCATCCGCCCTGCACGCCCGGGGAGCCGGCAACGGCGGCCGTGTTCGCCATCAGTCGGCCGTCATCAGATGTAACTGCTCGGCGGGCCAGTCGATGCGCACGATGCTGTCTGGCGCCGGCACCGCGACATTGCCGGGCAGCAGCACCTGTAGCGGGAGATCGTCCATGAGCACCTGCACGCGCGTGCCGGCGCCGAGAAAGCTCGCGCCGGTCACGCGTGCGGGGCTGCCGCCGGTCTCGACCAGGCGGATCGCCTCTGGCCGAAGGCTCGCCCAGACCGCCTGGCCGCGTCGCGCCTGTACCCACGCAGGTGGCAACAGGTTGGACGATCCGACGAAGTCGGCCACGAAGCGGCTGTTGGGCCGGTGGTAGATCTCGTCCGGCGTGGCCACCTGGATGAGTTGCCCGTGGTTGAACACCGCGATCCGGTCGGCCATCGACAAGGCTTCACCCTGATCATGGGTGACGAACACGAAGGTGATGCCCAGCGCATGCTGCAGCGACTTGAGTTCGATCTGCATCTGCTCGCGCAGTTTGAGATCGAGCGCGCCCAGGGGTTCGTCGAGCAGCAACACCTCGGGGCGGGTGACCAGTGCGCGTGCCAGGGCCACCCGTTGGCGCTGGCCGCCCGAGAGCTGCGCCGGCTTGCGATCGCCGATATCGGGCAGGCGCACCATCGCGAGCGCATCGCGTGCGGCCTCGAGCCGCGCCTGACGCGCGATGCCGCGCACCATCAGCCCATAGGCCACGTTGTCGAGCACATTCAGATGCGGAAACAGCGCATAGTCCTGAAACACCGTATTGACCGGGCGACGGTAGGGCGGCACGCCGGTCATTGGCCGGCCGCCGAGCAGCACCTCGCCGGCATCGGGCGATTCGAAGCCGGCGATCAGCCGCAGGCAGGTGGTCTTGCCCGAGCCGGACGGGCCGAGCAGCACGAAGAACTCGCCGGCATCGATCCGAAGATCGACGCCGGCAAGCGCGGTGACCGCGCCATACTGGCGGCGGGCGCCGCGCAGCTCGACCGGGCTGGTCATCGGCTCAACGTCCGCCGATCACGCCGATGTAGTCGCTGACCCATCGGTAGTAGGGCACGCACTGACCCTGCGACTCGCACTTCGAGACCGGCGTGGTCCAGAACTTGATGCGCTCGAAGTCGTCCATGCCGTTGGTGGTGCAGCCGGCGGCGGTCTGCATGCCACGCCCGTCTGTGCAGGCCGCGGGCACGCTCGGATTGGCCCCGAACCAGACCGACAGATCGCTCTGCAGATTCGAGCTCAGCGTGTGCTCCATCCACAGATATGCGCAGTTCGGATTGGCGGCGTCCGCATGCATCATCGTGGTGTCGGCCCAGCCGGTGGCGCCTTCGACCGGAATCGTCGATGCGATCGGCTGCTTCTCGCCCTTCAACAGATTGACCTGGAACGGCCAGGAACCCGAGGCGACCACACCCTCGTTCTTGAAGTCGTCCATCTGGATGAAGGCGTCATGCCAGTAGCGCGACACCAGCTTGCGCTGGCCACGCAGCAGATCGAGAGCTGCCTTGTACTGGTCCTCGTTGAGCTCATACGGATTCTTGATGCCCAGCTCGGGTCGGTTGTGCATCAGATAGTTCGCGGCGTCCGCGACATGGATCGGGCCGTCATAGGCCTGCACCCGGCCCTTGTTCGACTTACCGTCATCGAGCGTCATCTCCTCGAAGACCACCTTCCAGCTCTTGGGCGGCTCCTTGAAGGCATTGGTGTTGTACATCAGGACATTCGGGCCCCACATGTACGGCACGCCATAGTGGACGCCGTTGACCGTGTGCCAGCGTGCCTTCTGCAGCCGTGGATCGACGTGCTTCCAACTGGGAACCAGGTCGATGTTGACCGGCTGAACGCGCTTACCGGCGATCAGGCGCAGCGAGGCGTCGCCCGAGGCGGTGACCAGGTCGAAGCCACCCTCGTTCATCAGGGCCACCATCTCGTCCGAGGTGTTGGCGGTCTTGACCTTGACCGAACAACCGGTTTTCTTCTCGAACGCGGTCACCCAGTCGAACTTCGCATCGGTTTCGCCGCGCTCGATGTAGCCGGGCCAGGCGACGATATTGACCTCGCCCTCCGGTTTACCGATCTTGGTGAGCATCTCGGCGTTCGCGACCGGTGCGCTGATGGCTGCGACCGCGAGCGCCGCCCAGCCCAGTTGCATGCATTTGCCCATTGCTTCCTCCTCGCCATCTGCCGCACGACGAAGGCCCCATGCCCGAGCGCCGTCGGTCAGTTTGCAGCCACGTTAACGGCCGGACCGGGCAATCGCAATTACTTTTATCAGAAAGCAGATATCGGAAATTCCGATATCAAGCGGCGCTGCTGCTGCTGGCCCGGTGAATCCGCGAGGCCTGGGCGATGGTCACGAATTCGCGTGCGGCCGGCGATAGATTCGAGCCCCGCCGCCAGGCCAACCCGACCTGGGCATATGGCAGCGCGCCGGAGATGTCGCGCGATTCGATGCGGTCGCCTTCCAGCGACCAGGTGCGGTAGACCATGTCGGGCAGCAGGGCCACGCCCGCCCCGGTGGCCACCAGGCTGCGCACCGCCTCGACCGAGCGGGTTCGAAACGCGATCCGTGGTTTGGGCTCGAGCGCCTGCAGCAGCCGGTTGGTGGCATCCTCGACCTCGTCGAGGGTGAGCATGATCAGGGGCTCTTCGGCGATGTCGGCCAGTTCGATGCTTTCATGCTCGCCCAGTGGATGATCCAGCCGCATCCAGAGTCGATAGGGTGAAATCTCGAGCACCTCGGATTGCAGGGCGCCCCGGTCAGGCAGGCCGGACATCAGCATCAGAGCGACATCCAGTTCACCCCCGATCAGCAGATGCTCGAGATAGTCGGGGTCGTCTTCGATCGCCGATACCTGGACCGCCGGATTGGCCCGTCGAAAACGCGCCAGGATGTCGGAGAACAGATAGCCGGCCACCAGCGAGGTGACGCCGACATGAAGATGGCCGCCCAGTTCTCGGCGTTCGTCGATCAGCTGTTGGCGAGCCTGCGCCACCTGGCCCAGGATCGATCGCGCATGGCGCAGGAACTGGTAGCCGCGATGGGTGATGCTCAGGCCGCGAGGCAGGCGCTCGAACAACTGCACGCCGAGATCGGCCTCGAGTTCCTTGATCGATTCTGTGACCGCCGACTGCGAGATCGACAGGCTCTGCGCGGCGCGCGAGATCGATCCTTTCTCGGAGGCGGCGACGAAGTACTGCAGCTGACGAAGCGTGAAGGGCATGGCCGTGCCACCCTGCGCAAATGACGACCGGCGCGCATGCCGGGCGTGGGCTCGATGCGCGCGCGGGTCGCCGGTTTCGCGCTTATTGCGCCAGTTCGAGCCGGCTGTTGACCAGGATCTCGGCCACCACGGCCTCGTTGGGCAGCGACAGCGCATAGGCCACCGTGGCGGCGATGGTTTCGGGCTGGATCATGAACTGGCCCTCGGGCGTTTGCACATGGGCGGTCATGTCGGTTTGCACCAGCCCGGGGCAGATCGCGGTGCCGCGCACGCCGTCGGCCCAGCCTGCCTGACGCAGCGCATGGGTCAGCGCCACCGCCGCGAACTTGGAAGCCGAATAGCCGAAGCTGGCCGGGCTGAGCACCCGCTTGCCGGCCAGTGAGGCGAGCATGATCACGCGCCCGTGACCACTGGCGCGCAGCGCGGGCAGCGCCTCGCGGATCAGCGCGCGCGGGCCCTTGACATTGACATTCCACATCGCATCGAGTGCATCGTCGTTGTCGTCTTCGAGGCCCACGGGAATCAGGATGCCGGCATTGAGCACCAGGCCGTCGATGCGCCCGAAGTGCGCCTGGGTGGCCCGCGTCCACGCCGCCGCGCTGGCCTTGTCCAGCGCATCCCAGTGATGCACGAGGAGGTCATCGCCCAGGCCGCCGCGATCGACCGAATCCGGCGAGCGCACACCCAGGCTGAGCCGGTATCCCAGGCGGGCGAGTTCGCGCGCGCAGGCCTGGCCGATCCCGCGGCTGGCGCCGGAAATCATGATCACACGTTGGTCGGGGGCGAGCATCTTGGAAATCTCCTGTCGATGAGGATGTGCACGGCGCACGAGGCGGCTGCAGCGGTGCCTGCGGGCACCGCCCGATGGTGGCGTGATTCAACCGGCGGTGACACCGGCGCTGCCGGGGGTATCTTTCACGGGCCGCTGCGTGTTACCCATGCGTGCCCGGCGCCGGCTGTTGAAATCGGGTTCCGGCGCAGCGAGCGTGGCATGACCCTCGGCGTCGGCAAAGCGGATCCCCGCATAGCCGCTGTCGGCGACATCGCGCAGCACCGACCGGTATTTGGGCATGCCGCCGTTGTAGACGAAGTAGCGCACGCGCCCTTCCTCGTGGCCTTCCACATTCGAGTTATAGCCGGTGAACCAGCTCTTGGCCTTGCGCATCAGCAGCATCTGGTACATCTCGGCCACATGGGCGCTCCACTTCTGCTCGGCGGATTCGGTGGCTTCGGCCCGCTGCAGGCCGTTGGCCCACATGTGTTCGAGAAGGCGCACGCACCAGTCGACCCCGACCTCGATCCCGCGCGGATAGTTGGTGGAGGCCGAGCCGCTTTGCGGGCCGTTGGGCATCAGCAGGTTCGGGTAGCCGTGGATCAGCGCGCCCAGATAGGTGGAGGGGCCGTCGCGCCAGCGTTCACGCAGCGACTCGCCGCCGCGACCGCGAATGTCGATGTGGTCGAACGCGCCGGTGATCGCATCGAAGCCGGTGGCATAGACGATGATGTCGAACTCGCGATCACGCAGGCCGCCGCCGTCCTCGCGGGTGCGGATGCCGGTTTCGGTCAGGCAGTCGATCGGGGTTTCGCGGATGTCCACCAGATGCACATTGTCGCGGTTGTAGGCCTCGAAATAGCCGCTTTCCATCGGCACCCGCTGCACGCCGAAGCCGTGGTCCTTCGGGATCAGTTTCTCGGCCGTGACCGGATCCTTCACCCGCTCTCGGATACGTGAGGCGATGTATTCGGAGAGTTCCGCATTGGCCGCCTCGTCGCTGAAGATTTCGAGGAAGTTGGCCAGCCAGATCGCAAAGCCGGGTGTGTCGTAGAGGCGGTCCCAGAGTTCGAGCCGCTCCTGGCGGCTGACATCGTAGAAGCCGCGCCGATCGGGCGTGTGCACAAAGCCATAGGGTGACCGGTCGCAGGCGGCGAAGATCTCGTCATAGCGGGCGCGGATCTCGGCCATCTCGGCCTCGGAGATGGTGCTGTTGTGCAGCGGCGCGGCCCAGTTCGGCCGGCGTTGGAACACGGTCAGTTCGGCCGCCTGTTCGGCCACCACCGGTATCAGCTGGATCGCGGTGGCGCCCGTGCCGATCACGGCAACGCGCTTGCCGGCGAGATCCACCGGCTGCGCCGGCCAGTGAAAGGTGTGAAATGCCTGGCCCTTGAAGTTCTCGCGGCCGGGAATCCGCGGCAGCGTGGGTGTGGAGAGCAGTCCGACCGCCATGATCACGAAGCGGCAGCTGATGCTCCCACCATCGGCCGTACCCAGCCGCCAGAGGCTGTGGGCTTCGTCGAAGTGGGCGCTGAGCACCCGGCAGTTGAAGCGCATGTGGCGGCGCAGATCGAAGCGCTCGGCCACGAAGTTCAGATAGCGCAGGGTTTCCGGTTGCGGCGAGAAGTGTTCGCTCCAGTGCCATTCATCGAGCAGCGCCTTGGAGAAGGTGTAACCGTAGGTGTAGCTCTCGGAATCGAAGCGGGCACCCGGATAGCGGTTCTTGTACCAGGTGCCGCCGAGATCGGCCTCGCCATCGAGCACGATCGCATTCACGCCGAGATCGGTGAGCCGCTTGATCATGTAGATACCGGCCACGCCGGCGCCGATCACGACGACTTCATGGTCGGGCTGGGACGAGGGGCTCATCGAGGGTCTCCGATTCCTGATTCGTAGGGGTATCGTAAATCGGATCGCCGGCGGCCGAATTGCCGGCGATCCGGGCAGGCGCCGGCGTGATGTGCGCCAGCGCCTGCCCGCTCGTTGGCGCTCGGACTCAGCGGGCCGGCAGGATGACTTCGGCGCACAGCCCGCCAGCATCCGTGTTGCGCAAGACCAGTTCACCCTGGAGCGAGCCGACCAGGTCGTCGACGATCGCCAGCCCCAGGCCCGACCCGGCGATAGTCTCGTCCAGGCGTACCCCGCGGCGCAACACCTGGGCGCGCTGATCGTCGCTCAGGCCCGGGCCGTCGTCGGCGATCGCGATGCGCAGGCGGCGGCCGTCATCGATCGCGCTCGCCGCCACACGCACGGTGCTGGTCGCCCACTTGCAGCCATTGTCGAGCAGATTGCCGAGGATCTCCTGCAGATCGCGTGCATCGCCGGCGAACATCAGCGCGGGGTCGATCGGTTCCACGATGATCGTCAACGCGCGCCCGGCATGAATGCGCTCCATCACGCGCACGATGCCGGTGATGCTGTCACGCACCGATGCCTGGCTGCCGGCGCCGGGCTGGCCCGCGGCGCGACGGGCGCGCGCCAGGTGCCATTGGACATGCCGCTCCAGCGCGCCCACCTGCTCGTCCACCAGCCGCGCCAGCGCGCCTGCGTCCGGCCCGCCCGGGGCACCGCCGGCCAGCGCCTGTCTGCCGGCCTGGCTCAGCACGGCCAACGGGGTTTTCAGTGCATGGGCGAGGTCGCCGGCTTCGGTGCGCGCCTTCTCGACGATGCGCTCATTGCGTTCGAGCACGGCATTGAAGTCGTCGATCAGCGGCTTCAGTTCGCTCGGGAACCGGCCTGCGAGCCGCTGCGAGTGTCCCTCGCGAACCGCGGCCAGAGCCTCGCGAAGTCGGCGCAGCGGCTGCAGGCCGACCGCCACCTGGGCGAGCGCGGCCATGCCCATCAACACACCGACGATCGTGAGCGAGGCGGCCAGCGTGCCGTTGAAACGGTCGATCGCGGCCTCGATCTCGGTGGTGTCGGCGGCCACGGCCAGCCGCCAGCGCGCGGGAGAATCGGCATCCAGACGCACTGTGCGTTCGAGCACCAGCAACGACTGGCCGGCCGGGCCGGCGATCAGGTGGCGATGGATCGCACCGTCGGGCAGCGGATCGGGCGCCAGCACCAGCGCGGTGTCCCACAGTGAGCGTGAGCGCAGCACGCCCGCACGCCCGCTCGTGCCGGTCTCGAGGCGATCCACCTGCCAGTAGAGCCCGGCATAGGGCTCGGACCAGCGCGGATCGGTCAGGTGCCGCGAGTCCAGACGGGGCGCATCATCGTCGAGCGACAGGCCCGCGGTGACCTGATCGAGGTCGCGGGCCAGCGCCGCCTCGAAGCGGTCCATCACATGATCGCGAAACAGATCGGCCAGCAAAACGCCGGCCAGGGTGAGCGCCAGCGCCACGCCCGCGACCGTGGCCAGCCACCAGCGCAGGCGCAGCGAACCGCGCAGCGAGGCGCCCAGCGCCGGCGTGCCGGCCGGACTTCGCTCAGTCATCCGGCCGGCCCGCCGGGCATAGCCGATAGCCGCGGCCGCGCACGGTCTCGATCAGGCCATCGGGCAGTTTGCGCCGCAGGCGACCGATGAAGACCTCGATCGTGTTCGAGTCACGATCGAAGTCCTGCGCATAGATGTGCTCGGTCAGCTCGGTGCGGGTGACCACCGCGCCCGGGCGGTGCATCAGGTATTCGAGCACCTTGTATTCATGCCCGGTCAGGATGATCGGCCGGCCATCCAGCGTGACGCGGCCGGTGCGCGTGTCCAGCGAGACCGGGCCGGCCTGCAGGACCGGGCTGGCCAGCCCCGCCGAGCGGCGGATCAGTGCGCGCAGGCGGGCCAGGAGTTCCTCGGGATGAAAGGGTTTGGTCAGGTAGTCGTCGGCGCCCGAATCGATGCCCAGGACCTTGTCGCTCCAGTTGCCGCGCGCGGTCAGGATCAGCACCGGAAAGGTCTTGCCCGCATCACGCCAGGCGCGCAGCACCGACAGGCCATCGAGGCCGGGCAGGCCGAGATCGAGCACGACCGCGTCATAGGGCTCGGTCTCGCCGAGATGTCTGGCCTCGACGCCGTCGCCCGTGCCATCCACGACATGACCTGCCTGGGTCAGCAGCGATCGCAACTGATCGCGCAGGGTGGGCTCGTCTTCGACCAGCAGGATACGCATGGTGAACGGTTCCGCTAGCGCTCGTCGTCGTGCCCGCGCCGACGCTTGCGGCCGCGCTTGTCCTGCCTGCCCAGGGGGTCGCCGGTGCCGGCGTCGACATCGAGCCGGGCCAGCCGGCCGTCCGGGTAGAGCAGGGTCAGTTCATAGATCCAGCTGCCATGCTCGCGTTCCAGTTCCGACCTCAGAACGCGCGCGCCGCTGGCGCGCTCATGGCGCAGGATCACCTCGCTCAGCGGCAGGATCTCCCCGGCCAGCACCGCTTGGCGAGCCCGCTCGTGATCATCGTCGTCGGCCTGCGAAAGCCGCGGCAGCAGCGCCACCGCGGTCAGTGCGGCGATCCGCTGCAGCGATCGACGGCGTGTGCGCGAGCAGGAATCCATGCCTGCATTGTCCGCGTCTTTTCTGAACCGCGGATGAACGGGCGCTTCAGCTTGCGCTCAGCCCTGCTTGGGCATCGTGTCTGCCGTGAGGGGCGCCTGTCGCGCCCCGGCCGGCGGCGGATGTCCTGGCAGTTGCCGCGAACCACCATGAAGGATCGAACATGAATCGCGTGATGCATCGATGGATGCGGGTGCTGTGGGTGAGCGCGCTGGCCGGGTTGGCCTCGGCGGCCATGGCGGGCGACACCAGCCCCGAGGCGCAGTTGCGCCGTTGGGAGGCTGCCGCGGGCTCGGCCGGTGATGCCGGGCGCGGGCAGCAGTTCTTCACCGAACGCCACGGGCGTGAATGGGCCTGCGCCAGTTGTCACCATGCGCCGCCCACCACCGAGGGCCGTCATCAGAGCACGGGAAAGCGGATCGATCCGCTTGCGCCGGCGATCAATCCGGATGCGCTGACCAGCGAGCGGCGTGCGGACAAATGGTTTCGGCGTAACTGCCGCGATGTGCTCGATCGCGAATGCAGCGCGCAGGAAAAGGCCGACGTGATCGCCTGGCTGATCGGCCTGCGCTGAATCTTTCTCGAGGGGAAATCGATATGAATCCGAATACCTGGGGCACTGGCGGACGTTGGCGCACGGCGCTGGGCGCCGGCCTGCTGGGCATGGCGGTGGCCACCGTGGGCGTGGTGCGCGCCGATGATGATCACGAGCGACGCGCTCGCGCCGTGTCCGCGATGCCGGCCGAGGTCGCCGAGGAGTGCGGCGCCTGCCATCTCGCCTACCCGGCCTACCTGCTGCCCGCGCCGTCCTGGCAGCGGATCATGACCGGTCTGGCCGATCACTACGGCTCGGATGCCAGTCTCGATCCCGCGCAGGCGGCCCGCATCACCGACTGGCTGATGGCCAATGCGCGGGCGGCGCGGCGCGGTGATCCGCCGCCCCAGGACCGGATCACGCGGTCGCGTGCCTTCGTGCATGAACACGATGAGATCGACGCCGATGTCTGGCGTCACCCCAGCGTCGGCAGCCCGGCCAACTGCGGTGCCTGCCATGCCGATGTCGCCGCGCGAGGCTTTGACGAGCACGACATCGTGATGCCACCCGGCCTGAACGCGCGCCAGCGCAGATCGCTGCGCGACTGACCATCCACACGAGGCGAATCGACATGTCTGTTCAACAAGCCAACCCTGCGAGCCCGGCCGGCACGATCGGCGCCACGGCCGCGTCACCGACTCGGCTCGGCGTGGATGCGCCGACGCGGATGTTCCATGCCTTGTTCGCGTTTTCCTTCTTCGGTGCCTGGCTGAGCGCGGAAACCGAGCGCCTGCGGCTGGTACATGTGACGCTGGGCTACACGATGGCCGGCCTGCTGGTTTTTCGCATTCTCTATGGTCTGTTCGGGCCTCGCCAGGCGCGGCTTGGCCTGCTCTGGCAACGGCTCAGGGCGGCACGGTCCTGGTGGCGTGATGCCCGGCGCGCGCCCGATCTGATGTCGGTTCCGTGGCGGCGTGCACTGCCCGTGCTGGTGGGCCTGTCGATCGCCACGGCGCTGCTGGCCACCGTGCCGCTCGTGCTGAGCGGCTATGCCAGCTATCAGGACTGGGGCGATGTCATCGGTGGCGATCTGTTCGAGGAGCTGCACGAGGCGCTCGGCGAGGGCGTGTTGAATCTGGTGCTGCTGCATCTGTTTGCGGTGCTGGCATTGAGCCTGAGCATGAAGCGCAATCTGGCGATGCAGATGGTGCACGGCCGGATTCCCGGGCGCGGGCCGGATCCGGTGCGCCGTAACCGGCGCTGGCTGGCCGCGTCGATGCTGGTGGCCGTGCTGGGCTTCTGGGCCTGGCAGTGGCAGCAGGCGCCGCAGCTCAGCCCAGGCGCGCCGGGCCGGGCGTACCCGCCCGTGTCGAAAATCTGGCCAGGATCAGCGGCCGACCATCCGGTTCGCGCACGCTCGTGATGCCGACCATGGTGGCCCTCAGCTCCTGCGCATCGAGATCCACCCGCAGATAGCCGCGCTTGTCGGCGTGCGTGAAGCGGACCGCCGGATGCTCGCGCTGAACCCGGGCCACGTAGCGCGGGCTGGGCACGGTCGCCGTGACCGCGCCGCAGGCGAATTCGGTTGCGACCACCTGGTGAACAGCGCTCGTGTCGTCGAGCGCCAGCGCGTTGGCATAGAAGGCATGAACATCACCGCTGAGCACCACCGGGTTGGCCACCTCGGGGCGGGCGAGCAGGGCGAGCAGCGCCTGCCGCTCGCCGAAGTAGCCGTCCCAGCCATCGGTGAACACGCGCGGACGGCCGTCGTCGAAGGTCACCGACGCGGGTTGCATTAGTGACTGATTGCCGAGAAAGGTCCAGGGGATGCCCGGATCGGCCGGCAGGCGCGAGAACAGCCAGTCATGTTGCTGGCGTCCGAGCATCGTGCGCTTCGGATCATGCAGGGCCTCGCAATGGTCCGGATCGAGGCCGCGCAGGAAACTCGAGCGAATGTCCGGGCAGACCTCGTCGTCGCGATACTGGCGCGTGTCGAGCATGAAAAAGCGCGCCAGGCGTCCGAACCACCACTCGGTGTGGATCCGCATCTGATCGCCGACGGGCACCATCGAGCGCGGCAGCGGCATGTGCTCGTAGTAGGCGCGATAGGCGGCCGCGCGGCGCGCGCGGAACCAGGCCTGCGGCCATGCCGACGCCGACCGGTCGGCCGCGTAGTCGTTCTCCACCTCATGGTCATCCCAGGTCAGTAACCAGGGGCAGGATGCATGCGCGCGCTGGAGATCGGGGTCGCGCTTATAGCGTGCATGATGAATCCGGTAATCGGCCAGCGTGACCGGCGCCGGGCCGCGCAGGCGTCGCACGGCATCGGCGCCCGCATGGCCTTCGTAGAGATAGTCGCCCAGATGCACGATCAGATCGGGCTCGTCTGCCACCAGCGCCCGGTAGGCGGTGAAGTAGCCCTGCTCATAGTGCTGGCAGCAGACCACGCCGAACCGAAGCCGCGGATCACCGGCGTCGGCGCGGGGTGATGTCCGGGTGCGGCCGGTGGGGCTCACCCAGGCACCCAGTTCGAAGCGATACCAGTACCAGGTGCCGGGTGCCAGGCCATCGACCTCGACATGCAGTGAATGCGCCCATTCGGCACTCGCCCAGGTGGTTTCCTGATGCACGATCTCGGCAAAGCCCGGGTCGCGGGCGATCGACACGCGCACCGCCACGGGCGCCGGGTCCATGCCGCCGTGGGGGGCATCCGGTTCCGGCGCCAGGCGCGTCCAGAGCACCATGCCATGCTCGTGCGGGTAGCCGGAGGCCACCCCCAGCGTGAACGGATCGGTAGCGATCGGCGGGGCGGGATGCGCGAGCGTGCGCCGCGCGAGCGACAGGCCTGCCAAGCCCGCGCCCGCGCGTAGCAGCGCTCGCCGATGGAGCGGCCGCTCTGCGTCGGGTGTGCTCGTGCCGGGTCGGTCATCGCTCGGGTTCATGGCGCGATATGCTCCGCATTGCCTGCGCTTGTCAAGCATCGCCGGCCGGCCACGGGACCGGTCGCAGGCAGATTCGTCGCGCGTGCCCCGTTCGCGGGTGCTCGCGCCACGCCCATGTCACTCACCGAGGCTGCGACAGTGAACGAGGATTCGGCCGGTTTCGGCCAATGGAGCGATCCGATCACCCATTACTCGGCCGACATCCGCTTCGGTGTGGTCATGTACGGCGGTGTGTCGCTGGCGGTCTACATCAATGGCGTGATGCAGGAGATGTTCAATCTGGTCTGCGCCACCCCGGCCGAAGGCGTTCGCCTGGCCAAGGCGGGCGCGCCGGCCACGCGCGAGGTCTATCGGATCCTCGCCTGGCTGGCCGAGAGCCCGTTGCTGCGTCGACGCTTCGTCGAGTTTCTCGAGCGCAATCCGGATGCCGATGGCCGCGACACCGATCCGATGCAGACGCTGGTCGGTCACTGGCAGCGGTTCGCCGCTCATGGAGATGACCTGTCAGCGGCGCCCGGGGATGCCTCCGCCAGCGCGGGCGAACCGACGCAGGGGCCGCGCTCGATCGCCGGCCTGATGGCGGCCCGTCCGCCGGTCCGATTCCTGATCGACGTGATCTCGGGCACCTCGGCGGGCGGGCTCAATGGTCTGTGCCTGGCCAAGGCCATCGCCAACGGTGAAGACTGCCGCGGCATGCAGTCATTGTGGTTGGAACAGGCCGATCTGAGCCTGTTGCTCAATGACCGGAAGGGCCGCCGCGGCCTGCGCTCGCCACCACGCTCTGACGGCGAGCCGAGCTCGCTGCTCAATGGCGATCGGCTCTACGAGAAGCTGGCCGACATGCTGCAGGCAATGCCGGCGCTATCCACCCGGGGCATGCCGGCCGGTCTGCGCAGTCCGATCTCGGAGGGCATCGATCTGTCGGTGACCGCGACCGACATTCGCGGTGTGCCGGTGCCTTTGCGCCTGCTCGACAAGGTTGTCTACGAGAAGCGGCATCGTCTGCGCTTCCGGTTCCGATCGCGCGATGGGATCGATCAAAGCGGCAATGACTTCGAGGCCGCCAACGTGCCGTTCCTGGCCTTTGCCGGTCGCGCCAGCTCGTCATTCCCGTTCGCCTTCGAGCCGGTGCAGCTCCATGATCTGCAGCGGCTCTCCCCGCAGGCCGACCCGGGCCGCTGGCGTGCGCACTTCGCCGACATGAGCGAGGCCGTGGTGCAGACGGGCCAGCATGCGTTCCGGTCGCTGGGTGACGGCGGTTATCTCGATAACAAGCCGTTCAGCTATGCGGTCGAGGCCCTGTCGGACATCGAACCGCTGCGCCCCGTGCGCCGGCAGCTGGTGTATGTCGAACCCTCACCCAGGGCGCTGGCGCCTGCGGTCTCGCGCGCCGCCCGCGCCGAAGATGCCGATGAGCGCCCGGATGCGCTCGAGAACACGATCGCCGCGCTGCTGCGGGTGCCACGCTACGAGACGATCCGCGAGGATCTGAATACCATCGTCGAGCGCAACCGGATGATCACGCGCATCGAGCACATCATCCGCCAGGGCGAACGTGATCTCGATGAGCGAAAGTCGATGTTCGACGACATCAAGCGCATCGAGGGCGACATCCCCGACTGGCGCGAACTGCCGCTCAGCCGCCTGCTGGACTACTACGGCCTGTCGTTTCTGCCGTATCGCCGGCTGCGGGTCTATTCGGTCACCGACATGCTCGCCGGCCGGCTGGTACGCCGCCTCGGCATGGATGAGCGCTCGGACATGCTGCGCGCCATCCGTGCGCTGGTGCAGGCATGGCGCGAGCGCCGCTACAGCGAGGACGGCGGCAACGGCAAAGCGCCGGTGAACACCTTCCTGTCGGACTACGACATCGACTATCGCCAGCGCCGACTGGCATTCATGGCACGGCGTTCGGCGGAGATGATCGCGATCCTGCAGCGTCTGCATGAAACCCTGCTCGAGCGCTCGGATTCACGCGGGCAGCAGGGATCGTCCGCGCATCAAGGGCGGGCCGGCGAGGCCGCGTTCGCGCTCACAGATGATGACATCGAGGCGCTCGAGCGGGTGGGAGATCATTTCGGCATTCAGCTCTATCCGGATGCCGACGAACAGATGATCATCGAGTCGGTGCGGATTCTGTCCACGATCCGGCGCGAGCTGGTGTGGGCGCGGCGCACGCTGCTCGAGCACTGGCAGCGGCCGATAGGGCCTGCGGGTCTGGGTGCAGAAACAAGCAGCGATGACGCGCACGCGAAGACAGGTGGCGATGTGGCATCGGGCGACGTTTCCCGGCCGGCGATTCCCGAACCGGTGCTGGGCAGGGCGCGCGAAGTGGGGGCGATGCTGCTGGCCGACCCGGCCGGCCTGGCAGCCACGGACCCGTCTGCCGTGGGGTCCGACTACCGGCGCATGGCGGTTCGGGCGGCGCGCTGGTACGAGGCAGATGTGCATGCGCAGGAATCCGCCGATGCGGATTTTCGTGCCCTGGTGGATGCCGAGATCGCGCGTCACGATTACCAGAGCATCGTGCCCGAGGATGCGCGTCGCCATGCCTATCGGATCCTGGGCAATCCGCGCCTCACGCCGGTAGAGGGTGATCGTGTGGAGATCGCGATCGACGAGCTGGTCGACACCGGCATCGGCAGGATGTCGGCCGACGGCGGGGGCGATGCACCGCCGTCGATGCTTTCGTTGAACAGCGGGCTCGGCCGGCGCTGGCGGATGTACATGGCGAACTATCTGATCCAGTTCGATTCCTATGATCAGATGTCGTATCCGCTGGCCTATGGCGCGATCCAGGGTGAGCCGGCCAGCGTCGATCTGGTGCGGATCA
The DNA here is from genome assembly GCA_041396585.1 of Burkholderiaceae bacterium. Classification (GTDB taxonomy): domain Bacteria; phylum Pseudomonadota; class Gammaproteobacteria; order Burkholderiales; family Burkholderiaceae_E; genus JAUIAI01. The sequence goes on along the minus strand of JAWKYG010000008.1, from coordinate 132,442 downwards.
GCCCGCTCGATGCCACCTCGCTGATCGATGAAAGCCGCGATCCGCGCGCCAGAACCAAACTCAATGGCACGGCGCTCGGTCACTTCGGCGCGTTCCTCGACCGCCGCTGGCGTCAGAACGACCTGATGTGGGGGCGGCTCGATGGTGCCGAGCGTCTGATCCACTCGATCCTGCGCGGCCCGGATCCGGCCAGCCGCGCGTTGCGCGAGAAGCTGGTGGAGGCGGCACACAGCGCGATTCTCGATGAATGTCTGGTTGCCGATGGCCGGCAAGAGCTGGCCACACTGCTGACCGACGCCCTGCGCGAGGCGCAGAGCGGGGGCGGCGAGCAGCTGGGCACGATCACGCCGGCCATCGAGCGGCTGCTCGATCGGTTGAAGATCGACACCCTCCCGGCGCGCGAGCGTCTCACCCGCCTGCTCACCTCCTTGATCGAACCCGGCGCGCTCACCGGATTCGTACGCTCGGACTACGACAAACCCGGCGAACCCGATCGCGAGACCACGTTCTCCAATCTGTCGCGCGGGGTGGCCATCACCGGTGACATTCTCAAGGGCATCAGCAATCGCCATGACAAGGTGCCGGGGCTGGGCATGGCCTCGCGCTGGCTGGCCAGGCTCGGCCTGGTCCTGCAGGGTTTCGTGGCGGTTTCGCTGCCGGGCAGCCTCGGGCAACTCTGAGGCGGTTCGGTATTTCGGGCGATCTATGTGATCGGCCTGTTCGTGGCCGCGATCGCCTTCCTGTTCGGCGGTAATGAACTGATCAAGGTGACCTTTGCCGCGTTGCTGGCCACGGCCGTGGTGCACGCGATCAGCTATCTGATCGCCGACCGGCTCTCGGCACGCCTGCCGGGCAGGCGGCCGGCGAAGCTGCGCGCCCTGGTGGCCGGCGCCGTCATGCTCATGCTCGGGCTGCTCGTGGCCGGCGCGTTCTATGTGCTCGAGAGCCGCGTGGTCAGATCCGTCTGTGCGGCGATCTCGAGTCAGTCATGGGTGCAACCCTGGCCGTGCAGCAGCTTGCAGGACAAGGCCGATCCTCAGAGCGCGATCGATCGACGCAACAACAGATCCACATAGCCGACGAAACTGCGCCTGACCAGCATCTGCCAGCCCTGTTCTTCATCTGCGCGCCAGAGGCGGATCTGCGCCTTGAAATAGTGGCTGCCGGCGCACATGCCCGCGTGAAACTCGCGCGGATGCAGATCGAGCGGGCAGCCATGGGCGAGGACATCGCGCGCCTGCTCGCCGCTCAGACTGAGCAGGGCGAAACCATCGCTGATATCGGTCAGCGCATGATGCAGATCCCGCAGGCCGCCGTGCAGGCGAGCGGCCAGCCCATCGCGCGATGCGGAGCCGGCCAGGATCAGCCAGTCGTCGGGGCCGGCCCAGACGATACGTAGGCGGTCGTGCACGAGGGTGGTGTTGGCCTGGGCGGGCAGGGGGATGCCCGCGTCGGCGAGCGCGTCGCGAAACCGGGGATCATCGGCATCGCCGCGCAGCGAGAAGAGCGTGAGTGCATGTCGCCACTGCGCATGCAGGCCCGGGGTGTCGATGCTGCCGGGATGTGCATGTTCGCCGGCGTTGGCATGGGTGGTGGCTTTTCGCCCGTTGCCGGTGCTCGCGCCCGTGATCGAGTCCGATCCCGAGTCCGCGACGTTCGGCGTGGTCAGCGTGCGCTCGCCGGTCGCCACCGGCGTGTCGGTGGTTTGGTCTGGCGAGGCATGGTGTTGGCGCTCGCCCTCGGGGTCGTAGAACACCGGGCTCGTGATCACCGCCGCCAGTGCGGGCCCCGGCCCGGCCGAGACCCAGACGGTGTCGCCATGACGTTCACGCCCGCCGCGAATCAGGGCGAGCGCGATCGATCGTCCGAGAGCGGGGCTGTGATAGCTGGAGGTCACATGACCGATCATCGTCGCCGGCGGCGTGGCCGTGGCCGACTCGAGAATCTGCCCGCCCTCGGCGAGCAGTCGGGCCGGATCCTGGCTGAGCAGGCCCACCAGCTGTTTGCGGTTCGTGCGCGCGGTGTCGAGCCGGCTCAATGAGCGCCGCCCGAGGAAATCCTTGGTCTTGGAAACCATGCCGGCCATGCCGAGGTCGACCGGTGTCACCGATCCGTCGGTGTCCTGACCAACGATCACGAAGCCTTTCTCGGCCCGCAGCACATGCATCGCCTCGGTGCCATAGGGGGTCACATTCAGCGCTTCGCCGGCGTCGAACAATGCCTGCCAGACCCGTTCGGCCTCGCCTGCCGGCACATTGACCTCGTAACAGCGTTCGCCGGAGAAGCTGATGCGAAACACCCGCGCGGGCACGCCCGCGACCCGGCCGGGGCGATAGGCCATGAACGGAAAGGCATCGTCGGCGAGATCGATGTCGGTGCCCGCACGGCGCAGCAGGCTTCGGCTGTCCGGCCCGGCCACCGCGATCGTGGCCCAGTGGTCGGTGACCGAGCTCAGATAGACGCGCAGATGCGGCCACTCGGTCTGCAACCAGCGCTCGAGCCAGGCAAGCACGCGGGCGGCACCGCCGGTGGTGGTGTGCATCAGATAGTGATGCTCGGCCAGGCGCACGGTGACCCCGTCGTCGAAGACCATGCCGTTTTCGTCCAGCATCAGGCCGTAGCGTGCGCGGCCGACCGCCAGCTGGCTCCAGCCGTTGCAATAGACCCAGTTCAGAAGCGTGCTGGCATCCGGGCCCTGGATATCGATCTTGCCCAGCGTAGAGGCATCGAGCATGCCTACCCCGTTGCGCACCGCCATGACCTCGCGGCGCACCGCGCCGGCCATGTCTTCGCCGGCGCGCGGATAGAACCACGGGCGCTTCCATTGCCCGACATCCTCGAAGCGCGCGCCATGACGCACATGCCAGTCATGCAGGGCCGTGGTGCGCACCGGATCGAAGGCATCGCCGAGTTCGATTCCGGCCACCGCGCCGAAGCTCACCGGCGTGTAGTTGGGCCGGAAGGTGGTGGTGCCGACCTCGGCGATCGGCCGGCCGAGCGCCTGCGCCACGATGCCCATGCCGTTGATGTTGCCGGTCTTGCCCTGGTCGGTGCCAAAGCCCATCGCGGTGTAGCGCTTCACATGCTCGATGGACTCGAAGCCCTCACGCAGCGCGAGCAACAGGTCGCCGGCGCTGACATCATTCTGCAGATCGACGAACTGCTTGGGCGCACGGCTCGGGCCGCGCGGATGCGCGACCAGCCAGAGGGGGTGCAGCGTGCCGGGATCGGCGGGGGTGAGCACGGGTGCCGCCGTGTCCTGGGCAAGGGCGGCGGATGTGCCGCCGGTGGCGTCCGGGCGCTGTACTGGCGATGCGACGCATGCCTCGCGCGCGGCCTGTGCGCCGGCCTGCGTGCCCTCGAGCGCGGCATCGCGCAGCGTGCGGGTGCCCGCGCAAGCACCGGCCGAGATCTCGCCCTGTGCCGGCGGGCCCGGCACGAAGCCCGCGAGTTCATCGTGCCATTGCGCGCGCGAGCCGGCCTGGGCATGCAGATGTAGCACGGGGCTGAAGCCCCCCGAGACGGCGATCAAGTCGCACGGCAGCAAGCGCTCGCCGCCGCTCAGACGCCCCTGCGCATCGATGGCCGAGATGCGCGCGCGACGTACCGCGCGGGCGCCCACGGCCTCGGTGATCACATGGCCGGCGAGGATCTCGATCCCGCGTTCGCGAGCCTGCTCGCTCAGCGATCCATCGGGCCGGGCACGCGCATCGACCACGCGCACCCTGGCACCGGCGTCTGCCAGCGCCAGCGCGGCACCCATGCCGGCATCGTTGTTCGTGAACACGAGCGCATTGCGGCCCGGCAGCACCGCGTAGCGACGCACATAGGTGGTGACCGCGCCGGCCAGCATGATGCCGGGCAGATCATTGCGCGCGAATACGATCGGCCTCTCATGGGCGCCGGTGGCGAGCACGACGCGCCGGGCGCGGACCTTCCAGAGCCTTTCGCGGAAGGCGGGGCGCTGCTCCGGGGGCAGATGATCGCCGCGTCGCTCGAGCAGCGTGACCAGCCCGTGATCATGAAAGCCGAAGGCCGTGGTGCGCGCGAGCACGGTCACCTCGGGCATCGCGCGCAGGCGCTCCAGCGCATCGGCCAGCCATTGCGTGGCCGCAACGCCGTCGATGGTTTCGTCGCTGGCGAGCAGCCAGCCGCCGGGTTCCTGAGCCTCGTCGCACAGCATCACGCGCGCGCCCGTGGCGCCCGCGCCAAGGGCCGCGCAGAGCCCGGCGATGCCGCCCCCGACGATCAGCACATCGCAGTGCGCATGGCGCTTGTCATAGCGATCGGGATCGGGCCCGGCTGGCGCCCTGCCCAGGCCGCCGGCCGCGCGGATGTGAGGCTCGAACGCATGCCAGACCCGCTGCGAGGCCATGAAGGTCTTGTAGTAGAAACCGGCGGGCAGCAGCCGCGCGAACGCGCCGGCGCTGGCCCGCAGATCGAATCCGACGCCGGGGTAGGCATTGACACTGCGCGCGCGCAGGCCGTCGAACAGCGCCACCTCGGTCATCCTGGCATTGGGGATCTCGCGCGCGCCATCGAACAGCTGCACCAGGGCATTCGGCTCCTCGACCCCGGCCGACAGAATGCCGCGCGGACGATGCAGTTTGAAGCTGCGCGCCACGAGCCGCTGCTCATGGGCGAGCAGTGCCGAGGCGAGCGTGTCGCCCGGGTGCCCGGTGTATGGCCGCCCGTTGAATTCGAAGCGAAGCGTGCGGCTGCGATCGATGCGCCCGCCGCTGCTCAGTCTGGCCTTCAAGGCATGCCTCCGGTGTCGCTTCGCGGTGCCGCCTCGCCCACCTTCCAGGTGGCATGGATCCGGTAGTCCACCGTGTTGCGCAGCGCATTGAACCAGCGCCCGCAGCCGCTGGCATGGCACCACTGTTCATGGTGCAGGCCCTTCGGGTTGGTACGAAAGAACAGATAGTCGCCCCATTGCGCATCGCTGAGCGCGTCGGTGTCGGTCGGGCGTGCGATGCCGCCCTCGCCACCGCAGTGGAACTCGGTTTCGGCGCGCGGGCCGCAATACGGGCAGCGGATCAGAAGCATCGTCGGTGCGGCCGGGCGGGTATGTTGGTCAGGCGGGGGCGGGTTCGTGGCATGGGATCAGTGCGCGACACCCGCGGCCCCGTGTTCATCGATCAGATGGCCGCTGTGGAAGCGATCGAGCGCGAATGCGGCATTGAGCGGATGCGGTTCATTGCGCGCCACCGTGTGTGCCATCACCCAGCCCGAGCCCGGCGTCGCCTTGAAGCCGCCGGTACCCCAGCCGCAGTTCAGGTAGAGACCGCGCACCGGGGTCAGCCCGATGATCGGGCAGGCATCGGGCGCGACATCGACGATGCCGCCCCATTGGCGGTTCATGCGCACGCGCGAGAAGATCGGGAACATCTCGACGATCGCCTGCAGCGTGTGCTCGATCGTCTGGTAGCTGCCCCGCTGACCGTAGCCGTTGTACTGGTCGATGCCGGCGCCGATCACCAGATCGCCCTTGTCGGACTGGCTGATGTAGGCATGGATCGCATTGCTCATCACCACGGTGGGCATCACCGGCTTGAGCGGTTCGCTGACCAGGGCCTGCAGCGGATGACTCTCGATCGGCAGACGCAGCCCGGCCATCGAGGCCAGCACACTGGTGTGGCCGGCCGCCACCACGGCAACCTTTTTCGCGCGGATGAAACCCTTCACGGTATCGACACCGGTGACCGTGTCGCCGTCGCGGGCGATGCCGATCACCTCGCAGTTCTGGATGATGTCCACGCCCAGCGCATCGGCCGCACGCGCGAAGCCCCAGGCCACCGCATCATGGCGGGCCACGCCGCCGCGTGGCTGGAACGAGGCGCCCATCACCGGGTAGCGCGTGTTCAGGTTGATATAGGGAATCCGCGCCTTGATCTGCGCCGGGCTCAGCACCTCGGCATCGATGCCGTTGAGCCGGTTGGCATTGACGCGCCGCTCGATGTCGCGCATGTCTTGCAGCGAATGACCGAGGTTCATCACGCCGCGTTGGCTGAACATCACGTTGTAGTTCAGATCCTGCGACAAGCCCTCCCAGAGCTGCATGGACTTCTCATACAGCAGCGCGGCTTCGTCCCACAGATAGTTGCTGCGCACGATCGTGGTATTGCGCCCGGTGTTGCCGCCACCCAGATAGCCCTTCTCCAGCACCGCGATGTCGCGGATGCCATGCTCCCTGGCCAGGTAATAGGCGGTGGCAAGGCCGTGCCCGCCCGCGCCGATCACGATGACCTCGTATTCGCGCCGCGGTTCGGGTGAGCGCCACTGTCGCTGCCAGCCTTCGTGATACGACACAGCATTGCGCAGCAGTGACCAGATCGAGAACTTCTGCAAGAGCTTTCCTGGGCGGGCTTTTGACGATTGGGCTACAGGGCGGGAGCCGCCTATCTTAAAGCCAACGCCCGGCCGCCCGGATGGCTGAGACGGCTGTCTCGGGCCGGTGCTCAGGCCTGCTGGCGACGCGCCTCCGCCGAGCCGATCGCCTGCATGCGTGCCAGGCCACGGCCACCGCGATCGACATCGATATCGCAGGCGTCGGGCAGGGCATCGAACATCCTGGCGAGCAGGCGCCGCAATGTGTCGACCTCGGCCGCCGACAACCTCGCCACGACCGACTCGTGAATGGTCTCGCTCAGTCGCATGCAGACCTTCGCGGCCTCACGCCCGAGTGCGGTCAGCGTGACCTCGACCAGGCGGTTGTCGCGACTGGAGCGGCGGCGCTCCACATAGCCGAGCGATTCGAGGCGTTTGACCTGATGCGAGATCGTGGATTGCGGCAACACCATGAGCTCCACCAGGTCACCGATGCGCAGCTTGCCGCTCTGGGCCACCGCGGCAATGATTCGCGAGCTGTACAGATCGAGACCGTACGGCGAGATGACCGGATTGCAGACCTGCTGCAGGCGGGCCGTGATCCGGTGCACGAGAAACGTCGGGCGGTCTTCGACGCGACCGTCACCGAGGCCGGGCGGTGGTGGCGGAGTGGTCGGCCGTGGGGGGGGCGAGGTCACTGTCGAGTGCTCCTGGGGCGTGGCTTGCCAAACGACGAGGGCCCGCGCATTATATTGATATCGAATTAATCGGTTTCGATATTTTCTCCGGCAATGCCGCGGCTGGCAAATGCCCGGTGGATCGAAGCCCCCAGGAGACCAGCAATGAGCGAGCGGGCCGTTCGATCCCGGCAGCATGAGGCCCTGCGACGGGCGCGTGTCATCGACACCCATGCCCATGCGGTGCTCGAGCAGACCATGGGCGTGCTCGGCGGCTTCGGCCCCGAACTCGGCGGCCAGGACGGCGACGCGCCGTGGTTCCGGGTGGGCGACTATCGGCTGGATGGTGTGCGTTATCGCGGCAGTCCGTTCATGGACCCGGCGCTGCGCATCGCGCGCATGGATGCCGCGGGCATCGATTTCCAGCTGCTCTCGCCCAACCCCCTGACCTATCTTCATCATATCGAGGCGCCCGCGGCGGCGGCATTCTGCCGCACCCACAATGATGCCCTGGCCGAGGTGGTGGCGGCCCACCCGGAGCGCTTCGGCGCACTCGCCGCGGTGCCGATCCAGGATCCGGCCCTGGCGGTGGAAGAACTGGTGCGATGCGTCGGGCGCGGTTTCTTCGGCGCCTGCATCGGAACCGACAGCCGATTCCCGTTGCACGCGCCCGAGATGGATGTGTTCTATGACGCCTGCGTCTGGCTCGATGTGCCCTTGTTTCTGCATCCGGCACCCGCCGGCATCGATGGGCCACTCGCCGATCCCAGTCTGCGCCACTTCGATCTCGACGTGGTAGTCGGCTTCGCGGCCCAGGAGACCACGGCGGTCGGGCTGCTGATCTTCGGAGGGGTGCTGCACCGCCACCCCGGTCTGGATGTCTGCCTGAGTCATGGCGCGGGAGCGCTCGGATATCTTGCGCCGCGTCTGGCCCTGGCGGCGCGCAAGCGGCCATGGTCGCCGGCCTGGTTGCGCGCCGATGGCGCATTCGAGGCCCTGCTGGCCAGACTCTGGATGGACAACCACGTTGGCAGTGAAGCCAGCGAGGCCCTGCTCGTGGACCGGCTCGGTGACGAGCACCTGGTCTTTGGCACCAACTTCGCCGGCTGGGATGCGCCGGCCGATCTGGCCGCGCATCGTCCGTCCCCGAAACTTGCCCAGAACGCGCGCCGCCTGCTGCGCGTGGTTCGGCACTGATCGCGAGCACGCCATGGCCTCGGGCATCATCATTCGCAACGGAAGCCTGGTCGACGGCACGGGCCGGGCGGGCTTTGCCGGCACGCTGGTCATCGAGGGCGAGCGTATCGCACAGCTTGTCCAGGGCGATGCGCCGGTGACCGCGCCGTCCGATGCGCTCGAGATCGACGCCCGCGGCCAGACCGTGATGCCCGGGCTCATCGACGCCCACTGCCATCTGGCCTTCGACGACGCCGCCTCCAATGCGGAGATCTTTCATCAGCGGCGCAATGCCTTGTCGGCGCTGGTGGCCGCCTACAATGCGCGCAAGCTGCTGCGCGCCGGCGTCACCGGTTTTCTCGACCCGGATTCGGTCTACGAGAACATGATCGATCTGCGCGATGCGATCGAGGCCGGCGTGGTGCCCGGCCCGCGCATGGCCTGCGGCGCTTACGCATTGATCACGGGCGTCGGCGGCACGGCCGGCCGCCTGATTCATGACCATGGCACCACCGGCTACTACATGGCGGTGAACTCGCGCGACGAACTGGTGGCCGAGGTCCGGCGCCAGATCAAGGTCGGGACAGACTGGATCAAGGTGCATGTCACCGGCGTCGTGCCGCGTAAGGCGCACCTGGGCGAGTTGTGTGCCTGGAGCCTGGACGAGCTTCGGCTGATCTGCGATACGGCACATGCGCTGCACACGCCCGTGATGGGGCACTGCCGGGGCAGCGAGGCCACCCGCCTGGCCGCCGAGGCCGGGTTCGATTTCATTCTGCATGCCACGGGCATGGACGAGCGCGCACTCGAGGCCGTCGTCGAGCGCCGGATTCCGATCGCGCCCACGCTCACATTTCAGGCCAATCTGATTGACTACGGTCATCGTATCGGCACCGATGCCTCGCTCGTCGATCTGTTCTCGCGCGAGATCACCGACAGTGCACCGACACTGCGAGCCGCGTATGAGGCCGGCGTGCCCTTGCTATGCGGCAGCGAGGCCGGCTTTTCGATGGTGCCCTACGGCGAGTGGCACTACCGGGAGATGGAGGTGTTCGTCCGCTACCTCGGCATGACACCGCTCGAGGCGATCAGCTGCGCCACGCGCAATGGCGCGTTTGCGCTGCGCATGGAAGGCGAGACGGGCACGCTCGAGCCCGGCCGCTTCGCCGATGTCATCTGCGTGCGCGGCCGCGTCGATGAAGATGTCGGCGTGCTCGGTGAGCCCGATGCGGTAAGAACGGTCATCAAGGGTGGTGTCGTCCAGGATATCTCGCCCCTGCCCGCGCGTCGGCCGATTCCCGGCTGGCGCCTGGCGAGCATGGGCGCGCATCTGTCGCGCGCGGTCGCATTCGGCGACGGCCGCAGTCCCGCATGACGACCCACGTGCGATTCAGCAGGCCGGCGATCGCGGCCGGCAAACGGCCTCATCGAGGCGCTGCATGATCTGCACCGCGGCCGTGCAGGCAACGGCCGGGGCGCACACTACCACCACTGGAGGAAGACGAATGAAGATGTCCGCCATGATCAAACCGGTCGCCGGGGCGTTGCTTGCCGTCGGTCTGCTGGCCAGCCCGGCCGTACACGCCCAGGAGACACGCAACTTCGCGGTCGTCGGTACCTGGGGCATGCTCGATCACTGGATCAAGCGCGAGAGCAAGTTCTGGAACGAGACCCTGCCCAAGGCCTCGGGCGGCAAGCTCACGGCCAATGCCAAGCCGCTCACCGAGTTGGGCCTGGGGGGCAACAAGGTCATGCGCGAGGTCAAGGCCGGCGCCTTCGACTTCGCGCACGGGGTGTTCCTGTATATCGCCGGCGACAGCCCGGTGATCGAAGGGGCCGACCTTTCCGGGGTGGTGCCGGATCTGCCCACGTTTCGCAAGGCGATGAATGCCTACAAGCCGGTTCTGCAGCGCGAGTTCACGGACAAGTTCGATTCCACGATCCTGATGCTGTATCCGTGGCCACAGACGCACATGTTCTGCAAGATGCCGGCCGACACCGGCGCCGATGTCGATCTGTCGGCCTTCAAGGGCCTGAAGATCCGCAGCTTCGGCACCTCGGTGTCCGACTTCATCACCAATGTGTTGAACGCCGCTCCCGTGCCCGTGCCGTTTGGCGAGGTTCTGCCCGGTTTGCAGAAGGGGCTGATCGATTGCGGTGCCACCGGGGTGCTGTCGGCCTACAACGCCAAGTGGTATCAGGCGGCCAGCCATGAGGTGGTGTATTCGCTCGGCTACACGGCCTCGTTCCTGGCGGTCAACAACAAGGTCTGGGCGAGTCTCACCGATGATCAACGCAAGCTGATCCAATCGGAAGTGGCCAAGCTCGAGGAGCAGATGTGGACGGCCACCGCGCAGGATGATGACACCGGGCTGGCCTGCAATACCGCGGGCCCGTGCGCCAATGGAGCTGTCGGTGGCATGAAGGCCGTGCGGCTTTCGGACAAGGCCCGTGCCGATGTCAAAGCGGCGTTGCCGGGCGCGGTGCTCGCCAGCTGGGCCAGACGCTGCAACGCCAAGTCACCGGGCTGCTCCGATGACTGGAACAAGACGATCGGCGCGCTGATCGGCCTGCAAGCGAAGGAGTAAGCGGCGAGAACCCGTCGATCGGCCGGCTGGCGCGGTGCGATCGACGGCCTCGTCAAAGTCGTCTCCCATGCGTCTGATCACCCATCTGCATCGTATCTCCCGCCTGTGCGCGGGTTTCACCGGCGCCGGCTATCTGCTCGTCGCGTTGTTCACCACGGCCGACGTCTTGCTGCGCAAGTGGTTCAACTCGCCGCTGATCGGCGTCGAGGAGGTGTCCGGATACGTGTTCGCGGTGTCCACGGTCTGGGGCTTTTCATACTGCCTGTTCGAACGCGTGCATGTGCGCATCGATGCCGGCTATCAGATGTTGCCGGCGCCCGCACGGGCCTGGCTGGATGCTCTGGCGCTGCTTGCGCTGCTCTCGTTCGTCTCGATGCTCAGCTGGCGTGCCTGGGGCACGCTGGCCGAGACGCTCGAGTATCAGTCCACCTCGCTGACCAGCCTGCAGACGCCGATGTGGATTCCGCAGTCGCTCTGGGTGGCGGGTTTCGCCTTCTTGTTTGCCAGCAATGTGGCGTTGTTGCTGGCCGCCCTCGCGGCACTGGCCGGGCGCCGCTATGACCAGGTTCAGCGTCTGGCCGGCATTCCGAGCGCCACCGACGAGGCCTTCGGCCAGGCCGCGCGCGCGAAGGGCGAATCATGAAGGCCGGCGCATTCGTTCTCGGCCTGCTGTTTCTGGTCGGCCTGAGCATCCCGGTGGCCGCGATCCTCGGTGATCTGGCGATCGGTATCGACTGGTTCTACAACAACGGGCGCCTGTCGCGCACTTTCGGCGGTTTTCTCTGGGACAAGAGCGTCGAATACGTGCTGCTCTCGATCCCGCTGTTCATCCTGCTTGGCGAAATCAATCTGCGCTCGGGCGTGGCCGCGCGCATGTATTCGGCGGTGGCCAAGTGGCTGTCCTGGCTGCCCGGCGGGCTCATGCATGCGAACATCGGCGCGAGCGCGATCTTCTCGGCCACCTCCGGCTCGAGCATCGCCACGGCCGCCACGATCGGCACGGTGGCCTACCCCGAGATCGCCAGGCGCGGCTATTCGGAACCGCTGTTTCTCGGTTCGATCGCGGCCGGCGGCACCCTGGGCATCCTGATTCCGCCATCGATCACGCTGATCGTCTATGGTGTGCTCACCGAGAACTCGGTGCCCGAGCTCTATCTGGCGGGAATCATCCCGGGCATCCTGCTGGCGGTTCTGTTCAGCCTGATGATCATGGCCTATTGCCTGATCCGACCGCAGGCCAGCGGCCAACCCGAATCCGTTGGCTGGGCCGAGCGCCTGCGCTGCCTGCCCGATCTCCTGCCGCCGCTGATCATCTTCTTCGGTGTGGTGGGCACCATCTATGCCGGTTGGGCAACACCGACCGAATCCGCTTCGATCGGGGTGGTGGTATCGCTGATCCTGGCCGCGCTCGCCGGGCGGCTGAACTGGCGCATGCTGATCGAATCGTTCGAGAACACGGTCAAGACCACGGCCATGGTGATGTTCATCATCTTCTCGGCCATGATCCTGAACATCGTGATCGGCTTTCTCGGCTACATCCAGGCGCTGAGCGCATGGATCGGCCAGCTCGGCCTGAGCCCCGTGCAACTGATCATGCTGATCGTGGTCTTCTACGTGATCATCGGTATGTTCATGGAAACCTTCTCCATGATGCTGACCACGATCGGCCTCGTCTACCCGCTGGTCACGGCGGCGGGTTTCGATGGCGTCTGGTTCGGGGTCATGGTCACGCTGTTGATGGAGGTGGCACTGATCACGCCGCCGATCGGGGTCAATCTGTTCGTGGTGCACGGCATCCGCGGGCCGGGTGCCCGGTTTCGCGATGTGTGGACCGGCGCCATCCCGTTCGTGATCGCCATGCTGCTGATGGTGGCGCTGCTCGTCTGGCAACCCTGGCTGGCCACCTGGCTGCCGAGCTCCGTCTATGGGCGCTGATGATCTGTGACCCATGAAGAGGCACGAAACACACGCGTGCCGCGCGGCAGCGCGGCCAACACAGGAGGAACAACCCGATGAGCACACTTGACGATCTCGAGCGCCGGGTGCAACGGCTGGAGTCGCGTCAGGCGATCAGCGAGCTGGCCAGTGCCTATGCGGTGGCCTGCGACGAGCACGACATCGATCGGATCGCCGGCCTGTTCACCGAGGACGCGGTGTTCGATGCCCCCAGTGGCTTCATGGATGCGCGCGGGCGCACGGCCATCGTCGAGATGTTCGACAAGGTGCTGGCCATGCGTGGGCCCGGCTATCACTGGACCCATGACCACTTCGTTCGTTTCGATCAGGGGCGCGAGGACGCGGCCAGCGGTCTGCTCTACAGCCATGCCGAGACCACGCCCGGCGGCGTGATGAGCCTGGCCGCGATGAAGTACGACGATCTCTACCGCATCGAGGACGGTGTCTGGCGCTTTGCCAGGCGAACGATCAGTTTTCTGTACTACGTGCCCGTCAGCGAGTATGGCAATGTGCTCAATCAGACCAACCGCCTGAAGGCCGGTGACAAGCGCCTGCCTGCAGACTACCCGGAGTCTTTGCCCACCTGGCAGGCCTTCGACGCCCGCCATAAGGGTTGAGTGGGAGAACATCATGCGAGACCCACAGGACACGCTCGAGATCACCAGGCGCGCGTTCGCGCACTTCACCGCTAAGACCACCGATCAGGCGCCGGCACCGATGTCGCTGGAGGTCGATGCCTATGTCGATCCGCAGCGCTATCAGCGCGAGCTGCAACGCATTTTCCGCGAGCTGCCCGTCGTGGTCGCGCTCAGTCTCGAGCTGCCCGCACCAGGGTCGTTTCGCAGCACCGAGATCGCTGATGTCCCGGTGCTGGTCACGCGTGACAAGACCGGCCGGGCACGGGCGTTCATCAATGTCTGCCGTCATCGTGGCGCGCCGGTCTGCCAGCAGGACAAGGGCAGGGCCGACCGCTTCGTCTGCCGCTACCATGCCTGGACATTCGGCAATGACGGACGTCTGATCGCGATCGCCGGTGAAAGCACCTTCGGGGAGGTCGGCAAGGATGCGCTCGGTCTGACCGAGCTCGACTGCCATGAGCGCAGCGGGCTGATCTGGGCGGTGCTGACGCCGGGTCTGACGGTGGATTTCGACGGATTCCTGGCCGGATTCGATCGGGAACTGGCCACGCTCGAGCTGGGCAGCTGGCATCTGCACGAGCAGCGCGACCTCGATGGCCCCGGCTGGAAGATCTGCTGGGATGGCTACCTGGAGGCCTACCATCACAACACCTTGCATGCGAATACCGTGGGCAAGCACACGGTGGGCAATCTGACGGTGCACGATACCTGGGGCGCGCATCAGCGCATCACCTTCGCGCGCAGAACGATCGCCGAGCTGGCCGGCATTCCCAGCGCGCAATGGCAGGAACCGGGCAGCTATGTGCGCCTGATTCACTCGATCTTCCCGAACACCTCGATCTCCGGCGTGCTCGGTGATCACTGCCTGGTCAGCCAGATGTTCCCGGGCAAGACGCCTGAATCCACGATCACCCGCCAGACCATACTGGTGGCAAAGCCCCCCGAGACGGATGAGCAGCTGGCGGCCACGCGCGCATTCAGCGAACTGGTTCGGCAGGCGGTGGTCGAGGAGGACTACGACATGGGCATGCGTATTCAGCGGGGCCTGCGCTCGAAGGGTAATCAGGCATTCTTGTTCGGGCGCAACGAGCCGGGCTTGCAGCATTACCACTCATGGGTGCGCCGCTATTGCGCCGATGGCGGGCGGGTATCGGATGAGAGATAACAGGCCCTAGCTGAGCATCCTTCGCCTATCATCGGCGCAGTCAGGCCCACGAAGACCGGATGCACCATGATCGAAGCCCTCACCGTTTATACCGCACGGCGCATTCACACGATGGATGCCGGGCGGCCGCTGGCCACCGCGATCGCGGTGGCTGGTGAGCGCATCGTGTCGGTGGGATCTCTGCAGACACTGGCCCCCTGGCTGGAGCGCATCCCGCATCGGATCGATCGCCGCTTCGAGAACGACATCCTGATGCCCGGCTTCATCGATCCGCATACCCATCTGCGGATGTCCGGCGTGTTTCAGTGCCTGCACTACGTGGGGCCGATCGAATCCCATGGGCCCACCGGGCCGCAGCCGCCTTGCGCCAGCCGGGATCAGGTGCTGGCCAGAATCCGCGCGCTTGTCGGGGCGCTGGATGATCCCTCCGAGCCTGTGATCTGCTGGGGCTTCGATCCCGGCATGCAGGGCGGTCACCTCGATCGCGACATGCTCGATGCAATTTCCACGGTCACGCCGATCTGGGTGTCGTGTTACGCGCCGCACATCGTGTACACGAACACCCCGATGATCGCGCTCACCGATGTCACCGAAGACAGCCATGATCACGGCATCGGCCGCTTCGCCGACGGCCGGCTCAATGGCTGGTTTGTCGAGACCGAGGCTTATGCACGCGCGATGCGGCCGCTGGTCCGTCGCATTTACCAACCCGGCTTCGGAGAGCGGGCATTGCGCGTGCATGCGGCCAGCACAGTGCGCGCCGGTATCACCTGCGTGGCCGACATGGGCTGGGGCCTGACCCGCTTCGAGGACGAATGGCGTGATCATGCGGCGCTGGCTGCCGATACCTCGTTCCCGCTGCGCATGGTGCTGGTGCCCTTCGAGCCCGCCTTGCGGCGCCGCTATGGCGCCGACCGCTTCGACTTCCTGGACGAATACCGGGCGCGCTCGAGCACGCGGCTGTCCACGCACGGGGTGAAGTGGATCAATGACGGCTCCTATCCGGCCATGACCCTGCAGCTGAATTTTCCCGGCTACCTGGACCGCGACGATGGTCGCACCGGCGAGGTTCCCTGGCAGGAGATGCTCGAGGTGATGGCCCCCTACTGGGAGCGGGGGGACCAGATTCACTCGCATGCGAACGGCGACGCCACCGTGGACATGACGCTCGATACGCTGGCCGCGCTGCAGTTGCGCAAGCCGCGCTTCGACCATCGTTTCACCATCGAGCACTACTGCATCTCGACGCCCGCGCAGGCGCGCCGGCTGGCGGCCCTGGGCGGTGCGGCCAGCGTGAACCCCTACTTCGTGAATCTGCGTGCGCAGATCCATGCGGATATGGGCTTTGGCCCCGATCGCGCCGAGGCCACGGCGCGGCTCGGCTCGCTCGCGCGGGCCGGCGCGGCGTTCTGCCTGCATTCCGACTACAACCTGGTGGTGGCGCCGATGGCGCCGCTGACCGCGGCCTGGAACGCCGTGAACCGGCTGGCGGCCGATGGCCACACGGTGGTGGCGCCAGGCGAGCGCATCTCGGTCGATCGTGCGCTGCGCGCGATCACGATCGACGCCGCCTTCGTGCTGCGACGCGATCACGAGCTGGGCTCGCTCGAGGCGGGCAAGCTCGCGGACTTCGCCGTGCTCGCCCAAGACCCCTTCGAGGTCGATCCCACCGAGCTGAAAGACATCGCTGTGCGTGGCGTCGTGACCGGCGGCGTCGTGCACATGGCCGATGGCTGACGTGGGTGTTCATGCGCGGCTGCGTGCCGAATGGTTCGGGCTGACCGCGGCGCTGCAGGGCGTTCACGAGATCGGCCGGCAATGCGAGGGCGCGGATCGCGCCCGGGCGGCGGCGGTGGATGTCACGCTCTTGTCCGGTTTTCTCGGCGCGGGCAAAACGACCCTGCTGCGCCATCTGCTGGCACACAGCGGCGAACGCCGCCTGGCGGTGGTCGTCAATGATTTCGGCGAGCTCGGCTTCGATGCCGGCCAGATCCGGGCGGTGCACGGTGATGTGATCGAACTCAGCAATGGCTGCAGTTGCTGTGCGATGGGCGCCGACTTCGCGCGCACGCTCGCGCAACTGGCCGGGCGGGAATCCGCACCCGACGCGATCGTGGTCGAGGCCAGCGGTGTCGCCGATCCGAACGCGCTGGCCGCGGCGGTTCTGGTCTGCCCGCTCACCCGGCTGGCGGGCATTGTGACCGTGATCGATGGCTTGGCCTACCCGGGGGCGATCGCGGATCCCGGAGCCGGGCCGCTGTTGCGGCGCCAGATCGAGGCGGCCCACCTGATCGCGCTCACGCGCACGGACGCCATGTCCGATGACCGGGTGAGCGCATTGCAGGCGCAGATCGGTCGCGAACACCCCGGGCGGCGCGTGCTGGCGGCCGCCCACGGCGTCATCGATCCAGCGCTGGTGCTACAGGCATCACGCTTCGGGGCGCGACCTGCGCCGTCGGGCGCAAGCCACGATGCGCGGGGTTTTCACGCGGTCACGGTGCGTGCCGCCAGCCCGGTGAGCGAGCAAGCGCTCGCGGCATTCCTCGCCGGCCTGCCGGGTGGGATCTATCGGATCAAGGGGCACCTGGTGCTCGACGCGGGCGATTGCGTCGATTTTCAGTGGGCGGGCGGGCGGTGGCGATTCGAGGCGTGCGTACCAGGCGAGACCGCGGAACTGACCGTGATCGGCGTCGCGGCCGATCGCCCGGCCTGGCTGGCCGGGCTCGGCCGCGCATGCGGGCGATTCGGCTGGTCGATTGCCGGGGACGCCTGAGGCCGCGGCAGGCCGCCCACGCGCGTACCCGCACACGCGCCCACGCGCCCACGCGCCAACGCGCACGAAACAACGCATGAACGCATCCGCCCGCTCGCGCGGCGGTACGCGCACCCGGGCTGCGCACCCGGGCGCGCCTGTGTGTCAGGCCGCCAGCGCTTCGCCAGCCGTGGCCATACGCGGCTTGCGCCCGAGCCACCAGCGGTCCAGCGCCAACCGTCCGGCGCCACTGGCCATCAGCGCCGCCGAGGCAAAGAACAGCATCATCGCGTACTCATAGCCACCTGCGGCGGCGAAGAAGCCCTTGCTCCAGTGCACCGCGAACACCGCGATCAGCATCGTGAATGCGAGTAGCGCAGCCGCCGGCCGAACCAGCAGGCCCAGCACCAGGGCCAGACCACCGAAGAACTCGGCCGAGCCGGCCAGCAAGGCCATCGTGATTCCCGGGTTCAGCCCGATCGAGGCAAAGAACTCACCGGTACCGCTCAGACCATAGCCGCCGAACCAGCCAAACAGCTTCTGGGCACCATGAGCGGCAAAGGTCAGGCCGAGCGGTACGCGCAGCAACAGGGGCGCGAGATCGTCAGGGGAGTTCAGCAGGCGCTGGGTGATCGTGCGGGCATTCATCTTGATGGCTCCATGTCGAGGGTGGCGTCCGGGTAGGACGATGTCGGAGGGACGGTTGTCACTGTATTGAATCTATTGAGATAGATAAACGATCTACAGGAAACTTAATTGGCCCGAAAAGCGGGACAATGGCCTAATGAACAAGCTCGATCAGATGCAGGCCTTCGTCGCGGTGGCCGATGCCGGCAGCTTCGTGGCCGCGGCCGATGCGCTCGGGATATCGAAGACGGCGGTGTCCCGCCTCGTGGCCGAGCTGGAGGCCCGGCTGGCGGTTCGCCTGATTCAGCGCACAACCCGGCGTCAGTCGTTGACCGCCGAGGGTAGAGTGTTCCTGGAGCGCGCCCGCGAGTTGCTCGGCGCCATCGAGGCCGTCGAGGCCGAGGTGAGCGCGCATGCCGAACAGGCGGTGGGGCACATCCGCGTGAACGCGCCGGTCAGCTACGGCATGATGATCCTCGCGCCCTTGTGGTCACGCTTTCTCGCGCGACACCCCGGCGTCACGCTCGAGGTCACGCTGACGGATCGCTTCGTCGATCTCGTCGACGAGGGTTTCGATCTCGCGATCCGCATCGGCCGGCTCGCACCCTCGTCGTTGATTGCGCGCAGGCTCGCCGCGACACGACTGCGACTGTGCGCATCACCGGAGTATCTGCGCCGCCACGGTGAGCCGCAGCATCCGGGCCAGCTTGCCGACCATGCCACGATCGGCTACTCGCTGCTGACCACCGGGGATCACTGGCACTTCGCGGGGCCGGACGGGCCGGTCGCGGTCAAGGTCAGGCCACGCATGCACAGCAACAGTGGCGATATCTGCTGCACGGCCGCGCTCGAACATCTGGGCATCGTCCTGGAGCCGATGTTTCTCGTGCAAGCGCACCTCGAGAGCGGCGCGCTGCGGGAGTTGATGCCGCAGTATCGGGCACCCGAATTCGGCATTCATGCGCTATACCCGAGCCGCCGGCATCTGGCCTCGAAGGTGCGCCTGCTGGTGGATTTTCTCGCCCAGGCCCTGGCGTGAGCAAACAGCGTCAGCCTGAGCGGATCAGCGCTGGGCGGGAAGCTCGTCCACCACCAGCGAGAAATCGATGCCCAGCCTCACACCTTGCCTGTCGGTGCCCAGGAGCGAGAGATTCAGCGAATCTGCGCGGATCCGCCAGCCGGGCAGCTGGGCCAGCGCGGCGTCCAGCGCGGGGCGGAAGGCAAACCGAACCGCCTGTGGCAGTCTGACCAGATCGGCCTGCATGGCCACGGTGTAGGCGAGCCGGGTGGCATCGTCTTCGATGCTGTCCACGCGAAGCTGCTCGAGCGACATCGTGTCTTGCGAGATCACCAGTGCACCCGAGAGAAGCACGATCGAATCGAAGGCCGGGCCGATGCACCGGCCCTGGTAGACGATCGCCTTGCGCGCGCGCAGGCGGGCACGCAGTTGCAGCCGGCCATCGGCGGTGGTGATCATGGGCGATTGCAGATAGGCACGATTGCAAGGGCCCGAATTCTCCAAGAACCACCGACCATCATCGGTGAACAGGGCCTGCTCGACGCTCTGTGTCAGGGCCTTGTTCGAGATGAAGATCTCGGCGGCGCGCGAGGATGCCATCGGCATGGCGAGCGCCGCGGCAAGCAGTGCCGCGGCTGCGCGATACGCAGAAATCACTGGCCGGCAGCGCGCCGTGCAGGGGCGGGCCTGCGTAGCGGCCCGCACGGTCATATAGGTGGCCCGCACGTCGTCACGCTGAAGCGCCAAAAGCGACCTAGAGCAGTTCCGGCGGAATGTTGCCGCCGTTGGCGGCCAGCTTCTGCAGCACGGTCTTGTGCAGCCACATGTTCATCTGCGCCGAGTCGCCCATCTTCTCCGCCGGGCAGCCGAGTTCGGTGGCCAGCTCCTTGCGCGCGCCGAAGCTGCTGTCCAGCCCGAGCAACTTGAGCAGGTCGACGATCGAGGTCTTCCAGTTCAGCTTCTGCGGATTGGCGGCGGCCATCGCTTCGAGCTTGGCCACGATATCCACCTGTGAGATGGCTTGCGGCACGGCCGGCGCGGGAGAGGCCGCCGCCGGCGCCGA
This sequence comes from Burkholderiaceae bacterium, assembly GCA_041396585.1. Taxonomy (GTDB): domain Bacteria; phylum Pseudomonadota; class Gammaproteobacteria; order Burkholderiales; family Burkholderiaceae_E; genus JAUIAI01. The sequence continues at coordinate 112,452 of JAWKYG010000008.1, read as the reverse complement.
CGGTGCGTCGGCGGGAGCTGCAGGTGTGGCGGCCTGGGCACTGCCCAGGCCCAGTTTGCTGAGGATGGAATCGAACAAGCCCATGGTGAAGCCTCCGAAGGGTGGACCGAGATGGCGATGACGCAGCCTGGAACGCTACCTTAGCGCAAATGGTGGGCGATGATCGCCGCCGGCTCTTGCGATCTGGAGCGTAGAGGCAGAAATGCTTTTCAGAGCGTGAACGCGAGGCGGGCAAGAGGGCGGTCAGGCGCGGCCACCCCTCTGCGGCGGTGAACGCTGCCAATCGTCGGCATAGCGTCGGGCGAACTCGGCGAAGCTTGCCACGGCCGGCGAAGGCGAGGGACGGTCTCGCAGAAAAAGCGCAATGCTGCGCTCCACAACCGGCTGGTTGAGCGGGCGTAGCGTCAGCCCGAAGCCCTCGACCAGAGAGCGGGTCATCGACGGGCAGATCACCGCTCCCCGTCTGACCGACAGCATGGACAGTGCGGTATTGACCCGGTTCACCGGAATGATCTGTGTCGGCTGCCGGCGCTTGGGGACCTGATCCAGCACGCGGCTGCGAAAGGCGCGCATGTAGGTGAACACCGGGGTTGCTTTCAGATCCCGCCAGGCAACGGTGTCGTGCCTCGCCAGCGGGTCATCACGGTGCAGCGCGACGCACAAGGAATCCGTCCATAAGACGTGCCGGCTCAATCCGTCTTCGGCGATCGAGGTCTCGGGCCCGAAGCCGATGTCGATGCTGCCGCTTGCGAGCCCTTCCTCCACCTGTTCGATCGGGACATCCTGAAACCGGATCTCGATCGCCGGATGGGCAGCGCTGTAACTGGCGATCAACTCGGGCATCAGGGTGCAGGACAGCGTTTCGGGAGCCGCGACACGTACCACCCCGCGCCGCAGCGCCTTGAGGTTGTCCAGGCTCTCGAGCGCCTCGTCGAGATCATGGATCACGCGTCTGACCAGCGGCACGAACGCCTCACCGACGACAGAGGCCGAAACCCGCCGCGTGTTCCGGTCCAGCAGACGCACGCCGAGCTGCGACTCGAGTTCCTTGACCAGTCCGCTGAGCGCGCCCTGCGAAAGATGCATCGCTCTGGCGGCCTCGGTGAAGCTCGCATGCTCGACGACAGCAGACAACGCGCGCAGCTGGCGCAAGGTGACATGTCCGGTCATAGGGATGCCTCGGTAGATTTATCTGAATAACTAATAGATTAGGTTATAAATCCAGATTGTCTTATGAGCAATCGATGGCTATCGTGATCGTTCGAACGCACCCGAATCGGTAGAAGACGAACCAACGCAGGAGCATGACCATGGGAAGCATCGTCGCCGCCGCAATCGTTGCCCATCATCCCGGGCTGTTTCGGCCCCGGGAAGATCGCATTGCGCTGGGCAACGGGCAGGATTCCGATCTTGTCGAGGGGCTACAGCGCGTGCGCCGGCGGCTCGAGGCGGTCGAGCCCGACACCCTGGTCATCATCGACACGCATTGGTTCACCACCCAGCGACATATCTGCGCCGGTGCAGATCACTATCAGGGTGTTTACACATCGGCCGAGTTGCCATGGATCCTGCACGATGTGCCTTACGACTACGCCGGCGCGCCGCTGCTGGCGCGTGAGATCGAGCGCGTTGCCGGCCTGCGAGGCGTGCCGTTCTTCAATCTGACCGATCCGGGGCTGGAGCCCGAGTACCCGGTCATCAACATGGCGAGCACGATCCGGCGCGATGAGCGCATCTTGCGGATGAGCATCTGCCAGAACGCTCGTGGCCCACACTTTCTGGCGATGGGCCAGGTCATTGGCGAGGCGATCGCCGCCGCCGATGCGCGCGTGGCCATGATTGCCTGCGGTGCGCTCAGTCATCGCATGGTCGATCTCGATTTCGTGCCCCGTAACGCCAACAACTGGCATCCGGACAACATCAGCGATCCGAAACATGTCGCGCTGGATCACGAGATCATGGCCCTCTGGGCGCGCGGCGACCATGCCAGCGTGATCGAGCGCTATCCGGAGCTGCGCGCGGCCGCCTATGAAGGTCTGGGCGGCCACTACCTGCAGATGGTGGGCGCGCTGGGTGGTGCGAACTGTCGTGCGCGAGGCGAGCCGCTTTCCGCCTACGAGAACGCGATGGGCACGGGCAATGTCCACATCTGGTTCAACCTCTGAATATCCATCATCCGAACTTTGCGGGGAAAACGCCAATGAACGTACTGACCGGGCCACGCCGTGAGCATCGTCGCGTGCTACACAATGGGGCCGAGACCTGGGCCGAGCTGACCGACGCAGGCCTGGTGCTTGGCGACGGCCGTGTCGTCTGCGTCGATGACGTCGTTCACCTGCCGCCCTGCGCGCCCAGCAAGATCATCTGCATCCATCTGAACTACTCGTCACGCTTCTATGAGTTTCGGGGGGCCACGATCGATCGCGACACCGATCTCACGCCCACCTACTTCATGAAGCCGGTCACCGCCTTGAATGCACACGGCGGCGAGGTCGTGCGCCCGCAGGGCTACCAGTACCTGAACTACGAGGGCGAGGTGGCGATGATCATCGGCAAGCCGACCCGCAACGTGACCCGCGACGAGGCCTGGGACCACATTGCCGGCTTTGCCTGCGCGAATGATCTCGGCCTGCAGGACATGCGGGATACAGACGCGGGCTCGATGCTGCGGGTCAAGGGGCCCGATGGCTTCTGTCCGATCGGGCCGGGGATCGTGTCCGGCATCGATCCTCGCGAGCAGACGCTGTCCACCTACCGTAACGGTGAGCTCGTCCAGCAAGGGGTGCTCGGCGACGAGATGATCTGGAGCTTCGACTATCTGCTCGCCGATCTGTCGCGCCACATCACCTTCCTACCCGGTGATGTGATCCTGACTGGCACGCCGGCCAATTCGCGTCCGCTCGAGGTGGGGGATCTGATCGAGGTGGAGGTCAGTGGTCTGGGGCGGCTGAGCAATCGCATCGTCGAGGCACCGGCGCCACGCGCCACCGAAGGCCATCAACCCACCGATAGCGACGGCGTTCGCCGGGTGGCGCTGGGCAATGATGAAAGGCTGCCCGCCAACCTGCGCCGCCGCTGACGCCAACGAGCAACGGGCCCTACGAGCTGCCGGTCGCCTTGTCGTAGTTGAACCCGCGCGCTTGTCGCAGCAATCTGAACCGCGTTACTCCACCGTCACGCTCTTGGCCAGATTGCGCGGCTTGTCCACATCGGTGCCCTTGGCCAGCGCCACGTGATAGGCCAGCAGCTGCAGCGGCACCACATGCAGGATCGGCGATAGTGCGCCCGCATGATCGACCAGATTGATCACGTGCACGCCGTCGCCTTCGTCGATGTGGGTGTCGCGGTCGGCGAAGACGAACAGTTCGCCGCCGCGCGCGCGCACCTCTTGCAGATTGCTCTTGAGTTTTTCGATCAGCAGATCATTGGGGGCCACGGCAACCACCGGCATGTCTTTGTCCACCAGCGCGAGCGGCCCGTGCTTGAGCTCTCCGGCCGCATAGGCCTCGGCGTGGATGTAGGAGATCTCCTTGAGCTTGAGCGCACCCTCCATCGCGATCGGGTAGTGCACGCCACGGCCAAGGAACAGCGCATGATGCTTGTCGGCGAAGCGCTGCGCCCATTCGCGCACCGCGGGTTCACATTCGAGCACATGCTGGATGGCGGCCGGCAGGTGGCGCATCTGGGTGATCATCTCCAGTTCGGCCTGGCCGGCCAGGCGGCCGCGTTGCTTGGCCAACACCCGCGCCAGGGTGAACAGCGACACCAGCTGGGTGGTGAAGGCCTTGGTGCTGGCCACACCGATCTCGGGCCCGGCACGGGTGAGGAAGCGCAGCCTGCTTTGCCGGATCAGCGCGCTCTCGGGCACGTTGCAGATGGTGAGCGTGTTGGTGATGCCCATGCCCTTGGCATGTTGCAGCGCGGCCAGGGTGTCGGCGGTCTCACCCGACTGGCTGACCGTGATCAGCAGCGTGTCCTCCAGCGGCACCGAGACGCGGTAGCGATATTCGCTGGCGATCTCCACATTGCAGGGAATCCCGGCGATCGACTCGATCCAGTACTTGGCCACCATGCCGGCATGGAAGCTGGTGCCACAGGCGATGATCAACACCTGTTTGGTATCGGCGAAGATCTTCTCGGCATCGGCACCGAACAGGCCCGGCGACAGCGATCTGGCGTTGATCACCATCTCGAGCGTGTTGGCCAGTGCGCCCGGCTGCTCGACGATCTCCTTTTGCATGAAGTGATCGAAGTTGCCGAGTTCGACCGCGTCGGCCGAGAGCTGGCTCTCGATGATCGCGCGTTCGGCCGCTACCCCGTCGGCATCGACGATCCGATAGCCATCGGGGCGGATCTCCACCACATCGCCTTCGTCCAGATAGGCGACATGGCGGGTCACCTGCAGCAGGGCCGAGGTGTCCGACGCCAGGAAGTTCTCGCCCTTGCCGGTGCCATTGCTGCCGATGCCCAGCAGCAGCGGCGACCCACGGCGTGAGCCCACCACGACATCGGGCTCGCTGCGCGAGATCACCGCCAGCGCGTAGGCGCCCTCGAGTTCATTGACCGCGCTGCGCACCGCATCGAACAGGCTCGCCCCGGCGCTCACATGGCTGTGCACCAGATGGGCCACGACCTCGGTGTCGGTTTCGGAGTCGAAGTGATACCCCTGCTCCTTGAGCCGCCGGCGCAGCGCATCATGGTTCTCGATGATGCCGTTGTGCACGACGCAGATTTCGTGGGCCCCACTGAGCGAGGCATGCGGGTGGGCATTGACCTCGGTCACGCCGCCGTGGGTGGCCCAGCGTGTGTGGGCGATACCGGTCACCGAATCGGTGTGCGACTCCTGGGTCTTCTTTTCCAGATCGGCCACGCGACCGACCGCCCGCACCCGCTTCAGGTTGCCATTGAGCACCGCGATACCGGCCGAGTCATAGCCGCGATACTCGAGCTTGCGCAGCCCCTCGATCAGCATCGGGACCACATTGCGCCGTGCCGCGGCGCCGACGATTCCGCACATGGTGCGCTCCTGGGAAAAACGTGTCGGGAGGATTCGGTTGTTTGTTCCGGGCGCGCCCGGGGGCGCCCCGTGGTTCAGGCGGGCCGCTTCTGCTTGACCGGCCGTTGCCAGTTCTCGATCGTAGTCTGTCTGGCCCGGGAAATCGTCAGTTTTCCGGGCGGTGCATCGCTGACCAGGGTGGTGCCCGCGCCGAGTGTGGCGCCGCGCCCCACGGTGACCGGCGCCACCAGCTGGGTGTCGCTGCCGATGAAGGCATCGTCTTCGATCACGGTACGGAACTTGTTCGCCCCATCGTAGTTGCAGGTGATGGTGCCGGCGCCGATGTTCACGTTCGTGCCGACATCCGCATCCCCCACATAGGCGAGATGGTTGGCCTTGGAGCCCTTGGCCATCCGGGTGTTCTTGAACTCGACGAAATTCCCCACGTGGGTGTCCTGGCCCAGTTCGGTGCCCGGGCGCAGCCGCGCGTAGGGGCCGACCCGCGCCGCTTCGCCCACCTGGGCGCCATCGATATGGCAAAAGGGCAGCACTTCGGTGCCTGCGCCCAGGCGCGCGTCGCGGATCACGCAATGCGCATGCACATGGACCCGGTCGGCCAGTTCGACCTCGCCCTCGAACACGCAGCCGACATCGATCGTGACATCGCGCCCGCAGCGCAGGCTGCCGCGGATATCGATGCGGGCCGGATCCATCAGGTGCACGCCATCGTCGAGCAGGGCCTCGGCGAGGTTGCGCTGGTGGATCCGCTCGAGCTCGGCCAGCTGGCGCTTGCTGTTCACGCCCAGGGTCTCCCAGACGTGGGCGGGCTGGCTCGATACCACCGCAACGCCGTCGGCGACGGCCGCCGCGACGATGTCGGTCAGGTAGTACTCGCCCTGGGCATTGTCATTGGTGAGCCCGGCCAGCCAGCGTTTGAGCGCCGGTGTCGGGGCCACCAGGATCCCGGTATTGACCTCGCGGATCCGCCGCTGTGCCTCGCTGGCGTCCTTTTCCTCGACGATGTGGCGGATCGCGCCATTCTCGCGCACGATACGGCCGTAGCCGGTGGGATCATCGAGATCGATGGTCAGCAGGGCCAGTTTGTCCGTGCCGGCGGCCGTGACCAGCGCGGCCAGCGTGTCCTGGCGGGTGAGCGGCACATCGCCGTAGAGAACCATCGTCGGCACGGCGTCGTCTAGCACATCGACCGCCTGGGCAACCGCATGCCCGGTGCCCTGCGGGGGCGATTGCAGCGCCCAATGGATATCATCATCGGGGAACGCGGCACGAACGGTGTCTGCGCCGTGGCCGTGAACCACGACCAGCCGGCCGGGCGACAGTGCGCGCGCGGTATCGATGACATGGCCGAGCAGGGGCTTGCCCGCCAGCCGGTGAAGAACCTTGGGCAGTTCGGAGCGCATCCGTTTGCCCATGCCGGCGGCCAGCACCACGATGTTCATGTGGCGAAAATCCTTAGCAATGACAGTCACTTGACGATGGGCATGAGTGCCACGAGAGTAGGACAGAATAGCAGTATCAGCCGCCTGGCGAGCGTGCCGGTGTTGGCATTACTGCTCGTCGTTCTCGGCGCCTGCTCGCTGATGCGTACCGGCTACAACTGGTTGCCCACGGCGGCCAATTGGCGCCTGGCCACTTATCTCACGCCCACCGCGGAGCAGCAAACAAAGATCGACGAGCATCTCGATTCGCTGCTCGAATGGCACCGTTCGGTCGAGTTGCCCCGATACGCGGCATTTCTCCAGCGCGTGCTCGCCCATCCCGGGTTCGCCGGCGCTCCTGGCGGGGTGGCGGTCACAGCGGCCGATGTGCGTGCCTGGCGCGAAGAGGTCGTGCAGGTCTGGCCGCCGCTGGCCGAGCGCCTGAGCGGGCCGGTGTTCGATGTGGCCGTCACGCTTAGCGCCGAGCAGTTCGCCGGTATCCGCGCCGGCATTCGTCAGCGTCGTGACCAGCTGGTCGCCGAACACGGCGGCGATGACCCGGATCGTCGCCTGGCCCACCGGATCGAGCGCTGGGAGAGCCGCCTGGAGCGGCTGTTCGGGGAACTGAGCGACAAGCAGCGCGCGCTGATCGCCCATCGGGTGCGGCAGATGCCGGCCAACGAAGCCTGGTGGCAGACCCGCTTCGAGTGGCAGCAGGGCTTTGTCGACGAACTCGAGCGGCTGGTGACGCAGCGGGTGGCGCCCGCCGAGGCGGTGCCCAGGGTGCATGCCTGGCTGGCCAGCTGGCTGCAGCCCGGCGACGAAACGGTGCGCCGCCTGGCGCAGGAATCGGCCGAACATGCGGACCGCCTGCTGGCGGAGCTGTTCGCGCTAGCCAGTGCCGAACAATGGCGCCACGCACGCGGCTTCGTGTCCGGCCTGGCCGAGGACTTCAGCGTGCTGTCGCAGCAGTGACGCCGGGCTCGTGAGGTATTTCAACAAGCTGCTCGACAGCCCGCCGTCACCGTTGACATGTGCTGCGCATGCAAGCATCATATTTTGATGAGTACGATGATTCAGATCCGCAACGTGCCGGACGACGTCCACCGAACCCTGAAGGCGCGTGCAGCGCTGGCCGGCATGTCGCTTTCGGACTACCTGCTGCGCGAGATTAGCGAGGTTGCGGGCCGGCCGACCCTGGCAGAAATGTGCGAGCGCCTGGCTGCGCGCGAACCGGTACGCACCACCGAATCGCTGGCCGATGCCGTGCGATCGGAGCGCAACAGCCGGTGATTGTCATCGACGCATCGGCGCTGCTCGAGATGCTGCTGCAGGGCCCGCTGGCGGGGCAGGTGGCGGCGCGGGTTTCGGGTCATGTCCGGGCGCTGCATGTGCCGCATCTGGTCGATCTGGAAATCTGTCAGGTGCTGCGCCGGTTTGCGCTGCGCAATGAAATATCCGTTGCGCGGGCCACGCAGGCGCTGGCGGACTTCCACCAGCTTGCGCTCGTCAGGCACCCGCATTTCCCGCTGCTTCAGGCGATCTGGTCGATGCGCGAGAACGCCACGGCATACGACGCCAGCTATCTGGCGCTTGCCGAGGCCCTCGACGCGACGCTGCTCACCTGCGACCGCGGATTGGCCAGCGTCCCAGGCTATCGCGATCGAGTCGATCTCGTTCGCTGATGCGATTCAGGCTGGACCCGGAACCGCCCAACACCTTTGTTGTCGCGTGCTCTTGCGGTGCTGAGCTTCGCGCCAGATCGGCCGCGCCTCGTGACGTGTCGACAGACGGCCTCAGAATGTCTCGCCATTCGTGTCGCCTGGCACTGAACCCGACCGCGCCAATGAGTCGAAGGTGTCGATGAGACGCACCGTGTTCGTCGCCCGCGCGACGAGCTTGCCGTCTTCAGAAACCATCTCCGCACAGACGAAAGCCACAGATCGCCCGGCATGCTCCAGCCGCGCTTCCACCCGGCACTTGTCACCGACCCGCAACCCGCGGAAGTAGCGCGTGTGAATGTCGGTGCTCGCAGGGTGGAAGCGGCCCCCCGTCTGGGCTAGAACCAGCGGCCCCATCGTGTCGTCCATCATCGCGGTGACGATTCCGCCCTGGACCATGCCGCCCGGATGGCCCCACTCTGGCCGCGCCAGGTAGTCGAGCCACAGCGTTGCGCTCGCTGGATCGTGGGCAACGAAGCGCGGAGCCAGCCACTGCGTTACCGGTGGTAGCGGGAAGCCGGCGAAAAATTGTCCCGCTTCGAACGACTCGCTCGTAATGCTTTTCGGCGTCATTTCCCGTGACCTCCCGGATGGCTCGTGCCAATCAACGACATGCGACCAGGCAGCGAAAGCTCGCTTTCAAGCGGTAGCTGCCGTCTTGCTGCAGGAAGGGCGCGATGGCCTGTTCATGCGCCTGCTCGACCGCCTGCTCACCGCTGTGCGCGGCCGCGCGAACCGCAACACCCGAGGCCGCCAGGCCCCGAATGGCGGCGTCATGATCGGCGAAGACGAAGTCCAGGAACACGTCGAAGACTTCCTGCGCCCGTAGCCCGGCGGCCTGGGCAAAGGCGCGCAGCGCGGATTCGTCCGACAGCGCGAACGGTCCCGGTGCGCCCGGCGGTGGTGGCGGCAGCAAGGGGCCCATCGAGCGCACGATCGCGCTCGCCTCCATCCCGTCGGGCGCACCCCACGTGGCGATCACGACCTGGCCGGCAGGCCGGACCACGCGCGCCGCTTCCGACAGGGCGACCACCGGGTTGCCCGCATACTGGAAGGAATTGAAGCCGGTGACGAGGTCGAACGACGCATCGGCAAACGGCAGGGACTCGAGGTCGCCGTGGCGCAAGTCCCCCTTGGGTACGCGCTCGTTTGCGACCTCGAGCAGGCCGAGCGCGGCGTCGATCCCCGAGACCGCGGCGCCACGCTTGGACGCGATCATCGCAGCCAGCCCGGCACCGCAGCCGACGTCCAGGTATTGCGTATTCGTCCCGAGCCCCGTTCGGTCGAACACGGTCTCGTACATCGGACGAAATCTCACCTCCTGCAGTTCGGCCCAGTCGCGCGCTTTCGCGCCCCAGAGAGGGCCGTTGACGGCGGCGGTGGTCGGCTTGCGTGGCTCGCTCGAGTTCATCTCGTCTCCTCGTTTCGGGTGACGCCTGCTGGCGGTGAAATCATTTTCGAAGCGGGCGGGTCCGAGCGCTTTGTGATCTCCTTCAGATACCCTGCAGGGTCTTCATCTTTCTTTTTAGAACGCCTGGCGATTGCCCGTGGCCGATCGAACGCGGCCCTATACTGGGATCGACGGGCACAGGCAGGAAGAAGACAGGCAATGGAGACGTCCGCGTGATCCATTATTTCGGCGAGCACGTACTCGACACCGAAACCTGCGAGCTTCGACGGGGCGGGACGACGGTTGCCGTAGAGCCCCAGGTCTTCGCGCTGCTCGCTCACCTGATCGCGCATCACGAACGTGTGGTGAGCAAGGACGAGTTGGTTGCCGAGGTCTGGGGCGGGCGCTTCGTGACGGACGCTACCCTAGCGTCGCGGGTGCATGCGGCGCGCAAGGCGGTCGGTGACGACGGCCAGCGCCAGGCCGTGATTCGCACGATCCAGCGCACCGGGTTCCGGTTCGTGGCGCTGCTCGATTCGAGCGCCCCGCCGTCGCGATCAACAAAGATCGGATCGGCCGACGACCGACCTTCGATCGCGGTGCTGCCCTTCGTAAACCTGTCGGACGATGCGACTCAGGACTACTTCTGTGACGGCATCACCGAAGACATCATCACAGCGGTGTCGCGAATCCGTTCGATGTTCGTGATCGCCGCGAGCACGATGTTCACCTACCGCGGCCGCCAGGCGGATGCGCGCGAGGTCGCCCGCGAACTGGGCGTGCGCTACGTGCTCGAGGGCAGTATCCGCAAGGACGGCGGGCGCGTGCGCGTCTCGGCGATGCTCGTCGATGGCACCAGCGGCGGGCAGATCTGGGCCGATCGCTACGATCGCAGGCTCGACGATATCTTCGCAGTTCAGGACGAGATCACACAGCAGGTGGTCGGCGCCATCGAGCCGGAACTCGACCGAGCCGAGCGCGAGCGCGCGCGCACGATGCGCCAGGCTGCCGACCTGCCCGATTGGGACCGGTATCTGCAGGCAATGGAGGCGCTCTACCGCGGACGCCGCATCGGAAGCGGCGAAGACATCGGCGCATCGATCCGAATGTTTGATGAGCTGATTTCGGGTTCACCCGAATTTTCGCCGGCCTATGGTGGCTTGGCGCACGGCTACTTCTTCCTCCTGCTGTTCAACCTCACCGACGATCGCGAGTACGCCCGAGCCGAAGGCCTGCGCGTTGCACAGCGCGGCGTGCAGATCGCGATCGACGATCATCTGTGCCAGTTCGGCCTGGGCGCGATGCGCCTCGCTCGCCGCGAACCCGAACTGGCGATCGCGCACATGCAGGCGGCGGTTGACTTGAACCCCAGCTTCGGGCGAGCCTGGAGCTATCTCGGCACGTCGCTGGTCTGGTCCGGTAGGGCCGCCGAGGCGCTGCCGGTGCTTGAGACCTGCCTGCGGGTCAGCCCGCGCGACCCGATGGTGGGTTCGTCATTCGTGCGATGCGCCGAGGCGCACCTGGCATTGGGCGATCTGGAAGTGGCGTTGAGCTGGGCGACGCGGGCCGTGCAACGGGCCGACGCGCAGTTCTGGTCGAACTTCGTGGAGCTCGCCTCGCTCGGCCTGCTTGGCCGTCGCAATGAAGCGGTCACCGCGCTCGAGCGCCTGCTTGCGCGGCGCCCGGACGCGTCGATCGAGCTGTTTCGTACCGCGTTGCCGATCGCAGACCCGGCGTTGCGGGCGCGCTATGCCGACGGATTGGCGCGTGCCGGCCTGAGCGAGTTCGGCGAACAGTAGCCAGCGCCCAGCGACGGCGTTCAGGCGCACACTTCTCGCGCTCGGTCGGCCCGTGTCCTGTGTTGGGCACCGCGCCGCTATCGCTCATCGATTGCCCCGCCACTGCTCGAGACTGGGCGTTGGCAGCTCGAAGGCATCGGTGGTGCGGATATAGCTGCCGGGGCTGCGCGAGCGACCGATCAGATCGAGCGCTTCGACATCCACATGACATCGCTCGGGGTTGATCATGGCCGCATCGGCCACATGTATGGCAACGACCTTGCCGAGCACGAGCCGGTTCGCGGATTTGATATCCACAACGCGATCGAGCACGCATTCATAGGCCACAGGGCTGGCGGCGATGCGCGGCACGCCGACCTTCTCGCTGGCCACGGTTTCTAGGCCCGCCACCGCGAGCTCACTTTCACCGGCGGTCGGCCTGACTGGCTCAAGCCCATCGAGCCGATCGGTGACTGCAAGCGTCGCGACGGCGTGATCGATCGTGACCTGCGCGCCTGCCGGCTGCCCTGAGGGCGATGCCCGGGGGCTGCGGTTCCGGCAGCCGCCTAGCGCTCGAACGGCGTGGGCTCTACGAACGGATATCGCGCCTTGAGTTTTGTTCCGATCGCGCTCGCATTGCGCACATAGCGCGACCCGTCGTCGGGTCTGGCTCGAAAGGCCCAATTGGGCTCGCCGTCGGTCGCGCCGTGTATGAAGAGCCGCTCCTTCTGGCTCTGCAGACACTGGCGGTTGACATGCTCGGGATCCCAGCCTGCCAGCAGTGCCGAATGCAATTCGGATTCAATAGCGCTCGCTTCCGGCTGGCCCGCAATATCGCGCAACTCGTCCGGGTCACGGTCGAGGTCGAACAGCATGGGGGGGTGGCCGTGCGTGTAGACGTACTTGTAAGGGCCACGCCGAATCATGCGGCAAGGCGCGCAGACGCCCTCGCCGGTGTACTCCGAGATGACCTCGGCCGGAGCGGCGCCTGGATCACGCGCTCCGCCCATAAGACGCGTGAGCGACATGCCGTCCAGCGGCGCCGCCGTTTCGAATGGCCGCCCGTCGTGTGCGAGATCCAGAAGCGTGGGCACTAGATCCACGAGCGAAACGGGCGCATCGATTCGTCGAGCCGCGAAACTAGCGGGGAAGTGCGCGATCAACGGCACCCGGCACGACCATTCGAAGAACGACTGCTTGTACCACATGCCACGCTCGCCCAGCATCTCTCCATGATCTGAACAGAAGACCACCAGGGTACGATCGAGCAGACCCGTCTCGTGCATCGCCGACATGATCCGGCCGACCTTGTCGTCGACATAGCTGCACATACCGTAGTAGGCGTGCCGCGCGGTCCGCACGTGTTCTTCCGTGATCGTGTGCTTGTCGGCCGCGTGCGCGTAGTGCAGCCAACGACTCATCGTATCGAGCGCTTCGACCTCGATCGGCGCGACCCGCGGCATGACGATCTCGTCGTGCCGATAGAGATCCCAATGCCGCTGATGGGTCATGAAAGGCGAGTGCGGGTGGGTGAATGAAACCGTCAGGAAGAATGGTCTCTCGGCGAATCTGGCCAGGTCGTAGATCTTCTGGATTCCCAGATGTTCGACCTCGTCGTCGTAATCCATCTGCAGGCTGCGCACACACGTGCCGGCATCCACCACGGCCCGCATGTTGATACCGGTGGGTCGGTAGCGCTCGCCCTTGACCCAATCCGGAGTCCAGGCGAAGGACGACGGGTAGATGTCCGTGACCACCCGCTGGCTGAATCCGTGCAACTGATCCGGGCCGATGAAGTGCATCTTGCCTGCGAGGATCGCGTCGTAGCCCGCGGCCCGCATGTAGTGCGCCACGGTGGGGATCCGCGCCGGCAGTTCCATGGCGTTGTCCCAGCAATCGATGTGGTGCGCCAGCCGTCCGGTGAGCATGGACATGCGCGCGGGAACGCACAGCGGGAAATTCGTGTATGCGTTCTCGAAAACGACGCCCTGCTCGGCCAGGGCGTCGATGTACGGCGTCTTCACCTGCGGATGCCCGTAGGCGCCTAGCACATGGGGCGGCAACTGGTCGGCCATGATCACCAGGACATTGGGGCGGGACTCGGACATTGACGGGATCTCCTCCGGTTTTGCGGTGCTTGACGTTGTGGGGATGATGGCCTATGTTAATTCCTAACGTCTAGTAATTAATTAAACGGAGACCCTTCGCTTCCCGGGGCGCCAGGAACCCGGCCGCAGCGATCCCACGCCAATGCCCAACTCGTCCAGCCTGCGCGAGCCCCGAAATCTTCGCGAGAACAACCGCAGCGCTGTCCTCGGCGAGTTGCTCCGTCATGGAGCCACGTCCCGCACGGAACTCGCGGCCCGCACCGGCCTGACCGCCACAGCCATCACCCGCATCTCGCGCGAGCTCATCGAAGCCGGACTCCTCTACGAATCGGGCGCACAGGAGCGCAACGGTCAGCCTGGAAGGCGAAGCGTCACGCTCGATTTCCGAGCCGAGGGTGCCTACGTCATCGGCATCGGTATCCATGCGTCGGACCATTCCGTCTGTCTGGCGAACCTGCGCGGCGAGGTCGTCGAACAGATCGAAATTCCCGCCAGGCTGCTCTCCAGCCCGACACGGACGTTCGAATTCGTCCGCGACGCCGTTGACGGCCTCCTTGACGGCGCAGCGGCCGGCGGACGGGTCGTGCTCGGCATCGCGATCGCCATCGCCGGGGTCATGGACAACGAAAGTCTGTCCATCGAGTCCATGCCGCAACGAGGTTGGGAGTCATTCGTACTGGCCCCCTACTTCGAGCACACACAGCTGCCAGTCACGCTGGACAACGTGAACAACACGTTGAACCTCGCCGAATGGCGCTTCGGCCTGTCGCGAGAGTTCGACAACGTGCTGATGCTGCGGGTGTCTTCCTATGTGGGCGCAAGCGCGATCTGCAACGGCCGGCTGTTGCGTGGCCGACGCGCACGCTCCATGACCCTCGGTCATCATTCCGCGCTTCGCCACCCCGGCGCTGATCTCGTCGGCCTCCGGCGGTGTGAATGCGGCCGCACCGGCTGCGCGAACACCGTCTTCTCCGGTCAGGCGATCGTCGGAGCAGTCCACGATCTCTCGCTTGACGCGGTGCTGGCCGACGATCTCGACATGAACGCCCGCCGCCTGGCACGCATTATCGAGGCCGCGGCGAGCGGGCCCGGCCGCGAGCGACAGGCACTCGTCGACGCAGGCATCGCGGCGGCTCACGTCCTGGACGACATGACGCAGATCCTCGATCCGGATCTCATCGTGATCGGTGGTCCGGTCGGGCAAAGCCCAGCCTTCCTCGCCGGAATCGAAGAGCGCCGTCTCCGGGCCGACACCCTCCCACCGGCGGATGAACAACCCCCTGTTTTCGTGAGCACGATGAGCGTGGCCCAGGCAACCGTCTACGTCGCGCTGGACCAGTTCGCCTTCTCCACGCGTCTGAACATGGGCGCCTTGACGCGCCCACGAAAGGCTGCACGATTCCGCGCCGAGGCTGGCAGGCCATGAACGAACAGAGAACTCGCAGTCCGGTGGCCCGGTGGTCACTTCTTTTGTCCGCACTCGCGCTCGCGGCATTCGTCGCGAACGTCCTATACGGCAAGTGGCTGGTTCTCAGCGGGCACACGCTGGGCTCACCAGTTGACGGTGTGGCCGAGTTCCTGCTGTTGCTCGTCGCCGTCGCGCTATTCATGACTTATGCGCAGATCCGCCCGGACAACGACTTGACGCGCGAGGACCCATAGCCCTTGCCAGCCAAGCTGGCTTCAACAACCGGCTCCGACCGGCCAAACCAAGCAGGGAGACATCATGAACGTAGATCTCACGCATCACACTGGAATGCAGCAACCCCAGACACTGCTCGAACGCCGCCGCTTCTTGCACGCCTGCACCCGTTATGGTCTGAACACCGCCCTGGTGGCGGCAGGCGCCGGAACTTTGCTCTCGGACGAAGCGCTGGCCCAGACCGCGAAGGAGGAGCGCGAACGCAAGAACGCGGCCAAGTACCAGATGACCTTCGCGACCGCCTATATCGTCGGGGTTTCGCGCTCCCACCCGATCATGCAACTGGACTTCAAGGAGAACGTCCAGAACATGACCAATGGGCAGGTATACGTCAACCTCGCCCCCGGCAAGAAACTCGGAGCGGGCGCAGCGCTTGCGAAAAAGGTGCAGCAGGGCGTGATCCAGGTCGCGCAGCATTCGGCGTCGAACTTCGCACCATTCGCGCCCGAGGTCGACCTCATCAACATACCTTACTGGTGCGCCGACAACCAGCGGGTGGTCAACCTCGTCACTTCGCAGGCCTGGAAGAGCGTCATCGACCCGAAGATCGCCGCCAAGGGCTTCAAGGCGCTCTGGTACACCTCCACGTCAGCGCGTACATTCTCCGTGCGCAAGGGCATGAAGCCCATCCTGAGCCCCGACGATCTGAACGGCGTCAAGTTCCGGGTTCCCGGCTCGAAAATGCTGCAGCAGGTCTACCGGATGCTCGGCGCGAATCCGACCCCCGTGGCCTGGGGTGAAACACCGTCCGCCATCAAGCAGGGAGTGGCCGATGCGCTGGACCCGGTAATCAGCGGTCTCTACATCTTCGGATTCGGCGACATTCTGTCGCACATCACCCTCGGACAGACCGTTCACGGCCTGCAGGTGTACAGCTGCAACCTGGAGTGGTTCAACAGCCTGCCGAGGGACGTGCAGGAAGGCATCGATTTCGCCAGCGAAGTCACCTTCCACCAGAACCTGGCAAAGGTTCCGGCCGCCTTCGCCTTCTCGGCCGCCGAGATGCGCGCGGCAGGGGTGGAGATACACAAGCTGAATACCGACCAGATCGCTGCCTTCGAAGCGAAATGCGGCCATAAGCGCAAGGAGTGGGACGACTGGAAGCGCCAGCTCGCCGGTTCGCCCGCCGCCTTCGACAAGATGCTCGAAGCCGCCAATACCCGGGGCAAGTACTTCGTACACAACGTGTAGGCGACGCCGTTCCAGAGGGAGCCCCGGTATCCGCGGGCTCCCAGCCCGACCCGTGCATTCGAACGCGGATGCCTGCCGGAGCCGAAATTGAGAGACCTGATCCGAAAACTCGACGAGAACGGTGAGCGCTGGCTTCTGCTCATCTTCTATGCTTATATCGTGATCGTCGTCTTCGTCGAGGTACTGCGCCGCTTCCTTCTGGAGTATTCCTCGTTCTGGGGCGAAGAGACCGCCAGATACATGTTCATCTATCTGGTCTGGGTCGGTGCTGCCGCCGCGGTCAAGGATCGCGCGCACCTTCGAATTGACGTCATATTCAATCTCGTGCCCGAACGGGTCGGCGCCTGGATATATCTCCTGGGCGATGTACTCACCGTACTGTTCGCCTGTCTGGTGCTCTGGCTGTCGCTGGAGTCCGTAGCGACCTCGATCCGCTTCGAGTCGCAGACCCACGGACTGCGCGTCAGTCAGGCATGGTTCACGGCCGCGGTGCCCTTCGGCTTCACGTTGATCCTGATCCGGCTGCTTCAATCCATCCGCCGCGACTTGGCCGACATCCGCGCCGGACGTGAAATCCGCACCAGCGGCAAGCTCTTCGACTGACCCCACATGAACGCCCTTTACCAACAACCCGGCGCCGCGACCGAGCTCGGCTGGGACATCGGTGCGCCGATGCTTCTGATCATCGTGCTGCTGTTGCTCGGCGTCCCGATGTGGGTCGCAATGGGCGTCGGCGTGGTGATCCTGCTGCTGCTGACCGATGTCCTGCCTCTCGCGCTGCTCGGTGAATCTCTGTTCGAAGGAATCGATGCCTTCGCACTGATCGCGGTACCGCTGTTCATTCTCACCGGTGACGTACTCGTGAGAACCGGTCTGTCCAGACGGCTGCTCGACATCGCCGACGCCACCACCGGCAGTGTCAGATCCGGATTCGGATCGGCGACCGTGCTCGGCTGCGGGTTCTTCTCCTGCATCTCCGGCTCGGACGCGGCAGGTTGCGCGGCTCTGGGTCGCATCACATTCGACCGGCTGGTGGCCAGCGGTTATCCACGGGCATATGCGGCCGCACTGGTCGCATCCGGCTCGTGCACCGGCATCCTCATCCCGCCTTCCATCGCGTACATCGTCATCGGACTGATCCTCGGCATCTCGGCTTCGACCTTGTTCGTTGCCGCCATCATTCCCGGGGTCATCGTGCTCGCCACGATCATGGCCACGAACATCGCGGTCAACCGCATCGCAGGCTACGAGAACTCACAACGTGCGTTCTCGATCGGTCACTGGGCCAGAACGGTCTGGGCCGGCCGTTACGCGCTGCTCGTGCCCTTCATCATTCTGGGCGGAATCTACTCCGGCATTTTCACGCCGACGGAGGCCGCGGCTGTGGCCGTCGTGACGACGATCGTGATCGGGCTGCTGCAGGGTACGCTTTCGGTCTCGGACTTTCCCGATATGCTGCTGAGCTCGGCCAAGGTCAATGGTGTGATCCTGCCCACCGTTGCATTGTCCCTGCCCCTGGCGGAAGCACTGGGAACCTTGTCCGTCCCCCAGTACCTGATCGAGCACATCCTCGCGCTGACCACGAGCACCACCCTGATCATCCTGATGATGGTGGCGGTGCTCATCGTCGCCGGTTGCGTCATGGAGGCCGTTCCGAATATCGTGTTGATCGCACCTGTGCTGCTGCCCTTGGCGCGCGAGATCGGCATGGACGACATCCACTTCTGCGTCATGATGGTGACCTCCCTGGGAATCGGCTTCATCACGCCGCCGATCGGCCTCAATCTCTTCGTGATCTCCGGCGTCACGGGTGAGCCTATCCTGAAGGTGGCCCGTCATGCAGCCCCGTTCGTCTTCTCGATGCTCTTGGTCGCACTGGTGCTGGCCTTTGTTCCCGAACTCTCGCTCGCTCTTCTGAACAGGTGACCCCCGATGCGCGTGATCTTCGTCCTGTTCGACTCCATGGTGCGCGGCGCCCTGCAATGCTACGGCGGTGAGCACATCGAAACACCGGCTTTCAACCGGTTCGCCGAACGGGCGGTCACGTTCGATCGTCATTTCGTGGGCAGCCTGCCCTGCATGCCGGCACGACGCGAGATGCACACTGGCCGCCTGAACTTTCTGCACCGGAGCTGGGGAGCGCTGGAGCCCTTCGATCACTCGTTCTCGGAGCTGCTGCGAGCAGCGGGTGTCTATACCCACCTCGTTTCGGATCACTATCACTACTGGGAGGACGGCGGCGCCACGTATCACAACCGGTATTCCTCATGGGACTTCATTCGCGGTCAGGAGTGGGACCCCTGGAAGGCCATGGTCCAGCCACCACTCGATCGCTTCAGGCAGATGTACCACCCGCTCCAGCACGATGCGCCTGGAGACGGCCGGCTGCAGTCGATGATCAATCGCGAGTCCATGAAAGACGAGTCGGACTACTGCTGCCCGAGAACATTCGAGTCGGCCTTCGAGTTTCTCGATGGAAACCGGCATTGCGACAACTGGCTGCTGCATCTCGAATGCTTCGACCCGCACGAACCGTTCCATGCCCCGGCCCGCTTCCGGGAGAAGTACCCGACCGGTTACAACGGTCCGATCCTTGACTGGCCACGCTACAAACGAGACGAGCAGACGGCCGGCGAGGTCGCCGAGCTGCGCGCCAACTATGCTGCCCTGATGAGCATGTGCGACGAGTACTTCGGCCGGCTCCTCGACTACATGGACCGGCACGATATGTGGCGTGACACGGCCGTCGTGCTGGCGACGGACCACGGCTTCCTGCTTAGCGAACACGACTGGTGGGGCAAGAACCGGATGCCGTTCTACAACGAACTCGCGCATATCCCGCTGCTCATCCATACGCCCGACAGCGCCACCCAGGGCGGTCAACGGCGCCAATCACTGACCCAGACCATCGATCTGATGCCGACGCTTCTCGATCTGTTCGGCGTCGAGATCCCACGCACCGTCGAGGGAAGGTCGCTGGTGCCGGTGCTACTGGATGACCAGCCGGTGCGTGAGGCGGCGCTCTATGGCATGTTCGGCGCGGGAACCAACATCACCGACGGTCGATACACCTACTTTCGTTATCCCGACGACATGACACAGCATGATCTGTTCGAGTACACGATCATGCCGATGCACCAAAGATCCCTGTTCCCATTGCCGGAGCTTCGCCAGGCGACACTGGTGAATCCGTTCTCGTTCACCCGGGGGGTACCCCTGCTCCGGGTGCCGGCGCGTCGCAACGTCAAGGGTCAACCCGTGGGGCACACCGGCCAGGGCGGCGGCTACGAGGACACCACCACCGTCCTATACGACCTGAACGACGACTACGAACAGCAACGGCCGTTCCGGGACGAGTCCGTCGAGTCCCGGCTGCTTGCCTTGATGCACGGCATCATGTCGCGCAACGAAGCGCCCCCGGAAGCATTTGTCCGGCTCGGCCTCAGTCCGCCCTGAGCATGACCGACCGGCGCCGTGCAAGGTCGCCGAAGCACGGCTCAAACCCGACCCGATACCCTTCACGGCGTGGCCCGCAGCGCGGGCTCGTCCAGTTCGCTCACGGGGGTACGCACGAGGCTGCGCTGAAATTGACGGTTTCAGCCTGCATGCGGCAGTGCGGGTCAAGGCCCATGAGCGGGGTCGTCTGGAGAAGCTTTGCCGCAATATCACGCGCCCGGCACTGGCCGAGGAGCGCATCGAAATGGACAGCCAGGGCCAGGTGCGCCTGCGCCTGAAGACGCCCTGGTCCGATGGGACCACGCATCTGGTGCTGAGCCCGATCCAACTGATGCAGCGCCTGGCCGCGCTGGTGCCTCGGCCCCGGTTGCACCTGATCCGCTTTCACGGGGTGCTGGCGCCGAATGCCCGGTTGCGCGCGCGCGTTGTGCCAGGTGCGCCGGCGCCCGAGCAGGGCGAACAGGCCGGCGAACAAGACAGCGGCGAGCCAAGCGGACCAGGGCGCATTGGCTGGGCGCGCCTGCTCAAGCGGGTGTTCTATATCGACATGACCCATTGTCCGAACTGCGGGCAGGGAAAGCTGAAGATTCTGGCCCCGATTCTTGAGCGGGCGGCCATTGAGAAGATCCTGAATCACCTGGGGATCGATGCGCAAGCGCCGCCGCGGGGCAAAGCGTGCATGCCCGGTGCCGATCAGGCGTGGTGATCGCAACGGCCACGGCGACACGGGGCAGGGCAAAACAGGAGAAGACTGAATAGGTCGGCACGGCACTGAACACGGTGACGCGGGCCCGGCTGCACGTTCGGTGCCGGTGCGCCGGGAGCGAGCCCGAATCGGCCCGCTGGCATGCGCTTTGCAGCGCGGGCAATGAATTCTGACGGGCCAACTGCGCCGGTTGGCCCGGCGTTTTCCAGCTTCGCCCACCGCCCATTGGCATACGGGTACTTTGCAGATGGCGTTTGAAATTCCTATTGGCCGCGGCCCGTGTCCTGTGTTGGGCACCGCGCCGCTATCGCTCATCGATTGCCCCGCCACTGCTCGAGACTGGGCGTTGGCAGCTCGAAGGCATCGGTGGTGCGGATATAGCTGCCGGGGCTGCGCGAGCGACCGATCAGATCGAGCGCTTCGACATCCACATGACATCGCTCGGGGTTGATCATGGCCGCATCGGCCACATGTATGGCAACGACCTTGCCGAGCACGAGCCGGTTCGCGGATTTGATATCCACAACGCGATCGAGCACGCATTCATAGGCCACAGGGCTGGCGGCGATGCGCGGCACGCCGACCTTCTCGCTGGCCACGGTTTCTAGGCCCGCCACCGCGAGCTCACTTTCACCGGCCGGGAAGTCGACCGCGGTGGTGTTCATGGCCTCGGCCAGGGAGAAGGGCACGAGATTCACCACGAATTCTCTGCGGCTCTCGATGTTCGCGAATGAATCCTTTTCGCGCGTGGGGTGCGGCGCGATGCCCAGTGCCAGCACCGGCGGCGCCGCCGAGAACGCATTGAAAAATGAGAACGGCGCGGCATTCACGACACCCGCCTTGTCGGCGGTGACCAGCCAGGCGATCGGCCTGGGCACCACCGTGGCTGTGATGAGCTTGTAGCAGTTGTTGGGCGAGAGAGTTCCAGGATCGAAGAACATGTCAGTGGTGCTCCTTCGCCATCAAGCTTGCGCGTCCAGCCATTGCGCATGCGAGCGCAACGGCATCTCGAACTGATCTGTCATCCGCGTATAGCCGCCGGGGCTGCGCAGGCGTCCCACCAACGAGAGCGCCTGTGTATCGATGTGGCAGCGCTGCACATTCAGGATTGCCTCGTCGGCGACATGAATCCCCACGACATCCCCGATCACCATGCGGTAGGGGCTGTCGAGATCAACGATCTGCTGCAGCCGGCATTCAAAGGCGACCGGGCTGCCCGCAATCCGCGGCGGCGAGATCCTCTCGCTCGGCAGAGTCTGCAGCCCGGCGGCTTGCAGCTCGTTGACGTCGGCCGGAAACGTGATGGCCGTCGTGACCATGGCCTCGACCAACGACTCCGGCACAAGATTGATGACGAACTCGGCGCTGCGTTCGATGTTCGCATAGGTATCCTTCTCGCGATCCGGGTGCGGCGTGATCCCAACGGCGAGTACCGGCGGCGCTCCCGAGAAGGCATTGAAGTATGAGAATGGCGCGGCATTGGCCGCACCGTCTTCATTCTGTGTGACCACCCACGCGATCGGACGCGGCACGAGGGTGGCGGTCATCAGCTTGTAGAGGTTCGCGAACTCGAGCTCGGTCGGGTCGAAGTGCATGATGTGATTCCTGATCGAAACGGCAGGCGCGGTTCAGGGCAGATTGGCCGCGTGAAAACGCAGGTGATCATCAATGAAGCTGGCGATGAAGAAGTAGCTGTGGTCATAGCCGGCGCGCCGGTTCACCGTGAGCGCCACGCCGGCATCGGCACAGGCGGCCTCGAGCAACTCGGGCCGCAGCTCACTGGCCAGGAACGGGTCGGCCTCGCCCTGTTCGATAAGCAACGGCGGCCCGGACCAGCCGCGTGCGCGCACCAGCTCGGTGGCATCGTAGGCCTTCCATGCCTCGCGGTCTTCACCCAGATAGCCGGCCAGAGCCTTTTGCCCCCACGGCACATGAGCGGGCGCCACGATCGGTGAGAATGCCGACACACTGCGAAACCGATCGGGATGTTTCAGCGCCAGCGTGAGCGCTCCGTGCCCGCCCATGGAATGACCAAAGATGCCGCAGCGCGCGGCATCCACCGGGAGCCCGGCCGTCACCAGCGCGGGGAGTTCCTCGCTCACATAGGAGGCCATGCGATAGCCGCTCGCCCAGGGCTCGACCGTGGCATCGACATAGAAACCCGCACCGGACCCAAAGTCATAAGCATCATCTTCGCCGGGATAGCCCAGACCACGCGGGCTGGTGTCGGGAGCGATGATCGCCAGACCGAGTTCGGCGGCCATGCGCTGGGCTCCGGCCTTGACGATGAAGTTCTCTTCGGTACAGGTCAGCCCCGAGAGCCAGTAGAGCACTGGCACCTTGCCGGCCTGCGCCTGCGCCTGCGGCGGCAGGTAGGCGCCGAAGCGCATCGACGTGCCGGTCTCGACCGAATCATGGCGATAGACGAACTGCGTTCCGCCAAAGCTCTTGTTGGCGGACACCTCTTGCAAAGGCATCTGGCGTCTCCTGAAGCAACCGGCTTCGTGCCGGAGCCGAAGATGGTAGCAGTCGGGTCTGGGCGTACTTCGCTTGCGAGCGCATTGGCGCGAAGTCCCTGCTGGCCGAGTGTGCGGTTCCGCAAGTCACATGCGCAACGGCACACTATGGGCTGCGCACGCTGAAACTGCACAGCCGGGGCTCATATCGATGCCATGGGCGAGCGCGAAGTCCGCAAGAATGGCTGTGGTCAAGGCTGGTTCCTGCGCCGGTGTCACCCAACGATAAATTTCAGCCAGGAGACTCACATGATTCGTTCCATCCCCGTCGTAGCCGCTATCTTGGCGGGCCTGATCGCGCCGCCCGCGCTTGCCGAGCGCAGCAGCGCACCGGCCGGGGCCAAGGTCTACTTCGTCAATCTCAAGGATGGTGATGCGGTGAGCTCGCCATTCAAGGTGGTGTTCGGCCTCTCGGGCATGGGTGTCGCGCCCGCCGGCACGAAGGTGGACAACACCGGTCATCACCATCTTCTGATCGACAGGCCCCCGATCGGTGAGGGCGCGGGCGGCGAGCAGGAACTCGCCATCAGCCTGCCGGCCGATGATCATCACAAGCATTTCGGCAAAGGTCAGACCGAAGCCATGGTCGATCTGCCCGCCGGCAGGCACACGCTGCAGCTGCTGCTCGGGAACTATCTGCACATTCCGCATGACCGCCCGGTGGCGAGCGAGGTCATCACGATCACCGTGCAATAGGCGACTTAGCGGGTCTGGCGGGCCCGGCCCTGCACTGCCTGGTGCTGGACGGGGTGTGCCGGTGCGACGGCGAGGGTGAGCCGCAGTTCGTCGCCGTGGCCGCACTCACCGATGAGGAACTGGCCGGGTTGCTGCAGACAATGATCAGCCGGATTCTGAGGATGCTCACGCGCCGCGGGGTGCTTGAACAGGAGGCCGGGCAAACCTGGCTGTCCGACACCGACAGCGCGGCCAACGAAGGTAGTGCAATGTGGCCACTGCAGGCGGCGGCGGTGACCTACCGGATCGCGTTTGGCCCGCGCGCCGGGCAAAGGTACTGACGATACGCGGGGCGCCCACGCGTGTGTGGCGCTCAGGCAAACGCCTGTGTGCTGATATCGATGGTTTCAGCCTGCATGCGGCGGTGCGGGTTAAGGCCCATGAGCGGGGTCGTCTGGAGAAGCTCTGCCGCTATATCACGCGCCCGGCACTGGCCGAGGAGCGCATCGAAATGGACAGCCAGGGCCAGGTACGCCTGCGCCTGAAGACGCCGTGGACCGATGGCACCACGCATCTGGTGTTGAGCCCGATCCAACTAATGCAGCGTCTGGCCGCGCTGGTGCCCCGGCCGCGGTTGCACCTGATCCGCTTTCACGGGGTGCTGGCTCCCAATGCCCGGTTGCGCGCGCGTTGTGCCAGGAGCGCCGGCGCCCGAGCACGGCGAACAGGGCGGCGAACAAGACGGCGGCGAGCCAAGCGGGCCAGGGCGCATTGGCTGGGCGCGCCTGCTCAAGCGAGTGTTCGATATCGACATGATCCATTGTCCGAACTGCGGGCAGGAAAGCTGAAGATTCTGGCCGCGATCCTTGAGCGGGCGGCCATTGAGAAGATCCTGAATCACCTGGGGATCGATGCGCAAGCGCCGCCGCGGGGCAAAGCGCGCATGCCCGGTGCCGATCAGGCGTGGTGATCGCAACGGCCACGGCGACACGGGGCAGGGCAAAACAAGAGGAGCCTGAATAGGTCGGCACGGCACTGAACACGGTGGCGCGGGCCCGGCTACGTGTTCGGTGCCGGTGCGCCAGGAGCGAGCGCGAATCGGCCCGCTGGCACGCACTTTGGCGCGTGGGCAATGAATTCTGAGGCTAACGGTGCCGGTTGGGCGGGCTTTTTCCAGCTGCGCCGACCGCCCATTGGCATTCGGGTACTTTGCAGATGGCGTTTGATATTCCTATTCGCCGGCCGGCCTGTATCACCGGGCGAAGTACCTGCAGGTGGCGGTGCCGGGGCTCGGTGGTGTGGGCCTGCTGCTCTGGCCAGGCCCGTGCGGTGGGAGCTCTGCGTACCGATCGGCGCGGTGCTCGCCAGTGGCCTGACTAGTGTGCAGTGGGCCTTCTACAGAAGCACATGTAGGTCCGTCGTGCGTCGCTGCGGCCCGCGAATGTCGGGCGTCAGGACTGCCCGACACGGGAGGCAATCAACGACGCGGGGCGGAGTCGTTGACATCGACCGGTACGAACGCTTCGACCGACGTGTCCAGGAAGTTCGCCTGCAGAGTTAGCAGAGCGTCCCGTGCGCAGCTCGCTCAAGGCTCGCAGGCGGTCGATCATCTCCACGCTGTCCAGAGAGAACTTGCCTGCCGGAACAGAAACCTGGTGTCGAAAGTACCGCGGGGCCGCCTCGGTATGGCCGCAGAGGAGCTTCGCCGTTCCAGCCGCGGCGCGTGACTGTCCACGCATGAACAGCTCCGTCGACTTCAGAAACAAGTCCTTATATCCGGCCGACGCTGGCACATCGAAAATCTCTTCAGTGCAGCCCAGGCTGAGGACGAAGAGATCATCGTCCTTCCAACCCAAGATGCTGCGCGCCTCCACTGCGGCGACACCCGCTGGGTTGTTGGCCCAAATGCCGCCATCGATCAGCGGCGCACCGCTCGGCATGACGTGCGCCCGGAAGTAGGTCGGCGCCGCGGCCATCGCCAAAGCAACATCGACGGCTCGTTCCCGCCAGTCCACCTGCAATCGAGGATGGTGACGAGTCTTGAAGACGTATAGATCGTCCTTGTCGCCGTGGTAGGCGGGAATCACGAGGCGGAGCCTGCTCTCGCCGAGCGTCTTCGATCCGAACGCTGCCATCAGCGCAACACGAAGGGCGTCCGGCTCGTATTTCGGCCACGCGAGCTGTTGGCCTCGGCGCCTCAATTGCGCAGCAGGGCCGAACACCGCTGCGCAATGCCGTTCGCGACCGTCGGGTCGGCCTGATCGAAGATGCGCGGCCCTTCCCAGGCGTAGAACTCGACGATCTCGCGCGGATAGACCGAGACCAAGCCCCAGCGCGATGATGCCCCCGGTCGACGTACCGGCGACCAGGTCAGTGGTCCGCGATCCGCTTTCGGTTGCGGTCTCGACAGCATCGAGGAACGCCACCTCGAGGACGCCCTTGATCCCTCCGCCATCGAGTGCAAGGATTCGCCGTTTAGGACGCATCGCGTACCTCCGGATGACGTCCGCCGCCCTTCCACTCGTCGCTCACGAGCCACTCTTCGAAGTAGAACAACCACTCGTAGGTCCACGGCACGATCGTGTCGGCAATCGAGCGCCGGGTGACCATTCCGCGGTTTGCGGATCGAAGAGACACAGCCGCACCGGTTTCGTCGAGTACACGTGCGGTAGATGGCGACCGTCCGCCAACTCGTTGAGGTCGGGTGAGACGACTACGACTTCCGGCGTATCGGCACGGCGGTACCGAATGCGGACCTGTACGACGGCCGAACGCCGAAGGTCTGACATCGAGATTCCAGATCAACTCAGCCTTTACGACGCCATGGCCACGGCTGACCGGGCTGGCCCGAACGCATCCACTGCTGTTCCGGGCTGAGCCAAGGATCGCGGACCTTCCGCACGCTACCGGCCGAAGAACGTGTGCCGCGGAGCGGTCACGCCCGACAGCGGGCGAGGTGACGGGCCAAGCCGGGTGCGACGAGCAGGGACCCCGCCGCGCGGGCATTGCTGACTTTCGTCGCAAGCGGTGCCATTGCAGCGCGAACGGCCTCCTGGCTCGCGCTGAAAGACTTCTGAAGCGCCTCGCCGAGTCGGTCCTTGCCTTCGAGGGCGAGCAGCCCTTCGAGCATAGCGACCGCATCCCTGTGCCAGCCGTAAAGGCTCGGGGAGGCGTGGATCGAGATTCCACTTGTCGGCGAAGTTCTCCCCAGTCGTGGTCTCGTTCTCGATGAAGTAGAACGGCTTGCCGTTCTGCTCGCCGACCTGAATGAAGTCCGGCAGGCGGCGCACCGCGTCGAGGATCAGCTTGGTTGTCCGTGTATACGAAGCGGGTGATGCAGTCTGCATACGATCGCGCCGCGAGCATCGTCAGGATGAGCGCTGATCGGCGCGAGCTCGCTGCGCCCAGGAGCGGCAAACGAGACGTCTCGATGGCGCTTAAGAAGTTGAACGATGCGCTTCAGCGGAGGCTTGCGCATCTCCTGCTCGGGAAAATCTTCCACGTCCGCACGCTGGCGGCGATCGCGGCCTCGCGCAGGGTCAGCCTGGGGCGCAGGGCCGCGTACCGCTCGAAACGGGCCGCGTATCCCTTCGGGTTAGTCGGCTCACGCCGCCAGCGCCCTGTCGGGCACCAGCTCACCGCCGTTGCCGCATGCCGGATTGCGAATCGACGGCGTGATGTCGAGGTGGAACTCGTTCGCGTAGCACAGCCGCCAGCAGCGCTGCTTCTCTTCGAGCATCGAGGCGTAGGTGGCGTGGGCGCTGGTCGATCGCCGATCAATGCCTTGACCGCGGCGGGACTGGAGGTGACGCCGACGGAGGGCAGGTGGCAAACGAGGTCCACGTCGAACTCGGCCCGGCCGATCGGCTTGTTGGCAGTACCCACCGCGATCGATCCCTGCGCGTAGATAGCGGCGTCCTGCAGAAACGGTGATTCGCCGTCGGCGAGCCACGCGCTGACGGCTTCATACCGAGCCTTTGCCGTCTCGTACTGGCTATCGGTCAAGTCGATCTGCGCGAACAGCTCGTCGAGAACCACACCCAGCATCCGCCGCTTGTGCGAGGTCAATTCGATCAACAGGGTCAGCGTGCATATCCGTGCTCCAAAACGTTCATCGCCCGATCAGCGGACCGCGCGGTGAAAGGACTGGCAGTGATGCCGACGGGCCGCCGCTCGATCGCTTCGAGGCATTCTTGTCAGCGGGGCGGCGGGGCCGCCTTCCAGTGGCCCGGCAGCCACATCGCCGCACTCAACTTCGGCGGAACGCAGGGCGCTCCCACGGCGACCGACCCTGTCCAAGGGTGGGACTCGTGGGCCGCTGGCTCCATGTCAGAATACCGTTCTCTTTGATCCAATTGTTGACAAGTATAGCAAGAAAATCCATCATTGGGCAGGCCAAGTGGGGGTGCACATGGGAATGACCCGAGAGGAACTAGGGCGGCGGATACGGTCCGCCCGGGAAACCTGCGGTCTTACGCAGGAGCAGCTAGGCGAGTTCGCCGACCTGAACCGTGTTGCGGTGGGCCAGATCGAAGCCGGGTCGCGGTCGGTCTCCAGCCTGGAGCTGGACCGAATTGCTCACGCCGTGGGCCGCGACATCAAGTCCTTCTTTGCTGAGTCCTTTGTGGAGCGGGACGCCCTTGCCGCGCTGTTTCGTTCTGACGCCGAACTCGCAGAGCAGGCTGACCTGCTGAGGGCGTTGCAGGACAGCCTGGCGCTCGGCCACGAACTAACCAATCTCGAGCGCCTGCTAGGTATCGACCGGGTTCAGCTCCTCACCGCGTCGTACGAACTCCCGGTCCCTAGATCGCGCTGGGATGCCATCCAGCAGGGGCAGAAGGTGGCTGCCGAAGAGCGGCAGAGGTTGGGGCTCGGCGCAGCACCGATCGGTGACTTGAGCGATCTGCTGGAGGCGCAGGGAGTGCGTACCGGCGCCGTCGCGCTCCCCGAGAACATCTCAGGGCTGACGCTCGTCGACAGCAAGATCGGCGTGTTCGTGGTCATCAACGCGAAGCACGCGGCCGTTCGACAACGCTTCTCCCTTGCTCACGAGTACGGCCACGTCCTCTTGGATCGAGGTCGAGCCGGCGCCATTAGCCGCGCAGAGAACCGATCCGATCTCCTGGAGGTTCGGGCGAATGCGTTCGCCGCGGACTTCCTCATGCCTGCGGAGGGTGTGGAGCAGTTTGTCGTTGCGTTCGGCAAAGGCGGCGCAAGCCGCGCCCAGATCGCCGTGTTCGACGAGGCGGAGGCGGTGCAGGTCGAGCAACGTGCTGCACCGGGATCTCAGGACATTCAGCTCTACGACGTAGCTTTGCTCGCTCACCACTTCGGGGCGAGCCGCATCTCGGCGTTGTATCGCATGAAGAACCTGCGGCTGATCGACGAGCGCGAGTTCCAACGCCTCAAGGCCGACGAAGACAGTGGAGCAGGTCAGGCGATCGCAACTTTTCTCTCGGCACCCGAAGTGCCGAAGGAAGACACGTCGCGTGAGGACTTCCGTCGCCGCTTTCTCGCACTTGCCCTGGAAGCCTATCGCCGCGAGGAGATTACGCGCAGCAAGCTTGCTGAGCTCGCGGCGATGGTTCACCTGGGTCGGAACGAACTCGGGGCTGCGCTCGCTTCGGCGAAGTTGGATTGAGGCACCGCAACGCGAGCGCATTCAATGGCTACAAACGCCGAGACACTCGTCGTCGTCACCGACGCGAACGTGCTCATCAATCTGATTCGGATTGGTCAGTTGCCGCTTCTCGGTCAGCTGGACGGCTATCGTTTCCTTGTGCCCACGGAAGTGGCGAACGAGATCACCGAGCCAGACCAGCGGGAGGCCCTCTCTGAAGCGCTGGCAGGGAGCTATCTCGAAAAGGTGGTCGTCGACACGATGGAATCGCTACAACTGTTCGCCGAACTGCGCGATGTGATGGGGATGGGTGAAGCGGCCTGCCTTGCCCTCGCCGCCACGAGGGGATGTCACATTGCATCGGACGAGAAGAAGCGCTTTCGACGGCGGGCCGTGGAGCTGATCGGCGAGCAGCGCATCGTGCGAACCGAGGGGCTTCTACTTGAGGCCATCCGGCAAGCACGCATCTCGGTTGCCGAGGCTGACGGATTCAAGGCCGTTCTCGCCGCGAATCGCTACTCGATGCCGTTCCAGAGTTTTCAGGACCTCTTGTAGGTGACCTGTCGTGATTGGCAGGCCCATTGCTCGGTCCGTCAGGAGATCTCACTCGCAATCCCCAGCGTCGACGGGTAGGGCCGGCAACGTTGATCAGGCTCGATGCGACGCCGGCATCCTTTGGCCCGGTGTGTCACGGCAGTGCCGGGCGGCGCGTGCTCAGAAGTTCCAGAAGCTCGGAGCTGTCAGCGATCGGCATATACCGGCCAACTGGGAGTCGGCATAAACCGGTCAGCGGCTGTCGCCGCAAGCGTCTCGAGATCTCTGACCTGATCGCTAGCCTGCGAGCTTTTTGCTCGGAGGGCGTGCGGTGGGTCGCAGGAGGATCGAGATGTTTCAGTACCGTCATGTCCTGGTGCGCCTGCGCGCCGGGGACACCACGCGCGAGATCGCCCGTTCGGGCCTGATGGGGCGCGACAAGCTCGGCGAACTGCGCGCTTTGGCGCTCAGCCGAGGCTGGCTCGACGAGGCCAGCGAATTGCCCGAGGACGAGGCGATTGCCGCGGCGCTCACACCGGGCCGGCGCGCTTCGTCGACGATCTCGAGCGTGGAGCCGTTCCGTGAGACGGTCCAGCGCTGGGTCGATGCTGGCGTGCCGCCGGGCAAAAGGTGGTGACGATACGCGGGGTGCCCACGGGTGAGTGGCGCTCAGGCAAACGCCGGTGCGCTGAAATTGACGGTTTCAGCCTGCATGCGGCGGTGCGGGTCAAGGCCCATGTGCGGGGTCGTCTGGAGAAGCTCTGCCGCTATGTCACGCGCCCAGCACTGGCCGAGGAGCGCATCGAAATGGA
The DNA here is from genome assembly GCA_041396585.1 of Burkholderiaceae bacterium. Taxonomy (GTDB): domain Bacteria; phylum Pseudomonadota; class Gammaproteobacteria; order Burkholderiales; family Burkholderiaceae_E; genus JAUIAI01. The sequence continues at coordinate 81,808 of JAWKYG010000008.1, read as the reverse complement.
CAGCCAGGGCCAGGTGCGCCTGCGCCTGAAAACGCCCTGGTCCGATGGGACCACGCATCTGGTGCTGAGCCCGATCCAACTGATGCAGCGCCTGGCCGCGCTGGTGCCTCGGCCCCGGTTGCACCTGATCCGCTTTCACGGGGTGCTGGCTCCCAATGCCCGATTGCGCGAGCGCCTTGTGCCAGGTGCGCCGGCGCCCGAGCAGGGCGGCGAACAAGACAGCGGCGAGCCAAGCGGGCCAGGGCGCATTGGCTGGGCGCGCCTGCTCAAGCGAGTGTTCGATATCGACATGACCCATTGTCCGAACTGCGGGCAGGGAAAGCTGAAGATTCTGGCCGCGCTCCTTGAGCGGGCGGCCATTGAGAAGATCCTGAATCACCTGGGGATCGATGCGCAAGCGCCGCCGCGGGGCAAAGCGCGCATGCCCGGTGCCGATCAGGCGTGGTGATGGCAACGGCCAGGGCGACACGGGGCAGGGCAAAACAAGAGGAGACTGAATCGGTCGGCACGGCACTGAACACGGTGGCGCGGGCCCGGCTACGTGTTCGGTGCCGGTGCGCTAGGAGCGAGCGCGAATCGGCCCGCTGGCACGCACTTTGGCGCGTAGGCAATGAATTCTGCGGGGCTAACAGTGCCGGTTGGGCGGGCTTTTTCCAGCTGCGCCGACCGCCCATTGGCATTCGGGTACTTTGCAGATGGCGTTTGATATTCCTATTCGCGTCAGACTTCCCTTGCGGTCGGACTGGCGCGACGCCCCTCGCAACCTGAGCCCGACACGACCGACCCCTTCGATCGAGCCGCCACACTCAGAGGCAGCCCGCAGACCATGCGTCGGGCCCGGCCTCTCGACCTGCCTCCCGCCAGCCCACCGTCAGGGCTGGTGAGGTCTTTCGTCAGCCTGCTAACCAGGGCCAGAGCACCAGGACCACGAGCGCGAAAAGCAGCCCGATGGCCAGGTTCAGGCGCATGCGGGTGCGCCGCTGTTCATCGATCAGCTGGGCGACCAGGCGCTCCTGGTCGCGCGTGCCGCCCGCCTGCATGGCGGTGTCCATGCGTGAGAGCGCGCTGTAGAGCAGACGCGGCACCTGTGGCAGCGTCTGCGCCCAACGCGGCGCCTCGCGTTTGACCCGGTCGACCAGGCCTTCCAGGCCGATCTGCTGACTCATCCAGCGCTCGAGAATCGGCTTGGCAGTCACCCAGAGATCGAGATCGGGATCCAGTTCGCGACCCAGGCCCTCGATGTTGAGCAGGGTCTTTGCAGCAGCACCAGTTGCGGCTGGATCTCGACATCGAAGCGGCGTGAGGCTGGAACAGGCGCATCAGCACCAGACCGAGCGAGATCTCCTGAGCGGGCCGGTCGAAGAACGGTTCGCAGCATGAGCGCACTGCCGCCTCCAACTGTTCCACGCGCGTGCGCGCGGGCACCCAGCCAGACTCGATGTGCAACTCGGCCACGCGGCGGTAGTCGCGCCGGAAAAAGGCCAGGAAGTTTTGCGCCAGGTAGTTCTTGCCGAAATCGGAGAGTGCGCCGACGATGCCGAAATCGAGGGCGATGTAGCGGTTGAAGTCGTCTTCGTCGGTGCCCACCAGGATGTTGCCCGGGTGCATGTCGGCATGGAAGAAGCCGTCATGGAACACCTGCCGAAAGAAGATTTCCACGCCGTCGCGCGAGAGCTGCTGCAGATCCATGCCGGCCGCGCGCAGCTGATCGATACGACCGATCGGGATACCGCGCATGCGCTGCATCACCAGCACGTTCTCGGCGCAGTGATCCCAGTACATCTCGGGAATCTTCAGCAGCGTGCTGTCGGCGAAATTGCGGCGCAGCTGATTGGCATTGGCGGCCTCGCGCAGCAGATCGAGTTCGTCATGCAGATAGGTGTCGAATTCATCGATGACATCGAGCGGGCGCAGCCGGCGCGCGTCGCGCGAGATGCGCAGCAGCAGCCGGCCAAGCACCCGCAGCAGCGAGAGGTCGCGCTCGATGATGTCGCGCATGCCCGGGCGCAGCACCTTGACCGCCACCTCGGTGCCGTCGTGCAGCAGCGCGAAGTGCACCTGGGCGATCGAGGCCGAGGCCACGGGTTCGATCTCGAACTGCCGGAAAACCTCGTGGATCGGGCGGCGCAGCCCGTGTTCGATCTCGGCGATCGCCTGCGGCCCGGGGAAGGGGGCGACATGGTCTTGCAGCCTGGCCAGTTCGTCGGCGATATCTGCCGGCAGCAGATCGCGCCGGGTGGACAGCACCTGGCCGAACTTGACGAAGATCGGCCCGAGGGTTTCCAGCGAGCGGCGCAGGCGCTCGCCGCGCGGTGCCTTCAGCCGCCGTCCCAGACGCAGCCAGCGCGCGGCGCGCACCAGCCACGGTGAGCCGGCATTGGCGGCCGCGCCACTGGCGACGATCTCGTCCAGGCCGTAGCGCCAGGCGGTGAACACGATGCGGATCAGGCGGGGCAGCTTCATCGGGCGCCGTCGGGGTCAGCGCGCACGGCGGCTCGCCGGCCAGGCGACCGGAGCCTCGACGAGCGGTGCCTCGACGAGCGGTACCGGGCTCGCGGACGAGGCGGGTGTCGCGGTCGGCGTCGGGTCGAGTCCCGGCGTGGTGCCCGATAAACCGGGGTCGGCATCGAAGGCGAGATCGCCGCCGCCCAGTGCGGCCGGATCGTCACCGATTTGCAGCGCCGTGAAATCGAACAACTCGCGATCGAGCATGTGCGAGGGGGTCACCCGCCCCATGGCTGCGAAGATGCTGTCCAGCCGGCCCGGAAAGCGCTTTTCCCAATCGCGCATCAGCGCCTTGGTCTCGGCCCGCTTGAGATTTTCCTGAGAGCCGCACAGATTGCACGGGATGATCGGAAACGCGCGCCAGTCGGCATAGGCGATCAGATCCCGTTCCTCGACATAGGCCAGCGGTCGGATCACCATGTGGCGGCCGTCATCGGAGACCAGGCGCGGGGGCATGGTCTTGAGCTTGCCGCCATAGAACAGATTCAGAAAGAAGGTTTCGAGGATGTCGTCGCGGTGATGGCCGAGCGCGATCCGGGTGGCACCGAGCTCGTCGGCCAGGCGATAGAGAATGCCGCGACGCAGCCGCGAACACAGCGAACACAGGGTCTTGCCGGGTTCGATCACCCGGGTCACGATGCCGTAGGTGTCCTGGGTTTCGATATGAAACGGCACCCCCAGCGTGCGCAGGTAGGCGGGCAGCACCTCGGCCGGAAAGCCCGGTTGTTTCTGATCGAGATTCACAGCCACGATCTCGAACGACACCGGCGCGCGTTCGCGCAGGGTCAGCAGCAGATCGAGCAGGGCGAAGCTGTCCTTGCCGCCCGACAGGCACACCATGACCTTGTCGCCCTCGCCGATCATCGCGTAATCGGCGATCGCCTGGCCGGTCTGGCGCAACAGGCGCTTGTGCAGCTTGTTGCGTTCGTAGTCGCGCCGGCGGGTGTCGGCGATCAGTGGATCGGTTGCGTTCATTGCCCGCCTTTCGGCCCTGGGGCCATGGCCTGCTCATGAGCCTGAGCCGCCGGCGCCAGAAAGCTGACATCGCGCGCCAGGCCCATCAGGTGCTGGCCACCGTCCACAGTCAGGTTCACGCCGGTGATGGCCGGTTGCTCGATCAGAAAGCGCACCGCCGCGACGATGTCGGCCGGTGTGCTCGAGCGATCGAGCAGCGCGGTGTCGCGGTGGGCGCGCGCGAAGGCCTCGTCGGTCTGCAGGTGACTGGGCAGGGTCAGGCCCGGTGAGACGCCCAGCACACGAAGTCTCGGTGCATAGGCCATGGCCATCATGCGGGTGGCCGCCCACAGCGCCTGCTTGCCCAGGGTGTAAGAAAAGAAGTCCGGGTTCAGCCGCTCGAGTTTCTGGTCGAGCAGGTTGATCACCACACCGCGGGCGCGCTCATCGAGCTGCTCGAAGAGGCAGCGGGTCAGCAGCACCGGCGCGATCAGGTTCGGCGCCAGATGCGCATGCATCGAGGCCGCGGTCACGGTCTCGGGGCGGTCATCGTCGAAGCGGCTGGCATTGTTGACCAGTGCGCGGATCGGCAGTTCGGCGCAGGCGGTGGCGAACATCGCCCGCAGCGCCTGCTCATCGGCCAGATCCGCCTGCACGGCCAGCGCCCGACGACCGAGCGCGCGGATATCGGCCACCGTTCTCTGGGCATCATCGGCCGAGTGACCGTAGTGAATCGCAACATCCCAGCCCGCGCGCGCCAGCCCGATGGCGATCTCCCGGCCGAGGCGACGCGCGGCCCCGGTCACCAGTACCGCCCGATGGCTGGATGGGCTTGCGGGGTCGTCGGAGGGGAGGTTCATCCAGCGATTCTACAATTGCGCCATGGACGAGTTGCCGGTTCCGGACGCCGATGCCCTGCAGGTGAGTGATGCGCTGCAGGCACGCGTGCGCTCCCGGGTGCAGACAGCAGGCGGCTGGTTGGGCTTCGATCAGTTCATGCAGGCGGCGCTCTACGAGCCCGGGCTCGGCTACTACGTGGCCGGCGCGCGGCGCTTCGGCGCGGCCGGGGATTTCGTCACCGCACCGGAACTCACCCCGCTGTTTGGCCACTGTCTGGCCAATGCCAGCCTGGAATGGCTCGAGGTTCTGGCGCCCACCATCACCGAGTTCGGTGCCGGCACCGGCCAGCTGGCCGCACAGATGCTCAATGCGCTCGATCGTCTGGGGCGTGCGCCGGATGCCTATCGGATCATCGAAGTCTCGCCCGCCCTGCGCGAGCAGCAGCGCCACACGCTGGAGATGCTGTGCCCGGATCTGGCGGGCCGGGTGCAGTGGCTGGATCGCCTGCCCGAGCGCCTCGACGGGCTGATTCTGGCCAACGAGGTCCTCGATGCGATGCCGGTGCGCCTGTTCGCCCTGCACGAGGGCACGATTCACGAGCGTGGCCTGATGCGCGGTCAGGGGGATCAGCCGCTGGTCTGGCAGACCCGGATCGCCGATTCCGGATTCACCGCCCGGGTGCGCCGGGCGCTGGCCGGCGCCGGCTGGGGAGGGGCCGACCCGCTTGCCCTGGATCTTTCGGTCTGGCCCGAGGGCTATGCGTCGGAGGTGCACGAAGCCGCGATCGGCTGGGTGGACACCCTGGCCGAGCGGCTCGGTGCCGGCGTGATGCTGTTGGTGGACTATGGGTTTCCGGCGCGCGAGTTCTACCATCCGCAGCGCGCCGGCGGCACCCTGGCCTGCCATTACCGCCATCGTGTGCATCATGATCCGCTGCGCTATCCCGGGCTGCAGGACATCACGGTGCACGTGGATTTCACCGCGCTGGCCCGGCGGGCCGAGCGTGCCGGGCTCGAGGTGCTCGGCTACACCTCGCAGGCCAATTTTCTGCTCAATGCCGGCCTGTTGGACGGTCTGGCCGGCATGCCCCGCGACGGCACCGAGTATCTGCGCCAGTCACAGGCGGTACAGCGCCTGGTCTCGGAGGCGGAGATGGGCGAGCTGTTCAAGGTGATCGCGTTCGGCCGCGGAGCCCGCGGCGGCGGGCCGGGATTTCATCACGGTGACCGCCAGGGCGCGCTTTTCGAGTCTGAGGCCTGAGGCTCAGGCAGCGGCCCGGCGCGCTGAATCCGCGTTCAGGGCCGCACAGACCGCCTCGGTCACCTGCGCGGTGCCGGCGCTGCCGCCGAGATCGCGGGTGTGCAGCGCGGGATCGGCGGTGACCGCCTCGACCGCGCGCATCAGCCTCGCCGCGGCGTCGGTCTCACCGAGGTGCTCCAGCAGCATCACGCACGACCAGAAGGTGCCCACCGGATTGGCCAGGCCCTTGCCCATGATGTCGAAGGCCGAGCCGTGGATGGGTTCGAACATCGACGGATAGCGGCGCTCCGGATCGATGTTGCCGGTGGGCGCGATGCCCAGGCTGCCGGCGAGCGCGGCGGCCAGGTCGCTGAGGATGTCGGCGTGCAGGTTGCTGGCCACGATGGTATCCAGCGAGGCCGGCCGGGTGACCATGCGCGCGGTGGCCGCATCCACCAGTTCCTTGTCCCAGTGCACGTCGGGGAATTCGCTGGCGACCTCGCGGGCGATCTCATCCCACATCACCATCGCGTGGCGCTGCGCATTGCTCTTGGTGACCACAGTGAGCAGCCGGCGCGGGCGCGAGCGGGCCAGCGCGAATGCATAGCGCAGGATACGGGTGACGCCGGCACGGGTCATCATGGAGACATCGGTGGCCACCTCGATCGGCAGGCCCTGATGGGCGCGCCCGCCCACCCCGGAGTACTCGCCCTCGGTGTTCTCGCGCACGATCACCCAGTCGAGATCGGCCGGGCCGCAGCGGCGCAACGGCGATTCGATGCCGGGCAGCAGCCGGGTGGGGCGCACATTCGCGTACTGGTCCAGGCCCTGACAGATCTTCAGGCGCAGGCCCCAGAGCGTGATGTGATCGGGAATGTCGGGATCGCCGGCCGAGCCGAACAGAATCGCATCCAGCGGCTTGAGCGCCTCGAGGCCGTCGTCGGGCATCATGATGCCGTGGCGGCGATAGTAGTCGCCGCCCCAGTCGAAGGACTCGAAGCTCAGCGCAAAGCCGGCGTCGGCGGCCAGGGCCTGCAGCACATCCCGACCCGCGGGCACGACCTCTTTACCGATGCCGTCGCCCGGGATCAGACCGATTCGATACTGTTTCATGGGAAGCCCGCCGTGTCATGCCAACAGGGGGCCAATGATAGCCGCCAGGTGGCGGCCGGGAGGGATTCGCGCCGTGCGGCCCGCCGCGTCGGTTGGCGGGGCGCACCGGCGCGATGCGGCTTAGCGTCGCTCGCCGTAGTTGCCGTTCAGCAGGGGCGACTCGGTCCAGAGACCGGGCAGCGGGGTGGTCATCGGCATGCCGCCGGTTTTCTGGTCGCCGGCAATCAGCGAGGGCGCCGGCGCTTTGTCGGCGTCGCGGGTGCGGGCTTCGGGGGCGGTCAGTGTGCTCATGTCTGTCTCCTTCTGTCGGACGGAGCATCAATGCGGCACGACCTCGGCCACATTGCATGGTGTTTCGGTCAGGGCGGACAACCTCGGTCGCGGCCCGGTGTGATCCCAGGGGGGCAGGATCTTTCCCATTGGTCGACCGGAATTCCGGTTCGGTTCAATGGCTCCACCACGCATCCATCGTCGCATGCGTGTGATCATCCAGGCGTGATCTTCGGCACGTCAGGCCGCTATTTCTGCGCTTTGACGATCGGCGGCAGATGGCGTGCGACCGATGGGGCAGGGAGCAGGCGTTCATCGGCTGCGCATGCGCGTTCGCGGTGCGCAAGGGGCCGCAGAAGAGGCCGCGCCCGGCGCTGAACGACGAAAGCCCGGACGGACCCACGCTTCTCGTGGCTTTGGGTTTGCCATGCTTGCCTACCATCGATGACGCCAGATTCGTGCCCGGCGCTCCGGGCCAGGAAGCCGAATGCAAGCCGTTATCGATACCCCGCCCGTGCAGGGTCTGCAGACCAGCCCGGATCCGTTCGCATGGGCGGCCAGTGGCGAGATGCCGCTGGCCGATCTGCTCGCCCTGGCGGGCGCCTGGCAGCAAAAGGGCCAGGACCAGGCCGCCGCCTTGCTCTACCAGCGTTGGCTGGAGCAATCGGATTCCCCGCATCGCCACGTCGCCTGCTTCAACTGGGGCACGGTGCTGGCCTCGCTGCGCCGCCACCAGGAGGCTGTCCATGCCTATCGGCTGGCACTCGCCCAGCAACCGGGCTTCGTCCAGGCCAGGCTCAATCTCGGCCATCAGTTCGAGCACCTGGGTCAGCCCGAGCAGGCGCTCACCCAATGGCGCGAGGTCTGGCAGATGCCGGCCGGTGCGCCGGGCCTGACGCACGAGCTGCGTCTGCATGCGATCAACAACACCGCGCGGCTGCTGGAGAGCGAGCGTCGCTATGACGAGGCCGAGGCGGCCATGGTGGCCAGCCTGGAGCTGGACCCGCGCCAGTCCGATGTCATCCAGCACTATGTGCACATCCGCCAGAAGCAGTGCGAGTGGCCGGTCTATCGGCGGCCCGGACGGGTGACCGATAACCAGTTGCTGATGGGCACATCCGCCCTGGCCATGCTCAATGCGTCCGACGACCCGGCCCTGCAGTTGCTGGCTGCACATCGCTTCATCGCCGAGCGGGTGGAGCGCATCACCGATGCGCCGCTGTATCGGAGCAAGCCGCGCCCGCAGGGCCGGATCCGCATCGGTTACCTGTCGGGCGACTTTTGCATGCACGCGATGGGCTTGCTGATTCCGGAGCTGCTGGAGCTGCACGACCGCGAGCGCTTCGAGGTGTTCGGCTTTTGCTTCAGCCGTGAGGACGGCACCGCGTTGCGCGAGCGGCTGATCAAGGCCATGGATCATCACATCACCATCCATGAGCTCGACGACGCGGCCGCGGCCGCGCTCATCGCCGCCCATGACATCGATGTGCTGATCGATCTGCAAGGGCTGAGCAGCGGTGCACGGCCGGGCATCCTCGCCCGGCGACCGGCGCCGGTGCAGATCGGCTACCTGGGCCTGCCGGCCACCTCGGCCGTGCCGGGGTGGACTTCATGATCGCCGACCCCTATGTGATGCAGCCGGAATACGAGCGCTTTTGCACAGAGCGGCCGCTCATCATGCCGCACTGCTATCAGATCTGCGACCGGCAGCGGCCGGTGGCGCCGGTGCCCTCGCGGGCGGATTGCGCACTGCCCGAGGATGCATTCGTGTATTGCGCCTTCAACAACAACCACAAATTCTCGCCCGAGGTGTTCGGCAGCTGGATGCGGATCCTTCGCCAGGTGCCGGGCTCGGTGCTCTGGCTGCTGGCCGATAATCCCTGGGCGCAGCGCAATCTGCTCGCCGTGGCCGAATCCGCCGGGATCGATGCGACCCGCCTGATCTTCGCACCGCGGGTGGCGCCGCCGGAGTATCTGGCCCGTTTCGCGCTCGCCGATCTGTTCCTGGACACCTTCCCGTATAACGCCGGTGCCACCGCCAGCGACGTGCTCTGGATGGGCACCCCGATCGTCACCCGCTCGGGGCGGACCTATATCTCGCGCATGGCCGGCAGTCTGCTGACCAATGTCGGCCTGCCCGAGTTGATCACCACCACGATCGAGGACTACGAGGCCCTGGCGGTCGCACTCGGCCGGGATCGCGAGCGCGTCGCGGCCTACAAGCGATACCTGGCCGACGACGGGCGGCGATCGCCGCTGTTCGATATCCCCGCCCGGGTGCGCGATCTGGAGGCCGGCTTCATCGACCTGGTGGCGCAGAGCAACACCTGGGCAAGGCATCACGCATCATGAGTGACTCGCTGCTCGCATCCGTGGGCTGGTTGTGCGCCCATGATGGCCGGGAACGCTCGGCCCAGTCCTTGCTCGCGCAACGGGGTCCCGAACTGCCTCTGGGCGCCGACGATGCGCTGCTGATGCTGCGCGATCAGGGCTACGAGGCCTCGGTCCTGAGCCGTGGCGCGCAGCAGATTCATCCGTTGCTGCTGCCGGTCATCTTGCTGCGCAGCGGCGGCGGTGCGCTCGTGCTCACCGCGATTCACGACGGGCCGGACGGAGCCCGCGAGTACGAGGTCGTGCTGCCGGAGCAGAACAACATCCGCCGACGCATCGATCAGCACACGCTCGAGGCGGACTATGCCGGTTCGCTGATCGCGGCAACGCCGCCGAACGAGGCCGCGCGCCGCGCGATCGAGGACGGGGCCGGATCGGCCGAGGGCAGGCACTGGCTGTGGGCGACGATGCGTCGCTTCGTGCCCTATTACCGTTCTTCGATGCAGGCGGCCACGCTCAGCAATGTGTTGATGCTGGTGACCGCGGTGATCACGGCCGTGGTGTTCGACCGCGTGATCCCCCACCAGGCCTTCGTCACGCTCTGGGCGCTGGCGGCCATCGGCGCCTTGGCACTGGTGTTCGACCTCACCGCCCGCCAACTGCGCAGCCATCTGATCGATGCGGCCGGCAAACGGGCCGATCTGCTGATCGGTTCGCAACTGTTCCGGCGCACCCTGGCACTGCGCATGGAGCACCGGCCGCGCTCGGCCGGCGCGCACTCCCATCATCTCGCGCAGGTCGAGACCGTGCGTGATTTCTTCGCTTCCGCGTCGCTGTCCGCGCTCACTGATCTGCCGTTCGTGACCCTGTTCATCGGGGTCAGCTTCGTGATCGGTGGCAAGCTGGGCTGGGTGCTGGTGGCGGCGATCCCCTTCGTGGTTGGCGTGACGCTGCTCGCCCAGCGTGCGCTGCGGCGCGCCACCCGCGCCAATCTTCGTCACCAGGCCGATCTGCAGGGCCTGCTGGTGGAATCGGTCGAGGGGCTGGAGGATCTGAAGATCGCCGGCGCCAACGGCTTTTTCGCGCGCCGCTTCGAGCAGGCCACGATCGCCTCGGCCGAGGCCAGCATGCGTGTGCGCCGTGCCTCGAGCTTCGCGAGCAATGTGTCTGCGGTGTCTCAGCAGGGCATCACGCTCGTGATCCTGGTCTGGGGGGTTCATCTGATTCATGCCGGCGAGCTCTCGCCGGGTGCGCTGATCGCCTGTGTGATCCTGGGCGCGCGCGGCATCGCGCCGCTGTCCACCGTGGTATCCCTGGCCTCACGCTATCAGGGCGCACGCGCGGCCCTGGTGTCGCTGGACAAGCTGATGGCGCTGCCCCTGGAAACCGATGGTGGCCAGAGCATGCTGCCGTGTCCGCCGCTGGCCGGCGCGATCACGCTGCGCGAGGTCTCGTTCAGTTATCCGGCCGCGCCGGGCGAGACCATGCCGGCGGTGTTGCGCGGCATCAGTCTTCAGGTGCGTCCTGGCGAACGGCTGGTGATGCTCGGTCGCATTGGCAGTGGCAAGTCCACCATCCTTCGCCTGCTGGCAGGGCTGTACCGGCCCACCGAGGGCATGGTGTCGGCCGATGGGATCGATCTGCGCCAGATCGATCCCATCGATTTCCGCGCCCGGATCGGATTCGTCACCCAGGAACCGCGGCTGTTCGATGCCACGCTGCGCGAGAACATCATGCTCGGCCGTGCCTGGATCGATTCGGCGCGTCTGGCCGAGGTCGCCTCCGTTACCGGGCTCGATGCCCTGATCGCCCAGCATCCGCGTGGCTGGGACATGCCGGTGGGCGAGATGGGCAATCTGCTCTCGGGCGGTCAGCGGCAGTTGGTGGCGCTGGCGCGGGCCCTGGTCACACGCCCGCGCATCCTGCTGATGGACGAGCCGACCTCGTCGATGGATGCGCAATCCGAGCAGGCCTTCGTGCGGCGGCTGGGCGGTCTGGTCGGTGATTGCACGCTGATCATGGTCACGCATCGGCCGGCCCTGCTCGAGCTGGCCACTCGGGTGGCGGTCATCGATGCCGGTCGCCTGGTGATGGACGGGCCGCGCGATGCGGTGCTCGGCGCGCTCGCGGGCCGGGGGCCGCAGGCCGGCGATTCGGGCCGCGGCGACGAGCCGCCGCAGGCGTCGCAGACGCCCGAGACCCCTCAGACGGCGCAGACGGCGCAGACGTCTCAAACCGCTTCAGAAACCCTGGCCGAGGTGCCGGCATGACGGCCATGCGCGCGAACGCGCACCAAGATCCTGACGCCGGCGACACGCAGCGCTTCATGCGCAGCATTGAATCGGCCCGGCTGATCGATGCCATGCCCGGTGTGCGCTGGGTGCTCTGGCTGATCACCGCGGTCATCGTCACGATGATCGTCTGGGCGGCATTCGCGCGCGTGGATGTGATCACGCGTGCCGATGCGCGCATCGTTCCCGATGGCCACCTGCAGATGATTGCCAGCCTCGAGGGCGGCATCCTGCGTGAGATTCTCGTCAAGGAAGGCATGGCGGTGGCGGCCGGACAAGCGCTCGCCCGGCTGGACGACACCCGTGCGGGCGCCGTGCAAAACGAGGCCGCCTCGCGTCAACGCACCCTGCTGGCGGCCGAGGCCCGCCTGGTGGCCGAGCTCGAAGACCGCGAACCGAGCTTTCCGGCCGCGCTCGACGATGCCCGCGAGCTGGTCGAGGGCGAACGCGAGACCTGGCGGATTCGCAAGCGTGTGCTCGATGATGCCCGCCAGGCCTATGCGCGCAGCATCGAGCTGGCCCAGAGCGAGCTGACCGTCGCCACCAAACTCTCGAACGACGGCCTGATGCCCAAGGTCGAGCTGATGCGCCTGCGTCGCCAGCTCAATGAACTGGAGTTGCAGAGCCAGGAACGGGTCAACCGTTTCCGCCAGGATGTGGCCACCGAACTGGTGCGGGTGCGTGGCGAGATGTCGCAGCTTGCCGAGCAACTGGTGCTGCGTGACGACACCCTGGCGCGTACCGTCCTGCGCTCGCCGGTGGCGGGCCTGGTCAAGCGGATCCAGGTGGCCACGGTGGGTGGCGTGGTCGCCGCCGGTCAGTCGATCATGGAGATCGTGCCGCTGGACGGGCCCGTGCGTGTCGAGGCAAGGCTGCTGCCGGCCGATGTCGGCTTCGTGCGCGAGGGCCAGAATGCGCTGATCAAGCTCTCGGCCTACGAGTACACCACCTATGGTTCCCTGGATGGTCGCATCGAATATATCGGTCCCGATGCGATCGCCGACGAGGCTCCCGGGCGGACCCCGGGCGGCAGCTACTACCGGGCGACCCTGAGCACCGATCCGAAGGGGCTGCGTTTCAACGGCGAGGCGCTGGCCCTGCGCCCGGGCATGACCGGCACGGTGGAGATCACCACCAGTGACCGCACCGTGCTCAGCTTCCTGCTGCGACCGCTGCTGCGCGGTCGCGAGGCCTTCCGCGCGCCCTGAATCCCTGCAAGGCGGTATCCGGCGCGCGATCCGCCTGTCTGGCGTGAGGCCGCGCAACGGACTCCTCATGATGCCTCGCGGCTCATCGCGCCAGGGGCGGCGATCGGCCAATGAGGCACTGCCGCAAGCGCTGAAGCACGAAACTCGCCTGTGCAAACCCGGCTGTTCGATCCATGCCCAGGACCCGCCCCGCGGTGTACTTGGCGCAGGACCGATCAGCCTGGAAACCGTCGATGAATGCTCGCCGTTGGCTTCGGATCATGGACCCCTGGGTGCGCCGGATGCGGGCGCGCCGTGCGGGGCCGCGATCCGGTGCGGCAAAACGAACCGCCGTCGCGAAAGCGTCGCGGCGTATGCGTGCGCTCGGTCGGGTGGCGATCCTGATCTGGCTGGCCCTGGTCAGCACCGCGGTCTATGCGCTGGACTGCGACTCGCAGGCCACGCGCATCTCGCCGGTGCTCTACGGGCCATCGCCCGAGCTGGACCGGCGCGCGCAGGCGACGATCGGCGAGTTGTTGATGCGCATGCGCGAACGGTCGCGTTCGCTGGGCGCTGCCCAACTGCTGGCACGCGCCGAGCGCATCGGCACCGATGCGGTCAGCGCCCAGGGCCTGCCGCGGCTGACTCTTTCGGCCTCCGCGACCCGGCTGGGCCGGAACTGGCAGGGCCAGCCCGAGCGCGTGCTGAATGAATCCACGATCGCGGTCGATCTCGGCGCGCCGATCTATGACGGCGGGCGAATCTCGGCGCTGACCGATGCCCAGCGCCAGCAGGCCGAGGCCGCCAGGCTGGATGCCGTTGCCCTGGAACATGAACTCGAGCGGCTCACGGTGGCGGCCGCGCTCGAGCGTAGCCGCTACTACAAACATGAACAGGTGTTCGGTCAGCATGTGTCGCGCATGCAATGCCTGGCCGATGCGATCGACATGATCGTGCAGGCCGATCCCGGCCGGGCCAGCGAGCGGGTGCAGGCGCTCAAATCGATTCAGCAACTCGCCCTGGCGCGCGAACGCTCCCGTGCGGCCAAGGCCGAGGTGGAGCTGCGTCTGCGTCACCTGGTCGGATCAGCATTGCCCGAACTCGAGGGGCTGACCACCTTGTTGCGCGAGGCGCCGGCGCAGGCCCTGGTGGAGGGCCAGGTGGATCAGGGGGCGAGCGTGATGGTGCTGCGCTCACGCCTGCAGTCCGAGCAGGCGCGAACCCGCGCGCTGCGTGCCGAGCGCCGCCCACATCTCGATTGGCGGCTGCGCCACACCCATAGCGATGGCGAGCCGGATGGCAATGAATGGCGGGCGTCGATCCAGTTGAATCTGCCGGTGCTGGATTTCACCCACCGGCCGCAGATCGATGCCGGTGTGCTTCGCGAACAAGCCCTGCAGGCGCGCATCGATGATGCGCTGGCCGAGCGTTTGTCGGATCTGGCGCAGACCCGCGAGCGTGCCAGGGCATCGTTCGCACGCATGGAAGATGTCGATGCGATCCTGGAAAACAGCGATCTGCTGCGGCGCTTCACGCTCGAGCAGTGGCGCACCATGGGCCGCCGTTCGCTGTTCGATGTGATGTCGGCCGAACAGGATCACTACGGCCTGCGAATCAGCCAGATCGATGCCCTGCACGATGGCCAGCAATCGGTGGCCAGGCTGTGGTCACTCGGGCCTGGACTATCCGGCTGGCTGGAAGCTCTCGAGCCGGCCAAGGCCGTGCCGAACCCTCAAGGAAACGGACAACGATGAATCAGACTCCCGCCCATGATCATGCCAATCCCGAGTTGCTGGCCCTGATTCCGGACAATGCGCGGCGCGTGGTGGATGTCGGCTGCATGCACGGGCAGCTCGCGCGTGCGCTGCATGCGCGCCAGCCCGGTGTTCATGTGGCCGGCGTCGATATCGACCCGGAGTATGCGCAGGTGGCCGCCGCTCACTGCGATCTGGCCTTGTCGGGCGACATCGAACAGTTCGACGATGCCCGCTTCGGCGATCTGCTGCCGAGCGATTGCTGGGTGTTCGGCGACTGCCTCGAGCATCTGCGCGATCCGTGGGCGCTGCTGCGGCGTATCCGCGCGCATATGGCCGACGATGGTTGCGTGGTGGCCTGCGTGCCCAATGCGCAGCACTGGAGCGTGCAGTGGCGGCTGGCCTCGGGCAACTTCCGCTACGAAGACAGCGGTCTGATGGACCGCACCCACATCCGCTGGTTCACCCGCGTGACCATGCTCGAGATGTTCGCGCAGACCGGCTGGCGTGTGGCCCAGGGCCTGACCCGTCAGCTGCGTGTGCCCGAGCAGGATCGTTACCTCGCGGCGGTGCGCGCGTTTGCCGAGGCCTCGGGCCTGGATGCCGATCTCGCCGAGCAGGACGCCACCCCGTTTCAGTACGTGTTTCGCGTCGTGGCGCAATGAGCAGCGCGGACAGCCGGATTCATCTGGTCAGCGCCACCCGCCGCGACAAGGACGGCTTCTGGGGCGAATCGGCGCTGGGCCTGTCCTTGCGCCGGCTGGCCGGCGATGCGCGGCTGGTGCCATGGGTCGCCTATGAGAACGGTCGTGGCCTGCCCGAGATCTACAACGAACTGATCGCCAATCCGGCGGCCGACGGTTTGCTGGTGTTCATCCACGATGATGTCTGGATCGACGACCTGTTCTTCGCCGAGCGCCTGCTGGCCGGCTGCCAGACCTACGATGTGGTCGGCGTGGCCGGCAACCGCCGCCGCGTGCCCCGGCAACCGGGTTGGGCGTTCGTCAACATGACCTTCACCTGGGACAGCAACGAGCATCTGAGCGGCTTGGTCGGCCATGGCCAGCAGGCCTTCGGCAAGGTCACCCGCTATGGGGATTCGCCGGCCGAGTGCGAGCTGCTCGACGGTGTGCTGCTGGCCGCACGCGCCGAGACCCTGCGTGCGCACGACTGCCGCTTCGATCCGCGCTTTCGCTTCCATTTCTACGACATCGACTTCTGTCGCACCGCCCGGGCCGCCGGCCTGCGGCTCGGTACCTGGCCCATCGGTCTCACCCATCAGAGCGGCGGCGCCTTCGGCACCGAGGCCTGGATGGAGGGCCTGCGCAGCTATCGGGCGAAGTGGCGGGATTGAGGGGTTTGCCTCGCCAGGCGAGCCAGGGGAATCTGTTGATCGCTTAGCTGGCGAGCCGGTGTCCGGGGGGGGGATCGAGTGCTTGCCGCCAGCACGTACGGACACCGGTGCCGTGCTGCGAACGTCCCGGGACGGGGCGGGCGCAAACTCGCGCCGCGGCGCAGTGCGCCGCGGCACTCAGACATGCGCCCACCTTTCTCCGCCCCGAAACGCCCGCAGCACGCTCGCCAGAAGCGCTCTCAACAGATTCCCTGCCTCGCCCGGCGACGCCTGGGAGGGATGGGTGTTTCTGGTTTCGGGGTGCGCATCCGGTCGGCTCGCAGCTGAACGACCGGGCAGGGCACTGATCGGTGTCAGCAGTTCATATGCAATCGCGCAGTTCGACCCTGCATTGCCAGCACCGCCTTCGCGCCAACGGTCGCCGGGCGGGTTGCGGGATTCCGTTGAGAGCGCTTCTGGCGAGCGCGCGAGGACGTCATCGGGCGGAACAAGGGGGGCGCATGTCTGAGTACCGTGGCGCACTGCGCCACGGTGCGAGTTTGCGCCCACCCCGCCCGATGGCGCCCGCAGCGCGGCACCGGTGTCCGTACTCGTGCGCGGCAAGCAGGAATCCGCCCCCGGACACCGGCTCGCCAGCTAAGCGATCAACGGAATCCCGCAACCCGCCCGGCGAGGCCACTGCCCGATAGCAATCGCGACGGCTCACTCGGCAAGAAAGCACCGGCGAATACGCTATCGACGAAAGGCCCTAAGATCCGCACATGACCAAGGATTCAAGGAGCCGGACATGATCGACCTCTACTACTGGCCCACGCCCAACGGCTGGAAGATCTCCGTCATGCTCGAGGAATGCGGGCTGGCCTACAACGTGATTGCCGTGGACATCGGCGCCGGCGAGCAGTTCACCGAGGAGTTTCTGCGCATCAGCCCGAACAACCGGATGCCCGCGATCGTCGATCATGATCCACCGGGCGGTGGTGCGCCGCTGGCGATCTTCGAGTCCGGCGCGATTCTCGAGTACCTGGCCGAGAAGACCGGGCGTTTCCTGCCTCGGGATATCGCCGGCAAGTACCGCGTGCTGCAATGGCTGCACTGGCAGATGGCCAATCTCGGGCCGATGATGGGCAACGCCAATCACTTCGCTGGCTATGCCAGGAACATCGTCGACGACCCGGCGCAACTCGAGTACGGGCGCAAGCGCTTCATCGGTGAGGTCGACCGGCTGTGCGGCGTGATGGATGCGCAGCTTGGCGTGTATGCCTATCTGGCGGGCGACGAGTACTCGATCGCCGACATCGCCAGCTGGCCGTGGGCGATGCTGCTGCGCCGGATCATGGGCGACGATGTCTGGCAGCGCTTCCCGAACGTGAAACGCTGGGTCGACGAGGTCGGTCGGCGCGAGGCCGCGGTGCGCGGGCAGGCCGTGCTGGAAGACAAGCGCAAGCAGACATTCACCGAGGAGCAGGCCGCAGCCCGGCGCGCGCTGCTATTCAACCAGACCGCCGAGAAGGTGCGTGTGGCCCGCGAGCAGGCGGTGCGTGCCGCGCGAACAAGCTGACAGCCGTTTTGCGGGCCGGCATTCGCCGGCCCGCCCGGCTTCTTCTTAGAGGATGGGCAGTTGGCTGCCAATCTCCTCGTCCAGCGAAAAGGCTTTGCTCATCATCTCGTGCGTCCCTGCGACATCGGCCTTGTCGATCATCGTGGGTGCAGACGCAAGCGCCGGCCCGGGTTCGGGCAGCGGCGATGCCGGCGGCTCGAGCAGCATCTCGTTCATCGCGGTGAGCTGCGCGGCCGGCAGCCGCCGTGCGATCCAGACGTCGCTCATCTCGTGCTGGGCACCATCGTCGGTGGTGTAGGTCGAGCTCAGGCCCACGAGGTTGCCATGGTTGAGCGCACCCGAGCGTTCTGCCGACAGGTTCAACGCACTGATCTCGAGCTCGTCGAGCGTGTGCAGCTCGCCGGCGTCGGTCTGGGCATCGAAATCGGCATCGACCCACACGCGCAGCTTGCCCCAATTGGCGTCGTTCACATCGAGCACGCCGTCGCCATTGCTGTCGTGGGCCGCCATCGCCACGAAGCCGTCGCCGGCGCGCTCCCCGCCGGGCAGGCGGGTGGCCGAGCCGAACAATTCGGAACCGTCGTTGATCACACCGTCGCCGTTGTGGTCCATGGCCAGCAGACCGTCGCTGCGTGAGACCCAGCCGATATGCGCCCGCTCGCCGGTGGCATTGATGTCGAAGCGCACGCCGTTGTAGGCGGAAACGGTCTGCACACCGTCACCGTTCAGGTCCAGCATGATCGGCGTGGCCGCGAGCAGCGCATCCACCTGGGAGGCCGTCATTGCCGCGATATCTTCGGAGGCGAAGGCAAACACCTGGGTCATCGACAGGGCGGCCAGATCCTGGGTCTCCAGCGCGGTGATCTGCGCGGTGGTGAAGGCCACGATCTGATCCGTGCTCAGTGCGCTCATCTGCAGCGATGTCAGCGCGGCGACATCGGCGGTTTCCAGGGCCGCGAACTGGGCCGTGGACAGCGCGGCCACCTGGTTCTTGGACAGCGCGGCAACATGGTCGGTGGTCAGCGCCGCGATGTCGGCGGTGTCGGCGAAGCCTGCGATCTGCTCGGTGGAGAGCGCGCGCACCTGGGCGGTGGTCAGCGAGGCGATCTGGCCGGTGGTCAGGGCATTGATCGCCGCCGTGCCGAAGGCCCCGAGCTGGCGCGTGCTCAGCGCGGCGAGATCATCCGTGGCCAGCGCCGCCACCTGGGCGGTGGTGAGTGCGCCGAGCTGTTCGCTATCCAGCCACTGCACCTGGGCGGTGGTCAGTGCCTGCAAGGCCGCAGTGGCCAGACCCGCGATCTGTGCGGTCGTGATCGCATCGACCTGCGCCTTGCTCAGCAGCCCGATCTGATCCGAGGTGAGGGCCGCCATCTGCGCGGTGCTCATCACCGGGATCGCGCTCGCCTGCAATGCCCGGATGCCATCGGTGGAGATCGCCGCGACATCGGCGCTCTCCAGGGCGGCGACCTGGGCGGTCGACAGCTTCGCGATCTGCCCGGTCGTCAGACTGGCCGCCTGAGCCGTGGTCAGCGCTGCAACCTGTGCGGTGCCGATCGCCGAAATCTGCGCGGTCCCGATCGCAACCAGGTTGGCCGTGCTCAGCGCGGCGATCTGGGCGGTGCTGAGATGACTGATCTGCTCTGTGCCCAGATAGCCGATCTGGGTGCTCGAGAACTTGTTGATGTCGGCGGTGTCGAAATAGGTGATGTCGACCGCGGCGACCTGGGCCTGATCCAGCAGCTGTATCTGCGTGGATGACATGGCGCTCAGATAGTCGTACTCGCTGACGAACTCCGGTGACATCGCCGCCACCTGGTCGGTGCTCCATGCCGTCGTGGCGGCCGTTGAATCGCTGCCCAGTACCCAGGCGTGCTCGGTCGTCATCGCCCCGATCTGTGCGGGTCGTAGCGAGACGAGCTGGCCCGTGGTCATCGCAAAAACCTGGCCCACGTCCAGAGCGGCGATCTGCGCCGGTGAGAACAGGTTCAGCTGGGCGGTGCTCAGGAAGGGAAAGTCGGTGTCGTCCAGTTCAGGAATCTGCGTCGTGGTAAGCGCGGCGATCTGGGTCGAGCCCAGCGCGTTCAGCTGCGTATCCGTCATCGCCCCGATCTGATCGCTCGAGATCGCGGCGATCTGCGCCGAACTCATCGCGTTCAGGCCTTCGGTGGGCAGGTTGCGGAATTCGGCGAGGTACTGAATCTGGCTCGGCTTGAGCGCGGCGAACTGGGTGGTCGTCACGCCGGCGTAGTAGGTGGAGTAATCCTCGACCAGCATGTTCACCTGTACCGGGCTCAGCGCCTGAATCTGCGCAGTGCTCAGCGCGCCGATCTGGTCCGAGGTCAGTGACCAGAACTGCCCGGTCGAGAATGCCGCCAGATCGGCCGCGTCGAGAATCGGAATGTTGTCGGTGGTGATCGCGATGACGTTAGAGGTATCCATCGCGGCCCACTGGGTGGTGCTGAACGCGGCCGTCTGCGCGGTGGTCATGACCATGAACTGGTCATCGGCCATCATCCTGACCTGCTCGGTGCTCAGCGCCGCGATCTGCTGTGTGGTCATCGCCGGAAAGGCCGTGCTGGCAATCAAGCCGATCTGCAGGGTGGTCAAGGCGCCGATCTGCTCCCGGGTCAGGCCGGGCAGCTGCTCGCTGGTCAGCACCTCCATGCGGGCCGCGGGCAGGGAGCGGATCTGATCGGTACTGAGCGCGGCGATCTGCGTGCTGCTCAGGGCCGCCAGTGCCTCGGTATCCATGCTGGCGAGCGCGGCGGTCGTCAGGGCGGAGATCGCCTGCGGTTTGATCGCCTGGATCTGTTCCGAGATGAAGTCGCCCCACATCGCGGTCGGCATCGCGGCGACCTGGCCGGAGGTCATCGCCGCCATCTGCTGCGTGGTGAAGTAGTCGGCACTGATGTTCACCGCGCTGAACTGATCCGGGGTGATCGCCTGGAAGGCCTGGGTGGAGATGATCGGCAGGCCATAGTTGAAGTCCAGCGCACCGAAGTCGGCCGTTTCCATGGCGGCGATCTGTGTCGGGCTGAGCGTCGCGACATGGGCGGTGCTCATCGCTGTCACCTGGCCGTTGCTCAGCGCCACGATCTGATCGGTGCTCAGGGCAGCGAACTGTTTGGTCGTCAGCGATGACAACCCCGACATGTTGTTGATCTGCGCGGTGGTCAGCGCTGCGAGCTGGGTGAGCTTCAGGCTCTGAATGTCGTCCGATCCCAGCGCATTCAGATTCGCCGTGCCCAGGCCGGGGATCTGCTCGGAACTCAGCGAGCTGATCTGCCGGGTGTCGAACGCGCCCATCTGGGCGGGGGTGAGGGCGCCGAGCTGGCTGGTGGTCAGCGCGGTGATCGCGCGCGACGGGATGGCCGCCAGCGCATCGCTCGACAGTGCCGCGATATCTGCCGTCTCGATCGCGGCCAGTTGCTCGCTGGAGAGCTTGGCCATCTGGCCGCTGGTCAGACTCGCCGCCTGGGCGGTGCTCAGCGCGGCGATATCGTCGGTCCCGAACTGGGCGAGCTGCTTGGTGCTCAGCGCGGCCAGCGAGCCGGTGGGGATGGCCACGATCTGCGCGGTGCCGAGCGCTGCGATCTGGGTCGGCTTCAGCGCCACCACCTGATCGGTCGTCAGCGCCGCCATGTTGGCCGTGCTCAGGTTGGCCATCTGCTCGGTGCTCATGGCCGAGACCTGGTTCGTCGACAGTGCCGCGATCTGTGCGCTGGTCAGCGCATTGATCTGCGCGCTGGAAAAGGCCGCGATCGAGCGCGACGGAATCGCCAATAGGGCATCGGTGCCGAGCGCGGCGACATCGGCGGTCTCCAGCCAGGAGAGCTGCTCGGTGGAGAGCCTGGCGATCTGGTCGGTGGTGAGGTTCGCCACCTGGGCCGTGGTCAGCGCCGCGATCTGATCGCTGCCCAGCCCGCGGATCTGCCGCGAGCTCAGCGCCGCCAGATCATCGGTCGCCATGTTCGCGATCTGGGTGGTCGACAGCGCACCCAGCTGTGCTGTGCTCAGCGCCGCGATCTGGGCCGAGCCAAAGGCATTGAGATCATCCGTGGCCAGGCCCGCGATCTGGCCGGTGCTGAGTTGCGATACCTGCTTGGTGGTGAGTGCCGCGATCTGGTTGGAGCCGAGCGCGCCGATCTGCGCGGTACCGAGACTGGGGATCGCACGTGAGTGAATCGCGGCCACGCCGTCGGTGCTGAAGGCGGCGATGTCCGCGGTCTCGATCGCCGCGATCTGGTCGGTGGTCAGCGAGGCGATCTGCGCGGTGCTCAGGCTCGCCGCCTGTGCGGTGGTGATGGCCGCGATCGCGCCGGTACCCAGGGCGGCGATCTGCTTGCTGCTCAGAGTTGCCAGGTCGGCGGTGGAGAGCCCGGCGATCTGGGCGGTGGTGAGCGCCGCGATCTGCCCGGTCTGGAGCGCCGCCATCTGCTCGGAGCTCATCGCATTCAGATCCGCGCTCGACAGCGCCGCGATCTGCGTGGTGGTCAGCGACTGCACCTGCTTGCTGGAGAGCGCGGCGATCTGATCGGAGCCGAAGGCATCGATCTGTGCGGTGGACATCGCCGCCAGCGAGGCTGTGGCGAGTGCTGCGACATCGGCGGTTTCCAGCGCGGCGATGTCGGCCGTTTCCATGGCCGCGACCTGGTCGCTGCTGAGACGGGCGACCTGCGCGGTGGTCAGCGCCGCCACCTGGGCCGTGGACAATGCGGCGATCGATGCGTTCGACAGGGCCGCGGTCTGCTTGGTGGTGAGCGCCCCGATGTCGTCGGTCCCTAGCGCGCCGATCTGCGTCGTGGTCATGGCCGCGATCTGCGCGGTACCGAGCGAACCGATCTGGGCCGTGCTCAGGGCCGCGACCTGAGCGGAGCCGAGCGCGGCGAACTGTGCGCTCGAGAGTGCGGCCAGTTGCGCGGTCGTCAGTGCCGCGAAGTCGGCCGATTCAATGGCCGCCACCTGCGCCGTGCCGAGCGCGGCGATGCCGGCGGTCGCTATCGCCGGCATCTGCGCGGTGCTCAGGGCGACGATCTGCGCGGTCGAGAAGGCAGTCCAGTCCTCGGTAGTGAGACCGGCGATCGACGTAGTGCTCAGACCGTTGATCTGCGCGGTGGTGAGGCTGGAGACGACGGAGGCCATGCCGGTTCCTTGCTGGATAGAACGGGCTTCGGAAGTGCCCGCTCATGGTCCGCTCGGATACCGGTCTGGCCATCGGTTCGGATGGCCCGACCGTTGTGTCCGCAACGGTTGTGTGTGCGGGAACGGTCTTGGCAGACGCTGCCCGCGTACCGGATCATCGGACACGAACTGCCCTACGTTAGGGGGGTTGCGGTCGGCCGGATATGCGGTCGACGCGCGCTCCGCCGGCATGGCAAGAGAGGGGCCTGCATCACGGATACAGACCCCTCTTGCCGGCTCGCGCGCTCATCACGCCGGCAGCGTCATGAGCGCGCGAGGGTGCGCACCGGGTGGTTACAGGAGCGGCAGCTGGCTGCCAAGCTCCTCGTCCAGCGAAGCGGTCTTGCTGACTATCTCGAGCGTTGCCTCGACCTCTGCCTTGTCGATCACGGCAGGCGCGGGATCGGCTTCGGGCAGCGGCGATGCCGGTGGCTCGAGCAGCATCTCGTTCATCGCGGTGAGCTGCGCAGCCGGCAGCCGCCGTGCGATCCAGACGTCGCTCATCTCGTGCTGGGCGCCATCGTCGGTGGTGTAAGTCGAGGTCAGGCCCACGAGGTTGCCGTGGTTGAGCGCGCCCGAGCGTTCGGCCGACAGGTTCAACGAACTGATGTCGAGTTCGTCGAGCGTGCGCAGCTCGCCGGCGTCGGTCTGGGCATTGAAGTTGGCGTCGACCCACACACGCAGCTTGTCCCAGTTGGCGTCGTTGGCATCGAGCACACCGTCACCGTTGCTGTCCTGGGTGGCCATCGCGGCGAAGCCGTCACCGGCGCGCTCGCCACTGGGCAACCGGGTGGCCGCACCGAACAGTTCCGAGCCGTCGTTGATGACACCATCGCCGTTGTTATCCATGGCCAGCAGACCATCACTGCGCGAGATCCAGCCGATGCGCAGCTTCTCGCCGGTGGCGTTGATGTCGAAGCGCACGCCGTTGAAGGCCGAGACGGTCTGCACGCCATCACCATCCAGATCGAGCATGATCGGTGTGGCCGCCAGCAGCGCATCCACCTGGGCCGCGGTCATCGCCGCGATGTCATCGGTGGCGAAGGCAAACACCTGCTCCATCGACAGGGCGGCGATGTCCTGGGTCTCCAGCGCAGTGATCTGCGCAGTGGTGAAGGCCACGATGTGGTCGGTGGTCAGTGCCCGCATCTGGGTCGACGACAGGGCGGCGATATCACCCGTTTCCAGTGCCGCGAACTGGGCCGTGGACAGCGCGACCAGTTGCGCCTTGGTCATCGCGGCGACATGATCTGTGGTCAGCGCCACGATGTCTGCCGTGTCCGCGAAGCCGCCGATCTGCTCGGCGGACAGCGATTTGAACTGCGCCGTGGTCAGCGAAGCGATCTGGCCCGTGGTGAGCGCATTGATCGCAGCGGTGCCGAAGGCATCGAGCTGGCGGGTGGTGAGCGCGGCCAGGTCCGCGGTCTCCAGGCCGGCGACCTGTGCGGTCGTGAGCGCGCCAAGCTGCGTGGCGTCCAACCACTGAATCTGCTCGGTGGTGAGCGCATTCAGGTCGTCGGTAGCCAGGCCGGCCATCTGGGCCGTGGTCAGTGCATCGATCTGGCGCTTGTTCAGGACCGCGATCTGATCGGAACCCATGGCGCCCAGTTGCGCGGTGGTGAAGGTCGCGATCGATGCCGGCTGCAGCGCGCCGATGCCATCCGTGGTGAGCGCTGCGATATCGGCCGTCTCCAGTGCGCCGATCTGATCACTGGTCAGCTTGGCGATCTGTTGCGTGCCGAGGTTGGCAACCTGCGCGGTGGTGAGCGCCGCGATATTGGCCGTGCTCAGCGAGGGCAGCTGACGTGTGGTGATCGCATTGATCGTATCCGTACTCATCGCGGCCACCTGCGCGGTGGTCAGGCTGGCGATCTGTGCGGTGTTCAGGTAGCCGATCTGCGTGCTCGAGAAATCGTTGATGTCGGCCGTGGTCAGACTGGCGATCTGATCGGTGGTCACCGCCGCAATCTGCTTCTTGTCGAGCGCGGGCATCTGTGTCGATGACAAGGCATTGAACGCACCGGTGGTCATTGCGCCGATCGTTGCCGCCTTGATCGCCGCCACCTGATCCGTGCTCCACGCGGCGATGCCGGCCGTGCTGGTCAGGCCCGCCGCCTGGTCGGTGCCGATCTTGCCGAGTTGCTCGGCGGTCAGGGAGGCGATCTGGCCCGAGGTCATGCTGTTGAACATGGTCGAGGTCAGCGCACCCATCTGGCGGGTGGTCAGCGCCACGATCTGATCGGTGGCCAGATTGGAGATCTGGGCTGTGCTCAGGGCACCGAGCTGTTCGCTGGTCAGCGCGCCAAGCTGTGTGGATCCCAGAGCATTGAGCTGCGCGGTGGTGAGTGCGGATGCACCGGCCGTGCCCAGCGCGGCGATCTGCTTGGTGTCGAACGCATTGAGATCGTCGGTGGCCAGGTTGGCGATCTGGGCCGTGGTCAGGGCGCCAATCTGGCCTACCTTCAGGCTGGCGAACTGATCGGTGGTCAGCGCATTCAGATCGGCCGTGGTCAGCGATGCGACCTGGTCGGTGCCAAGCGAGGCGACCTGCTTGCTGGTGAGCGCCACCAGCTGCCCGGTGCTCAGGCTACCGAGTTGCGCCGTGGTCATCGCCGACAGCGCGGTGGTGTGTATGGCGCGAATGGCATCTGTGCCCAGCGCGGCCAGATCGGCGGTCTCCATCGCTGGAAGCTGATCGGTGCTCAGCTTGGCGATCTGCTCGGTGGTGAGGGAGGCCGCCTGCCCGGTGGTCAGCGCGGCGATCTGCGCGGTGCTCAACGCCACGGTCTGCTTGGTGCTCAATGCCGCGAGGTCGGCGGTCTCCATGGCCGCAATCTGGCCGGTGGTCATCGCAGCGATCTGCGTGGTGTCCAGCGCCTGCACCTGTGCCGTGGTCAGTGCCACCACCTGGCCGGTGCTCAGGGCCGCGATGTGGTCGGTGCTCAGCGCCCGAATCTGCTTGCTGTCGAGTACGGCGAGATCGGCGGTTTCCAGCGATGCAAGCTGTGCGGTGGTCAGGGCCGACAATTTTTGCGCCTTGATGGCCGCGAAGTGATCCGTGCTGAACGCATTCAGATCGGCGGTACCCAGGCTGGCGAGCTGCTCGGTGGTCAGCGCCTGTACCTGTGCCGTGGTCAACGCCCCGATCTGCCCGGTGGTCAGCGCGCCCAGCTGGGCCGAGGTCAGCGACGGGATCGTGCGGGTCGGAATCGCTGCCAGGCCGTCGGTGGTCAGCGCGGCCACGTCCGCCGTCTCGATGGCGGCAATCTGTGCGGTGCTCAGCTTGGAGAGCTGGTCGCTGGTCAGGCTGGCGGCCTGGGCCGTGGTCAGGGCGGCGATGTCGTCGGTGCCGAACTGTGCCAGTTGCTTGGTGCTCAGCACGGTCAGGTCGTCGGTCGGAATCGCGGCCACCTGCGCGGTGGTGAGCGCGGCGATCTGTGCCGGTTTGAGCGCGGCGACCTGATCGCTGCTGAGGGCCACCAGGTTGGCGGTACTCAGGTTGGCGATCTGATCGGTGCTCATGGACGAGATCTGGCGGGTATCCAGATAGCCCACTTGCGCGGTGCTGAGCGCATTGATCTGCGCGGTGGTGAAGGCGCTGATCGAACGCGACGGAATCGCGGCCAGCGCATCGGAAGTCAAGGCCGCGACATCGGCCGTCTCGAGGGCGACGATCTGGTCGGTGGTCAGCTTGGCGACCTGGGCGGTGGTGAGGTTGGCCACCTGCGCGGTTGAAAGGGCACCGATGTCATCGGTGCCGAAGGAGGCGAACTGCTTGGTGGTCAAAGCCGCCAGGCTCGCGGTCGGCATGGCCGCCACCTGCGCGGTGGTCAGGGCATCGATCTGGTTCGGCTTGAGCGCACCCACCTGGTCGGTGGACAACGCGGCCAGGCTGGCCGTGCTCAGGCTGGCCACCTGGTCGGTGGTCAGGGACGAGACCTGCATGGTGCTCAGCGCACCGATCTGGCCCGTCGTCAGGGCATTGATCTGCGCCGTGGTGAAGGCGGCGATCGAGCGCGAGGCAATTGCCGCCAGCGCGCCGGTGCTGAGCGCGGCAACATCAGCGGTCTCCAGCCAGGAGAGCTGATCGGTCGTCAGGCTGGCGACCTGGTCGGTGGTCAGGTTGGCCACCTGGGCGGTGCTCAGTGCGGGTACCTGGGTACTGCTAAGGCCACGAATCTGGCGGGTGGTCAGCGCACCGAGGTCGTCGGTGGTCATGTTCGCCACCTGGGCCGTGCTCAGCGCCGCCAACTGGTCGGTGGACAGGCCCGGAATCTGATCCGAGGTCAGGGCGTTCAGATCATCGGTGGCCAGGCTGGCGACCTGTGCGGTGGTGAGCTTGCTGATCTGTCCGGTGGACAGGGAGGCGATCTGCGTGGACGACAGCGCGCCCAATTGCGCCGTGCTCAGGATCGGGATCGCTTTCGAGCTGATCGCCGCCACGCCATCAGTGGTCAGCGCGGCGATGTCGGCGGTTTCGACCGCGGCGATCTGGTCGGTGGTCAGCGACTGCACCTGCGCGGTGGTCAGGTTGGCGACCTGGGCGGTCGTCAGTGACGCGATGTGCGCGGTCGAGAGCGCGGTGATCTGCTTGGTGGTGAGTGCCGCGACATCCGCCGTGGTCAGGTTCGCAACCTGGGCAGTGGTCAATGCACCCAGCTGTGCGGTGGTCAGCGCAAGCATCTGATCCGAACCGAGTGCATTCAGATCCGCGGTCGTCAGTGCCGCGATCTGCGTCGTCGTCAGGCTGGCGACCTGCTTGGTCGTGAGGCTGAGGATCTGGTCGGTGCCGAATGCGTCGACCTGCGCGGTACTCATCGCGGCGATCGAACGCGTGGGCAGCGCCGCGACCGCGCTGGTCGACAAGGCGGCGACGGCCGCCGTGCCGAGCGCGCCGAGCTGATCGCTCGACAGGCTGGCGGCCTGGGCGCTGCTCAGCGTGAAGGCCTGCGCGGTGGTCAGTGCGCCGATTGCGGCCGTGCCCAGGGAGGCAATCTGCCGGGTGCTCAGGATGCCGACGTTCTCGGTCGGCATGCCGGCGATTTGAGCGGTGGTGATGGCCGCGATCTGGCCTGTTTCGAATGCCGCGACGTGTTGGGTGCCGAGCGCCGCGAAGTTGCCGCTCGACATCGCGGCGATATGGTCGGTGGTCAGTGCACGCGCCTGCTGGCTGCTCAGCGAAAAGATCTGGGCCGAGCTCAGTGCGCCGAGCTGGGCCGTGCTCAGCGCGGCCAGCGCGCCGGTCGGCAGAACACCGATCTCGCTCGTGCCGATCGCGGCCAGGTCGGCGGTCTCGAATCCCACGGCCTGCGCACTGGTGAGCACCGCGACCTGGTCGGTGTTCAATGCCGATGCCTGCGCGGTGGTCAGGGCGGCGATCTGCGCCGAGTCGAGCGCGCGGATCTGTCGGGTCGAGAGCGTGAAGATGTCGTCGGTCGTCAGCGACGCGATCTGCGCGGTGCTCATGGCGGCGATCTGGGCCGAGCCGAACGCAGCCACCTGATCGGTGTACAGGCCGGCGATCTGCGCGGTCGTCATGGCCGCGACCTGGTCGGCCGAGAACACCGACATCTGACCCGATGTCAGCATTCTGATGTCGGCCGTTTCCATCGCGGCGACCTGTGCGGTGCCCATCGCGGCCAGGCCGGCGGTGGCGATCGCCTGCATCTGGTCGCTGGTCAGCGCCACCACCTGCGCGGTGCCCAGCGCTCCGATCTGGGCCGAACCGAACGCAGCCACCTGGTCGGAATACAGGCTGTTGATCTGCGCGGTCGTCATGGCCCCGACCTGGTCGGAGGAGAAGGCCGACATCTGCTTCGATGTCAGCATTCGGATGTCGGCCGTTTCGATCGCAGCAACCTGTGCGGTGCCCATCGCGGCCAGGCCGGCGGTGGCGATCGCCGGCATATGGTCGCTGGCCAAGGCCACCACCTGCGCGGTGCCCAGCGCACCGATCTGGGCCGAACCGAACGCAGCCACCTGTTCGGAATACAGGCTGTCGATCTGCGCGGTCGTCATGGCCCCGACCTGGGCCGACGAGAAGGCCGCCATCTGCTTCGACGACAGCAAGGCGAGATCGCCGGTTTCGATCGCGGCGACCTGCGCGGTTCCGAGCGCCGCCAGACCCGCCGTGCTGATCGCCGGCATGTGCTCGGTGGCCAAGGCCACGACCTGCGCAGTCGAGAACGCCGCCCAATCCTCGGTGGTCAGACCGGCGATGGAGTCGGTGCTCAGTCCATTGATCTGAGCGGTGGTCAGGCTGGGGATGATCGTGGCCATGTCTGGGTCCTTGCTGGACGGTACATTCAGGTATGCGAATGCACATTCAAATGCCTGGACGCGCGACAAGCGCGCGCCGCTCCGTGTTCGGCCATAGCCGTCACGGGGGTTACGTATGGGTTTTTCGGAAGCGCGGGATCGGCCTTGAGGATCGCGAATTCCATCCCGGATGGATGGTCGATCATGGTGGATTCATCATCGTCACCGGCCGGCGACGGTCGATGGGCGGTGACGGTTCCGCTACCCTTCGCAGGCAGCTCTGGCGCCCGCATTCGGTCGCCGCTCGCAGCGCTGCGTCGAACACACCCCGGGGCGGTCAGGCAGTGATCACGTCTTTGCGGAGGCCGGCATGACCAAGTGGTTGATCACCGTGGTCATCGCGTTGTTGGTGTTCTCGGGCCTGCAGAACATGCTGGCGCGGATCGGCTTCGGGCGTCTGCCCGGCGATTTCGAATTTCGGATTCGCGGTCGAAGAATCTCGCTGCCGCTGACCTCGACCCTGTTGTTATCCGCGCTTGCCGCGCTGGTTGCGGCGTTTCTATAGTGTGCCGTTGCGCATGTAGCCTGCATTTCGCCGGCCTGAGAACCGGGCGGGCGCAAGGCGCCCGGACGGCTCCCAATCGGGGATACGGGCTCGTTTGATGCGACCTTGTGATTCGGGTCACCGGCCCTTCGCCCGGGCCTCGATCGCGCGCGTGCGCGCATCGCTCAGCGCATCACGAATCGCCTGCGGGCCCTGTGCGGCCACCTGGCGCGCGATCGCGCCGGCATCGACCTCGCGCGCGGCCCGCAGGCTGCGCATCAGGCAGGCGTCGGTGGCCTGGCAGGCCTGCGCATCGCCGCCGTCGGCCTGACGCAGACAGGCACTGGCGGCCAGCAGCTCGGGCAGGCGACGGGGCCGCCTGATCGCATCCAGGCGCTCGAGCAATGCCAGCCGCTGCCGCGCATCGAGGTCTTGCGCGCGGGCCAGTTCACCCTGCTCGGCCAGCAGCATGCGCGCCAGATCGCGGCACTCTCCGGGCACCCGCAGATGTTCGGCGAGCGGATCCCCGCCCTGGCTCACACCGGTGACGATCATCAGCGCATAGCGCGCCGGCAGCGTCAGTTCGGATTGCGCGGCGCAGCGCATCGCGCGCACCAGGCGATCGTTATAGCTCAGGCCGGGCAGCGCATGGGCGAGGGCACCACAGGCATCCAGAACCTCGAACATGCGTGCCGGTGCGGATTCCATGAGCCCGCGCGAGAGCTCCTGCCAGACGCGTTCGGGCACCAATGCATCGGTTTCGCCGTTGGCGACCATCCGACGCATCAGGGCCATGGTCTGCGGATGCACGCCGAACTCGGTCAGGCGCGCCGCGAAGCGGGCCAGGCGCAGGATGCGCACCGGATCCTCGGCAAAGGCCTCGCTGACATGGCGGAACACCTTGTCGCGCAGATCGCGATGCCCGCCGTAGGGATCGACCAGTTCGCCGTCCGGGGTCATGGCCATCGCGTTGATGGTCAGGTCGCGGCGCGAGAGATCCTGTTCGAGCGTGACATCGGGCGCGAAGTGCACCGCAAATCCGCGATACCCGGCCGCGGTCTTGCGTTCGGTGCGGGCAAGCGCATATTCCTCGTGGGTCTGCGGATGCAGAAAGACCGGGAAGTCCCGCCCAACGGCCTGATAGCCGGCCGCGATCATCGCCTCGGGCGTGCTGCCCACGACCACCCAGTCGCTGTCATGACTTGCCTGACCAAGCAGTTCGTCGCGAACCGAGCCGCCGACCCGGTAGATCTTCATGGTCGGCGCACGGCTTGCACAGTGTCAGCGCCGCGCCATGGCCCGTTCGGCCGAGAAGGCCGAATCGCGGGGCTGCAGATAGCCGGGCGCGACCGTGATCAGCGAGGTGCCCGGCATGGCCAGTTCGGGGGCCATCGGCTGGCTGGCGATATTGGGCTTGGCAAGCGAGTCGAAGTTGTCGCGGGTCATCAGTGGCGGCCCGGGCATCCATTCGAGCAGACGTGCCTGCAGACGACCGAGCGCATCGGGCAGTGCAATGATCGGTCGCGGATGGCCGCTGAGGCGGCCGGCCAGGTGAACCAGCTCGCGCAGGGTGTAGATCTCCGGCCCGACCAGTTCATAGGTCTTGCCATGCGTGAGCCCGGAGGCGACGGCCCGGCCGATCGCATGCGCGACATCGCCCACATAGACCGGTTGCAGCTGGGCACGGCTGCGGCCCAGAGCCATGACCGGCAATACACGTTGCAGGCGCGCGAACAGATTCAGGAAGTTGTCACCCGGGCCGAACACCACCGACGGCCGAAAGATCGTGGCGTTGGCCGGGCCATGCTCACGCACGGCCTTCTCGCCATCGGCCTTCGAGCGCAGATAGGCCGATGGCAGGCCGCCGCGCTGCTGATCGGCGCCCAGTGCCGAGACATGAATCAGCCGCTTGTCACCCAGCTCGGTGCAGAGCCGCGCGATGCGCCGAGGCAGCGCCACATGCATGCGCTCGAAGCCTTTGCCATAGGGCTGGCCGGGATCACTGTGCAGCACACCGACCAGATTGATCACCACATCGGCGTCGGCGATGAGCTCGCGCAGGCAGGCATCGTCGTGGATGTCCGCCTCGCGCAGGCGGATGGTGGGCAGCAACAGCAGATCGCGCCCGCTGCGCAGGCGGCGGGTGGGCACCACCAGCCGATGCATGTCGCCGGCCAGATGTGCGCAGACCCGCTGGCCGATGAATCCGGTGCCGCCTAGGATGAGAATGTCGAGCGCTTGCATCGTCGCGAAGGCAGGGTGGAGCGGGCGAAGGAAATGCCCGCGGGCGCGCCGGCCGAAATCAGGCAGGCGGTTCAGGGGATGTCGGTACGGCCCGGATCGATGGCAGGCACCTGCCCGAGCAGCGCGGTCAGGGATTGCGGCCGGCCCTCCAGCATCGCTCCGTAGTATGCCGCACCGAGTAACACCTGCTGCACATATCGGCGGGTTTGCTCGTAGGGGATCAATTCGGCGAACAAGGCGCCATCGACATCCCGGGGCAGGCTGCCGATCCAGGCCTGGATGCGCTTGGGGCCGGCGTTATACGCAGCCGAGGCGAGCAGCGGCGAGCCCAGCAGCGTGTCCTGCACCACCTTCAGATAGTAGGTTCCGAAGCGCAGATTGGTTCCCGGCTCCAGCAGATGACGGGTTTTGAAGCCGCGCACGCCGAGTTGGAGCGCGATCCAGCGCCCGGTCGCCGGCATGATCTGCATCAGGCCATGGGCGCCGGCGCTCGAGCGTGCATCGGCCAGAAAGCGCGACTCCTGGCGGATCAGGCCGTAGATCCAGGCCAGATCGAGGCCGCGCTCTCTGGCCAGCGGGGCCAGGCTTTCCTCGAACGGGCGCACGAAGCGCAACGCGAAATCATGCAGCCCCGATGTGCGCTCGGCCGTGCTGATGCAGCGCTCGAGCAAACCGCGCTGACAGGCCCAGGTGGCGGCCGCCAGCAGCGAACGCTCATCGAGCTCTCGCACCGCGAAGTTCCACTCGCGATTGCCGCGATAGCGCATGTCCAGCTCATAGAACTTCAGCGCGCGTGCCACGCCGGGCAGCCGCTGGATCGCGGCCATCTCGGCATCCGATGGCGGGCTGACCGTACGGCTGGGGGCCACGATCGGGCGGCCAAGCGCCTCGGCCGCCAGTTCGCCATAGAAGTCGTGGCGCTGGGCGATCCGCCCATACAGCGCAACCGCCCCATGCCTGGCCTGCAGCGCCTCGAGGGCACGCGCACGCCAGTATGTCCAGGTTGCGCTGGCCTGCTCCTCGCTGCTGAGCCGGCCGATCTGGTTCATGACCTCGGCCCAGTCCTGATCGCGCAGCGCGATTCGCACCAGCCAGCGCCGGGTGGTGTCGCCAACCGACGCGTCATGAGAGAAGCGCGCATATTCACGCGCCTGCGGCAGCATGTCGCGCATCGCCGAGGCGGCGATCTGCGCCCAGATAAACGCGCGTTCGCTCGGCGCGAGCAGACGGCCGAGTTCCTGCATGCGCTCGGCGGTGTCTACCGGATCCGGCCCGAGCCGGCGGTTCAGCGCGATCAAGAGCGCATCGCGCTCGGCATCTGTCAGCGGACCGGGCCCGACATCGAACTCGCGCAGCAGGGCCTGGGGCTGCTTGAGCGCGCGCTCTGCCAGGGTTGGCGGTACACCGATCAGTTCGGTCAGCAGCGGGACGGAGCGCCAGTCGCGCACCTCGAGCGCATCGCGCAGCCGCCGCCGGATCTGCTCGGGCGCGAGCGTGCCGTCGTCGACCAGGGCGCGCAGCAGATCGCCGCAGGCCTCGCCCAGGTCGCGATCGGTCTGCAGCGCATTCATCGCCTGCTCGCCGACCGGCCGGCCGCGCTGCAGATTGCCCAGCCCGGCATAGCAAAAGACGCGCGTGTCATTGCGCCGCTGCCACTCGGGCAGATGCCGGTCGAACTCGGCCCAGCGACGCTGCTTGCCCAGTGTGAGCATCCATTGGCGACGCACGAGATCACCGGTAAGCTGGCTGGCATGACGGGTGATGAAGCCCTCGGTGCTTGCCGTGGTCATGGCATCAGCTGGCTCGTCGGCCTTGTCGAGCGCGCGCAGATGCAGTCGCAGCTGCCAGTACTCGACATAGTCGCGCAGCGGATAGTCGGCCGGAACCCCTTTGGCATGCTGCGCGAGCGCTTCGGCGTCCTCGAGCTGAGCCGCCTTGAAGGCTGCCCGAAACGCGAGGTCTGCGGCATCGGTGCTTGCGGGCACGGACGCCAGACGCTCGGGTGCTGCCTCATCGCCGTCGTCGGCCCCGGCGAAGGCCGCGCTGCACACGAAGACGGTGGCCGCCACGAACGCGGGCAGGGCGTGCCGGCGACCACGGGCTGCGCGGTGGCCCGAGCCAGGGGCGGAAGGAGCGGTTGTTGTGCTCATTGAATGCGAAACAATTCTAATGATGTCAGTACTTTGGATGAGCTTTTGACTCTATCACATGAATTGAATCCAGGGGCTGAGAAGAAGGCCGCCCGCAGCCGCCTGATGGCCTGGCGCAAGACCTTCACAGGGCCGCCCCGGCGGGCCGCCGAGGCGGCGATCGGCGCGCGCGTCGAGCCCGTTTTGCGCGCTCTGCGCGAGCGAGTGCCGGCGCCCGTGGTGGCGGTCTTCTGCCCGATTCGCGGCGAACCCGATCTGCGCGCGCACTATGCGCGCTGGCGCGATGCCGGGTTTGCCCTGGCGCTGCCGGTGACACCGGCCGGCCCTGCCCCATTGCAGTTCGCCCTCTGGCCGCAGGATGCGGTGCTGCGGCCGGATGCCTTCGGCGTGCCCACCCCCGTCGAGCGCATGATCTGCCTGCCCGATGCGTTGCTGATCCCCTGTCTGGGCTTTGCCCAGGGGGCCTGGCGGCTGGGTTACGGGGGAGGGTTCTATGACCGCACGCTGGCAGCGGCCGAGGCCGGAGAGGCGGGTTGGGCCGGCGCCCCTTTGGCGATCGGGATCGCCTTCGATGCGGCGCAGTGGCCGGCTCTGCCTCACGAGCCACATGACCGGCCGTTGGCGATGATCATCACCGAACGACGTACGCTGCTTCGGGAACCCTCGGCGCGCACCGCGGGTGTCGACGGTGGGGCTGCCGAAGGCTAGTCGCCGGTCGCCGGTCGCCGGTCGCCGGTGGCCAGTCGCGGGTGGCCAGTCGCTAGTCGCTGGTCGCGCAGTCGGCGAGGTTGGCCTGATGCTCCAGATACCAGGTGAGGAAGGCATCGGCGGCGATCGGCCGCGAGAAGTAATAGCCCTGCCCGACGTCGCAGCGCAGATTCTCGAGCACGCCCAGCGCCTCGCGATCCTCGATGCCTTCGGCGATCGCATGCATCTCGAAGGTGTGCGCAAGATCCACCAGCGCGGCTACGATCTGCCGGTCGCCCTTGTCCTGGGCGATGTTGCGCACGAAGGATTTGTCGATCTTGAGTTCGTCCAGCGGGAATTTGCGCAGATAGGAGAACGAGGAATAGCCGGTGCCGAAATCGTCGATGGCGAGCTTGCAACCCAATGACTTCAGCTCACTCATGAACTCGATCGCGCTGAGCTCATGCTGAACGATCGAGCTCTCGGTCAGCTCCAGGGTCACGCGCTCGGCGGCGATGCCCCAGGTGTCCAGGCTCTGCGCGACCAGCGCCGGGAAGGAGGAATCGGCCAACGTGACGGCCGACAGATTGATGCCCATGCCGATCTCGATGCCCATGGCCTGCCAGGTCATCATATTGCGTAGCGAGCTGTTGATGACGAACTGGGTCAGGTTGGCCATCATGCCGCGCTCTTCGCAAATCGAGGCGATCAGATCCGGGCTCACCGAGCTGCCGTCGGCGCGAAACCAGCGAATCAGGGCCTCGGCGGAAATGCAGTGGCCGGTGGCGATATCCACCTGCGGTTGAAAGAAGACCTCGAGCTCGTTGCCATAGAGCGCGGCGCGCAGCTCTCGCTCGAGCGTGTCGCGATGCACGATCGCGGAATCGGTGTTCAGATGCGAAAGCAGCACGTGATCATCATTGGTGCGTGCACGCACCGCCGATTCGGCCGCGGCATTCACCACCGTCATCGGATCGGCCACGCGCTCGCCGCTGGCGAAGCATCCGCCCACCACCGGGCGCATCTGCACCATGCGCTTGCTGCCATTGGCGGTTTCGATCTGCACCGGCCGCATCAGGGTTTCGCGCAGGGTGCGCGCGCCCAGTTCCGCGAGCGAGGCATTCGGAATGTCGCAAAGCAGCACCCAGACCTCGTCCGGCGTCACGAAGGCATAGCGGTCGACCGCGCGCAGCCGGCCCCGTAAGCGGCGCGACACCTCCACCAGCACCGCCTTGGCATCGGGCTGCTGGCTCAGCGCATAG
Organism: Burkholderiaceae bacterium; assembly: GCA_041396585.1. Lineage (GTDB taxonomy): Bacteria > Pseudomonadota > Gammaproteobacteria > Burkholderiales > Burkholderiaceae_E > JAUIAI01. Next base: position 46,086 of record JAWKYG010000008.1, on the reverse strand, counting down.
AGGCGATCAGAGCGGTTCAGGTGCAACACCAGCAAGGCGGTGTTCTGTTTGCTGCGATCGACATGGCGCGCGCGCAGCAGGCCGACGAGATCGTTCGCCGACAGGCGCTCGGCCACGCTGGTCTTCGGTGCTGTGCTCGGGGTGCTCACGTGCGCTGGCTCAGATCAGGGCGTTGGCTTTGGCCAGATCGCCGCCGTAGAAATCGCGGATCTTGATCCCGTATTCGCCCGCCGCGATCGCGCGCACGATCCGGATCGGCTTGCCGTCCGGCCCCTTGGGGCGGTCGAACAAGTTGCGCTCGATCGGCATGTCGAGCTGACGCTTGTCGGGCCAGGTGAGCACCAGCACGCGCGGCTCCAGACGCCGAACCTTGTTGTGGGCGAGCACGATACAGACCTCGCCGGTGGACAGTTCCACCAGCGATCCCACGGGAAACACACCCACGGCCTGCACGAACTGCCCCACCAGCGGCTCGTGAAACGATGACCCGGACCACTCGAACAGATTCAGAATCGCATCATGCGGGGAGACCGCATTGGCATAAGGCCTTGGCGTGATCATGGCCGCGAAGGTGTCGGCGATCGCCGCCATACGCCCGTAGATCGAGATCTCCTGGTCCTTCAGGCCCTTCGGATAGCCGGAACCGTCCAGGCGCTCATGATGCTGCGAGATGCCTTGCACGACCTCCTTGGGCAGCTTGTCTTCGGACAATGCCTCCAGGCCAAGCCGCACATGCTCGCGCACCAGCGCATATTCCTTGGCGGTGAGCATGCCCGGCTTTTCGAGCAGGGTCTTGGGCAGTTTTGTTTTGCCCAGATCGGCGAGCAGGCCGATCATGCCCAGATTGCCCAGCATCTGGCGGGGAAAGCCCAGATGGCGGCCGAGTGCGATCAGATAGAGCGACACCTTCACCGCATGGCCATAGGTGCTGGCATCCTGGTCGCGCATCTTCGCGACCCACATCATCGCGTCCGGGTTGTCGACCATGGACTGAACCATGTCGTCGACCACCTCGTTCACATCATCGAAGCTCGGCAGCTTGCCGGTGCGTACATCCTTGACCAGCGATTCGATCGTGGTTTCACTGCGCTTGAAGGTTTCGCGCGCACGCGGCAACTCTTCTTCGATCGTGACCTGATCGGCATAGCGACGCAGCTTGATGTCGGGCGGCAGCATGCGCCGCAGCTCGTCGCGATGAACCTTCTTGCGGCGCTTGCGCACCTTCGGATCGGGCTTGGGTGCACCGACCAGGAGTTCGATCAGCCAGTTGATCCACTGGCCGATGCCGTTGCGCCCGGGCTTGAGCGCATGACCGGGAACGGTCTGGTCGAGGTAGTTGTTGAGCCGCTGGCTGCCCTGCGAATAGCGCTTCTTGGTCTTGCGGGTGCGATCATCGAGCGTGGCGAACGAACGCAGGCTGGCGCGCAGCGAGCGTGGCTCGGGCTTGGGCATGTCCAGGAGTGCGGCATCGCGGATCGCCGCAACCACTTCCGGATCCGACTTCTCGATGTCTACGAAGACCGTGCCGCAATGCTGGATCAGTGTGGCCAGCTCGTCGTTCTCGCCGATCCTGAAGCCTTGCAGCAGAAACGGCGTGTCTTCCCACGGGCGATCGAGTTCGGCCACGAACATGCCGATCGACAGTCTGTCGACCGGCAGCTTGTAGCGGAACAGGGTGACCGTCTCGCCGTCAGGTCGGGCGTTGCCCGGCTTGCCGCCGTCAGCTTGGGCGCTGCGCGGCCCGACCGCAGCGGAGGGTACTGCGGCGCCTGCCTGCGCCGAGTCGACAGGCGCGTTTCCGCCATGCCGGACGGGCTCCGGCGCGCTCATCTCGAGCGGCGGAAGATCGGGCACAGCGGGTGGCTGGTCGATGACCGGTTCGGTGCTCATCGGGAAAGATCTGACTAGGTCTTCGTCGATCTTATCGCCGACGCGGCGCGTCAATAAGCGGCTTCCGGCCAAGCGGCAGGCGAACTGTCGCCTATGCCGACGAACGGTGTCTGACAGGCCTCAGGCGGGTAACGAGGTGCACAGGGCCGCGCTCGCATCGGCCTGATTCAGCGTGTAGAAATGCAGGCCGGGAGCACCGCCTTCGAGCAGCCGGCGACACATGCCGGCGACCACCTCGTGACCGAATGCTCGCAGTGACACCACGTCATCACCATAGCTCTGCAGACGGGTACGCACCCAGCGCGGAATTTCGGCGCCGCAGGCATCGGAGAAGCGGGCGAGCTGCGTGAAGTTGGTGATCGGCATGATGCCGGGCACGATCGGAATGCTCACCCCGGCTGCGCTCGCCTCGTCACGGAAGCGGAAATAGGCGTCGGCATTGAAAAAATACTGGGTGATCGCCGAGCTGGCACCGGCGCGGACCTTGGTCACGAATGCGCGCAGATCATCGGCCGCGCTGGCCGCCTGCGGATGCTTCTCCGGATAGGCGGCCACCTCGATCCAGAACGCATCGCCATAGCGCTCGCGCACGAAGGCAACCAGATCGCTGGCATAGCGAAAGGCACCGCCATGGCCGGTGCCGATGCCCGAGGGCAGATCGCCGCGCAGGGCGACCAGCCGGTCTATGCCCGCGTCGCGATATTGATCGAGCAGCGCGATGATCGATTCATGGGCGGCGCCGATACAGCTCAGGTGCGGCGCCACCGCCAGACCTTCGGCACGCATCTCCATGACCGTGCTGAGGGTCTTGCCCTGGCTGGCACCACCGGCTCCGTAGGTCACGCTGAAGAACTCGGGGGAAAAATCCCGCAGGGTGGCGCGCGTGTCGCGCAACTTCTCGACGCCGGCCGGGGTGTTCGGGGGAAAGAATTCGAAACTGATCGAGAGACTCATCTTCGCCTGTTCATCAAGATTGCCGCCGGCGTCATCCGCGCCGCGCATGCATCAACATTTCGTGGTTGCCATCGCCGCCGGTGATCGGGCTGTCACTCCAGCCTCGCAGGGTCAGGCCCAGCGCGGCCAGCGCCTGCTCGAACAACGGTCTCAAACCGGCCCGGGCCTGCGCATCGCGAACCAGTCCCCGCCGGTCGACCGCACCCGGGCCGAGCTCGAACTGCGGCTTGACCAGGCTGACCAGATCGCCCTTGTCGGCGAGCAGCGCCGCGATCGGCGCAAGCACCTGGCGCTGCGAGATGAACGACAGATCCACCACGATCAGATCGAAGCCATGAGAACGAATCCGCCCGGCGTCGGCGGCCGCCGCTGCGTGCAGGGCCCCGTCGCCGGCCGCCTCGTACAGCGCATGGGCCAGCCGTGCGCGATCTGCGTCGCGCACATGGGTGCGCTCGAGCGTGACCACACGCGGATCGGCGCGCAGCGACGCCGCCAGCTGGCCGTGGCCGACCTCGACACCGACCACCCGCCGTGCGCCCGCGCGCAGCAGGCACTCGGTGAAGCCGCCGGTGCTTTGACCGATGTCCGCCGCGAGCCGGTCTTCGGCGGCGATCGCAAACTCCCGGAGTGCATGCGCCAGCTTCAATGCACCGCGCGACACATAGTCATTGGCCGGATCATCGCCGCGCACGAGTTGCGCGCCGAGCGGCACGCGCGTGGACGCCTTGATCGGAATCGCCTGGCCGGCCGCGCCGCGCAGGCTCAGGCGCCCGTCATCGATCAGCCGCTGGGCCTCGGTGCGCGAGCGCGCCAGCCCGGCGGCCACGGCCGCCGTGTCGGCGCGTTGTCCGTTTGCCATGGGGTGCACCGCCCGTCACGGCTCTGCGAGCCGTGACGGGCGCGGGCCTGGCTCAGTAGCGGTAGGTTTCGGGCTTGTACGGGCCCTCGACCGGTACGCCGATGTAGGCCGCCTGCTCGTCGGTGAGTTCGGTCAGCATGGCGCCAAGCTTGGCAAGCTGCAGTCGTGCGACCTTCTCGTCGAGATGCTTGGGCAGCACATAGACCTTGCCACGCTCGTAGTAGTCCTGGTGCGTCCAGAGTTCGATCTGGGCGATCGTCTGGTTGGTGAACGACGAGGACATCACGTACGACGGATGGCCGGTGGCACAACCCAGGTTCACCAGACGTCCCTGCGCCAGCAGGATGATGCGCTTGCCATCAGGGAAGATGATGTGATCGACCTGCGGCTTGATGTTCTCCCACTCGTACTGCTCGAGCGCGGCCACCTGGATCTCGTTGTCGAAGTGGCCGATGTTGCAGACGATGGCCTGATCCTTCATGGCCAGCATGTGCTCATGGGTGATCACATCCTTGTTGCCGGTGGTGGTCACGAAGATGTCGGCCTTGTCGGCGGCATAGGCCATGGTCACGACGCGGTAGCCTTCCATGGCCGCCTGCAGCGCGCAGATCGGGTCGATCTCGGTGATCCAGACCTGCGCCGACAGCGCGCGCAGCGCCTGTGCCGAGCCCTTGCCCACGTCACCATAGCCGCAGACCACCGCGACCTTGCCGGCGATCATCACGTCGGTGGCACGCTTGATGCCGTCCACCAGCGACTCACGGCAGCCGTAGAGGTTGTCGAACTTGCTCTTGGTGACCGAGTCGTTGACATTGATCGCCCGGAAAGCGAGTTCGCCGCGCGCGGACATCTGCTTGAGCCGGTTCACGCCGGTGGTGGTTTCCTCTGTGACCCCGACGATCGCATGCAGATTGCGCTCGTAGAAACCGGGATCGGTGGCCAGCTTGGCCTTGATGGCCGCATACAGCGCGGTCTCTTCCTCGCCCTGGGGCTTGCCCAGCACGGAAGGATCTTTCGCGGCCTGGGCACCCAGGTGGATCAGCAGCGTGGCATCACCGCCGTCGTCGAGGATCATGTTCGAGGGTTGGCCGTCGGCCCACTCGAAGATCTTGTGCGTGTATTCCCAGTACTCGGTCAGGGTTTCGCCCTTGACCGCGTAGACCGGAACGCCGCTGGCGGCGATCGCGGCCGCGGCATGGTCCTGCGTGGAGAAGATGTTGCACGAGGCCCAGCGCACCTGCGCGCCGAGCGCCACCAGGGTCTCGATCAGCACCGCGGTCTGGATGGTCATGTGCAGCGAACCGGAGATGCGTGCGCCCTTGAGCGGCTGGCTGGCCGCGAATTCCTTGCGGATGGCCATCAGGCCGGGCATCTCGGTTTCGGCGATCGCGATCTCCTTGCGGCCATAGTCGGCCAGGGAAAGATCGGCGATCTTGTAATCGGTAAAGGATTCGGATTTCAGAACGGCGGACATACAGGCTCCATGCGGATGGACCCCGCCCGTGAACGGAAAGCGATTCGGTGGCGGCGCTCGATGGCGCCGGTGCCCGGCTCGCGAACCATGGGGAGGTCATGGGTCAGCGAGCGCCGTTGTTTGCATACCCGGGGGCATGCCTACGGGTTTCGAGCCTGGCGCCGTGCATCACCGGCATGCAGCCAATGACCTGACGACGTCGCAACGCTCCTCGAAACGCCGATGATTTTATCGCATCGGGTCGGCGTTGGTGGCACTTTCGGCGGTGGTCATCGGCCGGCTGTCGCAATCACGGCGCTGCCATTGCCAGGCAAGACGTTCGTAACGCCCCTTGGCGCGCGCATAGTGCTCGCGCGTGGGCTCGTCCGCGTCCACCATGAAAAGGGCCGGCCAAAAGACCACGCCGGCACCGAGGGCGGCGCGGTTGGCCATCGTGCCGCTCTCGAGCCGCGCACCGAGCCCGTCCATCATGCTCATCACGCGGGTGCGCTCGCTGGCCACCTGGGCACAGTCGAGATCGAGATAGGTGCCATCGGGCGGCTCGATCGACGCGATCCGCTCACCGGGTGCGGCGCAACCGGTGAGTGTCGCGAGGATCAGGCCGGACAACATCGTCGTCGCGGCACTCGGGCGGAATATCGGCATCATCGTTCGGACAGTACGGCCGAACGCGCCTATTCCTTTGCTTTGCGGCGATTGCCGGCACCGCGGGCCGGATCAGCGGCGGGCAGCGGGCCGGCGCGCGGCCGGCCCGCTGTCGGTTCAGGCCGAGGCCCTGAGTGCCTCGGCCTTGTCGGTCTGCTCCCAGGAGAACTCGGGCTCGTCACGGCCGAAGTGCCCGTAGGCGGCGCTCTTGCGGTAGATCGGGCGCAGCAGATCGAGCATCTGCACGATGCCTTTGGGGCGCAGGTCGAAGTGCTCGCGCACCAGCGCGGCGATCCTGGCGTCGTCGATCTTGCCGGTGCCCTGGGTGGTCACCCAGACCGAGGTGGGCTGGGCCACGCCGATCGCATACGAGATCTGCACCAGGCAGCGTTCGGCCAGGCCGGCGGCCACGATGTTCTTGGCCACATAGCGGGCCGCATAGGCAGCCGAGCGATCCACCTTGGACGGATCCTTGCCCGAGAAGGCGCCACCACCGTGCGGTGCCGCGCCACCATAGGTGTCGACGATGATCTTGCGCCCGGTCAGGCCGCAATCGCCCTGCGGGCCACCGATCACGAAGCGGCCGGTGGGATTGATCAGGTACTTGATATCACCCTTCACCAGCTCGCCGGGCAGCACCGGCTTGACGATCTCTTCGATCACCGCCTCGCGCAGCGTGGCCATGGCGATGTCGGGCGCATGCTGGGTCGAGATCACCACCGTGTCGATGGCATGGGGACGGCCGTCGACATAGCGCAGGGTCACCTGCGACTTGGCATCGGGGCGCAGCCAGGGCAGACGGCCATCTTTGCGCAACTGGGCCTGGCGCTCGACCAGACGGTGCGCGTAGTGGATCGCCGCGGGCATCAGCGCATCGGTTTCCTGGCAGGCATAGCCGAACATCAGGCCCTGGTCGCCGGCGCCCTGATCGAGGTCGTCGTCATGGGCGTGATCCACACCCTGGGCGATGTCCGGGCTCTGCTTGTCATAGCAGACCTGCACCGAGCAGCCTTTGTAATCGATGCCGAACTCGGTGTTGTCGTAGCCGATTTCCTTGACCGTGTCGCGCGCGACCTGGATGTAGTCGATGTTCGCGCTCGAGGTGATCTCGCCGGCCAGCAGCACCAGGCCCGTGGTACGCAGGGTTTCGGCGGCCACTCGCGAGCGCGGGTCTTGTGCCAGCAGCGCATCGAGAATGGCATCGGAGATCTGATCCGAGACCTTGTCGGGGTGGCCTTCGGAAACCGATTCCGAGGTAAACAAATATTCGTTCATGCAGCTTCTCCATCGTGGCGTGCCAGACCGGCACGCATACCGGATGCCCCGAAGGGCGAGTGTCGATATGACCGGACCGGTGGTGAGTCGGCGTAGCCGACTCCGGAAGAAGCGGCGACGCTTTAGCGGTCAGGCAGTGCTATCGATCCGGGGTGTTCCCGGGGTCGAGATCGACTGCCGAAGCACCGGTTGCGATCCGCTGGGATCCACCGGCTCGTCGCCCCGCAAGTTGTCCGTTAACTCGGCGACACCCTCATTATATGAAAACAACAACGGGTGTCCGTGATTTCCGTCCCGCAGGACGTGTGTCGTATCCTCTGCACTCCCTCGGTTTCTTCCCTGGATCGGATGTCTGCCTCGCCTCCGCGTCTGTCGGCTCCCGCTCGACCATGCCGCCGTTGCTGCGACTGCTCGGGCTCGTCCCGCTGCCGATCGCCTATTGGGTGGGTGCGATCACCGGTGCCCTGGCCTGGGCGTTCTCACCCGGTTATCGGCGCAAGCTCGACAACAACCTGGCCCAGGCCGGATACCGGCACGGGCCGGTTCGCCGTCAGGCCATCCTGCAGGCCGGGCGCATGATCACCGAGTGCCCGTGGATCTGGACGCATCATCCGCGCACCGTGATCCGCAAGGTGCTGCTGAGCAGTACCGAGGCGCTCGAGGTCGCCGAGCGCCGCGGGCGCGGGGTGCTGATTCTCACGCCACATCTTGGTGCATTCGAGGTCGCGGCCCGCTTCTACGCGGCGCGCCGACCGATCACCGTGCTGTACAAGCCGCCGAAAATCGCGTTCGCGCGTCGCTGGCTCGAGGCCGCCCGATCGGCCGACGGCGTCACCGCGGTGCCGCCCACGGTGGGCGGGCTGCGCACGATGCTGCGCACGCTGCGTCGTGGCGACATCGTCGGCCTGCTGCCCGATCAGGTGCCCACCGAGGGGGATGGCGAATGGGCCAACTTCTTCGGCAAGCCGGCCTACACCATGACCTTGCCCCAGCGGCTGGTCGAGATGACCGATTGCACGGTGGTGCTGGCCACGGCCGAGCGCCTGTCCTGGGGGCGCGGTTGGCGCCTGCACTTCGAGGTGCTGCCCGATCTGCCCACGCCATCGGTGGTCAACTCGCGCTTCGAGGGCCTGATCCGTCGCCTGCCGGGTCAGTATCTGTGGGGCTACAACCGTTATAAGTTGCCCCCCGGCGTGTTCGCGGCCGATATCACCGGCGAGGTGGTGCAGCCCGACATCCAGCGCGACATCGCCCAGCTGGTCGATGATCCCGTGCTGACGCCGAAACTCCCGCACCAATAGGCCGTCGGGTCATGAGTGAAGCCGCGGCGCGGGCCGGCTTGTTCGTATTTCGCCAGATCGCGCGCCTGCCGCTGCCGCTGATCCGGCGCATCGCGGCCCCGATCGGTGAGCTCGTCTACCGGCTGGCGGGGGCGCGGCGGCATATCACCCTGACCAACCTGCGTCTGTGTTTTCCCGAGTGGAGCGAGCAGCAGCGCGCCGAGGTCGCGCGCGCGCACTTTCGTGCGTTTCTGATCACCTTCTTCGAGCGCTTCATCTTCTGGTTCGGTCCGCCCGAACGCATCCGCGCGCTGTGCACCATCTCCGGTGAGGAGCATCTGCAGGCCCTGCGGGGACGGCCGCTGATCCTGCTGGCGCCGCACTTTCTCGGTCTCGATGCCGGCGGCATCCGGATCCAGGTGGATCGCCGCGTCGACTCGATGTACGCGCAGCAAAAGAGTGCGGTGCTGACCGCCGCGATGACCGCCGGGCGCAGCCGCTTCCACGGCTCGCGCATGATCCTGCGCAACGAAGGCATGCGCGGCGCCGCGCGCACCGTCCGAGATGGCGTGCCGTTCTATTTCCTGCCCGACATGGATCTGGGCGCCCGCGATGCCGTGTTCGTGCCGTTCTTCGGCGTGCCGGCGGCCACGGTCACCTCGGTGGCGCGTCTGGCCAGGCTCGGGCGCGCCGTGGTCGTGCCCTGCGTGACGGTGATGACCGAAACCGGCTATCACGTGACCATCCACGAACCCTGGAGCGACTATCCGCCCGAAGATCTGGAGCAGGCCACCCGGCGCATGAATGCGTTCATCGAGGCGCGGGTGCTCGAGGCCCCGGAACAGTATCTGTGGAGCCACAAGCGCTTCAAAACCCGGCCGCCAGGCGAGCCCGCGCTGTACTGAACGCGAGATAATGCGAGGAGGGTCGTCATACCGGGCGATGTGATGCCGGTGCAGGTCCCGACCGCGTGATCCCAATGGCCGTTTTCGGCCTCAGCCTCTGTGTCCTCGATGCGACTCCGATTCACCAAAATGCATGGTGCGGGCAATGACTTCGTCATGCTCGATGGCGTGCGTCAGCGTCTTTCGCTGACGCCGGCGGGGTTGCGCGCGCTCGCCGATCGCCACCGTGGCGTGGGCGCCGACCAGATCCTGGTGGTCGAAGCCGATGATCAACCCGGGGTCGATTTTCGCTACCGGATCTTCAACGCCGACGGCGGCGAGGTCGAGCAGTGCGGCAACGGCGCACGCTGCTTCGTGCGCTTCGTGCGTGAACAGGGCCTCACCGACAAGCGCGAGATTACGGTGCGTACGGCCAAGGGGCTGATCCATCCGGCCGAGTTGCTCGATGGTCGGGTCAGGGTCGATATGGGCGAACCGCGCTTCGAGCCCGCCGATGTCGATTTCGACAGCAGGGGTCTGGCGAGCCGTCGCGAGGGACGCTGCCAGCTCTGGGCCCTGCCGCTGCCGGGGGGCGATCGCTGGCTGAGCGTGGCCTCGATGGGCAATCCGCATGCGATGCAGTGGGTCGATGATCTCGATCATGCTCCGGTGCATCAGGAAGGCCCGTTGATCGAGCGTCACCAGCGCTTCGCGCGTGGCGTGAATGCATCGTTCATGCAACTGATCGGGCGCGACCATGTTCGACTTCGCGTGTGGGAGCGGGGCGTCGGGGAAACCCTCGCCTGTGGCACGGGCGCCTGCGCGGCCGCTGTGCTGGGCATGGTGCAGGAACGTCTGGCACCGGTGGTGAAGGTGCAGGCCCTGGGCGGTGAGCTCGAGATCGAATGGCGTGGCGCCGCGGTCATGATGACCGGTGATGCGGTCACGGTGTTCGAGGGCGAGATCGACTGGCCGCCGGCCGCGGGCGCTTGAATCGCCCGCCCGCCCATGCCCACGGGGCCTGGGTGCCGACAGAACATTGAGTGGCCGCCGCGGCGGCCTGGCGCAACGAATGCTCGTTGTGCCGTGGCGCCATGCGATGCGCATGGTGGCCGCGGTCGGCGGGCTCGATCAAGGACGGGACAATCAGACGTGAATGCCAACGCCGACGCCAATCGACCCTCAGAGCCAGCCATGACCGATGCCGATGCGTCGCAATCTCAACAGATGCTCGACGACGCCCTGGTCGCTGAATACCTGCTCGCCACACCGTCGTTCTTCGAGCGGCACCCGGAGGTGCTTGGCGGGTTGCGCCTGCCCGATCCACACACGGGCAGGGCCTTGTCGTTGCACGAGCGGCAGCTGAAACAATTGCGCGAGCAGTGTGCGTTGGTCGAACAACGCCTGGCCTCGCTGATGGTCGTGGGCCATGAGAATGATGCGCTGGCCGCCTGCCTGCAGCGATTCACGCGTGAGTTGCTGCTCACGCGCGATGCCGCCGCGATGCCCGAGACCGTGCTGGCCGGCATGCGCGAGCATTTCTCGGTGCCCATGGCAGCGCTCAGAATCTGGGGCGTGGCCGAGCCATACGCGGTGCTGCCGCAGGCACAGGCTGTCGACGCGGACACCCGTTTGCTGGCCAATGATCTGCATGTTCCCTACTGCGGGCTGACCGGCCGCTACACCCAGACCCGCTGGCTGCCCGACGACGGCAGGCAGGCCCGCTCGATGGCGATGATCGCGCTGCGCCGGGCGCCGCAGACGCCGGCCTTCGGTCTGATCGTGCTCGGCTCCGAGGAATCGGACCGTTTTCAGACCGGCATGGCGACCAACTTCCTGGAGCGCATCGCCGAGATCGCCAGCGCCTCGCTGTCGCGCCTGCTCAGCCCCGATGCCAGCGAAGCCGACCAAGCCTCGGCCGCCTGAACCGGCCGCCGGGCGAGGGCGGGCCGATCCGCCCGGCGAGTCCGATCCGCCCGGCGAGTCCGATCCGCGCGGCGAGTCCGATCCGCCCGGCGAGTCCGATCCGCCCGGCGAGTCCGATCCGCGCGGCGAGTCTGATCCGCGCGACGAGTCTGATCCGCGCGACGAGTTCGAAACGCCGGGCGATCCCGATCCGCCACCCGGCGCCATCGACGAGAACGCCGACGGACCGACCGCCGTCGGGCCCGAAGCGCGGCACGTCCCGGTCGCGCTGCGCCAGGAAATGCGTGACTGGCTGCAGCGCCTGCGTACCGAGCGTGGCTATTCGCCGGCCACGCTGACCAGTTATGCGCAGGGGCTGGAACTGCTGGCCTTGCTGGCCGAAGACATGCCCTGGGAGCGCGTGCGCGAGGCCGATGTCAGGCAATGGGTGGGCGAGATGGCGCGCGAGGGATTGGCGCCGCGCACGATCGCGCAGCGTCTGTCTGCATGGCGCGGCTTCTTCGATCACCTTGCGCTGGCACACAATCCGGCTCGAGTCGTGCGCGCGCCAAAGGCGCCGCGACGTCTGCCCAAGGCGCTCAGCCCGGACGAAGCCAACCGGCTGGCCGCGCACCAGCCCGATGAGCGCTTCGAATCGGTCCGCGACAAGGCACTGGTCGAACTCTTCTATTCGTCCGGTCTGCGCCTGGCCGAGCTTTGCAGCCTCGATGTGCACTACTTCGCCGACGGTGACGGGCGCAGCATCTCCTGGCTGGAGCGGGCCGAAGCGCAGGTCAGGGTAACCGGCAAGGGCGGCAAACAACGCCATGTCCCGGTGGGCAGTGCCGCGCTGGCCGCGCTCGATGTCTGGCTCGAACTGCGTCAGATCTGGCTGGCCGCGCATCCGGGTGCGGAGTCTCGCGCACTGTTTCTGAGTCTGCGCGGCCGGCGGCTGGCCCGCCGTAGCGTGCAACTGCGCATCGCCACCCTGGCGCGCCGCCAGGGTATTCCCAGCCGGGTGCATCCCCACGTGTTGCGGCATTCGTTTGCCAGCCACCTGCTGCAATCGAGCGGCGACTTGCGCGGCGTGCAGGAGTTGCTCGGGCACGCCAATATCGCGACCACGCAGGTGTATACGGCACTCGATTTCCAGCGTCTGGCCACTGTCTACGACGCCGCCCATCCGCGCGCAAAACGGCGCTGACACGGGCGCGCAGCGGCGCCTATCCCCCCGCGATGCGGTCGGAAATTCTTACAAAAAACTCATGAAATAGCCGGGCTTCGGGCCTCCGGAGGGAGCAGCGATTCATTCCATGAGCATTGCTGCGAGTTATTTCAGGTTTCGGAACGATGCCAGTACAATCCGCCGTTCTCTGCAAACAGCGCGGTAGTGGCCATGAGCGGTTCGCACATTCCAGTGACCATCCTGACCGGCTTTCTCGGAAGCGGCAAGACCACCTTGCTCAATCGCGTTCTGCAAGAGCAGCACGGTATCAAGATCGCGGTCATCGAAAACGAATTAGGTGAATCGGGGGTCGACAATGATCTGCTGCTGCAGAACCGCGATGAGCAGATCATCGAGATGAACAACGGCTGCATCTGCTGCACGGTGCGCGGTGATCTGGTGCGCATCCTGGGCGATCTGCGTGAGCGCCGTCAGGCAGGCGACATCAGCTTCGAGCGGGTGATCATCGAAACCACCGGCCTGGCCGATCCCGCGCCGGTCGCACAAACCTTCTTCATCGACGACGACATCGCCGACACCTATCTGCTCGATGCCGTTCTGACCGTGGTCGATGCCAAGCACGGCATGCAGCAGCTGGATGACACCCGCGAGGCCGCCGAGCAGGTGGCGTTTGCCGATCGTCTGCTGCTGTCCAAGACCGATCTGGTCACTGACGAAGAAGTGCAGGCCTTGCGCAAGCGTCTGGTGAAGATCAATCCGCGCGCACCGATCCAGCCCGTTCACTTCGGTGAAGTGGCGATCAAGGATGTCCTGGATATTCGCGGATTCAATCTGAACAACATTCTGGAGATCGCCCCGGATTTCCTGGAAAGCGACGAACATGAGCACAGCGATTCGGTGCAAAGCTTCGTGTTCAGTTCTCGCCGGCCGTTTGATCCGGGCCGTCTGGAGGATTTCCTCTCCGGCCTGATCCAGGTCTACGGGGAACAGATGTTGCGCTACAAGGGCGTGCTCTATATGAAGGGCTCGGACCGGCAAACGGTCTTCCAAGGGGTGCACATGATGATGGGCGCCGATGTCGGGCGTGCCTGGAAAAGCAACGAAAAGAAGGCCAGCAAGATGGTGTTCATCGGGCGAAACCTTCCGAAAGAGACATTCATCAAGGGTCTGGAGCAGTGTCTTGCGTAAGCTGGGCGCCTTCGATCCGACGGGACCAGCCCCGGTTTCGATCGTTTTCTGATCGCGCCGCAGGTTCCACTCTGGAGCGTTTTGGTTATGGCCGTTAAAGAAGTGAAGATCCCGACCGAGCAGGAAATGCTCAAGATGGGCGAGGCGCAGTATATGAATGCCGCCCAACTGGCGTTCTTTCGCGAGAAGCTCCAGCAGATGGAGCGCGACATTCTCTCGAATGCCGGTGAGACCACCGAACATCTTCGTGAAACCGTGATCGTGCCCGATCCGGCCGACCGCGCCACGATCGAGGAAGAGCATGCGCTGGAGCTGCGCACCCGTGATCGCGAGCGTAAACTGCTCAAGAAGGTGCAGCAGTCGCTGGCCCGCATCGAAGCCGGCGACTACGGCTATTGCGAGGAAACCGGCGAGCCGATCGGCGTGGGTCGTCTGATCGCCCGGCCGACCGCCACACTCTCGCTCGAGGCCCAGCAGCGGCGCGAGCTTCGCCAGAAGATGTTCGGCGACTAGAGCCTGTTGGCAGGCCCTGAGCCCTCGCCTCACAGGCCATCCCCTGGCCTGATTTCGCCGGCACGGGCGGCCTTACCGTAGGTCGCCCGATAAACGCAGATAGTCGCCCGGCACTTAGACCCCCCGCCCCCCGGTGCTAGACTGGATCGCTGAAATTGACGCGATCCCGCATGGTTTTTTCACTGTTTCGCCGCAAATCCTCCCCTCGAAGGCTGGTCGATGCCGACCCGGCCGAGGGTGATGTCGTCGCCCGTGACAGGGTGACCGCCACCGCCACCGCGGCGGTCGGAGAGGGCTTGTCCGACCGCGAACTCGGCCGCCTGACCGCCGAAAAGATCGACCAGATCGAGAGCGAGATGATCTCCGACGCCCTGGCGGCCGGGGTCGATGAGCTCGAGGCGCAGGCGATGGGCCTGAGTTCCGGCGTCGATCGCGTGCGCAAGCCCTCGGCAGTCGAGTTGCTCGGTGAGATCGCCCGCAAGGAGCACCTGCGCGAGAACGGTTTGCCGGAACCGGCACCGGTGGCGCCCGCGCGCCCGCTGGATGAGCCGTTGCCGTTCGAAAGCAGCGCCACCGCCAAGGCGGCGGCCGATGACGAATCCCCGACGACGGTTGTCGCCGAGCCGGATTCCCTGGCGCAGACCTCGACGCTGTTCGGCGAGGATCCGTTCGCGATCGAGATCGTCGACAGTGCCCAGGCCATGCCGGTGGCGCTCGAAGAGGCCGCCATTCTCTTTTCCAACGGGAATTTCCAGGGGGCGCACGAGGCGATGCGCCGCTCGATGGCCGAGGATGGCCTGACCGGGCCTTACCGGATGCTGTCCTGGCATATGGTGTTCGATCTGCTGCGCGTGATCGGCGATCGCGAGGCATTCGATTCCGTGGCGATCGCCTATGCCAATGAGGCCGAGAGCTCGCCTCCGGCCTGGAGCGAGGATCTGCGCGCACCGGCCAAGACGCGTTCACGAACCGGCAGCCCGTCGCATCTGGTCATGCGCGGCACGATCGACGAAAGCGCCACCCGGGTGGTCGAACAACTGCAGCGCGCAGCCAATCACAAGCGCGATTGCAGCATCGATCTCGGCGAGGCCGCGGATGTCGATGTCGCCGGTGCCGAGCAGTTGCTGCGGCTGGTCCAGGTGTTCATCGGCCTGCAATGGCCGCTGCGGGTACACGGGGTTGCCCGCCTGCTCGATCTGGCGCTGTCGAAGGTCGAGACCGGCCGGCCCGACGAAGACGACATCTTCTGGCGTCTGGCCTTGATGTGTCAGCGCCTGATGGGCGATGAGGCCCGCTTCGATGATCTGAGCATCGACTACTGCGTCACCTACGAGATTTCGCCGCCATCCTGGGAACCTCTGCCCGAAAGCATCGGTGCAGCCCTGGCCGGGGGCGATGCCTCGCGTGATCCGGCCCCGGCCGCCGAGGCCGATTCGCCGGTACAGATGGCGGTCGACACGGCTCATCCGAACCGCCTCAAGCTCTGCGGTGAGCTGATCGGCCGGCTCGATCCGGTGGTGAGCGCGGTCAATGAACTCACCGAGCATCATGAGGTGGTGGTGCTCGATTGCCTGTTGCTGCGCCGCGTGGACTTCGCCGGCGCCGGCGCGTTGCTGAATCTGCTGATTCAGCTGCAGGGTCGCAATCGCAAGGTCGTGTTCCTGCAACCCAACTACATGGTCTATGCACTGATGCTGGTCATGGGCATGCAGGAGATCGCCTCGATCCGCCGCCGGCGGGTCTGAGCGACCTAGAGATCATGGTCGCCAGCGGGCTGCCAGCGTAAGCTGTCGGGAGTCTGATTGAGGGGGCGGCCCGACAGATCACGGGCCAGCAGGCCTCGCCCCGTTCACGGGTGGGCACTCACCTTGAAATTTCCCGGATCGTCCCCACTGTCGAACATTCGTCGTTCGTGCGCGAGGCCGGCCCGAAGCGGTCGCCAACATCGTGCGCCCCGTCTGGCGCTTCCCGCCGATTTGCCGGGTAAACGCTTTCAGTGAGCGCACACTTAGGCGCGATCCGGCACCCTCGGTGGCCTGGATGGCTGCCCTCAGGAGTTTTGAATGGAACAATTTCATGGCACCACGATCCTGTCCGTGCGGCGCGGCGGGCGGGTGGCGCTCGGTGGTGATGGCCAGGTCACACTGGGCAATACGGTGATCAAGGGCAGCGCCCGCAAGGTGCGCCGCCTGCACCATGACAAGATCCTGGCCGGTTTTGCCGGCGGTACCGCCGACGCTTTCACGCTGTTCGAGCGCTTCGAAGAAAAGCTCGAACGTCATTCGGGCCAGGTGCTGCGCGCGGCGGTCGAACTGGCGCGCGACTGGCGCACCGACCGGATGCTGCGCCGGCTGGAGGCCATGCTGGCGGTGGCCGACGAGCAGCACTCGCTCGTGATCACAGGCAACGGCGATGTGCTCGAGCCCGAACACGGGATCGTCGCGATCGGCTCGGGCGGCGCCTTCGCCCAGTCGGCCGCGCGCGCGCTGCTCGAGAACACCGATCTGGATCCGGAGACCATCGTGCGCAAGTCATTGGCGATCGCGGGCGAGATCTGCATCTACACCAACCAGCACCATACCGTGGAGGTACTGTGAGCACGATGACCCCGCAGGAGATCGTCTCCGAGCTGGACAAACACATCATCGGCCAGCAGGCGGCCAAGCGCGCGGTCGCGATCGCGCTGCGCAATCGCTGGCGCCGCCAGCAGGTGGCCGAACCGCTGCGGCGCGAGATCACCCCCAAGAACATCCTGATGATCGGCCCGACCGGGGTCGGCAAGACCGAGATCGCCCGTCGTCTGGCGCGGCTGGCCCAGGCGCCGTTCGTGAAGGTCGAGGCCACCAAGATCACCGAGGTGGGCTATGTGGGACGCGACGTCGATTCCATCATTCGCGACCTGATCGAGGTGGCGATGAAGCAGGTGCGTCAGCGCGAGAAGGAAAAGGTGGCCCAGCGTGCGCTGGATGCCGCCGAAGACCGCGTGCTCGATGTCTTGCTCGGCCAGAATCTCGGGGCCCAGAACGATGGCGGCGCAGCCTTCGGCTTCTCGACCAGCCCGGCCCCTGCGACACCCGAATCCGGTACCCGGCAGAAGTTTCGCAAGAAGCTGCGTGAGGGCGAACTCGATGATCGCGAGATCGAGGTCGAGCTGGCCCAGGCGGGGCCGACCATGGAACTGATGGGCCCGGCCGGCATGGAGGAAATGACCTCGCAGTTGCAGAGCCTGTTCTCGAATCTGCCGGGGCGCAAAAAGACCAAGCGGATTAAGATCCGCGAGGCCATGCGTCTGCTGGCCGACGAGGAGGCCGGCAAGCTGGTCAATGAAGACGATATCAAGGCCGCCGCGCTGACCGCGGTGGAGCAAAACGGCATCGTGTTCATCGACGAGATCGACAAGGTCGCCACCCGCTCGGACGGTCACGGTGGCGCCGATGTCTCCCGCCAGGGGGTGCAGCGCGATCTCCTGCCGCTGATCGAGGGCACCGCGGTCAACACCAAGTACGGCGTGGTCAACACCGATCACATCCTGTTCATTGCGTCCGGGGCGTTTCACCTGGCCAAGCCGTCCGATCTGGTGCCCGAATTGCAGGGGCGGCTGCCGATCCGGGTCGAGATGAACTCCCTGTCCACCGAGGACTTCGTGCGGATCCTGAAAGAGACCGATGCCAGCCTGACCAAGCAGTATTCGGCCCTGCTGGCCACCGAAGGCATCGATCTGGTGTTCGCCGATGACGGCGTGCGCCGTCTGGCCGAACTGGCTTTCGATGTCAATGAACGGGTGGAGAACATCGGCGCCCGGCGTTTGCACACGGTGATGGAGCGCCTGCTCGAGGAGGTGTCGTTCCGCGCGACCCACATGACCGAGAAGACCGTGCTTGTCGATGCCACCTATGTGCAGGACAAGCTGGCCGAGACGGTCGCAAGCCAGGATCTGTCGCAGTTCGTACTCTGAATCGGCGCGGCGGGGGCACACCATGTTCGGGGGTCATGGGTCGGTACTGGCGCAGACTGTCGGTCTGCTGGCGATCTCGAATCTGTTCATGAGCTTTGCCTGGTATGCGCACCTGCGCGAACTCGGCGGCAGGCCCTGGTGGATCGCGGTCCTGGTGAGCTGGGGCGTGGCCCTGTTCGAATACCTGTTTCAGGTACCCGCCAACCGGATCGGCTATACCGCGTTCGGAATCGGCCAGCTGAAGATCCTCCAGGAGGTGGTCACGCTGACCGTCTTCGTGCCGTTCGCCGTGTTGTACATGCGCGAGCCGCTGAAGCTCGACTATCTGTGGGCGGCGCTGTGTCTGGTCGGCGCGGTGTATTTCGTGTTCCGCGGCCAGGGCGGCGCCTGATGCATCGCCACCGTCGCAGAGGCTGATGTGTCGGAACCCGGGCGGCGCCCGAAGCTTCGCAACCAATGCGGCGCCTGAAGCTTCGCGACACGGGCGGAGCCTCTGGCCGCGGCCGCCCGCCCCGGGCTGCCTCCCGGGCAGGCGGGCCGTGAACGGGCGCGGATCAAGATCGGGCGCATTCGGCCGATATCTGGAGCGTGAAAGTCGATCCGACAAAACCGGCCATCGGCCGGATGCTGCTGCGCACCGGTCTCGTCCTCGCCGTATTACTGGCGAGCGCTCGCTTTGCGCCTGTCATGGCTCAGGCGCCGTCGATCAGCGACCCGGAAGTGATGGATCGCTTACGCAACCGCTTGTATCGGATGCTCAACAACGGTCAGCCCAACGCCAAGGTACAGGCACCCGAGCGCAATGTGCTGCGACTCACGCGTCAGCAAGCGCCCACTAAGCCCAAGGCGCCCGAAAAGCCGGCCTCACCGCCTGCCCCGGCGGACCCACTGCAGGCCCTGGTGCTGGCGGCTCTGGCCCGCGAGCCGTCGTTGCCGCACATCCCGCTGTGCCCGGAAAAGCCGGCCGAAGACCCCACCGTCTTGGAGGTGCCGGCCGTGCTTGCGCCCGCCGTGCCACCACAACCCCGGCGCCTGAAACTCGTGACGCCCGAGCGTGAAGTGAGTCCTTGCCCACCGCTGGATGCCGGGCCGGTGGCGCTGCCTCCGCCCCCGGTGGAGTGGGCCTACGTGGGGCTCGGCGCACCGGAGAACTGGGGTCGGCTGCGTGCAGACTATGCCGCCTGTCTGATCGGCGAGCAGCAGTCGCCAGTGGCCTTGGGGGAGTCGATCCCGGTACAGCCGACGCCCTTGGATCTCCGCTACCGGGCCAGCCGTTTCTATGTCATCGACGATGGCCGAAGCCTGTTGGTCACCCTGGACGGTGCCAGCACGCTGGTGGTCGACGGCCAGCGGCTGCGGCTGCGCCAGATCCGTTTTCATCGTCCCGGCGAGCACATGGTCGACGGCGTACGCCCCGATATGAGCGCCCACCTGATTCATGAGAGCGGGACAGGGACGACGGTCGCGGTTGCCGTGCCGCTGATGATCGATCGGGCAGATGATGGTCAGCCTGGGGAACGGCCCGGCAATCCGGTTTTGCAACAGGTCTTGAACAACATGCCGCTCGATCCGGGCGGATCCCAACGCGGCGTCGGCAGGCTGGACCCGGCCGCCCTGCTACCGGCCGAGCATGATCGCTTCGCCTATGTTGGCTCGCTGACCACGCCCCCGTGCACCGAGGGCGTGCACTGGCTGGTGTTGCGCCGGCCGATGAGTATCAGCCGCCTGCAGTTCGAGGTGTTCGAGAAGATGCTGCCGGCGAGTGCGCGCCCGCTGCAGGCGCTGAACGGGCGCCGCGTGAAGGGCACGATGTAGCAGCGCCCCAGTGCCCGCTCAGTACGCGATCGGGTCGCTCTCGAACGCCGGCGCCTGTCAGTACGCCTTCGGGTCGCCCTTGAACACCAGCGCCTGTCAGTACGCCTTCGGGTCGCCCTTGAACACCAGCGCCTGTCAGTACGCCTTCGGGTCGCCCTTGAAGACCAGCGTCACCGTGCGCCAGATGATGTACAGATCCAGCCGCAGCGACCAGCTGCGCAGGTATTCCAGATCCAGCGCTACCCGCCTTTCCATATCGGCCAGCTGCGGGGTTTCCCCACGGGCACCGTTCACCTGCGCCCAGCCCGTGATCCCCGGCTTGACCTTGTGCCGGACCATGTAGCCCTTGATCACCTTGCGGAAGGTTTCGTTGTGCGCCACCGCATGCGGCCGGGGGCCGACCACGCTCATCCGGCCCTCGAGCACATTGAAGAACTGCGGCAGCTCATCCAGTGAGGTTCGGCGCAGCACGCGCCCGACCTTGGTGATCCGGGGATCATCGTGCGTGGCCTGGCGCACGGTCTCGCCGTTGTCGGTGGTGGTCATGCTGCGGAACTTCCAGACATTGATCTCCTTGCCGTCCAGACCGTAGCGCTTCTGGCGGAAGATCACGGGCCCGGGCGAGCTCAGTTTGACCGCCAGCGCGATGGCCAGCATCAAGGGTGCGGTGGTGATGATCGCCAGCAACGCGATGATGATGTCCGACAGCCGCTTGGTGAGCCCGGTGACACCCTCGAACGGTGAGTCGCAGACCGCCACGATCGGCACGCCACCGACGGCATCGAGCCGGGCCTGGATCAGGTCGACCATGAAGATGTCGGGCACGAAGAAGATCGACGCCGTGGTGTCGCGCAGGCCGTCTAGCAGCTGCATGATGCGCGGCTGCTTGGCCATTGGCAGCGCGATATAGATGTTGTGCACCTGCTGGGTGCGCACGAAATCCACAGCGTCGGCGACACGGCCGAGTACCGGCGCCTCAGGCACCGGGCCCAGGCGCTGCGAATTGCGATCATCGAAAAATGCCAGCACCTGCGTGTTCGAGAACGGGTCGCCGTTGAAAGTGCTGGTCAGCTGACGGCTGGCCTGATTGGCACCGATCACAATGGCGCGCTGCTTGCGGTTGAGCGCGAGCATCTTCGGCACCACCGACGGGCTCAGCCAGTGCGCGGCGAACTGCACGAACGGGGTGGCCAGGATCCAGGCGACGATCACCTCGCCGTCGAACAGGTTCATCGTGCCCGTGACATATCCCAGTGCCACGAGCAACGCAGCCACCACGGCCCACGAAGCGGCCAGGGCACGAAAAAGCCCGAGCTGGCGGTGACGGAACTGGATGGTTCCCGGGTAGCACAGCGAAAACGTCAGGAGCGACAGGATGATCTCGGCACCGCGTACATCCTGGCCGTGGAATACGGTCGCCAGGAGCAGCGTGAGGACGGCAAGCAGCGGATCCGTCGCGGCCTTGACCACGTCGAACACCGGCCGCGCACCCACGGCAAATCCGCGATTAACACCTCTATCGACCATCGGAACCCTCCCTGCGGGCATTGATGGGATGCGTCTTATCGCCAGACATAGTGCGCCGCGAGCCTTCCCATCGATGTGACAAACATCACCTGCCCGATTGCCCGGACCCTCCGTATGTGTCGAAAAAGAACAGCCAGGTTCAAAAGTCGCTCGATGTCGATGCGCGACCACCGCCGACGATGATCTAATTATGGGTTTGAACAGTGCGCCGGGCATGGATAGTGGCGGGAATTGCCACACTATGCGCTCGACATCTTGACAACGGGGCGCTGGTTCGTGGGTATAACCACCTATGAATTCTGTTTCGTACTGAAAACGCTCGATCAAGGCCGACTCTGATGTCAGACAATCCGACACCGTTCGAATCCATCGCCTCTCAGAAGGCGGCGATTCTTGCCGAGGCCATGCCGTACATCCGGCGCTTTCATGGCCGGCTGGTGGTCGTCAAATACGGCGGCAACGCCATGATCGATCCCGAGCTCAAGCGCAACTTCGCCCAGGATGTGGTGCTGCTGAAGCTGGTCGGCATGAATCCGGTGGTGGTGCATGGCGGCGGCCCGCAGATCGAGCGCCTGCTCGAGCGCGTCGGTAAGAAAGGCGAGTTCGTGCAGGGCATGCGGGTGACCGATGCCGAGACCATGGACATCGTCGAGATGGTGCTGGCCGGGCAGGTCAACAAGGAAATCGTCGAACTGATCAACACGGCCGGCGGCCGCGCCGTGGGCCTGACCGGGCAGGACGGCAACCTGATCCGCGCGCGCCAACTGGCCATGCGTAGCCGGGATAAACCTGAGGAGGTCATCGACATCGGCCAGGTCGGCGAAATCCAGTCGATCGATCCGGGCCTGATCCACCCTCACGGGTGCCGGCTTCATCCCGGTGATCGCGCCGATCGGCTCGGGCGAGAACGGCGAAACCTACAACATCAATGCCGATGTCGTGGCCGGCAAGATGGCCGAGATTCTCAAGGCCGAGAAGCTCGTGCTGATGACGAACACGCCCGGCGTGCTCGACAAATCCGGCAAGTTGCTCACCGGGCTGACCGCGCGCGAGATCGACGAGTTGTTCGAGGACGGCACGATCTCCGGCGGCATGCTGCCCAAGATCTCCTCGGCGCTGGATGCGGCCAAGGGCGGGGTGTCGGCGGTGCACATCATCGATGGGCGGGTACAGCATTCCCTGCTGCTGGAGATCATGACCGACCACGGTGTCGGGACGATGATCCGAAGCCACTGAGGTTCTCGTGTCTTGGTGGTTGGCCTGCTAGCGTTGCGGAGGGTCTGTGCGGCAGGGAGGGAGACGGTCTGGCTGCTGGATCTGGATAACACCTTGCATGATGCGTCGGCGCAGATCATGCCGCGCATCAATGTGATGATGACGCGCTTCGTGGCGGACAAGCTGGGCGTGGACGAGGCGCGGGCGAGCGAGGTCCGGGTGGAGTACTGGCGGCGTTACGGGGCGACGTTGCTGGGCATGGTGCGTCATCACGGCGTGGACCCGGCCGAGTTTCTGGCGGCCTGCCACGACTTCCCTGATCTGCATCTGATCGTGCGCCCCGATATGCGGCTGATCCATGCGCTGCGGCGTCTGCCTGGCAGGCGGGTGCTGCTCACCAATGCGCCGCGTCACTACGCATCCCAGGTGGTACGGTCCCTGGGTATCGCACCATTGATTCACGAGGTCGTGCCGATCGAATCCATGGTCTACACCGGGCGCTGGCAACCCAAGCCGTCGCGGCCCATGATGCGACGTCTCCTCGCGCGCCTGCGAGTGCCGGCCGCGCGCTGTGTGCTGGTCGAAGATACGGCCGTGAATCTGCATCATGCACGCTGGCTGGGGGTGCGTACCGTGCTGGTGACCTCGATGCTGCGTCATGCCCTGGCGCATGCGCCGAGACACAGGGTTGGTCGCGGGCGGCGAATCCAGCATCAAGTACAATCCGTTGCCTCGATCAAGCGTGTGAGTATTCGCGTTCCGTCTGCTGGCGGAGCTGCCTGATCGGGTGGTTGCTCAGGCTGGTAGCAAGCTCGCTGCGTTGACGTTGGCGTCACGGCGATGTCACCATGCGACCGGCCTAGCGTCGAATGCACACACCAAAAACTCGACTGATCACACGCGCCTTCCACCATGACTGTTGCGACTCCATTGGATACCCATGGCCGATAGTGCGCCTCTGACTCCGCGCTCCGACGCTCCGGTCACGGGTAGCCGTGCGGCCTCCGAAACATCGGCCGTGCGCACGCCGGTGGGTATGCAGCCCGCTGCGGCCTCGTCTGTAAACCCCGCTTCGGCGCCTGGCGCTTTGCCGCGTTCGGCAACGCCGGCTGCCTCGGGTGGTCTTAGCACTCAGGCGCCACCGGCCGCCGGTGGCGTGGCTGGCGGGCAGGGCCCGGTGGGTGCCACCGCCGCGCAAGGTGCTGGCGCGTCTGCGTCGCGGCCTGCGACAAATCCGTTGCCGATGCCGGCCTCCGTCGGACAGCGCCCCTATGCCGGCCCTCAGGGTGCGCAGAGCACCGGCGCTGCGCAGGCGGCTGCGGTCGGCTCTCCTGTGGTGGCCTCGGTGGCGTCCAAGCCGGCGTCTGCAACTGCCGCGCCGGCACTGCAGCCTGCTTCCGCGCCTGCGGCTGCCGCACCGACACAGCCGGCGGCCCCGGCGCAGGCCAAGGCACGTGTGGGTCGGCCGCGGCCTGGCGAGCGTCGGGTTCAGATTCTGCAAACCCTGGCTGCAATGTTGCAGGAGCCCGGCCCTGATCGGGTGACCACCGCCGCGCTCGCACGGCGCTTGAATGTGTCAGAGGCCGCGTTATATCGGCATTTCGCTTCCAAGGCGCAAATGTTCGAAGGCCTGATCGATTTCATCGAGCGCACGGTGTTCTCGCTGATCAACCAGATCTCTGCCCAGGAGCAGGATTCGCTGCGTCAGTTGCGCACGGTCATTGGCATGCTGCTGGCGTTCGCCGAGAAAAACCCCGGCATGACCCGCGTGCTGATCGGCGAGGCCCTGGTCAACGAAGACGCGCGCCTGCAGACACGCATCAATGAAATCACCGACCGCCTCGAGACCGCGGTCAAGCAGGTGGTTCGCAACGCGGTCACCGGGGGCCGGCTGCCGCAGCAGGTTGACCCGGGCGCCCGGGCAAATCTGATCCTGGCGTTCGTGCTCGGTCGCTGGCTGCGTTTTGCCAAATCCGGCTTCAAGCGCCGCCCCACCGAGAACATCGAGCAGATCATCGCCGCCTTGGTTTCCTGAGGTTTGCTGCCCTCCATGCAAACGGCCCCGCGAGTGCGGGGCCGTTTTCTATGCAACAGGGTATGCGGCGGAATCAGTTTCCGGTTGGCCGGAAGGTTTCGTCGAAGATTTCCTGGGCCGCCGGGCCGGCCACCGAGGGCATGCAGGCCATGGCCGCAACCAGTTCGCGCATGCCGCCATAACCGGTTTTGGCCAGAACGCTCTTGACCTGGCTGCGTACCGTGGACAGCGTGGTGCGCAACTCGCCACTGATTTGCTTGGGCGGCATGCCGGCAAGCAACATGGCGAACACCTGCGATTCACGGGTGGACATGCCGGCCAGGCGAACCACCGACGCAATGGTTTCATCATCGAGCACCGTGGGCCTGCGCAGGCGTACATGGACGGTGCCGGGGCGCGGGCCCGGGCGCAACACCACGCAACCATCCGCGGCCAGCTTGCCCAGCGGGAACAGATGCCCCTGGCCGGTGGTGACGACCTGGTTGACACGTGTCTTCCAGCGCTCGGCCAGTTCGTCATCGGCGGGTAGAAGGCGGCCATCGATGATTTGCAGGCCCTGGGCGTTGGCCGCGAGTGCACGCCGTGGCGAGCGCTCGACCGCCACCACACGGACATCGCGGTTGACCAGATAGCCGCAGGCGTCGGCCTTGCCATGCCAGGGCTGCGCATCGCTGCGAACCTGCACGGCCCGGCGCAGGCCGGCCAGGGCCGGGTTCTCGTGGTTGGCCTGCTCCCTGACGGAGCGTGCCGCGTGCTCGGATGTGATCCCCGTAGTTCGAGTCAGCCGGTCGTCCATGCCGCCTCCCGCGTTTATTGATTTATGTGGTCTTTATTGTCGGGTTCACGTCGCGCGCGAACAACTATCCATGTGGCCGAGACCCCGGAATTAGGGTTGCCGAAAGGCATAGTCGAGCGTGATTAGAGATATCTCAAAGGGCATATATCCAGCGCGCAAGCCAGGAATCGCGGTACTCTCGAACGAGATCCCTACTGGCCCGATATGAAAGTCTTACTCATTGATGACCACGTCCTCTTCCGACGTGGCGTCGAGTTATTGCTGTCCGATCTCGAACCGGAACTGGCTGTCATTCACGGCGATCGCGTCGAGCAGATCGATCCGGCGGCGCTCGGCGAGGTGGATCTGGTCCTGCTCGATATGAACCTCCCAGGGGGGGTCAGCGGTCTGACCGCGCTGACCAAGACCCGTGAATTGCTGCCCGATGTGCCTCTGGTGGTGGTGTCGGGCGAGTCGGACCCCGGCGTCATTCGCAACTGCATCGACCTCGGCGCCGGCGGTTTCATTCCCAAGAGCGCCACGCCCGAGCTGATGATCGGCGCACTCAGGCTCGTGCTGGCGGGGGGCGTCTATCTGCCCAGTCTCGTCCTGGATGAGGTCGGTGTGGGGTTCTGGGCGGGCGCGCGCGTGCCAGTCTGGCAGCAGGGCCTGGGCGTGCCGGAGCAATTGTCGCCGTTCACTGCCGATCCGGTCGGGTCGAAGCTCGGGCAGATCGTCGCTGATGACGAAGACGGCCTTGGCAGCCATGAGCAAATCGGTGACGTGCTGAGCCGTCGCCAGCTCGAGGCGCTGATGCATGCGGTGCAGGGCAAGTCGAACAAGGCCATCGCCCGCGAGATGAATATCGCCGAGGGCACGGTCAAACTGCACCTCTCGGCGGTCTACCGTGCATTAGGCGTGGCCAATCGCACCCAGGCGGTATTCGTCGCGGCGAAACTCGGGCTGCGCCGCGCGGGTCGATGAGCGCGGCGATCGACCCGGAGCGTGACGCGGTGCGCCTTCGGCACCGCCTCAGGCAATGGTTGATCCGCCCGATTGACGCCGAGGTCGGCCAGAGCCTGCTCGAGGCACTGCGCAGCCAGGCGGTACGCATCCCGATTCCGGTCACCCTGATGGCCCTGGTCGTGGTCTGGCTGGGCAAGGACGAGGTGCCGGTTCCGGCGCAGATTACCTGGCTGATCGCCGTCGCCGCGTTGCAGGGGCTGCGCTATGTGCGCCTGAGCGCGCTGGCCCGCGAAACCGATCGGCCGGCCGAAGACCGGCTGTTCGAAGGCGTGGTGCTGTCTGCGATCAACGGGGTCGTGGTGGGCCTGTCGGCCGGCTTTTACCTGTACCTGGACGAGATCGCGCGCTGCCTGCACACGATGATCATGGTGGGCATGGTCTCCGGCGGTGTGGCCACCAGTCACGGATACCGGCCACTGTTCTTCGCGTTCGTCGGGCCGGTGCTGGCCGGGGTGATTCTGGGCTGGTTGCTGGTTCCGGCGCCCGGCATTGCGCTTGCCGTGCAGATCGGCGTGCCGATGCTGACTCTGTTGCTCGGGTTCATCTTCAACGCTTTGGCGCGCGACAGCTATCACAGCTTTACCGAGGCCTTTCGCATCAACGTCGAGATCAGGCGTGCGCTGCGCGCCGAGCAATCGGCCAACAATGCCAAGACCCGCTTCCTGGCCGCCGCCAGTCATGATCTGCGCCAGCCCCTGCAGTCGTTGTCGATGTTCTCTGCGGCGCTGGCCAAGCGCGAACTCGACCCCAAGAGTACCGAGATCGCCGTCAATATCCGCGAGGCGGTCTCGGATCTCACCACCGAGCTCGATGCGCTGCTCGACATCTCCAAGCTCGATGCCGGTGTGGTCAAACTCAGCCCGGAGCCGATCAATCTGGGCCTGATGGTGCAGCGCGTGGTTGCCGCCACGCGCTCGCTGGCCGCATCCAAGGGGCTGGATCTGCGGGTGGAACTGCTGGCATCGTCGTGGATCATGAGCGACCGCCTCCTGCTCGAGCGGGTATTGCGCAACCTGCTCGATAACGCGATCAAGTACACCGCCGAGGGCGCGATCACCGTGACGGTCGCGCGCGGGGCCGATGGCCAGTGCGAGATCGCGGTTGCCGATACCGGCATCGGTATCGCCGCGCATGAGCAGCCGCGCGTGTTCGAGGAGTTCTATCAGCTGGGCAATCTCGGTCGCGACCGGCGCAAGGGGCTGGGCCTTGGCTTGTCGATCGTGAGCCGTCTGGTGCCTTTGCTCGGCGGTCGGATATCGGTGCATTCGGTGCCGGGCAGTGGCAGCACATTCACCGTCACGCTGCCCTGTACCGAGACCCAGGCAAGGCCCCCGGAGCCGGTCGTGGAGGTGCCCCCACCGCGCCTGGACGGCATCATCGTGCTGCTGATCGAAGACGACATCGGCGTACGCCTGGGCACGCGTTTGTTGCTCGAGGGGCTGGGTTGCTCGGTGATCGAGGCCGGCAGCACCCAGCAGGCCCTGGACGCGATCGCGCATATCGAGCCCGATGTCACGCTGACCGATCTGCGCCTGCCCGATGGTGATGATGGCTTGAATGCGGTGCGCAAGCTGCGCATGCGGCTGCCGCGTCTGCCGGTGGTCCTGGTGAGCGGAGAAACGGCGCCGGAGCGGCTGCGCGACGCCGATCGCATCGGCGCGCCTTTGCTGGTCAAGCCGGTCGAGGAAAGCGCACTGGTGAGTGCGATCGTGAAGGTCTTGGGAGAGGATTAAGCGCGGTGCTCGAAAGGCTCGGGGAGGCTGAAGATTCGGCACACACGCTGGCGCCGAACGCAGGAGCGCGGGGTCGCGGCCGAGCCGTGCGCTTTGTCTCGCGCGGCATCGAAACCTGGTTGGCGGCTCATCCGCATGCGCAAGCAATGCATGAGCGGGAGGTCGCGGCACACGGCACGCGCCTGCGCGAGGATGCGGGCGAGACGGATTTCGATCTGCTCATCATCGGCAGCGGCTACGGCGCCTCGATGGTCGCCCGTACCATGGCCGGACGCCAGGTGCGCGACGGTATCGATGGCAGCCTGCGGCCCGCGCGAATCGCGCTGCTCGAGCGCGGTCGCGAGCGCCTGCCCGGCATGTTCCCGCAGCGCTTCTCCGATCTCGCGGGTGAGGTGCGCGGCAGTTTTCCCACGGCCCCCGATGATCCCCTGCAGCAGGTGCCCAAGCCGGCGGGCATGCCGCACGGGTTGTTCGACTTCAAGCTCAGCCAGGCCATGTGCGCGCTGGTGGCCAACGGCCTGGGCGGTGGTTCGCTGATCAATGCCGGGGTCATGCTCGCGCCCGATGAAGCGGTCTTCGCCAACGGCCGCTGGCCGCGCGCACTGGCCGAGGCGGCCACGCTGCGCCCGTTCTTCGCCCGGGCCGGGGCGATCCTGGGCGCCGTGCGCGAATCCGACGGCCGGCCCAACAGCGTCGCCGCGGCCCGGGTCAGACCGCCCAAGCACGACATGCTCGAGCGTCTGGGGGGTGATGCGGTGGCCGCCGAGGCCGTGCCGATCACCGTGCAGCTCGAACCCGATACCCGTGAAGGGCTACGTCTGCATACCTGCCATGGTTGCGGCGACTGCGCCACCGGCTGCAACTTCGATGCCAAGCGCTCGCTCGATGTCATGGTGCTGGCGCAAGCCGCGGCGCGCGGCGTGCAGATCTACACCGATGTCACGGCACTGCGATTCGAGCCGCGAAACCACGGTGGGTGGCTGGTTCATGCCACCCACACCGATGGTGCGCTGCGCCGGCGCGCGGTGGCGCCGTTCATCATCAGCACGCGACGCCTGGTGGTGGCCGCGGGCAGCTATGGGTCTACCGAATTGCTGGCGCGCTCGGGCAAGCACGCGGGCGAGGGGCGCCTGCATCTGTCATCGCGCCTGGGCGAATGCTTCTCCGGCAACGGCGACATGATCGTTGCGGTCACCGATCTGCCCCATCCGGCGCGCGCGGCGGCCGATCCTGCGCTGGCCCCGTCGGCCCGCGCAGTCGGGCCCACGATCACAGGGGCGCTCGATCTGCGCGATGTCCATGAACGCGGGATCGATCCGATGCAGGGGCTCGACCTGACCGATGCGCCGCCGCGGGTCTCGATTCAGGAACTGGGCATTCCCTCGGGCCTGCGCGATCTGCTGGCCCAGACGCTCGGTCTGGTACGGCTGACCGCGGCCGCGGTCGATGCGCGCGCCTCGTGCGCACGCAGCTCGGATGAAGACACCCGGGTTGGCGATGCGCTGCTCGAGCACTCGCTGGTGCTGGCGGTGATGGGTGACGATGGCGGCCTGGGCAGGCTGGAGCTGCCCAGGGACGATCGCGGCGGCATCGATGTTGCCGACGGCGCGATGCTGATGTCCTGGAGCAAGCGCCCGCCCAGCGAACACTATCAGCGTGCGCTCGACTGGCTGCGTGAGCGCTGCGCGCGCGATCTGCCCGGCGCGCAGGTGCATGCCAACCCGATCTGGCGGCCCCTGGGCCCTGCCCGGATGATGTTCGACGACATGCAGGAGGGGCCGCGCATCACCGTGCATCCGCTGGGCGGCTGCCCGATGGGCGACGATGCAGACTCCGGCGTGGTCGATGATCTGGGGCGCGTGTTCAACCCGCTGGGCACGAGCACTGCCGAGGGGCCCGCCGTGCACGATGGCCTGGCGGTGCTCGATGGCGCGGTGGTGCCCGGCGCCATCGGCATCAATCCGGCGCTGACCATCTCCGCGGTATCGCTGCGCGCGGCCGAGCGCCTGGCGCAAGACTGGGGCTTCGTCGAAGCACCGGCCGCGGCGGCGCCGATGCCCACCGGCCACCGGCCGGTGTTCGCCCGGCTCGCCCCGGATCGCGCGCCGCCGGCGAAACGCCCGACGCGCCTGACCCTGTCCGAGCGGCTCGTGGGGGAGGCGGTGCTGACCGTGGCCGGTGTTCGTGAGCACGTGGTGCTGGAGCTCACCCTGCACTCGGCACCGCTCGATGCCCGCACCACGGTGGAATCGGGCGCGCGCATTCTCTTGCAGGGGCGCGGTGGCGATCCGCCTGCGGCGGCGGCCGGCGCCGCACAGGCGAGCATTCCGGCCACCGTGCCGCAAAGCAGCCGCCTGCGCATCTTCAAGCGCGAGATCTGGCGCAGGCTCCATGATGCGCGCGAACTGAAAGCGTGGCGCGAGCAGGATCCCACAGGCTGGCTCGATGCCATGCACCGCATGCAATGCGACCCGGATGCGTTCCTGAACGAGCACGCGGTGTTGATCGCGCCGGTGAGCGGCCACATCGATGTCTTGCACGAGCAGCCGGCCGCCGCCTGGCGCCGGTTCCTGCGCGGGGGCTGGGCCTGGCTGTGCAATACCGGTGCGCGCACGATGTGGCAGTGGTTCACCCGCAAGGCGCGCGACTGGTGGGCCGGCGACACCTGGTGGCCGCGCGCCACACCCGAGACGGGCGAGGCCGGTCCGGGCATCGGCTTTGGCCGCTTCCTGCGTGAGCGCGCGCCCATCGCGGTGCGGGTCATGCGTCATGCCGGGCGCCAGCGCGACATGATCTATTCGCTGGCCATCCATGGCGCGGCCGACCTCGCCGCCGATGAGCCCTGGCGATCGCTGATCCGGCGCGGCGCGCGCATCGAAGGTCGCAAGCGCGTGCGCTATCGCCGTCATGACAACCCCTGGCGTCAGCTGATGCAGGTGCATCTCGAGCAGTTCCCGGGGCTGGCCTATGCGCTGCCGCTGCGCCTGGATCTGGCCTGGCTCGCGCAGCAGCGCACGCCCTTGCTGCGCATCGTCGATGAGGAAACCGGGCCGGACGGCTGGGCCGACTATGCGCACTTCCTGGGCCAGGTCAGCCGCCCGGTGCTGCTGCAGAACCTGTTCACGTTCACCGCTCCCGACACGCCCGAGCCCGTGCCACCGCGGCGCGCGAACAACCGCCACCGTCTGGCCCAGCCCTATCCCGATCTGCTTTGCGAGTGTCGCCACGACGAGGCCGCCGACTCTGCCGTCGGGCTCGCCGTCCGGGGCGAGAACGACGGCACCAGGCGCTATCGCCTGATGCGTTATCGCGATCCCCGCGCAATGAGCCGGTGGCCGGCGGCCGCGGCGCTTCCCCCCGTGCTGCTGATCCACGGCTACAGCGCCAGTGGCACCACCTGGGCGCATCCCAGTCTCTCGCCCGGTCTGGTCCGCTCGCTCACCGGCGAGGGCAGGGAGGTCTGGGTGATCGATATGCGCTCGAGCTCGGGCATGCCCACGGCCAGCCATCCCTGGCGCTTCGAGGACATCGCCTTTGGCGATCTGCCGGCGGCGATCACCGAGATCGCCGCCGAGAGCGCCAGCGGGCAGGTGGACATCGTCGCCCATTGCATGGGCGCGGTGATGTTCAGCATGACCCTGCTTGCCGATCCGGAGCACTATGAGAGCGGCCCGCACGCGGGCTTGCATCGCAAGGTGCGCCGCGTGGTGCTGTCACAGGCCGGGCCCGTGATGCGCTTCTCGGCGATCAATGTGTTTCGCGCCTACCTGATGCAGGCGTTTCGCTACCTGTTGCCCAACAACAGCTTCCAGTTCGCCCCGGTGAACCCGGAGCCCTGGGCGAGGAGGTGCTCGATCGGCTGTTGAGCACCTTGCCTTATCCCGATAACAGCGAATACGCGGCCGAAAACCCCCTGTGGCGACGCACGCCGTTCACGCAGGTCCGCCACCGCATGGATCTGCTCTATGGCAAGGCCTTCAGCCTGGCCAATCTCTCGCCCGAGCTGCTCGCCGACATCGATGACTTCTTCGGGCCCTTGAGCACCGAAACGATCGCGCAATCGATCGGCTTCGCCCGCCACCAGCGCATCTGCGACCAGCATGGCCAACCCTACGAGTTCGATGCGCATCTCGCGGCCTGCTGGCAGGCACCCACCTTCTGGGTGCACGGCGAGCAAAACGGCATCTTCGAGGCCAGCTCGGTGGCCCTGGCCCATGCGCTGTTCGATCGCTGCGGCATCGGCCAGCGGCTGAGCAGCCAGATCTTTCCGGGCCTGGGTCACCAGGACAGCCTGATCGGGCGCGATTGCGGCAAGGTCTTGCAGGCCATCGGCCGCTTCCTGGGCGAACCATGAGCACGAATCACGCGGTTCTGATGCTGGCCTCGTGCCAATACCCGCCCGATCTGCTGCGCGAAATTCCGGCCTACCGCTCGCTTGCGCGCATGCACACCCGGCTGCGCGCGATTGCCGAGGAAAGACCGGATGCGCAGCGCGTGCTCTGGATGGCCGGCGACACGATCTATGTCGATCCCACGGCCGGGCTGTTCGACCCCGAGCATCCCTATGACCGCTATGACGCGCCGTATCGCTTTCTGAAGGGGCGCGTCTGGCGCGATGTGGTCGAGGCGGTCGATCATGTGTTCTGCATGGCCGATGATCACGAATACGAAGAGAACTGGGAGCCGGCCGGGCGCCATGCGGTGAACCGGCACCTGCGGCGCGCGCTCTTCTACGGCAAGCGCGCGCACATGCAGAACATGCGCGCCGGGCTCGTTCGCATATCCCCCAGGGACGTCTTTCGATGCCCGCTCTGGGGCCCGATCGAATCTGTTGCCGGCATGGGCGCCTTCGCCCTCGATCTGCGCAGCGAACGCGAACGCCGCGACATCCACAACATCGAGCGCGCGCGCATGTGCTCGCCCGGGCAGATGGCGGCATTCCGCGGTTGGCTGGACAGCTGCCTGGTGCGCGATCGCCGCGCCGGCCGCGTGCTGCCCAAGCTCGTGCTCTCGGCCTCCACGCTGCTGCCGCGCCGACTGCTGGTGGCCGATGGCGGCAGCACCGCCAGCGCCCTGCAATCAGACGCCTGCGACGGCTATCCGGCGTTCCTCGCCGAGCTGTTCGATACCATCGTTCGCAAGCAGGTGCCCGGGCTGCTGTTCGTCTCCGGCGATGAGCACCTGTCGTTCGTGACCCGGGCCGAGCTGCGCGCGGCAGGCCTGGCGCCCGTGATCATCCACAGCGTGCATGCCTCGCCACTGTACGGGCCGTATCCGTTTGCCAACGGGGTGGCGGAGGCGTTTGTGGAAGATGACGAGTTCATCACGATCCCGTTGGCGGGGACGGGGCCCGTGCAGGTGGTTGCGCGTACGCGGTTCATGAATACCGGCAACGGGTTTTGTGAACTGGGCTTCGGCGGCTATGCGAATGCCGGAATCGTCGAAGCGTCGTTCTGCGGGGAGACGCGCATGGTGACCGAGAGCCTCAGGCTGCCGGGTTGATGTGAACCGGGCGCGGGCCGCTACTCGAAGCGGCTCGGCTTCGGCAGCCGGGCAATGTGCAGTGCCAGAGCGATCTGACTATGGAAGCCGCATTTTGTCAGGATTGCCCGGATCTGGGTGCGGATCGTCGCCTCGGAGGATTTGCGCGCAGACGCAATTCGCTTGGCCGGCAATCCCTGCAGCAGCAGCGAGAGAACCGCGCACTCGGACGCGGTTAGCGCGTGTTGCCGGGTGTACTCGCCATACACCCAGTCGCTGCAGATCCCGTGGGCCCCGGCAATGACAACAACCGTATTTTCGAACTCACCCGGCTCCAGCAGGAAGGTCTGCGGCAGGGAATTCTCGATCAGGTCGAAGAGACGCCGCTGGCGTTTGCGCGCGACCAGCGAAACCGCCTGCAGCCATTCCGTTTGCGCGCTCCTGGCATGCGGAATCAATCGGTCGCGCTCCAGCATGAAGGTGGTGTTTGCGGCCAGCCATTGGTCCAGACCAATGTGGGTTGGCATCACGGATGCGTCCGAGTAAAGCACCGGATATGGGGCCTGAACGGTTCGACGATAAGACGCGAGCGAAAGCACGGCCTCGCGAGGCCCGTTGATCGGCCCGGGCCGCGGTTGCGAAACGCCGCCGTTCGATGAACGGAACGAGGTGTCTTCGGGCGACGCCGAAGCGAGCGGGAATGGGCGGGTGCGGGCATCCATGGCAGGCTCCACTGTTCTTGTCCTCTCGTCAGTGTCGCGGCTCGGGTTCACGAAGGGCATATCGCGGTTGGAGAAGAAATGGCCAACGGCGATCCGACAAAAAGCGATGTTGTGCAGCCCGTTCTGCCAGATTGCGATCGCCAACCGTCGGTGGTCAGGACAAACGGCCATACCGAATTGGCCAGATGGCCAATTCGGTATGGCCGAAAGGGCGCAACGGGTGAGGAGATGGTGCCGGCGGTTCATCAGGGAGGGGCTCTGATGTAATCTGCGTATGCCTTCGCCGATTCACAAAACCGGAAACCGGAGCCTGCCATGAAGGTTCTCTTAGTCGATGACCATCCGTCTTTCCGGGACGGTCTCTCGTTGCTGCTCAGTGAACTCTCCGACGAGATCGAGTTTCTTCACGCCGGAAGTGTCGCAGACGTCACCGCGCATTCGCGCGCGCAGGAACTCGTCGATCTGATCCTGGTGGATCTGGGCCTGGCGGATTCCAATGGTCTGGATTCACTGCGACAGATTCGCGATCTCTTCGCCGAGTCAACCGTTGTCGTGCTGTCTGGCCAGGATTCCGACCCAGACCTGGTTGAGCAGTGCCTCGAATCCGGCGCAGCCGGTTTCGTTCCGAAATCCTCTAGCAGCCCCGTGCTGATCGGCGCATTGCAGCTGGTGTTGGCCGGGGGCGTTTATCTGCCTGCGCAAGTTCTGCGCGGTGCGACGCGCCGGATGCCCGGCGCAGGCACTGCTGAAGGTGCGAACCCCGCACTCGAGCTTTCGCAGCGTCACATCGATACCCTGATGCTGGTGATTCAGGGCAAGCCCAACAAGGTGGTGGCCCGTGAGTTGAACATCTCAGAGGGTACGGTCAAACAACATCTTTCCGTGGCCTATCGGGCGTTGGGTGTCAACAACCGCACCGAGGCCGCATTCGCTGCGGCCGATCTCGGGCTCGTGCCCGGTCGGCGCGACAAATAGTGCCGGGCAGTCCGTACGCATGCACACGACGGCGTCTGGCCCGTGTTTGACTCGTCCAACAGGAGACAGCTTGTCCGAGGCCTTGAATGAATCCATAGAGAGTGCGCTGCTCAAGTCGCTCGCGACACACGCTGTCAAGGCCTGGGCGGCGGTTCTGGCAGCTGTCGTGCTCGCGGGCCTGGCCATCGGTCGCATCCCGGTCTGGATAGTCACCGCTTGGTTTGGTGCGGCGGTACTGGCTCAGTTCGGCCGCGTACGCGGGACGGCGGCTGCCGCCCTCGACCGTAGCGGAGATCCCCGTCAGCAGGTTCGCCGGGTCGTTGCTCTCGCGGCTGCTGCCGGCGTGGTCATGGGCGTCTCGGTGATGTGCTTTCCGTGGCTGTCGGAAATGGAGCGCGCCGTCTTCTCGATGGTGCACATCGGCATGGCGGCCGGCACCGTGGCAACGTCCGTCGGCTATCGGCCTATCATGCTGGCCCATGGCGCCCCACCGTTCGTGGTGCTCATGGTGATGTGGCTGATGACCCCGTTCGATTCGCTGCAGCCCTGGGTGCCCATAGGTGTCGCCGCGCTGATCGCACTGCTCGCATTCATCATTGTTTCCTTGTCCCGAGACACCTTTGTAGCGTTTCGCGAGTCGTTCGAGATTCGCAGCCGGCGAAATCTGCTCAATCAGCAGCTTCGGGAGGCGGTGGCGGCTGCCGACAGTGCCAGTCGCGCCAAGACCCGCTTCCTGGCCGCCGCCAGTCACGATCTGCGTCAGCCTTTGCACGCCCTGTCGATGCTCAGCGGCACGCTGCTGCTGCGCAAGCTCGATGCGCGCTCGCACAAGATCGCCGAGCAGATCAACACTGCCACAAACGATCTCTCAACCGAACTCGATGCCCTGCTGGATATCTCCAAGCTCGATGCCGGTGTCATGCAACCCAGGCTCCAGGGCGTCGATGCCGAGAACCTGGTGCGTCGCTTGGTCGAGTCGCATCGGCCCCGCGCCGAGCAGCAGGGACTACAGCTTCAAATGTCGCTCGACGAGGGCGTGTACGTGCTGGCAGATCGCCTCATGCTGGAGAGGGTGTTGCGGAATCTGCTCGACAACGCGATCAAGTACACGCACATGGGCAGCATCTTCATCGAGATAAAGAAGCGCGATGGTCAGGCAATTGTCGCGGTGTCCGATACGGGAATCGGGCTGTCGGCAGACGAACAGACGCGGGTGTTCGACGAGTTCTATCAGGTGGACTCGGTTGAGCGTTCACGGCGTAGAGGCCTCGGTCTGGGGCTGTCAATCGTCCGGCGGCTTGTCCATCTTCAGGGTGGCAGCCTCGATCTGCGCAGTTCACCAGGGCGTGGCAGCACCTTCTCTGTGCGCCTGCCCCTGGCTGAGCGGGCGGCGGAGCCTGCCAATGAGGCCCCGCTGCCCGGACGCGTCTCGCGCACCCCGGGAACACGGGTGCTGGTGGTTGACGACGAGGCCGCCGTGCGCGAGGCGGTTCGCGCTTTTCTCGAGGAAGCCGGGTGCCTGGTTCGCGATGCGGCCGATCAAGACGGCGCCAAGGCCGTGCTGGCTGAATTCACACCGCAGATCGTGCTCGCGGATCTGCAGCTC
Source organism: Burkholderiaceae bacterium (assembly GCA_041396585.1). Taxonomy (GTDB): domain Bacteria; phylum Pseudomonadota; class Gammaproteobacteria; order Burkholderiales; family Burkholderiaceae_E; genus JAUIAI01. Next base: position 9,168 of record JAWKYG010000008.1, on the reverse strand, counting down.
GCTGGCGCTGAGAGCGGGATCGAGGTCATTCGCCAGGTGCGCGCGGTCTGCCCGCAAGCGCGTGCCCTGCTTATCAGCGGAGTCAACGAGGCGCAATCCATCCGCCTGGCCGATCAGGCTGGGCTCAGGTTATTGCACAAGCCCGTGAACAGTCGGCAGATCATAGAAGAAATCGAGCATGCGCTTGGCGAACCGCCCACTGGCGCGGCGCCCTGAAACCCGGGACACTTCGGATCTTCAGGGCATGGCGGCGAAGCATGAACTCCGAAAATCCAGCTGTCGAATCCAATGGCTGAACGCATCGAGCCCGAAGGATCCTTCGAGGATCAACTGCTCTACGGAATCGCCCATCCGACGTCGAAGGCCTATGCGGCGATGGTCGTGGCACTGGTGCAGGCGGGCATCGCGGCCGCCTATGTCCCGCTATGGATCGTATTGGTCTGGCTGCTCGCGATGAACTCGGCCAATGTCGTCTGGATGGTGGTCACCACGCGGGCCGCCAGCCACACCCATCGCGATTCCCATCAGCGATTGGGCTGGGTGGTGAAAGCATCCTTGTTAACGGGTTCGCTGGCCGGCATCAGTAACGGCGCCTTTGCCTGGATGCCGGAGATGGAGCGTGCCGTGTTCTCCATGATCACATCGGCATGGCCAGCGGCACCGCGACGACGCTTCATGGGCATCGGCAAAGCCTCATGGCCTATAACGTGCCAGCGCTTGGTCTGCTCGTTATCGCCTGGGCCGTGACCCTTTCGATACCCTGGATACCTGGGTCACGGTAGCCGTCATCCTATTGCTGCTTGTTCTTGTCGTGATCATCGCCGATATGGCCGAACATAACTATGAGTCATACCGGTCGGCCTTTGCGATGCGCCATGAGCTCAATGGTCTGACCCGCCAACTGGAAGAAGCCGTGGAAATTGCCCAGAACGCAAGCCTCGCCAAGACCAGATTCCTGGCTGCCGCCAGTCACGATCTCCGTCAGCCGCTGTACACGCTGCAGACCCTGGGTGGTGCGCTCAGATTGCGCGAGCTCGATCCGGAGATCATCACGCGTGGCAGGCCAGTTGGAGCAGGCGACCGAGGCCCTTGGCGCCGAGCTTGAAACCCTGCTCGAGATCTCGCGGCTGGATGCGGGCATGGTGCAGCCGAAATTCACCCGATTGACGTTGCCGCCTGCGTGCACACATGGGTGGCGGCAATGCAGGAACGGGCCAGGGCGGCGAACGTCGATCTGGGCGTCGATGCGGAGTCGGCCATACACGCGCAGTGCGACCCGCAGATGCTCGAGACCATTCTCTCGAACCTCCTCGAGAACGCCTTTCGGTTCGCCCCCAACGAGCCGGTTCAGGTAGCTGTCACTACGAATGGTCGCGAGCTCTGCATCACCGTGCTCGACCACGGCACAGGCATTCCCGATACGGATTTCGAAAGGATATTCGAGGAGTTCTATCAGGTCGGCAATGCGGAGCGCAATCGCGACAAAGGTCTGGGCCTGGGGCTACCTATCGCGCGACGTCTGGCGAGATTGCAGCGTGGTGACCTGTATCTCGAGCGGCATGCTGGCCATGGCGCCAGGTTCGTTCTTCGCCTCCCTCTTGAGCAACTGGGAGCATCAAGCGCCCGATCATGACCGTCTCTGCGCTCCAGAGATCCGGGTCGATGCATGAACATCGCGATTCGTTTCCGTGAATGTGAAGCGGTGCTTCAGCAATTCTGGTGAGCAGGCTTGATCACATGCGCGAATCTGACTAGTCTTCATCAGACAATGCATCCAACGGGGAACGCGGGAGCGATGACCAACGAGACTGCCGGCCCGCCACTTTCGCGTTCGGTTCAGCATCTGCTGGATCACAGTTGAATTGCTGCGATGTGCTGATCATCGGCAGCGGCTATGGCGGTGCGTTTGCTGCAGCCGAACTCGCCAAGAGCGGGCTGGTGGTCTGGGTCGTGGAGCGCGGCCGCGAATACAAGACAGGCGAGTTCCCGGAATCCGTCGAGGAAACCGTTGGTCACATTCGCTATTCGCGGGGCAACAGCAAGCCTGCCATCGGCAACTACCTGGGCTTGTTCGATATTCGTGCCGATGACGACTGTGGCTTCGTGCTGGGCAACGGTCTTGGTGGCGGCTCATTGATCAATGCCGGGGTCGTGGTCGCCCCCGAAGAGGGCGTCTATGACAGCATGCTCTGGCCACCCGAGATTCGCGCGCAGTGCACGTATTTGAGCGAGCTCGAGTGTGAGGTCAGGACGCTGCTGGGCGCCCAGCCATATCCCGGCACCAGGAACTTCAAGAAATTCCAGGCACTCGAGAAGCTCAGCGAAGCCATTCCCGGAACGCGTTGCGAGCCAGCACCCATCGCGGTCACCAGCAAGACCGGCCCCAACGCGGTGGGTGTGCACCAGAAGGCGTGCATAGAATGCGGCAATTGCGTCACCGGGTGCAACTATCAGGCCAAGAACACATTGGCCATGAACGTGATTCCGCTGGCCGTGGCGCGTGGGGCGCAGTTCTATACCGGTGCCACGGCATTGTCCATCGATGCCGCCGGGCAGCGGGTATTCACGCCGAATCACACCGCGGCGCGCTGGTGCGTGCGCTTCGCGATGACCGACGCCCTGAGCACGCCGGAGCAGGCCGAAGACTTTTATCTGCATGCCGGTGTGGTCGTGGTGGCCGCCGGCGCGCTCGGCAGTACCGAGATCCTGATGCGCTCGGCCGCGCCGCTTTCATGTTCGCGGGTGCTTGGTCAGCGCATCAACGGCAATGGCGACATGCTCGCGTTCGGATTCGCGCAGCGAAAGCCGGTCGACTCGAGCGCCCGGCTGATCGATACGGACAAATTCGCCAGGGTGGGGCCCACCATTGTGGGCATGATCAAGCGCAGCGAGATGCATTCGCCGATGCCGGCGCGCGCGCTGATCGAAGATGGCTCCATACCGTACTCCCTGGCGCCGTTCATGGGCGCGCTGCTGGGTTCGGTGGGGCTGGCTTATGTGAACACGCATGATGAGCTGCCCGCCTTTTATGCCCAGCGGCCCGAGCAAGATCCGGTCGGCGTGCACCCCAAGCTGGTCGAACACAGTCAGACAATTCTGGCGATGTCAGCGGGTGATACCTGCGGTATGGCCTGGCTCGATCCGCACTCCAAGGGCCCGATCAAAAAGATGCGGGTGTCGTTGGCTGCCACCATCAAAGACAAGACCACGCTCGAACTCCACGAGGCGCTGAAGAAGGCTGAGGGCGGCTGGGTGAGCACCGACGGCTTCGATGGCGGCTATTACGTCACCAATCCGCTCTGGCGCTTCCTGCCCGACGGCTTCGAAGAAGTGGGTGATGATCTGGATGCCCGCATGATCAGCGTACATCCCCTGGGTGGCTGCGTCATGGGTACCAGTTGCGAGAACGGGGTGGTCAATCACCTCGGTCAGGTGTTTCGCACGCTGGAGGCCGATAGCAGCGCGGTGCACGAAGGCCTCTATGTGCTCGACGGTGCCATCGTGCCCACGGCGCTGGGCGCGAACCCGCTGCTGACGATCAGCGTGTTGGCATTGCGTGCCGCCAGGGAACTTGCCGGCAAGATCGGCATCACCGGAGTTCAAGCTCAAAGAGCCTGCATTCAGCAGGTGCCGGCTGGCATGGCGGCATTGGCGCATCCGCCCCGGCGCCCACGGATCGCGGTGCATCCCCCCGGCCAGACCGAGCTTCGCTTCGATGAGCTGCTATACAGCCGAAGTACGCCGGCCGCGCAGAACTATCCGGCGGAGAAGATGCCGCTTGGCCTGAAATTCGGCGAGGCCTGGCTGCCGGTGTTCGCTGTCCTGGGGTTATCCAACGATTCCTTCAAGGACATGATCCAGAGCCGCTTCAGTGATCAGGTCGCCGCAAATCATGTGGAGAAACTTCGTGATGTCCTGCGAGAGCCGCCCGTAACGCGTGAGGTCGCTAAGAAGAAGGACACCGATTTCACGCGTAGCAGTGAAGAGGTGAATAGGGTGCTCGCTGTCGGTGAATCCGGCCTGGCGATCCGGTTCGATCTTCACTGTAATCTCAATGACTGGGTCAGCGATCCGAGCCGCTTCGTGTGGGAAGGTGTGGCCGGCATGTCCACCTACCAGTTCGGCGGCGGCGTCAGCGGAGTAGCCCAGGAAACCGGCTACTGGCCTCGGGCTGGCAACGATCCCAATCGTGGCCTGACGTTTCCCGTGCGCAACGGCGTTCCCATTTTGGGCAAGGCCAAGGTGCGACTGCTGGCGCGCGACAAGCCGCGCGACGCAGGCGACTTTCTCGATCGCGCTCAGAAGGCCTTGACGGAGTACGGCAATCGGCGTCAGGCCGGGCGCGATCTGGAGGAGTTGAATCGTCGTACGAAGAAGTCGTTCCCCATGCCGCCGTCCGAATGCTGGCCCGATCCCGCGCTGATCGAGACCGGCGACATCGTCTCGAACTGGAATGAGCTTGGCACCTACATGCGGCGGGCGGCCATGCATTCGGACTGGCGCGAGCTTGTCTACGAAGCCTGCCTGGAGTGTCCCGACGGAGATTCGGGGATATCCGAGGTCTCGTTGTACGGCCGCAAGCTGCTGGCCTATGCGCCAGGGCAGAAGAACATCTGGGACGCCCTGATCGATATCGACATGACGCTCACGATCAATGGCGGAAACGCGGTAACCATCCCTATGCGCGTCGATTTGCTCGATCTGTTGCGAGGCAATGTCTATTCGTTTGCCGGGCAGTCGAGCAGCCTTGAAACCATTGCGCGCCTGATTGACGTTGGCGCGCTGTGGTTCCGTGCGCTGGTGAGCTCGCAGTATTGGGCCTTCGCCGGCTCGGATTACACGCGCAGATTCGATCCGCCTTACGAGTTCAAGACATTGTCGGTCGCCAGGCTCGCCAATGGCGAGATCAGCGAGCCGTCTGTGCATACCTTCACAGTGCCGCGCAGCATCGACAAGCATCGCGAGGGCGCAGATGGACCGGATCTGACCCTGCGTTTGAGTCAGTACAAGGTGCCTGGCGGGCGCACGAAAGCTTCGCCGCTGCTGCTGATCCACGGCCTGGCCCATGGTGGCGAGCTCTTTGCCACTCCCAGCCCGGGCACCTCCATGGTGTCGTACTTTCTCTCCACTGGGCGCGAGGTCTGGGTGTTGGATCATCGCTTGTCCAATTTGCTGGGCGACACATGCAAGCTGCCTGGCACCCTCGATGACATCGCCTGTCTGGACATTCCGCGCGCCTTCTCACGGGTATTGGAGAGTTTGCCGCCGGACCAGCCACAGAAGATCGATGTCTTCGCCCACTGCGTTGGGGCAGCGGCATTTGCGATGTCGGTTTTGCGCGGCGCACTTCAGAAAGTGCCCGTGGCGGGGCGGCTAGAGCCCGCCGAGCGGCCGGTGGGGCGCGTTGCCCTGCATTCCGTTCACCCGTGGCTGGTGCCCTCGGCTTACAACCGGGTATCGGCATCGCTGAGTGCTCTCTACCGAGATGCTCTCGAGGACGAGGTTTTCGATGTTTACCCACCTGTCAGCGGCCCGTTCGTTGCCGAGCGGCAGCCCGACATCGAAGGGCTGCCTGAGGAAAGCCCCACCAAGGTTCGCACCCTGGATCACATCATCGACCGCATCGCGGCATCCCTGCCGCGTTCATCGAAGGGCGATGGCTCTCACAAAGAGGAAAGCGATGCGTCATGCAGCTTCTCGCGTGCGATCTGCAACCGGCTCACGCTGTTCTACGGCCCGAACTGGAGCCATGACAACCTCACGCCCGAGACGCTGGAAGCCGCCACCGGAATACTCGGCCCCACGCATATCGATTACATCAAGCAGGTGTTCTTTTGCATTTTGCGCCAGCGCCTCACCGATCACGACGGCGGCGACATTTATCTGTCACGCTTCAATATGGTCAACCACTTCGATTTTCCGGTGCTGTTCGCCACCGGCATGGAAAACCGCGTGTTCGCACCACGCAGTGCCATCAAGTCATGGCATTCATTGCGCCAGCTGCGCCAAAGCGAACGCGATCGGGCTGCCCGGCATATGGCGCCACCGCCGTTGGCCCCCAGCGAAAGCCATGCAGATTGCAGTGACAGCTCGCGCGTGGGGAGCGCTGGCCATTCTGTTGCGCATGGCCAGCGGGCGGCGCTTTCGCCAGAGCCTGTCTCGCTTTACATGCCCGAAGAAACCGGCCACATGGATTTTGTCTTTGGGCGTAGCAATACCATCCACTTCAAACGCCTCGAACACTTCTTTGACGACCCGGCGGCCAGCCAGCGTGAGGCGGAGGTTGAATACAAGCTGACCGAATCTGTATCGGAGGGCAAAGGCAAGACATCGGTTTACGGCATCACGAACAGCGAGTTCCAGGAGCTGACGACCCCGTTGTGCGGGCCGATCTTCAACTATTCCGTGCCCGCGGCTGGCGCGGCTTACGAACTGGCCTTGCATACCTGGTTCGAACTTCGGCCATACGGTAGCGCCAGGCTCTTCGAGCTGGGCGCCGACAAGGCAGCCAAGGCGCTCGAGGCGCATGCGGCCGGTGCGCAAGTCTCAGTATCCGCGACTGACCTTCGCGCCACATACGCCTTCGGTGATGTGCAGCTTCCGGGGCGCTTTCTGGCGTACACGGTCAAGGCCCCGATAAGCACTTTGCGGGCGGCAGGGGATTCACTGGCTTTCAGCGTCGAGCGCGAGCATCTATGGCTCTCGGATCTGGCGTCGCGGCGAAATGCTGCGATGCCTGGCAAGGCGGAACTTCCGCCCAAGACGACCGTGACCGTATCCTCCGGATCAGAGATGGGTCAGGCCTTGCGTTCGAGACTCGCCGATCCGAAAGTCGAAGAAAATCCCGGGGCGGCGTCAGCTGGCACGCCCTCGGAGCTATTCTCGAACTGGGGCTTGATTCAGAACGCCATCGACGCGGCATTGAAGCTAAAGGCCGAACAGCGCCCGGCGCCCGCGCCGCCTTTTTCGGGTGAAGTCGAGATCAGGTCAGCACCGCCACCTGCGCCGGCACGTTTCGATCCGGTCGTGCTCCAAGGGGAAACGGCAAGCGATATCGCGAAGCAGTATCGGGCTGAGCGCGACCAGACGGCGATCCAGTGCGAACTGTCGCTGAATCCGGCATGTTGGCTCAAGCGGCTGCCGGCCAGGCTCGATCCCAAGACGGCTCCGCACCACTGGACCCGTTTGCTGGTGACCTCCTGCCGCTGGCCGGGCTTACCCGTCGAGCAACGCGAGATCAATCGCATTCTCAAGCGCATGCTCGACATGGCCCTCGGTAAGAACGAGAAGGGTAAGTCCGTCTGCCCGGAGCTCGGCGTGGATGCGTTGTTCCTGCTGGGTGATCAGGTGTATGTGGATTCTGTCGCCAATATCATCGATGTGTCGGAATCGGCCGAGCGAAGCGCCAAGCGCTATCGCGAGATGTTCACCGGCGATGTCCGTTATGACGAGCGTTACAACAGCCACTGGTTTCGAGCCATTTTGCAGGCCGTGCCCACCTGGATGGTGATCGATGACCATGAGTTTTCGGACAACTGGTCGGGCTGGACCAAAGGCGCAAAGAGTCTTTCCGACAAAGACCGGCTCGCCCATCAACGCCGGTTCGCGGCCACGGTTGCGTATCAGTGGCGCCGCTATGATCCCTGCGTGCCGGACGCCAATCCGAGCATGGATGCATACGGCGAGGTCCTTCGCGGTCTCTGGCAACCGTTCCAGGTGGGGGCGTTGCCGTGTTTTGCCATGGATACCCGCAGCGAACGCAAGCCGGCCAGTGTTCATTGCTGGCGAGACCGCACTCTTTTTGGCGGTGACCAGTTCCGTGCGTTTCGCGATTGGCTGGCGGCGACCCGGCATTCGCTTGGGCCGCGCTTCGTGCTTTGTGGCAGCGCGTTCGGATTTCTCACGCGCGAAGTCGATGAAGACTTATCCAAGCAGGCTCTGTCCGATGACTGGCTGGGCTTCCCGAAGACCATGAGCGCCGTCTGCCAGCTCTTACTCGACGAGCAGGCATCGGACGTGGTTTTTGTTTGCGGCGATCTGCATCTCTCGGCCATGGCTCGCATCACCATAGATGATGGCCTGAGGCAGGTGGTGGTCCATTCGATCGTAAGTTCCGGCCTCAATGCCACCCTGCCATTCGCCAACGCCAAGGCGGCTCACTTCGTTGCATCCGGGCAGATACCGCTGGGGCCGCGCTCACCGCTGCGGGCGAACACCGAGATCGATGTCATCTCGCAAAGCCTGCGGCAGTTCGGAGAGATCGAGGTTCGCCCGGCGAACCGTGGTCAGCGTGCGGATCTGATCTTCCGCGTTCACAACGAAAACGGCATCGAAGCCGTGCGCACTATTGCCCTACCGGTTGCCTAGACCCACAGGAGAAGCCCCATGAGTCGCCGACGCTTCCTGAGTACATCGGCCGGCACCGCCGCTACCGTTGGATTGGCCGCGGCGCCGATCAGCCACGCGCAATATGCCGTGGGCCCGGCCGGGCGGAGCCACGCAGGTGACCCTCGCACGAACGAACGCCAGGGCCATGCGCTTGGCCTCACTCTGGCCGGAAATGCCAACCCCCATCGGCTAGGGTTGATCACCCGAGCCTTTGCCGAGATGGGCACCACCCTGGAATGGTTAACGGGCGAGCCGCCGTCTGATGGCCGCCTGTTCATGGATGATGGTTCGCGGTCACCACCGTTCGATCAGGGCTGGGATGCTTCCATGGCTGTCGGTGCCTATGATCCGGGCCTGCCGGAGATCATCGGCCAATGGTTCGGCGAAGCGCCAGGCCAATGCCTGCCGCTTTCTTGTGCCGACACGCAAGGCCAGACCTGGGCGCTTCTGCCGGTGGCCGTGTTCGCCGATTCGTTGGGCCTGTGGGCGAATCGCCCACTGGAAACCCTGGCTGATCTCACCGGCCTGCGCATCTCGGCCGACCCGACTCGATTCGGCTTTCTGCGCGCCCTCGGTGTGGAGTTCGTCGAACCGACCGGCAATACGGCTGGGTCTGCAACGCAAACCGATGCCGTCGATCTCATGTTGTCGTGCGGTGCGGCACAAGATCGGCGGCAGGGTTTGTTCGGCGCGCCGTGGCGATGCTACAGCCCGGGCCTGAGAAATATCGTGGCACTGGCCTGGCTGGCATTGCCGGACTCCGCGGCGCTCTTGCACGAT
>JAWKYG010000007.1:0-262790 GCA_041396585.1 Burkholderiaceae bacterium | reverse complement strand
CGCGCGTTGCATCGGGGAAGGCTGCTTGGCATATGCGCGATCGATCGCCGAGCGCTGCGACTCGGGCAGACCGTCGTAGATGCGCTTGTTCATGACCACCAATGCCTGGGTGTTCCACATGTTGACCACCGACAGCACCGGCGCGACCTTGTTCAGGCCCGAGGGAACATAGAGGGCCATTGGCGAGCCGGAAGTGTCGACCAGGCCGGTCTGCAGCGCCGACGACCAGTCGGGCACGCCCACGAAGGACGAACTGGCACCGAGCGCCTCCCACATGATCGACTGATTCTTCGTGTAGCCGACCGCCTTGATGCCCTTGACATCATCGGGCGTCACGAACGGACGCTTGCCGATCAGATCGATCTGGCCGACCTCGCCGACGGACAGCAGTTGCAGGCCCTTCTTGGCCAGCAACTCGGCGAACAGCGGCCGCAGGTGGTTATCCATCACGCAGTCGGATTGTTTCGGACTGTCATACAGGAAGGGGATGATCGACACCTGTAATTCGGGAACCAGCAGCGACACCGATCCCGTGGAAAACCCACCCATGTCGATCCGGCCACGGGCGATCTGCTGGATCGTGTCCTGCTCGTTGCCGAGCTGGCCACCGAAGAACGGCTCGATCTTGACTGTGCCGCCGCTCTCGGCCGCCGCGTCCGCAGCGAACTGGTTGATCTGCTCGGCCCAGGGCGACTTGGCCGGGCCATTCGAGGTGTAGCGAAGCGATACCGGTTTGTCGGCGGCGAAACTGGCGCCGGTGAGCGCGACGCAGGCGGCCGCGACCAGCGTCTTCAGGGATCTGATCATGGGTTGTCTCCTCCAAGGATGCGTGAAGGTAGCACGCGTGCGGGCCTTGAACAAATCCGGGTACGAGACTTGCGAACCCGGCAGCCGATGCAGCCGGCCGGAGGGCCTGGGCGGTCTGCTCGGGCCACCGCCAAAGCGGCGCCAGGTTACCGCCCAAGCGGCGCCAGGCCACCGCGGCACGCCTTCAACTCACGACATACGCGCCGGCTGCCGTCGCCACCTGCGCGCCGCTGTCCGAATGCAGCTCCATCCGGGTCCAGGCGATGCGCCCGCCCAGTCGCACCACACGCGCGGTGGAGGTGAAGCGCTGCCCGATTCCCTTGAGCAGATAGTCGACGCGCAGATCGACCGTGCCGAGGCGGCCAAAGCGATGCATGACGGTCTCGGCATCCTCGTGCTTGTACTTCTCGACCACCCCCCACAGGCAGGCCAGCCCACCGGTGGCATCGAGCACAGCCGAGGTGACGCCACCGTGCAGTTGTCCGAACAGATAGTGACCGACCAGTTCGGGGCGCATGTCGAACACGATGCTGACCTCTTGCGTGCTCAGTCTGTCGACCTTCATCCCGATCAGCTGGTTGAAGGTGATGCGTTCATTGAACAATTCGCGTACCGCGGCCTCGATCTTCTTCTGTTCGGCCGCAGAGCGCGGTTTGTGCTGGCCGGAATCGAAGGCGGTCATTTGCCGGTGAACCTGGCTTGCCGCTTTTCGAGAAAGGCGCGTACGCCCTCCTTGAAGTCTTCTCCCTTCTGGGCGCGTACCTGATTGTCTGCCTCGATCTCGAGCTGTTGCGCGAGCGGATTGACCGCAGCGGCATCGAGCGTCTGTTTGATCAGGCCGAGCGCACGCGTGGGCATGGCCGCCATCCGCAGGGCCAATTCATGCGCCGCCGGCATCAGCGCCTCGTCGTCGTACACCTCCCAGACCAGACCGAACTCGCGCGCCTGCTCAGCCGCAATGCGTTCGGCCAGCATGGCCAGTGCACGGGCGCGCATGCTGCCCGCATAGCGATCCAGCAGCCAGGTGCTGCCGGCATCGGGCACCAGGCCGATCCTGGCGAAGGCCTGCAGGAAGGATGCACTCCTGGCCGCCAGCACGATGTCGGCCGACAGCGCGAGACTCATGCCGGCACCTGCGGCCACGCCGTTGACCGCGCTGATCACCGGTTTCTGCATCCGCCGCAGGGCCAGGATGACCGGGTGATAGCGCTCGCGCAGGGTCTGGCCGGAATCTCGGTCGCTCGGGCGATTGGCCGCCTCGGCGAGATCGGCACCAGAGCTGAATCCACGCCCGGCACCGGTGATCAGCACCGCGCGCACGGCGCTGTCATGCTCGGCCGCCTCGACATGAAGACGCAGTGCGGTCATCAACTCGCTCGACAGCGCATTCAGGCTGTCCGGGCGATTCAAGGTGATCGTGGCGACCGCATCGGCGGTCTCGTAGAGAACGGGGCTGCTCAAGGGTTTTCCTCTGCAAAAGCGTATGAGATGGATTGTCCGACGGATTCACGATTGATGATGGCCGCGCGCGGTGTCTGCGTGGCTCATGCCGGTGCCTGTGGCTCGATGCGGATCAGCAACGCGCCGGGCGTGACCTGATCATCGGGCAGGGCCAGGATCTCCGTCACGGTGCCGGCCACCGGGGCTTGCACCCGATGAGCGATCTTCATCGCCTCGATCGTGAGCAGCAACTGCTCGGGCTCGACGCGGTCACCGACGGCGACCATCATGCTGGCGACGCGGCCGTGCATCGGCGCCGTGATCGAACCATCCGCACCGGCCAGCACACCGGCGCCGGCGCGGCCGTCATGCATGATGAAATGGGCCTCGAGCCCGTCGAGCGACAACCAGGCCTGCGTTTGCCTGCGCGTGAACCGTGCCAGCATCATGTGATCGTCGACCTCGATGTGGCCGCCACCATGTTGCCAGCGCACCCTGTGTTCGGCCTCGCCAATCCTCACGTCGGCCGATCGACCCATGCCCGGGCCTGCCTGCCATCGGACCGCGACGATAGCGCGTCGATCCGCGCATTGCAGGTCCAGGCGCGCGCCGGGCGATGCGGTGGGAGCGAGGCCTGCCATCACCCCATGGCCGCTCGAGATATCGTCGATCCATAGCGCAGCCGCGACCGCCCAGCTACGGAGGTCGGTTCCGGTGTCGCGAAGTTCGTCCAGGGCACCTGCCAGCCATTGCGTACTTAGCCGTCCGCCCGCAAACCCCGGATGATCGAGCGCCTTGATCAGGAAGGCCCGGTTGGTGGCCGGCCCGTGCAGCACCGTCTCGCACAATGCGCCCACCAGCCGCGCGCGGGCGATGTCCCGCGTCGGGCCATGGCAGATCAGCTTGGCGATCATGGAGTCGTAGAACGGGCTGACCTCGGCCGGCTGCGCAAGGCCGTGATCGATGCGCAGACCGGGCAGGCGGGGAAAGGACCAGGCGGCCACCGGCCCGCTGGCCGGCAGAAAATCCTGCGCCGGATCTTCGGCGCACAGCCGTGCCTCGATCGCTTGGCCGCTGAAGCGGACATCGTCCTGCGTGAACCCGAGCGGCTCGCCGCCCGCGATGCGCAGCTGCCATTGGACCAGGTCGATGCCGGTGATCGCCTCGGTGACCGAGTGCTCGACCTGCAGGCGGGTGTTCATCTCGAGGAAATGGAAGCGGCCGTCGCCGTGCAGCAGGAATTCGACGGTGCCGGCGCCGACATATCCGACCGCCTCGGCTAGCGCGACTGCCGCTGCACCCATGCGCGCGCGCAGCGCATCATCGACACCGGGGGCCGGCGCTTCCTCGAGAATCTTCTGGTGACGTCGCTGGGTGGAACAGTCGCGCTCGCCCAGATGCAGGATATGACCGTGTCCGTCGGCCAGGATCTGGACCTCGACATGGCGGGCCTCGGTGATCCACGGCTCGATCAGCAGCTGATCGCTGCCGAACCCGGCCAGCGCCTCGGCCCGGGCATCCGCGATCGCGTCGGCCAGTCCGCTTGCGGCATCGACCCGGCGCATGCCGCGGCCACCGCCGCCGGCTGCGGCCTTGATCATGATCGGGTAGCCGATGCGCGCGGCCATCGCGGCCAGCGATGCATCGTCGCCGGCGTCTTCGCCCGGCACCGGCTCGCCCAGGCAGGGCACGCCGGCCGCACGGGCCACCTGCTTGGCTGCGGCCTTGTTGCCCAAAGCGCGCATGGCATGGGCATCCGGGCCGACGAACACCAGGCCGTTCGCCGCACAGGCCTCGGGCAGTCGCGGGTCCTCGGACAGAAAGCCATAGCCCGGGTGCAGCGCCTCGGCGCCCGTGCGCCTGGCCAGAGCCATCAGCGCGTCGAGATTCAGATAGCTGGCGCCGGGCTGCGGCGGGCCCAGTTCATGGGCCTCGTCGGCAAGTGCCACATGGCGCGCATGACGGTCGGCTTCGGAGTAGACCGCGATCGTGTGCAGGCCAAGCGATCGGGCGGCCGAGATGATGCGACAGGCGATCTCGCCGCGATTGGCGATGAGCAGGCGTCGAAACGGCCGGAAACGGTCAGCGTCCACGAGGCAGGATCCCCATGGTCTTGGCGATGATACCCATCATGATCTCGTCGGCGCCGCCGCCGATCGAACCGAGCCGGGTGTCTCGCCAGAAGCGATTGACGTGGGTTTCCTCGATATAGCCCATGCCTCCCCAGAACTGCACGCACCAGTCGGCGATCTCGCGTGCGACCCGCGCCGCCTTGAGCTTGCACATGGATGCCAGCTGGGTGACATCTTCGCCCGCGACATAGAGCTGGGTGGCGCGATAGGTCATCGCGCGAACCGCCTCGAGTTCGGTTCGCAACTCGGCCAGCTTGTAGTGAATGACCTGGTTATCCAGCAGCGGGCGACCGAAGGCCTCACGGTCACGCAGATAGTTGATGGTGTCATTGATGATGCGTTCGCCGGCGGTCCAGCGCGAGGCCGCCCACAGGCGTTCCTCCTGGAACTGCATCATCTGATAGACGAAGCCCATGCCTTCTTCGCCAATACGGTAGCGTTGCGGCACCCGGACATCGTCAAAGAACAACTGCGCCGTGTCCGAAGAGTGCATGCCGGCCTTGCGCAACTTCTTCGCCACCTGCACTCCGGGCTCGTTCATGGGCACGCAGATCAGGCTCTTGTTGCGATGCGCATTACCCTCGCCGGTGTTGGCCAGCAGGCAGATCCAGTCGGCCTGCGTGCCGTTGGTGGTCCACATCTTCCTCCGCGGATCACATAGTCGTCGCCATCCTTGCGGCGGTGGTCTTGATGGATGACACATCCGAACCGGCGCTAACCTCCGAGACGCCCAGCCAGGGCGACATACTCGCCCGTGATCGAAGGCCGCAGGAACTGCTCGCGCAATTCGTCCGAGCCGAAGCGCGCCAGCGCCGGCGTGGCCATGTCGGTTTGCACGCCGATGGCCATCGGGACGCCGCCGCAGTGGATGTGCCCGAGTGCTCTCCCATGGCGACCGGCAGGAATGTCGAGCCTGGCCCCGCCGAACTGCTCCAGCTTGGTGAGCCTGAGCAGCCTGGAGTTTGCCCAGGCCGCGAAACACCTCGGGTGGGCCGGGAAGATGCTGGCGCGTTCCCATTCATCGACGTGGGGATTGATCTCCTTGTCGATGTACCGGATCAGGTGCGGTCCTACATCTGGCGGTGGTTCGTGAACATCCTCGATGTTCCCTGATCTGCCGCGGCGGCAGTCGGTCATCCCGGCGCGAGCTGCCCGACTGAATGATGCGGACTTCAGATTAAGGGCGCGCGACGCCGAACTGTATCGGCCGGATATCGCGCGCCTGCGCTTCGCGGCAGGTCTGCAGCGCGAACGCCAGCACGCGCCGGGTATCGCGCGGATCGATGATGCCGTCATCGAGCATCAGCGCGCTGCGTGCATGGCACCCGCCTGCGATTCGAAGTTCTCGACGATGCGCGCCGAAACCGCGTCCAGCTGCGCCTTGTCGGCCTGCTCACCCTTGCGTGCCGCGCCGGCTCCGGCAACGATGCGCATGGTCAGGGCCGTTCTCGCTCGCCACCCAGCGACCGCAGTGCGCGCATTGGGCCAGGAAAGACGAAGCGGGCGCCGAAGGCGCGCCCGCACATTATAGTTTCCGGCGCTATAAGAGGCGCCGCAGTGATCGTGATCGACGGCACATTGGCATTGGACATCCGCTCGGATCATCTTCGAGCCGTGTTTGATCAATCATTCCGTTCTGTTCCAGGCTGTGCCCACCAGGTATCCGGTGGTGTTCTGCAGATAGAGCAATGCGGCGTAGTTGGTCTGGCAGCAGCTTTGAATGAAGTGGGTCGCCCTGGTCGCGCCGGCAGTGTCGATCGTGGGCCGTGTTGTTCGTGATGATGCCCACCGGCATCGCGTGTATGGCCGCCAGGCCGCAGACGGTCTGTAATCGCGGGTCGGCTGCCGATTCGAGGAACTCGGAATGATCGACCAGGCGCGCGATGATCTCGCGCATATCGATCGGTTCACGGAGATCGACGGGCATCACGCCGGCCAGTTCGTCGGCCGGGTAACGGGGCGCGAGTGGATCGTCCACGGCAAGCGCAGCCGCTGGCGCATCACCGACCCTGGGGCGTCCAGCGTAGTTTCCTCCACCAGCTCGCGGGCGATTGCCAGGCCGTGCGCACCACTGCCGGCGAGATACTCGCCCAAACCCGAGATGCGGCAGTGCATCAGCGCGCCGCCGAGTTCCTCATCGGTCGCAACTTGCCGGTGGCGGCTTTCAGCAGCGGTGGGCCGGCCAGAAAGGCCGGCACGGCTGCGCACCATGATGACGTGGTCTGAGAGCTCCGGCATATAGGCGCCACCGGCGGTCGAAGAACCGTGCACCACGGCAATCACTGGCAGCCGGCCGCATGAGCCGGCCAGGTTACAGAAGATGCGCCTGCCCTCGATGAAGCCCTCGACCTTATAGGCGAGCAAAATTGGCTCCCGCGGACCTCGATCAACTGGATGTAGGCATCTTGTTCTCGAGCGCGATGTCCTGGCCACGCAGGATCTTCTCCTTGACCCATCGGCTGGATCGCGCCGGCATCGATACCGCTGCTATGTCGCTCACATTGATCACGCAGCGCACGCCCGACACGAAGCCGATCCTGGTGATCACGCCCGCACCCGCGGCCATGCCCTCGCGCTTGTCGGTCGGCCGGCCATAGCCGGCCAGCGGGGAAAGTTCCAGCCAGGGGGCACCGGGGTCGAGCAACCGGGCAAGTCGTTCACGTGGCAGCAGCTGCCTGCGTTTGTCGAAGCGCGGCGCCGCGCGAGCCGAGCGTTGCGCCGCCTCG
Organism: Burkholderiaceae bacterium; assembly: GCA_041396585.1. Taxonomy (GTDB): domain Bacteria; phylum Pseudomonadota; class Gammaproteobacteria; order Burkholderiales; family Burkholderiaceae_E; genus JAUIAI01. The sequence continues at coordinate 255,685 of JAWKYG010000007.1, read as the reverse complement.
GCGACTGCAGCCCGTGCCTGCGCGAGTAGTCGGAGCATCGCCTGGCGACGTTGGCGGGAAGGTCTTCTGAACTCGGGGACAGGCGGACCGAATGGCGGGCATGGCTGGCGATTACGGCCTTCGACGACGGTGTTTTGAACAAACCACAGGACAAGTGGTCCCCGGCAGGGGACCGGTCGCCCGGGGCACGGATTCGCACCCGGCCGATGCATTGGCTGCCGCGTCATCGGATGGCCGCGCCCAGGCGAACATGTCGTCGTATGGATTCAGATGGATCGAAGCGGTGCTTGTCAGCGCCGGGCAATCACTTTATCAATGCGGAATGAACGGGGATGCGCGCGATCGACGAGGAACCGGCACCACAGGCAGGGTGCCTGCGGCTTCGACCTCGGTTTGGTTCGTGCCGGCGCTGCGCTGGCGGATGAGCCGATCCTGTTCGTCGGTATGGATCGCACGCTGATCCGCTCTGGAAGCGTTGTGGGAAAGCCTGGCCGCGGCCTTGCGGCGAGCGCCATTGCAGGCGCTGCGCGCGGTGTTCGCGCTGGTCTGGGGCAGGGCGGCACTGAAGCGGGCGCTGGGTCGCATCGGTCCGGTGGATCCGCAGGCGCTGCCGTACCGGCGCTGGTTCATCGACTGGCTGCGGCGGCGTACCTGAGGCTTGCCGGTGCCAGATTACCGCAGCCGACAGACCCCACGCGTTAGCGCGTCGCCGCGCACCTGGGCATTTTCGATGACGTGATCGCCTTCCGGGACCGCGGCGCCTACTACAACCGCGGTGAATCCAAGCTCGACGCGATCCGCGGCCTGTCGGCCGGGCAGGCGTTCGACTATTGCGGGGACAGCCTGGCGACCTGCCGGTGATGCATGCGTCTGGCACGCCTACGTTGCCGGGCTGAGCGGCGCCTTGCTCGCGGCCACTGCACATATGAGCCATGTGGCGCGCGGTGCCCGGGCAGGGCGAGCTGCGTGGCACAGGATGTCGATGAGCACCGATGGCGCCACTGGATCGCTGCGCTGAGGCCGGTTCACTGGCTCAAGAATCTGCTGGCCCTGGTGCCCTTTCTTCACCAGCTTCCCGGTTACCGATCTGGCCGCGCTCATGCGAATGCGGTGATGGCCGCGCTCGCGATGTCGCTGGCCGCATCGGCGGGCTACCCGGTCAACGACCTGCTGGACATGCAGTCGGACCGTCGTCATCCGCGTGAAGCGCCTGCGACCCGTTCGCTGGCGCGCCGCCCGGCGCCCGGTCACCGGCGATCTGGTGGTGCTCGCTGCGCTGCTGAGTCTGAAGGCGGTGGTGGCCGGCCTGGCTGTCGTGCGCGGCTTCGGGTAAAGGCGTCCGTGGTGGTGGCTCTGGTGTTGCCTATCTGGTGGGTACGTTCTCATACTCCGTATTCTTCGGCGGTCGATCGACGTGATCTTCCTCGCCAGCCCGTACACGGTGCGTATCCTGGTCGGAAACAGGCGGCTGCTGCGCCCAGCCTGGCTGCCGAGCTTCGATGTTCTTCTTCTTCGGCCTGGCGCTGATGAAGCGTTGCGGGAGCTGGTGATCCGTCGTGAGCGTGGCGAACTCACCGGATGCCAGGGCGTGGTTACTGGCTCGAAGACCTGAGCATGCTGATCCCCACGGGATCGCGGCCGGCATCGCCGCCGTACTCTGCGCTGGCCCTCTATGTACGCAGCCTGGATGGTGCAACGCCATGCGTTGCCTGAGGCGCTCTGGTTCGCGCTGATCGCGCCAAGCCTCGTGGCAGTCACGCGCCTGGCTCGATACCGTGCGTGGCCAGATGCATGATGATCCTCTGATCTATGACCCGCGAACCCCGGGGCGATTCTGCTGTTGCGGTGATCGCGTCGTTCAGTCTGGCATCCCTTGTGGCTGGTCTCGGCTGATGCGCCGATGACGCCGCGCCGGCTGCGCTACTTTCTGGCCATCGCCGAAGCCGGCAGCGTGACCCGCGCGGCCCGGTATCCCTGGCGCGGCTCAGCCGGCGCTCAGTCAGCATCTGCAGCAAGCTCGAGGCAGAGCTCGACGTGCGCCTGCTCGAGCGACATGTGCAGCGCGGGTGCGCTCGACGGAAGCCGGCGAGCGGTTGATGCGCTGGGCGTGATGCGCCTCGAGCGGCAACCGAACGATCGCGGCCGATGTCCGCGATCCGATGGCGGGCGATGCGGTCGGCACGGTGAACATCTGTCTGGCGGCGTCGCTGGCGAGCGTGGTCGCTCCGGCCCTGTTGATGCGGGTGGCCGAGTACGCGCTGGCGCTCGTACTGGATCGTGCACCTCGCTTTCCATGCGGTGCGGGCCCAGCGCATGCTGTTGCTCTCGGTGAGGCGGATCTGGCCCTGCTTCCCAGCGTGTCAGACGTCGATGGCCTGCAGAGCCAGCCGATCTATACGGAGCGATTGCAGCTTCTCGGCGTGCCTGAACTGCTCGAATCGCTGCCCGACCCTGTGCCTGTACGTATGCTCGAGCGGGTTTCCCTGGCGCTGCCGAGCCGCGGTCACGATCTGCGTCGGTATCTCGACGGATTGGCGGCCGGTGCCGGTGTCTCGTTGAGAACCCGGTTCACGGTCGATGGCCCCGACATCACCCGCTCGCTGGTCGAGGCGGGCCTGTGCTGTGCGGTGCTGCCCCGGTCCATGGTCGGCGTCCACGATTCACGGATCGCGGCACGCAGGCTGGTCAGACCGGTGCCCGGGCGTACCTTGTCTATCGCCTGGCTCGCGGATCGGCCGATGACCCGGGCGATTCGTCTCGTTCGCCAGAATCTGGTCGAGACGATGCGGGCGCTGGTCGCGAGTGGCGGACTCGACGGTCGGCTGGTGGCGGACCGTTTCGTGTCGCATGATCTGGATACCGACTGATATCTGGAGAACCATTCGCCGGGTTCCGAGATCGGTCATGGCGCGAAGCCGTTCACATATAAGAAATGTCTTATGGAATGCATCGGGAATCAATATTTGCGCTATCGGTTTGAGGGCGCCAGAATGTCGTTCATGGTCGCCAGCGGCCATTGGTGCCAAGCTGCGGCACCGCGATCCCCGAGGAGACAGAACATGAAACGATTCGCCATCGGTACGGCCGCCTGCCTGGCCATGACCGCTCCGTTGTCTCACGCCGCAGACTGGCAGCCGTCCGGTCCGATCACGATGATGATCGCCTTCGGCGCCGGTGGCGGCGGTGACACCCAGGCACGCCTGATTGCGGAGGAACTCGAGAAGCGCCATGGTTGGAAGATCATCCCGCAGCAGGTGACGGGCAAGGGTGGCGCCAATCTCGCGCGCAAGCTCAAGGGGCAGCCAGCGGACGGCACCGCGATCGGACTCGCGGTCACGGAAACCTTCGGCTACAACATGATCTCGGCCAAGAATGCCGGGTATAGCGCGCAGGACTTCACCTATCTGACCTCGACCGCCGGCTCGCAGATGGGTGTGATGGTGCGCTCGGACAGCCCGTACAAGACATGGAACGATGTTGCAGCAGCCGCCAAGACTGGCAAGGCCATCAAGTTCGGCGCCATGAGTCCGAAGCTCGCCGACGGCACCTACCTGCTGGGCAAGTCGCAGGGGGTCGAGTTCAACACGGTCATGCTCAACGGGGGTAAGGGGGTTCTGGATGCCCTGGTGGCGGGCGATATCGACGTCGGCTGGGGGGCCGGGATCCAGGGCAAGGCGGTTCGTGCAGGCGAGATTGTCAACCTGGTGTCCGGCGAGAGTGAGCGTCTGTCCCTTTCCCCCGACGCGCCCACAACGCGAGAGCTCGGCGTTGATTTCACCTTCGGTGCGCTGTTCCTGTTCGTCGCGCCCGCCGGCCTCTCATCCGATGCTGCGAACACCCTGAGCAAGGCGATCGGCGAGGTGGTCAATGATTCCTCGACCAAAGTGAATGCGTTCATCAACAAGGGCTTCGGCGGTCCCAAGGTGATTGCCGGAGAGGCGTTGCTTCAGTACGTTCTGAACGACGGTGCGGCCGCCAAACGCCTGCTCGAGGCCACGTCGAAGTAAGGCTGTCGGGTCGACACCCGGCCGTGCCCGCAGGCTGGCCGGGGTCTGCATGCCAGGCCGCTGCATAGCCTGCATGGCCTGTATGGCGTGTACGACCTTTATTGTGCGCGGCCGGGTCGGATCACAGCCCTTGGATCTGCGGGCTCTGCCGGCAGAGCGAGTCGTAGCAGCCCGGAGTTCACACGATGGCTTCACATCGGTCCGATCGAATCGTCGGCGCTCTGGCGCTGGCCTTTGCGCTGGTGCTTCTGTTGCTCTGGATCCCCGCCGACGTCGAGTCGGGCGTCATCGAGACATTCCGGCGCCGTACCACCATCGGCGACGCCATGTTGCCGACGATGCTCGGCTATGGTATCGGGGCAATCGGTCTCTGGCTGCTGCTTCGGCCGCGGCGCGCGCCCTCGCCGGACGGGCCCGGCGCGGATTCGAACGACACGGGCTTTGGTTTGCAGAATCTTCGATTTCTCATCTGGATGGCCGCCGTGCTCGTGGCTTGTCTGCTGGCCATGCGTTGGACCGGGCCGATCGTGGCCGATCTTGCGGGATCGGCTGAAGGCGGCTATCGATCACTTCGCGACACCGTGCCATGGAAGTACCTTGGGTACCTCGTGGGTGGATTCCTGCTGCTGAGTGCTTTGCTGATCCGGCTCAACGGCGGCATGCGCATACGCTGGTTGATGATCGCGCTGGTCTGCGTGGTGGTCTTGATGCTGCTGATCGATGTTCCCTTTGATGATCTGCTCTTACCGCCCAATGGCGATGTCTGATCGCTCATGATCGGTCTAGGCGACTACATTCTTCTTGGGCTGAGCGCGGTCTTTGTCGACCAGCCGGTGTTCGTTGTCTTCGGTCTGCCGGTCACGATGACTGTGCTGATGACCGCAGGTGGTCTGTTTGCCGGCGTTGTGATCGGGGCGATTCCGGGCCTGTCGGGGCCGTTTGCGATGGCCGTATCGCTGCCGATCCTGATCTCGGTGTTCGGTTTCAACGCCAGTGCCCTGTTGCCCGTGCTCGGGTTCCTGATCGGCGTGATGAAGGGGGCCACCGTCGGGGGCGCGGTGCCGGCAATTCTCTTCAACACGCCGGGCACGCCGGATGCGTTATTGACCACCTTCGATGGGTATCCGATGACGCGTCGCGGGCAGTCCCGGCTCGCCTTGCGCGTTGCCCACCGCGCGTCGGTCATCGGTGATTCCTTCTCCGATCTGGTGTTGATCACCTGCGCGCCCTTCCTTGCCGTGCTGGTGGAGGCCTATCTGGGCTTTACCGAGAAGGCCGCACTGATCTTGCTGTCGCTCGCCTTCGTGGCCGCAGTGGTCGGCAGGTCGCCGGTCAAGGGCGTGCTCTCGGGGCTGCTCGGATTGTTATGCGCGTCGATCGCCAAGGGCGAGGATCAGTATCCGCGCCTGAGCCTGGGGCTGGAGGCGCTCGCGGATGGCATTCCGATCGTTTCGGCGGTGCTCGGCGTACTGATTCTGGGTGAGATCTTCAAGGCGATCGAGGATATTGCCAGCGGGCGGGAATCCGGACAGCGCCTGGCCACGGTCGCCGCCGAAGCCGATCGAAAGACACCGCCGGGCCTCTGGCGCCGGCTGATGCCGGTGATCGGCCGCTCGGCGTTGATCGGCACCGCGATCGGCGCATTGCCCGGCATTGGCTCCACCCTGGCCGCCACGCTCGGTTATGCAACTGCCAAGAAGCTGCATCGGGGCCCGGTCGCATTCGGCGAGGGCGCGCCCGAAGGGGTCGCCGCGACCGAGGCCGCGAATTCGGCGGTTTCGGGCGCGAATCTGATTCCGGTTCTGAGTCTCGGCATACCCGGAAACGTGGCCGCGGTGTTCCTGATCCTGGCTGCCGAGAGCATCGGAGGGCTGAATCCGGGGCCGGGCGTGTTTCGGCTCAGCACAGATGTGGTCAACAGCGAGGCCGTGATGGTGTTCGGCCTGTTCTCGCTGATGATCTTCGCGAATCTGCTGAACTGGACCGTCGGCGGCGTGGTGATGCGCGCGATGGGGCATATGGTGCGCATCCCGCCGGCAACCCTGATGCCCATCGTGCTGCTGGTGACGATCACAGCGGTATATGTTCAGGAAACCAGCCTGGCGGCGGTGATCATGGCCCTGTTATTCGGTGCGCTCGGCTATCTGATGCGTCGGCTCGATATCTCGGTGTTGCCCTTTGCGATCGCGTTTATCCTCGAGCGCAATCTCGAGACCGGACTACGACAGGCATTTTCAGCCTCCGGTGCCAACCCCTGGTTCCTGTTTCAGAGCCCGCTCGCCGTGGCCTTTCTGGTGATGGCAGTGGCGGTGGTCATCTGGTTCTCGCGCGGCACACGACTCTCGTAGGCACGTTTTCATCATCATTCGTCATTCATTGCAAAGGGGCCCTTCGGTGAGCGCCAAGAATCTCGTCATCATCATGTCGGACGAACACGACCCGCGGTTCATGGGCTGCATGGACCATCCTCGTGTGCAAACCCCGAACCTCGATGCGCTGGCCGCGCGGGGCGTGAATTTCCGCGCTGCCTACACGCCAAGCCCGATCTGTGTGCCGGCGCGCGCCGCATTCGCCACCGGGCGCCGGGTGCACGAGATCCGTCACTGGGACAACGCCATGCCCTACACAGGGGCGCAGCAGGGATGGGGGCATCGCCTGCAGGCCGATGGCATCCGGGTCGACAGCATCGGCAAGCTGCACTACCGCGCCGAGGAAGATCCGGCCGGCTTCGATCACGAAATCATGCCGATGCATGTGGTCGGGGGCCATGGCATGGTGTGGGCGTCCATTCGTGATCCCTACATTCTCAGCAGCAATCCGAAATCGCGCATGCTCGGGCCTGAGATCGGTCCCGGCGAATCGAGTTACACGCGCTATGACGCGCGGGTCTCCAGGCAACCGGCAATAGCTGGCCGAGCATGACCCGAACCAGGCGCTTCGTGCTGTTCATCGGTCTGGTCGCGCCGCACTTTCCGCGCTGGTGGTGCCGCAGCGTTTCTTCGATCTGGCACCGCCGGATTGAGATGCGAAGTTCCGGCATCCGTACCGACTATGTCCGCACCCCTGGGTGCAGGAGTATTTCGAGTTCTCACGGGTCGAGGAAGGCACTTCGTCGACGAGCACGAGCGGCTCAGTGCGATCTCCGCCTACCACGGTCTGTGCAGCTGGATGGACGAAGACGTCGGGCGAATCATTGCGGCGATCGGCGACAAGGCGAGGCTGACCGATACCACGCATGTCGTCTACACCTCGGACCACGGCGACAATGTCGGTGCCCGCGGTCTCTGGGGCAAAGGCAATCTCTGCGAGGAGAGCGTGCGCGTGCCGATGCTGCTGGCAGGCCCGGGCGTGCGGCCGGGCGTGCGTGCGACACGCCGGTCGATCTGCTCGATCTGTATCGACGATCCTGCACGCGGTCGGCGTCACCGGGAGCGGCACCCGACAGACTTGCGCGTTGAGGCGCTCGCTGTTCGAGATCGCGGCCGAGCCCGTGGATCAGTCGCGGCCGATCTTCAGCGAATACCATGCGGCCGGTTCGAACACCGGCGCGTTCATGATTCGCAAAGACGGCTTCAAGCTGATCGAGTATGTGCGCCACCGCCCCGAGTTGTTCGATCTGATCAACGACCCCGAGGAAGCCGTCGATCTCGCCGGTTCCCCGGCCCATGCGCGAACTCTGGCCGAATGTCAGGGCGGCGATGCGCGAGTCGTCCTGATCCGCAGGCGCTCGACGCGCTTTTGCAAGGCTGATCAGAAGGCGATGATCGACGGCTTCGGCAGCCCGCAGGCAGCGCGCCGGATGGGCGCCCCCGGCGCACCACCCCGGCGCCGCAGTAAGGCTGCCGCCAGCCCGGCAGAACCCTGTCTTGCGCTGGCCGGTCGCTGCTCGCCATTGATTTCGGTGTGCCCGCCAGTGGGCACACCGGTTCCTGAGCCCGCGGTTTCAGTCGGCCGCAGCCGCGGCTGTACCGGCCGGAAATCGTTTGCCTGGGCTTCGGCCTCTTCAAGTTCCGCCCGGTGCGAGCGCCGAGCGCAGGCGCGTGATCGCCGCATCGAGATTCCACGGCCCGCGCTGCGCGTCGGCGCCCCGTGAAGCCAGCAGCATCCAGCGATAGGCCTGCACCTTGTCCGCGGCCACGCCGTTTCCGGCTTCGAGCTGGGTGGCGAGCCGGTATTGCGCCCAGGCCACGCCCTTTCTCGGCGGCCCGTCGATACCGAGCTGGCAGCGAGCGCGGGATGCGACCGAGCCGTTCTCGCGCAGCGCCCATGCGCAGCTGGGCATCCGGGTGGCCGCGCTCGGCGGCCTGGCGCAGCCAGCTCGCCGCCTGGGCCGGGTTTCGGGCCATGCCCAGGCCCTCGTGATTCATCACGCCGAGACGAGTAGATCGCCTCGAGCTCGCCTGTTCGGCCGCCTGTTGATACCAGCGACGCGCGGCGTCGGGTCGAAGTGGCCACGCCAAGGCGCTTCCTCGTGGGCAAACCGATCTCGTAGCGGGCGCGCGCATCGCCGCGCAGCGCCGCCTCCCGGAGCCAGTTCGCAGCCACCGCGGGGTCGGTCTCGTCGGATTTCAGCAGCAATGCGCCGAGGTCGGCCTGGGCTCCGACGTGGCCCTCCTCGGCTGCTCTCTGCAGCCACTGCCCGGCTAGCTGCGGATCCGTGACACCTAGCCTGCCATCGCGCAAGGCCTTGCCCAGCAGCCATTGCGCATCCAGGCTGCCGGCCTCTGCGGCTTCGGTGAACAGCGTCAGTGCGCGCGCGCGATCTCCTGCCCGATAGGCGTCATGGGCCGCGTCGAACAAGGTGGCCGGCGCTGGCTTCGCGAGCACCGGCGCCGGGATGGCCACCATGACGGCTGCCAGCAGCGCAATAGCGGTGATGAATGATGCGAGATGCCGTGAACTGCGACGGCTTCCGTGATGTCGGAAAATTCGACACATGGCTGGACTCCTTGGGGGCTCGGCCTCGTGCGTCCGGTTCAGGGGCCGGTCTGGCGAGCATTCGGCCCAAGAGAGTAGCGCAGCGGCGATTGGTGCGGGGGGCAGCTTCTCACGAAGCGCGGGCCTTTTGCCGGCAGAGCCAATGCCCCGGCGCCAAGGGAGCGACCCTCATTCACGGGGGGCCCGATTTCGGGCGCCGTGGCGCCACCGGCAGGAATCGAACCTGCGACCCTCCGCTTAGGAGGCGGATGCTCTATCCACTGAGCTACGGTGGCCGGGGCGCCATTCTAACCGCCGCTTCTGTCAGCGTCGGCGACATGACACCGCCGGCGCGGCGTCCGTTGCTGGCGTGGATGCGCGTGCACATGGACAATCTGCGCCACGATGATCGAGCAAGAGATCAGATTTCGCGTGCCGCAAGCGATGGCCGAGGCGGTTCGGGCCGAATTGGTCAGGATCAGCGGCGACGCGTCCGTGACCCCGCTGCGGGCGGTCTATTTCGATACCGAGAAGCGGGAGTTGGCGGCGATGGGCATCGGGCTGCGGCTGCGGCGCGAGGGCGGCGACTGGGTTCAGACCGCCAAGACCGCCTCGCTCGACGGCCTGAGCCGGCTGGAGCACAACCTGCCGCGCGACGAGGTCTGCCTGGATCTCCCTGCATTCGCCGGCCGCGTCGGGCTGGAGCGCCTCGGCAATGCGACCGAACTGGCCGTCCTGCAGGATCGCCTGATCGCCATCTTCGAGACCGACATCAAGCGTCAGCGCACGGTGGTGAGAACGCAGGGCGCCAATGGCCTCGGCGCGGTCGAGATCGCCTTCGATACCGGGCTCCTGCTGGCCGGTGGCCGGCGGGCGTCCGTCTGCGAATTGGAGTTCGAACTGATCGGCGGTGAACTCGAAGCCATCTGGGCCGTCGCCGAACCCTGGATCGCCCGATTCGGCCTGACCGCGCTGCCGGCCGGAAAGGCACAACGCGGCCAGCGCCTGCGGCGGGGAGTGGGCCCGCCCTGTGAGACGGCGGGCCGTGCCCAGGCGCATCCGGGCGAGCATGCGTCGGCGGCCTACGCGCGGCTGTTCGATGACTGTCAACGACAGATAGCCGGCAATGCCTCCGCGTTGGTGACCGGTGAGGGCGATGACACACATGTGCATCAGCTGCGCGTCGGGATCCGCCGGCTGCGCGCCCTGGTGAAGGTTTTCGAGTCCTGGATCGAGCCGCCCCCGAAGCGGGCACTTTCGGCGGTCGTGCGGGTCTTCAGATTGCTCGGCCGGGGTCGCGATCGCGATGTCTATCGTCATACGCTCATGCCGGCGATCATCGCGGCCGGCGGTGAGCCGCCGGCGGCGGAAATACTCTTCGGCGACTCGGTGTCCGATGTCGCCGAGGTCTGTTCGGATCCGGCGTTCCAATGGGCGCTGATGACGCTGCAAAGGCACCGCCACGGGCTCTCGGCCGCCCGCGATGATGTTCGCGATGCTGCCGGTCTCGCCGATCTGTCCAAAGCCCGGCTGCGCTCCTGGACGCGGCGAGTGGGCCGTCAGGCGGCCCGCTTCCGCAAGCTTGATGTGACGCAACGCCATGATCTGCGCAAGCGCATCAAGCGACTGCGTTACGCATTCGAGTTTCTTGCCCCCTTGCTGCCCAGGCGCTGGCGGGCGCTGCTCAAACCCCTGTCCAAGGCACAGACCGCGCTCGGCGAGTGGTGCGATCTGCAGATGGCGGGCGATCGTTTGCGCGAGGTCGGGGCCGACGGCTTCGCGCTTGGCTGGTCGGTTGCAAGGATCACGATGGTCGAGGCAGGTCTGGCGACGCGGATGGCGCGTCTGGCGCGCCAGATCGGCAAGGCGCTGAGATGAGCGACCGATCGGCCGGCTCCGCCCAGGCGCAGGATCGCAGCTGCGATCTCCTGATCGTCTGGCATTCGCGCACGGGGGCGTCGCGCCAGCTGGCGCACGCGGCTCTGGCCGGAACCCGGCGCGCCGAGCAGCCGCCGGGCGGGAGGGATGCGCAGGTCACTGCCGAGCCCGCCCGCCCGCAGGCTCAGCCGGCGCCGCCGATGCTGCCGCGCGTGCGCCTGCTCGGCTGCGAAACTACCGACGCAGCGGATCTCCTGGGCGCGCGCGCCTATCTGTTCGTCTGTCCGGAGAATCTCGCTTCGATGACCGGCGAGATGAAGGCCTTTTTCGACCGCTGCTACTACCCGGCGCTGGATCGGCTCGCAGGCCGCGCCTATGCGGTGATCATCAGTGCCGGCAGCGATGGCCACGGCGCGGCCCGGCAGATTGCGCGTATCGCCACCGGTTGGCGGCTGCGCGCCGTGGCCGAGCCGATGATCGTGAATCTGGCTGCGCAGACTCCGGAGCAGATCCTGGCGCCAAAAACAGTGCCGGCAGCCTCGCTGGATGCGGCCGCTGATCTGGCACAGGGGCTCGCCGAGGCCGCCGCACTCGGAGTCTATTGAGGCAGCCCCTGGCGCCTGTGTGCCTCTGCCGGGCCGTGCCGGCCGGGCGCACACATTACCGGCGCCGCCAATCCTGAATCGTGAAGCGGGTGCCGTCGGCGGCCTGTTGCGGATCGCTGCCGACCAGTTCCCAGAATTCTTCGTCGGGAGCGGTGAAGAAGGCGTCGCCATCGGGAGCGAGATCGATCTCGGTGATGAGAAGCCGATCGGCGAGGGGCAGGGCGAGCGCATAGATTTGCGCACCCCCGGCCACGAAGATGTCGTCATCGGCGATGTCCGGTCGCGAACCATCGCTGGCGATAGTGATCGCCTGCTCGAGATCTGATGCGCGCTCGCATCCCGCCGGCCGGTAGCCGCTGCTGCGGCTGATCACGATCATCCGCCGCCGCGGCAGGGCTTTGCCGATCGATTCAAAGGTCAGGCGCCCGACGATCAACGCATGATCGAGCGTGGTCTGGCGGAAGTGACGCATTTCTTCGGGGATGCGCCAGGGCATCTCGTTACCGCGGCCGATGACCCCGTTGCGGGCGCGCGCGACGATCAGCGTCAGGCGAGGCGAAGGCACTGGGGTGATCCGGTCGGCGCGGGTCAGACGGCGACCGGGGCGCGAATCGCCGGATGACTCTCGTAGCCGTGGATCGCGATGTCTTCGTAGCGGTAATCGAAGATCGTGGCCGGCTTGCGCAGTAGGTCCAGCCGCGGCAGCGGCAAGGGCGTGCGGCTGAGCTGCAGATCCGCCTGCTCGAGATGGTTCAGGTACAGATGGCAATCGCCGCCTGTCCAGACGAAATCACCCACCTCGAGATCACATTGCGCGGCCACCAGATGCGTGAGCAGCGCATACGACGCGATGTTGAACGGTACGCCGAGAAAGATGTCGGCGCTGCGTTGATAGAGCTGGCAGGACAGCCGGCCCGCCGCGACATGAAACTGGAAAAGGGCGTGGCACGGTGCCAGCGCCATCTGGGGAATCTCGGCGACATTCCAGGCCGAAACGATCAGCCGGCGCGAATCGGGGTCGCGGCGGATGCGCTCGATGAGCTCCGAGATCTGATCGATCTCTCCGCCCTGCCCATCGGGCCAGTGGCGCCACTGATGGCCATAGACCGGCCCCAGTTCACCGTTCTCATCGGCCCATTCGTCCCAGATCGAGACGCCCTCTGCCTGCAACGGACGCACATTGGTGTCGCCGCTGAGAAACCAAAGCAACTCGTGGATGATCGAGCGCAGATGTAGTTTCTTGGTGGTGACCAGCGGAAAGCCCGCGTTGAGGTCGAAGCGAAGCTGCCAGCCGAACAGTGACAGCGTGCCGGTGCCGGTGCGATCGGACTTCGGCACGCCCCGCTCACGGACGGCGCGCATCATGTCGAGATAGTTCTGCATGGGCGCGAGTTTACCGGAGAGTGCTCCGGTCGACGCCGCCATAGCGGCCCCGCAGACGCCTTGAACAGGCCCTAGCCGCCGCTCGGACGATTCACCGCGCTCTCGCGTTGCATGGCCACGCCGGTCTGCGCCGGCGGTCGCGCGCGCGCCGCCGGCAGCACCGATCGCGCGGGCGCGCCAGCGCCCTGCGCTGCGGGTGCGCCGGAGCGATCGCCGGCAGCGCCGGCTTCGAGAATGGCCGGATCATGGCGCGCCGGCGCCGGCGCCCGCAATTCCTCGCCGTTGCGTTCGAGAACGACCTCGTCACGGCTGACGCCCCTGACCACGAGGTTGCCGTCAACGCTCTGTCCGATTGCGTAAGGGGCGGGTGGCTGGCCATTGACCTGGAGGATGGCCGCCGCGTTCGAGGCCGAAGCGATCACACCGATCACACGGATGTTGTCCGGAAGCCTGGCCTGCTGGGGAAGACTCTGGCCTTCGATGCCGAACAGGCGCCCGGCTGCGAAGGTATCGAGTTTGCCGCTCTGATCGACCAGCGACCCCCCCGGCGCGATCGAGACGCGAGGTGCGGCGATCTGCAGGACCCAGTAGACACTCAACGCCGAAAGCGCTGCCAGGAGCGCGGCGGAAAGAATCAGGGATAGACGGCGGCTTAGATCCGCCGGTCGGAGAATCGGCATGGGAGGGGCACAGAAATCGGCGGGTTCGCCTGATATGATACCGCCAGAAATCAACGAGTTATTACGGAGTCTTTATGCGGCGTCAGTCGCTCGACCAACGGTACCAACAGCGCAACGGCGGCTTCACTTTGATCGAGATCATGGTGGTTATCGTGATTCTCGGTGTGTTGGGTGCATTGATCGTTCCCCGTCTCATGGACAAGCCGGATCAGGCGAAGGTTGCTGCGGCGCGCTTCGATATCGGCAACATCATGCAGGCCCTGGATATCTATCGGCTGGACAATCAGCGCTACCCCAGTACCGAGCAGGGTCTGATCGCCCTGGTCGAGCGGCCGGGCTCTGAACCCGTGCCGCGCAATTGGAAGCAGTATCTGAAATCGGCGCCCACGGATCCGTGGGGCCATCCCTATCAGTTGCTGAACCCGGGGGTTCGCGGCGAGATCGATGTGTTCAGCTACGGCGCCGATGGCAAGCCGGGCGGCGAGGGCATCGATGCCGACATCGGCAACTGGGCGCTGAACCGCTGAGTCCGCCGCCATTGACTGGAGCACGTATCCGGTCGATGCCTCGCTGGCGCCGGCGTGCGCACGCCGGCTTCACGCTGCTGGAAATCCTGGTCGCGATCTCGATCGTCATGATCGTGGTGGCGGTGGTCGGTCTGTCGGTGCGTGGCGCCGACCGCGGCCTGCAGGTCGATGCCGAGCGCCTGGCGCTGCTGCTGTCGCTGGCCCGCGAGGAGGCGCAGGTGCGCGGCGCCCCGATCCGCTTCGATGCCGACGATCTCGGTTACCGGTTCATGATCCGGCGGGGCATTCGCTGGGAGCCCTTGCTGGATGACCGGGATCTGCGCGAGCGCGAGTGGTCCGAGCGCACCGAGTTCCGATTTACCAGCGACGATGGCCGCGAGCGCATCGAGTTCGGCCGCGACATGGTGGATGCGCCGTTCGAACTCGCGCTGACCCAGGGTGAGCGCTCGGTGCGCATCCAGGCCAACGGGCTGGGTGTGTTCGAGGTCCGGTTTTGAGACGCGCGCGCGGCTTCACTCTGGTCGAGGTGCTGGTCGCCCTGACCATTGCAGCGATCGCGCTGATCGCCTCGATGCGCGCTGCCGGCGCGCTGATCAATGGCACGGCGGATCTGCGCGCGCGCACCTTTGCCCACTGGAGCGCGGAGAATCGCCTCTCGGAGGTGCGTCTGCTCGATCAGTGGCCGGATCTGGGCGAGCGCCGCTATGCCTGTGACCAGGGCGGTGTGGCGCTGCAATGCGTGGAACGGGTGTTCGCCACGCCGAACCGTTTCTTTCGACGGGTCGAGGTCAGTGTGCTGGGTGCCGATGAGCATCGTCTCGCCCAGCTCACCGGCTTCGCCACCCGGCTGCCATGATGACCGCCCGGCACGTCGGTTCCCGGCACTCGTGGCAGGTGCCCGCCATGCGTTGCCTGCGCTCGGTGGCCGGGGCAGGCTGCGCGGGCTTCACCTTGCTCGAGGTATTGATTGCAGTGGCTCTGATGGCGGTGCTGGCCTTGCTCTGCTGGCGTGGCCTGGATACCGTCCTGCAAGCGCGCGACAGGGTGACGATGCAATCCAACGAGATGCGCGCACTGAGCGTCGCCTTCACCCAGCTCGACGAGGATCTGCGCCGCTCGTGGTCGGTGCGCACGCTCGGCCAGCCGCAACCGTCGGTGATGTTCATGCCGGGCGAAGGCGATGCCGGTCAGTCACTGATGGTGCTGCGCGAGAACGGCAGTGGCGAGGCGCTGCGGCTGCAGCAGGTGGTCTATCGACTGCGCAACGGCGTTCTCGAGCGCGGCTTCAGTGCCTGGCGTGCCGGGGGGTTCGAGAGCGCGATCGCGCTCGATCGCCTGTCCTGGCAACCACTGATCAACGGGATCGAGGGTGTCGCCTATCGCGCCTTCGTGCCCCAAACCGGCTGGCTGGCCGGTGATGCGCTCAAGGTGCTGGCCCGCCCGCGCATCGCCAGTGCCACTGTCGGGGTGCCACCACCTGGCACCGGTTCGGCGCCGCCGCCGCCGGGTTCCGTGCCGGCCGCCACCGCCCAGCCGGCTGTGGCCGAACCCACCGGGATAGAGATCACCCTGAATCGATCCGGCAACCGGATCGTGCGTCTGTTCACGATCGAGTACTGATCGATGCGACCGTCACGAACAATCCTTGTGCCGCGCCGTGTGCCCGGGCGCTCGCGTGGCGCGGCCATTATCTCGGTGCTGCTGACCGTGGTGCTGGCGACGGTGATCATCAGCGCGATGGTGCTGCGTCAGCATGTGACGGTGCGCTCGGTGGACAACCGGATCGCGCTCACGCAAACCCGTTGGGCGGAGCGTGCGGCCATTGACTGGGCCAAGGTGATCCTGGCCAACGATCCGCCCAATGTCGATCATGCCAGCGACATCTGGGCGCCGGCGGTGGCCGAGACCAGGCTCGATGAGACCGTCACGGCGGGTGCAAAGATCGACGATGATGCACGCGCGGCCACGCTCAGCGGCCAGATCTTCGATGCGCAGGCACGCTTCAACGTCAGTGCGCTGGCCAGAATCGGTGAAGATGGCATGCCCACGATCGACACAACGCGCCTGGCCATTCTGGAGCGGCTGCTGACCCATATCGGCCAGCCGGCGGCGTTCGCGAGCGCGATCGCCGCGCGGGTTCTGGCCGCGACCCCGAAGCCGGGGGCGACCGAGGTCGCAAGCGCGCTGCCACTGACGCGGATCGCCGATCTTCGCTCGGTGCGGGGCATGCGCGAGGACACGCTCGAGGCGCTGGATCCCTATCTGAGCTTCCTGCCAACCGCGCACGGCGTGCCGCAGATCAACCTGAATACCGCGCCCGCCGAACTGATCGCGGCGGCCCTGGATATCGATCTTGGCCAGGCCCGGCAGCTCGTTGATCGACGTGAAACCAAGGTCTACGGGGATCTCAAACAATTCGGGGGCGACATTGTGCCGCCCGTAGAGACCCTCGACGGCAATGTGTTGTCGGTGAACTCCAGGTTTTTCATTGTTCGCGGATTGATACGATTAGGTCGTGTCGAATCGTTCTCGGAGACGCTCCTTGAGCGAGAATCGAACAAGAGAGTGACCGTCATTTGGCAGCGAAGACTGTGAAAAAGCACGAGTCGATCGTCTGGCTTCCGCCAAGATCGATCGGAGAACGTGCATTTGCGAGCGAGCAGCGTCTGCTCGCCCTGGTGCATACCCCTGAAGGGCCCCGTTATTCGAGCCTCAGCCTCGATACGCTGCCGGCCGCTCGTTCCGTGCGCCTGATTTTCGATGCGCGCGACGTCACCCTGTTGCATGTGAAGCTGCCGCCGTTGTCTGGCGCCAAGCTGCGCCAGGCGATTCCCAATGCGGTCGAAGACCGCCTGCTGCAGGACACATCCACCTGCGCATTCGCGCTCGGGCCGGTCGATGCCGACGGTCGCCGGCTGATTGCGGTGCTCGATCGCGGCTGGCTGGACTTCGTGCTCGGCGCGTTTCAGCGTCGCGGGCTGCGCGTGGCATCGGCCTGGCCGGCACAGTTGGTGGCGCCGCTGCGGGCCAATGAACTCTCATTGGTCTGCATCGGCGATGGCATCGCGGTGCGCACCGGCGAATCCGAAGGCCTGGGCTGGACAGCGGGCGTCGAGGCCTCCGAGCGCCAGCAGGCCTTTGCGTCCTTGTTGGCCACGGTACTCGCCCCACCCGGGCTCGATCTCGGCGAGGGGATGGCAGGCGAGCCCGAACCGGCCGCCGACGGCGATGGCGAAGATGATCCCGAGACCGCGCTTGCCACCGGTGCGGACGCGCCGGGCGAGCCCGGGACGGGCGCGCTGCATGTTCGTCGGGTGCGCCTGCTCAGCGACGATCCAAGCTGGCGCGAGCCGCTGATCGCCGCAATCAGGCAGTTGCGCATCGGCGCTCGGGCGGGATCGCTGCCGATTCCCAAGGCCTCGCCGATCGATTTGCTGGTGGCGGCGCAAAAGCCTACGGTGGCGCGTCGTGTGGCCGACATCGACTGGCGCGCCTGGCGTTTGCCGCTCTGGCTGGCGGCGGGCGCAATGGCCGTATTTCTGCTCGGCCTGAATCTTCATTGGGGCAAGCTCTCGGCGGAGAAGCGCGATCTACGCGCCAACCTCGAGACCCGCTATCGGCAGACCTTCCCAATGACCGCGTGGTGGTCGATCCGGTGCTGCAGATGGAGCGCAACGTCGCCAAGCTGCGCGCGGGCGCGGGCCAGAGCGGGCCGGACGACTTCCTGCCGCTGCTGACCCGGTTTGCCAAAGCGCTCGGCCCGCAAGGGACCGGCGCGTTGACGGGCGTCGAGTACCGCGACGGTCGCCTGAAGGTCACATTCGAGCCGGATCGCGTGGCCGCGCGCAGCGTGCGCGAACAGATGACCGCGGCCTGCCAGCGTATGGGCCTGGCACTGCGCTTCGAGCAGGGTAAGGCGCAGTCGGCAGTGGTGGCTTTGCTATGAGTCTGGCGCAATCCTTCGAAGGGGTTCTCGCCCGTTGGCGGCAGCTGGCCCCGCGCGAACGCCGGATGATCGGCGGCGGGGCCATCGTGCTGGCCCTGGCCGTGACCTGGTTCGTGCTGTTCGAGCCCGCCTGGCTTGGGCGGCAGCGTCTGCGCAGCGAGTTGCCGGAATTGCGCGCGCAGGTGGCGCGCATGGCGTCGTTGTCTGAAGAAGCGCGCGCGCTGGGTGATGTGCGTGCGGAATCGATCTCTGCCGCCATGGTCAGGGCCGAGTTGCAGCGCACGCTGACCGCCTCGGGTCTGGCCAATATCGCCAGTGTCGATGCCGGCACCGATCTGATTCGCGTGCGCTTCGATTCGGCGCGCTTCGATCTCGCGATCGACTGGCTTGCGCAGGTGGTGCGCGATGCGCGCTTGCGGGTCGCCGATGTCAGCATCGTGCGTGATCCGCAGGCCGGGCGCGTGACCGCCACCTTCGGTCTCGAGCGGCCAACCGCCGCGCCGCGCTGAGGGGCCGCGCATGCTGCGAATCATTGTTTTCGGCTTGGCCATCGTGGTTGGCGCGGTGCTGGCGCTGATCGGCTTCGCGCCGGCCTCGTTGGGCCGATCTCGCGCTCAATCGCGCCACCCAGGGACGACTCGCGCTGGCCGAGGCAGAAGGCACCATCTGGCACGGCAGCGCGCGTCTGGTGCTGGTTGATATTCACGATCGCGAGGCCGAGCGGGTGACGCTGGCAGGTGTGGCGATACCTGGGCGCATGCACTGGCAGGTGCGGCTGTTCCCGTTGCTGGTCGGTGCCTTGCGCGCCAGCGTGCGCCTGGATGGTATGTCCGAGACCATCGCGATCGACGGCGGGCTCGGCGAGTTGCGCATCGGGCGCGGTTCGCTGAACCTCCCGTCGGTGGATCTCGGCCGGCTCGGCTCGCCCTGGAATACGGTGCGGCCCTCCGGGGCGCTGGCCGTTCGTTGGGAAGGACTGACACTGCGCCCCGGCGTATTCGATGGGCGTGCGAACATCGAGTTGCGTGATATGGCGTCGGCCTTGACCCCCGTGCGACCGCTGGGCAGCTACCGGATCGGTGTTGCCGGCGAGGGGGATAGCGCCAAACTGGATATCCAGACCTTGCAAGGGCCCTTGAATCTCGAGGGCAGCGGAGTCTGGACGAACAAGCGGGGGGTGCAGTTCACGGCCCAGGCCAGTGCCGACCCGGAGCAACGTGATCGCTTGCGTAACCTGCTGGGCCTGCTGGGGCGCCGCCAGGGCGACAAGACGCTGATCAATATCGGAGTTCGAGGCTGATGCGTGCCGTCAACGACCCTGCGATTCGCCGAGGCAGCCGGCCGCGCGCGCGCGCCTGTCTGGCGCTTGCGCTGGCGTCGTTGATGGTCTTCACCCAGCCCGTGGTGGCAGCGTCGTCGTCCGATCCGGTGTCCCTGAACTTCAAAGATGCCGACATCGACACGGTGATCGGCGCCTTCGGCGTGCTGCTGGATCGAACCTTCATTATCGATCCACGCGTGCGCGGCAAACTCACGCTCGAGACGCCGGGGCCGGTCTCGCGGCTCGAGGCCTACAAACTCCTGCTCGCCTCGTTGCGCCTGCAGGGCTTCACGATCGTCGCCAGCGGCCGAATCGGCAAGGTCGTGCCCGAGGCCGATGCGAAGCTGCAATCGGGCCCCGTGAGCAGTGGCCGACCGTCCGATGACGGCGACCAGATCGTGACCCAGGTGTTCAAGCTGAAGTACGAGTCGGCCACCAACCTGGTGCCGGTGCTCCGGCCGCTGATCGCGCCGAACAACACGATCAGTGCCTACCCGAACACCAATGCGCTGGTGATCACCGACTATGCGGCCAATCTGCAGCGGATCGGACGCATCATCGGCACGCTCGACAGCCCCGGCGCCAGTGATGTGGTGGTGCTGCCGGTGCGCTACGGAATCGCCAGCGATCTGGCCGCCATGCTCAACCGCCTGCTCGATGACACCCAGCGCGCCGGGCAGGGCGCCCAGGTGGACGCGGGGCAGCGGGCGATCGTGATGGCCGATCCGAATTCGAACTCGATCATGATGCGGGCCGCCAGTTCGGCCAAGATCGAGTTGGCCAAGGGCCTGCTGCGCCAGCTCGATGTGCCGAGCAAGGCGCCGGGCAACATTCGTGTCGTCTATCTGCGCAATGCGCAGGCCACGCAACTCGCCAAGACCCTGCAGGCCGTGTTGTCGGGCAATGCCAGCGGCGCGTCGGATGTGATCAACCGCACCAATCGGGCCACCAGCGTGCTGGCCCCCGGCGGCGGTAACGCCACCGGCGTGGCGCTTGGTGCGGGTCAGCAGCCGCTGAATTCCGGCTCCAGTGACCAGGTGATCACCGTGACCGCCGGTGACGCCACGATCGCGGCCGATCCGACCACCAATTCGCTGATCATCACGGCTCCGGATGCGGTCTATCGCAATCTGCGTGCGGTGATCGACAAGCTCGACATGCGGCGCGCGCAGGTCTATATCGAATCGCTGATCGTCGAGGTGTCGGCCGAGAAGGCGGCCGAGTTCGGCATTCAGTGGCAGCTGCTCGATATCGCCAATGGGTCCACCCGCGGCGTTGGCGGCACCAACTTCACCAACCTCGAGGGAGGCGGGTCGATTCTCGCCGCGTCGCAGAATCCGGCTGCGCTCGGGCAGGGCATCAATGTCGGGGTGGTCAACGGCACCACGACCATCCCGGGTGTCACCGGTGAGATCCTCAATCTGCCGCTGCTGGCCCGTGCGCTCGAATCTCAGGCCGACGCGAACATCCTGGCAACGCCCAACCTGCTCACGCTGGACAATGAAGAGGCCCGCATCATCATCGGTCAGAACGTGCCCTTCGTGACCGGCCAGTACACCTCGAACAATACCGGCGCAACCGTCAATCCTTTCCAGACCATCGAACGTCGCGACGTCGGCACCACGCTGAAGGTGCGACCGCAGGTGTCCGAAAGTGGCTCGGTCAAGCTGGAGATCTTCCAGGAGGTGTCGAGTGTCCTGACCGCCACCGTGGCCTCGGACATCATCACCAATCGACGCGCCATCGAAACCAACGTGCTGGTCGACGACGGTCAGATCGTGGTGCTGGGCGGCCTGATCGAGGAGCGTATCGAGGGCGGCGAGCAGAAGGTGCCTATTCTCGGCGACATTCCCGTGCTCGGCGGGCTGTTTCGCTATGACTCGCGCAATCGCAAGAAGACCAATCTGCTCGTCTTCCTGCGTCCGGTGGTGCTGCGCGACGCGGCCGACGCATACAGGGTCACCGCCGACCGCTACGACTATATCGGCAATATGCGCAGCGGCGCCATTGCGTGAGCACTGGGCATTGCCGCAGCTGACGCCGTCGCAGCTGGCGCCCATGCCCGATTCACCCAAGCCCCCGGTCGTCGATGATGAGGGCCGCACGCAGCCACCGGCGCCGGTGCCCTCGGGCAGTCTGTCACCGGCCGTGGACGCATTCATCGACCTGCGTGGGCGGCAGTCGGGTTCTGGCGTCGGTCGGACACCGCCGGCCGTGCAGCCGAATCCTTCTGCGCCACCGGCACCCACTGCCTCGCCCCTGAGAGCTGAGCCCGTGCGCCGCCAGTCCTCGCAGCCGGCCGGCGCGCCCCTGGCCGACCCGACCTACATCAACTGAGTCACCCCATGGCTGGTGTCAGCCCGTCGCGTTATGTGCCCTACGGATTCGCTCGCACCCACCAGGTGCTCGTGGCCGGCGCCGATCGCGATGCCTTCGAAGTCTGGATCGGTGATCGCACGCCGGCCGCGGCCATCGCAGAACTCGGGCGCACGCTGCCGGGGCGACTGATCACGATCCGCAAGCCCGAGAACGAGCTGGTGGCGGCGATCTCGCGAGCCTATTCCTCGCAGGAGGGGTCGGCCGCGGCGGTGGCCGACGAAGTGGCCAGCGATATGGATCTGTCGCGCCTGCTGCAGGACATTCCCAAGATCGAGGATCTGCTCGAAACCGAGGATGATGCGCCGATCATCCGCATGATCAACGCGCTGCTCACGCAAGCCAGCCGCGATGGCGCCTCCGATATCCACATCGAGCCCTTCGAGGGCTATTCGATGGTGCGCTTCCGGGTCGATGGCACCTTGCGCGATGTGGTTCGCCCGCGCCGCGAAATCCATGCGGCGCTGATATCGCGGATCAAGATCATGGCCCAGCTCGATATCGCAGAGAAGCGGCTGCCCCAGGACGGCCGGATCACGCTGCGCATCGGCGGGCGCCCGGTCGATGTGCGGGTCTCGACACTGCCCACCGGTCATGGCGAGCGCGCAGTGCTGCGCCTGCTCGACAAGCAGGCCGGGCGGCTCGATCTGGAAACCCTGGGCATGAGCCCGGAGAACCGGCGCGCCTTCGACACGCTGATTCATCAGCCGCACGGCATCGTGCTGGTCACCGGGCCGACCGGTTCCGGCAAGACCACCTCGCTCTATGCGGCGCTCGGGCGGCTCGATGCATCGGTGACCAACATACTACCGTCGAGGATCCGATCGAATACGATCTCGATGGCATCGGTCAGACGCAGGTGAATCCGCGCATCGAGATGACCTTCGCCAAGGCCCTGCGCTCGATCCTGCGTCAGGATCCCGATGTGATCATGATCGGCGATTCGCGATCTCGAAACCGCGCAGATTGCGGTCCAGTCATCGCTCACCGGCCATCTGGTGCTGGCCACCCTGCACACCAATGATTCGGTGTCGGCGATCACCCGTCTGATCGACATGGGCATCGAACCCTTTCTGCTGTCCAGTTCGCTGCTCGGGGTGCTCGCCCAGCGGCTGGTGCGCAGACTCTGCCTGCAGTGCCGCGAGCCCGATCCGGTCACCGGGCACTGGCGGGCAGTGGGCTGCGCGGCCTGCAACCGCTCGGGTTTCCACGGCCGCACCGGCGTTCATGAGCTGCTGCTGATCGATGATCAGGTTCGCGCGCTGATCCACCAGGGTGCGCCCGAGTCGCAGATCCGCCAGAGCGCGATCGCCTCGGGTCTGGTGCCGATGCGAGACGACGGGCAGCGCTGGGTGAGCACCGGTGTGACCTCGCCAGACGAGGTGATACGTGTCACAAGAGACTAGCCGGCCGCGCGAGCCCGCGGCGTCCTGATCGATGGCCGCATTCCGTTTCGAGGCCGCGAGCGCCGATGGACGCATCGAGCAGGGCGTGATCGATGCCGATTCCCCTCGTCACGCGCGCAGCCTGCTGCGGGAACGCGGTCTCACGCCGCTCGAAGTCAGCTCGCTGCAGGCGCGTGCGGACCAGGGCGACACACCTGCGGTGCGTGGCCGCTTGCGCACCAGCGAGCTGACGATGGCCACGCGCCAGCTCGCCAGCCTGCTCAGTGCGCGTCTGCCGATCGAGCAGGCGCTGGCCACGATCTCCGAACAGGGCGAGCGGCGCCTGGTCCGCGAACGATTCGCGGCGATCCGCAGCGACGTGGTCAGTGGCCAGTCGTTCGGCGATACGCTGGCGCGCTATCCGCGTGACTTCTCGCCTGTGTATCGCGCCTTGGTGGGGGCAGGGGAGCGCTCGGGCGACCTCGGCCTGATCATGTCTCGCCTGGCGGACTATGTCGAGTCACGCGCCGCGCTGGGCTCGAAGATCACGCTCGCGTTCATCTACCCGGCGATCGTCACCGTGGTGGCGTTTCTGGCCATCATTGCGCTGCTCACCTATGTGGTGCCCCAGGTGGTCAGCGTCTTCGACCAGTCCGAGCAGCAACTGCCGTTTCTGACCATCGCCCTGATCGCGATCTCCGATTTCGTGCGCCAGTGGGGCTGGCTGGTGGCGGTCGTGATCGCGCTGGTGATCGTGCTCTGGCGCTTCGCGCTCAAGGCACCCACGACCCGGCTGGCCTGGGATGCGCGCGTGTTGCGCCTGCCCGTCATCGGCCGGCTGGTGCGCGGGATGAACACGGCCCGCTTCACCTCGACCCTGGCCATTCTGACCCGCTCGGGTGTGCCGCTGATCCACGGCCTGGAGGCGAGCGCAGAGACGCTCACCAACCAGGCCTTGAAAGCGAATGTCCACGACGCCATATCACGGGTCAGAGAGGGCGCGTCGCTGGCCCGGGCGCTGGGCGCCGGCAAGCAGTTTTCGCCGATGGTGGTGCAGATGATCGGTAGCGGAGAGGCCACCGGGGAACTCGGCGAGATGCTCGAACGCTGCGCGCAGACCGTGTCATCCGAAACCGAGCGTCGCGCGTTAACGCTGACTGGGCTGTTGGAGCCCCTGTTGATTTTGTTCATGGGCGGGGTGGTGCTGTTGATCGTGCTGGCTGTGATGCTGCCGATCATCGACATCAACCAGCTCGTGCGCTGATCCGGCTGCGCCAGGGCGTCCCCGCCCGGGCCACCCGGGGTGGCTCGAACCAGCCTTCAACCTCAGGACAACTGCCCGCTGGAGGATTGCCCATGTGGATTGCCCGTCTCTATGCCCTGATCAAGCTGCTCGGTCGCGAGGGCCTGATGCTGCTTTTCGCGCTCCGGCACCCGGGTACCCCCAGGACGATCAAGCTGGCCACCCTGGGCCTGATCGCCTACGCGATCAGCCCGATCGATCTGCTGCCGGATTTCGCGCTTCTGCTCGGCTGGGCCGACGATGCGGCGGCACTCGCGATCGGCGTGCCCTTCCTGGTCAAGCGCTTGCCGGTCGATGTCCAGCAGGACGTGGCTGCCAGCGTATCGCGCTTTCTCGGGCGCTTCGGCGCCGGCAGTTCGTCGGCCTCCTGAGCCACGCGGCCGCGGCGCTCAGCGCGCGGGCGCTGCCGCAGCCAGGGCCTCGCGCAGCGCCTGGCGATCGCCGATGTGATTGGCCAGCAGCAGAATGAGGTGTGCATTGAACTGCGTGCTTTGCTGGTCGGTGAGCCCCTCGTGGGCGCGAATCAGTTCCGCATAGAAGTCGTCGGGATCGGGGATGTTCGGTTCGGTGTTCAGCGTGGCCATGCTCATTCCTTGGCGCAGGCCGCGCGCAGCGCTGAACGCACCGCGGCCTCGTCGAAGCCGGCCCAGCGGGCCGTCACATGTTGGTCGGGGCGGATCAGATAGACGGCGCTTTGCGCCTGGCCCAGATAGCGTTCGCGCAGCGTCGTGTTTTGCGCGCCCTGCGCCGACAGCGCCACGCGGCGCACCCGGATGCCGTCGATGTCCAGCGTTTCCGGCGCCTGCGCATCGAGGGTCAGCAGCGTGAACTCCCCACCCAGAAGGGACAGCAGGAAGCCGTCTGCGAGTGGCGCATCCGGGCACGGGCTGCCGACGCGCGTTCGGGCCGGCCCGCCGGCCAGGGCATCGGGGCCATTGAGCGGCGAGCCGTCGTAGACGCAGGGCACCGACAGCCGGCCGGAGTTGATCAGCGGGCGTGCAAACGCGTGCCGCTCGGCCAGATCGAGCACCGCATTGCGAAACACGTGGCTGATGCTGGACTTGGGCGTGATGAAATCGGTGGCGCGCGTGGAGTTCAGGATGTTTTCGTCCGCCCCGTGGATGCGCTCGATGTCATAGCTGTCCAGCAGCGCATCCGGGGCCTGGCCGCGAATCACCATGCCCAGCTTCCACCCCAGGTTGTCGACGTCCTGCATGCCCGAGTTGGCGCCACGCGCCCCGAAGGGCGAGACCTGGTGGGCCGCGTCGCCGGCGAAGATCACCCGACCGTGGCGGAATTTCTTCATCCGCCGGCACTGGAAGGTGTAGACCGAGGTCCAGACCAGTTCGTACCCGATGCCGGGCCCGAGCATCGCATCGAGCCGGGCGCGAACATTCTCCTCCTGCAACTCCTTGCGCCGATCGATGTCCCAGCCGATCTGGAAATCGATCCGCCAGACGTCATCGGGCTGCTTGTGCAGCAGGGTGGAGGCGCCGGCCTTGTGAGAGGGCTCGAACCAGAACCAGCGTTCGGTCGGGAAATCGGCCTTCATGCGGATGTCGGCGATCAGGAAGTTATCTTCGAACACGCGCCCTTCGAAATCCAGCCCGAGCATGCCGCGCAGCGGCGAAGATGCGCCGTCGCAGCCGATCAGCCAGCCGGCCTCGAGGGTGTATGGGCCCTCCGGTGTCATGACTTCGAGCGCGACATGGTCATCGTGCACGGTGACCGCGTCGACGCGGTTCTTGCCGCGCAACTGGATCGGTGCGCCCTCGGCCTGGGCCGCACGCACACGCTCGACGATGAAGCGCTCGAAGTAGGGCTGTTGCAGATTGATGAAGGCCGGGAACTTATGGCCTTGCTCGGGCAACAGGTTGAACTCGAACACCTTGCGATCCTCGTGGAACACCTTGCCCAGGTTCCAGATCACGCCCTTTTCGAGCATCGGTTCGCCGCAGCCGTAGCGAT
This sequence comes from Burkholderiaceae bacterium, assembly GCA_041396585.1. Taxonomy (GTDB): domain Bacteria; phylum Pseudomonadota; class Gammaproteobacteria; order Burkholderiales; family Burkholderiaceae_E; genus JAUIAI01. The sequence continues at coordinate 229,389 of JAWKYG010000007.1, read as the reverse complement.
CTGCGATCTCCAGACAGCGCTTGGCGAAGCAGATCGCGCGGCTGCCCATGCCGATGCCCTCGTGATCATCGAGCACCACGACGGGGATGCCTTGCAGACCGAGATCGAGCGCCGTGGCCACACCGATGGGGCCACCGCCCATGACCACCACGGGATGACGCACCGGGGCGGTGGCGTCCTGGTCGCTGCTGCGCTCGTACGGGTAGAGCTTGAAGGCGAGAGAGTAACGATCGTCGAACAAGGCGGGCTCCTGCGCTGACGGGGCCCCGCGCACCGTCGGGGTGCCGGGGGCGGGTCGCTATTCAATCTATCACGGCCCGATCCGTGTGCGCAGCGGCGCCAAGCCGATACACTGCGGCGATCGCAGCCTGGCGGCCGGGCCGCATGGCCCGGGACAGCCTGACTGAGGAGCCCTGCATGAATCCCGATCGGACGATTCTCGTCGTCGGCACCTTCGATACCAAGGACGATGAGCTCGGTTTCATCGCCGAGGTCATCCGCGGCCAGGGCGGCCGGGTGATCACGATGGATGTCAGCGTGCTTGGCGATCCGTCCTCGCCGACCGACATCTCCAAGCACGAGGTGGCCCAGGCGGGTGGCCGCACGATCGAGGAGGCCATCGGCGCCGGTGACGAGAACCTGGCCATGCAGATCATGGCCGAGGGGGCGGGGCATGTCGCCGCCGATCTCTACGGCAAGGGGCGGATTCACGGTCTGATCGCGCTCGGTGGCACCATGGGCACAGACCTCGCACTCGATGTCTGTTCGGCGCTGCCGCTGGGCGTGCCCAAGGTGATCGTGTCCACCGTCGCATTCTCGCCGATGATTCCGCCCGAGCGCCTGCCCGCCGATGTGCAGATGATTCTCTGGGCCGGCGGCCTCTATGGTTTGAACGACATCTGCCGGGCCTCGCTGAGCCAGGCAGCCGGTGCCGTGCTCGGTGCCGCGCGTGCCGTGCGAGTGCCCGCGCAGAAGCGGCCGATGATCGGCATGACCTCGTTCGGCAAGACCGTGCTGCACTACATGGTGGCATTGAAGCCTGCGCTCGAACAGCGGGGTTTCGAGGTGGCGGTGTTTCACGCCACCGGCATGGGCGGGCGCGCTTTCGAGAATCTCGCGGCACAGGGTGCTTTCGCCTGCGTGTTCGACTTCGCCACCCAGGAGGTCGGCAATCATCTGAACGGTTCGATGATCTCTGCGGGGCCCGACCGCCTCACCGCGGCCGGGCGCGCCGGTGTGCCGCAGCTGGTCGCACCCGGTTGCTACGATCTGGTCGATCTGGTGGGTTGGCAACCGGTGCCCGAGGCGCTGCGTGATCTGCCCAGCCATGTGCACAACCGCCTGCTCACCGCGGTGATGCTCGACGAGGCCGGTCGACGCGCCGTGGCGCGCGCTCACTGCGAACGGCTGGCCCAGGCGCGCGGGCCTACCGCCTTGCTGCTGCCGATGGCCGGGTGCAATGAATGGGACCGACCCGGCGCCGATCTCCACGATCCCGTCGGTCTGGCGGCGTTCGTCGAAGAACTGACGCGCGGCTGCCCGGACAATGTCGAGCTGCATCGTCTGGATGCGCACATCAATGATGCCGGGTTCGTCGAGCGGGCTCTGGCGATTTTCGATGATTGGCTGGCGCGCGGGCTGGTCCGACGGGCAGGTGCTTGAGATGGCTGGCTTCTTCGAGGAAGCACGGATGGTCGCGAAGAACGTCTTGACCCCGGATGACGGTAGGTGCTGGCCGCGGGCGCAGGTCGGTCGGCGGCGCAACCCGACCCCCGTTTCGGCTCTCGTGACGGCGTGCCTGATCGTACTGACTCTGATGGGTCACGGTCGCGTTTTTGCCACGACGGGCGAGCGACTCATCGGTGGAGTACCTTTGCCTGCCGATGTGGTCGCATCCAATGACACTTCCCCGTTCGCCGGTGCCTGGGTCGGTTCATGGGACGGGCGCTTGAACACGGTGCTGGTCGTGGAGTCGGTCGACGCTGCCGGCAGCGCGAAGGTGGTCTATGCAGTGGCCGGAAGCCCGGGAAGATTTGCCGCCAACTGGGCGCGCCGGGACGCCGAGATCCGTGGCGACACGATGACCGTGACCGGCGCCGGCGCAGCCATACGGTTCACGCATTCGGGCAGCGGGCGCCTGCGCGCGGTGTTCGGGCAAGGGGGTGGTTTCGCGGTGCTCTCGCGCAGCAGCCTGCAAGAGCTGAGGAATCCGGCGGCGTCGCTGCCCTGGCTGGCTGGCCAGAGCGTGCGTCTGGACACCGCGCTGGTCGAGAACGGGCAGGCGGTCATGCTCGAAGCGGTCATCTACCGGCCGCCCGGCAACGGACCGTTCCCGCTGGCGGTGGTCAATCACGGTTCCACCGGCCGGGGCACCGAGCCGGCCCTGGCCAGACAGACCTGGTCGAATCCGTGGCTGGCGGATCTGCTCAACCAGCGCGGTTGGATCGTCGCCTTCCCGCAGCGCCGCGGGCGCGGCAAGTCCGACGGCCTTTACGACGAGGGCTTTTCGCGCGATCGAAGCAAGGGTTACACCTGCGAGGTCAAACGATCGCTGGCCGGGGCGCAGCGTGCGCTGGACGATCTCGATGCGGCCATCACCGCGCTGCGCGCACGCCCGGACGTCAGCGAGGCGCCCATGCTGATCGCCGGCGATTCGCGCGGCGGCGTTTTGTCTGTGGCCTATGCCGGGCTCCATCCGCAAGTGGTGACGGGGGCCGTGAACTTCGTGGGCGGCTGGGTCGCCGAGGGTTGCCGCTCGGCCGCGACGATCAATCAGTCCCTGTTCGGCCGTGGCACCGGATTTGGCGGCCCCACGCTGTGGGTGTATGGGCAGGATGATCCCTACTACGCGATCGCCCACAGTCGCGAGAACTTCCAGGTGTTTGCCGCCGGTGGCGGGCAAGGGGAGTTCGTCGAGGTCAGTGTGCCCGGCAGCGGTAACGGACACTGGGCGATGGCGGTGCCGACGCTATGGATGCCGGCTCTGACCGGCTGGCTCGATCGTCTGCCCGGCGCGGACGGCGCACCGGTCAAGCGATAGTCCGGCGTGAGGCTCGGGCCGGGCGCCGGGCAGGCTCAGAGCCGGATCGGCTCACCGTAGCCGGTCAGCTCCAGATAGCCCCGGCCGATCTCGGCGCCGGGAGCCCGCTCGTCGAACACCCGCACCGCGCCCTCCCAGTACAGCGTGCCGGTGCTTGCGCGCGCGTCGATTTCCTGGTCATCGAGCAGCGGTTGCAGCAACAGGGCAGCCCCGCTGGCCAATCGAATGCGCTGGGCGACCGGGTAGACCACGCCGGTGCGTGGCGAGCGCCAGTGCCTGAGCGGCTCGAAGTGCGGCTCGTCGGGCGTCGTGCGCCCGACCGGGTCCCGCCAGTTGCCGCTGCGCCAGACATCGCCGGCCGGATGCCGGCGGATCCGAAACGCCATCAGCGAGCGGCCGTCGAACAGATTCAGCCCGACCCAGTCCCAACCGCTGGCCTGTTCCGCCAGCAGCGTGCTGGACCATTCATGATCCAGCCAGCCCTGACCGGAGCGGATCGCCAGGGGCCGTGACTGCAACCGGGCCCGCCCGGCGACGGCCAGCCTGGGCCGACTGTAGTAGTGGCTGGCCTGGGTGGGCTCCGGCCCCTTGCGCGAGTAGCCTTGTTCGCCTTGCAGCCAGGGTGCCGACTGCGGTTCGGCGCGCAATTCCAGTCCGATCGGCTCGCTGTCGATCGCCACGCGATAGCTGCCGTGCGTGTCGCGCAGCAACTGCCAGCGCTGGTGGGGCGGGCCGATGACCACGCGAGTGTCGTCGACGGCAAACCCGCGTGCGCTCCATCCACGCGCCGGGCGATCTGGGCATAAACCGCGTGCCCCTGATCGGCGATGCTGATCGCGGCATGGGCGAACAGCAGCTGGCGCGGCGCGAAGCGGCTCGGATTGTCCCGGCCGAGCCCGGTGCGCGCGCGAAAGAAGGTCACCTGGATTCCGGCGTCCCCGGCATCGGTGCTCAGCCAGGCTGTCAGATACCACCACTCGGTTCGAAAGGCCGGATGCGCGCCATGGTCGCGCGGGAACACCAGCGCATGCGCGCGCTGCACGACCGCGAAATCGTCGGTGGCGGGTCGGTCGTCCGCGACGGGCGGGAGACTCGCACCGGCAGCGGCCAGGCCTTCGCTTCGCCCGGGCGTCGCGATCGCGACAGACCAGGCTGCGGGCATCAGCGTCTTCAGCAGCCGCCGCCGGCGGGTGCTCGTCACACGCGTCTGGTGTCCGACACGTGTCACCAGTCGGCCCTCACGGCGAGAATGGGCGCCTGTCCGGCCGCCCGCCGCGTGGCCAGTGCCGCGCCGATCACGCCGACCAGAATCAGCAGCGCGGCCGAGACAAGCAGCGACGGGATCGGCCAGTCGGTGCTCATCCGCCAGTGGAAGGATTGGGGATTCACGCGGTGGATCAGTACCTGCGCGAGCAGGGCGCCCAGGGCGGTGCCGAGCGCGACGCCGGCACCGATCGCAATCGATGCTTCACAGGCGAATTGCAGGGTGATCTGGCGACGCGTGAAGCCGAGATGACGCAGCAGACCGAACTCGCGCAGCCGCGCCTGTGCCTCACCGGCGAACGTGGTGACCACGCCGAACAGGCCAACCAGCAGGGCCACGCCCTCGAGGGCATGCGTGAGGGCGAAGCTCCGATCGAAAATGCCGAGCGACAGCGCGCGTATCTCGCCGGCCGACCTGGCCTGCAGATCGATCCGCGCGCCCAGCCGCTGCTGCGCGGCCTCAATCACCGCGGCCGCGGAGGCTCCGGGCTCGAGCGTGATCGCCGCGTCGCTGACGGTATCGTCGCCGGTGAGCCGTCGGTAATCGCTGCGGGACAGGGCCAGGGCGCCGTGCTGGCGTGCGTAGTCGCGCCAGACACCGGCGACCACCGCGCAGGGCTGTCCGGGTAGCGGCAGTTCGATGCGCTGGCCGGTGGCCCAGCCCAGGCGAATCTCCGCGGGTTCGCTGGCGAACACGCGCAGGCAGTCGCCGGTGTCGGCCTCCGGTGCCAGGGCAGGACCCGTCAGTGGCAGCGCACGTTCTGGCTGGCGCACATCGACATCACGGCCGATCAGCGTGATCGGCGCCTGGCCCGGGGTGATGGACAACTCGCGGGTGCGCAGGAAGCGGATCTCGCCGACGCCGGCCCGGCCTGCCAATGCGCGCTGCGCGTCGGCGTCGAACGCCCCGGCGGTGCCGCTGACCCGCGCGCGCAGATACAGATCGGCGGGCAGCACGGCTTGCAGCCATTGGTCGACCGAACCGCGAAAGCTGTGCACCATGACACCCATCGCCGTCACCAGCGCAAAACTGGCCACCACGCCGGACAGGGCCACGGCGGCCGCGCCGGGCTGGTCGGCCAGCCTGGCGATGGCCAGCCAGCCGGGCGGCCAATGCCAGGCGGCCGCCAGGCCCCGTTCGAGGCGCCGGGCCAGGCCGGCAAGCAAGGGGCCGATCACGCTGATGCCGGCCAGCAGGGCACACCCCATGCTGGCATAGGCCGCCCAGGGCAGGCCATCGATCGCCGGTACCCAGAGCAACCCCAGCGCACAGGCGGCCAGTGTCGCGGTGGTGAACAGGCTGCGCGCGAGCCGCGGCCGGGGGTCGATCAGGCCGCCGCGCAGCGTGCGCATCGGCGCGATGTCCCCGAGCCGCCTGGCCGGCGCCCAGGTGCCGGCCAGCGACGCCACGATCCCGAGCAGCCCAAAGCCGGCGAGCGCCAGAGCGTCGGGCCGCAGCGGCACGCGCTCGCTGGCGAAATAGCCGCCCCCGAGATCGCCGCCGACGAGTCGCAGGAGCAGCCCCGCGAGCGCCAGGCCGCCCAGCAGACCGAGCGCCGAGCCCAGCACGCCGAGCGCCAGGGCCAGGCCATGCAGGGCACGCGCGCCGAACGACCGTGGCGCGCCAAGCAGGCCCAGCAGCGCCAGCGAGCTGGCCAGGCGCGCCACGCACAGGCGCATCGCCGCCTGCACGATGAAACCGCCGGTCAGCAGTGCCACCAGGGCCAGCACATTCAGGTTGACCCGGTAGGCGCGCGACAGGTTCGACATGCGTGCATGCTCGGTGTCGCTGCTCATGGGCATCAGCGCGGGCTCTCGCTCGCCGAGCAGGCGCGCGAACGCGCGCGGATCCACGCCCTCACGCAGCCGGAGATCGATTCCGGTCAACTCGCCCGTCATCTGCAGGCGCCATTGGGCGGTCGCGATGTCCATCACCGCGAGCCGGTCGTCGGCCGTCGCCCCGGGCGCCTGCCCGGCCACGGTCATCGGCAGCGGCCCGGCCGGAGTCAGGACCGTGATCGATTGCCCCGGCTGCACCGCGAGCGCCCGCATCGCACCCGGGCTCAGCGCGACCCGGTCGCTCGCGAGCGCATCGACCGGCCGGTTCCGATCGGCCAGCGCGGCCGCAAGCTGCGGCTGTATCGCGGCGGCGCGCAAGGGGTCGATCGCGATCAGGCGCAGCTCGATTGCCGCGGTGTCCGGTCCGAGCACGCGCAGTGCGCTCTCGATCACCGGAGCGGCCGCACGGACCTCGGGCATGGCCTCGACCGCCTCGAGGCGGCCGTCCGTGATGTTGCCCAGGGCGGCGCCCAGCCTCAGATCGGCCTGGCCGTTGACCGTGGCAAGCGCACCGGCGAACGCGACCAGCGCAGACCGGTTCACCGCGTGGACGCCGCTGGCCAGCGCGACGCCCAGCGCGATGGCCAGCATCGCCACGATCAAGGTTCCCGGCTGCTGCCGCCAGGCGGCCTGCGCCATCCAGATCAGCACCCGGGCCGAGGGGGCGGCGCCGTCGAGGTCGGCGCTCGCAGCGTCCCGGGCCCCGTGCCCGGGGTGGCCGGGAGGTACCCCGCGATCATGGTCGGGCGACGGGCCGTCCGCCGTGGCGTTCATCCCAGGTCCGGGGTGGGGGTGGTCGGGGCGAGCCGGCCGTCGGCCAGCATCAGGACGCTGTCCATCGCCACGGCCGCGCGCTCGGAGTGGGTGACCATCAGCAGCGCCGCGCCGCTGTCATCGGCGGCCCGGCACAGCTGCTCGAGAACGCGCGCCGCCGTGCCCGGGTCGAGGTTGCCGGTCGGTTCATCGGCCAGTACCAGCGCCGGCCGATGGATCAGGGCGCGCGCGATCGCCACCCGTTGTTGTTCGCCGCCGGAGAGATCCCGGGCGAGCGCGTTGGCCCTGGCGTGAACCCCGACCCGCTCGAGCCATTCGAGCGCAGCAAGCCTCGCCGATGGCTGGGCCTCACCCAGCAGCATCAACGGCAAGGCCACGTTCTGCCAGACCGGCAGATAGGCAATCAGGTGAAAGGCCTGAAAAACGAAGCCGACATGACGGCGCCGCAGCACCGCGTTCGCATCCGGGTCGGCATCGGCCAGCGCCCGGCCGAGCAGCTCGATGCGTCCACTGTCTGCGGCCTCGAGGCCGGCGATGATGTTCAGTAAGGTGGACTTACCGGCGCCGGACTCACCCATCAGCGCGATCTTCTGCCCGGGGTCGACGGTAAGCGCCAGGTCACTGAGCAGTGTTCTCGCGCCGAAGGTTTTGTTCAATCCGCGGATCGCCAGTACCGGCACGGGAGCTTCGCCCGGCCCGTGCGGCGGCTTCGCGGGCGGCGTTGGCAAGGTCACTGGCGGGCTTTCCATCGGCCCACGTTATCATGGCAACGCATGACTGATTCCACCGATCCCGATCTGGCCCGGGGCCTTTGCGCAGCGCAGGCCTCGATCTCGCCCAAGTATTTCTACGATCGCCTTGGCTCGCGACTGTTCACGGCCATATGTGAACTGCCCGAGTACTATCCGACGCGCACCGAGGCCGGCATCCTGCAGGCGTGTCTGCCCGAGGTCTGCGAGGCTATGCCCAGGGAATTCACACTGGTCGATCTCGGTGCCGGCGATTGCCGCAAGGCCGCGGCGCTGCTGCCGTCTCTGCGGGCATCGCGTTATCTGGCGGTAGACATTTCGGCGTCTTTCCTGCAGCAGGCGGTGAGTGCGCTGGCACGCGAGTTGCCGGGCATAGAAATGCACGCCTTGGCACGCGACTTTACCGCGCCCTGGTCGTTACCGGCGCAGTTTCTCGATCGCCCGCTGGTGTTCTTCTATCCGGGTTCGAGCATCGGTAATTTCACGCCCGGGCAAGCCGAGGCCTTTCTGACCCGCCTGGCCGCGATGCGCGGCGGTGACAGCCCCACGATGCTGTTCATCGGCGCTGATCTCGTGAAGGACAAGGCCACGCTCGAAGCCGCCTACGATGATGCGCTTGGCGTGACCGCGAGCTTCAATCTCAATGCCCTGCTGCACATCAACCGGGTGCTGGGCAGCGATTTCTCGCTGGCCGACTGGGCCCACCGGGCCGTCTATGACGAGCATCATCAGCGCATCGAGATGCATCTGGTGGCGCGCCGGGATCTGCTCGTGCGCTGGCCGGGCGGTGAAAGGGCCTTTTCTCGCGGCGAGACCATCCACAGCGAGAACTCGTACAAGTACACCGAAGAGGGTTTCGGCAGTCTGCTGGAGCGTGCCGGCTTCGATCTGCGCGGGCACTGGACCGATCCGGGGCGTCAGTTCATGGTGGGTCTGGCGGCCGTCAGGGCCTGAGCAGGCCGCTCACCATGTCGCGCACCGCGTGCGCCTCGCGCTCGGGCGCGAACAACGGCGCGCGACGTTGGCAGGCATCGGTGAGCCGGGCCAGGAATCCTTGCTCGTCCAGGCAGCGCTCGATCAATCCGGCCAGCGCGGCATCATCGCCGACCGGGAACAGCCCGGGATAGTCGGCGCCGAGCAGGCCGATCGAGCCATCGATCGCCGATGCCAGCACGGGCACCGCGCTGGTCACCGCCTCGATCAGGACATTCGCACCGCCCTCCATGACCGATGGAAGCAAAAGCACGCGTGAGCCACGGATCAGCCGGCGGGTGCGGCCATGAGTCATCTGGCCGAGCAGTTCGATCCGCGGGTCGTGATCCGCCGCCGCGCGGATCGCCGGGCCGAGAGCGGGATCGTCGACGCGACCGACGTGGCGCAGACGCAGGCCCGGATGGCGGGCCAGGCGCGAGAGTGCACGCACCGCGGTCATCGGGTCTTTCTCGGCGCGCACGTGACCCACTAACGCCATATCGAAACTGCGTCGCCGCGCCGGCAAACGGGCAAGCGCAGGGGCCGATTGCTCGATGACGAGGCAGCGTTCCCGCAGCGCCACGGGCAGGCGGCGGGGCCCGCAGGCCTGCAGCACCACGATGCGGTCGGCAAGGGTCAGAGACCGCTGTGCCGAGGCATCATCGTCGATATCGCGATAGAGATCGGTACCCGTCAGGACCAGGATCAGCGGCCGACCACTGGCGGCAAAGCGTGCGATGCTGTCGGCCGAGCGGCGCGCGTGCAGTGCGATCATCAGGTCGCAGGCCTGGCCCTGATAGTCGAGCGCGCAGCTGACATGGGCCATCGGGCGCAGGAATCGTTGCCAGCGCGCGGCGGTGCGCCAGTTGCCGTTGTTGGCCGCGGCCAGCGCGGGCGTGACGATGAGCACCGTTGGTTTGCCCGCGGGCGGCGTGTTTTGCATCTTGGACATGCAACCTCGGTCAGGCGGGCGCGGCCGTCCGCCAGGAAATCGGACCGACCGCGTTTGAGGATATCTTCATGTTCCGGCCGGCCGCCGGATCGTCACCCGTCCCCTTGAGTGAACGGAGCCAAAGTGCGTCGAGCGAATCGAGACCAGCTTACCCGAATACTGCGCCAGACCCGCGAGCATACCTGGGCGATGTTCGAGCACATCGATGATGAACTTGCCCGCGTGCCCTATCTTCCGATCATCAATCCGCCGCTCTGGGAGGTTGGTCATGTCGCCTGGTTCCAGGAGTACTGGATCTTGCGTCAGGCCGATCTGAGCAGGCCGTGCCTGCATCCCGACGGCGACCGGCTCTATGACTCCGCGCGGGTTGCCCATCGTGACCGGTGGTCGATCCCATTGCCCGATCTGGCCGCCAGCCGGGCTTATGTCGATGCGGTTCAGGAAGCGTCGCTCGAGCGCTTGCAGCATGCCCGCGATGATGACGACGGTCTGTACTTCCACCGCTTGTCGGTGGCCCACGAAATGATGCACATCGAGGCCTTCGCCTACACCTGGCAGACGCTCGGCTATCCGCGTCCGGCCATCCAGGCCGAGGGCCCGGGCGAGATCGCGTGCACGGGCCGGGGCGCCCTTGGCACGGGCGAGGTCGAACTCGGCAGTCGTGCCGGCGAGGGCTTCGTGTTCGATAACGAGCAATGGGCACACCCGGTGCCGGTGCCGGCCTTCGAGATCGACCTCGCTCCGGTGACCAACCAGCGTTACCTGGCGTTCGTGGACGATGGCGGCTATCGCAATCCGTCGCTATGGTCTGACAGCGGCTGGCGCTGGCTGCTCGCCAGCGCTCGTTCGCTGCCGCGCGATTGGCGTCGTGACGGCCAGACGATGCAGGTTCGCCTGCATCAACAGTGGCGGCCACTACCGCCGCAATGGCCGGTGGCTCATGTCAGCGCCTATGAGGCCGAGGCCTTTGCCCGCTGGGCCGGCGGTCATCTGCCGAGCGAGGCACAGTGGCTGCGCGCGGCGCGGGAACTCGAAGGTTTCGAGGCGGGTGCCTCGGTGTGGGAGTGGACGGCATCCTGGTTCGATGCCTTGCCCGGATTCACGCCGGGCGCGTATCGCGAGTATTCACAGCCCTGGCTGCGAGACCACCGGCTGGTGCGTGGCGGATCGTTCGTGACGCCGCGCGATCTGGTCGATCGACGCTTTCGCAATTTCTACAAGCCCGATCGCGATGATCCCTACCTCGGCTTTCGCGTGTGCTACGAGCCGGCCTGAGCGGCGCCGCCCCAGGTTCAGCCCATGCCCGCAACGACATTGCGAAAACCGCCGTCGACATAGACGATCTCGCCGGTCATTCCTGCGGCCAGATCCGAGAGCAGGAACGCGGCCACATTGCCGACGTCATCGATCGTCACATTGCGCCGGATCGGAGCCGCCTGCTCGACCGCCTCGAGCATCTTGGAAAAGCCCTTGATGCCGCTGGCGGCCAGGGTCTTGATCGGCCCCGCCGACAGGCCGTTGACCCGCGTGCCCCGGGGGCCGAGATCGGCCGCCAGATAGCGCACGGAGGCCTCCAGACTGGCCTTGGCCAGGCCCATGGTGTTGTAGTTCGGTACCACGCGGTCGGCACCGAGATAGGTCAGCGAGACCACCGAGCCGCCTGGCTCACGCATCAAAGGCAGCGCGCCGCGCACCAGGGCGGTCAGGCTGTAGCTGGAGACATCGTGGGCGATGCGGAAGCTCTCCCGGTCGGCGCCGTCCAGATACTGGCCGGAGATCGCCTCGCGCGGCGCGAATGCGATCGCATGGACCAGCCCGTCGAGATGGGTCCAGCGCTCACCGAGCGCGGCGAACAGCGCATCGATCTGAGCGTCTTCGGCGACGTCGCAGGGCAGGGCGATCTCCGAGCCGAACTCCCGTGCCATGTCGGTGACCCGGCCCTCGAAGCGCTCGTTCTGATAGGTGAAGGCCAGTTCGGCGCCCTGTGCCTTGCAGGCGCGCGCGATGCCGTAGGCGATCGAACGGTTAGAGAGCAGACCCGTGATCAGGATCCGCTTACCGGCGAGAAATGACATCGAACAAGGCTCCGTCAGGCAGCGTTTTCGTCGTGGATGACCAGTTGCTGACCGTAGTGGATCGTATCCGTGCGCAGTCCGTTGACCCGGCGCAGATAATCGATGCTCACGCCGTAGCGGCGTGCGATGTCGGTCAGCGTATCGCCACGGCTGACCCGATGCTGAACCGGCTGACCCTGACGAGGCGGGCTGACACGCAAAGCCAGCCCGACATGCAGTGTATCTTGCCGCAGCCCGTTCCAGCGGCGCAGATCGGCAATGGTCACGTTATGCCGGCGGGCGATCGCGGTCAGCGTGTCGCCGCGGCGCACCGTCACCTTGACGATCGCCGCGGGTTTCTCGGCCTCGGCGCGCGGTGCGGGCGATGCCTTCGCCGGGCGGGGCGTCTTGGTCGCGATCGTCTTGCTGCTGGCCAGCTGTACCGGCGCGGCCGTGATCGCCTTGCTGCTGGCGAGCTGGCTTGGCGCCGCTGTCTTGAGCGTCTGGCCGATCCGGAGGCGGTCGTCGCGTAGCCCGTTCCAGCGACGCAGATCATCGATCCCTACGCCATGCCGATTCGCCAGCGCAGACAGGGTATCGCCGGATTTCACGCGGACACTGTCACTGGCTTCCTTGGCAACGACCAGCTCACGTGTGGTCGCCTTGGCCACCTGCAACTTCTGGCCGACGAAGATCCGGTTGCTGCGCATCCCGTTCCACTGACGCAGCTCGCGGATGTCCACCTGGTAGCGGCTGGCGATCCCGCTCAGCGTCTCGCCGCGCTTCACGTAGTGTTCGATACTGGGCCGGTAAACCAGCGTCTTGATCGAGGTGGCCGCCAGCACCTGGCGCCGGCCGCTTTCATTGGTTCGCACCGTCTGCCGCGATGGCTGCGCCACCAGCAGGCGCTGCCCCACCTGGATGCGGTCGCTGCGCAGCCCGTTCCAGCGACGCAGATCGGTATTGCGTACACCGAAACGTCGCGCGATCCGCGCCAGCGAATCGCGCGAGCGCACCCGGTAATAGCGCTCCGGATGCTCGACGATCTCGACCACGGTCGGTGCGGTGAACTCGGCGATGTGTTCTGCCTTGGTGCCGCGGTCATCGGGCACCAGGAGGCGGGTCCCGGCAATGATCTGGCGGCCGCTCGCGAGCCCGTTGATACGCAGCAGCTTGTTCGATTCGATCCCGTGCTTGCGGGCCACGCTGGCGATCGTCTCGCCGGTCTTGAGCGTGTACGGCCGCCAGGTCACGAACGGCCGGCCGGACCGCTCATGCTGTGACATGGCGGTCAGGAAGTGATCGAGGTTCTCGGCCGGAATCTTGACCTTGTTGTTGCGACTGGCCGAGATCACCGGCCGGTTGTGGGCCGGGTTCAGCGCGACGAAGTCCTTGACCGACATGCCGGCGAAGTCGGCTGCGAGTTCGAGATCGATCGGCCGGGTCTTTTCGATGATTACGAAATAGGGCTTGTTCGGAACCTCGGGCAGCTTCAGTCCGAGTTCGTCCGCCTTGATCAGGATCTCCTTGAGCGCCAGGAGCTTGGGCACGTAATGACGGGTCTCGCGCGGCAGCCGCAGGCTCAGGTAATCGGTGTCCAGGCCCCGGCGCTTGTTGCGGCGGATCGCGCGGCTCACCGAGCCCTCGCCCCAGTTGTACGAGGCCAGGGCCAGGAACCAGTCGCCGCCATGCATCTTGTGCAGCATCTGCAGGTAATCGAGCGCGGCGCGCGTGGACTCGACCACATCGCGCCGGTTGTCGACCCACCAGTTCTGCTTCAGGTCGTAGGCACGGCCGGTGGACGGAATGAACTGCCAGAGCCCGGCGGCCTGGGCATTGGAGAGCGCCACCGGATTCATCGCACTCTCGACGAAAGGCAGCAGGGCAATCTCCGTGGGCATGCCCCGCTGCTCGATCTCCTCCACGATGTGGAACAAATAGCGGCCGGCGCGGGTCATCATCCGCTCCAGGTAGGCCGGGTCGGACAGATAGCCACGCACCTTGGTCGAGACCAGGGGGGTGTTCAGCGCGGGCAGACCGAATCCGGCGCGGATGCGGGTCCAGATACTGTCATCCGCAATGCGCTCGGCCAGACGGGGGGCTTCGAGCTCGGTGGTGCCATCCGTGTCGGCTGTTTCCAGGGTACGGATCAGACGATCCACCTCGGCGCGGTCCTGCATCACCTCGCCAGAAGCATCATCCGCGCCCAGCAACTGGCGCGCGCGAATCCGGTCGATCCGGGTCTGAACCGGCGCAACCGAGGCGCTGCGCGTCTGTGCCTGCGGCGGCAGGCCGGAGTCTGCGCGCGCCGTGACGGTGGCCGGATCCATCGGGGGCAGGGGCACGCTCGAGCAGGCGGCGAGCAGCGAGGACACGGCCATGGCCGTGATGGCTGGCCCCCGAAAGCGGAATGCGGGCGACGACGTGCCCGCTCGTATGCTAGTACGATGCTTCAAAACCAGCCCCCAACTAATTGATCCTAAAGGATTAGGCTCAATGCTACGCAGCGGGCTGGCGGTGGTCAAGTCGGGCGGAAGACATCCTTCCAGCCGCGCAGACCGGCAAACGCCTGAACTTCGTCGCTGGCGGGCTTGCCAAGGTGCGCGCCGACGGCCGCGAGAACGCCTGTTGCCGCGGTGCGTAGAAACGGATTGCTGGCCTGTTCGATGGCGATCGTGCTCGGAACGGTGGCCACATTGGCGGCGCGCATCTGTTGCGTTCTGCCAACCGCTGCGCGACCGCGTCGCTGTCGGGTTCGGCCACCGCGGCAAAGCGCAGATTGGACACCGTGTACTCATGGGCGGTAGACAGGGTGTCACCAGGCAGCGCGGCCAGCTTCTTCAGTGACGCCAGCATCTGATCCGGCCGGCCCTCGAACATGCGGCCGCAGCCGGCGGCGAACAAGGTGTCGCCGCAGAACAGCGCGCCGCGCTCATCGCGGGCGCCAACGGCGCGGCAGTAGTAGGCGATATGGGAAATCGTGTGACCTGGCACCTCGATGACGCTGAACTCGATCGCCGGCGCGGTCAGGGTGCGGGAATCGCCATCGGCCACGGGCTCGGTGATCATCGGGATGCGCTCGAGATCGCTGGCCGGCCCATACACCGGGCATGCCCAATGCCGGACCAGTTCCGCGACTCCGCCGATATGATCGCCGTGGTGATGGGTGATCAGGATGGCACTCAGACGCAGTCCGTGGGCGCGCAGCGCCGCCTGAACCGGCTGAGCGTCGCCCGGGTCGACGACTGCGGCATTGCCGTCTATGTCCTTGATCAACCAGAGGTAATTGTCGTCGAATGCGGGTACCCGGATAATGTCTGCATGCGGCTCGGCCGCGTGCTGCCAAGGCCAGTGGGTGGTCCGTCCGGCGCCCGTTTCGGAACTCATGCGATGCCCTTGCTGTCGTGAATAAGCCTGAATCCATTATAGGGACGGCCATCCCCTCGCCGGACGCCGGCGCGTCGCGACCGGATCGCTCTGAAGATTCGCCGCAACCGTCCGGGCCGGGTACCGACGGTGCCCCGCAGGGGCCACGCGAACCCGACGGCCCGCGTATGGCCACCGATTGGCGCGACTGGCTTGCCTCGCCGATCGGCCGCTATGTGCTCGACTGGGAGCAGGAGCAACTCGATCACATGGTCGCCGATGTCTTCGGCTACGCGGCCGTGCAATGTGGCATGCGCGAATTGCTTTCCCTGCGCCAGAATCGTGCGCTGTCGCGCCTGACCGTGACGCGCAGCGATGGTGCGGCCCACTACCGGCCCGGGCATCGGCGCCCGGATCTGGTCATCGACACCTACGAGGAACTGCCCTTCGAGTCGGACAGTATCGACCTCGTCGTGCTGCCGCATGTGCTGGAGTTTGCCGACGACCCGCACCAGGTGCTGCGCGAAGTCGCCCGGGTGCTGCGCCCGGAGGGGCGGCTGATCATGACCGGCTTCAACCCGATGAGCCTTTGGGGAACCGCACAGATGCTGGCGCGCCTGAGGGGCAGGTCGCTGATGCCGGCGCATGGTCATTTCATCGGTCTGCCAAGGCTGAGAGACTGGCTCAAGCTGCTGAGCTTCGAGACCGAACGCGGCAGCTATGGCTGCTATCGGCCGCCGGTGCGCTCGGCGCGCTGGCTCGAACGCACGGCCTTTCTCGAGGCGGCCGGTGATCGTTGGTGGCCGATCCTGGGTGCGGTGTATGCGCTGACCGCGGTCAAGCGGGTGCGCGGCATGCGGATCATCGGCCCGGTCTGGCGCGAGAGCCGCCGCCGGCGCGCCACCGCTGCCGTGGTCACACCCTCCAGGGTGGGGCAGCCACGGGTTCGCGAGATGAGCCGTCGCTGAACGGCAGGGGGCGCGGTGCGCCGGGCCCGGCCGTCCGCGGTCTGCTTATCAGCGGTACATATAGTCGCGTGTCATCGGCTGGTCTATGTCCTGCCCGGTGCCCGATTCTCGCGGCCGTCCGACCAGCAACTGATAGATGTTGATCCAGCCTGCGTCGAACGCATGGGCACAGCCCGCAAGATAGGCGCGCCAGATCCGCGTTCGGGTCGCGCCGGCCAGCACGCGGGCCTCGTCGATGCGGCCTTCAAGCCGCTCCGACCATGCCCACAAGGTGCGTCCGTAATGACGCCGCAATGACTCCGCGTCGGCCAGTTCGAGGCCGGCGCGCGATAACTCGCTGATCGCCAGCGCCACGTGCGGCAGCTCGCCATCGGGAAACACATAGCGGGCAATGAACTCACCGCCGCCCAGGCCGACGCTGCGGCTGTCCGGGTCGGCCGAGGTGATGCCATGGTTCAAGGCCATGCCGCCCGGCTTGAGCAAGTCATGGACGCGGGAGAAATACGTGCCAAGCTGTTTGAGGCCGACATGCTCGAACATGCCCACCGAACTGATACGGTCGAAGCCGGCCAGCTCGGGAACGTCGCGGTAGTCCTGCAGCCGGATATCGATGCGTTCCTCCAGGCCGGCCTGCGCGACCCGCTCTCTGGCGAGCTCGAACTGCCGGTCGGCAAGCGTGATTCCGACCACCTCGCACTGATAGTGGCGGGCCGCGTGCAGCGCCAGCGCTCCCCAGCCGCAGCCGATGTCCAGCAGGCGCATGCCGGGCGCCAGGCGCAGCTTGCGACAGATCAGATCGAGCTTGGCCACCTGGGCAGCCTCGAGCGTCATCCCCGGATGCTCGAAGTAGGCACACGAATAGACCATCTGCTCATCGAGGAACAGACGGTAGAACTCGTTGGAGATATCGTAGTGATAGTGGACCGCCTCACGATCACTTTGCCGCGTATGGGTGCGCGCCCAGGTGGGCAGAGCGCCGAGCCGCGAACTCGAACCGGCCTCGGCCAGCCGGCTGGCGACATCGATGACATCGCGGATATCGCCTTCGGCGTCGATCTCGCCCTCGACATAGGCCTCGCCGAGATTCTCCAGCGTGGGTGGCAGGAGATAGCGCAGCGCCTTGGCGCTGCGCAGCTTGATCGCGACCCGCGGCTCGTCGCCCAGCGGATGCTCGGATCCATCCCACAGGATCACCCGCGCGGGAACCGGGTTCTTGCTGCGTATCGTGCCCAGGAATCGGGCCAGTTGACCGGTAATCATGGAAGTCCCCCGGCTATGGTTGGACCAACGATGCCTGGCCGGGCGCCGCGCGCTATTCGCGCCGGCGCAACCGCCGCCCCAGGCCTTGTGACTGCCCGTTGGTCGATCATCTCGCTGCACGGCTGACGGCGCGGCCCCTGACGCGGACCCGCCTTCGCTTTCCGAACCGGCGCGGCCCTGACCCGGCGCCTGCCTGGAACGCGTTTGCGCCGAGCTTAGAATCCATGCGCCACTTCGGCAAGTGTCCGCGCGGGGACTGCCCGTGAATTTCTTCTCATTGTTCCCCGATATGAAAAATATAATCATCTATACGGATGGTGCCTGTAAGGGCAATCCGGGCCCTGGCGGCTGGGGAGCGCTTCTGGTTTGCGGCGAACACGAGCGCGAGCTCTTTGGCGGAGAGCCCCTCACGACCAACAATCGCATGGAATTGATCGCGGTGATCGAGGCCCTGCAGGCGCTGCGCAGCCAGCTCCCGGTGACGATCTACACGGATTCCCAGTATGTTCAGAAGGGCATCACCGAGTGGCTGGCCGGGTGGCGCGCGCGCGGCTGGAAGACTTCGGCGCGCAAACCGGTCAAGAATGCCGATCTCTGGCAGAAGCTGGCCGACCTCGCCGACGGCTTCGAGATCAGCTGGCGATGGGTTCGCGGCCATGCCGGCCATGCCGGCAACGAGCGCGCCGATGCGCTGGCCAATCGCGGTGTCGGTCTTGCCGCGCGTCGCTGAGCGCGGTCTGCGGCCGCCGGTCTCGTTTCGTTCTTCGAATTGGAATCATCCATGTCCAGAGCTTTGACAACCCTGATCGCGCTTGCCCTGTTGCTGGGCATCGGGTGGGGTGCTTACCAATGGCAGCACACGGGCAAGCCGCCGTGGGCACCATGGCTGTCGGCCTCTGCCGAGTCGGACGGCACGCGCAAGGCCGCCGGTACGGTGGCAGTCACCGCAGGCGGGCAGGGTGCGGCCAGGGTCGGTGCCGGCGGTCCTGGTGCGGGCAAGTCTGGCGCCGGCAAGCCGGGCGCTGCTCCGGCCCAGGGTGGCAGGCCGCCGGCGCGTCCCACGGCAGTGACCGTGACCAAGTCGGTCGGCCGTAACATCGAAGACCAGGTCACCGCGGTCGGTACCCTGCTGGCGGCCCAATCGGTATTGATCAAGCCCGAGATCGCCGGGCGTATCGATTCGATACGCGTTGCCGACGGCCAGTCGGTGGCGGCTGGCGACGAGCTGTTCAGGCTGGATCGCTCTGTGATCGAGGCCGAGTTTGCGCAGGCGCGTGCCGAGCTCGGCCTGGCCAGGGCCAATCTGAAGCGCACCACCAATCTCGCCAGCCAGGCGTTTGTCAGCGAACGCTCGCGCGATGAAGCGCGCAGCAACGTGGAAGTGCTCGAGGCGCGCCTGCAGGTCGTCCAGGCGCGTCTGGACAAGACGCGGATCCGTGCTCCGTTCGATGGCGTGATCGGGCTGTTGCAGGTTGATCTCGGCGATTATGTGCAGGCGGGCACGCCCCTGGTGCGGCTCGATGACCTCACCAGCCTGAAGCTGGACTTCCGCGTCCCGGAGCGGCTTTTCTCGCGCCTGCGTCGTGGCCAGCCGATCCGGGTCGGTTTCGACGCCTATCCGGGGCGCGATTTCGACGCCGAGGTCGAGACCATCGATGCACGGCTCGATGACGGCGGGCGCTCGGTCATCATTCGCGGTCGGATCGCCAATGACCACAGGTTGTTGCGTCCGGGCATGTTCGCACGGGCGCGCCTGGTGCTCGGCCAGCGCGTCGATGCCGTCATGGTGCCCGAGGCGGTGATCGTGCCCGATGCCGAAGGGCAGTTCGTCTACCGGGTCAATGACGGCAAGGCCAGGCGGATCCCGGTCCGGCTCGGAGCCCGTCAGGAGGGCATGGTCGAGGTGCTCGAAGGCCTGGCGATCGGCGATACTGTCGTCCTTGCCGGGCAGATCAATCTGCGCGGTGCCGAAGCGCCAGTGCGGATCGTCGCCGACGGCGAATCCGCCCGCGCGCCGGCGCGCTGAACCTGTCTCGAACAATGCACGCCGGGTGTCGCCCGTTGAGCAACCCGGTATGCCGCAAAAGCCTGCCTGAGAGGGCCGTCAGATGAAGCTTTCCGATACCTGCATTGCGCGGCCGGTTTTCGCGACCGTATTGTCGCTGGTGCTCGTGCTGCTCGGCCTGGTTTCCTACAACCGGCTGCAGATTCGCGAGTATCCGAACATCGACGAACCCGTGGTGACCGTACGCACCGATTATCTCGGTGCCTCGGCCGAGATCATCGAGTCGCAAGTCACCAAGCCCATCGAAGATTCGGTCTCCGGCATCGAGGGTGTGGATGTGGTGACCTCCACGTCGCGCGCCGAGCGCAGCCAGATCACAGTCCGGTTCCGGCTCGATCGTGATCCGGACAGCGCGGCCGCCGATGTCCGCGACCGGGTCTCGCGTGTACGCGGGCGCCTGCCGGCCGATATTCAGGAGCCGATCATCTCCAAGGTCGAGGCCGATGCCCGCGCGGTCGTCTGGCTGGCCTTTTCTTCGGCCACGCGCTCGTCGCTCGAGGTCTCGGATCTCGCCGTTCGCTTCGTCAAGCCACGCCTGCAGACATTGCCGGGCGCGGCCGACGTGCAGATATTCGGCGACCGTGTCTATGCGATGCGCATCTGGATCGAACCGGATCGTCTGGCCGCCTTCGGTCTGGCAGTGTCCGATATCGAGGATGCGCTGCGGCGCCAGAACGTGGAGATGCCGACTGGCAAGATCGAGAACAGCACGCGCGAACTGAGCGTGATCTCGCGCACCGATCTGAACGACAAGTCCGAATTCGAGCAGGTCGTGGTGCGGGTGGTCGATGGCTACCCGGTGCGCATCCGCGATGTCGCGCGTGTGGCGATCGGGCCCGAGACCGAGCGCAGCATCGTGCGCTTCAATGGCAAGAATGCTGTTGCGATGGGGCTGATCAAGCAGGCCACGGCCAATCCGCTGATCCTCTCCGAGGCCCTGCGCGACGCGCTGCCGCAATTGCAGGCCGATCTGCCCGATGATGTCGAGGTCACGATCGCCTACGACTCGACGGTATTTATCGAGCGTTCGATTGCCGCTGTGTTCAAGACGATCGCCGAAGCGGTGGTGCTGGTCGCGCTGGTGACCTTCCTGTTCCTGGGCGGCGTGCGTGCCGCGATCATTCCGCTGGTGACGATTCCGGTCTGCCTGATCACCGCGTTCTCGATGATCGATTTTTTTGGTTTTTCGATCAACACGCTGACCCTGCTCGCGCTGGTGGTGGCGATCGGCCTGGTCGTGGATGACGCGATCGTCGTGCTGGAGAACGTGTTCAGACATCTCGAGCGTGGTCAGGAGCCGATCTGGGCGGCGATCACCGGCACCCGCGAGGTGGCGTTCGCGGTGGTGGCGATGACGCTGACCCTGGCCGCCGTCTTCGCGCCGGTGGCCTTTTCCACCGGCCGCACCGGGCGTCTGTTCACCGAGTTCGCGCTCACGCTGGCCGGGGTGGTCATCGTGTCCGGATTTCTTGCTCTGACCTTGTCACCGATGATGTGCTCACGGCTGCTCAAGCATGGTGATTCGCCACGCTGGTTCACGCTCACGATGGATCGCTGGCTGCGCGGGCTAACGCGCGGGTATTCCGTGCTCCTGGGCTGGGTGATCAAGCTGCGTTGGCTGATGGTGCTGGTCGCGCTGGGCTTGCTGGGTGCTTCGGCCTGGCTCTACATGAACACGCGTTCGGAACTGGCGCCAACCGAGGATCGCGGCGTCTTCGTCACGGTGTTTTCGGTTCCGGAAGGCTCGTCCATCTGGTACACGAACAACTATGCCGAGCGTATCGAACGCGAGGTTCTGCGGATCCCCGAGTTCCGCCGCGTGTTCATGATCGCCGGCAATCCGACCTCGACTCAGGGCCTGGCATTCACCGGCCTGATCGACTGGAGCGAGCGGGAACGCAGCACCATCGACGTGATCCGCGAGTTGCAGCCCAAGTTGTTCGGCATCCCCGGCGTGCGCGCATTCGCGGTTGCGCCGCCGTCGCTGGGTGCCTCGCCGCGATCGCGGCCGATCAATCTGGTGATCATGAGCTCTCTGTCCTATGCCGAGACGGAAGCCAAGATCGAGCCGTTGCTCGAACAGATGCGCACCAGTGGTCTGATGCAGGGCGTGGACACCGATCTGAAGCTGAACAAGCCGGAGCTGCGTATCCGTGTCGATCGTGACCGGGCGGCCGATGCCGGCGTTTCGGTGGACACGATCGGCCGCACGCTGGAAACCATGTTGGGTGGGCGTCGTGTTGGCACCTTCAAGCAAAACAGCGAGGAATACAACGTCGTCGTGCAGGTGGAGCCCGACGAGCGGCGCACTCCCGAGGTGATCGACGGCATTTTCCTGCGTGCGCGTAGCGGCGCGATGGTGCCCTTGTCTTCGATGGTCGAAGTGCGGCCGCAGATCGGGGCCCGTGAGCTGAACCACTTCGCCCAGCGTCGCGCGATCACCATCACCGCGAGCCTCGCGCCGGGTGCGGCGATGGGCGATGCGCTGGCCGTGATCGGCCAGGCCATCGAAAAACATCTGCCCGAGGGCTTCACCACCGACTACGACGGCCCGACGCGCGAGTTCGTTCAATCGTCGAGCGCGCTGTTGTTCACGTTCGTGCTGGCACTGGCCTTTATCTATCTGGTGCTGAGTGCCCAGTTCGAGAGCTTCATCGACCCGTTCACGATCCTGATCGCGGTGCCGCTGTCCCTGGCCGGCGGCCTGGCCCTGCTGAAGTTCACCGGAGGCACGCTCAATGTCTACAGCCAGATCGGTCTGATCACGCTGGTCGGGCTGATCGCCAAACACGGGATCCTGATCGTCGAGTTCTCCAACCAGTTGCGTGATGCCGGTACCGGCCTGCGCGAAGCGATCATCGAGGCCTCGAGTCTGCGTCTGCGGCCGATCCTGATGACCACCTTCTCTACCGTGCTCGGGGCGGTGCCGCTGGCCATCGCCACTGGCGCCGGCTCCGAGAGCCGGGTGCAGATCGGCATGGTGATCGTGGGCGGCATGTTGTTCGGCACCCTGATGACCTTGTTCGTGGTGCCGGCCATTTACTATCTGCTCGCGCGCAAGCGCCATGTGATCCAGGGCATCGCAGATGAGCCGGCGCTGGAGCAAAGCGCATGAGACAGATCGTGCTCGATACCGAGACCACGGGCCTTTCCGCGTCCGATGGTCACCGCATTATCGAGATCGGCTGCGTCGAGTTGATCAACCGACGCCTGACGGGGCGCAATCTGCATCGCTTCGTCAACCCCGAGCGCGATATCGACGAGGGCGCGATCGCGGTCCATGGCATCACCCTGGATCAGCTCCGCGACAAGCCCCGCTTTGCCGATGTCGCCGAGGAGTTCATCGAGTTCGTTTCCGGTGCCGAACTGCTGATCCACAATGCGCCATTCGACATTGGCTTTCTCGATGCCGAAATGCTGCGGCTCAAGCGCCCCGGCATGGCCGCAGTGGTGGGCGCGGTGACCGACACCCTGGCGATGGCGCGCGAGTTGCATCCGGGGCGCCGCAATTCGCTCGATGCGCTCTGTGATCGTTACGGCATCTCGAACGCCCATCGTACGCTGCATGGCGCCCTGCTCGATGCCGAGTTGCTGGCCGATGTCTATCTGGCCATGACACGGGGCCAGGACAGCCTCGAGATCGCCGGTCAGGGCGGCGTCGATGGCGGTTCCGGCGAGATGCTTGGTGACTGGCCACCGCGAGGCGGGGTCCGTCTGAGCGACTCGCCGGCCGCGCTGGCTGCACATGCGGCCATGCTGGCCGATATCGCCGCGGAGACCGGCCAGCCTTCGCTCTGGGAGCGCGAGTCCATCAGCGGCTGATGCCGCTTCGGGCCGGAGGGCACCAGCGCCGGATCGGCGCCGGGCCGATCAACGCATCATGGTGGGTGGGTCAGGCCAGCCGCCTCGCCGGGTGCTGGCAGGAGCTTGTTCGCCCGATCCCGACTTCGGCGTGGCTGACTGCGCAATCGCCGGGCAGCTGCCGGTATCGAGCCAGCTCAGGGCCGCCGCGGTCAGTGTTTCGTCGGCCTCACCGAACTGGCCGCGCCCATCATCGGCAACTGTGCAATCCGGGGCCAGTCCGGTGAAATAGTTGGTGACACCGAGCGCATTCTCGAGCGAGAAGCTCACGATGTTGAACACCTTGTCCTGAAAGGTGCTCGGGGTGAAGCCGACCGGCTTGCCGCAGCTGGTCGCGCCGATCCTGGTCGCGGGCCGCCAGGGAGCCACACCGAGAATCAAGGACTCGGCCGCGGAACAGGTGTTGGCATCGGTGAGCCAGACCAGGCGTTCGAACCGGTTGCCGCGCTCGTCGGCGCGAAAGAGATAGGCCCGGTTCGAGCTGCTGTGGGCATCATTGAAGCGCAGCGTGGCCATGGTCTTGCCGGCCATGTCGCCCAGCGAGGAGCCGATGGTTGCCGCCGTGGCCAGCAGCCCGCCGCCGTTGGTGCGCAGATCGACGATCAGATCCTGTGCCCCGGCGGCGATCAGCCGATCGAGCGCGGCCTGCCACGGGGCAACTCCCGGATCGGCGAACGAGTAGAAGTGCACATAACCAATGCGTCGCTGGCCGCGAACGAACAGGCCTTCGGCGATCACATAGGCGATATCGAACAGTGCCTTGGTGACTATGATATCGCGCTGGCCGAGCTCGTCGGCGATCGTGAAGCGACGCATGATCCCGGGCTCGGCCGGGCCGAAGGCAGCGTCGAGTCGGTTCTGTGCCTGCAGCAAGGTGATCGACTCACCGTCTATCGCCAGAATCCGCTGACTGCGACGCAGACCGGCCGCATGGCCGGGCGAGTTCGGCGAAACCATCAGCAGCAAAAGATCGTCGGTGCGAACGCGATAGAGGATGCCAAAGGCAACGCTCTTGCCTTCGCCGTAGAAGCGCTGGTACTCGCTCGCATCGGCGATATTGCTGTATCGGTCCTCAGTGACCCGTAGTGCGTCCAGTGCCTGATTCTCGTCAGTGTAGGCACCCGGGTCTATCGGGTCAGGCAGGCGGGTGTTCCAGAGGTACCAACTGCGCATGGTCTCGATCAGATACGAGACCTTGTCAGTCGCGCCCGGCGAGGCAGGTGCTTCAGCACCGCCTCCGCAGGCTGCCACGCCAAGGGCCACGGCCAGCGCCGGCCAGAGCAGGCGCCTGGCGCGGGATTCAGACTGCCGGCGCGGGATGGCCCGCAAGGGGACTGTGCTTGGCTGCATGGAATGATCATAGACCGGTTATCGAAGGTATTCCGTAGGCGGCGCGCCAACGGTTTTCGAGCACCGGCATCGGCGCTGGCAACGTGACGCGTTCGGATTGCTACACTTCGGAGAAGTATCTGGAGTTTTCATGAAAGAAAGCCGTCAGCCCCGAAGCGGGCGTGATCGCAACGGCCATCTGTCCGCGGATGCCGAGCGCCTGGTCACGGCCGCGTTGGGGATCGCCAATTCCGGCAGCCGGGTGGAAGACCGCTACTGGGATTCGTTGCTTGGGGAGCGGCTGGCGCGGCTGCTGGCCAATGGGCATGCGCAGCCGGTCTACGATGCGCTGGAGCGGCTCAATCAGACCGATCCCGATTCCTACGGCGCATTGATCGAGGCGGTCGAGGAGCATTCCGAGTCGCTGCTGATCGAGGGCGATGACGGCCCCTGGCAGGTGCTGCTGATCTCGGCGCCGCTGGTGGCCTGGACGCGTTTCGCAATCCCCACCGGCGCGATTCCCAGGGCGCTGCGCGACAGCCTGGTCGAGACCCTGCGCATGGTGGTGGTGGCGCCGGGCGCGCGCCTGTATCTGATGCCGAGCCTGGTAAGCATCGATCAACTGCCGCGTGACTACGCCGAACTGCGCCGCCTCACCGGTCGTCTTGGGGCGGCGGCCCTGCGCGAGAGTGCGCCCAGCGGCCAGCGAGAGCTGCCCGAGGCGGCCGACAAGCTCGCCGATGCGCGGTTCCTGATCGGCGCGGTCGCCGTGCGCCCCGGCGAGCCGGCCTTTCGCTGGCAGACCCGCCGATCTGCGCGAACAGGGCGGGCGGGTTCAGGCACTGGAGAAGTGGGTCGAGCATGCCCGGCCGGTTGCCGAACAGCTGCTGCCGGGATGCGGTTTCGAATGCCTGCTGCCTGACGCCTATCACATCAATATGCGTGAGGCCGACCGACGGGTGCGCCCCTACGGCATTCGCGCCTCGGTGCACTACCTCACCCATGCGCTCGATATCGAGGCCACCGAGATCCGCGCGATCGTCGCCGGTTTTGGCTTCGAGCGGGTGGACGAATACCGGATCGGCCTGAGTGTCGACCGCGATGGCGAAGAGGTTGCGCACGGGGTGGTCTGGCCATTGCTGGGCGCGGAGTCCGAGCAGGACGACCCGCCGCCGCTGACCCGCATCCGGCAATGCCTGCGCGAGGCGGGCATCACGAATATCTCGGTCTGGCCAAGCGTCAACGAGCCGGAGTTCTGCGAGGACTGCGGCGCGCCCATGTATCCGAACGACAAGGGCGATGTGGTCCACGCCGAGTTGCCGGGTGATGTCTCGCCCGATCCCGGGCACTTTCACTGACCGCCGCGATTGCGCCGCGTCGGGCACGGGGTTGCGCGGCGTTGGGGGGCGGGTGCGGCACGCAGCTCTGTGATGCGCTCGCTGAGGTAGGCCCAGTAGAAGTCGTCGCTGGCATAGCCCACCAGCCGTGGCGCCTGCTCGCCGGCGCTGTTCATGAACAGCACGGTCGGTGCCATCCGGATATCCTGCGCGCGCAGCCAGGCAGCGCACCGTTGCAGGCCTTTCAGAACCGGGCGCGTGCCAGGGGCCGGGTAGTTCGGGCAGGGTCGCGGCGTCGGCCATCGAGATTTCGAAGACGGGCACGTCGTCATAGGCCACATCGCGACGCAACGGACCCAGCTGGCGCTCGCGCACCAGTTCGCAAAAGGCGCAGTTTGGTAGCGACACCAGCACGATCGCACGTGCGCCGGCTGGCCGATATGCTTGAGCAGGGGTGTGATTCCGCCACGTAGCCCCGCCGTTCGCTCGGTCGGCGACAGGCGCGCCGCGGTGCTGGCAGCCAAATCCTGCGGGAGGCGGCGCTTGCCGTCGCCGGCAATACGACCGGCACCGTCAATGCCGTGAGCATCGCGAACACGAGTGGCCGCACCGACCCGCCTGGCAAGCGTGGCGCCCACCGTCACGGCATGGTCGCCGATCCGTATTGCCGCTGACATGATCACGCTGCTTCTCCGAAACGGGCCAAATGCATTTGACTGTATGCGCATATGTGCATATAGTAATGAATAACGTCGCCCGAGGGTATTGTCGACCCTGCAGGGCGTTCGCGGGAAGATCTCGAATCCACTCGGGATCGAGCGATTGCCGGGAGCGGGTTCGGTGCATTGATCATCGGTCCCGCCGTGAGCCACAGGTGGCAGGAGACGAAACTGGACGAGCTGGATCCGGTGCTGGAAGGCGTAGCGCGCTATTTCCAGCTTGTTGTCGGACCCGACGCGGTTGCGGATCATGCACACGATCTGCGCCGAGGAGAGATCGGTCTCGCAGATCGTGCGCGAGACCGGCGCAGCTCAAACCAATGTTCCCGTCACTTGAGCACCTTATATGGCGCCGGCGTGCTCGACCGTCGAAAGTCGGGGAATTTCATTCTTTACAAGGTGTCCGATCAGACACTGATCGAAATCTGCCGTACAGCCTGTGTCCACTTTGCCGCCCGTCATGAGTTGGGCGAGGGCGGGGCGAGCGAAGCTCGCTCGCTGGCCCGTGACTTTGCGGTCGCGCAAACCGGTGAGGCGGCCGGGCCCGGCGATGCCGGCCCCGGCGCAGGCGCCTAATGATCCGCTCCCTCCGCCAGGAGAATGTGTTGACTGACCCAAAGATGTCCGGGCGGGTGAAGCCCGCTCCCGAAAACTTCCTCGGCCCCGACGACATGGCGGTCGCGCGTCAGGCGCGCCGCAGCTTCATGGGCAAGGCCCTGGCGATGGGTGCCGGCGCCACGGCCGCGCAGGTGGCCGCCAGCGCGAAGCGCGCGCCGCCGAAGGCGATCCGAACATTCTCGAGCTTCCACCGCATACCAAGGGGCTCGGTCAGCCGGTGGCCGCACGCGGCTATGGCCTGCCGTCGCGCTGGGAAAGCAATCTGCAGCGCCGCCAGAGCCCCGGTCTGACCCAGGTGGCCGCGGCGTCGGTCAGTTTCTGCCCGCTGCAGGGCCTGTTCGGCATCATCACGCCCAATGGGCTGCATTTCGAGCGCCATCACCAGGGCTGGTGGGACTATGACCCGAGCGGTCATCGGCTGATGATCAACGGCCTGGTCAAGGCGCCGCGCGTGTTCACGATGGATGATCTGCTGCGGATGCCGGCCGTATCGCGGATTCATTTCATCGAATGTGGTGCCAATACCGGGATGGAGTGGGGGCGGGTCGCTGTGCCGACCGTTCAGTATTCGCCTGGCATGTTGTCTTGCTGTGAATTCACCGGGGTGAAGCTCTCGACCCTGCTCGATATGTGTGGTGTCGATCTCGCCAAGGGCAAGTACGTGCTCGCCGAAGGGGCGGATGGCTCCTCGATGACCCGCACGATCGCGATCGAGAACGCGATGGACGATGTCATCGTCGCCTGGGCGATGAACGGTGAAATGCTGCGCCCGGAGAACGGCTATCCGCTGCGTCTGGTGGTGCCGGGCGTGCAGGGCGTGTCCTGGGTCAAGTATCTGCGCCGCATCGAGGTGGGCGATCAGCCGTTCTACACCAAGGATGAGGTCATCCACTACATCGATCTGATGCCCGATGGCCGGCACCGGCAGTTCACCTCGATCCAGGAGGTGAAATCGGTGATCACGACACCCTCTGGCGGCCAGTTTCTGCTCGACAAGGGCTATTACAACGTGACCGGTCTGGCCTGGTCCGGGCGGGGCAAGGTCAAGCGTGTCGATGTGTCGTTCGATGGCGGGCGCAACTGGCGTGAGGCGCGGCTCGAAGGCCCGTCCCTGAGCAAGGCACTGACCCGCTTCAACATCGACTGGGTCTGGGACGGAAGCCCGGCGGTTCTGCAGAGCCGGGCCATCGACGAAACCGGTCATGTGCAACCGAAGATCAACCAGTTGCGCGCGGTGCGTGGCACACGATCGATCTATCACAACAACGCGATTCAGTCGTGGCGGGTGTCCGAAAGCGGCGAGGTGTTCAATGTTCAGGTTTACTGAGAAAAACGCGATGCCCGCGCGCGCCGCTCGTGGCCTGAGCGTTCTGGCCTTCGTGAGCGCACTGACGATCGCGACCACGGCTGTCGCTGACGACAAGCCCTGGGCCGGTCTCGGCCGCACCGCGACTGCGGATGAGGTCGCTGCCTGGGATATCGATGTGCGCGCCGACTTCAAAGGCCTGCCGGCGGGAAAGGGCAGCGTCGAGGACGGAATGGGAGTCTGGGAGGGCAAGTGCGCCTCCTGTCACGGCATCTTCGGCGAATCGAACGAGGTGTTCACGCCAATCATCGGCGGAACCACGGACGAAGACATCGAGACCGGCCGTGTGGCCGCGTTGCGTGATCCGCACTATCCGCAGCGCACCACCTTCATGAAGGTGTCGCAGGTGTCCACGCTCTGGGATTACATCAATCGCGCGATGCCCTGGAATGCGCCGAAGTCGCTGAGCGCCGACGAGGTCTTCGCGGTTCTGGCCTATCTGCTGAACATGGCCGGCGTGGTGGACGATGACTTCGTGTTGTCGCCCGATACCATGGCCCAGGCGCAGGCGCGTCTGCCCAATCGCAATGGCAAGGTGAGCTACAACGGCCTGTGGCAGACCGACGGCAAGCCCGATGTCCAGGGCACGGATTGCATGACCAACTGCGAAACCGAGGATCGACATTCGTTCCTTCCTGCCCGATTACGCCCGCAATGCTCACGGAAATCTGGCCGAGCAGAACCGGGTGGTCGGTGCCGTGCGCGGTGCCGATACGCTCAAGCCCGCACCCAAGTCTCTGGACGAGACCCGCAAGCTGGCCGGTCAAACCGTGATCGCCGCCGATGGTGCCGGCAAGACCGATCAGGAATCGCCCGAGCTGATGTCATTGGCAGAGAAATCGAACTGCCTGGCTTGTCACGCGATCGATCACAAGGTGGTTGGGCCGGCGTTTGTCGAGGTGGCCAGGAAATATGCCGGGGCCGACGACGCGGTCGACAAACTCGTCAAGCGCGTGCGCGAGGGCGCGCAAGGCACCTGGGGGCCGGTGCCTATGCCCGCGAACCCGCTGGTGTCGGACGAAGACGCGAAGCGTCTGGTGAAATGGATTCTCGGTCGGTAACCGCCGTGCTGGTGCTTCAGTTCGCATTACGGTAACGTTGTGCGGCTGGTCGGGGCCAGCGCGGCTGTCACCTGCCTTGAACAGGCAACTTCCGGGCATCGTAACCGGGGGCCGAAACTTACTACTCTCCAGGAGGAATTACGATGAAAACAACCAGGCGTTCCGTGCTCCAGGTAGCCGGCGCCGGCGGTCTGTACGCCGCACTGGTGTCTGCCGGCATGCTCAAACCAGGTTCGGCCGAAGCTGCCACATTTGCCGATGCCTTCAAGGCCAAAGGTGTGAAGGGTGCGCTCGAGGTTCTGGGCGCGGCGGGTGCCGAGAAGTCCGACAAGGTCCAGCTGATCGCACCCGATATCGCCGAGAACGGTGCGGTCGTGCCGATGGGCATCGTCAGTGATCTGCCCAAGACCGAGATGATGGCGCTCATGATCGAAAAGAACCCGGCCGCATTGGCGGGTGCCTACGAGGTCATGGACGGGATGCTGCCCGAGGTCACCATGCGGGTGAAGATGGGGCAGAGCTCGGACGTCGTCGCGCTCGTCAAGGCCGACGGCAAGTTCTACATGGCGTCCAAGGAAGTCAAGGTCACGCTGGGCGGCTGCGGCGGCTGATCGCCGGCCAGTCAGCCCACCGACCTTCACACGAGATTACGAATAAAGGAGTTGCATCATGGGTGACCCGATGCGCATTCGCGCCAAAGCCAAGGACGACATCGTCGATGTCCGCGTGCTGATGGCGCACGAGATGGAAACCGGTCAGCGTAAGAACAGCAGTGGCGAGATCGTACCTGCGTGGTTCATCAGCGAGGTGGTTGCGTCGCTGAATGGTAAGCCGGTCATGAAGGCCCACTGGGGCCCGGCGGTAGCCAAGAACCCTTATCTCGCCTTCAAGGTCAAGGGCGGCAAGAAGGGCGATACGGTCTCGATCACCTGGAAGGACAACAAGGGCGATTCCAGAACCGACGAGGCCAAGGTCAGCTGATTCGCCGACCCCGTCCTGGAGCGGGGTTCATAAACCGGTGCTGGCGATCGGCCCGCACTGCAAGCCATGTTGCGTGCGTCGTATGGAAATTCGATCATGGCATCGGGGGCCAGCGATCGGGCGCAACGGAAGGAGAGAAGAACGTGAGACTACCGAACGGGCGCAGCCGCCTCGCTTTCGGACTGGGCGCCGTCATCCTGGCCGCAGCCATGCCATTTGGCTCCGCGATGGCCGACAGCGACGAAGTCAAAAAGGGCATCGAGAAATACCGTGAAATGCTGCAGGACGGCAACCCCGCCGAGTTGACGGTATGGCGCGGTGAAGAGCTCTGGAGCACCAAGCGTGGCCCGAAGAATGCCAGTATGGAGCAGTGCGATCTGGGCAAGGGGGCGGGTGTGGTCGAAGGTGCGGCCGCCGAGATGCCGCGCTACTTCGCCGACACCGATCAGGTGATGGATGTCGAATCGCGCATCGTCCACTGCATGGTCACCCTGCAGGGCTTCGATCGTGCCGAGATCACGAAGAAGCCGTTCTCTGGCGGCGGCCAGAAGCAGACGGATCTCGAAGCGCTCTCAGGTTACGTCTCCGAAGCCTCGCGCGGCTTCAAGGTGAATCTGCCGCAGTCGCATCCGAAGGAAAAGGCCGCCTACGAACGGGGCGAGCGCTCGTTCTTCTATGTCGGTGGCCCGTATGACTTCTCATGCGCCACCTGCCACGCGAAGGAAGGGCAGCGGATCCGCCTGCAAGAGCTGCCGAATCTGACCGACGCCGGTCCGGCCGGTGCGGCGTTCACCAGCTGGCCGGCCTACCGGGTGTCCCAGGGCGCGCTGCGCTCGATGCAGTGGCGCATGTATGACTGTTTCCGCCAGCAGCGCTTCCCGGCGCTGGAGTATGGGTCGCAGACCTCGATCGACCTGATCACCTATCTCGGTGTGAAGGCCAAGGGTGCCACGATGGCCACCCCGGCAATCAAGCGCTGATCGGGAGGATCACACGATGAGGAATTCAAAAATGCGTTACTCGTTGATCGCAGCCGCGATCGCCCTGACCGGTTGCATGACGCAGGTGGGCGCGGCCGACGACATGACCGCCAAGAGCGATGCCGCCGCCACGGCAGCCGTGATCAAGGGCTCGTTCGCCGAGAAAGGCCAGGCCAAGCTCGACCGTCTGAACCAGTCTGAAGAGCAGAAGTTCTGCTCCGAGGCGGGCCTGACAGGCAAGATGGATCCGGCCAGGAAGGCGGAGCTCGAGAAGGCCGCGCTCGCCGCGGTGAAGTATCCGGCCGATGGCAAGTATCTGGGCGACTGGAAGAACGGCATGAAGCTGGCCTCCAAGGGCCGCGGACTGCAGTTCAGCGACAAGCCGGGCTCGCAGGTGTTCGGCAACTGCTATGCCTGCCATCAACTCGATACCGCCGAGATCTCGTTCGGTAACATGGGCCCGTCCTTGAACAACTATGGCAAGTTGCGTGGCACGAGCGAAGAGATCATGAAGTACACGTGGGCGCGGATCTGGAACTCGCATGCGTTCAATGCCTGCAATGCGATGCCGCGTTTCGGTGCCGCCGGTCTGCTGACCGAGACCGAGATCAAGGATGTGATGGCCTTGTTGCTCGACCCCGCGTCGCCGGTCAACAAGTAAGCCTCGAACGCTGCCCGCCAATCGCGGGTTCGTTCAGGCAAGCCGGCGGCCATAGGCCGCCGGTGTCTTTTTCACTGCAATGATCTGCGCCAGCGTGTGGCTGGCCTCAACGGAACTTGTCCATGCAACGTCGTGAGTTTCTCAATGTGTTGGCGGCGGCGTCCGCGGCCGGAATGGTTCTTCGGCCGCATGCCGCGATTGGTGCGACCGGCTCCGAAGGGGCCGGTGCGCCGGCCGAGTCGATGTACGACATTCCGAAGTTCGGTCAGGTGAGTTTCATGCATATGACCGACTGTCATGCGCAGTTGCTGCCCATTTATTTCCGTGAGCCGAGCGTCAATCTCGGCTTTGCCGATGCTTTCGGGCGCCCGCCGCACCTGGTTGGTGATGAACTGCTGAAGGCCTTCGGCATCAGGCCCGGTACCCCGCAGGCCCACGCATTCACGTATCTGAATTTCGAGAAGGCCGCGCGCACCTACGGCAAGGTCGGTGGCTTCGCCCACCTGGCCACGCTGGTCAAACGCCTGCGCGCCTCGCGGCCGGGGGCACTGCTGCTCGACGGTGGCGATACCTGGCAGGGCTCGGCCACGGCCTTGTGGAGCAATGCCCAGGACATGGTCGATGCCTGCAAGCAGCTTGGCGTGGACGTCATGACCGGCCACTGGGAGTTCACCTACGGCATGGAGCGGGTCAAGCAGATCGTCGACGGTGACTTCGCCGGCCATGTGGAGTTCGTGGCCCAGAACGTGAAGACCACCGATTTCGAGGATCCTGTCTTCAAGCCATACACGATTCGCGAAATGAACGGTGTACCGGTGGCCATCATCGGTCAGGCCTTCCCGTATACCCCGATCGCCAATCCGCGCTACATGGTGGCCGAGTGGAGCTTCGGCATCCAGGACACCCGCATGCAGGAGATGGTCGATGAGGCACGCGGCAAGGGGGCGCAGGTGGTCGTGGTGCTGTCGCATAACGGCATGGATGTCGATATCAAGATGGCCTCGCGGGTCACGGGAATCGATGCGATCTTCGGCGGTCATACGCATGACGGCATGCCGGCGCCTGTGGTGGTTGAAAACGCTTCGGGCAAGACGCTGGTTACCAATGCGGGCTCCAATGGCAAGTTCCTCGGCCTGATGGATTTCGAGGTCAAGGGTGGCAAGGTCACGGATTTCCGTTACCGGCTACTGCCGGTGTTTTCGAACATCCTTCCGGCCGATCCGCAGATGCTCGCCACGATCGAGAAGATTCGCGCGCCGCACAAGGCCAAACTCGAGGAGGTGCTCGCGGTCAGCCCCGAGGTGCTCTATCGGCGGGGCAATAACAATGGCACCTTCGATCAGCTGATCGTCGATGCGCTGCTCGAGGTCAAGGGCGCACAGGTGGCTTTTTCGCCTGGGTTCCGCTGGGGCACCTCGATCCTGCCCGGGCAGGGCATCACGCGGGAGCACCTGATGGATCAGACCGCGATCACCTATCCGCAAACCACGCTCACCGACATGACCGGTGAGTTCATCAAGACCGTGCTCGAAGACGTCGCCGACAATCTGTTCAATCCCGATCCGTATTACCAGCAAGGCGGCGACATGGTACGAGTCGGTGGCCTGACCTATGCAATCGAGCCACGGGCCGACGCCGGCAGGCGCATCACCGACATGCGCCTCGATGGCGAGTTGATCGATCCTGCCAAGACCTACAAGGTGGCCGGTTGGGCCCCGGTGGCAGAGGGCGTCGAAGGCGAGCCTGTCTGGAATGTGGTCGAGACCTACCTCGGCCAGCACCGTGAACTGACGGTTCGTGAACTGAACACCCCGCGCCTGATCGGCGTGGGCGAGAACCCCGGGATGGCCAGCTGATGAATACGCACACCAGACCTCTGATCGCGGGCTGCGCGTTCGCCTGGATGATCGCCTCCCTGCCGCTCGCCGCGCTGGCCGCCGATGAAGCCACATTCACCACGAAGTCGATGACCCCGGAGATCGCTCTGCGCGCGGCGCAGGCGGCACTGGCCAGCTGCCGTGAGGCCGGCTACCAGGTTTCCGTGGCCGTGGTCGATCGCTCGGGCATCCTGCAGGCATTCGTGCGTGATCGCTTCGCCGGTGCGCATTCGGCGCGATTCGCACAAGACAAGGCCTGGACCTCGGCGAGCTTTCGGATTCCCACCGCCGATCTTGGCGAGGTCACCCAGCCCGGCAAACCGGAGTCGGGCATCCGCGATCTGTCCGGCGTGGCCACGGTGGGCGGTGGCCTGCCGATCGATGCCGGTGGCTCGCACGTCGGCGCGATCGGCGTGTCGGGCGCACCCGGTGGCGAGGCCGACACGGTCTGTGCGCGTGCGGGTATCGACGCGGTGGCGGACGATCTCGCGTTTTGAACAGCAGAGGGTGCGATCACCGCATCCGCCACACCAGGAGTGTCGAACGGCATGGCTGATCATGATTCATCCCACGGGCGGTGGCGAGATGCCCTGGCGCCGGTGCGTGCCATGGTGCTCGGCCTGTTGCTGCTGGTGAGCGGGCCTCTCGCGGCGCATGAGGCCAAGGGAGCGCCTGTCGCCGATGCCTGTCCGGTGCCGTCACCGGCCGGCAAGTTCGAGCCGGTCTCTGTGAAGCTGCAGGCGCGCAAGCTCACCGATCGCGTCTGGTTCGTTCAGGGCATGACCGGCATGGTCTCGCCGGTCAATCAGGGCTTCAACTCCAATGCGGGCTTCGTCGTCACCGACGACGGCGTGGTGGTGTTCGATGCGCTTGGTACGCCGTCCTTGGGTGAGGCCTTGTTTGCCGAGATCCGCAAGGTCACGGACAAACCGGTTCGGCGGGTGATCATCAGTCACTATCATTCCGATCACTTTTACGGCGCGCAGCCGTTTGCGGAGGCCGGGATCGAGGTCTGGGCGCAGAACAAGGTGCTCGAGTATCTGCGCACGGAAGCGCCCGCGGCGAGACTCGAGGAAAGGCGCAGTTCGCTGTTTCCGTGGGTGGATGAACGCGCACGCGTGACGCCACCCGATCTCACCTTCGATCGTGAGCTGGTGTTCAGGCTCGGTGGCATGACATTTCATCTCATGCATGTGGGGCCCGCGCATACGCCGGAAGACATCATGATGTATGTCGAGGAAGAGGACGCGCTGTTCGCGGGTGATCTGGTGTTCGCCGGGCGCCTTCCATGGGTGGGCACCGCCGATTCGCGCGCCTGGCTCGCGGCCTTGGATGAACTGGCCAAGCGCGAGGCCCGTGTCGTGATCACCGGACATGGTCCGGCGTCCACCGATGCGATGGCCGATCTGAACATGACCCGTGAATATCTGCGCTTCCTGCGCCAGGAAATGGGTAAGGCCGTGGCCGATCTGCTGCCCTTCGACGAGGCCTATGAGCAGGTCGATTGGTCAGCCTACGAGAAGCTGCCCACCTTCGATGAAGGTAATCGCCGCAATGCCTACAACACGTATCTCCGGATGGAGCGTGAGGCGCTCGGCGGCGGCGACTGAGCCACGCTGTCGTGGTCTTGCCGCATGCCGGCAGGATTCGGCGGCTGAGTGAGAGCCCCTGAACTGCACGCAGTCGAATTCAACGTCGATCGCTGTCCTTGTTACGATAAATCGCTTTGATCGCCTGACCGCCGTTCGTTTCGAATGCGTGTCGTCATGCGAAAGGAGCGGATGTCCCAGTGTGTGGCTTTGCAGCCGAGGTGCATTTTGGCGAAGGCGGTGAGGTAGATCTCGCGGCCCTTGGCGCGATGGTCGATGTTCTCAGACCGCGCGGCCCCGATGCGAGCGGCATGCTCGTCCTCGATAAAGCAGGTTTTGGTCACCGGCGCCTGAAGATCATCGATCTGTCCGAGCGCTCCCATCAACCGCTCACCGATCCTGCGTCCGGTCTGAGTGCGGTCTTCAACGGCTGCATCTACAACTATCGGTAACTGCGCGACGAACTGCGCGGTCTCGGCCTGCAGTTCTTCTCCGACGGCGACTCCGAAGTCGTGTTGCGTGCCTGGCAGGCCTGGGGCCCGGACTGTGCGCGCCGTTTGCAGGGCATGTTCGCATTCGTGATCCACGAGCGCGATAGCGGGCGTGTCGCGATCGCTCGCGATCGCTTCGGGATCAAGCCGTTGTATCTGGCCGAGAAGGGCTCACGGCTGCGCCTTGCTTCCACGCTGCCGGCACTGTTGGCCGCGGGCGATCTCGACACCACGATCGATCCGGTCGCGCTGCATCATTACATGAGTTTTCATGCGGTGGTGCCGCCACCGCATACGATGCTGAGTGGTGTTCGCAAGCTGCCGCCCGCGACCGTGCGGATCTATGAGGCCGATGGCCGCTCGCGCGACATCCGCTACTGGCAGGTGCCCTATGGTGAGCGCGATGAAGACCGCGATCTGAGCGCGCAGGACTGGCGCGAGCGTGTCGATGCGTCACTGCGCGAGGCGATCCGGCGGCGCATGATCGCCGATGTGCCGGTGGGCGTGCTGCTATCCGGGGGCGTCGATTCGAGTCTGCTCGTGGCCATGCTCGCTCAGCAGGGCCAGCGTGGTCTGAAGACCTTCTCGATCGGTTTCGAAGCGGCCAATGGTGAGCAGGGCGACGAGTTCCGCTATTCGGATCTGGTGGCCAAGACCTACGCCACCGATCACACCAAGATCTTCATCGAATCGGCCCGCATGCTGCAGTGGCTGCCGAACACGATCGCGGCGATGTCCGAGCCGATGGTTTCCTATGACAATGTGGGCTTTTATCTGTTGTCGCAGGAAGTATCGCGGCATGTGAAGGTGGTGCAGTCGGGGCAGGGCGCCGACGAGGTCTTCGCCGGCTATCACTGGTATCCGCCGATGGCCGATGCCGACGACCCTCTGAGCACCTACTCGCGTGCCTTCTTCGATCGTGATCACGCGACCCTGAGCCGCCAGCTCGGCCCCGATTGGCGCCTGGCACATGATCCGGCGCGTGCCTTCGTGGCCGAGCATTTCGCGCGGCCCGGGGCCAGCGGGCCGCTCGAGAAGGCCTTGCGGCTCGATTCGGAGGTGATGCTGGTCGATGACCCGGTCAAGCGGGTCGACAACATGACCATGGCCTGGGGCCTGGAGGCCCGGGTGCCTTTCCTCGATCACGAACTGGTCGAACTGGCGGCCAGGATTCCCGGGCATCTGAAACTGCGCGATGGCGGCAAGGGCATTCTGAAGGATGTCGCACGTCAGGTGCTTCCGCATGAGGTGATCGATCGTCCCAAGGGCTACTTTCCGGTGCCTGCGCTCAAGTACATCGACGGGCCGGTGCTCGAGATGGTCCGCGAGGCGCTGCATGCACAGGCGGCGCGCGAGCGTGGCTTGTTCGACCCGGCCTGGGTCGACCGTCTGCTGACCGAGCCTTCGGCCCATATCACGCCGCTGCGCGGCTCCGAACTTTGGCAAATCGGTTTGCTGGAACTATGGCTTCAGACGCATCGAATCTGAGTCGTGTGCGGGCGCGTGCCCATGCCCAACGCCGTCACCGACGCGCCACTTCGGCGCCCGGGCTCGCGGTTGGCGCGATCGATCCCAGCAAGCATTGGGCATCCGAGGCGGTCATCGATTGCGGCTGGGGGCGTCTGGTCTTTGCGCATACCTTCGATGATCCGGAATCCCTGATCCGCGTGCTGCGCAGTGAGGGGGCCGGCCGGCGTGACATCGCCTTCTATGTCGCCGATCCGCATGTGCTCCTCGCCAAGGCGCCTTTCGAGCTGTTCATCGATCCATCGCATACCTATCGGCTGGACACGGCGCTCTACCGTGCCTCGCGCCGGCGGCCCAGCACCTTCTTCGTGCGCCGTCTCGGTTCGGAAACCGATGCGCGCGAGGTCAACCGGATCTATCAGCTGCGTGGCATGGTGCCGGTCGATTCACAGTTTTTCTGGTCGCAGCGTGATACCCGTGCGATCGTCTGCCTGGTGGCCGAGGATGTTCGAAGCGGTGCGGTACTGGGCACGGTGATGGGCGTCGATCATGCCCATGCTTTCGATGATCCCCAGCATGGCAGCTCGCTCTGGTGTCTGGCGGTCGACCCGCAGGCCGAGCATCCTGGCGTGGGCGAGGCCCTGGTCAGGCATCTGGTCGAGTATTTCAAGGCGCGCGGCTGCGCCTATGTCGATCTCTCGGTGTTGCACGACAACGAGGCCGCGGTTTCGCTCTACGAGCGACTCGGCTTTCGCCGCCTGCAATCATTTGCGATCAAGCGCAAGAATTCGATCAATGAGCATCTGTTCGTGGGGCCGCAGTCGGGCGACGATCTCAACCCGTACGCGCGCATCATTGCGGACGAGGCGCTGCGACGCGGCATCCAGGTCGAGGTGCTGGATGCCGAGGGCGGCTTCATCCGCCTGGTCCAGGGTGCACGCTCGGTGCGCTGCCGCGAGAGCCTCTCCGAGCTGACCAGCGCGGTGGCCATGTCGATCTGCGATGACAAGGCGGTCACCCGGCGGGTGGTGCAGTCGGCGGGCGTGAGGGTTCCCGGTCAGATCACGATCCAGTCCGGTGAGTTTCCGGAGCGACGTCTGCGCGAGTTCCTCGAAATGACCGGCCGGGTCGTCGTCAAGCCGGCGCGTGGCGAGCAGGGACGCGGTATCGCGGTCGGTGTGCGGCGCTGGGACGAGCTCGAACTCGCGATCCGGCGCGCGCGCAGTGTCTGTGAGGTCGTGCTGGTCGAGCAGATGGTGGAGGGCGAGGACATCCGCATCGTGGTCATCGATTTCAAGGTCGTGGCCGCAGCGATTCGCCGTCGACCACGTGTGATCGGCGATGGTTCCAGCCGGATCCGCGAACTGATCGAGGTTCAGAGTCGGCGCCGCTCGGCGGCCACCGGTGGCGAGTCGGTCATTCCGGTGGACGACGAAACCGAGCGCACGCTGGCGCGTGTGGGCTGTTCGCTCGAAAGTATTCCGCCACCCGGACAGGTGGTCGAGGTGCGGGGTACCGCGAATCTGCATACGGGTGGCACGATTCACGATGTCACCGACCAGCTACATCCCGAGCTGGCCGCGGCTGCGATCGCTGTCGCCAGGGCAATCGACATTCCGGTCGTGGGGGTCGATCTGCTGTCGGATTCTCCACAGTCATCCGAGTATCACTTCATCGAGGCGAACGAGCGGCCGGGTCTGGCCAATCACGAGCCGCAACCCACGGCGCAGCGTTTCGTCGATCTGCTGTTTCCTCGTTCGATGGCGCGGCGCTCGACGGCTTCGAAGGGGCGGACATGAGCAAATATCCCAATGCACGCACGGCACGGCGACGACCGGTGAAGCTACAGGCTCCGGTCGTCGCACCCAGTCAGACGCCGATCGACATCGATTATCTGGTCAGGCAGCTCGATGCGCTGCTACGCATCCCGAGCCCGACCGGATACACGGACTCGGTGGTGCGCCATGTGTATCGCGAGCTCGAGCGGCTCGGCATCCAGGTAGAGCTGACGCGTCGCGGCGAGATCCGCGCCTGCATGGTGGGCAGCCGCCGGCAGCCGGCGCGCGCGATCGTGTCGCATGTGGATACGCTGGGCGCCCAGGTCAAGCGGCTCAAGGACAACGGCCGCCTGGAACTGGTGCCGATCGGCTTCTGGTCATCGCGATTCGCCGAGGGGGCCCGGGTGACGGTGTTTTCCGAGACAGGGCAGTTTCGCGGATCCATATTGCCGCTCAAGGCCTCCGGTCACACCTTCAACAAGGAGATCGACAGTCAACCGGTGGCCTGGGATCATGTCGAGCTGCGCCTGGATGAGCGGGTCGGCTCGCGTGACGACCTCGAAGAACTCGGTGTCGAGATCGGTGACATCGTGTCGATAGACCCGCAGCCCGAGTTCCTCGACAACGGTTTCATCGTCTCCCGCCATCTCGACAACAAGGCCGGTGTGGCGCTGATGCTGGCCACGATCGAGGCGATCCTGCGCTCGGACATGAGTCTGCCGGTCGATGTCTACTGGATGTTCACGATCGCCGAGGAGGTCGGCGTCGGCGCTTCATCGATCCTGACCCGTGACGTGGCATCGTTGATCGCCATCGACAATGGTACGACGGCGCCCGGGCAGAATTCGCGCGAGTTCGGCGTGACCGTGGCCATGGCCGATCAGACCGGACCGTTCGATTTCCATCTCACCCGCAAGCTGGTCGATCTCTGCCGCGATCACGCTATCGAGTACCAGAAGGATGTGTTCCGTTTCTACCGTTCAGACATCGCCTCGGCCCTGGCTGCCGGCAATGAGGTGCGCTGCGCCCTGTTAACCTTCGGGATCGATGCATCCCATGGTTATGAACGGATCCATGTCGATGCCCTCGGGTCGCTGGCAAGCCTCTTGCTGGCCTATGCGGGCAGCCCGGTTAACATCGAGCGTGACGCCCAGACACTGGGATCGCTCGAGGGCTTCACGAGTCAGCCTGAGAGCGACATCGTCGACTGACCGGAACCCCCTTTTTCATCACCTCTGCTCATGACCCCGACCCAGCTCGCCCGCGAGGTTGCGCGGCGGCGCACCTTTGCGATCATTTCGCACCCTGACGCGGGCAAGACCACGCTTACCGAGAAGTTGTTGCTGTTCGGCGGCGCGATTCAGATGGCCGGCACGGTCAAGGCGCGCAAGAGCTCGCGGCATGCCACCTCCGACTGGATGGAGGTGGAAAAGCAGCGGGGGATCTCGGTGGCCAGCTCGGTGATGCAGTTCGAGTATGGCGATTGCGTTTTCAATCTGCTCGATACCCCGGGCCACCAGGACTTCTCCGAGGACACCTATCGGGTGCTGACGGCGGTGGATGCGGCGGTCATGGTGATCGACGCGGCCAAGGGCGTGGAGGCACAGACCATCAAGCTGCTCGAGGTCTGCCGGCTGCGCGACACGCCGATCATCACCTTCATCAACAAGCTGGACCGCGAGGTCCGCGAGCCGATCGAGCTGCTCGATGAGATCGAATCCGTGCTAGGCCTGGCCTGTGCGCCGGTTACCTGGCCGGTGGGCATGGGCAAGCGTTTCCGCGGCGTCTACCATCTGCTCGATCAGAATCTGCTGCGGTTCACGCCCGGCCAGGAGAAGCTCACCGACGACGTCGAGGTGCTCGAAGGCCTGTCCGACCCGCGCCTGACCGAGGCCTTCCCCGATGAAGTGGCCACGCTGCGCGACGAGATCGAGCTCGTTCAGGGGGCCGGGGCGAGCTTCGACCATGAGGCCTTCCTGGCTGCCAGACAGTCGCCGGTCCTGTTTGGTTCGGCGATCAACAACTTTGGCGTGCGCGAGATCCTGCAGGCGCTCAAGGCCTGGGCGCCATCGCCCCGGCCGCGCGAGGCCGCGCAGCGCCTGGTCTCGCCAGATGAGTCCAAATTCAGCGGCTTCGTGTTCAAGATCCAGGCCAACATGGATCCCAATCACCGTGACCGGATCGCCTTTCTGCGCGTGTGTTCCGGCCAATACGAGCCAGGCATCCGGCTCAACCATCTGCGCCTTGGCCGTCAGATGAAGGTGGTCAACGCGGTCACATTCATGGCCAACGAGCGTGCGCTGACCGAGTCCGCCTATGCTGGCGACAGTCTCGGCATCCACAACCACGGTCAGTTGCAGATCGGCGACTCGCTCACCGAGGGCGAGAAGCTGCAGTTTCGCGGGA
Source organism: Burkholderiaceae bacterium (assembly GCA_041396585.1). Classification (GTDB taxonomy): domain Bacteria; phylum Pseudomonadota; class Gammaproteobacteria; order Burkholderiales; family Burkholderiaceae_E; genus JAUIAI01. The sequence continues at coordinate 187,566 of JAWKYG010000007.1, read as the reverse complement.
TTCCCTATTTCGCACCCGAGTTGTTCCAGCGTCCGCGCCTGCGTGATCCGCTCAAGGCCAAGCAACTTGCCAAGGGATTGCGGGAGTTGGGCGAGGAGGGCGCGATCCAGGTATTCGAGGCACTGGTCGATCACAGCCTGTTACTCGGGGCGGTCGGGCAGCTGCAGTTCGAAGTGGTTTCGCAGCGCCTGGCGACCGAGTACGGGATCGATGCCGGATTCGAACCCGCTCCGGTGCAGGCGGCGCGCTGGGTGACCGCGGAACAGACTCAGGCCATGACGGAATTCACACGGGCCAACGAGGCGCGTCTGGGCCGCGATGTCGACGGCAATCTGGTCTATCTGGCCGATACCCGGGTCAATCTGCAGTTCACCCAGGAGCGTTGGCCGAAGATTCATTTTCATGCCACGCGTGAGCACGGCCAGACCCTGACCACTGGATAGGGGCATTTTTCCGGCCCCTCGTGCGGTCAGGCTTGCACGCAGACGATGGCCCGAATGCATGCAAATGGATGCGGATCGGGCCGGATTGCCGGTTTTGGTGGATCAATCCCACGGTTCGTCGCGTGTGAACACCGCCGGGCCGAGCGCTGCGTGGTCACTCGACCGCGCTCTGTAAGCGAGCCGTAAGCGCGCTTTCCGGCCGACTTGGCAGCGCGCCGCGTCTATGGTAAAATCACAACAGTCGAGTCAGAAAATTGTTGCCGGGGCTGTCGCGCGAAGATTACTGTCGTCGGCTTTTCTTCGTTGCAACAGTCGTCACCGACCCTGGTCGGTGCCGCCGCGGTTTTCCTGACTCCGGTTGCCATGTCGGCAGCACATCGCGGGCTCGCCCCCGCGATTTCGGGCAGCGTCTAACAGCAGGAGGACTCCGTGAAATCTACCCCCAAACCCAGTTCTGCAATGAGCGCCACGCACCAGCGTTCGGTGGTGAGCAAGCGGCAGGCCGAGCGCATGCGCAAGGGGCGGGTCGAGTCCCGGCCGGAAGACTACAAGAACATTGCGCCCTCCGAGCAGGCCAAGCGCCTGCATGCGGCCCGTGCGCGCCTGGAAGACCAGAAGATGATGCGTGAGCTGGGTCTGCTCTGAGCGTGTCTAGCGCGCTTGGCAAGGGCTGCTTCGGCAGCCCTTTTTCATTGTGGCAGTGGCCTGGGTTATCCGCACTGCTCATCGCACGGCTGCAGGCGCGCATCGCCGGGTGGCTGCCCCTGGACGATATTGCGCCGGCCCATGAGCGCGTTGAGCAGGGGGGCAGGCGCATGCGTGCTGCCGAGCCTGGCCACCCCTGCTCCGGTTGGCGCGGATCACTCGGTTGGCAGGAAACCTTCGACCGACAGATAGCGCTCGCCCGTGTCGTAATTGAAGCCGAGCACCCGCGAACCCTTGGGCAACTCGGCGAGTTTGTCGCCAATGGCGGCCAGGGTCGCCCCCGAAGAGATGCCCACCAGCATGCCTTCCTCGCGCGCTGCGCGACGCGCCATCTCCCGGGCGGCCTCGGCATCCACCTTGATCACCCCGGTAAGCAGTTCGGTATCGAGGTTCTTCGGAATGAAACCCGCGCCGATGCCCTGGATCGGATGCGGTGCCGGGCTACCGCCCGAGATCACCGGTGAGGCCAGCGGCTCGACTGCAAATACCTGCAGATCGGGCCAGCGCTCCTTCAGTACCCGGGCGCAGCCACTCAGGTGGCCGCCGGTGCCGACGCCGGTGATCATGGCGTCCAGGCCGTCCGGGAAGTCGGTCAGGATCTCCTGGGCGGTGGTGCGCATGTGCACCTGCGGGTTGGCGGCATTCTCGAACTGCTGCGGAATCCAGGCATCGGCGATTTCCTGGCGTAGCTCCTCGGCCTTGACCAGCGTGCCGGCCATGCCTTTTTCGCGCGGGGTGAGCACGAACGAGGCGCCGTAGGCGAGCATCAGGCGGCGGCGCTCCATCGACATGCTGTCGGGCATGACCAGGATCAGCCGATAGCCCTTGACCGCGGCCACCATGGCCAGGCCCACGCCGGTATTGCCGGAGGTGGGCTCGATGATCGTGCCGCCGGGCTTCAACAGGCCATCACGCTCGGCCGCCTCGACCATCGACAGGGCGATCCGGTCTTTGATGGAGCCACCGGGATTGCTGCGCTCGGACTTGATCCAGACTTCGTGCTCCGAGCCGAACAGCCGTTGCATGCGAATGTGCGGGGTGCCGCCGATGGTCTCGAGGATGTTTTGCGCTCTCATGGGGGACTCGTTGACGTTACGATACCGGTAAGGATAGCGGAGGCGGCGCAAGCCATGCCGGTGACCGCATGCGAGCCGGCCGGGGCAGGGTCTTTGACCCTGGTGGCGGGATGGATCAACGAGCACGGGACGGAGTCTGGAATTGGCCGATCAGCCGCAGTATCACGATCAGGTGGTCGAGGGAGAGCCGCGCGACGCGGCCACGGTGGTGCTGGTGCGCGATGCCAGCGTCGGTGGCCTGGAGATCTTCATGCTGCGCCGTGGCGGCAGCTCGACGGTCATGCATGACGCCTATGTGTTTCCGGGTGGCAAGGTGGATGAGGAGGATGAAGACCCGTCCCAATGGCAGCGGTTCGCGGTTGGCGATGCCCCCGAATTGCGCATCGGTGAGCCGGCGTTGACGCGGGCCCGGGCGGCCGCCTTGTTCGTCGCCGCGTGCCGGGAAACGCACGAGGAGGCCGGGGTCGAACTGAGGGCCGGCGACCTGATCCCGCTGTCAAGATGGATCACGCCCAAGGTGCCGGCCATGATGCGCAAACGTTTCGATACGCGCTTCTTTGTGGCCTGCCTGCCGCACGGTGCCGAGCCTACCCATGACGGCCAGGAGGCCGATGCCAGCGCCTGGTTCACACCAAGATCAGCGCTCGAGAACTATCGCGACGGGCACATCATGCTGGCGCCGCCGCAAATCATGTCTCTGGCGGGTCTGGCCCGCTGGGCAGATTGCGCGGCCATGGTGGCCGGGCTGAGCGGGCAGGTGCCGAGATTGGTCGAACCGAAGGCGCTTGCGCGCGAGGAGGGCCGGATGATCGTGTATCCGGGACACCCTCGGCATCCGGTCAGCGAGCCAGCGATCCCCGGGCCGACATCGCTGGTCACTCGTGATGGCCGGTTCGAGCCGGAGGAAGGCTTCGAGGCGTTCTTCGCCTGAGCGGATTGCCGCGAGCTTCTGCAGAGCTTGCCCAGCCTGGCCAACAGGCTTGGCTGCCTGCGGGGTGCGGCTTGCCGGCCCTGCGGCACCTGTCGGCAGGCTGCTGCGGTGGATTCAGCGCGCCGATGTTTCAGACGTCGATGCTTCGGAACAGCAGCATGCCGCACAGAGCCGCCAGCGCCGAGACCGCGAAGCCGGCATGGTAGGCGCCGGTGAGATCATGCAGGGCACCGGTTGCCCAGCCTGCGATCGCCCCGCCGATGCCCATGGCCAGCAGTACGCTGCCATAGACCGTCGCCTGTGCGGCGCCGCCGAAACGCCTCGATGAGAGCACCGCCACCAGCGGCCCGCGTGAGCCCGAGACAGTGCCGAACACGAGTGCGAACGCAATCAGCAGGCCCATGTGGGGCCGGCCGTCCAGCAGTGCCAGCAGGCCGACACCGATGATCGAGCAACTGTAGGAAAGCGTGGCGATCAGCCGCTCGCCAAAGCGTTCGGCGAGCATCCCGACGGTCATCATGCCGACGGTCGAGATGATCCCCAGTGCACCGAACACGCCGGCGGCGAGCAGGGTCGGAAAGCCCACCTCGACCAGATATGCAACCAGCTGGATCATGATCGTAAAGGTGGCCAGCGTGGTAAAGAACATCACACCCGCCAGGCGCCAGAAGTCGGGCTCGCGCAGCGCATGCACGAGCGCGGCGCGTAATGCGTGGCCTGCGGTGCCGGCCCGTCGTTCGCTGAGCGTGGCATCGCCGGCCAGGATCCTGCGCCAGGGCAGCAGGAAGGTCAGCGGCAGGATGATCAGCGGCACCAGGCCAAGCCGCTGATAGGCATGGCGCCAGCCACCGGCGTCGATCAGCCACTGACTGAGCGGCGAGAAGATCAGCACGCCGAAACCGAGCGCCGCATAGAGCAGGCTCATGGCCGAGGGCAGGCGCCGGTCGAACCAGCGACTTGCCAGCACCGAGGCCGGCACCATGCCCAGTGCCGCGGTACCGGCACCGCACATCGCGCCGACAGTCAGATAGAGCTGCCAGAGCTCCTGCGCACGGCCGGCCAGCGACAGGCCGCAACCGACCAGGAGCAGGCCCAGGCTGTAGCAGACGCGTACGCCGAGCTTGTCGATCAGCAGGCCGATGAACGGCGCCGTCAACCCATAGACCAGCATGTAGGTGGAGTAGATCGCGGTCAGCGCAACCCGGTCGGTCGCAAAGGCCAGCGACAGCGGCAGCAGGAACACCGCGAAGGTCTCGATCAGCCCGCGCGAGAGGATGTTCATGGCCGTGCCAACGCCCAGAACGAGCGATGGCATCGCCAGCGGCCGCACGCTTGCGGCCGGCTCGCTGCTCAAGTTCGGACGATGCCGACGGGCATCAGTCTTCTTTGTGGTAGGTCTGCATCAACTGATGATAAACCGCCTCGCGGCTCGCGCCGTTGCGCACCGCCAGTGCCTCGAAAGCGCTCTCGGGCAGGTCCTCGTACTGGCGGCGGTCGCCGGGGTAGCGACACTCGCGCCAGCCCATCAGGACCAGCCAGGCCCAGAACTCGGCGCTCGGAGTGTCGGAGACGCGCATGCGCACGCCGCTGAAGTGCAGCATGCTGCCGGCCTGCGGCGGAGGGCCGGGCGCTTCGATCGCGCGCCGGGATCGAATCCCGATAAGGCGGCGGGCAAAATCGACGAGCAGGGTCATAGGATGCGCACCGGAGGAGAGGAGCCGGGTTGCCTCAGTCTAAGTGGCGAGCCGGATGATGGGGCAGCCGATGTGGTCCCTCGGTCACGGTTGGCCGAAGAAGCGGTGCGCGCGACTCGCGCGATACTTGTGCACCGATGCGCGAGTACTCTGCCGGCAGCGCCGGCCCGGTGTGCGGCGATGGCCGGCGCGACAGATGCGGCTGCGTCGGCGATTCATGGCGACCGCAGCGACGGTCCGATGCTTACCAAGGAGAACTGGCAGATGAGCATGCGAGCAGTCCTTTGCCCGGCAGCATTGCCGGCCGATGATCCCGGTTCACTCGTCGATGCCGAGCTCGAGCGGCCTGCGCCGGGCGCAACGGATCTGCTGGTCAGGGTGCGCGCGGTATCGGTGAATCCGATCGACACCAAGATGCGGATGATGAGCAGCCCGCACGCGCGTGGCGGGCCCGCCAAGCCCCGGGTGCTCGGCTGGGATGCGGCCGGCGAGGTGCTTGCAGCCGGCGCGCAGGTGCGCGGCTTCGAAGTGGGCGATCGGGTGTTCTATGCCGGCAGCATCGGCCGCCCGGGCAGCAACAGCGAGTTCCATTGTGTCGATCACCGGTTGGTGGGGCACATGCCGGCGCAGTGGTCGTTCGCCCAGGCCGCGGCCCTGCCGCTGACGGCACTGACGGCCTGGGAGGCATTGTTCGAGCGGCTCTACCTTGGCGCGCTGCCGTTTCAGGCGCGCTCGCCGCGGCCGGCGCCGGTGGTGCTGATCGTCGGCGGTGCCGGCGGCGTGGGCTCGATGGCGATCCAGCTTGCCCGGCAGGTTCCCGATGCCACTGTGCTGGCCACAGCCTCACGGCCGTCCTCCGCGGCCTGGTGCCGCGAGTTGGGCGCACATCATGTGCTGGACCATGATCTCTCATTGCCCGATCGGGTGCGCGAGGTTGCGCCGGCCGGTGTCGATGCGGTGCTGCTGACCCGCGATCCGGATCACTATCTGCCCTTGCTGGCGCCGACGCTGGCCGTGTTCGGCCAGGTGTGCTCGATCGTCGAGGCAGCCGCGCCGCTGCCGGTGGCCGCGCTACGCGCCAGTTCGGCCGGCTTCGCCTGGGAGGGCATGTTCACGCGCGGCGGGCGCAGGCCGGCCGACATGGGGCGGCAGGGGCAGATTCTCGATACCGTGGCCGCCTGGTGCGAGACGGGTCGCCTGCGCGGCACCCTGACCGAAGATTTTGGCGTGTTGAATGCGGCCAATCTGCGCGCCGCGCACCAACGCGTGGAATCCGGCTCGATGATCGGCAAGGGCGTGCTCACGCTCTGAGTGCCGGCGGACTCCTGGCCGCGCGTTGATTCGCGCGTCGCTCAGCGTCGGTCGCGGCCGAGATTGCGCACGATGACCGGAAAATAGGCGTCGCCGTCACCGGCGGCGATCGCCTGTTCGAAGCGCTCGTGCACCTGCTTGGCGCCGGGCAATGCCAGGCCCAGGGAGGCCGCGAGCTCGATCGCGTAGTCGAGATCCTTCATCGCGTAGTGCACCGAGAAGGCCCGCAGAGGAAACTCATCGGGCAGCATCGCCTTGCGGCCATGATTGCGCAATGCGAAGCTGTCGGCGGAACCCTTGCTCATCGCATCGAACAGGAGCGCGCCGTCGACCCCGGCCGCGCGTGCGGTGGCAAGTGCCTCGGCCAGGGCGGCCACGGTCTGGAACAGCACCATGTTGTTCATCTGCTTGACCACCTGACCGGCGCCGATCGGCCCGCACAGGGTGACCTCGGTGCCGAAACAACGCAGCATTGGTTCGATCAATGCCAATCCTTGTTCGTCACCGCCGACCAGGATCGACAGCGTGCCATCTTCGGCGGCTTGTCGGGTGCGGGTGATCGGGGCATCGAGAAAGCGCACGCCGCGTTGCGCGAACTGCTCATGCAGTCTGCGGGTGAGCGGCACCGGGGTGGTACCAAGATCGATGACGGTCTGCCCGGCGCGGCAGTGGGCGAGCAGTCCGTGCTCGCCCTCGACCAGCGCGCTCACCTGGGGTCCGCCGGGCAGGCAGATCAGGACCGCGTCGCTGCGCCGGCACAGTTCGGGCAGCGAGTCGAGATAGTGGGCCGGCGCATCGCCCAGCCGCTCGCGTGCCGCAGCCTGTTGATCGTAGGCGAAAACCTCGCGCAGACCGGCGCCTGCGGCCTTGTTGGCCAGGTGTCGGCACATGGGCGCGCCCATCACGCCCAGGCCGATGAATCCCGCGCTCGATATCGTCATGATCGTCTCCGTCGATGTGTCACTTCAAGGGGGCGTGCCTGCCGCGCTCACGCGGTGGCACCGGAATCTCGTGAACCCGCTGACCGTCGATGGCCAGCGCTCGCTCGCCCGGTTGTGGGCGGATCGTCCAGCCACCGGTGAATGCGCCAAACGCCGGCAGTACCGTGAGCCCGTCTCGCAGCCAGAAGCAGGGCAGGCGCAGGCTGTCCGCACGTCCGACCAGGCGCAGCACCGGATGGATGTGCCCGGCCAGCACATGTAGTCCGCGCTCGGGCACGGGTTCGTGGCGCAGCAGGAAGGGGCCGGCCCGCACGGGTTCGGCGAGCAGTTCAATGCCGAGCAGATCGGCATAGCGATGCGCCTGGCGGTCGTGGTTGCCGGCTACCACCGCGATCGGCATCGGCAGACCTCGCACGGCGTTGCGCAACTCGCCGAACAAGGGATGGGATTCGGGCAGCGCGGCATGCATCAGATCGCCAAGCACGATCAGCCGCGATGCGGGGATCCGCTGGCAGAGCGAGCGCAGGCGCGTCAGCGTGTCACCATTGACCGCACCGGGAACCGGCAGCCCGCCACGGCCGAAGGCCTCGGCCTTGCCCAGGTGCAGGTCGGCCACCAGCAGGCTGCCGGAGGCCGGCTCGAATGCCGCGCCATCACCCAGGAACCGCAGCGGTGCCCCCGCAAGTTGCAGTGTCAGCGAGCCCGCACGCTCGTCCGATGCCGGTCTGTTTGGCAAGGCGCAGGCAGGGGTCGATGCCGCGGTGGCGGTGGGTTCCGAGGTCGATGCGCGCGCGCATTCATCGTGGCTGACGGACTGCGGGAGATTCACGGCCGGGTGCGAGCGCTGGTTCATGATTATTCGGGCCCGCCATCATAGGGCCAGTGGTCCTGCGGGCGGTTTTTCCGCCGCGGGTCAGCCGGATACATCGGCCTGTGCGCGCGGCAGGGAGGTCAGCAGTCTGCATGCGCTTCGAGATCGCGCAGCATGCGCGCGATGCGATCGCCGAGCTTCTCGGTGCTGAGCCGTTCACGAAAGCGCTCGACCATCAGCGGGAAGGCGAACGGGCTGGGCCTGGCCAGAGCCACCAGGGCAAGCCGGCGTGCACGCATCGCCGCCAGCGCCGCGCGCAGACGATCGATCTCGAGTTCCTGGGCGAGCACTTCGCGGTGGGCCTGATCGAGCAGCAGGTTGGCACGATCATGGTCCCGAAACACCTGAAAGAACAGGCTCGCCGAGGCCTGCAACTGGCGCGTGCTGCGTTTCGCGCCCGGATGCCCCTGAAAGACCAGTCCGCTGATGCGCGCGATCTCGCGAAAGCGGCGCTGCGCGAGTTCGGCCGCGTTCAGGCTGGCGAGCACGTCATCGAGCAGATTCTCGTCGCTGAGCAGATCCGATGTGAAGCGGCCAGACCAATCCAGTCGCTCCGGGCACAGCAACTCGAAGCCGTAGTCGTTCACCGAGATCGAGAAGGTTGCCGGCGTCTGGCGCGCGAACCGCCAGGCGAGCAGGGCCGCCAGGCCGGTGTGCACACTTCGCCCGGCCAGCGCATGCACGAACAGGTGCGAGCCCTCGCGCGAATGCATGTGCTCGATCAGCAGGCGATCGGGGCCGGGCAGCGCCGACCAGCGCATCTGCAAGGCCATCAACGGGGCCAGCATCCGGGCCTCGGCACCACGCAGGGTGCCCGTCTCGATCGCGCTCAGGCACTCGAGCATGGTCGCCGCCAGCTCATTGGACAAGGGCATCTTGCCGCCGCTCCAGCGGGGCACGGCGCCGCGAATGCCGCGCGCCGGGCGCACCCAGGCGGTCATGTCGTCGATGCGGATCAGCTCGAGCACGCGGCCCGCGAAGACGAAGCGATCACCGCGTCGCAGGCGGGCGATGAAGCTCTCCTCGATCGTGCCGATGCGCCCGCCATTCAGGTAGCGCACCAGTACCGCCGCGTCAGCCACGATGGTGCCGATCGACTGCCGATGGCGGCGGGCGATGCCGGCATCCTCGACCCGGTGGCAGCCGTGCGCATCGGCAAGCACACGCCGATACTCGGGATAGGCGGTCAGGCTGGCGCCGCCGCGGCCGACGAAATCAAGGGCCCAGTCGAAGGACTCGCGGCGCAGTGAACGAAACGACCATGCGGCACGCACCTCGTCGAACATCGCGTCGGCCTGGAAACCGGTGCCCAGCGCGACCGTGACCAGGTGCTGAACCAGGACGTCCATCGGTGCATCCGGGGGTTCGCGCGACTCGATCCTGCCGGCCTGGACCGCCTGCCGCGCGGCAACCGCCTCGAGCATCTCGAGCGCATGGGTGGGCACGATGCCGATCCGCGAGACACCCCCCGGCGAGTGTCCGGAGCGGCCCGCGCGCTGCAACAGTCTGGCCACGCCCTTGGGGCTGCCGATCTGCAATACGCGCTCGACCGGCGAGAAATCCACGCCCAGGTCCAGGCTCGAGGTGCACACCACGCAGCGCAGCTCGCCGCGCTTCAGGGCCGCTTCGACCCATCGCCGTTGCCCGGCATCGAGCGAGCCGTGGTGCAGGGCGATGCTGCCCGCCCAATCCGGGCGTCGCGCCAGGATCTCCTGGTACCAGCGCTCGGCCTGTGAACGGGTGTTCGTGAACACCAGGGTGCTGGCATGCGCGGCGATGTCGGCGATGACCGGATCGAGCATGCGAATCCCCAGGTGCCCGCCCCAGGGGAATCGTTCGGTCGATTCCGGCAGCAAGGTGTCGATCCGGTGCTGTTTGCCCAGATGGGCACCGATCAGCACCGGATCGTCGCAGCCAAGCGCCTCGGCAGCCTGGTGCAGATTGCCCAGCGTGGCCGACACGCCCCAGACCACCAGATCAGGTGTCAGCCTGGCCAGACGCGCCAGCGCCAGTTGCACCTGCACGCCGCGCTTGTTGCCAAGCAGTTCGTGCCACTCGTCGATGACCACGGTGCGCACGCCTGCCAGGCGCGGCTGCGCGGCCGGTTGCGAGAGCATCAGCGACAGCGATTCCGGGGTGGTCACCAGGGCGAACGGTGGCGCACGATCCTGTCGGCGTCGCTCCGCCGCCGGGGTGTCGCCGCTGCGCAGCGCCGCCGCGCAACGGGCATCGACATGGCAGCCAAGCGCATCGATGGTGGCGGTGGTGTCGGCGGCCAGCGCGCGCATCGGGGTGATCCACAAGACCTGCATCGGCTCCGGGCCGCCAAGACGCGCGGCGCGCAACATCGCGCCGGCCCAGACCGCGAGGGTCTTGCCGGCGCCCGTACTGGCGTGGAGCAGGCCGCTGCGACCATCGAGCATCGCGCGCCAGACCTGGCGCTGGAAGCGAAACGGCTGCCAGCCCCGTTCATCGAGCCACTGTGCCAGCCGCTCGCGGACCAGGCGCTGGGTGAATGCGGACGCGCTCATCGGTTCGCGGGCTGCCCATCACCGGGCAACAGGCGCTGGAGCGCGGCCAGGGTGTCGGCCTCGGCAGCAGGCTTGTCGCGCCGCCAGCGCAGCATGCGCGGGAAGCGCACCGCGATCCCCGACTTGTGCCGCGTGGAGCGCGCGATGCCTTCGAATCCGATCTCGAACACGAGCAGCGGCTCGACCTGCCGCACGGGGCCGAAGCGTTCGCGGATATGGCGCCTCACCAGCGCATCGACCTCGCGGATCTCGGCGTCGGTGAGCCCGGAATAGGCCTTGGCGAAGGGCACCAGGCGACGCTCGCCGTCGTCGGCGTTAGACCAGACGGCGAAGGTGTAGTCGGTATAAAGGCCGGCGCGCCGTCCGTGACCGGCCTGCGCGTAGATCAGCACCGCATCGACCGACATCGGTTCGAGCTTGAGCTTGAGCCAGTCGCCTCGCGGATCGCTGCGCGTACGGCCAATCCCATAGGCACTGGCAAGGCGTTTGAGCATCAGGCCTTCGACCCCGTGCGCGCCGGCCGAGCCGTGCAGGCCGTTCACCTCGGCCCAGGTTGCCGCGCGCAACAGGGGTGCCAGCCGAATCGGTGCATCGGCCGGCTGCCCGGCAAAGAGCCGTTCGAGGGCGGCGCGGCGCTGCGCGAGCGGGCAGGCGCGCAGGTCCCGCCCGCCGGATTCCAGCAGGTCATAGGCCAGCAGGATCGCCGGCGCATCGGCCAGCAGCCGGGCACCGATGCGTTTGCGATTGATGCGGGTCTGCAGGGTCGCGAAGGGCAGCGGCATTGCCGCACCGCTGGCCCAGCAGAGCAGTTCGCCATCGAGCACCGTGCCCTCGGGCAGTGTCAGGGCCGCGGCCTGCAACTCGGGAAAGCGTTCGCTGATCAATTCCTCTCCGCGGGTCCAGAGCCAGCTGCCGCCGTGACGGCATACGAGCTGGGCACGAATGCCATCCCACTTCCATTCCATCTGCCAATCGGAACATGTGCCAAGCTCATTGGTCGAGCCTGTCAGCGGATGCGCCAGGAAGAAGGGAAAAGGCAGGCGGGAAGCCTCGCGATCGATCGCCGAAGGTGGGCGTATCAAGGCCTCGAAGCGACCGGCATCGGGCACCGGCTCGAGCTCGGTGAAGCCGATCATGCGCGCGGCAAGCAGGCGCGGGTCCAGCCCGCTGGTGCGGGCCAGGGCGCGCACCACGAGCTGGCGCGAGACACCCACACGCAGCCCGCCGGTGAGGAGCTTGTTGAGCAGGAAGCGCTCGGTGCCCGCCAAGGCCTGCCACCAATCCTGAACGACCTGTCCGCGACTTTCCGGCGGGGCATCTCGCAACGGCAGGATCTCGGTCGTGATCCAGGCCGCCAGTGAGCGCTCATCGGAGCGGCCGGGCTCGGGCAGCACGCGGGCGATCGTCTCGGCGAGGTCTCCCACGGTCTGATAGCAGGCCTCGAACAACCAGTCGGGCAGGGCGGCCTGCCGCGCCGCCATTGCGCGCAACTCGGCGAGCGGGACGATACGGCCGAGCCGCCCGCCCGCCAGCAGGAACACCGCCCAGGTGGCATCGGCGGCGGGGACAGAGGCGAAGTAGGCGGCCATGGCGTCGACCCGGGCATTGGTCGAGGTGGTGCCGTCGAGGGCCTCATAGAGCGCGGCGAAGCGTCTCATGTGCCGCTGCCCTCGTCGTCGTCACCGATGAATGCGGTCTCGAAATGGCCGGCGTGCAGTCCCTGCTCGCTCAGCCAGCGCACCATCACCGCTTCATAGCCGTGCGTGACTATCACACGCTGCGCGCCGCTCGCCCTGATCGCCGATTGCAGGGCGGGCCAGTCGGCATGGTCGGAGATCACCAGCCCGAGATCCACCGCGCGCCGCCGCCTCATGCCGCGGATCTGCATCCATCCCGAGGCAAGCGCATCGCGCGCATGACGCAGGCTGCGCGCAAGCGGCCCGTCGGCTGCGGCCGGCGGCAGGAGCAAGAGCGCGCCGGCACGATCGTCGGCGGAAAGCGCGTCGGCCGAGGTCGTCGCGGGGAGTTCGATGCCGCTGGCGGCATAGGCGGCATTCATGCGTTCGATCGCCGGATGACAGACGATGCGGCCTGGCAGCTGACTGTGCCGGGAGAGCGCGGCGAGCACCCGTTGCGCCTTGCCCAGCGAATAGACCTGCAGGCGAGACGGCAGGCGTTGCGCGGCATTGGTCTGCCACCAGGCGAGCAGACGTCCGATCTCGCGCTCTTGCGAAGGCCAGCGATAGACCGGCAGCCCGAAGGTGGATTCGGTGACGAAGGTATCGCAGCGCACCGGTTCGAACGGGGTGCAGGTGGGATCTGGCTGCAGCCGGTAGTCACCGGACAAGACCCAGGTGCCGAGCCGGGGGTGCGCGATCCGTACCTGGGCGGCACCGAGGATGTGACCGGCCGGATGCAGGCTCAGTTCGACCTCGTCGATGCGCAGGACCTCCCCCCAGCCGAGGCATTGCAGGGACACCGGCCCGAGTCGTTCGTGCAGCACATGTCGGGACTCGGCACTGCACAGATAGTGCGCATGACCGGCCCGGGCGTGGTCCGCATGGGCATGCGTGATCACCGCGCGCCCGACGCGGGCCCAGGGATCGATATAGAAGTCGCCGGCGGCGCAGTAAAGGCCCTCACGACGGCGGACGACCAGATCGGCTTGCGGATTCATGCCGGCGATGATGCCCGATCCGCGCTGCGGGTCGCGGCCGATCACCCGATGCCCCACGGGGCTTGGCGCGCGCCCGGAGCAGGTATGCTGTTGCCGGTGTGTCGTGGCGCATCGAATATGCCTGCGACGCGGCACACGCGTATCTGCGCAACGCGATACCGGGTCTCACGTGGGTTGGCGGTGGCTTTGGCGCCTCGCCCGATGTGCGGCGATCGCCCGATCATCGGGCCGGCCACAAGAGAAGGATTCATGGCTCAACACAACCCCCCGCACCGGCCCGCCAGACGGCCGCCGCGTCCGGCCGTCGAGCGCGGCCAGCGTCGGCTGATCCTGCTCAACAAGCCGTACGATGTGCTGTGCCAGTTCACCCGCGATGGCGATCGCGCCTGCCTGGCCGACTTCCTTCCCGTACCCGATGTCTATCCGGCCGGGCGCCTCGATCGCGACAGCGAGGGCCTGCTGTTGCTGACCAATGATGGTGGCCTGCAGCGGCGGATCGCCGAGCCGCGTTACAAGATGCCCAAGACCTATCTGATCCAGGTGGAGGGCGAGCCCGACGATGCCGCGATTGCCGCCCTCGCTGCCGGCGTCATGCTCAACGACGGTCGATGCGGGCCGTGTCGCGCCAAGCGCATCGACGAGCCCCGCTGGCTGTGGCCCCGCGATCCGCCGATCCGCTATCGGGCCAATATTCCGACGAGCTGGCTGTCCGTCACGATCACCGAGGGGCGCAATCGGCAGGTACGGCGTATGACCGCCGCGATCGGCCATCCGACGCTGCGTTTGATCCGCTACCGGGTGGGGCCCTGGACGCTGCAGGGGCTGAGCCCCGGCCAGTGGCGTGAATTCGTGCCACGCGAGGCAGGTGCCGCTTCCGGTACGGAATCAGCGCAGGCACTTGCGGTGGCCGGCGGGACGGTGCGGCCAGCCGAGCGCTTGCGAGACACCGGGCAGCCGTCGGCCGGGACTCAGCCGGCCGCGATGGCGGCGCCGGAGTCTCCCCCGGTCGGGCAGCCCATCGTCACGGAGCCGGCGCGCTCGACGCAGGGCCCGGCTGCGGCTGTGCCCCGGCGCCTGCGGCTGAAGCCGGGCGCGCGCGGCGCGCCGGCTCAGGCCGTGGCCAGCAGCGCCGGCCAGTCGAAGCGATCGGCGCCGTCCACGGCCAGGGGGTCTCGCGGGCGCAGACGGTAATCGAGTACCGCCTTGGCCAACTCGCGTCGGGAGTTGCTGCCGATGCGGCCGGCCTCCCAGGCCATGGCCACGCTGGCGCTCATGTGATAAAGGGCACTGGCCGCGCTGCGCGTGTGCACGGGGTCGCGCCCGGCGGCCGCAACCAGCGCCTCGATACGCGGCCAGAGCTCGAGCAGCGGCGCGAAGTCAGCCTGCTCGGCCAGGCCGCGCAAATGCGCATGCAGTATGGGCAGGCTGCCCTCGCGTTTGACGGCACGGATCACATCGAGCGCGACGATGTTGCTGGTCCCCTCCCAGATGCTGCCCAGATGCGCATCGCGCAGCAGTCGCGGCTCGGGGAAGTCCTCGATATAACCGCAGCCTCCGCGGACTTCCATCGCATCACCCACCACCTGACGCGCATCGCGGCAGGCGCGAAACTTGATCAACGGCGTGAGGATGCGCAGCAGCGCATAGGCGTCGGGTTCGCCGGCATCGGAGCGGCGCAGTGTTTCCGCGGTCTGAAACACCATGCTGCGCGCCTGCTCCGTGCGCAGCAGCATCTTGGCCAGCTGGCGTTGCATCAGCGGCAGTTCGATCAGGCGTTTGCCGAAGGCGACCCGGTTGCGTGCCACGTGCATCGCCTCGGCCATCGCACGGCGCATCATGCCCGCTGAGCGAACCGCATTGGACAGGCGCGAGTTGTTGACCATGTCGGCCATCTGCTTGAAGCCCTCGCCGATCTCGCCGACCAGCCACGCGTGTGCGCCCTCCAGCCTGATCTCACCACTGGCCATATCGCGTGTGCCCAGCTTCTCCTTCAGGCGGATGATCCGGTAATGATTGTGGCGGCCGTCGTCGAGGCGCTTGGGCAAGAGGAACAGGCCGACGCCGGCGAAGCCGGGTCGCGAGGCATCGGCGCGCGCGAGCACGAAGGCCAGATCCGCATCCGCATTCGAGCAGAACCACTTGTCACCGGTCAGAGCCCAGCGGCCGTCGCCGAGCGGCTCGGCCGTACTGGCGGTGGCCGCCACATCCGAGCCGGCGCCCTGTTCGGTCATGAACATCGCGCCCTGGTAGAGCGTGTCCATGTCCTGACTGGCCAGATGCGGCAGATAGCGCTCGATCAAGGCCTGATCGCCGAACTTGCGCAGCGTGCGCGTGAGGCTGTCGGTCATGCTGACCGGGCAGAGCAGGCCGAACTCGGCCTGTGCGAACAGGTAGGTCAGTGCATATTTGGCAATCGGTGGCAGCGGTGCGTCGGCGCCGAACACGCCGGCACGGTGGCTGAGCGCGGCAAGGCCGAACTCACCGAACGCCAGACGCGACATCTCCAGATACGCCGGGTGGTACTCGATGCGCTGATCATCCTGGCCGCGCCGGTTGCGCAGGTGCAGTTGCGGGGGATGGCGATCCGCGCTCTGCGCCAGGTCGCTCAGTTCGGCGCCGACCAGCGCACCGAGTCGTTCGAGCCGGGGTTGCAGGCGCGAGAGCACATCGGGCGGGGTGTAGAGCGCCAGCAGGCGGGCAAAGTCCGGGTCGTTACGCCAGAAGTCTTGTCCGTAGGCATCGGGCACCGGAGATGACTCCTCGAGAGCGGCACTCAGCGCCGGGTCGATTCCACCCATGTCGATTTCCTCAGGTCGCGTCAAACCACCATTCTAGGCGCCCGCTCACAGCCGCAAGACGCGCGTCATCGCGCCATGCCACGACACCTCAACGGCGATGCTCCAAGGCTGATACGCTCGCCGTCACGAACATCTGGATCAACCGGGAGGTGGAGCAACCATGGCACAGAGCACGCTGGGATTCATCGGACTCGGCCTGATGGGGCGGCCCATGGTGGCAAGACTGCTGGCCAGCGGCCATGCGGTGCGCGTCTATGACCGTGATTGCACGCGCATAGGGCCTCTCGCCGAGGCTGGTGCCATTGCCTGCCAAAGCCCTGCCGAGGTCGCCGGCGGGGCCGACATCGTCGCGCTGTGCGTCAACGGTCTGGCCCAGGTGCAGGAGGTGGTGAACGCGATCGGCGACGGCTGGCGGGCAGGCGCCCTGGTGATCGATTTTTCCACCTGTGACACGGGCGGCACCCGGGAACTGGCTGCACGGATGGCCGATCAGCACTCGGTGAGCTGGGTCGATGCTCCGATGTCCGGCGGCCCGCCGGCGGCCGAGGCGGCCCGCCTGACCATCATGGTCGGCGGAAGCGACGCCGATGTCGCCCGCGCGCGCCCCGTGCTCGATTTGCTGGCCGGCAACTGGACCCACCTCGGCCCTGTGGGCAGCGGCCAGGTGGCCAAGGTCATCAATCAGATGCTGGTATTGAACACCTTCTGCACCGTGGCCGAGGCGCTTCGCGTCGCCGAAAAAAGCGGCCTGGATGCGCAGCGCATTCCGCAGGCGCTGGCCGGCGGCTACGCCGACAGCGCCATCCTGCAGCATCACTGGGAACAGATGCGCGCGCGGCAATTCGATCCTCCCACCGGCTATGCGTGGGTGAATCTGAAGGATCTGGACATGGCGACCGATCTCGCCCGTTCGCTGCAGACACCGGTGCCCATGACCTCACAGGCCGCGAACATCTATCGCGCGCTGATCGCGCGCGGTCACGGCGAACTGGACACGCTGGCGATCTACAAGCTCTATGACGATCCGCCGGTCTGACCCCGCGCCGGGATGTTGCCGCTCAGGGCGCCGGGGAGAACGCGGTCGGGCTCAGGAAGACGCTGTCCTGCTTGACCAGAAACGGCAGAATCGTCGGCACGAACGCCTGCCAGCCGGCGTCGGCAGCAAGCTTGGCGCGCTGCGCGCTGCGATGGCCGTAATCGTCATAGGCCCACAGGAACACGACCGCGTTCAGCGTGCCCGATTCGGTCGTGTAGCAGCCAAGCAGACGGGCGTAGCGGGTGATGATCGACAGGCCGTCGGCCTCGTAGATTCGAAGAAATTCGGCGGCCTTGCCAGCCTGCACACGATAGGTACGCATTTCAACGATCATGGTTTGTCTCCGCTCGGTTGGGTGCGATCATCGACGGCCACGATGCGAGGCCGGAAGTCGTCAGTTGATGATGGCAGTCACGTGTATCGTAAAGTGAAGTTCTCGACGATGGGTGGGCGTGCCCCGGACATGCAGCGATGAAAGCGAAATCCGATCACCTGGCGCAGGCGCGGCGTTCGAAACCACCCCTGGCGTCTGGGAAGACGGCATCCAAGCCGGTGCGCATGCCGCGCGAGAAGCGTCGCGCCGACATCCTCGCGCGCGCCGGCGAGTATTTCGCCGAATACGGTCTGACTGCGCAGACACGGGGTCTTGCCGATGCCTGTGGGATCTCTCAGAGATTGCTCTACAGCTTCTTTCCGACCAAGTCGGCGCTCATCCAGGAGGTCTATCGTGATTGCATCGAGGGGCCCTTCAAGGCGGTCTGGCTGGTGCAGCTCGTGACCGCGCACAGCCCATGCAGGCCAGGCTGAGCGCGTTCTATCTCGACTACTACGAGGCGATCCTGTCGCGACGCTGGCTGCGCCTGTTTCTATACGCCTCGCTGGCCGAGGAGGCGATGGCTCAGAAATACATCGCGGATCTTTTGTCCGACATGCTCGAGGTCATCGTGCGTGAGGCGGCACACGAGATGGGGCTGGCGGTGCCCCGCAGCCGGGCCCAGATGCAGGAAATCGGCTGGATCCTTCACGGTGCGGTATCGCATCTGGCGATCCGCCGGCGCATCTACCGCAATGCCAATCCGGTACCGGTGGAGCGGGTGATCCCGATGCATGTGCGGGCCTTCCTCGTGGGCCTGCCGGCACTGCTGGAGCCGCTTCGCCGCTGAGCGCCTCAGGGCGGTGCATCGGTGGACCGTTATCGTCGCTTGACGACAAACCTCTCTGCCCGCAATATCGCCCTGATCGCGGCCAGGAGCGCATCGTCGTGCCGCCTGCGGCCGCTGCCCACCAGGAGAGTCCGATGACCGATTCAACCAGCAAGCCTGTGTTCGACCGCCGCCGCTTTCTGCAATCCTCCGGAGCGCTCGGCGCCACGGGGCTGGCGCTCGGGGGATTCCCCGGCATCGTCCGGGCCGCCGATCCCATCCATTTCTTCGCCTGGTCTGCGGCCGTCGATACGGTCAAGAGCCATATCAATGCGTTCGAGAAGGCCACCGGCCTGAAGGTGTCGTACAACAATGCGCCCTGGGCACAGTATCGCGACACCATGGTCACCAAGTTCGTCGGCGGCGCACCGCTGGACATGATGTGGGTCTCGGACAGCTGGCTGCCCGAGTTCGCGGATGCGGGCTGGCTCGCCCCGATCGACGATTACCCGCAGCTGACCGCCTACAACGCCGATGTCGACCAGTTCTGCACCGACTCCGCGTCCTATCAAGGCAAGCAATACGGGCTGACCTACTACACCGATCACATGGCCTTCTTCTATGACAAGGAAAAGCTGGAGAAGGCCGGTATCGCTGCGCCTCCGACAACCTGGGAAGAGGTGCTCGAGCAATCCCTGAAGATCAAGCAGGCCGGGTTGTCCGAGTATCCGTTGATGCTCTCGATGGCGCGCGAAAGCTGGCTGATCGAGTTCATATCGGCGATGGTGTTCTCCAACGGCGGGCGCCTGGTCGACGACGACGGCAATGCGGTCATGCATGACCCCGCCAAGGGCGCCGGCAAGGCCTTGCAGTGGGTGGTCGATGCGGTCAACAAGCACAAGATCGTGTCGCCGGCATGTGTCGAAACCGGCGAGCTCAACGGCCTGAAGGCATTCACCTCCGGCAATCATGCATTCGCGCTGCTGGCCCGCTATCGGGTGCGCACCCTCAATGATCCGAAGCAGTCGCAGATCGCCGGGCGCGCGGTGCAGGCCCTGATGCCGGCCGGCCCCGGCGGCTCCCACGCCACTGTGGGCTGGATGCGCTTTCACGGTCTGAGCGCCCAGGCCGCGGCCAACAAGGAGCGCGCCGCCAACGCGGTCAAGCTGATCGAGTGGTTCGGCGGCAAGGCTCAGGATGAGTATCGCTTCCAGAAGTTGCTGTTCCAGGATGTCGGCGCCGGCTTCTGCACCAGGCCGCTGTTCGACGACGCCGAGGTCAAGGCCGGCTACAACGCGTTCTCCAATGTCGATGTCTATCGCGAGCAGCAAGGCATGGCACGCAAGAAGGATGTCGTCGCGCGTTGGTTCGGCGAGTGGAACGAGGTCAATGGCACGGCATGGCAGTCGGCCATTCTGGGTAAGTCCTCGGTCCAGCAGGCGCTCAAGACCTCGGCTGCGAGCTGGGACGAACTGAAGAAGCAGAGCTGACCCGGGACGAGGCGGATCACCATGTCGGCGCTGGTCGGAGCACGTCGGTTTGGCACTGAGCAGCGCACGGCATGGTTGATGCTGAGCCCGATGATCGTCGTTCTCGGCGTCGTCGCGGTGTTTCCGGTGGTTTACTCGCTGTGGATCAGCCTGTTCGATCTGCGGCTGTCGCGTCCGCACCGGGTGCCGTTCGTCGGGCTGGGCAATTACGCCAAGCTGCTCGGCGACGATCTGTTCTGGACCTCGGTGGCGCGCACCGCCTCGTTCACCGTGATGTCGGTGCTTGCGATCATGCTGATCGCGGCGGTCATCGCGCTGCTGCTCAATGAGCAGTTTCGCGGGCACCGGCTGTTGTCGGCGATCCTGCTGATTCCGTGGGCTGTGCCCTATGTGGCCAACGGCCTGATGTGGAAGTGGATCTATGACTCCGGCTACGGCGCGCTCAACGGCCTGTTGTATCAGCTGGATTTCATCGACAAGTACATGGTCTGGCTGGGAGATGCCGACAAGACCCTGGCGCTGGTGGCCAATGCCTTCGTCTGGAAGGAGGTACCGCTTGCCGCCATCCTGCTGCTGGTGACGCTGAAGTCGATCCCGGCCGATCTCTATGGCGCGGCGCGGGTCGACGGTGCCGGCGTGTGGAGCCGGTTCTGGCACATCACGCTGCCGTCGATGACCCCCGGCTTCATGCTCGTGATCATCTACGAGACCATGATGGCGGTGCGCCACTTCGATCTCTTTTTCATCCTCACCGAGGGCGGGCCGGCGGATGCCTCGCACGTCATGGCCTGGGAAATCTATGTCGAGACCTTCCGCAAGCTGTCCTTCGGCACCGGCGCGGCCCTGGCCTACATCCTGGCACTGGCCACCTTCATGATGGCCTTCGTCGTCATCCGCACGCTCGGGCGCAGGCTCTGATCATGATTCGACGTTCACCCTGGCAGAACGGCCTGATCTTCGTGGTGTCCATGTTGTTGCTGGCCTATGTGCTGGCGCCGATGGCCTGGATGCTGTCCTCCTCGTTTCAGTCCGAGGCCGAGATCACGTCAAAGCCGCCACACTGGATCCCCCACGAGCCCACCGCGGCGAACTTCGCCGCGATCTTCACACTTGGCGAACGGGTGGTCACCTATGAATCCCGCCGCGAGGGCGACCCGGCGAGCGGCGGCTACATTCCGTCCACGGCGCGCTATCTGCTGCCCGCGATGGGCAACAGCCTGATCGTCTCGATCGCCGTGGGTCATCTTGAATCTCCTGGTGGCGGTGCCCGCCGCCTATGCGCTTGCCAAGATCCGCTTCGCGGGGCGATCGGGTTCGATCTACTTCATGCTGAGCACCCGGGTGATTCCGGATATCGCGCTCGTGGTGCCTTTCTTTCTGTTCATTCGCAAGCTGGGCCTGCTCGATCACCTGGGCGCGCTGGTGATCACCTACCTGGCGATCACCGTGCCGTTCTCCGTGTTCATCCTGCTCAGCTACTTCGAGAGCCTGCCCGACGAACTCGACAAGGCCGCGCGGGTGGACGGTTGTTCGCGCTGGCAGGCCCTGGTGCGGGTCTTTCTGCCGCTGGCCATGCCGTCGCTGATCGCGGTCGTGCTGTTCGCATTCTGACCAGCTGGAACGAGTTTCTGCTGGCCCTGATGTTCACGCAGACCGCGGCATCGCAGACGATGCCGATCATCGTCGCCTCGTTCACCTCGGATTTCACGATCAGTTTTCCTTCATCAATGCGGCGGGCGTGCTCGCCGTGATTCCACCGGTGGTCCTGGCGCTGCTGTTCCAGCGCTACATCGTGTCCGGCCTGACCGCCGGCGCGGTCAAGGGCTGAGCGGCATACTCGGGGAGGCTTGGTGGCCGGCATCCGCTTCGACAAGGTAGGCAAGCGCTATCCGGGCGGCTTCGTCGCCCTGCGTGACTTCGATCTCACGGTCAACGACAAGGAGTTCCTGGTGCTGCTCGGGCCCTCCGGCTGCGGCAAGTCCACCTGCCTGAACATGATGGCCGGCCTCGAAGAGGTCACCGCGGGCGCACTCTATTTCGACGACGTGTTGGTCAATGATGTTCCGGCGCACCGACGCGATGTGGCGATGGTGTTTCAAAGCTATGCGCTCTATCCGCACAAATCGGTGTTCGAGAACATCGCGTCTGGCTGCGCATGCGCGGTGTCGAACGCGCCGAGGTGGAACGTCGCGTCCGCGATGCCGCAAGGCGCCTGGACATCGAGCCGCTGCTCGATCGCCGCCCGAGTCAGCTCTCCGGGGGCCAGCGTCAGCGCGTGGCGCTCGGGCGCGCCATGGTGCGCCAGCCCGCCGTGTTTCTGATGGACGAGCCGCTGTCCAATCTCGACGCCGCGCTGCGCATTTCGATGCGTGCCGAGATCAAGCAATTGCACCAGTCGATGCAGACCACGTTCATCTACGTGACCCATGATCAGGCCGAGCCTTGACCCTGGCCGACCGGGTGGTGGTGATGCGCGCTGGCGTGGTACAGCAGCTGGGCCGCCCCGAACTGATTTACGAGCGGCCGGCAAATCTGTTCGTGGCCAGTTTTCTCGGCAACCCGGCCATCAATACGCTGGCCGGGCGCCTGGAAGTCGACGATCGCAAGGTCTACTTCTGCGCCCAGGATCTGCGGCTGCTGCTCGATGACGAGCACTGTATGGTGTTGCGCGGTGACCATGGGCGCGAGGTCACGCTGGGTCTGCCGCGCCGAGGATGTCGCGATGCAGGTCGGCGAACGCGAGGCGGCCACGATTCACGGGCGGATATTCTCCGTGATGCCGATCGGCTCCGATCAGTTCCTCGGCGTTGAGGTGGCAGCGAAGCAGATGTACTTTCGCGTCGACAGGAGGGCCGCTACCGTGCGGGCGATCCCATCACGCTGGGGGTGAATGTCAACCGCCTGCATGTGTTCGATGCCGATACCGAGGCCAATCTGCTGCCTATCGAGGTCGCGTCGGGCGGGGAGGGCGCCTCGCCATGAAGCCGGCCGCATTTCAGTATCACCGGCCGGCGTCGCTGGATCAGGCCCTCGGCCTGCTCGCCGGCCACGGGGCGGAGGCGCGCGTGATCGCGGGCGGGCAGAGTCTCGTGCCCATGATGAATCTGCGCATGGCCCGGCCGGAACACCTGATCGATCTACGCGGCATTCCCGGGTTGGCCGGTATCACCGAAGAGGGCGGCGCACTGCGGATCGGCGCGCTGGTCACGCATCAGACGATCGCCACCTCGGCGCTGGTGGCCGCCCGTTGCCCGATGCTGTCCGATGCCGCGGCCACGATCGCGCACTACGCGATTCGCACCCAGGGCACGATAGGCGGCAGTCTCGCGCACGCGGATCCGGCCGCGCAGTTCGCAGCGGTGGTGGTGGCGCTGCAGGCGGACCTCACGGTCTCGGGGCCGTCGGGCGGGCGCCGGATAGCGTCGCGTGAGTTCTTTCAAGCGCTGATGATGACCGCGCTCGAGGCCGACGAAATCCTGACCGCGGTCAGCCTCGCGGCGATCGCACCCGGGCAGGGGCAGGCGTTCAGAATGTTCGGGCTGCGCCACGGTGACTTCGCCGTGGCGACGGTCGCGGCCGATATCCGTGTCGATGCCGCGGGCATGCTGGCCGCGCTGCGTCTGGTCGTAGGCGGTGTCGCGCCCACGCCCGTGGTTCTCGATGCGCTGGCCGCGGATCGGCTCGGCAAGCCCGTCGATGACCGGCTCGCGATCGCGCTGGCCAGACAGGCGCGGGCGGCGATCGAGCCTTTCGACACCCCCGGTGTTTCGGTCGAGTTTCGTCGCGAGCAGGTCGAGGTGCTGGTTGCCGATGCGTTGGGCGCGGCCTTGTCCGATGCGCGTGCCGGCAACAGGGGGAGCGGTCGATGAATCCGGCCCGTCAGATCATCCGGCTGGTCGTCAATGGAGAGCGCTTCGAGATCGAGGCCGAGCCGCGCAAGCTGCTTGCCGATCTGCTGCGCGAGGATTGCCGCCTCACCGGTACCCATGTCGGTTGCGAGCATGGTGTCTGCGGTGCCTGCACGGTCTGGGTGGATTCGGTACCAGCGCGGGCTTGCCTGATGTTCGCCGCCCAGGTCGACGGCCGCGAGGTGACGACGATCGAGTCGATGGCTGTGGACGGCAGGCTGTCGGCGCTCCAGCGGGCGCTCCATGAGCACCATGGGCTGCAGTGCGGATTCTGCACCGCCGGCATCGTGATGACGGTCGAGGCCTACCTGCGGGATCACCCCGCGCCCACCGAGGAACAGATCCGGGATCTGCTCACCG
The DNA here is from genome assembly GCA_041396585.1 of Burkholderiaceae bacterium. GTDB lineage: Bacteria > Pseudomonadota > Gammaproteobacteria > Burkholderiales > Burkholderiaceae_E > JAUIAI01. Next base: position 163,652 of record JAWKYG010000007.1, on the reverse strand, counting down.
GCAATCTTTGCCGCTGCACCGGGTATCAGAACATCGTGGCGGCGGTGCGCAGTGCGGTCGCTGCGCGTGCGGAGGCGGGCGATGACTGAGCCGTTCCGGCACATCGGTGCGCACCTCGCCCGGCGCGAGGATTATCGCTTTCTGACCGGCACTGGCCGGTATGTCGACGACATCGAGATCCCGGGCTGCCTGCATGCGCATTTCGTGCGCTCGCCCCATGCCAGCGCGCGCATTGTCACGATCAGCGATGAGGCCGCGCGCGCCATGCCCGGTGTGATCGGTATCTTCACCGGCCGGGATCTCGCGGCTTGGACCACGCCGCTGCGCATGGCGCCTGCGATCGAGGGCTTGCAAGCGGTGGAAATGAGCACACTGCCGATCGATCATGTGCGATTCCAGGGCGATCCGGTGGCCGTGGTGGTTGCCACCAGCCGGTATCTGGCCGAGGACGCGGCCGAACTGCTCGAGGTCGACTATCAAGAGCAAGCCTGTGTCGTCGATATGCACCAGGCACTGCATGCCGATGCGCCGTGCGTCGATCCGTCGCTGACCTCGAATCTGCTGTCCCATCAGCGGGCGAGTTTCGGGGATGTCGCCGGCGCAAAGGCCGGTGCCCACCGGGTGATCGAGCGCCGCTTTTCCCAGCATCGGCAAACCCATGCACCGATCGAGACCCGCGGTTGCATTGCCCAATGGGATGCCGGGCGCGAGCATCTCACCTTTCATGTCGGCACCCAGGTGCCGCATCCATACCGCACCCAGCTGGCCGCGCGTCTGCGTCTTGCCGAGACCCAGGTCACGATCTGCTCGCCGGATATCGGCGGTGGCTTCGGCCAGAAGATCACGCTCTACCGGGAAGAGCTGACGGTGGCGGCACTGGCGCGGCATCTGCGCCGGCCGGTGCGCTGGCGCGAGGATCGCATGGAGAATCTGCTCGCCTCCACGCAGTCGCGCGAGGATTTCTGTCGCACGGTCGCAGCCGTCGATGCCGACGGCCGCATACGCGCCCTCGAGCTGGAGATCCTCGAGGATTTCGGTGCCTATTGCTTCTATCCGGGCAACTATCTGGCCCGCGTGGTGGCGATGATCCTCACCGGCCCATACCGGATCGAGCACTATGCCTATGATGTGCGTGTGGTGCTCACGAACAAGGTAGGCAACGCGCCGATGCGCGCCCCGATGGCCATCACGAGCTGGGTCATCGAGGGCACGATGGACGCGATCGCCGAGGCGCTCGCCCTGGATCCGGCCGAGGTCCGACGGCGTAATCTGCTGCCCGCCGATGCGCTCCCTCACACCATGCCCACCGGCGAGGTGCTGGCCGATGTCAGCGTTTCCGAAGCGTTCGAGCGCGCCCTGCGTGAGAGCGACTATGCGGGCTGGCGCGAGCGTCAACGCCTTGCGCTGGGCGAGGGGCGTTATATCGGTATCGGCCTCTGTAATGTGGTCGAATCCACCACCTACGGCAGCGCGTTCTACAAGGCCGCCGGCATTCCCGGCTCCGGTCACGAGGCCGCCTGGGTGCGCATCGAGCCCACCGGCGTGGTCAGCGCGTCGGTCGGCCTCGGGCCGAGCGGCCAGGGCTATGAGACCGCGTTTGCCCAGGCTGTGGCCGAGGGCCTCGGCGTCACCCCGTCGATGGTGCGGATCCTGCTGGGCAACACCGATGTCGCGCCCTATGGCATGGGCAGTCGCGGCGCACGCGGGGGGACGGCCGGCGGTGGCACGCTCTATCTTTGCGCGCAGGAGGCGGGCCGGCATGTGCTGACGATCGCCGCACATCTGCTTGGCCTGCAGAGCATCGATAGCCTGCGGCTGCGCGACGGCCGGATCGAGCGCCTGGCTGACGCGGCCTGGCGTGACGCGGCCTGGGGCTGATCGATATCGCTCGGGTGGCCTATTTCGATCCGCTTGCCCTGCCGCCGGGCGTGCGCCCCGGGCTCGATTTCTCGCGCACCTACGACCCGCCCCCGATGACCTATTCGAATGCCACCCATGTGTGCGTCGTCGAGGTCGAAATTGCCACCGGGCGGTTCCAGTATCTGCGCTACCTGGTGGTCGAGGATTGCGGCACCGTGCTCAGCCCGGTCGTGGTCGAGGGGCAGCAACATGGCGCGGTGGCGATGGGGCTGTCCGGGGCCACCCTGGAGGAGGTTCGCTATGACGAGACGGGTCAGAATCTCACCGCCACGCTGGCCGACTACCGGATCGCCTCTCCGGTGGAACTGCCGTCCATCGAGCTGATCCCCACCATACCCCGAGCCGGTCCACGCCGGCCGGGATCAAGGGCATGGCCGAGGTGGGGTGATGGGGGCGATCGGAGCCGTCTGCAATGCGGTCAAGATGCCTTGCGCCCGCTCGGGGTGACAGTGGACACTCAGCCGCTGAGCCCGATGGCGCTGCGCGAATATGCTCCGCGAGGCCGGTCACTGACGTTCGCGGGGAACCCCTCCGCCTGGCGCGCCCGGTGCCCAAGACCGGTACGGTCACGAACCCGCGAATGCCACCAGCACGATCGCGACGCCCAGGGTTCCCGCCAGCGCGGCTGGAAGCAGCAGCCGAAGCAGGCGGCCCTCGGATCCCGGGCATCCGCTGAGATGGCTCGCCAGGATCAGCCGCCCGGGCGAGGCGAATGTGGCATTGGCGCCGGCCGTATTCTGTGCCGCGGCGCTCCAGTCCACCGGCAGGCCGGTCGCGTGCGCGCTCGCAAGCTGAATCTGCATGAGCATCGCATTGCTGCCGGTGTTACTGCCGGTCAGAAAGCCGCCTAACGCGGCGATCGGGGCGATCAGCCAGGCGGTGCCGGCGCCGAAGGTTTCGCTCAGGGCCCGAGCCAGGTGGGCGGTCATGCCCGCCGCCGACATGATGCTGGCAAATACCAGGAAGCCGGCAACCACGATGCTCGCGTGGCGCCAGCTTCGCCAGATGCCCGGAATCTGCTCGCGCCAGCGCGCCTGTGCATTCGGCAGCGTGACCAGGGCCACGCCGGCCGCAATCAGCATCCAGGTACCGGGATGGCCGAGTGGCGCCATCTGCCAGGCACGCGCCGGCCAGGCCAGCAGCGCATGCCCGGCCGCCCATTGCGCAGCCGGGCCCGGGATTCTCAGCAGCGTCAATCCGATCAACAGGACCGCAAGCGGCAACAGGGCGCGAGCGAGCGAGGGTCTTTCGGGCTCTATGGGGCTCGGGATCGGTCGATCGGCCTCGCGCTGCGCCTTCCGTGGACCGACCCTGCCCAGCAAGGCGGCGAGCATGAACACCAGAGGCCCCGCCAACGCGCCTGCAAGTTCGAAGGCCAGCAGGCGGGTGAGCGCGAGCAGGGCGAGTGCCAGCGCGCCGACATAGAACACGAGCCATAGGAAGAGTCGCGCCGGCGGCCCGCGCACCTGCGCCACCCATAGGGCGCTCGCGCCGATCGCCAGCCAGTAGGGCAGACTGAGCGGTACGGCCAGGGTCGCCAGGCGGGCGGCGTCGATCTGTGCCAGCGTGGCGCCCAGGCTCGTGCCGATCGCGAGCGCGCCCCAGGTGACCGCGCACAGGCCGAGCAGCGATAAGGTGGCCGCCCGCCAAGGTGCGTATCCGAGGGCGACGAAGATCGGCGCACAGACCACGGCACCGACACCGAAGCCGGTCACGCTTTCGAAGAAGACCGCGATGCCGAAGATCAGCGCGAGGATTCTGTGCAGGGGATCCGGAAGATGATGCAGCAGTGTCGACGACAGACGATCCAGCGCACCGCCGGCGCGAAGCAGCTGGGCCAGCGTGATACCGCCCAACAGGACATAGGCGACCGGAACAGTGGTCAGCAGTCCGTCGATGACTGCATCCAGCCAGGCGGCCGGTGTCAGGAAGAACGACATCGGCAGCAGGCTCGTCAGCGACACCAGCGTCAGCCCCACGCCGATCGCGAGCAGCACGCGCGTTCCGGGAAGCATCAGGATGGTGAGGACGGCCAGCAGGGGCAGTGCGGCCGTGAGTCCGGTCATCGGCGATCCGGGACCAGGTAGGTCGGATAGGTCGGATATGTCAGGCAGCGGGCCGGCCAATGGCCGGACAACAACCGGCGCGTGCCGGCTCTGTCGCTGGCGACTCGAGGCGGATGTGGTCGGGCCGGCAAGGCGCGCCGGCCCGGGGTGGCACTCAGAAGTCTTTCAGACCGTTCAGATCGATCTTGCGGAAGTAAGCTTCCATGGCTTCGGCAGGCGCTTTGCCGGACACCTGAACCAGAATGCGGTTATCCACCAGTGATTGCATCTCGCCATCGTTCTTGATCAGGACCTTCTCACGACCGATGCGCGTGATCTTGCCCTGCGCGCCTATCGCGGCCGGATTGTTGAAGATCATGGCCATGGAGGCGATCATCGGTGAGTTCGCGATGATCTGCACCTCGATGCGTTCGCGATCCCGCCGATAGACCGCATTGGCGGTCAGTCCGCCGCCGAACATCGCCATCCCGGCGCCGTTGTTCGAGCCCTTGCTCTTGGAGAGCTCCCAGCCGTCCAGCGCCTCGGGCAGGAACTTCTGCAGCGCATCGGCGCGGCGCTGATTGAGCAACTGCATTGCATAGGTGAGATCTTCATTGGTGCGCGACAGGTCGCCGGCCTCGTACGATGACAGCGCGGCCTTGAGCGTGTCACCGAGTTCGTCAGCCAGCACTGGCGTGCTGATGGCAAGGCCGATGGCGGCGGCCGCCAGTGCAGTTCGAATCATGGCGATTTCTCCGGTCGTTTGGTCGGGGTATGCTCGGGCGATGGTCTGGCCTGGCCCGGGCATCAGACCGACAGCATACCGGATCGCGCCCTGCGGGCGATCACATGTTCATGGGACGGGTCGGAGCACGAATGATGATCGATTTCCGCCTGGCCACCGAGCGCGATCTGGAGCGGATCGTGGCACTGCTGGCCGATGATCCTTTGGGCGCGACGCGCGAGAATCCCGGTCCGCCGCTGCCGGATTCCTATCGGAGTGCCTATGCCGAGATTGCCGCCGACCCCAACAATGAGATCTGGCTGGCGATGCGCGACGGTCTGGTGATCGGGGTGTTGCAGCTCACGATCATCCCCACCCTGACTCACGGCGGGAGTCGGCGTGCGCTGATCGAGGGGGTGAGAGTGGCGACGCAGGCGCGCGGCGCCGGTGTCGGTGCACAGATGATCGAGGCGGCCGTCGGGCGTGCCCGTCAGCGCGGCTGTGCGATGGTGCAGCTCACCTCGGACAAGCGTCGCCCCGATGCCATCCGCTTCTATGAGCGCCTGGGTTTTTCCGCGTCCCACGAGGGCTTCAAGCGCTGGTTTTGATTCCGCCGGACTCGCGCACGGCGGGCCAGCCACAAGCCGGCGGCGATCACGCCGAACAAGAGCGCGAGATGATCCGGCTCGCTCAACAGATGAAGCAGGCCCGAGCCGTGATCGTGCACGCCGGGGTGCGCGACGGCAAAGATGGGCGTGGCCAGCAGGGCGGCCGCGGTCATGAGACGCAGTGGCTTGCCGCAAGCGCGATCGATGAGGCTCGGTGCGTGTCGTGTCGGGGTATCGGAACGGGTCATGGTAGGTTTCTCCCTGTCAGGCGGCCGCACGGCCGGAATCGGCCAGCAGGCCATGCTGCCGAATGAAATCGGTGATGAAGTCCAGACCCTCGCCGGTCTTGAGGTTGGTGAACACGAACGGGCGCGCGCCGCGCATGCGGGCGGCATCCTCGCGCATGACCTCGAGCGAAGCGCCCACCATCGGCGCGAGATCGATCTTGTTGATGACCAGCAGATCGGATTTCATGATGCCGGGGCCGCCCTTGCGGGGAATTTTCTCGCCGGCCGCGACATCGATCACGTAGATGGTGAGGTCGGACAGTTCGGGGCTGAACGTGGCCGCGAGATTGTCGCCGCCGCTCTCCACGAGCACCAGCTCGAGCCCGGGATGGCGCGCGGCCAGGCGGTCGATCGCCTCCAGGTTGATCGAGGCGTCTTCGCGGATCGCCGTGTGCGGGCAGCCGCCGGTTTCGACGCCGAGTATCCGGTCAAGCGGCAGGGCATCATGCCGGGCGAGAAACTCGGCATCCTCGCGGGTATAGATGTCGTTGGTGATCGCGGCCATGTCGAACTCGGCACGCAGTTTCTGGCAAAGCGCGAGCGTCAGCGCGGTCTTGCCCGAACCGACCGGGCCTCCGATACCGACGCGCAGGGCGTCACGGGTCATCATGTTGGCGTGTTCCTCATGCATTGAAAGAGGCGCGCAGCGTCGGCGCGCGCGGATCGGATCGTGTCTGCCCCGTCATGACCGGAACAGCCTGGAGTACTGGGTTTCGTGCCAACTGCTGGCCAGGGCGAGCCCGGGCGTGAAGTTGCTCCAATCGGTTTCGCGGCGATGCGGCGCCTGTTCGAGCGCGGCACCCAGACGGGGCAGCAGCGCATCGAAGACCCGTTGGCCACATTGCTGGCCGAGCGGCACCGCCTTGATCGCCGCCGCCACCTGGTTCTCCAGCCAGGTCCAGGCATAGGCCTGCAGGGCGGCCGGGCGATCGATCCCGAAGGCGAGGGCGGCCATGCCGAAGGCCAGCGGCAGGGCGGTCTCGCGCCGATCGGCGAGTCGCTTGCGGGCCATCGGTGCGATCCATCCCGATGCATCATGGGTGTCGGTCAGCAGCTTGAGCAGCGAGTAGCCCATCTGCAGCGTCTCTGCGCGCAGTTCCGCGGTCTCGCGACTGGCCAGGAAATCCTCGTGCCAATGCAATGCGGCGCGGATGTGGCGCGAACGCAGGGCGCCGAACAGCCGCCAGCAAAGCGGTGCCTCGTAGCTTGCCAGCGAGCTGTCTATCAGCGAGCCCAGCCAGTCCACCAGGCTTTGCTCGTCGGCGACCCAGCCGGCCACGATGGCCGGTTCCAGCCCTTGCGAATAACTGAAGCCGCCGATCGGCAGGGACGGGCTGGCCAGCCTGAGCATCGCCAGCGCCGCCACCGGACCGGTCACTGTCTGGGTCACCATTCCCCGTTCGATGGTGTCCGAGTCAATATGGGTCGCAGAGCGCTGCGCAGCAGTGTCGGCACGTGTCGGTGTCTCTGCGGCGCTCATGAGATTGCCCCGCCCGAGCTCAGATCGTGAATACGCGGCGCGTGGATGGCGCCCGGCCCGGGGCGCCGCCCTCGTGGTTCGTGTTCGTGCTGCCCACCATGATGGGTGTGGGCATGATCCTGCCCATGCGAATGCGAATGCCCGTGATCGTGCCCATGCTCGTGAGCGCCGTGCTGATGCCCGCCGCCGTAGGCACCGCCTTCGGGTTCGAACGGTCGGCGCACGCGCGCGATCTCGGCCCCCAGGCCGGTGACCATTTGTGCGAGCACATGGTCATCGGTCAGATACAGGGTGTCGGGAGTGATCTCGACCGGCACGTGGCGGTTCCCCAGGTGATAGGCCAGTGCGGCCAGCGATGCGCCTTGGCCGGCGTGCACCGCCAGCAGCGCCTCGGCGGCGGCCTCCACGCGCAGCCATCGTCCCTGATCGTCGGTGAGCAGGCTGCCACCGCGCATCATGGAGCCGCGCGGCAGATCGATGCCGGCCGCCTCACCGGCGAGCGGGCCGTGTTCGATGCTGATGCGCAGTCGCGAGCGCTGACGCGCATCGAACGGCAATGACACTCGGTTGATCGCCTGATCGTCGGCGGCATGACTTTCCACCATCGTACGAAAGATCAGCATCGGGCTCTCCTTGGGCGCATGAGCGCGCGGTTCGCATCGGTCAGAACAGGAAGTAGCGCTGGGCCATGGGCAGCACGCTCGCCGGCTCGCAGGTCAGCAGCCGGCCGTCGGCATGCACCTGATAGGTCTGCGGATCGACCGAGATCTCCGGCGTGGCCGAATTCAGCCGCATGTCGCGCTTGCCGAGCGTGCGCGTGCCGCGCACGGCGACCAGCTCACGGCCGAGGCCGAGCGCATCGCCCAGGCCGGCCTCGAGCGCCGCGCCGGCGACGAAGTGGACCGAGTTGCGATTCGGTGCCGCCCCCAACGCGCCGAACATCGGTCGGTAGTGCACCGGCTGTGGCGTGGGGATCGAGGCATTGGGGTCGCCCATCGCGGCCAGCGCGATCTGCCCGCCCTTGATGACCAGCGATGGCTTGATCCCGAACATGGCCGGCTTCCAGAGCACGAGATCGGCCAGCTTGCCGACCTCTACCGAGCCGACGGTGTCCGCGATGCCGTTTGCGATCGCAGGATTGATCGCGAGCTTCGCGATGTATCGTTTGACCCGTTCATTGTCGGACTGGCCATCATCGCCCTGCAGTGGGCCGAACTGCTGCTTCATCTTGTGCGCTGTCTGCCAGCAGCGGATCAGGGTTTCACCCACCCGGCCCATGGCCTGGGAGTCCGAGGCCATCATCGAGAACGCCCCCATGTCGTGCAGGATGTCCTCGGCTGCGATGGTCTCGCGGCGGATGCGGCTCTCGGCGAATGCCACATCCTCGGGGATCGCGGGATCGAGGTGATGGCAGACCATGAGCATGTCCAGGTGCTCATCGATCGTGTTGACCGTGTATGGGCGGGTCGGGTTGGTCGACGACGGCAGCACATGAGCCAGCCCGCAGGCGCGGATGATGTCTGGCGCATGACCGCCACCGGCACCTTCGGTGTGGTAGGTGTGGATCGGGCGGTCTTTGAATGCCGCCAGCGTCGATTCCACGAAGCCGGACTCGTTCAGGGTGTCGGTATGGATCGCGACCTGCACATCGAAGCGATCGGCCACCGACAGGCAGTTGTCGATTGCGGCGGGCGTGGTGCCCCAGTCTTCGTGCAGCTTCAGTCCCATGGCGCCGCCGCGCAACTGCTCCTCGAGTGGCAGAGGCAGCGATGCATTGCCCTTGCCCTTGAGCCCGAAATTCATCGGGTAGTGCTCTAGCGCCAGCAGCATGCGGCCGATGTGCCAGGCGCCGGGTGTGCAGGTGGTGGCATTGGTGCCGGTGGCGGGACCGGTGCCACCGCCGATCATCGTGGTGATGCCGGCGGCCAGCGCTTCGTCGATCTGCTGCGGGCAGATCAGATGAATGTGGCCGTCGATGGCGCCGGCAGTGAGCAGGCTGCCTTCGCCGGCGATGATCTCGGTGGCCGCACCGATCACGATGTCGACACCGTCCTGGATGTCGGGATTGCCGGCCTTGCCGATCGCCTGGATACGGCCGTCCTTGATCGCGACATCTGCCTTCTCGATGCCCCACCAGTCGACGATCAGGGCGTTGGTGATCACAGTGTCCGGTACCTCGGCGGCCGGCCGCTGGCTCTGGCCCATGCCGTCTCGGATCACCTTACCGCCCCCGAACTTGACCTCGTCGCCGTAGCGGGTGCGATCACGCTCGACGCGGATCACCAGATCGGTATCGGCCAGACGAACACGGTCGCCGGTGGTCGGCCCGTACATGTCTGCATAGGCTCTACGGCTGATTTTCATGATGCATCTCCGCCGGGCAGCGCGCCCATGACCCTGCCTTGAAAGCCGAACACCTGGCGATCGCCACGGTAGGGCACCAGTTCGATCGTGCGGATCTGGCCCGGTTCGAAGCGCACCGCGGTGCCGGCAGGAATGTTCAGTCTTTGGCCCAGCGCGAGAGCTCTGTCGAAGCTCAGCGCCTCATTGACCTCATGGAAGTGATAGTGCGATCCCACCTGCACGGGCCTGTCGCCCGTGTTGGCCACTTCGATCGTGGTCACGGGCAGGCCGGCATTGAGTTCGATCTCGCCATCGGCCGTGAGAATCTCTCCGGGGTTCATGGGCATGCCTCCTCAGATGATCGGCTGATGCACGGTGACCAGCTTCGTGCCATCGGGGAACGTCGCCTCGACCTGGATCTCGTGGATCATCTCGGCCACACCGGGCATGACATCGTCGCGGCCGAGAATCGTGGTTCCGTGGCTCATCAGTTCGGCCACCGTGCGTCCGTCGCGGGCACCTTCCATGATCTCGGCCGTGATCAGCGCCACCGCCTCCGGATAGTTGAGTTTCAAGCCACGCGCGCGGCGTCGCTCGGCCAACAGCGCCGCGGTGAACACCAGCAGCTTGTCGCGTTCTCTCGGGGTCAGTTCCATGCGTGTCTCGGCTTCTCTTGGTCGTTCCTGGTGCGATGCTCAGCAGGCCCAGATGCGTGGCGGCTCGGGCTGCTGGCCATTGATCTTCATACGCAACGCGCGCCACACCGCGCGCAGAGCCTGCCAGCCGTGTTCCGCGCGATCGCCTCGCCAGCGCACGATCAGCACGCGCGGCAGGGCGGTCGCTGCGACCTCGCCGGCGAAGGGGCGCAGGGCTTCGCGTGCCTCGGCGAGCAGCGATTCGATGTGCGCCGGATCACGGGGCACGATGAACATGTTGCCGAACGCCTGTGCGCTGCCCAGCGCCGCGACCGTGTTCGCATGACCTTGCTCGGCATCGAGCAGATTGCGTTCGATGAACGCCAGCCGGCCGTCAACCCAGAGACGAGTGCACTGGCGCAGCAGGCCGCGGCGAAACGGCCGCTCGCCAGCCGGCCGACCCAGACAGATCAGGTCGGCGGCGATCAGGCTGGCATCGGAGGCCACGCGCAGGTTGTTCTCGATCTCGGCGCGCGCGCCGTCGTAGAGGATGGTCTCCATGGGCAGCCATTCCAGATGTGCCCCGGGCTGGACCGACAGTCGCAGCAGTTGCCGCGCAGGCGCGCCCAGGCGGCCGCGATACCACTTCGCAGCCCCCGGGGCCGTCAGCAGCAGCCGCGACCCACTGCCGGCAGTGGCCTCGATGCTCAGGCTGTCGCCGGCAGCGATTCCGCCGGGTGGATGCACGATAATCTGCTCCCAGCCGGAAACACCATCGATCGCAGCATCGTGGCGATAGCCGCGCAGCAGGCGCAGGGGGCCGCTGTGGCGACGCACCAGCGGCACTGACCGTTGCTCGCGCAGACCCACGTGCAAGGCCAGGCTGGCGTGCCAGCCAGCGCGCTGCGCCAGCGCCTGCGGATGGGCGAGGACGCGGGGCAACGGCTGCGGTGCATTCATATGGCGACCAGATCGCGCACGCCGTCGGCGGCCATCGTGGCACCGCTGCCCCGGCGGATGATCTCGCCGCGCGTCATGACCGCGTAATGATCGGCCAGAGACTCGGCGAAATCGTAGTACTGCTCGACCAGCAACACCGTGATGCCGCGGTCGTCGGCAAGGTGACGGATCACGCGGCCGATATCCTTGATCACCGACGGCTGAATGCCCTCGGTGGGTTCGTCCAGGATCAACACCCGCGGATCCGTGGCCAGCGCGCGGCCGATCGCGAGCTGCTGCTGCTGACCGCCGGAGAGATCGCCACCGCGGCGGCGCAACATGCCCAGCAGCACCGGGAACAGCTCGAAGATCTCGTCGGGCAGGCGTGCATGGCGCCCGCGGCTGGCCAGCCCCATGCGCAGATTTTCCTCGACCGTCAGGCGCGCGAAGATCTCTCTGCCCTGGGGAACATAGCCGATGCCGGCGGCCACACGCTTTTCGGGCGACAGCTTGTCGATCGTCTGCCCGTCCAGCGTTATCGCACCCGAGCGGATCGGCACGACCCCCATGATCGATCGCAGCAGCGTGGTCTTGCCCACGCCGTTGCGCCCGAGCAGGACGCTCACTTTGCCGGCGGGCAACTGCCACGAGACGTCACGCAGGATATGGCTGCCGCCGTAGGCCTGATTCAGGTTTTGGATTTCCAGCATTCAGCGCCCCAGATAAACCTCGATCACCTGTTCATTGGACTGCACCTGTTCGAGCGACCCTTCGGCGAGCACGCTGCCCTCGTGCAGCACGGTCACGTGGCGCGCGATGCTCTGCACGAACGCCATGTCATGCTCGACCACCACCAATGAATGCCTGCCGCGCAAGGTATTCAGCAGTTCGGCGGTGCGTTCGGTCTCCTCGTCGGTCATCCCGGCCACGGGTTCGTCGAGCAGCAGCAGCGTGGGCTCCTGGGCCAGCAACATGCCGATTTCCAGCCATTGCTTCTGACCGTGAGAGAGTACACCGGCCGGGTCGGCGTCGAGATCGCGAAGCCGGATCAGGGTCAGGATCTCGTCGATCCGGTCACGCTGCTCGCCGCTCAGACGCCAGCGCAGGGACGGTCCGACGCGCTTGTCGGCCTTGAGCGCGAGTTCGATGTTCTCGAACGGGGTCAGATACTCGAACACCGTGGGCTTCTGGAATTTTCGGCCGATGCCCAGATGGGCGATCTCGGGCTCGGTCATCGAGAGCAGGTCGTGATGCTGGCCGAAGTACGCGGTACCGGCATCCGGCCGGGTCTTGCCGGTGATCACGTCCATCAGCGTGGTCTTGCCGGCGCCATTGGGCCCGATCACGCAGCGCAGCTCGCCGACGTCGATCGTCAGGCTCAGTTCGTTGAGCGCCCGAAAGCCGTCGAAGCTGACCGTCAGACCCTCGAGGTAGAGTGCCACCCCATGGGAGAAATCGGGGCCAGCGCCGATCGGGCGGCCATAGCTCGCCTGGCGGCCGCCGGCGGACGAGGGCGCCGGTGCCGGAGCGTCTGCCACGATGTCGGATTGTGTGTTCATGTCCGTGCTCCGCGAATCCTGGCCAGCAGGCCGACCACACCCTGAGGCAGGAACAGGGTGACCAGGACGAACAGGGCACCGAGGAAGTAGAGCCAGGCCTCGGGCATCACGACCGTGAACCAGCTCTTGGCGCCATTGACCAGGAAGGCGCCGACGATCGGGCCGGTCAGATTGGCGCGGCCACCGACGGCGGCCCAGATCGCGATTTCGATCGAGTTCGCCGGTGACATCTCGCTCGGGTTGATGATGCCCACCTGGGTGACATAGAGGGCGCCCGCGATTCCGCACAGCACGGCGGAGAAGGTCCAGATGCCCACCTTGTACCAGAGAGGATCGTAGCCGCAGAACATGACCCGGGCCTCCGCGTCACGGATCGCCGCCAGCACGCGACCGGCCTTGGAGCGCATGATCAGCGCACTGACCAGGGTCATCGCGATCAGGGTGAGGCCGGAGATCGCGAACAGGGCAACCCGGGTCTCGGGAGCGGTGATATCGAAGCCCAGGATCCGTTTGAAGTCGGTGAATCCGTTGTTGCCACCAAAGCCGGTCTCATTGCGAAAGAACAGCAGCATCGCGGCATAGGTGAGCGCCTGCGTGATGATCGAGAAATAGACGCCCTTGATTCGCGAGCGAAAGGCAAAGTAGCCGAACACGAAACCGAGCAGTCCGGGGATCACGAGGGCCATGAGCAGCGCCCAGACGAAGTACTCGGAGAAGGTCCAGTGCCAGGGCAGGCTCTTCCAGTCGAGGAACACCATGAAGTCCGGCAGATCGCTCTGATAGACGCCGTCGCGCCCGATGGCGCGCATCAGATACATGCCCATCGCGTAGCCGCCAAGGGCGAAATAGAGGCCATGGCCCAGGGAAAGTATCCCGGCCTGGCCCCAGACCAGCCCCATGGCCAGCGCGACCATCGCGTAGCAGAGAAACTTGCCCAGCAGAGACACCCAGTAATCCGACAGGTGCAGCGGGTGTGCGGCCGGTAGGACGAGGTTGGCCACCGGCACCGCAACGGCCACGATCAGCGCCGCGATCAGTGCGCCGATGAGCAGTCCGGTCATGCGGGCCTGACCATGCGTTGATCCCGCGCCGGTCGCGGCCGATGCCGGGCGCAGGGTCATGGGTGCGGAACTCATGCGTCGGCGCTCCTTCCGCGCAGGGCGAAGATGCCCTGCGGTCTTTTCTGAATGAACACGATGACGGCAACGAGCAGAATGATCTTGGCGATCACCGCGCCGCTCATTCCCTCGAGGATCTTGTTGAACACGCCCAGCCCGACCGCCGCCACGACCGCGCCCGAGAGCTGTCCGACCCCGCCCACCACCACCACCAGGAAGGAGTCGACGATATAGGACTGACCCAGGTCTGGTCCGACATTGCCGATCTGCGACAGCGCGCAGCCGGCCAGGCCGGCTATACCGGCGCCGAGGGCGAATGCCAGGGTATCGGTACGCGCGGTAGGCACACCCATGCAGCGCGCCATCGTGCGATTCTGGGTGGCGGCGCGCACGAACAACCCGAGCCGCGTGCGCAGGATGAGCACGGCCACCAGCGTCAGTACCAGCACCGCGAACACGATGATCGCGATGCGGTTCCAGGGCAGTACCAGATTGCTGCTCAGGATCAGTCCGCCGGACATCCAGGCCGGGTTTTCGACGGCTACGTTCTGCGCACCGAACAGACTGGCACCGCCTGCATCAGGATCAGACTGATGCCCCAGGCTGCCAGCGCGTTACAGGGTTTCGAGCGCGTCCGTACAGAAAGCGGATCACGGTGTGCTCGAGCACCGCGCCGACCAGCGCGGCGACCAGGAATGCCACGGGGATCGCCGCCAGCAGGTAGTAGTCGAACCAGGCGCGAGGGCGGCGGTGCGAAACGCCTGCTGCACCGCATAGGTGCTGTAGGCGCCGATCATCATCAGTTCCCCGTGGGCCAGGTTGATCACGCCCATCAGGCCATAGGTGATCGCCAGGCCGAGAGCAGCCGCAGCACGCCGCCCAGGCTGGGCCCGCGAACAAGGTGCCGCCGATCTCGCCCATGAACACCCGGTATTCGACTGACGCGCAGGCCTTCACGTGCAGGCACGACGGCGGTGTCGTCCGTTTCCTGGCGGGCGCGCCGTCGGTGCCCAGCATCAGCCGGGCGCGCAGCAACTGGCGGATCTCGCGGGTGTCGGACTGGCCCAGGCGCCGGGCAGCGGACTCGCGAATCCTGGCATCGGCATCGGAGAGCTCGAGCCATTCCGAGGCCACGCCCAGGATCGCGCGGATCGCGGGTCTCTTTCCCGCAGGGCCGCCATCGCCGCAACGCCAGATCCTCGGCGCTGGGGCGCTGCGAGAGCTCCACTGCCGCGGCCAGGCGCCGATCGCGGTTTTCGTCGAACAAGGCCAGAGGCGAGAGCCGCAGATCGCGCGCCGCATCCGGATTGTTGATCGAGACACCCGCCGGTATATCTGACCGCGGTCACGGGTTGGCCAGAGACCGTGTCCACATACCCATCGCCACGACGCTCCAGGACGCGATCACCGGCCACGAACAATTGTTTGCGCTGCATGGCCTCGAGAAACGGCTGCAGCCCTGGTGCTGCCGCTGCGGCCGCAGACTCGATGGCCTCGACGCTTGCCGTTGCCACTGGCCATTGCCATGGCCTGCTCGGGGGTGAGCGCGCGCGGCGGCGGGCGTGATCCAGCCTGCGGGCCAGAACCATCAGCGCAACGAAGGGGATGATCAGTCGGCTCATATGACAGCCTTCCTGGGTTCGGAGAACGACCCGGTCCGTGGCGGACCGGGTCGCTTCGAGTTGCATCGGGAAGGACGAGGGCTTCGCGGATCCCGGCGGCACGACTGGCTGGTGACCGGCTCGTCTTTCTTCTTCTTCTCGTTGCCGGGGATGAACGGGCTCCACGGCTGGGCACGGATCGGTGCCTTGGTCGACCAGACGATATCGAACTGGCCATTCTCGGTCACCTCACCCACGTAGACCGGCTTGCATGCGATGATTCTTCTGATCCATCATGACCGTGAAGCCGGAAGGCGACTGGAAGGTCTGGCCGGCCATCGCCTTGATCACCGCATCGACCTCCGTGGTACCGGCCTTCATGACGGCTTGCTTCCACATATTGATGCCGATGTAGGTGGCCTCCATCGGATCATTGGTCAGCGGTTTGCTGGCCGAGCTCAGGCCCTTGGCCTTGGTGTATGCGGCCCACTTGGCCTTGAATGCGTTGTTGGCCGGATTCTCGATCGACATGAAGTAGTTCCATGCCGCGAGGTGGCCCACGAGCGGCTTGGTATCGACACCGCGCAGCTCTTCCTCACCCACCGAGAACGCGACCACCGGTACATCGGTCGCCGCCAGGCCCTGGTTGCCCAGCTCCTTGTAGAACGGCACATTCGAATCGCCGTTGATCGTCGAGATCACCGCGGCTCTGGGCCGCCGGGCAGAGAATGCCTTGATGTTGCCGACGATGGTCTGGTAATCGGTGTGACCAAAGGTGCGTAGACCTCGGCAGATGTCCTTGTCGGCCACGCCCTTGCTAGCAGGAAGGCGCGCAGAATCCTGTTCGTGGTGCGCGGGATACACATATAGTCGGTGCCCAGCAGGAACCAGCGCTTGGCGCCGCCACCGTCCTCGCTCATCAGATACTCTGACCGTCGGAATCGCCTGCTGGTTGGGGGCGGCGCCGGTGTAGAAAAAACATTCTGGACAGTTCTTCCCCTCGTACTGCACCGGGTAGAACAGCAGGCCGTTCACTCGAACACCGGCAGCACGGACTTGCGCGATACCGAGGTCCAGCAGCCGAAGACAACATCGACCTTGTCCTGGGTGATCAGCTGGCGGGCTTTTTCTGCGAACAGGGGCCAGTTCGATGCCGGGTCGACCACCACCGGCTCCAGTTTCTTGCCGAGCAGACCGCCCGCGGCGTTGATCTCTTCGATCGCCATCAGGCCGTGTCTTGAGTACGGTCTCGGAGATGGCCATCGTGCCAGGACAGCGAATGCAAATGCCGACCTTTGATCGTATCGGCGGCCAGCGCCTGGGAACCGAATGGCAGCGCGGTCAGCGCCAGCGAAGCTGCCAGCGTCTTCAAGGTGTGTCGTTTCGACATGAGTAAGACTCCCTTCCTGTGATGGATTCGGCGGGCCGATGCCCGTCGGGAATCTTTCAATGCGAAGACCGTGCCAGATCGTTCCAGCGTGAGTGCGGGCCCGCGGCGGGGCGCTTCCAGGCGGTCGATCCGTCCCGGCGATGGCCGTGCATCGTCGCGGTGCATGCTCGCGCAACGCGCTTTGGTGCGCTCACGCACCAGGGGCGCGCGCTACTGGGAAGTGTCGTGGCCTTGTGATGGTGCGTGCACCAGCGCCGTGCGTTGACGATCGGGGCGGCTGGCACGCCATGCGCCGGCACCGATTCCTCGCCCGGCGATCCCGCGTGCGAGGAATGCCGGCCGGCCGCTGGCACCGCTAGCCCGGTAGTCATCGACCACGGCCTGGATTGCATCGGCCGGCAGCCGCTGCACGAAATCGTGAAGCGCCTCGGCCCAACGCTCGAACGCCACGCCGTGGGTGGCGCCGATTCTGGCGTTCAGAAAATCACTGAGCGCCATGAAGTTGGCGAAAGGTGCATCGCCCAGCAACCAGGGCAGTGAGCGCCGGAATCGCCCGGAATTGCCGATCAGATCCCAGTGCCGCGCAAAGCGAGACAGGCGCATCACGTCCTCGGCCGCCAACCAGGGGCTGCTGACGATCGTGTAGGGCGGATCCGGTGCGAACACCAGGCCCAGTGTGCTGCCACGTTGCGCCAACGGCGTGCCGCGCAGTCGCTTGAGCAGCCCGACCTGGATCTCATGCGGATTCATGGCCACCAGCCGGTCGAATCCGGCGGCGAATCCATCGATGGTCTCGCCGGGCAGGCCGGCGATGAGATCGACATGCAGGTGGGCGCCGGTCGCGGTGCGCAGCCAGCGGATGTTGGCCTCGGTGGCTTCATCGTCCTGACGCCGGTCGATCAGCGATTGCACCTGCGGATCAAAACTCTGTACGCCGATCTCGAACTGCAGAACACCGGCGGGGAAACCCGCGATCGCTTCTCGCAGAGCCGGTGGCAGGCGGTCGGGAATCAGTTCGAAATGCAGGAACAAGGGTTCATCGGGATGGTCATCCAGCCATCGCCGGAATCTTGCGAGGATCTGCAGACAGCTGGCGATCTTGAGATTGAAGGTGCGGTCGACGAAACGGAATCGTCTGGCGCCGCGCGCCAGCAGCTCATCGAAGGCGCGCAACAGCGTCGGCTGATCGAAGGGGCGCGCCGTGCGATCGAGTGCCGATAGGCAGAACGCGCATTTGAACGGGCAGCCGCGCGAGGCCTCCAGGTAGAGATGACGGTGGGCGATGTCTCTGGCGTCGTACTCGGCGTGGGGAAGGGCCAGCTCGGCCGGGTCCGTGTCCTCCCCGGTGATGATCTTCATCAGGGGGCGGGGACCATCGAGCAACTGCGCGGCCAGACGGGCGAAGGCCCGCTCGCCAGCGCCGGTGATGACATGATCGGCCAGCGTGGTCAGCGCCTGGTCTTCGGTTTCGTGGCTGATCTCCGGGCCGCCGAGCACGATCTTCAGATCCGGCATCTGCGCGCGTAGCGCACGCACCAGGGCGAGCGTGGGTTGGGCGTTCCAGATATAGACCCCCAGGCCGAGCACGCGTGGTGCCAGTGCGGTGATCTCGCTGACCATGGTCGGCACTGGCGTGCTCAGCGTGAACTCGAGCAGCCGGGCGCGTGCACGCAGGGCGCCCAGATTGGCCAGCAGCGAGCGCAGGCCCAGCGAGGTATGCGTGTAGCGCGCATTGAGCGTGCATAGGACGATATCGGTCATGCGCAACGAGTATAGTGGCGCGCAAGCGCATCGTTGCGGTGCGCGGCCATAACACGGATGACGAGGAGTGTTCTATGCAGGAGGCCAGGATTCTGTTCGATGTCCGAGACTGGATAGCCGGCGCCAGGCGCATCGTGGCATTCACCGGGGCCGGCATCTCGACCGACTCGGGCATTCCCGATTTCCGTGGGCCGCAGGGGGTCTGGACTCGCAATCCGCAGGCCGAGCGGCAATCCACCATCCAGAACTATCTGGCCGATGCCGAGGTGCGCCGCGCCGCGTGGCGCGCCCGTCTCAATCATTTCGCTTTCACCGCCAGCCCGAATGCCGGCCATCGCGCGCTGGTGGCGCTCGAGCAGGCGGGGCGCCTGCATGCCTTGATCACGCAGAATGTCGACGGCCTGCATCAGGCCGCGGGTCATGATCCGGCCAAGGTCATCGAGGTGCATGGCACGGTACGCCGCGTCATGTGCTGGACGTGCGGCGAGCGTCAGCCGACCGAGCAGGTGTTCGAAAGAGTTCGCGCCGGCGAGGAGGATCCGCACTGCCTGAGTTGCGGCGGCATTTTGAAGACCGACACCATCTCGTTCGGCCAGGCGCTGATTCCCGAGGTGATTGACCGTGCGATGCGGGTGGCCGGCGAGGCCGATCTGCTGCTGGCGGTCGGCTCGACCTTGCAGGTGTATCCGGTGGCCGGTGTCGTGCCCCTGGCCCATGAGGCGGGCGCGCGCATCGTGATCGTCAATGCCCAGGCCACCCCGATGGATGAACTGGCCGACGCGGTGCTACCCGGTTCGATCAGCGAGATCCTGCCATTCATCTGCGGTCTGGCGCAGTCGCAATCGCAGGGCGCCGCCCTCGGGCAGGGCAGTGGGCCGGGCCCGGGCTGACGGGCCAGCCATCCGGGGTCGCGCCGTATTCAGCCCGCGATCTCGTGCATCGCCCGCAGGAACTGATCGATCTCGGCCGGCGAGTTGTAGTGGCAGATCGACACACGCACGCAGCTCTGCAGGCCCAGCGGAACCAGCACATTGCTCGAGAAATGATCCGCCTTGCGGGTGTGGGTGCGCACGCCGCGCTCGTTCAAGGCGGCCACCACCTCGGCGGCCGGCATGTCATGCACGACCAGCGAGACCAGCCCTTCGCGCTTCGGATTGTCGGCGCCGCCGATGATCTTCACGCGATTCAGTGCGCGCAGCCCGGGCAGGCCGGCGTCGCCATCGATCATGCGGGCGATCAATGCCTTCTCCTGGCGATGGATCGCATCGGCTGCGGCCGCCAGACACGCCTCCTGGCCGTCGGCAGACGGGTCGGCCTGGCCGCCGAGCCAGGCCAGATAGCGGATCACCTCGCTGAAGGTGGCGTAGGCGCCGGTGTCGCGTGTGCCCAGTTCCCATTGCCGGGCAGCGGCGCCGGCCAGCTGTTCATGGGGAAGTTCCGCCATGCGCTCCGAGACCCAGCCGATGCCGTAGCCGTGGCGCGAAAACACCTTGTAGGGTGAGATCGCGTAGCCGTCGATATCCGTCTCGCCGAGGCCGATCCGGCCGTGCGCCGCGTGCTGTACGCCGTCCACGATGATCAGGCATTGCGCAGAGACCTTGCGGATCTCGGCGACGATCGACACCAGATCGGCCGCCATGCCCGTCAGCGGGCTGCCGTGAATGATCGTGGCCACACGGGTGTCCGCCGTGACCGCATCGCGATAGGCGCCGGCATCGATCGTGCCGGTCGCCGGGTCGTGTGCGATCGTGATGTTCTCGCGTCCGGTCTGTGCGGCCCACAGTGCGCGCGCGCTGGCGGTGGCCGGATGCTCGAGGCTCGAGCCGAGGACGCGCCCGCCCGCCGGCGCGGCGATCATCGCATTGCGCACCAGCCGAAACAGGACCTCGGTGCCGCTCTCGCCCACGAAGACCAGGCCAGAGTCGGTTCCCAGGAACGACAGGGTTTCGCGTTTGCACTGGTCGATGACCGCCTGCAGGTGCCGCGATGCCGGGTTGTCCCTGCCCTGGTTGTCTGGAATGGCTGCGAAGGTGTTCGATGCCTCGAGCACCGACTTCAAGGTCAGCGCACCGCCGGCATTCTCGAAGAAAACGCGCGGCCCGGTGATCGGGCAGCGATCGATGTGACAGAAGCGTTCGCGGACGGCATTGAGGAGATCAGCGGTGAACATGGGCTTGGAGATGGGACAGGGTAGGCGCGCAGGGTGCGTCGACACGCCGGCCTGGTCGGCGTGCGCGATGCCGAAAAGGCATGAATCAGCGGCTGATCCGCACCGGCAGGGATGTGAATCCGTGGACGAAATTGGACAGCGATCGCTTCGGCTGGCCGACGACCTCGAGCGCCGTAAAGCGGGTCAGGATCTCCTGCCAGAGCACCTTCAACTGCATTTCGGCCAAACGGCTGCCCATGCAATGATGAATGCCGAAGCCGAACGACAGGTGCCGGCGCGCCTGCTTGCGATCGATGATGAACTGCTCGGGATCGTCGATCATCGTGTCGTCACGATTGGCCGACAGATACCACATCACCACCCGGTCACCCTGGCGGATCGTCTGGCCATTGAGTTCGAAATCGGCGGTGGCCGTGCGGGCCATGTGTGCCAGCGGTGTCTGCCAGCGGATGATCTCGGGGACCAGGGTTTCGATCAGGGCGTGATCGGCGCGCAGTTTCGCGAACTGTTCCGGGAACAGGTTCAGCGCCAGGATACCCCCGGAGATCGAGTTGCGGGTGGTGTCATTGCCGCCCACGATCAGCAGCAGCAGGTTGCCCAGGTATTCCATCGGCGACATGTTGCGCGTGGCCGGCGAGTGCGCGAGCATGGAAATGATGTTCGGCTGCGGCGGCGCGTTGACCCGCTCGTTCCAGATGCCGGTGAATACATCCAGGCAGCGTTTGAGCTCCATCGCGCGCATCTCGTGCGAGGTGACCGGGCCGTCGTCTTTCGGATGGCCGGTCGCGATGTCAGACCAGAACGTGAGTTCGGTACGTCTCTCGAACGGGTAGTCGAAGATCGTGGCCAGCATGCGGGTGGTCAGCTCGATCGAGACGGCCGGCACCCAGTCGAAGGTCTGCCCGACCGGCAGGCCCTCGAGAATCTCGATCACATGGCCGCGAATCACGGATTCGAGCCGGGCCACGTTTTCGGCACCTGCGATGCCCGCGACCGCCTTGCGCTGATCGTCGTGACGCGGCGGATCCATCGCGATGAAGCTCGATGCCTGATCATTCATCAGATCTCTGGGCGAACCCACCGCGATCCCGCCCAGTTCACCTGCCGAGGAGAACACCGCGTGGTTCATCTCGACCGTGACGATGTCGCGGTAGCGGGTGATCGACCAATACGGGCCGAAGCGGCTGCTCGCGCAGAAATGCACCGGCGCATCGCGGCGCAGCCGCGCGAGATAGGCACCGATACTGTCATCCTGAAACAAATAGCCATCGCTCGGATCGATGGCCTCGATCGGCATCGACCAGGCGCGCTCGCGACTGGCGGCGGTGCTGGGCATCATGCCCAGGGGCAGCTCGCTCGTATCCATGGCAGTCTCCCGGACGGCGCTCAGTTGAAGGTCTTGCCTTCCTCGGCCAGGCGCACCAGCAGCGGAGCCGGTTCGAACACGGCGCGCAAGGTGTCGCTGCCGGCCTGCGCGGCGAACCGACGCAGACTGCGCACCACGTTCGGCAGGCCGACCTCGTCGGCGAACTTCATCGGGCCGCCGCGATGGCCGGGGAAACCATAGCCGTTCAGATACACGATGTCGATATCCGAGGCCCGCAGCGCGATGCCTTCGTCGAGGATGCGCGCGCCCTCGTTGACCAAGGCGAAGATGCCGCGCTCGACCAGTTCATTGGCGGTGAATTTGCGCGCCTCGATGCCCTTGTCGCGACGGAAGGCCGCAATCAGCTCCTCGGCCGCGGGGTCGGGGATGGCGTTGCGCTTGCCGGCTTCATAGCGGTACCAGCCGGCGCCGGTCTTCTGGCCGAAGCGTCCGGCCTCGCAGAGGCGGTCGGCCGCGCAGGAAAGATCGAGGCCGGGCTCCTCGGCCTGGCGTCGTTTGCGTACCGCCCAGCCGATATCCAGACCGGCCAGGTCGCCCATCCGATACGGGCCCATCTTCATGCCCCAGCTCTCGAGCGCCTTGTCGATCTGTTGCGGGCTCGCGCCGGCGTGCAGGGCCTCGTCCAGCGCCGCCCGATAGCGGTGCAGCATGCGGTTGCCGATGAAGCCGTCGCAGACCCCGGAGACCACCGCGATCTTGCCGATGCGCTTGGCGAGCGACATCGACGTGGCCAGCACATCCTTGCCGGTCTTGGCACCGCGCACCACTTCCAGCAGACGCATCACGTTGGCCGGGCTGAAGAAGTGCAGCCCGATCACATCCTGCGGGCGCTTGGTAAAGCCCGCGATCTGGTCGACATTCAGTGTGGATGTGTTGCTGGCCAGGATCGCGCCCGGCTTCATGACCTCGTCGAGCTTCTTGAACACCTGCTCCTTGACGCCCATTTCCTCGAACACGGCCTCGATGACGAGATCGGCATCGGCAATGTCGGCGTAGTTCAGCGTCGGGCTCAGCAGGCCCATGCGTTCATCCAGTTGCGCCTGGGTGAGCTTGCCGCGTTTGAGTGTGGTCTCGTAGTTGCGGCGGATGGTGGCCAGGCCGCGCTCGAGGGCCTCCTGCTTGGTCTCGAGAATGGTGACCGGGATGCCGGCATTCAGAAAGTTCATCGAGATGCCGCCGCCCATCGTGCCGGCGCCGATCACCGCCACCCTGGCGATCTCGCGCTGCGGCGTGTCGGCCGGGACGTCCGGGATCTTGGCGCAGGCCCGTTCGGCAGCGAACACATGCCGCATGGCCCGCGAGACCGGAGAATTCATCAGACTCAGGAAGCCCTCGCGTTCGGCCTGCAGACCCTCGTCGAAGGGTTTGCTGACCGCACCGGCCACAGCCTCGACGCAGGCCAGCGGCGCCGGGTAGGGGCCGGCCGCCGCGGCAACGGCGCGTCGCGCAAAGGCCAGATAGCCGTCGGCATTGGGTTCCCGAATCTCGATGTCGCGAACACGCGGGTACGGAGCGCCCTCGGCCGCCTTGTCACGGGCCAGTTTCATCGCCGCATCGAGCGGGTCGCCGTCGACCACCGCATCGAGGACAGGCGTGTCGGCCAGTTCGGATGCCCTGGCCGGCCTGCCCGACACGATCATGTTCAACGCGCGCTCCAGGCCGAGCAGGCGGGGCAGGCGCTGTGTCCCGCCGGCGCCGGGAAGCAGGCCGAGTTTCACTTCGGGCAGCCCGAGGGTGGCATCGGCCCTGGCGACCCGGTAATGGCAGCTCAGCGCCAGCTCGAGCCCCCCGCCCAGGCAGACTCCGGTGATCGCGGCAACCACCGGCTTGGCGGAATCCTCGATCAGCCGGATCAGCACCAGCAGGTTCGGCTGCATCATCGCGCGCGGCGTTCCGAATTCCGTGACATCGGCGCCGCCCGAGAATGCACGCTCCGAGCCGCGCAGCACGATCCCGCTTACCGCCGGGTCGGCCCAGGCCTGCTCCAGACCGGCCGCCAGATCGGTGCGCAACTGCGCGCCCAGACCGTTGACCGGCGGTTTGTTCAGGGTGATGACGGCAATGTCGTCGCGGGTCTCGTAGAGGGCGGCTTGGGTCATGGGCAGGTGTCTCTCGCGTTTGGGTCGGCGGCCCGCTCGTCGACTCGAGCTCGCCGTACAGGATCAGACCGACATTCTACGACCACGAAACCCGCCGCCCGGCCCCTGGAGGGCGGGCAAGCCGCACGTGCTCCCCCGGGCCGGTGATCCGGCGGCGGCTCGCCGGTGCCGTCAGCGGCCCGAAGGGTCCGACGCGCCTGCGAGTCGGGTCAACATGAACTGGGCCGCCTGCAGGATATGCTCGCGGGCGAGCGCATCGGCGCGATCAGCATCGCCGGCCGCGATCGCGTCCAGCAGTGCCTCGTGCTGGTCCCAGATGTCGTGCGGGGTTTCATCGCGCGCGAGAACCTCGCCCATCACGCGCTGCATCATGGTCCAGTGGGTTTCCAGCGTAGGGGCGATCAGGTCATTGCCCGACCATTGGTAGATCGCATTGTGGACGGCGACATCTGCGGCGATCATCGCGCCGATCAGGCCGCGCCCGGCTGCCTGGCGGCCGGCGCGAATCAGTGCCGGACCTTGCCGGAGGGCGGCATCGCTGGCATGTTCGGCCGAGCGTCGGGCCGCCAAACCCTCGATGACGGCGCGCAGATCGGACATCTGCCTGACATGATCGAGGTCGATCGGTGCGACCAGCAGGCCACGGCCGGGCGCTTCCAGCAAGATGCGCTGGTTCTTCAACAAGGCCAGTGCCTGTTGAACGGGTTGGCGAGACACGCCGAGTTCGGCCGCCAGGCGCTCCTGCACGATCCGCTCCCCCGAGGCGAGTCTGCCTTCGGCGATTTCGGTCAGAATCGCCCGGTGGACACGTTCGGCCAATGTCGGTTGCGCGGACAAGAGTTTCATGGCGGCCAGGCGAGCGGAATTCGGAGAGGGCCGGTCGCCGGCGGACCAGACCAGACACGGCCGCCGGAGAGGGCTGCAAGCCAGCGCGATCTGCGGCTGGCTCAGCCTCATTCTGCCACATTCGGAATTCAGAGTTCACTATTCGATGCCACGAACCCGGTGCCGTCAAACGGGCGTCAGAACGAATAGCGCAATCCGAGTCCGACGTAGCCTATGGAAAGCTCCTTGCCGGCATTGCCGCGTCCCTCGGTTTCAAGGAACAAGCCCAGCGAGTCGGTGAGGCGGTAGTGGATTTCGAGGCCCGGGACGACCAGGTTCGTGGCGCTGCCGCTCAATTTCTCGAATCCGGCCACACCGGCGGTGGGCTTGCGCTCGGTGGCGCGCACCCGATCGAGCGTCACCTTGCCCACGAAGGTCCAGCGGTCGTTGATCGGCAGCCGTCCAAGCACGCTCATCCCATAGGATTCGACATCGGCCCTGTAGGTGCCGGCCGTGTAGCCGCGCTCGATGGTTGCCGATCGCATGCCGTGAACATGAATCCCCAATGTTCGTCGAACCAGTAGCCGGCGCCGATCTTGAAGCCCGCGGCCGACTGTTCCGAGCTTGCGGGGAGGACAGGCCGATGTCCCCGAACTGCGCGCTGGCGCTGCCAGCAGAGAGATCGATGAACGGGCCGATGTGCAGGCCCTGCGCCGCGCGGGCGGGGGCGATGCTCAGGGAGCCGGCCAGAAGAGCCAGGGAAAGCGTCCGAATCGGGTGTTTCATGTGGGGCCTCAATGGTGGTTTGAAAACACCGCCATGGTCGCCACCCAAGCTCAGTATTGGTTCAAGGCAAGCTTAAGACTGACCAAAGAAGCCGGCCCGGCAGCATGCCACCCGCTTGGCGCCTGCGCGTGAAACAACGGCGCCGGCACGCGTATTGCGCACAACGCATTGAGCCGTTCTTTAGCTTGGAGTGGCACGATCGCATCCATGAGAATCTGCCTGGTTGAAGACGACTTGTTGCTCGGGCGCGCGATCGCCACCTGGCTGGGCGATGCCGGGCACCGCGTGATCTGGGTGCGTATGGCGCGCGATGCCGAGCTGACGCTGGCCGATGAAACCTTCGATGCGGTGGTTCTGGATCTGGGGCTGCCCGATGGCGACGGCATGGCGTTGCTGCGCAGGCTGCGCGCCCGCGAAGACTCGGTTGCCGTCGTCGTGATCACCGCGCGCGGCCGGCTCGACGATCGGCTCGACGGTCTCGACGCGGGCGCCGACGACTACCTCGTCAAGCCCTTCGACGTCGAGGAACTGGGCGCGCGCTTGCGCGCGGTAATGCGCCGCGGGCAGCACGATGGCGGCTCGAACGACATGCTCCAGGTGGCGGGGGTACGTCTGGATGAAGCGCGTATGCTGACCTTCGTCGATGATCGCCAGGTTTCCCTGTCACCCACAGAATTCGGCTTGCTGCGCGACCTGCTGCGCAATCGCAACCGGGTGCGCACGCGGCGCCAGCTGGAAGCCGCGGCCATGCCCGAAAGTGATGGCCAATCGCTCGATGTGCACATGTCGAATCTTCGCCGCAAGGTCGGTGCCGGCATCGTGCGCACGGTTCGGGGCGTGGGTTACGTGATCGATGATCCGCCCGTACTCCCACGATGATCGGGCAACGCTGGGCGCGCATGTCGCTGTCGACCCGGCTGGTGCTGGTATTCGTAGGCACGGCCTCCGTCCTTTGGGCAGGGCTGCTGCTTTGGTCGCTCGACAGCGCGCTGCGCGCCGGGCGCGCCGGACTCGCCGCCGAGATGGACGCCTATGCCCGTCAGGTGTTGGTCGTGGCACGCGCCTTGTCGGACCGGCCGGAGTCGCTGGCGGCGGTCGTGCGGGAGGTTCAACGCATCGAGCGAATACCCTCCGAGGGTGATTTGCCAGGTGAGCAGCGCTTCGCGATCGAGCTGCGCATTGCCGGCCAGACGGTGACCGGGCCGCCGGACGGGGCCACCGAGGTTGCTGCCTGGGATGCCGCCCGGGATGGCCTGCACACCGGCGCGGATCTGCCTGTTGGCTGGTGGGTGTATCAGGCAGGAGATCGCCAGGCGGGGATCGAGCTAAGACTCTGGATCGGGGCGCAGGATCGCGCGAGCATTCAATGGCCGCAGGCGCCCGCGTTCTTCCTTCCTGTGTTGATCAGCTTGCCGCTGCTGATGCTGCCTGTCTGGCTGATGGTACGGATCGGCCTGCGGCCACTGCGTGCCGCCGCGGAACAGATCCGCGCCCGCGTGGACAGCGGTTCGCTCGAGCCACTCATCGGGGTCGTTGCCCGCGATCTGGATCCGATGGTGGCCGCGGTCAATGCGCTGATGGCCCGATTGAGCACGCGCCTGGCGCGCGAGCGCGAGCTGGTGGCCGACGTGGCGCACGAACTCAAGACGCCGCTGGCCATCGTACGCGTCAATGCGTCGTTGCTGCATAGGGCAGCGGATGCCGATCGTGCCGGCCAGGCGCTGACGGATCTCGATCACGGGCTGGCCAGGGCGGATCGACTGGTCCAGCAACTGTTGCGTATGGCCATGTTGGATCGCGAGTTCGACGCCTCGGCGGTGGTTCGGGAGTTCGATCTGGCCGAGTTCCTGCGTCAGCGGGTGATTCAGATCGAGCCGCTGGCCGCCAGGCGCGCGATCGACATCATTGCGGATATGCCGGATGCGGTGACCTGTCGCCAGGATGCCGATGCGATCGCGGCCGTTTTCGACAATCTCGTGGATAACGCGATCAAGTACTCGCCAGAGCGTTCTGTGATCGAGATCGCGCTCGTTCGCTCATCCGATGTCGGTGTGCGGCTGACTGTCGCTGACCAGGGCCCCGGTATTCCTCCCGCCGAGCGCGATCACATGCTCGAGCGCTTTACGCGCCTGCATGATCCGCTGGGAAAGGATCCCGTCGACGGCTCGGGACTGGGTCTGGCGATCGTCAGTCGCGCCCTCGAGCGGATGGGAGGGGGGGCGCCCACGATGGCCGACACTGCGCCCGGGCTCAGGGTCACGGTCGAATTTCCGCTGATGGCACGTTCCGGCGGCGCCAGACAGACGATCTGACGACCTTCGCCGACATCGTGCCGGTTTGCCGAAGAAGGCAGGCTCAGGAGCCGCGTCGTGTGCGGGATTTGGTGGGCGGTACTGGGTTCGAACCAGTGACCCCTGCCGTGTGAAGACAGTGCTCTACCACTGAGCTAACCGCCCGATCGGCGCCTGCAGGGCCTTGGCCCCGGACACCGTCGATCTTCGCAGGCAGACCACTCATGCTGCGAAGCAATGGGATTTTGCCACAAACGCTTGATAATCGCTGCCGAAGCGGACCTGTTTCACGCAACGCCCGGAATCTCCAGGCTAGCCCGTGAGCTTGTTCACTGCGATGAAAGTTTCATGGTTCTACGCTGCTGTCCAATCAGGCGCCCGATGAAGGCGGCCTGATCGGGCAGGGCCGAACGTCCTGCCGCGACCGCCCGGTTCCTCCTTTCTGGAGTCAGGCGTCCCGACGACTCCAAGACGTTTAGGGCTGAGATGCGTAGAGCGGACCGATTGTTGATTCCGACGGTGCTTGCAATGGCGATCGCGGCATGTAGTGCCGGCGGGGGGCAGGACCCCCTGGCGGGCGCGGCCCTGGCCGGTGGCGGGGGGCAGGACACCGTGACCGGCCCGGCACCGGCGGTTGATCCGGCACCATCAAGCCCGAATCCGACTCCGCCTGCGCCTCCCGCGCCCGAGATCAACAACAAGGCGCTGGCGATCACCGTCGACAACTCGCCGGAGCCCTGGTTGACCGGCCTGAGCCCGACCCCCGATGCGGACACCAAGGGCATGTGGAGCGCACCAGTGGACTGGCCGCTGGTGGCGATCCATGCAGCGATGCTCCCGAACGGCAAGGTTGCGACATTCGGCACCCCGCTTGGCGACACGCTCGCCCAGGCGGCCCGGCTGTTCGACGTCTGGGATCCGCTGGCCGGGTTCGGCGCCGGCTCGCATTCCACCGTTCTCAATGCGAACAATGTGGACAGCTTCTGTTCGGGCGCGACCTTAATGTCCTCGGGCAAGCTGCTGGTCACCGGCGGCAACTCCACGCTGGACAGCGTGCTGCTCGATGTCACGAATCAAAGCGTGGTCAAGAACCCGCAATTCTCGTCCGAGCGGTGGTACAGCACGGTGCTGTCCCTGGCCGATGGCCGCCCGATCATCCTCGGTGGGGGCGACTATTACAACGGCAGCGCCTACAAGAACCCGGACTGGTATGACGATGGCCTGGCCATCGATGTCACCGACGGCGTGGCAATGACTCCCGAGGTCTATGTCGAGGGCAGTGGTTGGCAGTTGCTACAGGGGGCCACCAGCCGAGGGGCATTCGGCCCGGACCTGAACCGCTACTTCTACCCCCGCGCCTGGGTGGCGCGGGACGGCAATGTGTTCGGGCTGAGCAGTGACAACTACTGGCGCCTGGATCCGAATGCGAACGGCGGCCAGGGCAGCATCGAGGTCCTGGGCACCTTTCACCCGGGAATCAGTGAGACGACGCTGCCCAACATCGGTCCGACCAGCAGCGCAGTGATGTTCGCGCCGGGAAAAATTCTTCAAACCGGCGGCAACGGCTATACCAACGGGGCCAACAGCGAGACGGACTTCGCCTACGACCATCGCACGACCTCCAGTGCTCGCGCCACCCTGTTCGACATCGGTGACGGCTCGATCCCGACGATTGTCGAGAAGACCTCGATGACCCATGCGCGTCAATGGCATAACGTCACCGTGCTGCCCAACGGGCGTGTCCTGGCCAACGGTGGAACCCGGATCGCCAACTATGGCGGCACCACTGCGGTGAAGCAGGCCGAGATCTGGGATCCGGCACGAAATGTCTGGGACGAGATGAGCGGCGCAGCCCGCGTTCGCGTCTACCACAGCACCAGCCTGCTGCTGCCAAGTGGCGCGGTGTTCACCGGCGGTGGCGGGGTGCCCGGCCCGGTCTCGAACCTCGACGCGGAGATCTTTTATCCGCCCTATCTGTTCGAGCGCGACAACGGCTCGGTTCGACTGGCCGTGCGGCCGACGATCCTCAGCCTGTCCAGCCGGCAGTTGACTTACGGCTCGAGCCTGAAGCTGCAACTCGATCGCAACGAGCAGATCTCCGAGGTTGCGATCCTGGGGCTGGGTAACGTCACTCATGCCAACAACCCGGGTCAGCGCCGGGTGCCCCTGACGTTCACGCAAGACGATTTTATGCTGGAGGTGGAGATGCCGGAGAACGGGGCGATAAGCCCGCCCGGCTTTTATATGGTGGTCGTGCTGGATGCCGAGGGGATTCCTTCCCGGGGCGTGATCATCGGTCTGGCTGGCAACCCGACCTGATGATCTACCGCGCCGGAGTCGTCCGGCGCGGTACCAGTTGACCGGCCGTCAGCTCCCTGCCGCACACGAGGCTTCGAATCCGATGTGCCGAACGTCTTCCCACCGTCCCGGCAAGCGGACGCTTTGCGTGCTGGCCGTGCTTTCGTTGCTCATTGCCGGCTGTCGCGCGGACTTGCCCGACGCCCGCCTCGCCCCGCCGATCGCACCGATCGCACCGATCGCACCGATCGCACCGATCGCACCAGCCGCCGCGGCACAGCCCGGTGTCGCGGCCCTGGTCCCGGGGGGCGTCGGCGAACCCTTGCCGCCCCCCTTGCCGGCGCCATCGGTCGCCCGGGTCGATATGCCCGCCGCTGCCAGGCCGGACATCGTCTTCACCGATTCGGGCGGCGAGCGTCGTTCGCTGGACGATTTCCGTGGTCGCGTCGTCGCCCTGTTCTTCGGCTACACCCGCTGCCCCGACGTCTGTGGCAGCACGATGTTCGAACTTTCCCTGGCAGCCAGGGAACTTGCCGACGTTCGCGACCGGCTGTCGTTCCTGATGATCACCTTCGATGGCGAGCACGACACACCGGCGGCGATGGCCAGATATGTCCACAGCTTCGACCCTGGGTTCATCGGTCTGACCGGGCCGTCGAAGGATGCGCGCGCCCTGGCGGTGAATTTCGGTGCCTATGCGTTGCACACCGGTGCGGCGCAGGGCTCAGCCCAGCCGGCCTGGTCACACTCGGCGCCGGTCTATCTGCTCGATCAGAGGGGTAGCTGGCGCCGCACGATTGGTGCCGGGGCGCGCGCCGGGCTGATGGCCGGGGCGATCCGCGAGCTGCTGCGCGAAGCCGGTGTCGTCGATCAGACCGGGCAGGCCGATATGAAGCCAAAGTCGTCGGGCCGCGAGTACGCCAGCGGCTGATCCGCTGCTGCCGCGGCGATACAATCAGCCGATGAATACTCCCGCCTCGGCACCGGCAGGGCGGCCGGTCAAGACCCGTTTTGCTCCCAGCCCCACCGGATACCTGCATATCGGAGGGGCGCGTACCGCCCTGTTCAGCTGGGCATTCGCCCGGCATTTCGGCGGGCAGTTCGTGCTGCGCGTCGAAGACACCGATCGCCAGCGCTCCACCCCTGAGGCCGTGCAGGCGATCCTCGATGGCATGGCCTGGCTGGGCCTGAGCTCCGACGAGACACCGATCTTCCAGACCGAACGCATGGACCGCTATGCGCAGGTCATCGAAACCTTGCTGGCGCGCGGCCAGGCCTATCACTGTTGGTGCTCGCCGGCCGAACTCGATGAAATGCGCGAGGCCCAGCGCTCCCGGGGGCTCAAGCCGCGCTACGACGGTCGCTGGCGCCCGGAAAACGCCCAGGGGCGCACGCCGCCTGCCGGCGTGGCGCCGGTGGTGCGCTTTCGCAATCCGGACGACGGCGCCGTGCAATGGAATGATCTGGTCAAGGGACCGATCAGTATCGCCAATGCCGAACTCGATGACCTGATCATCGCGCGCGCCGATGGCACACCCACCTACAACTTCTGTGTGGTGGTCGATGACGCCGACATGGGCATCACCCACGTGATTCGTGGCGACGATCATGTCAACAACACCCCGCGTCAGATCAACATCCTGCGCGTGCTGGGCAGCGCGGTTCCCGAGTACGGCCACGTGCCGATGATCCACGGCCCGGACGGGCAGAAGCTGTCCAAGCGCCATGGCGCGGTGTCCGTCATGCAGTACGACGATGCCGGCTACCTGCCGGAGGCGGTCATCAACTATCTGGCGCGATTGGGCTGGAGCCACGGCGATGACGAACTGTTCGATCGTCAGCAGCTGGTGTCCTGGTTCGATGGCACGCACCTGTCGCAGTCGCCGGCGCAGTTCGATCCCGAAAAGCTCGACTGGGTGAATCAGCATTATCTGCGTGCTGCCGACGACGCCTGGCTGGCCCGGGCGGTCACCCCGCGCCTGCTGCGCCGGCTCGGCCGCGATGCGCTCGAGCCGGCACTGGCGGCCAACCTGGCGGCACAATGCGGCCTTCTCAAGGAACGGGCGAGCACGCTGGAAGCCCTGGCCGACGAACTGACGATGTTTCATCGCACACCCGATCCCGGCGATCCTGCGCTGCGCGAGGAGTTTGCGCGCCGCGCGGCTGCGGCCACGATCGCCGCGATCGAGGATCTCAGCGGCGCGCTGGTCGGGCTCGACTGGACACCGGAGGCGATCGCCGCCGAGGTCAAGGCGGTCATCGGTCGCCACGGCCTGAAGATGCCGCAGCTGGCCATGCCCCTGCGGCTGCTGGTCCTGGGCCGTGCGCAGACTCCCGCCCTGGAGAAGGTGCTCGCGCTCTTGCCGGCGGCAGCGGTTGGCGAGCGGCTTGGCGCCGGGCTGGCGGCGCTACGCGGCTAGCCGGATGGGAAAGCACTCTGGGAGGACCGAATGAGCGGCAGTACTCGCGGTACCTTGTTCGCGGTGACGAATTTCGGTGAATCGCACGGTCCGGCGATCGGCTGCGTGATCGATGGCTGTCCGCCGGGGCTGGCGCTCACCGAGGCCGATATCCAGGCCGACCTCGACCGGCGCCGGCCGGGTACGTCGCGCCATGTCACTCAGCGCCAGGAGCCGGATCAGGTCGAGATTCTCTCCGGGGTGTTCGAAGGCATGACCACCGGCACCCCGATCGGCCTGCTGATCCGCAACCAGGACGCGCGCTCGAAAGACTACGGCAACATCGCCCGCCAGTTCCGGCCGGCCCATGCTGACTACACCTATTGGCACAAGTACGGGCGGCGCGACTATCGCGGCGGTGGCCGGTCCTCGGCACGCCTGACCGCGCCCACGGTGGCCGCGGGCGCGGTTGCGCGCAAGTGGCTGGCCGAGCGCCACGGTGTGCGCATTCGCGCCTATCTGTCGCAGCTTGGCGAGATCGCAGTGCCGTTCGTACGCTGGGACGACGTGCCGGCCAATCCCTTCTTCGTTGCCGATGCTGCGGCGGTGCCTGCGCTCGAGTCTTATATGGATGCCCTGCGCAAGGATGGCGATTCCTGCGGTGCGCGCATCGAGGTGGTCGCCGAGGGTGTGCCAGCCGGCTGGGGCGAACCCCTCTACGACCGGCTCGATGCCGACATCGCCCACGCCATGATGGGTCTGAATGCGGTCAAGGCGGTAGCGATCGGTGCCGGCTTCGATGCCGTCGCCGATCGTGGCAGCCGCCACGGCGACGAACTCTCGCCCGAGGGTTTCGAGGGCAACCGCGCGGGCGGGGTTCTGGGGGGCATTTCGTCCGGGCAGCCGATCACTGTGTCGCTGGCGATCAAGCCGACCTCCAGCATCAGAACGCCGAGGCGCTCGATCGACGTCGACGGACAGCCGGTGTCGGTGCAGACCTTCGGGCGCCATGATCCCTGTGTCGGGATCCGCGCCGCGCCGATCGCCGAGGCGCTGCTGGCGCTGGTGCTGATCGATCACGCGCTGCGCCATCGCGCCCAGAACGGTGACGTGCGGGTCGAGCCGGGCCCGATCCCGGGGCGGGCGGGCGCTTGAGGCCGGGCAGCTCCGGGCCTGCCCGGTCTTGAGCGAGATCGCCCGTCTCAAGGGCCTGTTCTTCTGGTATTTCGCCTACGTCGGCATCCTCTCGCCGTATCTGAGTCTGTACTTTCGTGACGCGGGCTTCAGTGTGGCCCAGATCGGTCTGCTGATGACAGTGCCCCAGGTCATGCGGATCGTGTCGCCGGCCTTCTGGGGCTGGCTGGCCGACCGCCGTGGCGATGTGCGTCTGTTGCTGCGCGCCAGTGCCTTGCTGGCGCTTTTGGCCGTCGCCGCGATCCCGGTGGCCACCGGCGCCGGGCTGACGATTGCCGCGGTCGCGCTCGGGGTGTTGTCGTTCTCGGCAGGCGCCCAGGTGCCGATCGGTGAGGCGTTGACCCTGAAGGCCACCGGCGGCGACGCCGGCGGCTATGGCCGGGTGCGGCTCTGGGGTTCGATCGGCTTCATTCTCGGTGTGGTCGGCGTGGGGGCGGTGCTCGATCGCTTCGGCCGTGGTGGGCTGCCGGGCTGGATGGCGCTCGCCCTGGTCGGTCTTTCGGTGTCCGTCTGGTTCATTCGATCACCGGTCGCGCAGGGCAGCCGCGCCGCGTCCGCGCGGATGAGTCACCGGTTCCGCGAGCCGGCCGTGATCGGTTTCTTTCTGGCCAATGCGCTGATGATCTTCGCGCATGCCGCGCTCTACGTGTTGTACTCGCTGTTGTTGGTCCGCCATGGCTATGGCGAAACCGCGATCGGCCTGCTCTGGGCGCTGGGCGTGATCGCCGAGATCATTCTGTTTCGTGTCCAGCGCCCGCTGTTCGACTGGCAGCCGGCGGTCAATCTGCTGGTGATCAGCCTGCTCGTAGCGGCATTGCGCTTCACCGTGATCGGCCTGGCCGATGGCGCGCTGGTGATATTGGTGGTCTGCCAGATCGCGCATGCGATCACCTTCGGCTTGCATCACAGCGCGGTGATGCGGGTGTTGCACGAGTGGTTCGATAGTGCCGAGCAGGGCAGGGCCCAGGCCGCCTATCTGGCGATCTCCTATGGCGTCGGCGGCAGCCTGGGCGGTCTGCTTCTTACCCGCATCTGGGAGCGGGTTTCGCCGGGCGCGGCATTCATCGTGGCGGGCACTGTGGCCGCGCTGGGTGCGGTCATCATGGTTGGCGTGGGCCGGGCGGTGCAGCAGCCTGGGAAGACCGCCTGAGCGTCAGGGCGCCCATGGCATAATCCCGGGCTATCCGACACCCACTGGGCACTCCGCGCTCGCGCCTGTTTCAACGCGGGTTCGCGGTCCATGCCGTGCTGGGCCCGCCTGGCCATTGTCCGAACTCCGACCTCTCTCCGGATGCGGGCGCCGATGCCGCCAGCATGGTTTCAGCCGTCGCGGCCAGCGTGCCTGTTTGCGAGATTCCAGCCCGAGACGTTCCATGACCGCGCGTACGCTCTATGACAAGCTCTGGGACGAGCATGTCATTTCCGAAGAGGCCGATGCCACGGCCCTCATCTATATTGACCGGCACCTGATCCACGAGGTCACCAGCCCGCAGGCCTTCGAGGGCCTCGAACTCGCCGGGCGCAAGCCCTGGCGCAACGCGGCCAACCTGGCGGTGGTCGATCACAATGTACCGACCACCGATCGCAGCCACGGCATCGCCGACGCCACCTCGAGGCTGCAGGTCGAGACGCTCGATCAGAACGCCGCCAAACACAAGCTGGTCTACTTCGACATCGACGACACCCGCCAGGGGATCGTCCATGTGATCGGGCCCGAGCAGGGCGCCACCTTGCCCGGCATGACCGTGGTCTGCGGCGACTCGCACACCAGCACGCATGGCGCGTTCGCCTGCCTGGCCTTTGGTATCGGTACCTCCGAGGTCGAGCATGTGCTGGCCACCCAGACGCTGGTCGCGCGCAAGATGCAGAACATGCTGGTGCGTATCGACGGCCGCGCCGGGCGTGGCGTCACCGCCAAGGATCTGGTGCTGGCAGTGATCGGCAGGATCGGCACGGCCGGCGGCACCGGCCATGCGATCGAGTTTGCCGGCTCGGCCGTGCAGGCGCTGTCCATGGAGGGCCGCATGACCCTCTGCAATATGTCGATCGAGGCCGGTGCCCGCTGCGGCATGGTGGCGGTCGACGACACCACGATCAATTACCTGAAGGGCCGCCCGATGGCGCCCACCGGCGCTGACTGGGATCGTGCGGTCACTTACTGGCGCGGGCTGCGATCGGATGACGGCGCCCGCTTCGATCGCGTGGTCACGCTCGATGCGGCCACGATCGAGCCGCATGTCACCTGGGGCACCTCGCCCGAGATGGTGCTGGCGGTGGATGCTTTTGTGCCCGACCCCGCACTCGAGCGCGACCCGGTGCGGCGCGCCGGGATGCAGCATGCGCTGGCCTATATGGGTCTGACAGCCGGCACGGCAATTTGTGACATCACGCTGGACAAGATCTTCATCGGTTCGTGCACCAATGCGCGCATCGAAGACCTGCGCACGGCCGCGGCGGTGGTGCGCGGCAAGCGGGTGGCCGCAACGATTCGCCAGGCGCTGGTGGTGCCCGGCTCTGGCCTGGTAAAGGCGCAGGCCGAGCGCGAGGGGCTTGACCGTATCTTCATCGATGCCGGCTTCGAGTGGCGCGCGCCGGGCTGTTCGATGTGCCTGGGCATGAATGATGACCGGCTGGCGCCGGGCGAGCGTTGCGCATCCACCTCGAACCGCAACTTCGAGGGGCGGCAGGGGCCCGGCGGGCGCTCGCATCTGGTGAGCCCGGCGATGGCCGCGGCCGCCGCGATTGCCGGCCGCTTCGTGGACGTGAGTTCCGCTGACCTTCCATTCGCCCCCACCGCCGAGGCCCTCTGATCATGACCCCTTTTACCTCTCTGCAAGCCAGGGTGGCGCCGCTGGACCGCGCCAATGTGGATACCGACGCGATCATTCCCAAGCAGTTCATCAAGGCGATCAGCAAGACCGGCTTCGGGCCGTATCTGTTCGACGAGTGGCGCTATCTGGATCGCGGCGAGCTCGGCCAGGATTGTTCGACGCGGCCGCTGAACCCGGATTTCGTGATGAATGATGCGCGCTTTGCGGGCGCCGAGATCCTGCTGGCGCGCGCCAACTTCGGCTGCGGCTCGTCGCGCGAGCATGCGGTGTGGGCGCTGGCCGATGCGGATTTCCGTGTGGTGATCGCGCCGAGCTTTGCCGACATTTTTCATGGCAACTGCTTCAAGAACGGGCTGCTGCCGATCGTGCTGGAGGCGGGGATCGTGGATCGCCTGTTCGAGCGCGCGTTCTCGCCCACCGGGCTCACGCTGCAGGTGGACCTTGCCGCGCAGACGATCACACCTGATGGCGAGCCTCCGTTGACGTTTGCGATCGATGCGGAGCGCAAGCACCGGCTGCTGCAGGGGCTCGACGATGTCGGGCTCACCTTGCAGCACGCGGATCGCATTCGCGCCTACGAGGCCGAGCGCCGGCTGATCGAACCCTGGTTGTTCCACTGATTCACCCCCCTGTGGCCTCGGGCGGGGCGTTTTGCGAAGGCGCCCCGCCCGCCGGTCTGCCGATGGCGGCCCGAAGCGGCCGCCCTGAACCGATTTCCCGACTGGAAACCCGACGATGTCTTCCCCTCAAAACCCGACAATGTCACCGAGCGCGCTGCAGGGCCTGCGCGTGATCGAGATGGGTCAACTGATTGCCGGCCCGTTTGCCGGAAAGACGCTGGGCGAGTTTGGTGCCGATGTGATCAAGATCGAGGCGCCGGGAAGCGGTGATCCGCTGCGCAACTGGCGGTTGATCAAGGATGGCACCTCGGTGTGGTGGCAGGTGCAGTCGCGCAACAAGCGCTCGATTGCGCTCGATCTGCGCAACACCGAGGGCCAGGCGATTGCGCGCCGGCTGATCGCCGAGGCCGATGTGCTGATCGAGAACTTTCGCCCGGGCACGCTCGAGGGCTGGGGCATGAGCTACGAGGCACTGTCCGAGCTGAACCCGGGGCTGATCATGTTGCGCATCTCCGGCTATGGCCAGACCGGGCCGTATCGCGATCTGCCGGGCTTTGGCGCCATCGGCGAGGCCATGGGCGGCCTGCGGCATCTGACCGGCGAGCCGGGCCGCGTGCCGGTGCGCTGCGGAATTTCCATCGGCGACACCCTGGCCGCGCTGCACGGCACGATCGGTGTGCTGACCGCGCTCTATCACCGCAATGTGAATGGTGGCCGCGGTCAGGTGATCGATGTGGCGCTGAACGAGGCGGTCTTCAATGTGATGGAGAGCCTGGTTCCCGAGGTCAGCGCGTTCGGCGTGGTGCGTGAGCCGGCCGGCAGCGCGCTGCCCGGGATTGCGCCGTCGAACGCCTATCGCTGCACCGATGGTGTGGTGCTGATCGCCGGCAATGGCGACAGCATCTTCAAGCGGTTGATGCAGACGATCGACCGTGGCGATCTGGGTGCCGACCCCGGCCTGGCATCGAACGCCGGGCGCGTGGCGCGCGTGCAAGAGCTGGATAGCGCGATCGAGGCCTGGACGCAGACCCGGCCGGTGGCCGAGGTGCTGGAGCTGCTGGGCGCCGCGCGCGTGCCGGCGGGCAAGGTCTACACGGCCAAGGACATCGTGGAGGATCCGCACTACCGGGCGCGCGACATGATCCTGAGCCAGGAAACGCGCGATGGCCACACGATGGAGGTGCCGGGTGTGGTGCCAAAGCTCTATGGCACGCCGGGCACGGTGCGCAACTCGGCGCCGGGGCTGGGCGATGACACGGACGCGGTGCTGCGCGAGCTGGGTCTAACAGACGCCGAGATCGCCGACCTTCGAGAAAAGAAGGTGGCCGCGTGATTGCGCATTGCTCCCTGAGCTCGCGAAGGCGAGCGTCGGTCTCGCAACTGCACTGGTCGCAGATGTTCGCATTGTCACCGCATCAACTGATCACCGCAGCTGCCAGTTCGCACCCCGCACCCATCACCTCAATGATCGTGCCTCGGAGCGCATCATGATCGAGCCCCTCATCGTCGTCGCCATCCTGCTCGTGCTGGTGGGCATTGGCGCACCGATCTTTCTCGCACTGGGCGCGGCTGGTCTCACCGGCCTGTACATGGCGCGCGGCAGCATGGCGTTCTTCTTTGCGCCGTCGTCGCTGTTCGGGCAGTTGAACAGCTTCGAGCTGATCGCCCTGCCCTTGTTCATTCTGATGGGCAACTTCCTGGCCGCCACGCCGGTGGGCGCGAACCTGTTTCGTGCCGCGGCGATGTGGTTGCAGTGGTTGCGCGGCGGGCTGGCGATTGCCACCGTGGGCGCGTCGACGATCTTTGGTGCGATCAGCGGCGTGAGCGTGGCCGGGGTGGCCGCGGTGGGTTCGATCGCGGTGCCCGAGATGCTCAAGCATGGCTACAACCGCAAGCTGGCTGCCGGTGCGGTGGCCAGTTCGGGTGCTTTGGCGATGCTGATCCCGCCGAGCGTGCCGTTCATCATCTACGGCGCCACCTCGGGCGTGTCGGTGGCCAAGCTGTTCATCGGCGGCATCGTGCCCGGCGTGATCCTGGCCTTGGCGCTGGCGGTGTTCATCTACTTCCGTGCGCTGACCAAGCCGGAGCTGGCGCCGGTCGACACCGAAACCACCTACTCGTGGGCAGATCGGGTTCGTTCGCTCGGCGGCATCTGGCATGCGCTGCTGCTGGTGGCGATCGTGCTCGGCGCGATCTATTCGGGCCTGGCCACGCCGACCGAATCGGCGGCGTTCGGTGCGGCCGGTGCGTTCCTGATTGCGGCGCTGATTTTTCGGGCGATTACCTGGAAGAACCTGGGCGAGATCCTGTCCAGCAGCGTGAAGGTGTCCGGCACGATCTTGCTGATCATCGGCTGCGCGAAGATCTTTGGCGACTACCTGAACCTGGTGCGCCTGCCCGAGATGGTCACCGAGGCGCTGGTCGCCACCGCGATGCCGCCGTGGCTGATTCTGGTGCTGGTGATGATCGCGCTGGTGTTCCTGGGCATGTTGGTCGATGGCGTGTCGCTGATCGTGGTGACCACGCCGATCCTGCTGCCGCTGATCAGCGCGCTCGGCTATGACCCGCTGTGGTTCGGAATCATCCTGGTGATGAACCTGGAGATCGCGGTGGTCACGCCGCCGGTGGGCCTGAACCTGTATGCGCTGCGGGGTGTGTGCCAGATGCTTTCCGTGGAGGAAATCATCGCCGGCGTCACGCCGTATGTGGCGGTGCAGTTCGCGATTCTGATGCTGTTCGTACTCATTCCCGGGCTGAGCCTCTGGCTGCCCAACCTTTTCTGATCCTGATTCAAACCTGGAGACTTCCATGAACGTCAATCGTCGCAGTCTGATGCAATTTGCCGGCGCCGCCGCCGGCCTGGGCCTGGTGGGCTCGCTCGCCCCGATCACCGCGCGTGCGGCCACCCGCATGACCGGCGTGACCTACCTGCCGCTGTCGTACACCGCGCTGTCCTACGGCTCGAACGGCTTCGTCGACCATCTGAAGAAGAATGCCGCCGGCGTGATCGAGCCCGACTTCTTCCATTCGGGCAAGCTGCTCAAGGCCGGCGAGCAACTGCCGGCGCTGCGCAGCGGCAACATCGACTTCATGTTCCACACCACCTCGTACATCACCCGCACCTTGCCGATTCTCGGCATCCTGGGTCTGCCCGGTGTGGTCGAGCAGCTGTACAAGAACCCCAGCCGCACCATGATCGGCTCGCCGCTGTTCAACCTGATCAACGACGGCCTGGCCAAGCATGATCTGACCATGCTCAGCGTCGGCGGCGGCACGCTCGAGCCCGAATATCTGTGGGCCGGCAAGGGCGCCAAGCTCGAGTCCACCGATGACATCAAGGGCAAGCGGGTGCGTGTGGTCGGCTTCGAAGCCACCGGCGTGGTGGAATCCTTCGGCGGTGCCACGGTCAACGTGCCCTCCTCCGAGCTCTACCTGGCGCTGCAGCGCAAGACCGTGGATGCGGCCGTGGCCAACATTTCCACCGTCATCGGTCGCAGCCTGCAGGAGCAGCTCGGCAGCTGCTACCGCCTGCCGCTCACCGCCCATGGCATCGGCGTTTTCGTGAAGAAGAGCCGTTGGGAGAAACTGCCCGCCAATGTGCGTGATGGCATGCAGGCCGCGGCCAACTGGTTCGATGCCGAGTCCGCGAAGAAGGCCAATGCCGACATCTATCCGAACGAGTTCTGGCCCAAGGTGAAGGCCGCCGGTGTGCAGGTGTTCGAGCCCAGCGCCGCCGATCTGGCCAAGCTGGAAGATGCCGGCGCGGCCGTGCGCGCGGCCTGGATCAAGGAAGTAGGCGCCGAGGTCGGCAACCAGGCCATCGCCCTGGCCCTGGGCAAGGCGTCGAGCTAAGAGGCTGGCGGAGATGGCACGAGATCCTGAGATGCGCGCCTCAGTGCTGCGCGGCGCCGAATCCCTGTTCGACCGCCTGGCCTGGCTGCTCGGCGTGGTCGGCCAGGTCGTGCTCGCCTTCATGGTAATCACGATCTGCTACGACTCGCTGATGCGCTATGGCTTCAGCGCGCCCACGTCATGGAGCCTGGAGATCAATACCTTTCTGATTCTCTATCTGGCGATCATGACCGCGGCCGATGTGCAGCGCGATGATGCGCATCCGGATCACGTTCTTCTCGGACAAGACCGGGCCGCGCACCCAGCGCATGATCCGCATCGTGATCGCGCTGGCCGGCACGGTGTTCGGCGACGTCATGGCCTGGTATGGTGGCGTGCAGGCCGCCCAGGCGGCCGAAGTATGGCGAGCGGGTCTCGTCAGCCTCGGCACGCCGCTGAGCGCCGTATGCGATGCTGCCGATCGGG
Source organism: Burkholderiaceae bacterium (assembly GCA_041396585.1). GTDB lineage: Bacteria > Pseudomonadota > Gammaproteobacteria > Burkholderiales > Burkholderiaceae_E > JAUIAI01. The sequence goes on along the minus strand of JAWKYG010000007.1, from coordinate 122,025 downwards.
TTTGGGGCGCTGGCCTTGCAGTGTGCGCTCGAGGCATTCGGGTACGGGCGGCGAGCGCGGGCAACGCACGAAAGTGCCCCGATCTGATGGTCAGTGGCACCATCCAGTAGACTTCAGGCCGCACGGCGGCAAGTGAGCACATGACCTCGATCTGGAACGGCGCCGGCAAGGCATCTACATGCAAGAGGTGGGCACCCGCGATGGCCTGCAGGCCGAGCAGACCTTCGTGCCCACCGAGGACAAGATCGCGCTGGTCAATGCGCTGTCGCAGGCCGGCATGGCCAAGATCGAGGTCACGGCCTTTGTCTCGCCCAAGGCGATCCCGGCGCTGCGCGATGCCGAGATCGTGCTGCGCGAGATCACCCGTGAACCCGGCGTGGTCTACACCGCGCTGGTGCCCAATGTACGCGGCGCCGAACGCGCGATCGATGCACGCGTGGATGAGCTCAACCTGGTGATGTCGGCCACCGAGAGCCACAACCTCTCGAACCTGCGCATGACGCGCGAGCAATCGTTCGCGGGGCTGGCCGAGGTGAATGCGATCGCGCGGGCAGCGGGCAAGCCGGTGAATGTCTCGCTGTCGTGCGCGTTCGGCTGCCCGATGGAGGGTGATGTGCCGCAGGCCACGGTGCTGGCCTGGTGCGAGCGCTATGTTGAGCAACTCGGCGCCGGCGGCGTCACGCTATGCGACACCACCGGCATGGCCTACCCCACCCGGGTGGCCGCACTGACCCGCGCCTTTCGCGAGCGCTGGCCGAACATCGAACTCACGCTGCACTTCCACAACACCCGCGGCATGGGCCTGGCCAATGTGCTGGCCGCGATCGACGCCGGCGCGAATCGCTTCGACGCCTCACTCGGCGGCATCGGCGGCTGCCCGTACGCACCGGGCGCGAGCGGCAATGTGTGCACCGAGGAGATCGTTCATGCGCTGGCCTGCATGGGCTTCGATACCGGGGTCGATATGGCAAAGCTGCTCGCGGCCTCGCGCCGGCTGCCGGCGCTGATCGGCCACGATATTCCGAGCCAGATCGTCAAGGCCGGGCAGCGGCTGGATCTGCATCCGCTGCCGGAGGATTTCGAAGCCACGCGCGAGCGGGCCATGGCGCGTGACGAAGGATCGCGGCCTATCGGCTAGCCTGACTGCAACCTGCGGATCCCGCGCGGCAGCTCCCGTACTGCCGGCGAGGCTCGCGGATCGGCGCCTTCGCAGGAGGACAGCTCACTCGCGCTTTCTTGTGACGATCTGACGCCAACGCCGCTCCACGGGCCGGCCCATCAGACTGGCGTTGGTTTCGCTCGATGCCTGTTGAATCACCACCCGACCCTGGCTGCCATACATGAGCCGCCCGATGCCATCGGCCTGCGTCTTGTAGGCGATTGCCGGGGCATCGGCATCCGTCACGCGGCCATCGCGATTGCTATCCAGAACCGGATGCGCGGCCTGCGCGCCGGTCAGTGCGTTGATCAGGACATTGATGCCAGTCGCACCGCCACCCTCACATGACTCGCTGGTTGCGTCCGAGGTCGGCACCACGGTACTGAACAGCGCATGGCCACGCGCGATTTGCGGCTGGTGCAGCATGCGCTGCCCTGACATGATCGTGAGATCCAGCTGCCACCCACGGTCTTTGGTCCAATCGATGCCATGACTGGTTCCGGTGTAGTGCACGGTGGATCCGGAACCGCCGGTGCCAGAGAAGGTCTGCTGAACGATCGGGTCGCTCGCGGTGACCCGGTCAAGGCTCTTGCTGGGGTACTGCCCGGGCATCTGATCCCAGATACCGAACAATGACTGCAGCGATGTGTCGCTCAGGTGGGCTTCGGTGTACAGCTGGCCAGTACCGAATAACACCATCTGCCCGCCCAATGGATGCACCAGATACTCCGGCGTGCCCAGAACCGGCTTGATCTGCCCCTTCGACGATGCTTGGAACAGCGGCTGCCCGCCCATGCCCACGTCCCAGCCCGAGGGCGCAGGCGCATTCATATCGAAACGCCACAAGTTCCCAAGCAGATCGCCGGCATAAGCCGCCACAACCTGATTCTGAACATTCCTGACCAGCCGCACACCGCCGAGACCATTGTCCTTGCCAGGTAGGGTGATCTGCTTGAGCAGCGCACCGGTCTTCAGATCGACGACGAACAGGCGGGCCTTGTCGGCGGCACCAGCGCCGCCCTTGCTGTCCACGCCATTGCCGAATACCGCCACCCAGCGCCCGCCCGTGGTGACCCCGACCGCGGGAGCCGAAAAATTGTGGCCCATGTTCGGATGATCGAACTCCCAAAGGACCGTGCCGGATCCGAGACTGGCGGTTTGCGTCACATCGAGCGCGAATACCGAGGTGCCGCCCGCCCCGAGCGTGCCAAGCACCAGATTGCGCCAACTGCCCAGATAGGCATCGGCCTCCACCAGCGGGCCGTCCACGAAGAAGCGGTGCTCATAGTCGGGTCTGGCCAGCTCCGGGATCGAATGCAGCAGCGATCGTGGAATGAAGCCGAAGACCTCGACACCGGTGCGACCGTTGAACCCGTGCACCATGCCATCGTTGCCACCCACGAACAACACCTGCGGGCGGGTGCGCTTGTTGTTCAGGAACTGACGATAGGTGTCGCGACCGGGCGTTCCCTCCGGCAAGAACTGATATTGTTCATTGAGCATTTCGCCGACCAGCAGTGGCGACGAATTGACGAAATCGCCTAGCACGCTGCCGGGATCCCGGCTTCGAAAGATCGAACCCTCGTGGCCACGATCTCCGCGCAGAAAGTCGACCAGTTCCTGGCTGGCCAGCGGCCCGAGTTGTGCCTTCTGATTGGCGTCTAGCGACTCCCAGCGAAACGGCACCGGTGCAGAGTTCCCACCTCGACCAAGCCATAGATTGCGCTTGTCTGGCATGGGTAGCTTGCGAGACGCACGCCAGGCCTCGCCCATCGGCTGACCATTGGCGTCCAGGCGCTTTGCAACGACCTCGCCAGACCACTTCCCCGGCTTGTAGCCCGGTACGTATTTCAGGCTGTCCGAATCCAGCTTGATCGCGTTGATCGCGGTGCCGCCCTGACTGAGTTGACCGCCGGCCAGCGCTGACGTGGCCGTGCTTTGGCGATTGGCGATCTCCTTCAGGATCGATTCGAATGCCTCGGCCAGCCGATCCGGATGCGACGCACGATAGTGCTGGCCCCTGGCATTGATCGATGCATGCCAGAGATCGTCGACACCGACCCTGACGCCTCCGATGTCAGGGATCGTTGGCCAGTTCAAGCTTCCAGATGTCAGGCGGGGGAGATCGCTTGCCGGCTCCAGCGTGCCCTCGACCCCGAGCCCGACGGAGAACAAAACCAGGTTCTGCCAAAAGGCTGGATTCGCATCATCCGGGCCGACGATGTTCTCGAGGTCGGGGCGCAGATCGCGGTTCCAGTAGTGCATCGCCACATCGGCCAGATTGTTATCGTCCGAGTCGGTATACGGATGGGCCGGCTTGTACTGATACGACAGCCCAGAGGGCCCGGTGATCAACGGACCATCCAGGCCGTCGACATTGCGTCTGGCCACCGGATCCATGGCGGATTCGCCATCCCAGTCGCCATCAGTGGCCAGGATCGCGTAAGCCTTTCGGCAGGCCAGGTCAGGGGTCGAGTTCACGGCGCCAGGATTGTCCGTCCACGGCCCGAGCCTGTCTGATCGCGAGAAGTATCGGCCGACAGCATCGATCGCCTTGCGCAGGCCCTTACGGTTCCTGGCATGCTGAAACACGCTCGTGCGCAGCCACACGATGAACGGGATGCGGTAGGGATCGGCATACTTGCGCACGCCCATCGCGATGCCGGACTCGGGGTGGTTGTCGATCACCAGGGACGCACCGTTGACACTTCCGAAACCGAGCCGGATGCCGTCGCCTTGCCTGGCGAATGCACGTGTCACGGCGGCCACCATCGCGAAATGACGTTTTCGGTGATAGACAAACCAGTTCGCGAAGTTGGTCATCTCCTGGCCCTTCGAGCAGATTCGCCGGCCCCCGGCACCGGGCGAACAATCGGTACGCGTGGCGGGCCGATCGAACGAACCATGCTGCGAGATATCCACCCTCGTATAGTTGCCAGCATCAAAGAAGCTGCCGCCTTTGTGCACGAAGTAAACCGCCGGCGAATAAAGGAGCTTGCGGCTCTTGCAGATGTCTTGCGTGCACCAGTTCGCTGAAACAGGGCGATTGAACGTGAGATCCACGGTGCCAAGAGACGGCAGATGCGGATGTAGCGGGGCCCTCTTGGCGAAGGCCGGTGGTGCCATCGATCCATCCGGATTGAACCAGGGCAGATAGCGGGTGTCCGGATCGTAGTAAAGCCGGTTGAATTGCGCCGATCTGAAGCGTGCTGTGAACGCATCATGCGTAGTGGCAACGAATCTCTGCTTTAGCGAAAGCGCAAGCCCGCTCACCGATGCGTCGGCAGCCTCGTCCGGGTCGAAGGCGATCCATTTCGGCACCTCTGCAATCGCGTCGGAGGGCATCTTGTCCCAGGCACTTTCGGGCAGGTAATAGCGGCCCATCGACTCACTGTCATCGACCATGAACATGACATTGGGCCGCGCCGTGCCCCCGCCCGCAGAGAGCAGCGGTAGCTGTGCCGGCACCGCGAGCGCCTGAGCACAAGTCAGGATCAACACGAGCATCGGCACATTGTGGCCAAGGCGATTGCGGATGGATTTCAAAGCTGGCATCGGACTTCCCCGTGGCAACGCCGGCTGCTGTTCCCGGCGAGAACTCGCCTGGGCCGAGCGGTCATTGCAGTGCATCATCGAACTCAATTGGGACAGATAGCCACTGCGCACAGCGCCGGGCCCCGTCACGGCTCAATCATCGCAACTTCGGGAAACGCCGGTGTTCATCGTCTGCTTGGCGGCTTGGGCGAGATGACAACCGGCCTGCAGCCGAGGAAGCTGAAAGTAAGCTTGCGGATTCAATCCCCAATATTGGTGTGCGGATCCCGCCGCCGACGCGACACGCAGATTGCACGCGCACGATGACGCTGTCAGTCAGGCGCGCGCCACCCACGAAGACATCTCGTGCGCCGACAGACCCAGCTCCGCGAGAAGCGCCTCGGTCTGCGCGCCTACCTCGCCGATCGGCGCGCAGGCGCCGGCCGGTGTTGCGCTGAATTTCGGTGCCGGCGTAGGCTGCGTCACCCCGTCCACCGTGGCGAATACGCTTCGCGCCACATTGTGCGGGTGCGTTGGTGCGTCGACGAAGTCGAGCACCGGCGCGAAGCACGCATCCGTACTCTCGAGCAATTCGCACCACTGGTCGCGAGACTTGCCGGCGATCACCTCGGCCACGCGTTGCTTCAGTTCGGACCAAGCCGCCGGGTTCCATTGCGCATCGAAGACCGGATCTTCCAGCCCGCACAACTCCCGAAGCCTGCGATAGAACTGGGGCTCGATCGCGCCCAGGCTGATGTAACGGCCGTCGGCGCAGCGATAGACATCGTAGAAATGTGCACCGCCATCACCCATGTTGGTGCCGCGCGCGTTCTGCCAGAGCCCGGCCGAGTGCCAGCCCTGGTGCAAGGCATTGAGCAGCGCCGCGCCATCGCAGACCGCGGCATCCACCACTTGCCCGACACCGCTGATGCGCGCGCTGTGAATACCGGCCATGAGCCCGAAAGCCAGCAGCATGCCACCGCCGCCGAAGTCACCGATCATGCCGGGCACCGGGATCGGCGCGTCGCCCGCTCGGCCGATGGCATGCAGCGCGCCGCTCAGTGCGGTGTAGTTGATGTCGTGCCCGGCGGCCTGCGCCAGCGGGCCCGTCTGCCCCCAGCCGGTGGCGCGCCCATACACCAGGGACGGCCGCCTGGCCAGACAGATGTCCGGCCCCAGCCCCAGAGACTCCATGACGCCCGGACGAAAGCCCTCGATCAAGGCATCGGCACGCTCGATCAGCCGCAGAACCAGATCGACGGCCCCAGGCTGCTTGAGATCGAGCGCAATGGATTCGCGCCCACGCGCCAGTACATCGACCTCACGCGCCGCCATACGTGCGATGCCCGACAGTTGCGCGCCGGCCGGCAGCGGCTTGACCGGGCGATCGATGCGGATGACGCGCGCGCCCATGTCGGCCAGCATCATGGCGGCGAACGGCGCGGGCCCGAGGCCGGCGAACTCGACGATGGTCAGATCGGTCAGCGGGCCGCGGCGCTCACGCGCCGGAGACGGTGCCACGTCGGCCGGATCCGTGTCGTCAGTGGGCATCGGGCGCGAGGGTGACGGATCGAGAAACGGTCAACGACGCTCAGAGCGTCACCACAACCGGCTCGCGACCCGGCGTGCGATGCATCTCGAGAAACGCCTCGTTCAGTTCGATCCCCAACCCCGGCCCTTCGTTCGGATAGGTGTAGCCGGCCTCGAAGCGCGGCACATTGAGGGCGATATCGGCGCCCGCGGGGATGTCCTTGCTCTCCCAGACGCCGTGAATCGTCAGCGGGCCGATCGACTCGTTCAGATACTGCGACGCCCACTGGTTGCTCACCCAGAGATGGGCGGAGGGGCTGTGCTCGAGACCCGAGCCGATCATGCAACCACACATCACAGGCAGGCCCGACAGCCGGGCCATGGTCAGCCAGCGCTGCGACTTGAGCAGGCCACCGGCCTTCTGCAGCTTGATGAACAGGCCATCGGCCGCGCGCCGGTCGATGATCTCCTTGATGTGGTGCAGCTCCTGCGCCGACTCGTCCGCGTAGATCGGCGTGCGCACCTGGGCGCGCAGGCGGGCCATGCCCTCGATGTCCCAGTGCGGCAGCGGCTGCTCGATCAGATCGAGCTCGCAGGCGTCGAGCTTGCGAATCGTGCTCAACGCCTGTTCATAGGTCCAGAAGCCGTTGGCATCGATGGTCAGGCGCACATCGGGGCCGACGGTCTCGCGCACCGCACGCACCATCTCGATGTCATCGGCGAGCGTGCCGTGACCGATCTTCATCTTCAGCAGCGCCATGCCCTGGCGCTTGGCCTCGGCAGCCTCTTTGGAAACCATTTCCGCGTTGCCGGCCGACAGCACCCAGCCCAGGCGCGCGCCCTCGACCGTGCGCCCACCGAGTAGCTCATACACCGGCACACCGAGCAGCTTGCCCTTCAGATCATGCAGCGCGAAATCCACCGTGGCCTTGGCCTGGTTGTTGTCGCGCACCAGCAGATCCATCAGGCCGACGATCTTCTCGATGCGGCGCGGATCTTCACCGAGCAGGATGCGCGGTGCGATCACGTCGCAGATCATGCTGATGATCGTGCCCTGCATCTCGCCGCGATACCACGACGAAGTGTCGCCGGAATCCGAGAAGCCCACGGTGCCATCGTCGCAGGTGAGCTTGAGCACCACGCTGTCGATCCGGGTGATCCGCGTGTTGGGCATGACCATCGGCTTTTTCATCGGCGTGCTCACTGGCACGCACTCCACGCGCACGATCTTCATCGCTTGGCTTTCCGCATTGGGATTGAACGGGTGACCGGGGTGCCGGCCGCGACACGACGGGCCTGCCGTGTCGGCAGGGCTTGACTGTAGGTCCGCTCCGATACATTGTCAACCAACCGGTTGGTTGACTGACGGGCTATGGATCCCGATAATCCGCCGCAACGCAGCCGCTCGAGTGCGCTGCATCCCGACAACCCATCTCGATATGTCCGCGCTGCCCGTCAGCCGCCAGGAGACCCGACCATGAGCGCCTACCGATCCCCCTGGATGACCGAAGAGCTGGACATGTTGCGCGAGACTGCGCGGCGCTTCTTCCAGGAGGAGGTCGCGCCGCGTGCCGAGCAGGCCCGCCGCCAGCATCACATCGACCGCGAGGTCTGGTTGAAAGCCGGCGAGCTCGGGCTGATCTGCATGAGCCTGCCGCAGGAGGTTGGTGGCCAGGGCGCCAGCTTCGCCCATGAAGTGGTCATGATGGAGGAGCAGGCGCGCATCTGCGACACCACCTTCGGCTTCATTCCGGGCGCGCTGAACGCGCCGGCCGTGTTCTATGGCACCGCCACCCATGAGCAGCGCATGCGCTGGCTGCCGGACATCGCCGCCGGCCGCAAGCTGCTCGCGGTGTGTATCACCGAGCCCGGCGCCGGCACCGACATCAAGGCCTTGCGTACCACCGCGCGCCGCGACGGTGACGAGTACGTTATCAACGGCAACAAGATCTTCATCACCCATGGCGGCCAGGCCGAATATGCCCTGGTTGCCGCGCGCACCGGCGGGCCGGGCGCCAAGGGCATCTCCCTGTTCATGGTGGAGACCGATAAGGCTCCGGGCTTCAAGGTGAACAAGCTGCTCGAGAAGATCGGTCAGAACGGTCTCGATACCGCCGAGATCTTTCTCGACGATGTACGGGTACCGGTGGAGAACCTGATCGGCGGCAGCGAGGGGCGCGGCTTCGGTCAGCTGATGGACGAATTCGTGCGCGAGCGGCTGTCTATCGGCATCGTCGGCATCACCTGCGCCGAACGCGCGATCGAGCTCACGATCGAGCATGCCAAGAACCGCGAAATGCTCGGCCAGCGGCTGTGGGACTTCCAAAACACCAAGTTCACGCTCGCCGAATGCCACACCGAGGCGCGCATCGGCCGGGTGTTTCTGGATACGCTGGTCAAGCAGATGGTCGACGGTGAAAAGGTGGACCCCAGTGACGCGCTGATGGCCAAGTGGTGGGGTTCTGAGAAGCAGTGCCAGATCATCGACCGCTGCCTGCAACTGTTCGGCGGTTATGGCTACATGTGCGAATACCCGATCGCGCAGCTCTATATGGATGCGCGGGTCGCCCGCATCTATGGCGGCTCGAACGAGACCTGCAAGGATCTGATCGCGCGCACCATGTGAGCGTGCGCGCGCCCGGCCTCAGGCGCGGGCCTTCGCGGCACTGGTGGCCGCACGGCCCGTGCCGGCAATGCCGCCGGCGAGCATATCGATAAAGGCGTCGGCGATCTCCTCAGGGCTCAGCCGGCCCTTGGGATCGAACCACCGTGGCACGCCATTCAGAGCACCGAAAAGCATCGCGCTGACCAGCCCCGGATCGAGCGATCTCAGGCTGCCCTCTTTGGCACCCTCGAGCACCAGGTCGCGCACCGCCTTGTCGAGCCGGCGCTGAAAGCGGCGGATATCGCCGCCGGCGCCCAGTTCGAGCGGGCGCTCGCCCACCAGCACCAGGCAGCGCCCGAAGACATTGTTCTGCGCCCCGGCCAGACTGCGCGCAAAACGGCGCAGGCGCTCGATCACCGGAATCTCGCGATCCCGGGTCATCTCGATCACCGCATCGAGATCGGCGAACGACGCGATGAGGCACTCATACAGGATGCTGTCCTTGCTCTTCACATAGTGATAGAGCGTGGCCTTGTGCATGCCCATGCGCTCGGCGATCGCATCGAGCGAGGTCGCCTCGTAGCCGTTCTCGGCAAACAGTTCGGCCGCGGTTTTCAGAATGGCCGTACGACGATCATCATGGCCAGCACCACGCGGCCGGCCCAACTTTCGGGTCTGCGTGGTCTTGGACTTTCGGCCGGTGGCGGCGCCGGCCGAAGAACGCGCCGACCGACCCGGATCGGCAGCAATCTTCTCGCCGGACGAACCCGCCACTGCCCGCCCTTTGCGCGCCTCGGATTTCTCGCTCATCACCCGATTCTACGCGCCCGCATCACCGACCACGCCGTCGCCGGCGAGCTCGCCGATGCGCTGCGCATCGATGCCGAGTTCGCCCAGGACGGCTGCCGTATGCTCGCCGAGTTTCGGTGCCCGCACCCGCACTCTGCCCGGGGTCACGGACAACTTCACCGGCACGCCCGGCACCGCCGCCCGCTGCGCGCTGCCCGGGTGGTCCAGCTGCGGCAGCATCTCGCGCGCCTCGAAGTGCGGATCTGCAAAGATGTCCGCCGCGTTCTGCACCGGGCCGATAGGCACGCGGCCGCCGAAGATCTCACGCAACTGCTGCTTGCTGCGGTCGCGGGTGAAGGCTTCGATCACTTCACGAATCAGCGCGCGATGCTTCCAGCGCGCGGATTCATCGACGAAACGCGGATCATCGAGCAGCTCGGCGTGACCGATGAGCCGGCAAAGCTCGCGCCATTGCGGGCCATGAGGCGCGGCGATCGCGATCACGCCGTCGGCGCAGCGGAAGGTGTCGAACGGCGCGAGACCCGGCATCTCGTTGCCCAGGGGGGTGAGTGACACTCCACGATAGGCATAGTGGCTGACCACGGACTCGGACAACGCCAGCACGCTGTCGACCATGGCCACATCGACATACTGCCCCTGCCCCGTGGCCCGCGCATGCCAGAGCGCGCTCAGCGTGCCGAACGCGGCGAACAGGCCGGAAACCGTATCGCCCGGGCCACCGCCGGTCTTAAGGGGGTGCTCGGCGTCAAAGCCGGTCACGCCCATCCAGCCACCCATGGCCTGGGCCACGATGTCGAAGGACGGCCAGTCGATATACGGGCTGCGCCCGCCTGCATGATCGCCGAAGCCCCGAATCGATGTGTAGACCAGGCGCGGATTGATCGCGGACATCGCTTCGTAGCCAAGCCCCAGTTTGTCCAGCACGCCGGCACGAAAGTTCTCGACCAGGGCATCGGCACCGAGCACGAGTTCGCGCAGCAGCGCCTGCCCTTGCGGATGCTTGAGATTGATCGCCACCGATCGCTTGTTGCGATTGCAGGCCTGGAACAGGCCGCCATGGTGGCGCTCTTCGTCATCGGCCGCATAGGGGCCGATCCGACGAAAGAAATCTCCCTCGAGCGGCTCGATCTTGATCACATCGGCCCCGTGATCGGCCAGCACCTGGGTGCAGAACGGGCCGGCCAGTGCATGGGTGAGATCGAGGACGCGAACACCGCGCAGCGCGCCGGTATTTGGCAGTGACATCGTGGCTCCTGGTTGCACCGGCGGGCGCACACCTGCGCGTTCGGGCCGCCGATCCGGACGACGCCATCGTACTCGCTTTTAATCCACCAACCGGTTGGTTGATGTTAACATCCACCCGACCCGGTCGCATGCATGGCGCGCGTCGCGCCTGCCGAACGATCGACCTGGCACGGAGGAGAACACTCGCATGAGAAGCACGCTTCGCAAGACGGCCCTGGCTCTCGCCCTCATGACGGCGGCAGGTGGCGCATCGGCCCAGAACAAGGTGGTCCTGACCGCATCGAGCTGGGTGCCGCCCCAGCATCTGCTCACCCTCGCCCAGTCGGCCTGGTGCGACGATGTCGCCGCGGCGACCGGGCAGCGGGTCAGCTGCAAACTGCTGCCCAAGCCGGCCGCGCCGCCACCCAAGACCTTCGATGCGGTGCGCGACGGCCTGGCCGATCTGTCGTTCAGCGCGCACGGCTACACGCCGGGCCGTTATCTGCTCACCAAGATGGCCGAGCTCCCGCGCCTGGGCGACTCTGCCATCCCCACCAGCGTGGCCTACCAGCGCATTCACGAGAAATACCTGGCCGCGCTCGACGAACATCGCGGCCTGAAGGTGCTGACCGTGTTCACCCACGGCCCTGGCCACATGTTCAATAACAAGCGCCCGATTCACTCGGTTGCCGAGATCGCCGGCATCAAGTTCCGTACCGGTGGCGGCATGGCCAGTGATATCGGTCAGGCGATCGATGCCAATCTCACCCTCAAGCCGGCCCCTCAGTCATATGAACTGCTGTCTTCGGGCGTCGTCGACGGAGTGTGGTTCCCGCATGAGGCGATCGTCGGCTTCAAGCTGGAGAAGCTGGTCAAGTACCGCACTTCGATTCCCGGCGGTTTCTATACGGCAAGCTTCGCATTCGTGATGAACCCGGATACCTGGAACCGCATCGGCAAGCAGGATCAGGCCGCGATCGAGAAGCTGTCCGGCGGGCACGCGGCCCGCCACTTCGGCAACTGGTGGGACAAGTACGACGTCAAGAGCAAGGCCGTCCAGCAGACGCTCGGCATCGAGGCATGGAGCGCCGACGAGAAATTCGTGGCCGACTTCAAGGTCCGCACCGCCGGGGTCGAGGCGCAGTGGGTCAAGGAGGCAGAGCAACGGGGCCTGAAAGACGCGGCCAAGGTGCTTGCCGAGTTCCGCGCCGAGATCGCCAAGCTGCAATGAAACACATGGGCGAGGCACCGCCCTGCCCCGGTCTCGAGCCACCCGTGCTCTGAGGCCGGGGCCTTCATCGGTTCGGCATGCATAAGATCCGTCGTCTGCTCAGTGTGATCTCGGGCCTGGCCCTGTTCGTGATGATGTGGATCACGATGATCGATGTCATCGGACGCAAGTTTCTGGATCACTCCCTGTTCGGTGCGGTCGAGTTCACCGAATTCATGATGATGATCACGATCTTCTTCGCGATGCCGCTCACCTCGATGGCTGGCGAGCACATCGTGTTCGATCTGTTCGACCGGTTTCTGTCACCCGGCGCCGCGCTGGCGCAACGAAGACTGGCCAATGCGCTGACGGCATTGATCATGCTCGGCGCCGCCTGGATCGTCTTTATCCGCGCCCAGCGAACCCTCGAGTTCGGCGACACCACCTCACAACTCGAAGCACCGGTGGCACCGTTTCACTTCATGATGGCCGCATCACTCGTGCTCGCCGCCCTGGTCCATGCGGCTTTCGCATGGCGCAAGCGGGGCTGACCGTTCATGCTCGAAGGCCTGCTCGGATTCGCCGCGATGTTCGTGCTGATGGCGCTACGTGTGCCGATCGCGATCTCCATGGGCCTGGTGGGCTTCGTCGGCCTGGGCCTGATCCGGTCATGGCCGGCGTCGTTGTCTTCGGCGGGCAACGAAATCATCGACATCGCCTCATACACCTTGTCGGTGGTGCCTCTGTTCATCCTGATGGGCAATCTCGTCACGCGGGCCGGTATGTCGCGCGAACTCTACAGTGCCGCCTATGCGCTGATAGGCCATCGTCGCGGCGGCCTGGCGTTGTCGACCATCCTTGCCTGCGCCGGCTTCGGGGCGATCTGCGGGTCCTCGATCGCGACCACGGCCACGATGGCACGCGTGGCGATGCCGGAAATGAAGCGCTTCAAGTATTCGCCATCGCTGGCCGCCGGCTCCATCTGCGCCGGTGGCACCCTGGGCATCCTGATCCCACCCTCAGTGGTTCTCGTGGTCTACGGAATCATGACCGAGCAGAGCATCGGTGCGCTGTTCGCGGCCGGCATTGTGCCCGGCATCATCGCAACCGCCTTCTACCTGGTCGCGGCCGCAGCGGTCACCAGGCGTCATCCCGGCCATGGTCCGCGCGGAGAGAAGGCCGACTGGTCGCAGAGACTGGACGCACTCAAGCGCGTCTGGGGTGTGCTTGCCCTGTTCGCCCTGGTGATGGGCGGCATGTACGGGGGGTTCTTCACACCCACCGAGGCGGCCGGCGTAGGCGCGACCGGCGGCTTTCTGTTCGCGCTGCTGCGTGGCGCGCTCACCTGGCGCGTTCTTATCGAGTTGCTGGAGGAGTCCGCTCGAACCACCGCGATGTTGTTCACGATCGTGATCGGTGCAGGCATCTTCGCCAATTTCATCAACTTCACATCATTGCCCGCGGACCTCGTGGAGTTCGTCACCGCCTTCGAGGTGCAGCCGATCCTGGTGGTGGTGGCGATCTGCCTCGTCTATGTCGCGCTCGGCACCGCGATGGAATCATTGTCGATGATGCTGCTGACCGTGCCGATCTTCTTTCCCCTGGTCACCCATCTCGGCTTCGATCCGGTCTGGTTCGGAGTGATCGTGGTCTGTGTGATCGAGATCAGTCTGATCACACCGCCGGTGGGCATGAACATCTTCGTGCTTTCGAGCGTTCTGCCCGATGTGCCGACCCAGGCGATCTGGCGCGGCGTGATGCCCTTCGTGGCCGCAGACATCCTGCGTATGGCGGTGCTGGTGGCATTCCCCACCCTCACGCTGTATCTGCCCAGACTACTGAACCTCTGATAGTTCTTGCGTCAGAGCTTTCCCGTGTCCTGCGCGGCGCCCGCATACAAGACCTCGTGCATCGCGGCCGACGCACGCTTGTGAAAGGCCACGCAATCGGGATCCATATCGAAGCGCGGCCGCGGCGCGATCTCGAAATGACCGCCGCGATCCTGGCCGCGCACCAGGGCCGCCGTGTCCCAGTGGCCGACCACCTGACGGGTGTCCGGGGGCATGAAGTGCATCGAGACCCCGATGCGCCGGTCATCGGACAAATTCGGCCCCGAACCATGCGCGAGCCGGTAGTTATGGAGCGACATCTGCCCGGCCTCGAGTGGCATGTGCACGGCCCGGTCATCATCCACACCGGACAGAATGGTCTGCCCGCGGCTGAGCATGTTGTCACCGTGAAAGGTGTCCTGGTGGGGCAGGACATCGCCGATGTGCGTGCCCGGCATCACTTTCATGCAGCCGGCCTGCACACTGGCCGGCGCAAGTGCCAGCCATGCGGTGACCACGCGGCGGCTCGACAAACCCCAGTAGGTGGTGTCCTGGTGCCAGGAGATGAAGCTGCGCGAGCCGACGTCTTTGATCCAGAAGATGGTGTTCCAGCAGAGGATGTCCGGGCCGATCAGCTGCTCGATCGGGTCGAGCACCCGCGGATCACGGATCAGCTTGTCCAGCCACTCGAACAGCATGAACGACTTGCCTCGCTGGGAGGCGGTGAGATGCCCACCCTGCGAGGCCTCGAAGGCTTCCAGCTTCGTGCGCAATGACGCCACCTCGCCTGACTCGAGCACCGGCACCGGAAACACATAGCCTTCCTGCTCGTACTGGTGGATCTGCTGTTGGTTCAATCGCATGCTGGTTCACCCCTGGCCCGGTTGGTCGCGTCCTGGTCGGGGAAGCCTGCCCCGGCGCCCCGGGCTGAGAGTTTGCCGGATCGGATCCTGACTGAGAAGGGATCGCGGGCGTTCGCCGCAACCGAACAAGGCATCTTCTGGCCGTGCCCGGGTAAACCCGCGCGAATACCGGGCGAAATGCCGGGCCACACACCGGTTGTTCCTCGCCTGGGGCACGCGCCGGCGTGCAAGACTGACGTGCCGCTCCCAGTGCAGGCCGGCGATCCCTCATGACGCGAGAGCGCTGCATGTTCGTTCAACCAGCCATGAAACCCCTGACATTACATGCTGCAAGATTCGCGGGCTGACGCGCCCCGCCCGGGCGACGCCCGGCGAAGTGCCTCCAAGGGGAAGCCACTCGACTGGTGGCTGAAAAGCATTGCCAGCGCGCCGGTAGGTCTGGCCGTCGTTGCCTGCTCGGTGGGGCTGACCATCGCCGCCTGGGCGATCTCCGCGAACTACGAAGAACGGCGCATCAGCGATCGCTTCGAGTTTCGCGTCGAGCTGGCCCGGCGCGCCATCCTGGAGCGGATGAACGGCTATGAGAAGGTGCTTCGGCAAGGTGCGTCCCTGCTGACCTTCGAGCCGGATCTGACGCGGGCCCAGTGGCGCCACTATGTCACCGACCTGCGCATGGCGACCGACTTTCCGGGCACCCAGGGCTATGGCGTGTCGGTGAGGATCCCGGCCGAAGGCCTGAGCGACCATATCGAGTCGGTTCGCCGGGAGGGCTTTCCGCAATACTCGGTTCGACCGCCCGACCCACGCGGGTTCTATCACTCGATCGTGTATCTGGAACCGTTCGATTGGCGCAACCAGCGTGCGTTCGGCTACGACATGTATTCGCATCCGGTTCGCCGGGCAGCGATGGACCAGGCGATCGACACGGGCGAGCCGACCTTGTCGGCATCGGTGCAGCTGGTGCAGGAAACCAGCGTTGATGTTCAGCCCGGGCTGCTGTTCTACATGCCGGTCTACGATGCGCTACCCCCCGACGCGGATGTCGAGACCCGCCGGTCGCGCTTCCGGGCCATGGCCTACATGGTGCTGCGCACCGGTGATCTGATGCACGGCGTGCTCGGCGTGGGCACCGATGCCCTGGCGATCGAAATCATCGACCCGGCCTCCACCTTCCACGACGGCAGGCTCTACAGCAGCGAGGTCGCGCCCAAGGATGACACCAGCCTGGCAGCCCGCCTGTTCGCCAGACGGGAACTACATGTCGGATCACGAACCTGGCAGCTGTTGGCCAGGCCGGGGAGCGCCTTCTTCGAGGCCGGGGAACGCAGCCTGAGCACCGTGGTTGGCACGGTCGGTGTGCTGATCGACCTGCTCCTGATGGCGGTGATTCATCTGTTCGGCATGCTGTTTCGGCGCCGTGAGGAAGAACGCCGCAGCAGCATGCAGGTGATCATCGATCACACCGGAGACGGCTTGATGCTGGTGGATCACGACGGCCTGATCCGGTTTGCGAATCCGGCAGCGGAGGCCATCTTCGGACGCGGCCGCAGGGAGCTCGCCGGCATCCCCCTGGGGCATCTGATTCCAGGCGCCCAACGCGAGAGGCACCGCGAGCTGATTCGCCATGCCTTCGGCGATGAACGCAGCAGAGAGTTCATGGCCAATCGCACGGTGTATGGCTTGCATAAAGACGGGTTCGAAGTCCCGCTGCAGATACGCCTGGCAACGATCGTGATCGACGGCGAGACCCTGGTTCTGGCCGATGTCCGCGACCTCACCGAGCAACATGCGCGCGAGCAGGCGGTGGCCGAGAAGAATCACGAGCTGGAACGCTCGAACGCCGAGCTCGAGAGCTTTGCCCACGGTGCGGCGCATGATCTGAAGGCGCCCCTGCGGGCGATCGACAATCTGGCAAACTGGATCATCGAGGATGCCGGTTCACAACTGCCCGAAGCCTCGCAACGACATCTGCAGTTGATGCAGCAGCGCATCAACCGGATGAACCGCCTGCTCGAGGACATGCTCAGGTATGCGCAGTACAGTCGCGGGGACCATGACCTCGAAGTCACGTCGATCAGCGAGATTCTCGGCGAGTGCGAGGCACTTGCGGCCCGCCAGGAACGATTCACGATCGACATGGTCAGCGCCGACATCCGCATTCGTACGGAACGTACGCCGCTCAAGCAGATTCTGCTCAATCTGATCGCCAATTCGATCAAGCATCATGACCGGGATCATGGCGCCATCACGGTTGCGTGCCAGTGGTGCGAAGGGCAGCTCGAACTCGTGCTCAGCGACGATGGCCCGGGAATTCCTCCCGAGTTTCGGGAGAGGATCTTCGGCATGTTCCAGACCCTGAAGCCGCGCGACGAGCTCGAATCCTCCGGGGTCGGCCTGGCCTTGGTACGCCGTCTGGTCGAGAACAACGGCGGTTCGATCGGCTTCGACGAGCGCCCGGGGCGCGGCGCGACGGTCCGTCTCACCTGGCTGTGCGAGCTCGCCCCTGCCTCGCGGGCCGCCAGTTCCGCGTCCGCCAAGGCGCTGGGCTGAGCACCAGGCCACTGACGCCACTCAGAACCCCGCACGCTCGAGCGGTCTGCCACTCGAGGCAGCCCGCAGCAGCCAGCCGCCACTGGCGAGTAATACCGTCGCACCCACGAACAGCGCCATCCGAAGACCCTGCGGCCCGGCATGCAGGAGCAACGAGGAAGCCACCGGACCGGCGATCTGCCCGAGCGCGAAGGCAGCCGTGATGCGCCCGACGAGCCGGCCCGCATCGGCCCCGGCGCGCGCGCGCATCTCCTGCACACCGGCGAGCGTGATCACCATGAAGGTGCCGCCCACGAGCAGGGCCGAAGCGGTAATCGTGGACAGATTCGCCCAGGCGCCCGGCAGCAGTACGCCAAGCCCCATCATCAGCTGGCAAGCGCCCCATGTCATCACGCGATGCGTGTCGTTGAGCCAGCGCATGGCGATCACGGTGGAGATCGCGGCCATCGCGCCGAAGACCGGCCAGGCCAGGCCGAACAGCAACGGATCGTGTACTACCTCGCGCGCCATCACCGGCAAGAAGGTCGCGGGCAGGATGTAGCCAAAGCCCATGGCGCCATAGCAGACGACCAGTCCACGGGTCTTGCCATCACCCGCTGGCCGTGCAGCACCCGTTTGGCCCTGCGCCGCGGCTTCAGCGGCCGACGGGACACGCCCGATCACCCAGAACACCGGCAGCGCGAGACCAAGCGCCAGCGCACCGAGTTGCATCCAGAGCGCAGCCGGGTCGATTCCGCCGGAGGCGGTCAGCATGCAATAAAGACCCGTCACCGCGATCCCGACACCCACGCCGGCGTAGACGAAACCGGCAGCGCCCGCCGCCCCGCGCCGCGCCAGCGCCCCGAGACACCAGACGCTGGTGGCAACGAAGACCCATGCGGAGGCGACCCCGGCCAGAAAGCGCAGCGGCAGCCAGGCACCGACCCAGGGCCATGCCATGGCCGCGGTGAGACCCGCCGTGGCCAGCAGCGAGCTCACGGCCAACGCGCCGGCGCGCAAAGGCATGCGGGCGGCACTCAGCGCGCCGACAAAATAGCCCGCATAGTTGGCCGCCGCCAGCCAACCGCCCTGCTGAACATCGAGCAAGCCATCGCGCAGCATCAGCGGCAGCACGGGCGTGAACGCGAAGCGGCCGACCCCCATCGCAGCGGCCAGCGACAGCAGCCCGGCCAGGATCAGCGCGAAGAGGGGAACTGACGGGCCGGAAACTTTCATCAGGTATGGGTCACCATGAACAGCGGCGCCGGCGGACTGGCGCCGGCCGATGCACCGCGAGCAATCGAGCAATCGAGCAATCGAGCAATCAGGCAATCGAGCAATCAGGCAATCGGCGG
The DNA here is from genome assembly GCA_041396585.1 of Burkholderiaceae bacterium. GTDB lineage: Bacteria > Pseudomonadota > Gammaproteobacteria > Burkholderiales > Burkholderiaceae_E > JAUIAI01. The sequence goes on along the minus strand of JAWKYG010000007.1, from coordinate 103,377 downwards.
CGAGCAAGCGAGCAAGCGAGCAAGCGAGCAAGCGAGTATGCGTGCTCGCTTGCTCGGACAATTTTGCCAGCGCGCGCAATGGCACGAAGTCAGGCGCGCACTGGCATGCTTCGAACCGGGCCGGGCGACGCTTGCATCGCCGAATGACGAGAATTCGGAACCCTGCGCTTCGCCAGGCAGGGACCGAAGGCCGCCCCTTCATTGACGGGCCTATCGCAGGGTTCCTCCCGGAGGGCATCCTGTGTACCATGAATGAAGCAGGCCGCCTGGCTTTGCAGACCAACCCCGGGAGACACACGATGAGAGTTTGGAAAGGCGCCATCGCGGCCGCGTTCAGCGTCGCGCAGTAGCATCTCACCCCAGGTTAGCGCCGAAGAGCCCGTTCGGGGCGGCACGGTGGTCTACCTGTCCAGCAAGATCCCCAGCCTGAACCCGCTGCACTCGGCCTACGAGGTCGGCCTGGTCACCTCGCAGATCTTCGCCAGCCTGACCCGCATGAACGAGAAGAACGAGATCGCGCCCTATGTGGCCGAATCCTGGGAAATCTCTGGCGACGGCAAGACTTACACCCTTCCATATCGCCAAGAACGCCACCTTCCATGACGGCAAGCCGGTGACCGCCGAGGACGTCGCATTCTCGTTCGACATCATCAAGAAGCACCATCGCTTCGGGCCGCAAATGTTCGGGCCGATCACCGGCTACGAGTTTCCGGATCCCAAGACGCTGATCGTGAAGCTGTCCCAGCCGCACGGCCCGCTGCTGCTGGCAGCCACCACGCCGCAGCGGCTGCCGATCATGCCCAAGCATGTCTATGGGCAGGCGGAGAACTTCATGGAGCAGGAGGCGCACAAAGAACCCGTGGGCTCCGGCCCCTTCGTGATCAGCGATCGCAAGACCGACGAATACGTGAGCATCGAGCGCAACAAGAATCACTTCGTCGACGGCCTGCCCTACCTGGATCGAATCATCTATCAGAATGTGCAGGACAAGACCGCCAAGCGGATCGGCCTGCGTCGCAACCAGTTCCAGCTGGCCCGCACCGACTCGGTCATGCGCTTCAGCGATATCAAGGAGTTCTCCAAGATCGAGCATCTGACGCTCACCGAGTACCGGGGCATCTCGGGCGGCGCGATCGTGCTGGAGCTGAACAACCGCCGCGATCAGTTCAAGAAGCTGGCGGTGCGTCAGGCGATCGCCTATGCAATCGATCGCAACCATCTGTCCAATGTGCTGCATGGTGGCTACACGAAACCCTCGCGCTCGCCGCTGCCCGCCACCAACGTGTTCTTCAACGACAAGCTCACCGGCTATCCGCTGGATCTGGACAAGGCCAACAAGCTGCTCGACGAGGCCGGTTATCCGCGCAAGGATGACGGCACGCGCTTCGAGGTCAATCTGATCTACATCGCGCAGCCGTTCATGCCTGATTTCCAAAGCCTGCCCGCGGAGTACATCGCCACAGCGCTGAAGAAGGTGGGGATCAAGGTCAATCTCGAACCCCAGCAGGGCTTTGCCGGCTGGGCCAAGCGCAGCGCGGCCTGGGAGTTCGACATGTCGATCAACTGGCCCGGCGACAAGACCGATCCGGCGATCGGCGTGAGCCGCCTCTATGTCTGCGACAACATCAAGAACCAGGCCTACACGAACACATCGGGCTACTGCAATCCCGAGGTCGACAAACTGTTCGAGACCGCCGCGCTCGAGGCCGACGTGGAAAAGCGTCGTGTCATGTATGCCAAAGTTCAGGACATCCTGCTCGAGGAGATGCCCATGCTCTGGCTGTTCGATACGCCCAGCCTGTTCATCCATCACAAGGATCTCTTCTTCCCGGCATTCGGCACGGCCGAGAACTGGGATGTGATGTACTGGAAGAAGGCCCAGAAGTAAGGGCCCGTCCGGCCCGGAACGCCGTGATCCGGCCAGCGCATAGTTGGGGGGATCACGGCGTCGCCGGGTCTGTTGCCTGGCCGGCCGATGCCTGCGCGCATCGGTGGCGCCAACCTGCGGTGAGATCTGCCCTATGAAGCTGGCAATTGTTCAGCGGATTCTGCTTGGCCTGGTGTTGGTGGTCGCGGTCATCGTGCTGAACTTCATGTTGCTGCAGGCGGCCCCAGGCGATGTGGTCGACGCGATGCTGGCCGAGGCCGGGGGCGGCGATCCGAAACTGGCCGCCGAGCTGCGCGAGAGCTACGGCCTGGATCAACCGATCTATGTGCAGCTCTTCAAGTATCTGGGCCGCGTGCTCAGCGGCGACCTGGGCCACTCGTTCTACTACGACGACACCGTGGCCCACCTGATTCTCAATGCGCTGCCAACCACGCTGATGCTGGCCATGACGGCGCTGATTCTCGCGGTCTTCATCGGCACACTGTTCGGCGTCTATGCGGCGATCAAGCCGCAGGGCCTGTTCAGCCATTTCGTCACGATGTTCTCGCTGCTCGGCTATGCCACGCCCGTGTTCTGGCTGGGCATGATCGTGCTGCTGGTGTTCGCGCTCTATCTGCCGTGGTTTCCCGCCTATGGCATCCGCTCGCTGCCCGAGCCGGATACCGCGATCGATCGAGTGCTCGACATCATCAACCATCTGGTGCTGCCGGTGTTCACGCTGGCTGTGTTGTACCTGGCCAATTACAGCCGGATCGCCCGCGCCTCGATGCTCGATGTCCTGGGGGCCGACTACATCCGCACCGCCCGAACCAAGGGCATGTCGGAGTTCGTGGTGATCTTCAAGCATGCGCTGAAGAACGCGGCCCTGCCGGTGGTGACGCTTGCCGGCCTGCAGCTCGGGCAGGTGTTCTCGGGCGCGGTGCTGGTGGAAACCGTGTTCAGCCTGCCCGGCGTGGGGCCCTTGCTTTATGAATCCATCGTGCGCCGCGACTATCCGGTGATCCTCGGTGTGCTGTTTGGCGCGGCGGTCACCACGATCGTCGCCAACATCATCACGGATCTGATCTACAGCCGCATGGATCCGCGCATCCAGTCGATCACCTGATGCCGCACAATGAATCCTGACATCGCCACCCCGCAGGCCGAGCCAGAGACGCCGGTGTTCCGGTTCGAGGAAGCCCCGCTTGCGCCCGAGAAGAAGTGGCGCGAAACCTGGCGGCTGTTCTGCCGCAACCGCACTGCGCTGCTTGGCCTGATCGTGGTCACGGTGTTCATTCTCGTGGGCCTGTTCGGCCCGATGCTGTGGCCGGCGGATCCTTTCGAACCGGTGGCGCCACCGCTGACCGGGCCTGGCGAGCACACAATCCTGGGCTCCGACTACCTGGGCCGTGATGTCTTCACGGGAATCATCTATGGCACCCGGCCCACCCTGCTGATCGCGGCCATGGCCACGCTGGTCACCGTGCTGATCGGGATCACGATCGGTGCGATCGCCGGATACTTCGGTGGCATGATCGACAACCTGCTGATGCGCACCACAGAGTTCTTTCAGGTGCTGCCGCCGCTGGTGTTTTCGATGGTGATCGTGGCGGTGTTCTCGTCTGACATGACCGTCGTGGTCCTGGCGATCGCAGTCACCACCTGGACCACCGAGGCCCGCCTGACCCGGGCCGAGTTCCTGAAGATCAAGGAGCGCGAATATGTGACCGCCGCGCGGGCGGCCGGTGCGGGCAACTGGCGGATCATCCGCCAGGTGGTGTTGCCCAATGCGATGCCGCCGCTGGTGATCGCGATCACCCTGCGCGTGGGCATCACGATCATCTACGAGGCCGCACTCAGCTATCTGGGTCTCACCGATCCCGATGTCATGACCTGGGGCAAGATGATCGGCCTGTCGCGGGATTTCTTTTTCGATGCCTGGTGGACCGTGACCTTCCCCGGTCTGGCCATCTTGCTGGTCGTGCTTTGCATCGCGATGATCGGCGACGGCCTCAATGATGCGTTCAACCCGAAGCTGCGCGGGCGTTGATGCGATGACCCGCGCCACTCAGACACCGGATACCGTTCTCGAGGTGGAGAATCTCACCGTCGACTTCGATGTCCGCGGACGCCGGGTGAACATCCTGGCCGGTGTGAACTTCACGCTTGGGCGTGGTCAGACCCTGGGAATCATCGGGGAAAGCGGCTGCGGCAAGAGCATGACCGCGCTGGCGCTGTTGCGCATGGTGCCCAACCCGCCAGGACGAATCAGCGGTGGGCGGGTGTTACTCGAGGGTGAAGACCTCCTTCAGGCCAGCAGAAAGCGCATCAACAGCATCCGCGGCAAAGACATCTCGATGATCTTCCAGGAGCCGATGACCTCGCTGAACCCGGTCTACACGGTGGGCAACCAGATCATCGAAACCCTGCGCCGCCACAACCACATCGGCAAGGAGGAGGCGCTCGAGCGGGCGATCGATCTGCTGCGCACGGTGCAGATCCCGGCACCGGAGCGGCGCATCCATGAATACCCGCACCAGCTCTCGGGAGGCATGCGCCAGCGCGTGATGATCGCCATGGCGCTGGCCTGCGATCCCAAGGTGCTGATCGCCGACGAGCCCACGACCGCGCTCGATGTCACAGTGCAGGCGCAGATCTTCGATCTGCTCAAGGAGATTCAGCAGACCAAGGGCACCAGCATCATCCTGATCACCCATGATTTCGGCGCGGTGCGTGAAATGGCCGATCGCGTGCTGGTCATGTATGCCGGCCACAAGATCGAGGAAGGCTCGCTCGAGGAGGTTCGCAGCGACGCCCGTCATCCCTACACACGCGGGCTGCTACGCTCGATGCCGCAGATCAAGACCCGGCCCGATCAGGTGCGCCAGCCCTTGCCGGAAATCCCCGGCTCGGTGCCGGATCTGATCAACCGTCAGAGCGGTTGCCCGTTCGGGCCGCGCTGCGGCGATGCCAGCCAGCGCTGCATGCAGATGCCTCCGAGCATCGATCTGTCGGCCGGGCGCATCGTCAAGTGCTGGCTGGCCCAGCCGCAAACCACCGCCGCCGAACCTGCATGACATCAACCGCCTCCCCCCTGCTGCGCGTCGAGAACCTCAAGGTTCAGTTCCGGCTCAAGCGGCCGAACATGTTCGCGCCCCGGCCGGTGCTGCGCGCGGTCGACGGCGTGAGCTTCTCGATCGAGCGCGGCAAGACCCTCGGCCTGGTTGGCGAAAGCGGTTGTGGAAAATCCACCACAGGGCTGGCGCTGCTGCGCCTGGTCGGCTCCAGCGAGGGCAGCATCGAGTTCGATGGCACCGATCTTCGGGCGGTCACAGACCCGCAGATGCTGGCCCTGCGCCGCCGTTTGCAGATCGTTTTCCAGGACCCGTATTCATCGCTGAATCCGCGCCAGACGGCCGGCGAGATCGTGGCCGATCCGCTCGAGATCCATCGGATCGGCACGGCGGCAGAACGGCGCGAACGGGTGGCCGAGCTCTTCGCGATGGTGGGCCTGCGGCAGAATCAGCGCGATCTGTATCCGCATCAGTTCTCCGGGGGTCAACGCCAGCGGATCTGCATCGCCCGCGCCCTGGCGTTGAATCCGGAGTTCATCGTCTGTGACGAGCCGGTATCGGCACTGGATGTCGCGATTCAGGCCCAGGTTCTGAACCTGCTGTGCGATCTGCAGGCCAGGCTGGGCCTGACCTATCTGTTCATTTCGCACGATCTGGCCGTGATCCAGCACATCTGCGACGAGATCGCGGTGATGTACCTGGGCAGGATCGTCGAACAGACCGACCGCATCAGCCTGTTCTCGAATCCGCGCCATCCGTATACGCGCGCGCTGCTGTCGGCCGTGCTCAGCGACACCCCGGGCGGCGCGATCGAGCGCATCCGCCTGCAAGGCGATATTCCCAGCCCGATCGACCGCCCTGCGGGCTGCCGCTTTCACACCCGCTGCCGGCATGCACAGGAACGATGCCGTCGCGAGGAACCCGAGCTGATCGAGAAATCCCCCGGCCACTGGGAGGCCTGCCATTTCGAGACCAGCGAACCCGTCTTGGAGCAGTCCCCATGAGCGAACAGGCCCTGGATGCCATTCTCGAGAACGGCACCATCTATGATGGTTCGGGTGGCGAGCCGCGCGTTGCTGATATCGGCATTCGCGGCGACAAGATCGTCACGATCGGGCGCCTCGATCAGGCAGTCTGCGCCCGACGGATCGATGTCTCGGGGATGGCGGTCGCCCCGGGCTTCATCGACCTGCACACGCATTCCGATTTCACGCTGGTGGTCGATGGCAAGGCCGAGAGCCAGGTGCATCAGGGTGTGACCACCGAGGTCATCGGTCAGTGCGGCCACAGCGTCGCCCCGCTGCGCCACCGTGACGCGCCCACCGGCAAACGCGGGCAGTCCCGCCTGTCGGCGGCCGCAGATCATGGCTGGGAGAGCTTCGGCGAGTATCTGGACACGCTCGAGAAGAATGAACTGGGGGTGAACGTGGCCGCTTTCGTCGGCCACGGCACCATTCATCACGCGGTGATGGGCGATGATCTGCGCATGCCCGATCCCGACGAGGTCGAGCAGATGGCGGATCTGGTGCGCCAGTCGTTCGAGGAAGGCGCGGCCGGCTTTTCCACCGGGCTCGAGTACTGGCCGGGCAACCAGTCCACGCCGGAGACCATCGAGCCCCTGTGCCGCGTTGCTGCCGAATACGACCGGCTCTATGCCACCCATGTGCGTAACCGCGACCGCTACTACGACCTGGGATTTCGCGAGGCGATCGCCACCGCCCGGGCAGCCGGGTGCCGGCTGCAGATATCGCACATCCAGCCCAAGTACGGTGCGCCGGATTTCGCGATGGAACACACGCTGGAGATGATCGACCTCGACCGGCGTCACGGCCTGAACGTGGCCTTCGACATCATTCCGCACGACTGGAATCACACGCTGGTGATGGCGATCCTGCCCAAGTGGGCCCTCGAGGGCGGCGAGCAGAAGATCATCGAGCGCCTGCAGGACACCGCCTGCCGCGAGCGGATCAAGGCGAATCAGAATCCCATGTGGCTGCTGGTGCGCGACCGGGTCTGGTCCAAGGTTCGCCTGCTCAGCTCGGCCGAAAACACCCATCTGATCGGCGAGACCTTCGAAGACATCGGCCGGATGCGCGGGATCGATCCCTATGACGCGGTGTTCGATCTGCTGCTGGAAGAAGCGCCGGGCATGCATCGCCTGTTCTGGACATCGCAGGCGTTTCGCGATGCCGATCTGAAGCTCTGCCTCGGTCATTGCGATTGCGCGGTCATCTCCGACACCAAGGCGCTGGCGCCCTGGGGCAGGCTTGCCAATGATGTCGGATCACTGAGCGGCTATGGCTGGACCTCGGAGTTCCTGAGCAAGTATGTGCGTGAGGACAAAACACTGTCCCTGGCCGAGGGCGTGCGCCGCATGACCGGCCTGCCCGCGCAGCGGATCGGCCTGCGTGACCGCGGCCTGATCCGGGAGGGCTATAAGGCCGATATCGTGGTGTTCGGGCCGGACACGGTCAGCAGCACCTGGAGCGTGAAATCACCGCGCACCTTCGCCAAGGGCTTCGAGCATGTGTTCGTGAACGGCGAGCAGACGATTCTTCGCGGCGAGCGCACCCAGACCAACAAGGGACGGGTGCTGCGCGGGCCGTTTTCCTGACGCCGCGGTGATCACGGTACAGGCGGGGCCCGGGGGCTGCGCCGCCAGCCGCACTGGGCGCCTCATGCAACACGTATGAACCCGAAAGTCCTCGATCGCATCCACGACGCGCTTGCCCGGCACCGGCTGCCGGGCCTTGCCGTCGCGGCCGATCATGATGGAGAGGAACTATTCGCGGCCGGCTTCGGTCATCTCGATCCCGACCGATCGCGTGAACTCGACGCGGATACGCCTTTCGGCGTGGCATCGCTGACCAAATTCCTCACTGCCGCGGCGATCATGCGCCTGTACGAGAGAGGCCGGTTATCGCTCGATGCGCCGCTGTCCGCGTTCTATCCGTCGCTGGCGTTCGCCGCCGACGGCTCGGTCTCGCTGCATCATCTGCTCACCCACAGCGCCGGGCTGCCCGGCCTGCCCTGCCGCTTTCGCGCGCGCGACATCGACGCCCCCGAAAATCGCTCGGGCGGCAGCGCGCAGACCGGTCTCGCGCCCGTGGCATCCGACGCTGCACCAGCGCCGGAACTGCTCACCGCTGACGACCTCGCCGCGGAGATCAACCGGCTGGCGTTCACGCCACTGGCGCGGCCGGGCGAATTGCTCAGCTACTGCAACGAGGGCTTCTGTTTGCTCGGGGGAATCATCGAGCAAATGAGCGGCCAGGCCTTCGCGCATGCGGCACGAGAGTGGGTGCTCGAGCCGCTGCAGATGACACGAAGCTTCATCGGCCCCGAAGGGATGCCCGGCGATGATGAGCTGGCCCTGCCCCTGCTGCGCGTGGCGCAAGGCTTCCGGAGAGGCCGCTTCTGGCAGGCGCCGTTGTTCTATGCGGCGGGCGGGATGGTCGCCTCGGCGCGCGATGTGGTTCGCCTGATCCGCTCACTCGGCGCGGGGCAGGCATTGCTGAGCGAGGACAGCCGCCGTCAGATGGTGGCGCCACAGATGCGCGTCGCGTCGCGGCCCGGAGAGCATTGCGCCTATGGGTTCGGGCTCGAATGGCATCGTGTGGACCAGAAACCACGATCCTCTGGCATTCGGGGCAACGCGCCGGAGTGTCCAGCTTCATGGCCCACCTGGCCGAGCAGGGGCTGTCCGTCAGTGTGCTCTGTCATGTGGCCGGGGCACCGGTGGCATCGATCGGTCATGCCTTGCTGGGCGATCTGCTGGATCGCAGCGACATCACCTGGCCGCCTGGCCGTCGGGCTGCACCGCCTGGTTCGGCGGGCGCTGCGAACCCTGTACCCGACCGGAGATTCGCCGGGCGCTATGGTTCCGACGAATCTGGCGAATTGATCATCGCGCCGGCCGAAGAAGGGCTGATGCTGCACGCACCGTCGGGCAGCGAGCCGGCGCCATTGCGCTTCGACACGCAAGACAGCGGTGTCGTCGGCGACCAGACCTTTCGCTTCCTGCGTGACCGCCCCGCATCACAGCCGTGGGCGCTGGCCTTGGATCTTCGTGTGCTGCGCCGCTATCCGGCGGGCGACCAGGCCATGTCCGGGTCCAGCGGATAGACCGGGCGCGGCACCCGTTGCAGCGCCAGGCGTTCGATGACCGGCGTGGTCAGGCCCGGCGCATCCACCTCGATGATCTGCGCGGGCGTGAAGAACTCATCGAAGCCCGCCCGAAAATGCCCGCGTGATTTGATCACCAGAATGCGCACGCCGGACAGGTCGATGCCAAGGCGTTCGAGAAACACCGGTTCCGCGCACTGATGACGGCGGCTGACCACCGCGATCCGCATGCCGTCGGCGCTGAGCAACGCAGATGGCCCCAGGTTGACCCGGCGATCGGCATAGATGCCACGCCGGCCCACGCAAGGGCCATCGATCAGGCGATCGACCCGCATCCGCATCTCGTAGGGCTCGGAGAAGCGGGTGGATTCCTCGCTGTTGAAACGCGCAAGAAACTCGGCGCCGAGCCCGTGTTGATGCGCCTGTGCCGCCAAGGCCGGGTCGAACATCATGCCGAGCACGACACCTTCGACGCGCCGCTGATGGAGCGCCCTGAGCAGATAGATGGTGTTGCCCCGGCCACCGCCGCCCGGGTTGTCGGCGACATCGGCCAGCAGGATCGCCCCACGGGCCGGATCGGCGGCCACCTCCGCGGCCAGATCCACTGCCGCGCCCAGCGCGGTGAGGTTTGCCCGATAGCGGTGGCGTTCCGCCCAGGCCCGCGCCGCGAGATCGTTCGCCAGGTCTTGCGCGGTTCGCGCATCGGATCGCGCCGTCACCACCACCGACAGGCCGTTGGTCGAGGCATCCGCCGGCGCGAAGCCGGCCAGGATCGAGACATTGACGATTTCCGGCGTGAGACTCGCCTGACCGAGACGGATGAGATCCGCATAGGGGCCGTTGGCGGTCAGCAGGCTCACGGCCGGGCTGATCATCGGTACACGGACCAGCGCAGCATGGGGTCCCATGCCGGCCAGCATCTCGTGCATCACCGCGGCCGCCTCCTGACCACGATCGCGCTGATCGACATGCGGATTGGTCAGGTAGGAGATCAGGACATCGGCGGCCGTGACCATGCGCTCGGTGACATGACCATGCAGATCCAGCGTGGCAATGACCGGTACATCCGGGCCGACGACATCGCGCACCATCTGGAACACAGCGCCATCGGCGTCGTCCAGTTCGGTGGCCAGGCCGGCGCCGTGCTCACTGATGTACACGCCATCCAGAGTGCCTGCCGCTTCGAGCCCGCTGCGCATCTGCGCAAGCATGTCGTCATAGAAGGCCTGATCGGCCGGGCCGCCGGGAGGCGCTTCGGCGAGCAGGATCGGCACCGCCTGCCATTGCCCCTGCCGGTCCATGCCCGCACAGAACCCCTGCACGGTGCCCGGCAGCATCTGCCTGTCCTCGGCCAGGGCCCGGGCCAGCGCGTCGCCCGCGAGCAGCAAGGTCTGCTCGAAGATCGCGCGGTCGGACACGGGCGCATTGCGGTTCGCTTCCAGCGAGAATCCGAGGATCGCGATTCGGGGCGCACTTGTCATGAGGTCGTCTCCGCCAACGGGCATATTCAGGGATCGTAATCGACTCGCCGATTCATGATCCAGAACGCATAGGCGACGAACAGCAGCGCGGACACGACGAACACCACCAACTGCGTGGTGCCAGAGAGCGCCGGCAGAATCGAGAACAGCAATGCGAATGGCGCAGCCCCCACGGCCGTGGACAGGGCATTCTCGAGCACCGTGGTGCGGGCGCTGAACAAACCCAGTGCATAGGAGAGCACATCCACCGGGAAGGTCATGCGCAGCAGGATCAACGATGCCATCCGGTGGCGCGGATGAATCAGCCTGTCGATTCCCGCATGGCGGCGCGCCGACGGGAAATGTCGCAGGATCAACGCGCGCGCGCGCCGGCCCAGGCTGAAAGAAAGCGCGGCACCGACGATCCAGCCGGCCAACAGCACCAGCGCCGTCCACCACGGCCCCCAGACCAGCACGAAGGCCGGCACCAGGGCGAGATTGCTGGCCATGGGCGCGAGCACGGCGATCACGGAGGTCAGGAAGAACAACGCGATGCCCGCCAGCGCGTGCCCGGCCAGGATGTCGTGCACCGCACTCTCGTAGTGCCGGGTCAGCCAGATCGCAAGCGCGAACAGGGCCACCACGCCGAGCCCGTCGCGGATCGACGGCCACCAGTGCGCCCAGGTGATCGCACCAGGCGTCCCCGGGTTCGTTGTGTGCCGATTCACTTGATCTCCGTCTGCCCCTCGTCGGCATGCGCGCCGGCATGCTCATGAGGCCCTCGCCGCCATCATGATGCCAGCCCCCTGGCCTGAACGCCCGGCCGGCGGCAATCGCCATTGGCAAGGCTTGATCCGATCGGGCGCCCGGCCGACACTGTGGCCCCGCACTTCAGAAGTCGAGACCTGGATCATGAGCAAACCCGAATACCCCCGCCCCGCGGGCCTGTTGCACAACGCAGGCTACTCCCAGGTGGTCTCCACCACCGGAGCCCGAACCATCTACACCGCCGGCCAGGTGGCGATCGACGAACAAGGCGCGCTGGTCGGCGCAGCCGATCTCGCCGCCCAGACCGAGCAGGCGATGCGCAATGTCGGACTGGCGCTGGCCGCGGCCGGCGCCAGCTTCGCCGACGTCGTGAAGATCACCACCTATGTGGTGAACTATGAACCGGAGCAGCGCGCGATCATCGGCCGTGCCCGCGCGCCCTTCTTTGCCGACCGCCCCCGCCGGCCAGCACGCTGGTGGGCGTCACCGCCCTGGCCCTTCCGGAGTGGCTGATCGAGATCGAGGCGATCGCGGTTCTCGACTGAGCCCTGTCGCACGGCCGGGCCGCCCGGCTGCTTCGGCCCGGCACCCGACCGAAGCGCTGGCGAACTGCTATATGCTGTTCGACCGAGGGGGCATTGCCACCAGAATTCCGGGCAGGCCCCCACCTGCCCGACGCACAAAGCAAGGAGACCTCGCGATGAGTGCCGTCGGCATGAATCACTTCACCATCCTCACGAACGATCTCGACGCCACGCTCGCGTTCTATGCGCGGCACCTGGAGCTCGCACCCGGATCACGCCCACCGTTCTCCTTCCCGGGTGCCTGGCTCTATGCCAGGGGCGGTAGCGAGGCCATCCTGCATGTGGTGGCCGGGACCGCTGCCGAACGGCTGGTGCCCGGCGTCATCGATCACATGGCCTTCACCGGGCAGGGGCTGCGCGCCGCGCTGGATCGGCTGGAGGCCGACGGCGTGGCCTACGATCTGCGCCAGCTACCGGGCGGCGGCACCTGGCAGCTGTTCTTCCACGATCCCAACGGGGCCCGCGTGGAGCTGGATTTCGACGGCAGCGAGTCGCGCTGAGCGCCGGTTCGCAACAGGAGAGAGCCTATGAAGATCTGTTCAATATCCGCGGCAAGGTCGCGCTGGTCACCGGTGGCTCGCGCGGCATCGGCTACATGATCGCGCAGGGTTTCGTCGAGAACGGTGCGCGCGTGTATATCTCGTCGCGCAAGGCCGAGGCCTGCGATGCCGCCGCACAGAGGCTCTCCGCGTTCGGTGAGTGCATCTCCATCCCCATGGATCTGTCCTCCGAGCAAGGGGCGGTTGCGCTCGCCGATGCGATCAAGGCACGCGAAGACCGGCTGGACATCCTGGTCAACAACGCCGGCGCCACCTGGGGTGCGCCCATCGGGGAGTTTTCCACCGCCGGCTGGGACCGGGTGCTGGATATCAATGTCAAGGGCCCGTTCTTCGTCACCCGCGAGCTGCTGCCATTGCTCAAGCAGGCCGCCTCGGATGAAGACCCGGCCCGGATCATCAACATCGGCTCCATCGGTGCCCTTTCCACCGGCGGAGTCGCCTTTTCCTATGGCCCGAGCAAGGCCGCCATCCATCAGATGACGCGCAACTGGGCCAGCCAGTTCGCCCGTGATCGCATCACCGTCAATTGCATCGCGCCGGGCGCATTCCCCAGCAAGATGATGGCCTTCGTCACCGAGAACGAAGACAACCGCAGGCGGCTCGAGGCCAATATCCCGATGGGCCGGATCGGTACCCCCGAGGACATCGCCGGGCTGGCGATCTGCCTGAGCGCACGTTCCGGCGCCCACATGACCGGCTGCGTGATCCCGCTCGACGGCGGCACGCTGATCCGGGCTTCGACGATGCTCTGATCGCCCGCACGATCTGACGATCGCCAGCGCCGTAGCCCGGCGCCCGGAAGCTGCGTGCCATTGGCAGATGAGGCTGCCTGGCCGGGAATGCCGGGCGCTCTGCGCATCGCAGGCCGACCGCCGATCCCCGGCGGGTCGTGACATCCCTCACAGATCATTGCCGGTGCGCATGCGAACCTGTGCGAATTCGCGCGCGCTGCAGACCCGCCAATGTCTTGGGCGGTGAGTCATCTTGCGCGCCTCACCTCGCAAACGAAAGGCCGATGAGTCCAGCCCAGATCGAATCCGACATCCACGCGTTCATCGCGCGACGCTTTCCGATCGCCGACTCCGGCGGGGCTGCTCCGGTATCGCTGCTGGATGGCGGTCTGATCGACTCTCTCGGCCTGCTGGAGATCGTGACCTTCATCTCCGAGCGCTTCGGCACCGAGATCTCGGACGACGATTTCCTGCCCGAGCACTTCGAGACCACGTCGAGCATCGCGGCGCTGGTGGTTCGCAAGCTGGCGCCGATTCGCTGAGTGCCATCGATGGCTAATGCCGACCCGTCCGTTGTCCGCGCCGATCAAGGCATTCCTGCGCCGCATGCGCCCGTGTTGGTACGTGATCTACTGGCGGCGCGCCGACGCTCGGATGCAATCGCCCTGCGCACCGCCGACGGCTCGATCAGCTACCGGCAGATGCACGAAGCGGCCACGCGCTGCGCCTCGGCGCTGATCCACGCTGGTGTTCGCTATCAGGATCGGGTAGCGATCTATCTGCCCAAGGGCATGGCCGAGTGCTGGTGTGTGTTCGGGATCGGTATGGCCGATGCCGTGTTCGTGCCGATTCACCCGAGCCTGAAGGCGGCCCAGGTCGGGCATATCCTGCGCGACAGTGGCGCGCGGGCGCTGATCACGGACAGGGACTCGCTCGCGCACCTGCAGGATGAGCTGTCGTCCCTGGCCGATTCTCCTGCGGTGCTGCTCGTCGAGACCCTATCCGATGTGAGTCCGCGCAGCACGGTTGAAAGGCCGGCCGACCCGCCTGCCACGCTTGGCGAAGATCTGGCGGCGATCCTGTATACCTCGGGCTCGACCGGCACGCCCAAAGGCGTGATGCTCACCCATGCGAATCTCCTGGCCGGCACCAGGATTGTCACGGCCTATCTTGGCATCACGCAGGCCGACCGGATCCTGGGCGTACTGCCGCTGAGCTTTGACTACGGTCTGAACCAACTGCTCACCGTGGTTGCGCAAGGGGCCGAGCTCGTGCCCTTCGGATTTCGCTTCGGCAACGAGCTGGTACGGGCGCTGCACAGATTCGAGATCACCGGCCTGGCCGGAGTGCCGACCGTGTGGTCCATCCTCACGTCCGCCGCGACGTCGCTGCGCGAAACCCCGTTGAGCACGCTGCGCTACATCACGAACTCTGGTGGCGCCGTTCCGCGCACGGTGGTGCGAAAGCTCAGACAACTCCTGCCCGACACCCGTATCTATCTCATGTACGGGCTTACCGAGGCGTTTCGCTCAACCTTCCTCGACCCTGACGAAGTCGACCGCCGGCCCGATTCGATCGGTAAGGCGATTCCCGAGTGCGAGGTCTTCGTGCTGCGTGCCGACGGCACGCGCGCCGCGCCCGGTGAGGTTGGCCTGCTCGTGCATCGCGGCCCGACGGTCTCGCGCGGCTACTGGCAGCGTCCCGAGGATACCGCGCGGGTGATCAGACCCAACCCGCTGCGCCCGCCCGACAGCGGGGCGGATATGGTCTGCTACTCGGGCGATCTGGTACGGATGGACGCGCAGGGCTTCCTGTACTTCGTCGGTCGCGACGATGGCATGATCAAGTCGGCCGGCTATCGCATCAGCCCGACCGAGGTCGAGGATGCGCTGATGGCCACCGGCGCATTCGCCCAGGTGGTGGTGATCGGCCGGCCCGATCCGATCATCGGCCAGTCGGTTCATGCGATCGCGGTTCGCCAATCGGGCGAGCAGCGCCCGGCTGCCGAGCTGACCGATGCCGTGCTGCGCCACTGCGCTGGCGTGTTGCCCAGCTACATGATGCCGCGCGGCATCGAGCTGCTGGAGCGCCTGCCGCTCAGTGCCAACGGCAAGGTGGACTACAAGGCCCTGCGAGCCGAGCGGGCCGGGCCATGAACGACCGGGCACTCCCCGATCCCACAGCCACCTCCCTGGCGGAGCAGCTGCTGGCCGAGCATTTCGGGCGAACGCAAGACCAGCTTTGTGTGGACGGGCATCGCGTCGAGACGCTGCTGGAGCGCTTCGGCAGCCCCTTGTTCGTCTATCGCGCGCAGGCCATGCGCAGCGCGCTACACCAGCTTCGCCGGGCCACCCATGACCAGGTCGATGTGCACTACTCGGTCAAGGCCAACCCCAATCCGGCGGTGATCCGACTGTTCGCGGATCAGGGGGCCGGTGCGGAAGTCGCCTCGGCAGCCGAGTATGTGCTTGCGCAACGCGCGGGCATTGCCGCAAAACGCATTGTCTTCGCCGGACCGGCAAAGTCCGAGTCCGAACTCGCTCATGTCCTGAGCCACGGCATCGGAGAGATCCACCTCGAGAGTGAGCATGAGATCTCCCGGCTGACGGAACTGACACGGCGGCTCGGCTGCCGGGTGCAAGTGGCCATCCGGGTGAATCCAACGGCCCACGCGCTCGGCGGGTCGATGCGTATGGGCGGACGCCCGGCGCCCTTTGGCTTCGATGAGGAAGACCTCGCGGCAGTCGCCGCCCGGATCGAAGCCGCCGCCGGCCTCGATCTGGTGGGGGTGCACATGTTCGCCGGCACGCAGATTCTGGATGCCGATGTCTTGCTCGGACAGTGGGCGCATGGCCTCGCGGTCGCCGAGCGGCTGGCCGCGCAGATCGGTCGCCCGCTGACCACGATCGACCTCGGCGGCGGCCTGGGCATTCCGTACTTCAAGTCCGAGCGGGCCCTGGATCTCGAGCGTCTGCGTGAGGGCGTGCCGCAACTGCTGGCGCGCAAGCAGGCGAGCCGCTTGCTGCGCGAAGCGCGCCTGATCGTGGAGCCGGGGCGGTTTCTGGCCGGACCGGCCGGTCTGTACCTGAGCCGGGTCAATGCGATCAAGCGATCGAGAGACGAGACCTTCGTGATCACGGACGGCGGCATGCATCATCATCTGGCGGCCAGCGGCAATCTCGGCCAGGTCATCAAGAAAGACTTTCCCGTGCTGCTCGCCAACCGGCTGACCCCTCCCCCAAGCATGGCCGCAACCGTGTGCGGGCCGCTTTGCACCCCACTGGATGTCCTGAGCCGCCGCACGCTGCTCCCGCCGACGCAGGTGAACGATATCGTCTGCGTGATGCAATCGGGCGCCTATGCGCTCAGCGCGAGCCCGAACGGATTCCTCAGCCACCCGACGCCCGCGGAGGTGTTGGTAGACGGTGCCGAGATTCGGGTGATCCGCCAGCGCGGCTGCTTCGAGCGCCCCTATCGCGACCCGGAGCCCGATTTCTCGCCGCCACGACGGGTATCGGATGAGTGTTAACAGGCCCTAATCGGAGCGCCTTTCGCCCTCGTCAATCCCAAGCACCCTCGACGATTGCCTGAACCGGTGAACTTCCGCACGACCGGGTACGGCGATCTGCCTTAATTTCAGACGATGAGCGTCGAACAAACGATGATGTCAGGGGATGCCCGGCACCGCTACCCGCGTGGGGACTCGGATCGAGGCCGCGCATTCGATCAGCTGGTCGCAGCGGCGTCAAAGCTCGCGCAGACGCTGAGACGAAACTGGGGTCGCATCGCGATCTTCGTGTTGGCGTCACTGCTCCTTGGCGTGCTGGTCGCGATCTTGCGCACGCCGGTGTATGACGCCGAGACGAGTCTGCTGATTCGCACCGACAAGTCGCGGGTGGTTGCGATCGACGAGCCCGGTGACGGGCTGCGCCGCTCCGAGGATGATGAAGGCTTTGCCACCGAGATCCAGTTCATCCGCTCGCGCGAGGTCGGCCTGCGGGTCGTACGCGAGCTGAATCTGAGCAAACACCCTCTGTTCGTCCCGGACGCACAAGGCAACGCGAATCGCGGCTTCGATCCGATCGGGTCGGTATTGCGCACCGTACGGGGCGCGCTGCGCAGCGTTCTCGCGCGCAAGCAGATCAATCCCTCGCTCGCAGACGTTGGCGCCGCAACCGATCCCGCCGAGGAGCGGGCACTGGCAACCTATCTCGACGACATCTCCGCCGAACCGGTGCGCAACAGCCGGGTGATACGGATCCGCTTCCGATCGACCGACCCCGCCCTGGCGGCGCGGGTGGCCAATGCCACCGCGCTTACCTACGTACGCGCGGAGCTCGAACTGCGCTCGGCCAGCAGCCACAGCGCCACCAGCGGGCTGAGCAGTCAGATCAAAGCGCTCAGCGGGCGCGTACGCGAATCCGAGCGTCGCCTGGACGAATTTCGTGAGCGCCATGGCCTGACACCGATGGACACGGTCGATCGCCGCCAGTTGCTGGCCAATGCCGAAGAGCTTGCCCGCCAGGTGCTTGGCGCGTCGGTGCGAACCGCGGAAGCCGCGCAGCAGCGCAGCCAGGCAGGCTCCGGCAATGGAACGGACCGGGTGCTGGGCGTGCCCCTGGGCGACTCGGTGGTACGGGCACGGCAGGCACTGGATGAGGCTAGCCGGAGCTATCGTCTGATCAGCTCGCAATATGGCTCGGCGCACCCACAGTATCAGGCCGCTTTTCTGGCGCAGGCATCGGCCAGGCAGGCCTATGAACGCCAGGTGAACGAGCAGATGGCACTGCTCGAACGAAACTTTGAGACGGCGCAGGCGGCCGAAACCTCGTTGCGCGCCGCACATGCTGAAGCGGTACGAAAACTTGAAATCGCCGATCGGCACAGCGCCGAGCTGACCACCCTGGTGCAGGATGTCGAGACCAATCGCGCGCTGTATCGGACATTCCTGGCGCGCATCAAGGAGGTCCAGGCGGCCGACGATGTGCGTGCGCCCTCTGCCGATGTCATCGATGTCGCAGTGACGCCGAATGCGCCCAACGGGCCGTCGCCGATGTTCATCGTGGCCTTCTTCGGCCTGATCGGCCTGGGCACAGGCTGCCTGGTCGTCTACGCGCGGCATCATGTGCACGGCACCATCGATCAGGTTTCCGATGTCGGCACCGAACTCGGCGTCGCCGCTCTCGCCGCGCTGCCGGCACCGCCGCTGGAGTTCGGCGCAAAACGTGGTCGCATGGTTCTCAAGCAACCCGCCCACCCTTTCAGCGAGGGGATCCGCACGCTGGCCGCCGCACTCGAGTTCGGGCGACTGGATCGGGGCATCAAAACCTTCGCGATCACCTCGAGCCGGGCCAACGAGGGCAAGGAGGCGGTAATCTCCAATCTCGCGATCGCACTGGCTCGCTCTCATCGCGTGCTCGTGATCGATGCAGACCCTCGCTCACCTGCCGTGGCCGACCATCTCGGCGTCGACCGCGACCAACCCGGCATGAAAGACATGTTGGACGGCCGGGTCAAGGCTCGCGATGCGATCCGCCGCAGCCGGTTCCGATCGCTCTATGTCATGACAAACGGCAGTCCCGATGGCAGGCACGGGGGCCTGACCCTGGTGGCGCTGCGTCGGCTGGTACGCACCATGGCCCGCCATTTCGATCTCGTGCTCATCAATGGCGCACCGACAGATACCCAGGCGGACGCGCTGATCATCAGCGGCTCATGTGAGCAAACCGTGCTGGTGGCTCGCGCGCATCGCACACCGACCAAGCTTGTCGCCGCGGCGCTGCAGAGCCTGGCGACGATCGGTTCGAACGTCCTGGGAGTGGTGCTGGTTGGCATCGCCGCTGCCGATCGGCCGCCGGCATCGGCCCATCGGGCGACACGCAGGCCCGCCCCGCGGCGCCAGACGCACGAGCCATCGCCGCGGCAGCCGGCCTCCATGACGGGCCGGCCCGAAACCGGCCGCGGGCCCGCGCCATGAACAAGCTCGATCGAGATCCTGCCAGCGCCACCAGGAAGGCGGGCATCGGTGCCCTCGTCATCCTGGCATTCGGGCTGCTGACCAAGTTCGTCGCCTTTGCCAAGGAGCTCACGCTGGCCCCGCGGTCGGGGTCGGCGTGGCGGCGGATGCGTATGTGCTGGGCTACACCTGGGCGATCTGGCTACCTGGGATCTTTGTCAGCATCACGATGGCCACGTTGATCCCGATCGGGCGCAAACTGCATCAGCCGCGGCGACGCCCAGGGCCGCCTGTTCTTCGACGAATTCGCCGCGCTGACTCTGATCCTGGGGTGCGTGATCGCGCTGCTGACCGCCGCGGCACCCGCCGTGCAGACCTGGAGCGGTCTCGGTTCGCCGACGCATACCCGGATGCTCGGCCAGACCCTGCCGATCCTGGCCTGGCTGGTTCCGGCCGCCTTCGTCGCGGCCTATTGTTCCGCACGCCTGATCAACACCCATCGCCATGGCAATGTATTGCTCGAGGCACTACCGCCGATGACGATCATCCTCTACCTCGTTGGCAGCGCACGGCCCTCGCTCGCCGGCCTCAGCGCGGCAACCGCGATCATTATGCGTTGTACGCGGCCGCTGCGATCGCGTTGATGAGAATCGATGGCCAGCGACTGTCGCCTCGATTCTCTCTCAGTTCCCAGGGTTGGCCGGGAGTTGGCCAACGCCTCCGTGATCGTGGTGGTGGGCAATGTCTGCGCGGGCTCGCTCATGGTCGCAGACCGGTTTCCGGCGAGCCAGCTCGGCCAGGGCAGCGTGGCCACCCTGGGCTACGCAACGCGGCTGTTGATGCTGCCGGCCACGCTGGCGTCACTGGCCATCGCCCGCAGCCTGCTGCCGATCTTCTCGGAACTTTCGGCGCAACACGATTATGCGCATCTGCGCCAACTCGTGAACCGGTTCGCTGCGGGTGCGTTCGCCATCGGCCTTGTGCTCGCCTTGCTGATCTGGCTGCTGGCGCCTTGGCTGGTGCAGATCGCATTCGAACGCGGCAGCTTCGACGCTGAGGCCACGGCGCGCACCGCTGGGCGCTGCGCTGGGGGTGTCTTTCAGCTTCCTGGGTTCGCGGCAGCCATGGTGGTGGTGCAGGCCCTGCTCAGCCAGCGCCGCTACGCGGTCGTGGCCGCCAGCGGCGTATTCAATCTGCTGGCCAAACTGGGCCTGAATGCGCTGCTGGCGCCCGTGATCGGGGTGCCCGGCATCACGCTGGCGACCGCGATCGTCCTGACCGCCTCATTCGTATTGATGTGGTGGCTGCTGCAGCGCTAGGAGCCCGCGCAGGACAACGAGCCTGGTCTGCCCGTCCTCCCGGAAGGCGCAAGCCGCTGACGACCATGAGCAAGCGCCGAATCGCCTTCGTGCTGCCGATGCTGGTCCCCGATGGTGGCGCCGAGCGGATCGTTCTGGCGCTCACCAGACACCTCGACCGGGCACGCTTCGAGCCGAGTCTGATCGTGCTGGGAGAGATCGATGAACGCGCCCGGGAACTCGTGGCCGACGATGTCGAACTGATCTCACTGTCTTGCGCCAGAGTCCGCAACGGGATCAGGCCGCTGATTCGTCTGGTGCATGAACAACGGCCAGACATTCTCTTTGGCGGCATCGGTCACCTGAATCTCGCGCTGGCCAGTGTGCGCCGCCTGCTACCTCGGAAACTGATCGTGATGGCGCGCGAATCGAATGTGGTCAGCAGTATCAACGCGGATACGCCGATGGGCGCGATGACCGATCTGCTCTATCGTCACTGCTACCGCCAGCTGGACCATGTCGTCTGCCAGTCAGCCGACATGCATGACGATCTGATCGTGAATTTCCGCTTTCCCCCCGAGCGCACCAGCGTGATTCACAATCCGGTCGACGGGCCGCGCATTCGTGCGCTCGCGAGCGCGCCGATGCCGACCGGGGTGGCAGCCTGGGAAACTGCGCCGGGGGCGCCAACGCGACCCACGCGACGTCTGCTGGCCATCGGCCGGCTCGCGCCGCAAAAGGGCTTCGATCTGTTGCTGCGTGCGATTGCCCAGATTCCGCTCGACAGCGTCCGGCTGGCAATCATCGGTCAGGGGGACGAACTGGGGCGCCTGATGGCTCTGTCCGAGGCACTCGGAATCCGCTCGCGGGTGAGTTTCCTGGGCTATCAGGCGAATCCGTATGCCTTCATCGCCCGCGCCGATGCGCTGATCTCGAGCTCTCGCTACGAAGGCCTGCCCAATGTGGTGCTCGAGGCCCTTGCCCTAAACAAGCCCGTGATCGCCACGCCCGCCCCGGGGGGACTGCGCGAGATCGCACAGCGCTTTGGCGGGGTTCGCCTGGCCGACGCCGTTGACGCCGGTTCACTGGCGCGAGCGATCGAACGCCACTGCCAGGATCCGCAGGCCGGGCTGGCGGCGATCGATGTCAGCGAGATTGCACTGCCAGCCGTGATCGCCCGCTATGAGGCGCTGTTCGATCGACTTTCCGCTACCGCGAGCTGAAATCTGCCCGATGAGGTCGCGAGGCGATCAGCATCAGGGCGACGATCCAGAAAGGGAAATCGAGCATGCCGTGCATCAACCCCGAAAACAGCACGACCACCGCCGCCGCCACCCACTGCAAGGAGCGCACGCCGAAATAGCCGCCCGACACCACGAACACGATCAGCCCCAGCCACCCAAGCGCGCCGATCAAACCGTATTCGGCAGCCATCAGAACGAACTGATTGTGTGGCCCGACGGCATGTTGCCACACCTGGGTTGCGCCCACACCGGCACCGAACAGCCAGTTCTGCGCAAACAGCTTCAGACCGTCGATGAACACCAAGGTGCGCTCGACGGCGCTGTCATCGGTAGGGACGTCGCCGGAGAAGAATCCCAGGCGCTGGCTGAGATCGGCCACGTCGGCGGCGGGGTTCAGGCTGGCCTGATAGGCCACCAGCAGCCCGGCCGATGACAACATCACCGCGATCAAGGTCGCCAGTACACCAAGAGACGCTCGCGGCAGCCAGGCGCTGGCCGCAAGTGCCACATAGACCAGGATCCAGATCGTGATCGCACCCCGCGACAGCGTCATCAGAACCGAGGCGCCCACGATCAGCATCAGCCACAGACGACGCCGGGGATCGAGCACAGGGAGCGCCAAAAGCGTGGTCAGGATCAGTACTTCACCGGTGCGGGTCGAGTTCACCAGAATGCCCGCCGCCCGCCCCGGCACCGCGCCCTCGGCGGAATGCGGATAAAGCACGCCGGGTACAACGAAGTCGAAAGCCACCGTCAGCGCGACCAGCAGCGCGCAGCCGGCAAACAGGCGCGCCAGGGTCTGCGCGCTCAGCGTCGAGGCCGACCACGCGAGCAGAATACTCAAGACCACGATCTGGATGCGGAACCAGGCCTCGCGCGCAGCATCCGATCCCGCCACATGAGTGCCCAGGGCAGCATGCATCACATTGACCAGCATGTAGACGAGCAACAGCATCAAAAGTCCTGGTCGGGATTCGCGCAGCGAAAAGCGCCGCGAGACAGCCAGATGCACGACACAGACGCCGGCCATCAGGAAGTACAGACGCTTCGGTTGAAAATCGGGATTCAAGGCAGCCAGGTAGTTCGGCAGGTCGAGAAATGCCAGCAACAGCACAAGCCCGATCGCGACATCGGCCAGCCAGGCAGCACGCGCCACCCGCCGCGCACCCTGCACACCGGCCATCGGTGTCATCATCATGCGCGCACCGGCGGCGCCGACCGTGGTTGCACAAGCTGGTCCCACAACGCGAACACCCGATCCGGCGCATAGCGTGCCAGCACGGAACTCGCTGCGCAGGCCGCCATGGCCTGACGGCCGGCATCGTCGGCCATCAAGGCGCCGATCGCCGACGCTAGCGCATCGACATCGCCCACGGGTTGTACCAGCAGGCCATTGACGCCCGCCTCGATGATCTCGCGCGGGCCTGTCGGACAGTCGTAGCTGACCGCGGCGCACCCGCAGGCCATGGCCTCGAGCAACACATTCGGAAAGCCCTCGAAATGCGAGCTGAGCACGAACAGATCGGCGCGCCCGTACCAGTGTTGCGGATTGCCGACCACACCGGGTAGCAAGATGCGATCATGCATCGACAGGCTGTCGATGCGGGCCTGCAGTGTCTGGCGCTGACCGCCTTCGCCCAGGATGACCAATGTCCAGTCGGGATGTGCGGGTGCGAGGCGGGCAAACGCATCGATCAGATGCATGAAGCCTTTCTGCGGAGTCAGGCGGCCGACCGCGAGCAGCAGCCGGCGCTCATCGGCCAACAGCTCGCGCGCGCAAACCGACCGGGCATCCGCCTGCAACGGCAACGCCACCGCATTCGGAATCACCCGCGTGTGTTGCGCGCCCGTGTACTTCTGTACCCACCGGCGGGCAGGCTCACTCTGAACCACGACCGCGTCGGCATATCGATACACGCAACGTCGCAGCCGGTGCCAGAGCCGGTTGATACGCAGGCCGGGCGGGTAGTTGCGCTCGGCGGCGATCACACGTACAGAACGACCAAACCCGGCGATGATGGCGAGCACGGCGCACTCGGTGGTCAATGCAACGACCACGTCGGCGCGCAATCTGCGCAAATGCCGACGCAGCACCCATACTCGACGCAGATTGGCCAGCGCTGCCCGGCCGACGCCCTCGGACGCACCGCCCATGGCCAGACAATGCCGCCCGACACCGGCCGAAACCGGATAGAAGTCTGCGACCTGCGGATCGAGTGTCAGCAGGGTGACCTGGTTTCCCCCGCGCGCGAAGTGATCGGCCAGACGTGTGGCGGTACGCTCGGCGCCACCGGCACCGAGATGGGTGATCAGGATCACCACGGACTGAGACGCCAACGCGTGGCTGGCGTTGGCCGAAAGGGCAATGGCCGAGTCCATGTGCATTGCCTCAGGCGAGCGCCCGATCGCCGTGACCGGGATCGGTCTCGACCAGTCGCGGCGCACGGTGCGCGTCATGCTGGCATGCACCGGGCTTCATCCAGGTCTCGTACCAGGCCTGGAACATCAGCAGCGTCCAGAGATCGAACTGCCAATCGAATCGCCCATCGAGATGCTCTCGCCAGCGCCGGGTGACCATCGTTTCGTCGAAAAGCCCCTGACGGCGCAGGTACCCCGGCTCGAGCAGGGCCTGCGCCCAGTCGCGCAGCGGCCCGCGCAGCCATTGATCGATCGGCACGCCGAAGCCCTGCTTCGGGCGGTGGGTCAGATGTGCCGGCACATAGCGGTCGAGCAGGCGACGCAACACCCATTTCCCCTCCCCCTGGGCAAACAGGGCCGCGCGCGGCAAGCGCCAGGCCAGCTCGACCACGCGCACATCCAGCATCGGAATCCGGCTTTCGAGGCTGGCAGACATGGCCGCACGGTCGACCTTGGTGAGAATCGTGTTCGGCAGATAGCCGGTCTGATCGGCGGCCATCATGGCCTCCATGCCATCGAGACCGGGCATGGCGGCGGCATGATCGGCCGTCGCCCGATGCTCAGCCGCGCAGACCAGTCGCGATGGCCACGAGGATGCGAGCGAGCTCGCATAAAAGGCATCGAGCCGCTCACTTCGCAGCAACGCACCGAGTTGCGCGGACACGGCAGGGTCGGCGAGCTTGCGCATGACCGCAGGCAACATGCCGGCGATCGGCATGAGCATACTAGAGAGCCGTTCAGCACCGATCATGCCCAGGCCGCCCGCGCCAAGACGGGCGAGGGCCGCCGGCCACGCAGCCCGTCTATGCCAGATTCGATCCACGTCGCGGTAGCGCCGATAGCCGCCGAACAGCTCGTCGCCGCCATCTCCGCTGAGACAGACGGTGACCTCGCGGCGCGCCAGCCGGCTGACCAGCACAGTCGGAATCTGCGACCGATCGGCAAACGGCTCACAGAAGATCGACCCGAGTTCCGGAATCACATCGCGGGCCACCCGCTCGTCGACGATCAGCTGATGATGCTTCGTGCCCAGATGCGCGGCCACGGCCCTCGCATGGGCGGATTCATCGTAGCGGGCATCGTGAAATCCGATCGAGAAGGTACTCACCGGCCCGGCAGAGCGCCTTTGCATCATGGCCACGATCAGCGAGGAATCCACCCCACCCGACAGGAAGGCGCCCAGCGGCACATCGGCAAGCATCTGAGATCCCACCGCTTCGCCGAGCGCTTCATCGACGAGATCGACCGCCCCTTTGGGTGATGTTTCACGTAGCGGGTCGCGGCGAGCCTGCCTGATGACCTGGGTCAGCGACCAATAGGCCGCGGGTGCGGGCAGCCGGCGCGCGTCGACGTCGCCTTGCCGAAGCACAATCGTGCCGCCCGGCATCAGCTTGCGGATGCCCTGGTAGATCGATTGTGGCGCTGCTACCGTGCCGGAAGCCTGCGCCATGTAGGCAGCCAGCGCCGGGGTGTCGATCCCTGCCGAGAAGCCGGGCATCGCACGCAAGGCCTTCAACTCCGATGCAAAGGCCAGGCCGGCGCCGACCCAGCCATAGTAGAGCGGCTTCTCGCCCATGCGGTCGCGAGCCAGTGTCAAGGTGCGCAGTTCTCGATCCCAGAGCGCGAAGGCGAACATGCCGATCGACCGCGTCAAGGCGCGCTCGATGCCCCAGCGCGAGATCGCCGCCAGCAGCGTCTCCGTGTCTGAACCGCCGCGCCAGCGGCGCACGGGTCGCGCAGAGAGATCCGGCGCCAGACGGTCTTCCTCATCCAGCGATGCGCGCAGCTCGCGGTGGTTGTAGATTTCGCCGTTGTAGGCAATCACGAAGCGGCCGCAGTGCGAAGCCATCGGCTGCAATCCCGCCGCCGACAGATCGATCACCGACAGCCGCCGATGTGCGAGCGCTATGCCCGCATCGGTGTCATGCCAGAGCCCGATGTCATCCGGCCCGCGGTGATCCAGTGCACACGAGGCCGGGCCAAGCAGGTCGCGCGCCGAGCCTGGTATCCGGCCGAGAAAGCCGACGAATCCGCACACCGGCCCTCTCCTTAGCGCAGCATGTCGATCGCGAACTGACGTCCGCAAACCGACAGCGTGTGGGTACCGAAACCGCGCAGCGCTGCCGGAATCTGCAGCTCGGCGACGGCCTCCTCGCGATACTGGTCGGCATCGAGTCCGGTGACGCGATGAATCATCAGGCCCTTACCGTAGGCATCGATGGAATGACATTGCCCACAGCGATACAAGACATCATCGGCCACGAAGTAGCCGCCATTGCGCCCACCTCGCGGATCGACCTTGACCGGATTACCCGCCAACGGCTGCCAGTCCGTGCTCAGCGGTGAATCGGCATGAAAGACATGCAACTCGGCCTGGTGATCGGGGGCCAGGCCGTTGTCCACATTGGTCAGCAACCACCACTTGCCGCCATGCTCGATCAGCATGCTGTCGGCCGCACAGATGTCGTCCATGATCACCGAGGCGGCCTCCCAGCGCAGCGGAAACTCCACACAGCGATACACCGTGATCCGGTTGCTGGTGAATGCCTCGGGGCACATGAACAGTTCGTCCTGATAGTGAAACAGGAACGGGAAAGAAAGATGATGCGGCTCCTCGAGCGCCACACCGAGTCGTCGCCAGCTCCGGTCGGACTGCTCGGCCAGCACCGCGATCCGGGCCCTGCCCAGCGCGTCATCGAACTCCTCGACGAAGCAATGCAGCCGCCCATCGGGCGAACGGATCAACTGCGGATCTGCGTAGAAGCGCCCGGGCCCCGCCTGCAGATGCGCGAGCACGCGGGCGCGCGGATCCAGCGGATCCCCCTCTCCGATCACCACCGACCACTGCCGGCGACCCAGGACGATCCTGGCAACGCGCATAGCCGCGCCGAGCGGATAGCGTAGCAGCCGCGCGAGATCGGCGAACGGCGTCGGCTCAGGCCGATTGCCGTGCGCTGACCGGACGGTCGACGCACTCGCGGGCCGCGGCATGCCGTTCTTGAGCAGGGTCTGCAACGAGGACCCAATGCGATCCCAGAGCGCCGCCTGATTGAGCGAGAAAAGCAGCTTCGTGCGATTGCCTCCCGCCAGAAGCAGCTCGGGCTGTCCGGCCCCCGGCTCTGCCAGGTAAATCCGAAACTCGGTTCGATCGACCCCCGCACTCACAGCATCGAATCCCGCCATCCCCGCCGTCGCGGCGGGAACGCAAGGCTCGACCAACAACCAGTGTGCATCGGCGAACTGATCACGCAGACGCGCCCATGTCCGGCGCTCGAACGTGATGATCAGCGCGGGCGATCCGCCGCAGGCTGTATCTGGATGAGCGACTGCCCCCCTTTGTGCGGTCTGCACCACGTGGGCAAACAGCCGCGCCACATCGGTTTCGCCTTGGCGCAAGGCATTGGCTCGCCAACCCAGACCGGCAAGACCCGGCGGCAGGCGGCGCAACATGGCATGCTCGGCGGCCAGCATGCGCCGACCAAGAACGCTCACGGCGCGGCTTAGCCAGCCGGGAGACGATGCGTGCTCGTCCGGTGCGATGATCAAGGTGTCCGGCTGCCAATCGGTATGAGCTGCCAGACGCATCAGCAGATCCGCGGGATAGCGATCCAGGCGCGCCGAACCGCAGGCGAAGCCGAGGCGAAGACCCGCACGGCCGGACGCGGACATAGCGTAGGTCGTCATCGGCCGAATCCGAAGTAGACGAACTCGGAGTACAGGTAGTCGATCGCGCCAGCCGGGTAAGGCCCCTTCGCAAAGCGACGCCGAAAGTAAGGCAGGCACGAAAAATCGACCACCGTGGTCTCAGGAGCACCAACCTCGGCAATCAGATAGCCCTGCGACAACAAGGCTCTGGCGAGCACGGGCAGATTGACCAGGACTTCCTCCAGCGACTCTGCATAAATCAGCTCGACGGTTCTCAGCACACCCATGCGACGCTTTGGCCGCCAGACCAGCGGCATCAGCCGCCCGGAAAGCTCGATCCCATTGACCAGACAGCCCAATGCGCGATGATCCGTAAACGCCGCGTGCAGCGGATGCCCGACGCTGGCCTGCAAGGCCGTGTCGGCATCCAGCACGCGCGCCGAACCGCGTGCCCCGCGCGCCAGAAGCAACAGTGGCAGGCAGAGGATCTGATGGCTGATCGTCCTGTATCCGAGCGCCGGCAACATGCGTGCAACGCCAGTGGTGGCACTCAGATCGGTGATGGTCACATCCTGGCGCCGGCTCAGCGCGCTGAGCATCCATAAAGCGCGCGCGCGCGCCTGCGGGCGCACATACCAACTCGACAGATTCACGACCTGCCGGCCCGAGTCACCGTCTTCGCGCCTGCTGGAGATCTCCAGCGAAAGCCCGGCCACCTCCCCGTCGACCAGCAGCAACTGCCCATCGCGCCCGCTCCCACCGGGCGGTGGATGCTGTCTCAATCGCTCGAAGCCGCGCTTCCAGAGCCCGCTCGACACCTGTGGGAAGCCCTCCCGCAGAAGTGCGATCGCCGTCGTGCATTCGGACGGGCCGAGATCGATCAGACATGTCTTGGCGCTCATCATCGCAGCACCGCCTGATAGAGTTCGATGTGTCGATCCAGACAATGGCGCATACTGAACCGAGACTCGACCCGTGCGCGCAAGCGTGCTCCAACCTGCTGGCTGGCCACGGGATCGCGCATGACCCGCAACATGGCCTCGGCAAGCGAAGGCGATTCGACCAGATAGCCGCACCCGTCGTCGAGTACGGCGGGCAAGCCGCCCACTGGCGGCGCGATGACAGGCATCGCGCTCGCACCCGCCTCCAATACCGCCATTGGCAGCCCCTCGTAGTCGGAGGCCATCACCAGCGCCTGGCAATGCTCGAACAGTGGACGAATTCGGGACTGCATGCCCAGGAAGCGCACACGTTCTTGCAGGCCCGCCTGCGCAACCAGCCGCTCCAGACGCGCCCGTTCGGGCCCGTCCCCGGCGATCCAGAGTTCCGCGGCACCGAGCGAGGCGGGATCCATATCGCCCTGCCGTGACTCGATCTCACCAATGGCACGGATCAGAAGATCGACATTCTTCTCCGGTGTCAGGCGGCCGAGATACAGAAACCGGGTGGGCTCTGCAGGGGTCGGCAGCCGCCGCTGCAGGCTCATGGAATCGGTCTCGACGCCATTCGGAATGACAACACTGGTGCGCGAATTCAATCCCGGGTGCTGATCACGGCCGAACAATACGTCGGCATGACGCAGCGAGGCGGGTCAGGCACAGGGCCAGCGCGCGCCACGGGACGAACCCCGCTGGTTGTGGCTGGTAAATACGACCCGGATGCGCGGCGATCGCGGTCGCAGAAGATAGCTCACCGCAGGCTGTGAAACAGATGCACTGATCAAACGGTCTTTCTCCACGCACGATGCGGGCGGATTTTCGCGCAGCCCGCGCAGAGTCATCCGTGGTCGTCGAGTCATGTTCAGCGCACGCACCACAAGCCCCCTGTGTCGAACTGCTGCAGCAGCTCGACATCGGTCTCGAGCCCCGACGACGATCGCACGCCAGCCGCGCTCGACCAGCCCTCGTCCCAGTTGCAGGGTAAGGCGTTCCTACGGCCCCGCCCACGCCGAGCCCGGAAACGAGCAACAACCACCGCTGGCGGCCCCACGCTTTCGGCGCTCATGCCAACGGGCGACCCGTCTGGGCGGAACCGATGCCGACCGGTGAACGCCGGCTCCACCGCCCCGCGGCCGTTCGGCCAGCATCTGCCAGTAGAGTTCGGCGATCTTGTCGCACATGGGGCCGATCGTGAACTCGCGCTCATAGCGGACGCGCGCGGCCCGGCCCAGTCGGGCCCGGAGCCCAGGATCATCGACGAGACGCTGCAGGGCGTCGCGCAACGCCTCCACGGCACCGATCCAGGCCAGCAGGCCGGTTTCTTCGTGTGCGATCAGCTCGCGCGCCACCGGCGTCGGTCGCCACCACCGGCAACCCCGCCCGCATCGCCTCGATGATCGACAAGGGGCAGACCTTCGTAGCGTGACACCAGCACGAACACGGCCTGGCGGCAGCGGCCAGGTGTCCGGCTACATCGGTGGTCACGCCGGCGAATCGCACACGTGAACGCGCTTCGCCGGCCCATCGCTCACCGGCCCGTATGAAATCCTCCTGATCCGTTCCGGCGCCAATGCAGGTGAATGTGGCATCGGCACGCAACTGCGAGAACGCCGACAGGGCCGTCTCATAGTCCTTCGAATAGTCGACCCGGGCGACCATCGCGATACCCTGAGCGCTCGCCGGGTCGGCGCGCTTCGGATCATCGACCACGCCATTGTGGATGACGACCATCCGCGGAGGTTGCAAGCCGAAGGCATCGCGCGCGACATCGGCATCCGCCTGCGATACGGTGACATAGCGCGAGCCGATCGGCGCCAGCACACGCTCGGTCAACCAGACAAAGCGGCTCTGTCGGCGCGGCCTGCCAATACCGAAGCCCCATCCATGGATCGTGAACAGGACGGGAACCCTGGCGAGCACGCCGGCCAGCCGCGCGACCATGCCGGCCTTGGTACTGTGTGCATGAACCAACTCCGCCCTGGTCGACCGAATCAAGGCCACAAGCGATACGATGGTCTGGAGGTCGGCCAGTGGCGAGATCCTGCTGGCCAGTCGCGGCAGAAGATGGGTCTCGATGCCCTCAAGCGCGAGCAGATCCTTGATCGGTCCCTGCTCGCCAAAGGCAACCACGATACTGAAGCGCCGCCTGAGGGACAGCACAAGATCGCGGACGTGCGAGGGCGCGCCGGCCAAATCCGCATTGGTCACCACCACCAGGATTCGCGGAGAGCCGTCGTTGCGCGCCTGCCCACGGCGTTCGACCGTGACCGTCACATGCAGCGGCTCCCGCGCATGACGCGAGTGCGCATCATCGCGAAAGAGCAGCGGCTGATTTGTGGCGGACGATGGCATGGGCCAATCGCCAGCGGGTGCCATTGGGCGTTTCCCGGCCATGTCTTCTCTGGAATCCCCGTTCCGGTCATCACCGGCCAGCGAAGATTCTTTCAGAGCCGGGTTCATGAGAAGCGGAACTATTTGGCACTGAGGTTCGAACACTCCCGGTGTGAACGTCGGTTGTTCCAGCGTTGCGCACCGTGGCTGCCGTGCAGTAGCAGGCTGTTGAAATACCTCACGAGCCCATGATTCACTCGCCGAAACGGTCTGGCAAGGCGCCGGTTCCGCCCCGTATCGGGGATACGGGGCGGGTTCGGCAACGCGGCCAGCCCGTTTCGCCGAGTGAACCCGTAGGGCGGCGCCTGGCGCGCGATCCACATCGTTGGCATGAAGGGTCTGTATCCCCGATACAGACCCTTCATGCGCCTCATA
Organism: Burkholderiaceae bacterium; assembly: GCA_041396585.1. Lineage (GTDB taxonomy): Bacteria > Pseudomonadota > Gammaproteobacteria > Burkholderiales > Burkholderiaceae_E > JAUIAI01. The sequence goes on along the minus strand of JAWKYG010000007.1, from coordinate 71,943 downwards.
ACTCATCACGCCAGAGCGCCGTCATGGGCTCGCGAGGTATTTCAATGATGGGATGGACTCCCTCCGCCCGTTATTCGGCATCATCGTGCCAAGCCGGCAAATGCGCGTGGAAGTGCAGTCGGCTGTCAACCAAACAAGGGAGTCGAGATGAATGCTACAACCGTTGCCGTGGATTTGGCCAAGAACGTTTTCAGCTTGCGATCGCCGATGGCATCATCGGATCGTAGCCACGCAAGCGGCTGAATCGCTCGCAGTTCGAGCGTTTCTTCCACAATCGCGAGGTCGGTAAGATCGTGATGGAGGCTTGCGGCTCGGCCCACTACTGGGGCCGCAGGCTCGCGGCTCAAGGTCACTCAGTTCGGCTGCTGCCGCCGCAGTATGTTCGCCCCTACGTGCGGCGCAGCAAGCACGATGCGGCGATACGGCGGGCATGCTCGAGGCCAATCGTGCCGCATGACCATCTGCTCGGTGCCGATCAAGTCCGTGGAGCAGCAGTCACTGCCGAAGCTGCGTGAGTTCGCCAGCAGTGGGTAGCCGCGCGCACGGCGCACGTATCAACGCGCTGCGGGATCTGCCGCGAGTTCGGGATCGATGTTCCGGTAGGGGTGCACGTCGCGGGCTCGAGCATCGCTGGCGTGCTGCGCGACCCGCAAAGCTCGGTCGGTGCGCTGATCCGGCCCACCTTGGTTAGGCTGGTGCTCGAGATCAAACAACTCGAGGATCGGATCGACCGACTGGAGCACGACCTGGGCAGGCTGGCGCGTCAGTCCTCGGCCTGCCAGGATTTGATGAGTAATGCCTGGTGTGGGGCTGATCACCGCCACGGCCATGGTGGCCGCTACGCAGGGTCAGTCAGCCACTTCAGCAGCGCGCGTCACTTCGCCTCATGGCTGAGGCTTACTCCCAGGGAACACTCCTCGGGCAATCGGCAACGCCTGGGGCGCGCATCAGTAAAGCGCGGCGACAAGTACCTGCGCATGCTACTCGTGCACGGCGCACGGGCCGTGCTGCGATCAGCAACGCTGCGAACGAACAGAGGCCAGCAGCCCGGACCAATCAGGCACTGGGGGCAAAACATCCAGCGTCGGTGCTCACGCCAACAAGGCCGGCTGCGCCGTGGCCAGCAAGCTCGCCCGTGTGTGCTTTGCGGTGCTGCGTGATCAACAACCTTATCGTGAGCACCATGCCGAGGAGTTGAGCACACCGATTACGAACACCCAGCACCCCGTGCTGGCTCATTAACTTCACCAGTACCCCCACCACGCGTTACGCAAAGACGACTCGCCCATCATGGCACCTTGGTCGCACCACAACCCGTCATCGCCGGTAGCAGCTTCGGCCCTCACAAGGCCGCTTCAACGATTGGCGCCGGGTTGGCAGATTCCATGTCGGCACGGACCCTGCGATCGGTCCAACTCAGTTGCCGGATATACGGCTGCATGCGAACCCAAGACGCCAATCAACGACCGTCTCTTGCTATCTGGTGGGAATCCATATACAGCCTGCTAGCGATGTGCGCTTATTCCTGGCCGCCTCTCCCCATGGCAGGCATGGTTCTCCCTGCAAACCAACCAGTCACGCTCTCCGATTCACAACCGCCCTTGCGCACGCATGTCCATCTCGCCGTCCCAGGACATTCCGACGCGATCGGCCGGCAATCAGCCGATCCGACCATGCTGCCCGCCGAAGCACAGCATCGGCGGGGGGCAGGACCGCGTGGCGGCGCAGCTTGCGCGTGGATAGCGATCGCCTTTTTCGCTGTCGATGGCTTTGACATCCTCACCCAGCTGAATCGGATCGGTATCAATGTGCAGGGCGGACGGGGCTGGCTCGAGCACTTCAAGCAGTTCATCTTCCTGGTACCGCACCTGCTCGCGATCATCGCGATCCTGTCGACTCTGGCGATGCGACGGCCCATCGCGTTGACACTGCTGACGGTGTTGTTTCTGCTGAGCGCCATCGACCTGAGCATCCTGTTCGTGCTGGGCCACCCGGCCAGCCTGAGCAATATCAGTGTCCTGAACACGGCCATGGACCATGCCTCCGATGCGGTCGACGAACATCTTGCATCGGTGTTGATCGGTGTCTCGCTGAGCCTGCTCCTATTTCACACCCCCGGCAATCGCGGTCTGAGACTCGGCTTCGTTACTCACCATCGGCGCGCCGTGGCAGTCTTTTTCAAACGTGCGTGGCCGCCATGCTCACGATGTATCTCGGCCTGCTCTGACCAAGGGCGAGGATGTCTTGATCGGCTTTCCGCGCGGATTCTCTTATGCCTTCGGAAGCCTGAGTCTGAAGATCAATGACGGAATCAATCACCTCGACCCGGCACTGCTGTCGATCGCCACCACCGGCGCATCACGAGCCACCAAGATCGTCGTGATCATCGACGAGTCGATCACCTACGAGGAAATGGCGCGCGCGAAGCCGGCAGCCGATGCCGTGATCGACTACGGGCGCGCGTACTCCGCGGCCAACTGTTCAGCCGCCTCGAACTACGTCCTTCGCAAGGGGGGCTGGCTTCGCGGCGAATCGGTGCAAAGTACGAAAGTCTTCAGGGTGGAAAGCCTGTTCTCGCTGGCGCGCCGGGCCGGCTTCAGAACCATATACGTGGATAACCAGCGCGTCCTGCATGATCCCTCGACCAAGAACTACTTCGATGCCGACGAGCTCAGTCATGTCGATCAGGTGATCGAAACCAGCGTGCCGCAGTATCTGCGAGACAGCACCTCGCTACTGCACATCGAGGCCCTAATCGGCCGCGACGCGGGCAGACTTGCCCAGGACAAGGTGTTCATGCTGATCAATAAGGCCGGCACGCACTTCCCCTACCGCCGAAGCCTGCATCCCGCCGAGCGCAGCGGTGACCGTCTCACCGACTACCGGCTATCGGTGCGCCGCAACTCGACACAGTTCCTCGAGCGCTTGGCCGGCTTCATCGATGACGACACCCTGGTGTTCTATACCGCCGATCATGGTCAGGATTTTCAGGGGCGCAACACCCACTGCATGGCGGGCGACGAGGTCAGCAGGCCCGAGTATGCCGTGCCAATGATGCTGCTCGCGCAACCCGTCATTGCAGCGCACATTGAGCGAAGAGAGCCGCTCGTTCGTCAACCGCCTGACCCACCTGGAGTTCTCCGAATCCGTGCGCAACGCGCTCGGCTACCGGGTCGAGGGCATAGACTCGGTGTTCAAAGCGCCGAGCCACGGCTGGAAGAGCCATTTTGCGGTGTCTACGGCACACCGATGCCGGTGTTCGGTGTGCACCGGATACAGAGCTGCTGACGCCGCAAGCCGGGGGAACATCGTGCACTGAAGACATCTCAGGGCGCCGGCATTGCCACCAAGTGGCTTCCGGCCCGCGCACACGCCTCGAACACGGGTGTTCAGCCGGGCACGCTGACCCGCTTGGCCTGGAAACCCTCGGCCGCAACCTCTTCGATGAAGTGCACGAAGGTGCCTGGCGCGAGCGAATCGAATGCCGTATTCACCAGGTTCTCGGCCGCAAAATAGAGCTCGCGCCCGTCTGGCGTGACGATGAAGCCGTAGCCATCATCGGCGTTCAGGCGGGCCACCTCGCCCGACAGGGTCGGGGAATGGGTCTTCACATCACCGCGCATCTGGCGTGACAGATCATCGAGCTTGCGCAAGGCGGCATTGAAGGCATCGCGCACGGCCACATACGGATCCTCGTCGCGGTGTCGGTTGACCGCGAACTCATGACCCGGCGCATGCACATCCAGATGCACGATGTAGCGGTTGCCCTGATGTTTGTGGCTCGACTCCTCTTCGAGCACGACCCGACAGCTGGTCAGATTCGGAAACACCTTATCCATGCGCTCGGCCCATTCACGGATGTTGCTCTCCAGCGCGTCGCTGTGATCCATGTGACGGAAAGTGATCTGAAGGGGTACCTGCATCGTGGCTGTCCGTAAAATGAAATGCGTTGGGATGACCCGCCCTCAGAGGCGGGCTCGACCGGGTTGCGCAAACCGACGCTCGTGGCTTTCCTGACAGCCGATGCACCTGGACGCCGCGGGTTCGACGCGCAAGCGCGCAAGGGCAATGTCCTGACCACACTCCAGGCACTGGCCGTACTCACCATGCAGCATACGCTCCAAGGCAGCGTCCAACGCCCGCATCTCCTCAATATCTCGTGATAGTTCGGCCTGCCGTGTGTCGGCCATCACATCGGCAAGCGCTTCGTCCCCGGGGTCGGCCACCTCGCCCTTCAGGGCTCCATACGATTCTTTGCTCACCCGCTCGACATCTTCACGCAGCTCACGGCCAAGCTGCGCCCGGCGGTGCTCGATCGAGTGGCGTAGTTCGGCGAAATCTTTGTGCTCCAGTGGCATGACATGCCTCCTCCGAAAAGTTCGGGCGGCCGATGCCGTCCGCAACTGCCGTTGCGCCCTATCCTAGTGCGCGCACGCCGCAGCGTACATTGCGGCCGGTCAAGGTCTGCCACAGCACGCGTGCAAGCCGCGACAGCAGGCGGATGCGCGCTTCTTCGGGTCAGCGACAATTCATGGTCGAAGGTCGGGTTATTGGCGCCTACCTCGCTCGTGCAGGGCACCATCGCCTGTTCACCGGATCGGACATCGCGCATGAAGATCTGTATCGTCGGCGCCTCTGGCAAGCTGGGTCAGTACATGATTCGCCATGCGCTCGAACGTGGCCACCAGGTGGTGGGAGTCTGTCGCGCGCAAAGCGTTGCCAAGCTCGATGAGTTCCAGGAGCAGATCGAGATCGTGCCGGGCCCCACCAATGACCCCGACGTGATCCGCCGCGCGGTTCAAGGATGCAACGGCGTGCTGACAGTACTCGTGCCCTGGGGTGTGCAGCGCTATGCAACCGGCACGGCGGAGGCCGTGCTGGCTCACGCCGAGCCGGGTGCGCGGCTGGTGTTTTCCTGCGGTTGGCACATCTCCCGCGACGGGAAAGACGTCTATCCGCTTGGCATGCGGATCATGTTGCCGGTTTTTGCGTTTTTCGCCCGCCTGTTTCGCTTTGCCGATATCGATGATCAGGTCAGGGCGCTAGCCCGCGTGTTCGCCAGCGAGACGCGCTGGACAGTGGTTCGCGGCAGCGATCTCGAGGAAGGACCGAGCGAGGGCCTGCCCGTCTGGAGCCGGCACGTCGGTGACCCCGTTCTGGCCAGTAATCGAACGCGGCGCATCGACTTCGCGTTGTTCATGGTCGCCGCCCTCGAAGACGACTCGCTGGTGCGCGAGGCGCCGGCAATCGTCAGCCGGGTCAGTGAGAGCGCAATGGCGCATGGCGGGGCAGCGAACTCCTCGTCGACCGCGAAAGCCATCTGAGGCTGCCCCCTCGCCGCCCTGCGATGTGCGCGGCAACATTGAGCGGCGTCAAAGTCTGGCGGCCGGTCTTGCCCGAACATGGTGCGCATCACCGGGCTCGAGCGCCCGGCAAGCCCACTGCCGGCAGGCCCGGCACGTCCGCATGCGGGGAACACCATGGATTTCGCCCATCCCGAGAAGGTTCGCGAGTTGCAACGTCGACTCACGGATTTCATGGATGACCATGTCTTGCCGGTGAATCCTCAATGGCACCGCGATGTGGCCAAGGGGGTGTTCCCGCCGCCATTCATGAGGGATCTGAAGGCCTACGCGAAATCCGAGGGTCTGTGGAATCTCTTCCTGCCCGGGCTGCGCGACGATGAACCCGGCACCCGCCTCACGAACATCGAGTACGCGCCGCTGGCCGAGATCATGGGCCGTGTGCAATGGGCCTCGGAGGTGTTCAACTGCAATGCGCCGGACACCGGCAACATGGAGTTGCTGCATCTGTTCGCCACCCCTGAACAGTACGCCCGCTGGCTGCGGCCTTTGCTCGAGGGCGAGATCCGCTCGGCCTTTGCCATGACCGAACCCGACGTGGCGTCATCGGATGCCACCAACATCCAGACAACGATCCGGCGCGAGGGCGACGAGTATGTGATCAACGGCCGCAAGTGGTTCATCACCAATGCCGCCCACCCGGACTGCCGGATCGTGATCCTGCTCGGCGTGTCCGACGACGATGAGAACGCGCCCCGCCATGCGCGCCACAGCATGGTCCTGATTCCCATGGATGCGCCCGGGCTGACCATGGTGCGCAACATTCCGGTCATGAATCATCTCGCACCCGAGGGGCATTGCGAGCTCAGGTTCCAGGATGTGCGGGTACCCGCAAGCAATCTGCTCGGCCAGGAGGGCCAGGGATTCGCCATGGCACAGGCGCGGCTGGGCCCGGGGCGGATACACCACTGCATGCGCACGATCGGCCAGTGTGAGGTGGCACTCGAGCTGATGTGCGATCGCGCCCTCGAGCGTCGCACCTTTGGTCGCTATCTGGCCGACTATGCCAATGTGCAGGATTGGATCGCCGAATCACGGATTGAAATCGATCAGGCGCGGCTGCTTGTCCTGCAGGCCGCCTGGGCACTGGACCAATTCGGCAACAAGGGTGCGCGCACATTGGTTTCGGCGATCAAGGTGGTGGCCGCCCGCTTGCAGACCCGCGTGATCGACCGCGCGATCCAGCTGTTCGGTGCCATGGGCCTCACGCCGGACACGCCCCTGGCCGATCTCTGGAGCTGGGGTCGCGCGCTGCGCTTCGCCGATGGCCCGGACGAGGTCCATCTGCGTGGCATCGCGCGCCATGAACTGGGCAAGGCGCGCGAGAATCCGGCTCGCTCGAGCGCCTACTTCACGCTACCCGAACGACTCGACTGAGCCGGGAGCTCGCCGGCCGGGGCCACCCGGCCATGAGCACCGCCCCCTGATGGCGTTGCCGATCGGCGTCAAAGACAGGTGTGAGTGCAGGCCACGACACATAGAATGATTGCTCTTCGCTAACGGCTCTCGCTGCGTGCCCGGTTCCTCTCCCTCTGCCGCCGTCAAGACGGGCGGCTCAAGTCGCTGGCTGTGGCGCCTGCTGGTCGTATTGATCTTGCTGGCCGGTGTCGGCGGCTTCGTTGCGCTGCAGGTTTTCAAACCCCGGCCCGTGGTGAAACCCCTGGTGCGCCAGCTGCCGGTGGTGCAAACCGTCGCCGCAAACATCCTCACCGATCCGCTGCCCGTACGTGGCCAGGGGCTCGTTTCACCACGCACCCAGGTGACCGTGGCCGCCGAGATCGCCGGGCGGATCGCGGCCGTGCATCCCCAGATGGTTGCCGGCGGCCGCTTTCGCAGGGGCGAGCTCCTGGTGGAGCTCGACGCCGACCCGGTGCGGGCGGCGCTGGCCCAGACGCGCGCCGACTTTCGCGCCGCCGAGACATCGCTCAAGCTTGCCGAACAATCCATCCAGCGAACCCGGGAACTGATCGCCCAGGGATTCCTCTCGCGCCAGACGCTCGATGAGCGGGTCGCCAGCCGCGATCAGGCCGCGGCCTCGCTCGACGCGCCCGCGCCGCGCTGCGCCAGCGCGCGATCGATCTCGAGCGCACACGCATCCTGGCCCCGTTCGACGGGCGCGTGCTGTCGGCGCAGATCAATGCCGGCGATACCGTGCAACCCGGCGGGAACTGGCGCGCATCTTCGATGATGCCGCGCTCGAGGTCACGGTCTCACTCAGTGACACCGACATCGCCATGATCGAGAGCCCGTTCGCGCAGGACGGGCCGAAGGCGAGCGCGCGGGTCGAGGTCGCACGGTGGCCGGGTCTATCAGTGGCCGGCCAGCCTGGCCCGCGTGGAGGCGGCGATCGACGCCAGCTCGCGCACCTTCAATGTAGCGGTTGCGGTCGATGGCCCTCCGCCGCCCCGGCCGGCCCGTCGATCCGGACGCCCCGGCCGGCCCGCCCCTGCTGCTGGGGATGTATGCCGATGTGCAGATCGCCGGGCGGGATCAGGGGCCCTACCTGCTATTGCCGGCCGCGGCAGTCCACGATGGTGCACGGGTCTGGCGCCTCGATGATCAGGACATGCTGCAGATCGTGCCGGTGCAGGTGCTCGGCGAGTTCAATGACCAGGTGGCCGTCGGCGCCGCGCCGTTTGCCGCGGGCCAGCGCATCGTCACCAGCGATCTGCGTGCGGTGACCGAGGGCATGCGTGTACGCAGCAGCGCGTCCCCGGCAGCCGACCGGCGAGCGGCCGGTCAGACATGAACCGCCTGATCGGCTGGATGGCCGCCCACCCGGTAGCCGCCAATCTGTTGATGATGCTGATCATCGTTGGCGGCCTGGTCAGCGCCTTCGGACTGCGCCAGGAGGTATTTCCCGAGATCAACTTCGACGCGATCGAGACCCGGGTCGTCTACCAGGGCGCCTCGCCCGACGAGGTCGAGGCCTCGATCGTGCAACGGATCGAGGAACAGATCGAGGGAGTGGACGGGGTCGATCGCGTCTACGGGATCGCTGCCGAGGGCGTGGGCCTGGTCAGGGTGGAACTGCAACGCGGTGTCTCGGGCTCCAGAGCGTTGGAAGACATCAAGTCCGCGGTCGATCGCATCACCACTTTCCCGGATCAGATCGAACGCCCGGTCAGCCGCGAGATCATCAGCAAACAGCGGGTGATGGAGCTGGCGATCTTCGGCCCGGTGGACGACATCACGCTGCGCGAACTCGCCTACCGCGCCAAGGACGAGATCGCGGGGCTGCCCGGGATCTCGCTGGCCGAGGTGTCCAAGGTGCGCGACTATGAAATCTCGATCGAGGTGCCCAATGCGGCGCTGCGCGCTTACGGGCTCACGCTCAGCGACATTGCCCAGACGGTTCGCCGCTCCAGCCTCGATCTGCCCGGTGGCAACATCGAGACCGGCGCCGAGTCGATCCTGCTGCGCACCATGGGTCGCAATACCGATCGGCGCGACTTCTCCGAGATCATCGTGGTCAGTTCGCGCGATGGCGCGAGCGTGCGGCTGGGCGATATCGCCAGGATCCGCGACACACTGCGCGACGATGACCTGATTGCCCGCTTCGATGGTCATCCGGCTGCATTCGTGCAGGTATTCCGGGTCGGCGAGGAAAAGGTGCTCGATGTGGTGGGCGCGGTCGAGCGCTATATCGATGAGAGCTTCAGACCGAACCTGCCGCCTGGCATCTCGGTGAAGGTCTGGCGCAATGACGCCACCGAGTTCCGCAACCGCATGAACCTGCTGATCAAGAACGGGCTGCTCGGGCTGGTGCTGGTGACGCTGGCGCTGGCGATCTTTCTCGAGTTGCGGCTGGCATTCTGGGTGTCGGCCGGGATGGCGGTGGCCTTCATCGGGACCTTCGCGATCATGGCGCTGCTCGATCTGTCGATCAATATGTTGTCCCTGTTCGGTTTCATCCTGGCCATCGGAATCGTGGTCGACGATGCGATCGTCATGGGCGAAAACATCCATGCCGAATATGAACGCACGGGCGATGTGCTGGGCTCGGCGGTGATCGGCGCACAGAGAATCTCTGTGCCCGTCTCGTTGGCAGTGGCAACCACAGTCGTGGCCTTCGTGCCGCTGCTGTTCGTACCGGGCAACATTGGCAAGTTCCTTTACCAGATCCCGGCGATCGTGATCATCGTGCTGGTCGTTTCCGTGATCGAGGCACTGTTCATCATGCCGCACCATCTGGCCTATGCGCGCAGCGGCCCCCGGGGACGAATCTCGGCCCTGTTCGCACGCATGCGCGGTGCGGTCGATCGCGCGCTCAGACGATTCATCGACGGGCCGCTGTCGCGCGCGCTGGCCTTTGCCACCGATCACTATGGTGTGGTCATCGCAAGCGCGTTCACGGTGTTCGTGCTGACTATCGGCGTGATCTCGGCCGGCTATGTCCGCTTTTCGTTCTTCCCGCAGGTGGAGGGCCGCTATGTCACCGCCTCGCTGGAACTCGCCCAGGGCACGCAGGCGGAGGTCACGCTGGCTGCCGCCCAGCATCTGGAGAAGGCGGCCAGACAGGCCGCGACAGAGCTCGACCCCGGCGGCGAACTGATCACTTCATTGCTGCTTATGGCTTTGTGGCACTCCAGGAACGCTCCGGTCCGGGCGCGGCCGGCGCACTTCGGGCTGGTGCAGGGGCACACGGGATCGGTGGTGGTCGAACTGATGGACCCCGAACTCAGGAACCGTTCCCGGGCAAGGGCCTTCGAACAGCGCTGGCGGCAACCGGCCGGCGCCCTGCCCCAGGCGCGCAAGCTGACCTTCGCATCGAATGTGATCAATCTCGGCTCACCGGTGCAGATCCGCCTGGCGGCCCGCGACGACAAGGTGCTGGCGCGGGGCGTGCAGGCACTGGAGGCCGAGCTCAGCCGGATCGCCGGTGTCTATGATGTGCGCAATGATCGCGAGCCCGGCAAACGCGAGGTGCAGTTCCGGCTCACGCCCTACGGCCGTTCGCTGGGCCTGAGCGTTGATTCACTCTCGCAGCAGGTGCGCTCCGCATTCTTTGGTGCCGAGGCGGTACGGGTACAGCGTGGCCGCGACGAAGTGCGCGTCTATGTCCGCCTGCCCGAGAATGAACGCGATGCCCTGGCCGATATCAATCAGGTTCGTATCCGAACCGCCACCGGCGGCTTCGTGCCGGTACAGCAGGTCGCCGATGTCCGACTCGAATACGGCGCGCCGATGATCGTGCGCGAAGACGGTCAGCGGGTGAACTCGGTGTTCGCCGAGGTCGATGCAGGCGTGGTCACCGGCCAGCAGGTGAATGCCCGCCTGACCGGCGACTTCCTTCCCCGACTGGTCCAGGACATGCCCGGGCTGAACTGGTCCATGGGTGGAGAGCAGCGCGAGCAGGGCAAGGCGTTGCCATCGCTGGCGACCAACTTCCTGCTTTCGGTATTCGGCATGTACGCATTGCTCGCGCTGGCATTTCGCTCTTATGTGCAGCCGTTCATCGTGGTGGCCGCGATACCCTTCGGGCTGGTGGGCGCCACGATCGGCCATCTGGCGCTCGACCTGAGCTTCGGTCTGACCAGCCTCTTCGGGATCGTCGGCCTGTCCGGAATCATCGTCAACGGATCGCTCGTGCTGGATCGATTTCCGTCAATGAGCAGCGCGACAGTGGCCTGGCACCGCGCGAGGCGATCATTGCCGCGGGCCAAGAGCCGGTTCCGGCCGGTGCTGCTCACCGCGGTGACCACTTTCCTTGGCATCTTTCCGTTGATCATCGAGCGCAGCATCCAGGCGCAGTTCCTGATTCCGCTGGCCGTCTCGATCGGGGTCGGGGTCTTGCTGGGCACTGTGCTGCTGATGCTGCTGACACCGGCGCTGGTGATGTGGCAGGCGGATCTGGCGCGCTGGCTGCGCGGTGATCGGCCGGTGTCGCGCCCTTCGCGCAATACCTGACCCGCGTACCGGGCCCGCTGCCCGCCTGCAGGCTCCGGGGCAATCCGGCAGGAGTGCGATAGTCTTTCGCTGTGTCGATGCAGAGCCCTGGTCCCGACACCATCGCCACGCCTGGAAACCACCCGATGCAACATTCCCACCCGCTTCCCAGAATCGCACTTGCCATGGGCGATCCCGCCGGCATCGGGATGGAGCTGACGGCCCGCCTGCTCGATGACCCCGCCATTGCCAACGCCGCACGCCTGATCGTGATCGGTGATCGACGCATGCTCGCGCACGGCGCGCGGCACGCGGACCTGTCGCCGGCCGTTCCCGGCTGGGGCGTTCACGAGGCCTTACCGGCCAAGGGCCATGTGCTGCTCGATCTGCATCATGGCGACCCGGCGGACTTCCCGATCGGGCTCGCCAGTCTGGCCGGTGGCCGCTTCGCATTGCGCAATTTCGTCACTGCCCTCGCCATGGCCCGAGACGGACAGGCGGATGCGGTCGTGTTCACGCCCTTCAACAAGCAGGCGATGCGGATGGCCCGCGCCGACTATGACGACGAAATCGCGCTCGTCACTGAAACCCTCGGCGCCACGCGCGATGGCCGTGAATTCAACATTCTGCAAGGGCTGTGGAATGCGCGGGTCACCTCACACATCGCGCTCAAGGATGTCGCCGCACGCCTGAGCATCGACGCGGTTGCCGAAGCCGGCCTGCTGGCGCAGCGCAGCCTGCGCGAGGCCGGGCTGGATCGCCCTCGCCTGGCGGTGGCCGCGCTGAACCCCCATGCCGGCGATGGCGGCAACTTCGGGCGCGAGGAAATCGAGGTGATCGAGCCTGCGGTCAGACGCCTGCGTGCCGACGGCGTCGATGCCAAGGGCCCGATTCCCGCCGATACCGTGTTCGTGCGCGCGCACAAGGGTGAGTTCGACATGGTGCTCACCATGTACCACGACCAGGGGCAGATCGCGATGAAACTGCTGGGCTTCGAGCGCGGGGTCACGCTGCTCGGTGGCTATGCGGTACCCATCTGCACTCCCGCCCACGGTACCGCTTACGACATCGCCGGCAAGGGGCTGGCCCACCCGGGCGCCGCGCGCAATGCGGTCTTGCTGGCGGCATCCATGGCCAGCCGACGCGGCGCTGGGGGGTGAACCGGATCGGGCCGTGCCCGCTTGTTCAGAGGTGGCGGGCGGCGGCTCACTCCACCCGGAAGACCGACACGGTCCTGACCAGGGCATCGACCTCGCCAAGCAGTGCGTCCGAGGCGGCGGCGCTCTGCTCGGCAATCGCGGTCTTGTGATGAATATCGTCCTCCAGCGCATGCACTGCCTGGCTGATCCGCCCGAGTCCCTCACGTTGCCCGCCGCTGGACACACTGATCCGCTGCACCATGCCCCCCAGTTCGGTGATCGAGTCGACCAATGATCGGACCGTGTTGCGCGCCGTTTCCATCTGGGTCGTGCCATGCCCGACCTTCTCGACGCTGTCGGTGATCAGGTCTTTGATTTCCTTGGCCGCACTTGCGGAACGTTGCGCCAGGCTGCGAACCTCGCTGGCCACCACCGCAAACCCCCTGCCCGCCTCGCCGGCCCGAGCCGCCTCGACCGCGGCGTTCAGCGCCAGGATATTGGTCTGGAACGCAATGCCATCGATCACCGAGATGATGTCGCTGATCTTGTCCGAACTGCTACGGATATCGTCCATCGTGGCCACGAGGCCGGCCACCGACTGACCCGCCTCGTTGGCCACCTCGGTGGCCCCGGCGGCACGCCCGTTGGCGGCGGTCACATACTCCGCGAACTGATCGACGATGCGATTGAGCTCATCGACAGTGGCCGACGTCTGTTCAACCGATTCGGATTGCGATCGCGTGCGCCCGAGCAGGTCGCTGGCTGCCGTGGCGATCTCCCGACTGCCATCAGCCACCATCGAGGCACCGCCACGCACCTGACGCACGACACCGTGGAAGCTCTCACTCATGGCGCCCAGAGACACCAGCACCTCGCGAACCTCACGCGCGCAGCGCGGGGGAACCTGGATGGCGACGCGTAGATCACCACCGGCCATCCGCGTGCAGGTGTCTGCCGCAAGCTGCAACGGACGAATGATCGCCCGCAACAGCCAGAACGAGATCGCGATGATCACGCCGATCAGTGTGATCATGCCAATCCAGCCCAGGGCCAGAAACCGGTTCGCGGCTGACAGGCGTTCATCAAGCCGGGCCCGGATCGCCACGCGGCCGTTTTCCATGACCGTGTATATCGAGTCGATCGCTTTGGTCATATCGGCAAAGTACTGCGCGGGCGGATAGTCGCGCACCTCGGATCGAACGATTCGCTCGAGCCCTTGCGCGATCGCGGCATCGGCGGTCTTGAGCGCCCCACGAATCGGTTCGGCCAGCGGCTCGCGGAAAGCCGGGTCCAGCACCATCACCTCTTCAGCCAACGTCCGTGCGCCTTTGGCACGGCTGTTCGCGATCTTGAGCATCGAGGCCAGCAGCTGCCGAGCGCCTGGGCTCGCATCGCGAGCAACCAACAGCGCATTGCCCAGCCCCCGCGCCTGCCCCATGACCTCCATCAGATGGATCAGCTCTTCGGATGCCACGCGCAGCAGGCCCGACGTGCCAGGGTCACCAAGCCGCGACAGGCCGTAGATGTCACGCAGGATGTTGCTCATCGACAGATAGTCTTCGATCAGCGCGGTATGGCGCTCGAAGCTTTCGTTCGCGCCAACCCGGGCGCCGCGCACATCCTCGACCAGCGACTGCCAGAGCTCCTGGAACTTCCTGGCCCTGGAAACCAGCAGATCGCCCGGCTGGCTGGCCTCCAGCGAGGCCACGAACTTGCCCAGGGCGGCGCCCGCTTCGGCCTGCCGCCGGGTCAGGGCAGTGCCTTGCGAGCCATCGCCGGAGAGAAAGCCTGCGGCCGTGCCGCGGCTGGCCTGCGTATTGCGAATCACCAGGGCTAGATCGCCAAGCACGGGAAAGCCCAAGTCAGCACGCTTGGCAGCCGCGGCCTGGCTCGAGATCGACATCAGGTACGGCACACCGGAAAAAAGGCAGGCGCAGATCGCCATCCCCGCGAGCGCCATCAGGGCATGGCGTACTGTGATCGGTTTTGAAGTCATGTGTTGGCGGCCAGAGCAGGTCGGTCGCGAGCCCGGGCCTGCAGCGGCGCCGGCGCCCGCAAAGCGGAACGTCTCGCCCTACTCTAGGGTCGCGCTCGCCGCCGCGGCCACCGAAAAGCGGGAGCTGCACGGTGCGCTTCGGAACTGGAACGCGCTTGTCAGCCCCGGGCCGCCGGCCAGGGGTTCACGGGCCAGATCCATCGGACAAGCATCGCCGCGGCCGAATCGCACCGGGATCGCACCGGGATCGCACCGGGATCGCACCGGGATCGCACCGGGATCGCACCGGGATCGGGCAGCGATCAGACCACGATCAGACCACGATCAGGCCAGACCATCGATCGTGAAGCCGATCGCATCGAGTTCCTGCTCGAGCGCGGCGACATCGGCATCTGCCAGAGGCATCAGCGGCGGACGCACATGCTGCCAGTGGGCGGCACCGGTGCGGCACCGAACGCGCGACCGGACCACCGTTCGTGCTTGCGCGATCACGCCTGACGACCCCGCCGATTCTACCCGCGCCCCCTGTAGGGCCGTTGCCCCGGCGCGGGGGGTCCGCGGCACCATGGGCAGAGTCGCTCGCGCCCGGGTGGCCCTGTCGATGCCCCGCCCCTGATGATGCCTCGATCATCGCCCGTGACGAACTTCGCCCTGATCCGATCCCGCCTTCCGTCCGACCATGCCCGTACACGTATTCAGCGCCAACATGCGCCTGACACGGACTGCGACCGCCGGCCTGCTGTTCTCGGCCCTGGCGCTCGGTCCGCTCGCCGGCCTTGCCGAACAGACACTCGAGACCCGCGCACCGAATAATCAGTCGGCCCGGCCCGCGTTCGAGCAACAAACCCGGGCGCCACGACTGCCGGACTCGCCACGCCTGCAGGTGCAGACGATCGCTGACGGCCTGAACCAGCCCTGGGCCGTGGCGCTGCTGCCCGATGGCCGGTTCCTCGTGACCGAACGACCAGGGGCGATGCGCATCATCGACCCCACGGGAGAGATCTCCGATCCGGTGGCCGGCCTGCCTGCGGTCTTCGCCGAGCGTCAGGGCGGATTGCTCGACGTGGTCGCGGCCCCCGGTTTCGCCGGCAACGGACGGATCTACTGGAGCTACGCCGAGCCGCGCGACGGGGGCGGCGCGGGCACCGCGCTGGCAAGTGGTGAGCTTCACGAGAGCGCGACCGGGGCCCGGCTCGTCAATGTACGGGTGCTGTTCCGACAGATGCCGACGATCCGCTCCGGACTGCACTTTGGTTCGCGCATCGTATTCGACGCGGACGGCAGGCATCTGTTCCTCACGCTGGGCGATCGCGGGATCCGACCGGCGCGGGCCCAGGCCCAGACGCTGGACGGCCATCTGGGCAAGGTGGTGCGCCTGCGCCCTGACGGTTCGGTGCCGGCAGACAATCCGTTCGTCGACCGCCGCGGCGCCCGCCCGGAGATCTGGTCGCTGGGCCATCGCAATATCCAGGGCGCCGCGCTCGACGGCCAGGGCCGGTTATGGACGGTCGAACACGGTCCGCGCGGCGGCGATGAACTGAACCGTCCGCAGGCCGGTCGCAACCATGGCTGGCCGGTCATCGGCTATGGCATCGACTACTCGGGCGAGATCATGCACGACGCCACCCAGGGCGCCGGCATGGAGCAGCCGGTCTACTACTGGGACCCGGTGATCGCACCATCGGGCATGGTCATCCACAGCGGCCGCGGCATGCCGGCCTGGCAAGGTGATGTTTTCATTGGCGGCCTGGGCTCGCAAACTGGTACGCCTGAAACTCGATGGCGACAGAGTGATCGGCGAGGAATGGCTGCTGCGCGATCTGCGCGAGCGGATCCGTGACCTGCGCGAAGGCCCTGACGGCTCGGGCTCTATGTCCTCACGGATGGCCCGCGCGGCAGACTGCTGCGGGTAAGCGCGGCCGCACAATGATCTCCGCTGGCGAATCAACGACAAATTTGTGGGGCCATTCACCATCACACCTTCAAAGCCTGTATCATGAAGGAGTTGGATATGTACAAGACCATCACTGCAACGGTCTGCCCTTTCTCGGCGTCCTGCCGATATCGGTTTCGTTCCCCTCTTGCTGATTTTCTTGGCGTCTCTTCGCCGGGCGCAGCGTCGCGTCCTGGCTATCCTCAAAGGAAATCACAATGGCAACACAGACCGGAACCGTGAAATGGTTCAACGAAGAACGGTGTTTTGGCTTCATCGCCCCTGATGACGGCAGCAAAGACCTGTTCGCTCACTTCCGTGAAATTCAGGCCGGCGGCTTCAAGACGCTGGTCGAGAACCAACGCGTGGAATTCGAAGTCAGCCAGGGCGCCAAAGGCCCGCAGGTTTCCGAAGATTCGCACTGAGCTAAGGGCCGCTCAGCCCGTGCTTTGAGTTCTCCGATCGACGGCGAACTGGGTACGTCATCGCCGCTGAGCACTCGGCCCGAAGCACTGGACTGCCTGACACCACCGCGCCATGCGCGTGGTGGTGTCCACGAGAGCGCGGCCTGGCCGCGCTTTTTCGTTTCCAGCACCCTTGCCGGCGACAGAACGATGCGAAATCTCCAAGATGCCACCGAAAGAATCTGCGAACTAAAGGGCAGCCAGATCGCGATCGACGCGCTGCTGCCGGCACTGCCGAGGCGCTGCCGCTATCGATGCGCGGCAATCTCGAAGAATCATTCCAGGCCCATGCAGAGGCGGCGCGCACGGTGATGCTGAACACCGACATCTCCGATCATGTGCTCATCACGCCTTCGAGCGCGATGTCGCCAGGATGCGCAGCTTACTGCGGGACAGGGCCGCAGCAGACCCTCGACGAGCGCGATTCGCCCGTCGAGGCGATGCGCTGCTCACCACCACCCAGATCCGCACCTATGACGGCCAGCTTCTGCTGACGGGCGCGAGCGGATTCTTCTTTCTCGCCGCGATGAACGCCTGTACCTGGTCCTCAACCGGCATGTGCTCTCTCCGACCAGCCGAGGCCATTTTCCTGACCGTAGAAATCGAGCTTCACAGTGACGAGCATGATCTGACCCAGCATGTGGTGTTCTCGATTCCGCTGTACCGGGACGGACTCGGGCTTTGGCGACAGGCAGCCGACAGCGAGGGAACCGTGGATATCGCGGTGATCGAGTTGGAACGCGAGCGGCTACCCGGAAGCGGTGCTGCGGGCCTTCGAGCCGGCGCATCCCCGACCCGGGGCAGGGTGAGCGGGTAGGCATCGGCGATGTGCTGACCGTGATCGTCGCTCGGATTTCACGACACCGTGCATCACCTGGCGGTGGCGCGCAGCGCCTCCGTGGCGCGGCATTCGGAATCCGTTTCCAGCAACATGGCTATTTCCTGACCGACGCCAGAACCCACCGAGGCAGTAGCGGCTCGCCGGTGCTGCGCCGTCGCGAACGCTACCGGGGCGATGCGCAAATGCCGTGGCAGTTGCTTGGCGCATTCGACCCGCATGGACATGGTGGCCCGTGATGTCGAGCAGGACGAATCGCTGGGGCTGAACTGCGTGGTACGCCGATGTCTTGCTGACGCTGACCGAGCCAGACGCCGGCGGGCACTGGGCGCCGGCTGATGGCCAGACCCTGATGGCCGACCCCGACTGCGCTGACGATTGCCAGAAGTCCGCAGAATGATGCAGTGGAGCGGGTGAAGGGAATCGAACCCTCGTATGCAGCTTGGGAAGCTGCCGTTCTACCATTGAACTACACCCGCAATCGGAGCGAAGTGTAGCAGGCCCCGCGTCATGCAAGCTCGGGCGCGATGATCGAAGCTCGCGGTGCCTCGCGCAAGGCTGAGCGCTAAAATATGCAACCCATGGCCGCAGCCGGCCCCTGGTCACCGGGCCGGGGGCCGATGCCGTCCCCATTCAGCTCCCATCCCGTTCATTGGCGACCATGACAGCGCCCGCCCCTGTTCAGATCACGGTCAACGGCACCCGACGCGAGGTCGCGGCCGCTTACACAGTTGCCGAGCTCGTCGATGCGCTTGGCCTCAGTGGCAAGCGCATCGCGGTCGAACGCAATGGCGAGATCGTGCCGCGTTCGCTGCATGGCCGCACCGGGCTGGCCGACGGCGACCAGCTCGAGATCGTGGTTGCCGTGGGCGGTGGCTGAAGCTCTCGTCGCGTCGGCCGCGACCGCAGGCTGCACGTTTTCGTATTCATCCGCATCACATGAGGACCCCCGATGACTGAAGACACCTGGCAGGTGGGCAAACGCACTTTCCGCTCACGCCTGCTGATCGGCACGGGCAAGTACGAATCCTTCGAGCAGACTCGCGATGCGATCGAGGCGAGCGGTGCCGAGATCGTGACGGTCGCGATCCGGCGCACCAATATCGGCCAGGAAGCGGGCGCGCCCAATCTGCTCGATGCGGTACCGCCCGAGCGCTTCACAATCCTGCCGAACACGGCCGGCTGCTATAGCGCCGACGATGCGGTGCGCACCCTGCGTCTGGCGCGCGAACTGCTCGATGACCACACGCTGGTCAAGCTCGAGGTGCTGGGCGACGAGAAAACCTTGTTCCCGAACATGCCCGAGACCCTCGCCGCCACGCGTACGCTGGTCGCCGAAGGTTTCGAGGTCATGGTCTACTGCAGCGACGACCCGATTCAGGCACGCATGCTCGAAGATGCCGGTGCCGCCGCAGTCATGCCGCTGGCCTCGCTGATCGGCTCGGGCATGGGCATCCTGAACCCCTGGAATCTGCAACTGATCATCGAACAGGCCAAGGTGCCGGTGATCGTCGATGCCGGGGTTGGCACGGCCTCGGACGCCACCGTGGCCATGGAGATGGGCTGCGCCGGCGTGCTGATGAACACCGCGGTCGCCAAGGCCAGGAATCCGATCATGATGGCCGGCGCGATGCGTAAGGGCGTCGAGGCCGGCCGCGAGGCCTTTCTCGCCGGGCGCATGCCCAAGCGCTTCTACACGGCCTCCGCCTCGTCGCCGACCTCGGGTCTGATCGGCTCGTGAACGCGGCCGTCCCCCAGCCTTCTGGCAGCAGCATGACGGGCGATCGCCAACAGGCCGGCGCTGACGTCGCCTGTGACATCGCGTCTTGCGCAGCCACCGGCGCCGACGCCGGCGCAGACATCGCCGGCGCCAGTGTGGTGGCCGTGCGCCAGGCGGCGCCCGCCGGGCCCGACGGCGCGCGTATTCGCAGCTTCGGCACCCGCCGCGGACATCTCACACCCGGTCAACGGGCTGCCCTGGCCGGGCTGCGCGAGGCCTGGGCCGTACCGTACCGGGCCGCTCGGCTCGATATGCGGCAGGTGTTCGGCAATGAGCACCCGGTGACGCTCGAGATCGGTTGCGGCATGGGCGAGACCACGGCCCGCATTGCGGCCGACAACCCGGATCGCAACTTCCTGGGTATCGAGGTGTATCCGGCGGGGGTTGGCACGCTGCTGCGCCGGATCGAAGATCTCGGCCTGCAGAACCTGCGGGTGATCCAGGCCGACGCGGTCGAGGTGCTCGAGAACATGATCGCGCCGGGCGCGCTGGCCGGTGTCAATATCTTCTTCCCCGACCCATGGCCCAAAAAGCGCCATCACAAACGGCGGCTGATTCAGGCACCGTTCGTGAATCTGGTCGTGCAGCGGATGGCGATCGGCGCGCGGCTGCACTGTGCCACCGACTGGGCCGAGTATGCCGGGCAGATGCTGGAGGTCTTGTCGGCCGAGCCGTCGCTGCGCAACTGCGCGCAGGACTTTCATCCGCGCCCGCAATGGCGCCCGCTGACCAAGTTCGAGCAACGCGGCCTGCGACTCGGCCACCCGGTATTCGATCTGATCTTCGAGCGTCTGGGCTAGGCCCCGGGTTGGGCAGGCTCAGTCGGCCCAGTCGACCACGCCGGTCCAGGCCGTGGCGAGCACGATCAGACCGAACACGATCCGGTACCAGGCAAAGGGCATGAAATCGCGGCTGGCCACATAGCGGATCAACCAGGCCACGCAGGCCCAGGCGCAGAAGAACGCGACGATCGTGCCCACCGCAAACACCGGCAGGTCGTCCATCGACAGCAGATCACGGTACTTGAAGGTGTCATAGACACCCGCGCCGATCAGTGTCGGAATGGCCAGATAAAAAGAGAACTCGGTGGCCGTGATGCGCGACAGGCCGAACAACATGCCGCCGATGATGGTCGCGCCCGAGCGGCTGGTGCCGGGGATCAGCGCGAAGGCCTGCGCGAAACCCACCTTCAACGCATCCACCCAGGTCATCTGATCCACCGTGGTCACCCGTGGCGGCCTGGCATGGTGACGGTTGTAGTTCTCGACCACCATGATCACGATCCCGCCCACGATCAGCGCAATCGCCACCGGAACCGGCGCGAACAGATACGACTTGATCTTGCTGGCGAACATCACGCCCAGCACCGCCGCGGGAATGAAGGCGATACACACATTGATCGCGAACCGCTGCGCGACCGGGTCGCTGAACAGGCCCGACAGGGTGGCCGCGATCCGCCGGCGGAAGTGCACGATGACCGCGAACATCGCCCCGGTCTGGATCGCGACATCGAAAACCTTGGCAGAGGCGTCGTGGTAGCCCAGAAGACTGCCCGCCAGAATCAGGTGACCGGTGCTGGAGATCGGCAGGAACTCGGTCAGGCCCTCGACGATACCGAGAATGACCGCCTTGACCAGAATCGGAAGGGCGACGAGCAATTCGAACATGGATGCAGCATCTGTATCTGAGCGCACATGACGCGGTCACATCAATATGCCCTGCCCCACGGGTGCCGACAATCGAGGCGATGCGTGGCGACCGCATGGCCTGACGAACGGCTCGTCGACGAGCGTCGGCAGTGCGTGACGACCGCGCCTCTCTGATTGCAGCCCACGGCCGTCTTGGTACACCGAGCCCGACGCCTGCCCCAGCAATCCTGGCACACCGCGCCCGGCGCGCTCCAGCAATCTTGGCGCGCCAAGCCCGGTGCACACCCTGGTCAGTACTGCCCCCAGAGCTCGTGAAAGTGATGCACGGGCCCGTGCCCCTCGCCCACGCTCAGGTCGTCGGCATGCTCGATCGCGCCGGACAACCACTGTTTGGCCTGCCGTACCGCATCGGGGAGGTTCTCGGCCCGCGGCAGCAGCGCGGCAATCGCCGCCGACAGCGAGCAGCCGGTGCCATGGGTATTGCGGGTGGGCACGCGCCTGCCGGGCAGCTCGATCACGGTGTCACCATCGCCCAGCAGATCGTCGGCGCGGTCGTCGAGATGGCCGCCCTTGAGCATCACCCAGTGTCCGGCACCAGGCGCCATCATGGCGCGCAAGCGGGGCAAGGCGATGCGCATCTCGTCTAGGCTCGCGGGCGCGGCGCCGCCGAGCAACACGCCAGCCTCGGGCAGATTCGGGGTGATCAGCGTGGCCAGGGGCAGCAAGGTGCTGCGCAAGGCGTCGACCGCATCCTCCGCGAGCAAGGGATCGCCGCTCTTGGCCACCATGACCGGATCGAGCACCACAGGCACGCCGGGAGCAAAACGCCGCAGCGCCTCGGCCACCCCTTCGATCAAGGGCACGGCACCCAGCATGCCGATCTTGATCGCATCGATGCGCACATCGGCAAACAGGGTTCGCATCTGCTGCTGAACGAACGCCGGATCGACCAGCATCACCCCCTCGACGGCCCGGGTGTTCTGTGCGGTCAGGGCGGTAACCACCCCGCAGCCATAGGCACCCAGCGCGCTGAAGGTCTTCAGATCGGCAAATATGCCGGCGCCGCCGGAAGGATCGACACCAGCGATGCTCAACACATTGGGAATCTTCTCGGACATGGACGCTCGGGGCTTGAAGGCGTCATGTCACTTACAGGCCGGAGCGGGCGCTCTCTTGGACCGGGCCGCCGCCCATGGCACCACGGACCTGGCGGGCGGATGGGCGAGCGGCACGGCCGCCCACCCACCCGGCGCGCTCAGCGCCGGTAGGGATCGTAGCCGCGCTGGCCGTCTCGCACCCCCTGGCGGTAGGCGCGGGCAAGTGCTGCCGAGCCGTGACCGTGGCCCGATCCGCGGACATGACCGTGGCGGTACGGGCGTTGCGGATAATAGACCACCGAGGGTACCTGGACACGAATCACCGGTTGCGGCACGACCACCGGCGCATGCCTGAAACCCACCACAGGTGCAGCCAGGGTGCCCACCCACGGCGCATGTCCGGGCCGGTAGGCCGGCACCGGCGGGCGGTAGGGATCATGCACGATCTGTGGCCCCGGCCGGTGGGTGCGGTAGACCCGATGACCATGCTGACCCGCCGCCGCTGCCCCCGTGGCGGCACCGATCGCGCCACCAATGACGGCCCCGTCCTGACCACCGATATGCTGCCCGATCACGGCGCCGAAGCCGGCGCCGATGATGGCACCGACGATCTGATCGCCGCGCCCGCCAGCATGTGCCGGCGCATGGACGGCGAATGCCGAGGCGGCAACCAATACACCACCCAGCAGCCAGCGACGCGCGCGCGCGCCCTGCTCCGTCGCCGTGGAAACCGTTTGCCTGTTGTTCATGTCGACCCTCATGTCTCTTTGACCCATGTGCTCATTCAACGCGCTCCAGGGCCGGCGGAGTCACAAGAAACGCCTCAACATGTAATAAAATGTAACTGCCGCCAGGTTTGGGCAACTCAGGAGCCGCGCCGAAGCCGCGCCGAAGCGGCTCAGGAGCGGCTCAGGAGCGGCTCAACAGGCTGCGAATCTGCCGGAACACCCAGCCTCGCGGCGGCTGCGTACCGCTGCGCACATACTGGATCGCGCCCGGTTCGGACAAGAACCGCTGCTGAACCCGCATCGCCTCATCCGAGCCCACGAACAGGAGTTGGTCGCCCGGTTTGAGGGCCATATCGGCCGGCGGCATCAGGGTGTGCTCGCCCCGCCGATCGAGCATCAGTGGCACTGCCTGCAGTCGCGAATCGGCATCCCCCGGATAGCGCGTGAGATGGTCGATCGTCAGACGCTCGCCCTGGCCCTGAAAGAATGCACCGAACATGCCTGGCTGCATGATGTCGCAGACGAAGGTCCAGGCCCGCGGCGCACCGCTGCCGACCTCCGCCTGGATGCGCGCGATCGCCTCTGCCGCGAGCGCTCCGCCCTGGGCGCGCACATGGGAGATGAAGCGTCCGAGCATCGGCGTCTTGATGATCTGCAGGCACTCGTGAACCATCAACGCCGATTGCACGAACTGCAGATTGGCATCGGCGGTCGCGATCAGCACCCGGTCGGCGACATGATTCTGGCGGATGATCACGAACAAGCCGGGGTTGGCGCGACGCGCCAGGGTCACCACACCCAGATTGGAAGCATCACTGTCGGTGCCGGCAACCAGCACCGCGGCGCGCTCGATCCCTGCCTCACGAATTGCGGACTCGGAATTGGCCGCGGTGAGCAGGCGCTCGTCTTCCTCGTGCAGGGGATTGACGTCGATCGCGCGCCAGGAGATACCGGCCCGATCGAGCACGGCCGAGATCGCGTGGCCGAAGCGCCCGTAGCCGACCAGCACCCACGGTCCCGTGGGAATGTTGACCCGGTCGGGGCATTCGGTGCCCGGGGCATCGGTCAGCCATTCTTCGAGTCGCAGCACCTCCGGAGAAGCCAGGTCGAGGGACACATTGGTGGCGAAGGTCTCGAACGGATTGATCACATGCACGCCACCGAACGACGACAAATTCACCTGAGCGACGTTCGATTTGGCCCGCGCAATCACGCGCATCGACTGATTCAGGGTGCGCGCACCGATCGAGATCGCCTGATTGGCGCTGTCGTCGCGCACCAGCGAGATCAGGCCCTCGCACTCCGGGCGATGGATGCCGGCATCCTCGAGCACATCGGGCAGGCGTGCATCGCCGGTCAGGACCATCGGCGGCTGCACGAACTCTTCGAGTTCGATGCGCGCCGAGCGCTCGGGAAGGATCTCCACCACCACCAGCCGATAGCCGATCTTATCCAGCGCCTTGGCCAGCGCGGTGCCGCTCTGGCCCGCCCCGCAGATGATGAAGAACGGCTCGCCGATGCCTCGCACCCGCCAGGTAAACACACTGCGTGCGACTGCGGAGCGGAATGTGGCGTCATTGATCAGCGCGAACACCGAACCGACCGCATAGGCCCAGGCGATCACCGACAGGTAGATGGACACGATCACCCACAGCCGCTGCGCATCGGTGAACGGATGCGGCACCTCGCCAAAGCCGATCGTGGTGGCCGTGTAGCTCATGATGTAGAACGCGTGGAAGATGCTGAGTCTGGCCGGCGTGCCATCGGGCAGTTGCCCGGGCATCATGGCCAGCCCGCCGACCGCCACCCCGTAAACCACGATCAGCACCAGCATCGGCGCCCGCAGGCGCCGCAACATCAGGAGAAAGACGTCACTCATGGCCTGGCCCGGCGCGCGAGCGCTCAGCGCCCCTGACGCAAGGTCTCGCCAATCAGCAGGATCACCGAGATCAGGTTCGCCACCAGTGCACCGCCCGTGAGCGAGACGATCGTGGCCATGATCTCGCCGTTCATGACCTCGCCATTGACATGCACATGCCAGACCCAGACCAGCGAGGCAGCGAATAACTGGAAGACCGCCACGAGGCTGGTTGCCAGATGCGTGGTGCCGAGATGCGTGCGATCACCAAACTTCAGCACCGTGGCGATCAGGTTCACGATGACGGTCGCCAGCAACTCGCCCGGATGATGAAACTCCGGTCGATCGACATCACCGAGGAAGAAACCGAAATTCAGGGTGCAGGCGAAGATGATGAAGAAACCGAAAACGACTTTTTCGAGGTTCATCGTGTTCCAACTTGGCTGCTGACGGGGCTGGCGAACGACCTGACCGCCACGGCGCACGCGCCACGGCAGAGCCAGGCGCCCTGAGGCCGGCTGCGGTCGTTGATTATGGCGCCCGGGTTCTGATCGTGCCAGCGGCCAGACCGGATGCGTCGGGATTGACGCGAATCATGATCGGGCCACCAGACGCATACGGCGGCGGCATTGCTAAAATCGAAAGTTTTCCAAGCACCGATCGGTCGCGCCCGCGACCGGCGCGCGTCCGGCCAGGCCAGAACCTCCATGAATGCCAGCGAAACCCTCGATGTCGAGCTTGCCCGTCACAACATGATCGAGCAGCAGATCCGCCCCTGGAATGTGCTCGATCAGGGTGTTCTGGATGCCATGACCGCGGTGCCACGCGAACAATTCGTACCGCCCGCCTATCGTTCCATGGCCTTCACGGACACCGAGATCCCGCTCGACATCGACGGCCAGCGCACTGGCCAATCGATGTTCGCCCCACGGCTCGAGGCCCGTTTCCTGCAGGCGCTGGCCATCGGCCGTCACGAGACGGTGGTCGAGATCGGCACCGGCTCCGGCTTCATGGCCGCGCTGCTCGCGCACGAGGCGAGCCAGGTCGACAGCTACGAGATCATTCCGGAACTGGCCGAGTTCGCCCGTGCCAACCTGGCCCGCGAGGGCGTGTCCAATTGCCAGGTGCACGCGCGCAGCGGCGCCGACCTGCTCGGCGATACCTCATGGCAGGCCGACGTCATTCTGCTGTCGGGGGCGGTCGAATCCGTGCCGGCGGCGCTGATCGATCGCTTGCGTGCGGGCGGCAGGCTTGGCGCCGTCGTCGGACGGGCACCCATCATGACCGCGCAGATTCTGCGACTGGGCGAGCGGCGCGAGGTGGCCACGGAGATCATGTTCGAGACCTTGGTACGGCCGCTGCGCGGCTTTCCGGTTGGCGATCACTTCCGCTTCTGATCGGCCCCCCTCAGATCGCCAAGACGTGCAACAACTGTCCGTCGTCGAACTGGCTGCCTGGTTGGCAGGAGACGATCCTCCGTTGCTGCTCGACGTGCGCGAGCCCTGGGAAATCGCGATTGCCTCGATTCCCGGCAGCGTCGACATCCCGATGCACGAGATCGTGACCCGGTTCGATGAAATCCCCCGGCAACGGGCCGTGGTATGTCTGTGTCACCACGGCATGCGCAGCATGCAGGTTGCGATGTTTCTGGCTCATAATGGTTGTGAAGCGGTCTATAACCTGCAGGGCGGCATCGACGCCTGGGCACGCGAGGTCGATCCCGCCTGCCCACGATACTGAACCGCGACAAGAATCACAGGAGTGACGCATGACCCGCCCGTCGAAACGCCTGTCGTACAGGGCCTCGCTGGTGCTGGCGACTGGGCTATTGGCCGCCTCGCCCGCTTTTGGCTATAACCTCGAGCAGGCCTATCGCGATGCCCTCTCGCATGATGCCGAACTGAACAGCGCACGCGCCTCGCTGGAGATCAGCCGCCATCGCGTGCCCCAGGCCCGTTCGCAGCTGCGCCCCGCCGTGAG
The DNA here is from genome assembly GCA_041396585.1 of Burkholderiaceae bacterium. Taxonomy (GTDB): domain Bacteria; phylum Pseudomonadota; class Gammaproteobacteria; order Burkholderiales; family Burkholderiaceae_E; genus JAUIAI01. The sequence goes on along the minus strand of JAWKYG010000007.1, from coordinate 45,229 downwards.
CGCGAATGCGGGCATCAACCGTCAGTATGTCGATACCAATGTCTCGGCCTCGAACGGGTTCACCTCGCAGAACTACGGCATCTCCATGTCGTACCCGCTGCTGGCCCGACAGGATGCCGAGGCCATGAGCAGGCCAAGCTGCAGTTCAGCGTGGCCGAGGCGCAGTTCCTGGTGGCCCAGCAGGACCTGATCCTGCGCGTGTCCGAGGCCTACTTCGATGTGCTGGCGGCCGAGAACAACCTGTTCACGATCCAGGCGGAGAAGCGCGCCATTTCCGAGCAACTGGCCGCCGCCAAGCGCAATTTCGAGGTGGGCACGGCCACGATCACCGACCAGCAGGAGGCGCAGGCCCGGTTCGATCTCACCGTGGCCCGCGAGCTGGCCGCCTTCAATGAACAGGACATCCGTCGCGCGGCGCTGTCGGTGCTCACCGGCAAACCGGTCTCGGATCTGGCCGATCTGCGTGCCGGCGTCGAGCTTCGCCAACCCGAGCCGACGCGCGAGAAGGCCTGGACCGATCGCGCCCGCGAAAGCAGTCTCACCGTCCAGCAGGCGCTACTGGCCTCCGAGATCGCCCGTCGCGAAATCGACCGCCAGCGGTTTGCGCGCTATCCGTCAGTCGACCTGGTCGGCCAGATCGGGCATGCGCGCAATGCCTCGGCGAGCCTGGTCGGCGTGCATTCGAACTCCGCCTCCATCGGCGTGCAACTGGGCATTCCGCTGTACACCGGTGGCGCGATCGAGGCCCGGGTCCAGGAGGCCCAGGCCAGCCTTGAAAAGATCACCGCCGATCTCGAGGTTGCCCGTCGCCAGGTCGAACAAGGGGCGCGACAGTCCTATCTCGGCCTGGTCAGTGGTCTGGGCCAGGTGCAGGCGCTGGAAGCGGCCGAAAAATCCTCGAAACTGGCACTCGATTCGAACCGGCTTGGCTATCAGGTCGGCGTGCGGATCAACATCGATGTGCTCAACGCCCAGCAGCAGCTGTTCTCGACCCAGCGCGATCTTGCGCGCGCCCGCTATGACGTCCTGCTCAACAGCCTGCGCCTGAAGGCCACCGCCGGCGAACTCTCCGACGACGACATCCGGCGCGTCTCCACGCTGTTGACCGAAAGCCGCAGCAACAAGCCCGAGCCGCGCGAAGGCCCGACGATCCAGAAGTAAAACGCAGCGCGCGGCGTTGCCCGCTGCCCGCCTGTCGCGCGCGCCGCAACCGGCTCGCGCCGCGCGCAGCCGATCAGTCTGCCGGCAGCAAGGTCATCAACGCTGCCAGCGTACGTTCGCTGGCCCCGCGGTGGGCACCGGCAAACTCGCGCGCACGCGCACGCATCGCGGCCAGTTGCGTGCCATCGGCGAGCAATCGAAACGCATGCGCCAGCGCATCGCCGGCATCGGCAGCCCGTAGCGCCGCTCCCGCCTCGATCGCCATCTCGCTGACCTGGGCAAAGTTGCGCGTGTGCGGACCAACGATCACCGGTACCCCGGCCGCGCAGGCCTCGATCAGGTTCTGGCCACCGAACGGCAGCAGACTGCCCCCCATGATGACCAGATCGGCCATTGCATAGTAGGCCGCCATCTCGCCCATCGAGTCGCCGAGCATCATCGATGCCTCGTCGCCCTGCCAATCGCCAGAGCGCCGACGCAGGGTCTGCACGGCGGCCATCGCGCGGGCCACCTCGTCGAATCGTTGCGGATGTCTGGGCACGATGCAAAGCCGCACACTGCCGCCCTGCCCTGCCGCCTGTTCCTGCCAGGCTGCCAGCAGCGCTGCCTCCTCGCCATCACGGCTACTGGCGAGCATCAATACCGGCGCTGCGCCGAGCCGATCGCGCCAGCCGCGTCCGAGCGCCTGCAGGGCCTGGTCGGGTTCGATATCGAACTTGAGGTTACCGGTGACCGCGTCGGCCGCGCGGCCCAGCCGCGCCAGACGGGCGGCATCGGCCGCGTCCTGAGCCAGCAGCCGGTCGAGCCGGCGCAGCGCCGGTGCGATCAGCGCGCGAAAGCGCAGGCCGCTGGCCAGTGAGCGCTCGGACAGGCGCGCATTGACAATAGCCGTCGGCACACCCGCCGCCGCGGCCTCGTGAATCAGCGTCGGCCAGAGTTCGGTTTCCATGATGACCGCCAGCCGCGGTCGGAAGTGACGCAGGAAACGACGTACCAGCCACGGATGGTCATAGGGGAGATAGACCCGGGTGGCCTGCGGGTAGAGGGCCTGCGAGGTCTCGCGACCGGTTGGCGTCATGTGTGTGATCAGCAGGGGCACGCCCGGCCTGGCCTCGGCCAGCGCCCGGATCAGCGCCTGAGCACCGCGGGTTTCGCCGACCGACACCAGGTGCAGCCAGATCGGCGCCTGCTCTGGTGAAGGCACGCGGTATCGACCCAGTCGCTCGCCGAGGTGGCGACGGTAGTCGGGTTGCCGGCGGGAACGCCACAGCAGATAGATGAAGGCCAGCGGCAGCGCACCGAGCCACAGCATCTGATAGAAGATCAGCGCGCCACGCTCGCGGGCAGTCATGTCGCTTCGAGCGCGGCCAGCGTGGCTGCCACCTGGCCCGGCTCGGGCCACAGGCCGTCCTCGCCCAGGCCACGGGTGCGCTCGCTCCAGTAGGGCCCGAAACGCCATGCCGGCGTGGCGGCGAACAATGCCACGGTCGGCCGATCCAGCGCCGCCGCGAGATGCGTGAGGCCGGTGTCGACGCCGATCACGCCGCGGGCGCCGGCCAGCAGGGCCGCGCAATCGGCCAGACTCAGGCGCGGCAGGACCTCGCCGCTGCCTGCCGCCTGCACGAGCGCGCCCGCCGCCGCCTGCTCGGCATCGGATCCATGGGGCAGGAACACTCTCAGGCCCTCCTGTGCGGCCGCCCGCAACATCGCCACCCAATGCCCGGTCGGCCATTGCTTCTCGGTGCGCGAGGTGGCATGCAGGAACACCCGGTAGGGACGGGGATCGGCGCCGAGCACCGCATGCAGCACCGCCGTGGGCGGCGCGGCCGAGAGGCCAAACACCGGCAGACCGGCCGCCGCGTGGCCGAGGGCCTTGGCGGCCAACTCGCGCAGTCGCTCGATCGCGTGACGGCTCATGTCGACATCGTAGCGCTGGTCATAGGCCAACGTCGCCAGCGGTTCGCGCGCGCAGCGCCAGGAGAATCCGACACGTGTCCCCGGTAGCCAACGGCTGACCCAGGCGCTCTTGATCAGTCCCTGCAGATCGATCACCCAGTCGAGCTCGAGCGCGTGCAAGCGGGCGCGCGCGGCGCGAATCTCGGCTCGCACGCCGGCACTGCGCCACTGCTTGCGCCAGCGCCGCAACGCGATCTTGTGTATCTGGCTGACTCCGGGATGAAGCGCCGGAAGATCTGCGAACGCTTCTTCCACCACCCAGTGGATCGTGGCCTGTGGCGTCGCCCTCAGGATGTCGGTGACGACCGGCAGACCATGGATGACATCGCCCATCGAGCTGGTCTTGACCAACGCGATACGCGGCCCGGCGGATCGCCGTGGCCCGCTACCCCCTGCCGAGGACACCGGCCGGCAGTCAGAATGGCAGGCGCACGCCGGGCGCAGCCGCTGCAAATGCCTGACGATAGTCCTGCTTGATCCGCTCGAGCGCTTCGGGCGTGTCGGCCTCGAAGCGCAACACCACCACCGGGGTGGTATTGGACGGACGCGCCAGACCGAAGCCGTCGTCGTATTCGGCGCGCACGCCGTCGATCGTGATGACCTCGCGCGCGCTGGCAAAGTGGCCGCCGCTCTTGAGCCGCTCGACGATCGCGAAGTTCTCGCCCTCAGCGGTCTCGACCTTGATCTCGGGGTGGTCGGCGAATCGGGCAGCGCATTGAGCACGGCCGACGGATCGTCGCTGCGGCTGAGGATCTCGAGCATGCGCGCGCCGGCATAGAGACCATCGTCGAAGCCGTACCAGCGCTCCTTGAAGAAGATGTGGCCGCTCATCTCACCGGCCAGCGGGGCGCCGGTCTCCTTGAGTTTGGCCTTGACCAGCGAATGGCCGGTGCGCCACATCGTGGGCCTGCCGCCGTGATCACGCACCCAGGTGGCCACATTGCGACTGCATTTGACGTCGAAGATGACCTCGGCGCCCGGTTCGCGGGTGAGCAGATCCTGGGCGAACAGCATCAACTGCCGGTCCGGGAAGATCATCTTGCCGTCCTTGGTGACCACCCCGAGGCGATCGCCATCGCCATCGAAGGCCAGACCGATCTCGGCATCTGTGGTGGCCAGCACATGCACCAGATCTTCCAGGTTCTCGGGTTCCGCCGGATCCGGATGGTGATTGGGGAAATTGCCATCGACCTCGCAGAACAGTTCGTTCAACTGGCAGCCCAGGCCGGCGTAGAGCTGCGGGGCGACCGCGCCGGCCACGCCGTTGCCGCAGTCGATCGCGACCTTCATCGGGCGCGCGAGACTGATGTCACCGAGAATGCGCTCGAGATAGCGCGGCAGGATGTCGAGATGCTCGGTCTTACCCGGGGTGATGCCGGCCAGCACCTCCTCGAGATCGCTGGCATCGGCCACCGCATGCAGGCCGGTGATCGTGTCGCCGAACAGGGTCTCGCCGGCGACCATCATCTTCAGGCCGTTGTATTGCGGCGGATTGTGGCTACCGGTGACCGCCACACCCGAGCCGGTGCCCAGCTCGTAGGTCGCGTAGTACACCACCGGCGTCGGTACCTGACCGATGTCGATCACATCGATACCGCCGGCATTGATGCCCGCGGCGAGCGCGCCGGCCAGCCGCGGACCGCTCAGGCGGCCATCGCGGCCGATCACGATCCGCGACACACCGCGCGCACGCGCCATCAGGGCGAGCGCGGCGCCGATCCGGCGCACGCCGGCCTCGGTGAGGGTTTCATCCACCACCCCGCGGATGTCGTAGGCCTTGAAAATACTGGTAGGAAGCAGGCCGGCAGGGGCGCCGGTCGGGCCGGAGGCCGCGCCGGTCGGCGCAGTGCGTGAATCAGACATATTGGGGGAATTTGTTGGGAAAATAGAGGCCATAATGGGTCACGAAACCCTCTGCCCGCCAGGCAATTCTTCTCTTCTCGACTCTAACTGGGCGGCAGGCGTGTGTCTGCTGCAACGCTTATGATCCTAGTCACCGGAGGCGCCGGCTTCATCGGCTCCAATTTCGTGCTCAACTGGCTGAGCGCCCACGACGAAGCCGTGGTCAATGTCGACAAGCTCACCTATGCCGGCAATCTTGAGAATCTTGCCAGTCTACAGGGCCGCGCTGGCCACCTGTTCGTGCAGGCCGACATCTGTGACCAGGACGACATGCTCGCACTGCTCACCGAGCACAGACCGCGCGCCATCGTGCACTTCGCCGCCGAGAGCCATGTCGATCGCTCGATCACCGGCCCGGGTGAATTCATCCGTACCAACATCCAGGGCACTTTCGCGCTGCTCGAGGCGGCCCGTGCCTACTACGGCAGGCTCGGTGATGCCGAGCGAGCGGCGTTTCGGTTCCTGCATGTCTCGACCGACGAGGTCTACGGCTCGCTCGGCCCCGACGACCCGGCATTCTGTGAGACCACGCCTTATGCGCCGAACAGCCCCTATTCGGCCTCCAAGGCGGCCAGCGATCACCTGGTGCGCGCCTATCACCACACCTACGGCCTGCCCACGCTGACCACCAATTGCAGCAACAACTACGGGCCGTACCAGTTCCCCGAGAAGCTGATTCCGCTGATGATCCTCAATGCCCTGGCCGGCAAGGCGCTGCCCGTCTACGGCGACGGCCAGAATGTGCGTGACTGGCTGTATGTCGGTGACCATTGTTCGGGCATCGAGCGGGTGCTCGAGCGCGGCCGCCTGGGCGAGACCTACAACATCGGCGGCAACAACGAAATGAAAAACCTCGAGGTGGTGCACACCATCTGCGCGATCCTCGATGAACAACGCCCGAAGGCCGACGGCGGCAGGTACGCCGATCAGATCAAGTTCGTGACCGATCGCCCCGGCCACGACCGCCGCTACGCGATCGATGCCGCGCGCATGCGTGGTGAGCTCGACTGGAGCCCGGCGGAATCCTTCGAAACCGGCATCCGCAAGACCGTGCGCTGGTACCTCGAGAATCCCGAGTGGATCGAGCATGTGCAAAGCGGCGCCTATCGCAACTGGTTGGAAACCAACTATGCCCACCGCAGCTGATCGCCGCCATAAGGGAATCATTCTGGCCGGCGGCTCCGGCACCCGCCTGTATCCGGTGACCCGTGTCGTGTCCAAGCAGCTTCTGCCGATCCACGACAAGCCGATGATCTACTACCCGCTATCGACCCTGATGCTGGCCGGCATCCGCGACATCCTGGTCATCTCCACGCCCGAGGACACCCCGCGCTTCGAGAACCTGATGGGTGACGGCGCGCAGTGGGGCCTGAATCTCAGCTATGCGGTCCAGCCCTCCCCGGACGGCCTGGCGCAGGCATTCATCATCGGCCGCGATCACGTCGGTGATTCGCCGTCGGCGCTGATTCTGGGCGACAACATCTTCTACGGCCACGATCTGCAGACCATGCTGCTCAACGCCGCCGGCCGCCGCGACGGCGCAACCGTGTTCGGGTCTCACGTGCATGATCCGGAGCGCTATGGCGTGGTTGCCTTCGATGACAATGGCAAGGCTGTCTCGATCGAGGAAAAGCCGGCCAGGCCGAAGTCGAACTACGCGGTCACCGGCCTGTATTTCTACGACGGCCATGCGGTGGACTATGCGCGCGAGATCCGGCCATCGGCGCGTGGCGAGCTCGAGATCACCGATCTGAACCGCCGCTACCTGGATGAGGGCAGGCTTTCGGTCGAGCTGATGGGGCGCGGCTTCGCCTGGTTGGACACCGGCACCCATGAATCTCTGCTCGAGGCCTCCACCTTCATCCAGACGATCGAAAAGCGTCAGGGCCTGAAGGTCGCCTGCCCCGAGGAGATCGCGTTCCGGATGGGCTTCATCGATGCCGAGACCGTGGCCCGGCTGGCCGAGCCGCTGAAGAAGAACGACTACGGGCGCTACCTGCTGAGCATGCTCGAGGAACCGAACAGCCGTTGGTTGAATCTGCCTTTCGGCCGCCGTCTGGGGGATCAGAAATGAATGTGATCGAAACCGAGCTGCCGGGTGTGCTGATCATCGAACCCAGGGTGTTCGGCGATGAACGCGGCTTCTTCTTCGAGAGCTTCAATCTGCAGCAGTTCCAGGATGCCACCGGTGTGGGAGCCGATTTCGTCCAGGATAACCATTCACGCTCGGCCAGGAATGTGCTGCGCGGGATCCACTACCAACTGGTGTACCCCCAGGGCAAACTGGTGCGCGCCGTGGTCGGCGAGGTGCTCGACGTGGCCGTGGATCTGCGCCGCAGTTCTCCGAACTTCGGTCAGCATGTGGCGGTACGCCTGAGTGCCGAGAACAAACGCCAGCTGTGGGTTCCGCCCGGCTTCGGCCATGGCTTCGTGGTGCTGTCCGAATTCGCCGAATTCCTCTACAAGACCACCGAGTACTGGCATCCCGAGCATGACCGCACGCTGGCCTGGAATGATCCGAGCGTCGGCGTGGATTGGGGCGTCGAGGAGCCCTCGCTGTCCGAGAAGGACAAGCACGGCGCCACCCTGTTCGAAGCCGAGGTTTACGACTGATGCGCATCCTGATCACCGGAACCAACGGCCAGGTCGGCTGGGAGCTCGAGCGCGCGCTGCCCATGCTCGGCCAGCCGATGTGCCCACGGCGCGATGAACTCGATCTGTCCAGGCCCGACCAGGTTCGCGCCTGGCTCGATTCGCATCGGCCCGATCTGATCGTCAATCCGGCGGCCTACACGGCGGTGGACAAGGCCGAAGAGGAACGAGACCTGGCCTATACGATCAACCGCGACACGCCGGCCGCGATGGCCGGCTGGTGCGCGGCCAACCAGGTCGCGATGGTTCACTATTCAACCGACTATGTGTATCCGGGCACCGGCGAGCAGGCCTATGACGAGGACGCTCCGACCGGCCCGACCAATGTCTACGGCGCCAGCAAGCTGGCCGGCGAAGACGCGATCCGCGCCAGCGGATGCATCCATCTGATCTTCCGTACCAGCTGGGTCTACGGCGCACGCGGCAAGAACTTTCTGATCACCATGCTGCGGCTGGCCGAGACCATGCCGCAGTTGCGTGTGGTGGCCGACCAGGTGGGCGCTCCAACGCCGGCCAGACTGATCGCCGAAACCACGATGGCGGTACTGGCGCGCCGCGGCATGCGCGTGCCCGATCTTTCGCCGGTGAGCGGCACCTACCATCTGGTGGCTGCCGGCGAGGTTTCCTGGCACGGCTTCGCGCAGGCGATCATGCGGGCGCGCCAGGAACTCACCGGCAAGGCGGCGCCCGAGGTCAAGGCGATTGCCACCTCGGAGTTCCCGACGCCCGCCAGCCGGCCGGCGAATTCGCGTTTGTCGGTCACACGCATCGAGCAGACCTTCGGGCTGCAGATGCCTGGCTGGCAAGAATGTCTGGATCAGGTGATCGCGGACCGGCTCGCAATCTGATCGAAGCCACCGATCGCGTCCGCCGGCACGCCCTCATGCCCGGGCAGCAAATGGCCCACGAGTTTCCGGCGGACCGCGCGGGCCGGTGTCAGCCAGCCTCGCCGAACATCTGATTCTCGATCAGCTCGCAGATCGCGTGGCCGAGCGACAGATGCCCCTGCTGAATCAGCGGGGTCTGATCCGAGGGCACCAGCAACAGATGGTGGCAGAGATCACGAATCCGGCCACCGCTGCCGCCGGTGAAGCCCACCACGGTGATGCCCTGCTCGCGGGCGGTCTCGATGGCCGCAATGATATTGGCCGAGTTGCCCGAGGTGGAATAGGCCCAGAGCAGATCGCCGGCCCTGCCCAGCGCCTGCACCTGGCGCGCAAACGCCTGCTGATAGCCGTAGTCGTTCGCGATCGCGGTATTGACGCTGGCATCGGTGGGCAAGGCAATCGCGGCCAGGCCGGGCCGATCGAAGCGATAGCGCCCCACCAGTTCACCGGCGATATGCAGGCAATCGGCGGCACTGCCGCCGTTGCCTGCGAGCAGGATCTTGCCGCCCTGGCGGTAGCTGCGGCTCGCGGCCGAGGCCACCTCGTGCACCGCGGCCGCCAGCCCCTTGTCGGCGGCGATGCTGGCAGCCACCCGGGCGGACGCGAGAAGATGTTCGATCGTGGTCATGATGGCTCCGGTGGGGTGTTCAGCGCCAGACGAAACGACCGTCGACGCGTTGCCCGAGCAGGCTGAAATCGAACCGCTCCAGCTCGTGGCGGCGCGCCTGCGCATCATCGCGCTTGCGCCGGCCGCGCTCGAGTTTGCGCGCCATCCAGGATTGGCCGAGCAGCCGGCGCTTGTCGTGCAGGCTCAGTTCGTCATCGAGGGACAGGCCGCGTTCGAGCTTCATCTGCTTCTGGGTGATGGAGCCCAGATGATGGATCCAGACATCACCCACGGCACCCAGGCGGATGCCGGCGCGGCGCGCATCATTGAAGAAGATCGTGTCCTCGAAACCCAGCAGCGACGGCGTCGGCCGAAAATAGCCGATCTCGGCGAACACCGACTCATGGATGCACATGCATACCGCATGCGCCCAACCGATGCGCGCATAACCGCGTGCCCGTTCGGCATGACGGGCGGCCAGATCCTGAAAATCGTAGTCGGCATCCCCTTCGACCATGGCCGGACTTGCAATGCGCAGATCGTGTTGCTCGGCGGCGGCGATCAGCCCACCGGCCCATCCCGGCGCAACCAGAACATCGTTGTTCATCACGATCGTCCATTCGGACTGCCGCGCCAGCGCGCCCTGGTTCCAGGCGGTGCCACAGCCCAGGTTGCGACGGTTGTACAGCACCTGACCGAAGCCCTGGCCATCGAGAAACGCGCGGGTGCCGTCATTCGAGGCATTGTCGACCACGACCACGCGCTCCAGCGGCGTGCCGGCATCGATCAGCGACTGCACGCAGCGACGGGTGACATCGACGGCATTCAGACAGGCAAAGGTAATCGAATAATCCGGTGATTGGTCAAGCATCGTGATGCGGGTGTTCGTCGTTCAGCAAGAGCGGCACGCCAAAGACGGCGAGCAGAGTCCCGTATAGCGAATACTGGTACTTGAGGTCGAAAGTCTCGGTTGCAAACGATGCCACCGCCAATGAGACGAAATACACGACGGCCGCGACCATGATCGGCCGGTCTTCGACGCGGCCCCCCCGGCGCCGCAGAAATGCAGGCACCGGCATGATGATCAGCGCCGCGCTCGCCAAACCGGCAGCCAGGCCATGATGCACGAGCTTGGTGAGCAGCTCGCTGTGAAAGCCCGCACCGGCGAAGAACATCACCTGTTCGCCGACATAGGCAGGCAGACGGCCGTCATGATAGCCGAGCAACCACCCGCGCACGCCCCAGCCCAGCAACGGGCGCTCGCCGATCAATTCGAAGGCCAGGCGCCAGAGACTGATCCGAATGCCGATCGAGCTGGTTTGATCCGGCGCGTCGAAATCATAGGCGAGCAGGCGCGAGACACCGAGCGACATCTTCTGGGTGAGTGCCGGATCCAGCCAGAAGACCGTCGCCAACGCCAACAACACCGCGAACGCCGCACCCGCGAGTCGACGGTATCGCGCCCCCCAACCGATGTGCAGCGCCAGCACCGTCGGCACGGTGAACAGCAGCGCGACCCAGCCGGCCCGGCTGCCGGTCAGCGCCGCCACGAACAGGCCGCAGACGATCGCCGCCGCGATCGTGATCCGCTGGCGCCAGGACACGGCTTGGCCAACCGATCCGCCGCAGCCAGCATCGATGCGAACGCGATCGCATGGATGCTCAGATTGAGGGTGTCCATCGCACGCGTGGCGAGCCTGCCTTCGGGGAAGTAGTACGGATCGATCGCCGCCTGCCCCGCCGTGAGCACGAGCGCCAGCGGCAGCGCCAGCCAGATCACGCGTCAGGCCGCCTGCAACAGCGGGCGCGTGGGCATCGCGCCAGTGCATGCATCACCACCAGGGCCAGACACAGACGCACCGGCCCGTCGAGGGCGGCGCCATGGAACTCGCCGCGCAGGCCTGGGACAGCAGCACGGTTGCCAACGGCGCCACCAGCATCACGGCCAACCAGATGGGCACGCGAGGCGCACCGGCAGCACTGGCGTTCCGATTGTCGTGCCGATAGCCCGAGAGGATCAGGGCCACCGCGACCAGAAAGGCCGCGATGAACGCGGCGCTGGCCCAGCCACGAATCGTCAGTACCAGCATCGGTACCGATATCAGCAGCCAGATCAGCAGGTGCATCAGGATGCGCCCTGGCAGGTGATCGCCCGGGTGCGTGGACCCCGCTCGTGGCGGCGGCCCGCCGGCCCGGGGATCGGTCATGGTCTGAGCAGGCCGTGGAGACGTGTTCACGTGGTTTGCCCCGGGCTCAGGCCGCGTTCGAGTCGCGCCCGGCGCCGACCCGGATGGCGACAAGCAGCAAGGGCGCATAGGCGAGCGCCAGCCATAGGCCCCGCCAGGCCGGCCAGGTCTGACAGGCCACGGCCAGCGGCAGCAGCCAGGCCGTGTCGATGATCAGCACCGCCCGTGTGACCCGGCGGTGTCCTCGCTTGTCTGCGCCCTGCCAGCGCCGCGCCAGACGCTGGTACGCATGACTTCGGTGAGCCTGCGTCCAGCGTTCGCCACGCAACATGCGGGTCAGCAGGGTGACACTGGCATCGGTGACGAAGACAGCGGCCAGCACGATCCAGGCCGCGGGCTGCACCCCGGAGTCGCGAATGCCGACGCTCGCCAGCGCCAGGATCATGAACGCCAGCCAGAGGCTGCCCACGTCGCCCATGAACACGCGTGCGGGCGGCCGGTTGAGCAGCAGAAAACCGAGACAGGCCCCCGCCAGGGGCGGCAGCAGGCGCCAGGCGGGCGAATCCGGCAGCGCCGCCTCGGCAATCGCAGCCAAGCCCGCGCCGCCGAGCAACATGAACACGGCCTGCCCTGCGGCCAGCCCGTCGATGCCATCCATGAAATTGAACAGATTGATCCACCACAGGCCTGCCAGCATCATGGCCAGCAAGGCGATGAGGCCGGTCGCGGAAAGATCGTGCGCGAACACCGGGCCGAACAGCGCGAGCACCGCCAGAAACTGGATCAACAGACGCAGGCCGGCCGACAGCGGCCGGATGTCATCGAGCAGACCCGCGACCGCCAGCGGCACGCCGGCGATCAAGACCAGACCGAGGCCGCCATCCGGCGACATGGCCATCACGATGGTGCCCGCGATCAGCCCGGCCAGCACGATGCCCAGCCCGCCGCCGCCGGGGGTCGGGCGATCATGACTGGAACGGTGATTCGGCTCCTGCACCAGGCCCAGACGCGCGGCCTGACCAATCACCCAGGCGGCCACGAGCCAGGCGATGACGAAGGCCAGCGAGGTGAGCAGGCCAAGCTGAATCGCAATACCCATCGTGCGTTGCCCGCCCGGTCAGCGCGTCGCGCCGGGGCCGGGCCCGATCGGCGAGAAGCCACGCGGCGCATAGCCCAGATCGCGGGCCGCCGGCCCGTTGTCGGCGATCAGGTCCACGAACATGCGATCGACCATCTCCGCTCTCACGAAGGCCGCGCCCGGAATCCGCCTGGCCAGCGCGATCGCCAGTCGATAGGCGAACAGGGGCACCGGCAGCAGACGGGGCCGGCGCCCGGAGGCAAGAAAGATCCGTCGCACCAGTTCCGGAAACGGCAGCTGCTCGCCACCGCCGAGGTTGTAGGCCTGGCCGATGCCTGCGCCCAGGCGCAGCGCGCTCACGCAGGCGATCGCCAGGTCATCGACGTGAACCGGCTGACGCAGACCACGGGCACCGAAGGGGATCGGAAACACGCCCAGCCTGTCGATGACGCGACCGATGAAGGCCACGTTCAGGTCATTGCCGGCGCCATAGATCATGGTGGGCCGCAGCAGCGTCCAGCCAATGCCGCTCGCTTCACAACCATCGGCCAGATCGCGCTCCGCCCGCGTCTGCAGTTCGACGAACTCGCGCTCCAGGGGCGAGCTCGAATCTCGCTTGGAAAACCGGCCGGGGGAGCCGAAAGCAATGATTCGCCGCGCGCCCAGACGGCGCGCGATCTCGATCGAATCTCCGATCGTGGGCAGCGGTGCCAGAGTGATCAAGGCCTCGGCGCCGGCCAGGTGTGGTGTGAAGCCGCCCTCGGCACGATCGTAGACATGGGCCGTGATGCCTTGAACAGCAGTGGCCGAGCGTGCGATCGGTGCGGCGCGATAGCCAGACTCACGCAGACGCTCGAGCAATGCCTGACCGATCTGACTGGAGGCCCCGACGACCGCGACCGTCGCCGGCAACGCCAGGCCGGCCGCGGCTGGCGGTGCGTCGGGATCCGGCTCACGGTTCATGGTTCACCGGCCCCCGGCGCCGGTGTCGGAATCCGGCCGCACCGCAGGATCGCCCGCTTCGTGCCCGCCCGCCGTCACCGGCTCGCCGGCCACGCTTTGCAGCAAACGCTCCATGCGGCTGCGCATCGTGAGCGCGCAGTAATGCGTGCGCACGAATGCCAGCGCGCGCGCGCCCATGGCGGCCAGCGGAACGTCCGGATCACCCAGCGCGGCGATCGCCCCCACCAGTTCCTGCTCGTCATCGGGCTCGAACACCCGGCCGGCGTCGGCCTGTTCCACGATCCGGCGGGCCTCGCCACGGACACCGCAGAGTACGGGCCGCCCGCAGGCCATGTAGTCGATCAGCTTGGTCGGGATCGCGCCATCGAACAGCGGAATATCGCGCAGCGTGACCAGACAGAGATCGGCCGCATTGATGTAGGCGCGCGCCTCCTGCTTGGGTACCGGCGGCAGCAGCAGGACATTGCTCAGCCCCTGCTCGGCGATCGTGTGTTCGATCTCCGCACGCTTCATGCCATCGCCAACCAGCACGAACAACACGGAAGGGTCATCACGCAATGCGCGCGCGGCACGCAGCGTCACGCCGATGTTGTTGGCCTCACCGAGCGCGCCAAAATACAAGACCACCCGGCGATCCGCCCAGCCCAGCCGCTCGCGCAGGGCCTTGCCGGCACCCGGATCGGGGTAGAGCTGGGTCTCGTCGACCCCGGCGGTCACGACCTCGATCTTCCCGCGTGGCCAGCCACGGGCGACGATGTCATCACGAATGCCTTCGGTCAGCGCGACGATCCGATCGGCCCGCGTGTAGAGAAAGCGCTCGATCCAGGCCATCACGCCGATCAAGGCCCGGCTGCTGACAATGCCCATCTGCACGGCCGAGGCCGGCCACAGGTCACGCACCTCGAACACGAACGGTATGCCACGGGCGCGCGCGAGCGCCCACGCCGTGACCATGGGAAAGATCGGCGGCGACGACGCCACGATCACATCCGGACGGCCACAGGCAAGCAATCCGAACGGACACGACAGTGAGAACGAAGCGAAGCTCCAGAGCCGCCCGAGATAGCTTCGGTGAAGCTGGGTATAGGCGAAGGTTCGCACGATCATGACCCGGCCATCGCGTTCCCGACGCAGCAGCCGGCGATACCAGGGCAGCTGCGCATGGGCGCGCTTCATGTAGCCCGATTCGCCGGCCACGACGCTGATGTCGTGACCGCGTTCGCTCAGATGGTGGGCCAGCTCGTAGATCGAGGAATGCCCGGGCGCGCCATGGCCCTGGAAATACTGGTAGACGATGGCAACCTTCAATTCAGCCCCGCATAGATCGAGGTGAGCTTGACCTGCTCGCGCTCCCAGCACAGTTCCCCGCCCGCCCGCGCCGCATGGGTGCGCCAGCGCGCAAAGCGCTCGTGATCGGCAAAGAATGCGTCGATCAGCGCCGCCATCGTGCGGGCGCTGCCCGTCTCGCCGACCAGCCCCATGTCCTGCTCACCGATGATGCGGGCGATCTCGGGCAGATCGGTGGCCACGATGGGCAGGCCGGCAACGATGAACTCGAACAGCTTGTTCGGCGTGCACAGGCGGTTGTTCAGACAGATCGCCTGGTAGGGAATGATGCCGGCATCGGCGGCCACGGTCAGTTCGAGCAGCCTGGCCTGCGGAACGGCCGCATGAAACAAGACGCGGCCATGCCCGGCGCGCGCGGCCAGGCGACGCAAGCGCACCGACAAGGCACCGTCGCCCAGGACCACCAGCACCAGCGAAGGGTCGGCCACGTAAGCGAAGGCCTCGACCATCGTGGTCAGATTGCGCCCGGCCGACAGCCCCCCTTGAAACAGCAACACCCGGGTGTCGGGCGCGAGGCCGAAGTGATCATGGAAGTAGCGGCTGCGCGCCGGCACCTGCTGGCGCCGATCGGCATTCAGGATCACATGAACATGATCGAGCCCGTAGCGACGCTCGAGCTCGCGCGCGATCGACGGATTGATCGTGATCACCTCGTCGGCCTGACCAATGTAGCGCGCTTCGATGCGCGCCCAGCTCTCTCGCTCGCGCGCCGAGAACTCCTGCTCGCTGAACAACTCATGGCTGTCGTAGACCAGCCTGGCGCCACAGGCGGCCGCCGCCCGCGCCCCCACGGGCAGCATTGGCAGATCATGCGCGGTGAACACATCAGGCCGATGGCTCAGCGCGGTTTCGAGAAACAGGCGGACATAGAAACCCTCATGATCGACCAGCCAGCGCCAGGTGAACCGCTTGAGCATGCGCATCAGCGGCCCGTTCAT
Organism: Burkholderiaceae bacterium; assembly: GCA_041396585.1. Classification (GTDB taxonomy): domain Bacteria; phylum Pseudomonadota; class Gammaproteobacteria; order Burkholderiales; family Burkholderiaceae_E; genus JAUIAI01. The sequence goes on along the minus strand of JAWKYG010000007.1, from coordinate 29,552 downwards.
GGTCAGGCGCGCACGCAGCCAGCGATAGGCGTCCAACACGATGCCTTCCTTGCCGGCAGACTGGCGCGCGAACGCGATGCGCTGCACGCGCGGGTCATGATCGGTCTCGCCGGCATCGAGCGGCGCACCGACGATGGTCACCATCCAGCCGTCGGCCTCCAGTGCATCGGCCTGCAAGGTGATGCGCCGATCGATGCCGCGGTCGGCCGTGAGCATCACCACCGAGCGCACGCTCACGGGCGCGGCATCAGCCATCGACGCCGTAGTCACCGTCGATATGTACCCGGTGCCAGAGTTCGAGACACATCAGCCCCCAGATCACCCGCCCGAACTCGCCCTCGTTCTGAATCGCGCGCTCGATCTCGGCCATGTTGAAGATGCCGCGCTCACGCGCACGCTGCGATAGCAGAAGATCATGCACCCAGTCTTTGGCCACCCCGCGCACCCATTGGGTCAGCGGTGTCGGGAATCCCATCTTGTCCTTGCGCTCGAAGATCGGCGCGGGAACCGAATTGCGGACCGCCTCCTTGAACAGGTGCTTCATGCGCCCGCCCGCGAACTTCACATTGGGCGGAATACGCGCCATGAACTCGACAATGCGATGGTCGAGCAACGGTACCCTGGATTCGATCGAGGCCGCCATGCTGGTGCGGTCCTCTACATGCAGCAGCGCCGGCAGCGAGCCCTTCAGATCGAAGTAGGTCATCTTGTTGATCATCGACTCGAGCCCGGCGCGATTGAACACCTGCTGGAAAGACTCGAAGGGCGAATAGCCGTTGCCGAACACGTCCGGCGAGAACAGGTTCGAGATACCTTCGCTGCGATCGACCAACTTGAAGTAACGCCGATCGGGCGAGTCGAACAGACCGTCGCGCCAAAGGCCCTGCAACATCGGTTTGTAGGTCTGCAACAGCGGCAGATTCGGCACGATCGATTCCAGCGAGACCGCGTAGCGCGTGTCGCTGGCGGTTTCGTAGATCGCGCCAGACAGGCATTGCTCCAGATAGGCCACCAGATATCGGGCATAGCCGATGAACAGCTCGTCGCCGCCCTGCCCGCCCAGGACCACCTTGACATGCTCGGCGGCCAGCTTGGACACGTAGTATTGGGGAATCAGACCCGGCCCGGCCAGGGGCTCGTCCATGACATGAATCAGTCTGGGCAGAACCTGCGGCAACTCGCCGCCGTGGATGAAGACCTCGTGGTAATCGGTGTCGGCGAACGCGGCCACCGCCTTGGCATAAGGTGTCTCGTCGAACTGGGGGCCCTCGGGGAAGGCACCTGTGAAGGTCTTGATGCGCTCGCCATCGAGCAGCTCGGCGGCCAGACAGACCACGGTACTGGAGTCCAGACCGCCTGAGAGATGCGCGCCCAGGGGCACGTCCGAGCGCAGATGCATGCGCGTGGCATCTTCGATCAGGCCGAAAAGATGGTCCACGAACCAGGGCTCTTGGTGGCTGTCGTCGATCTCGTAGTCGACATCCCAGTACTGGCGCGTCTGTAGTCTGGGCGTGGCGCCGTCCAGGCGCACGACCATGCAATGGCCGGGTTCGAGCCGCTTGATGTCCTTGAACAGCGTGCGTTCGTTCAGGCAGAACTGGAAGGTGAGGTAATCCTGCAGGCCATCGGCACTGCTTTGCGCACGCACCAGCTCCGAGGCCAGAATCGATTTGATCTCGGAGCCGAACAACAGCCGCTGACCATCGAAGAAATAGTTGAACGGCTTGATCCCGATACGATCGCGGGCGCAGAACAGTTTGCGCTCTTGGCCATCCCAGATCGCGAACGAGAACATCCCGATGAAGCGATCGACACAGGCCTCGCCCCATTCGCGATAGGCGTACAGCAGCACCTCGGTATCCGAATACGAGATGATCGGATGGCCCTTGGCCACCAGCTCGCGGCGCAGCTCCAGATAGTTATAGATGGCCCCGTTGTAGACGACGGTAAGCGCTCCGTCATGGGTGCTCATCGGCTGGCGGCCGTTGCGCGGATCGATGATCGCCAGGCGGCGGTGGCCCAGCCCGAGCCCCGACGCGGGCGCCAGGAACATGCCCTCGTCATCCGGCCCGCGATAGGTGATCGGCGCCAGCATACGGTCAACCAGGCTGCGCAGCTGCGGCTCGGAGAAACCCGGCCCGGCAATACCGACGAAACCACACATCTGTCCTGATCTCCGTTGATGGCGACGCGCGCCGGCGATTATTCGAAACCGGATACGGAAATTCTAGGGTACCGGGCCCCGCACGCCGCGCCTGGCGCGCATCCATACCACGGTGCGCGGCAACGGCACGACATGGCGGGGCCGGCCCGGAACGCCGCAGAACAAGACCGCGGGCGCGGATCAGCCGGCCGGGGGGGCGTCGACGCGATTGCCCTCGGCATCCACCCAGCCGATCTGGCGGGCGGGATTGCCAACCACCAGCGCATAGTCGGGAACATCCCTGGTGACCACGGCTCCCGAACCGACCATGGCGAAGCGGCCGATCGTGACGCCGGTGAGCACGATCACCCCGGCGCCCAGCGACGCCCCGCGGCGCACCAGCGTGCGCCCGACGATCCAGTCGGAGGCGCCCTTCAGACTGCCGTCCGGATTGATCGCGCGCGGCGTCTTGTCATTGGTGAAGATCACATGGGGCCCGACGAAAACGCCGTCCTCGAGCTCGGCGCCGTGATAGACCGAGCAGTTGTTCTGAATCTTGCAGCGCTCGCCGATACGGACGTCGAAATCGATGTAGCTGTTCTTGCCGACGATGCACTCGCCACCCAGCACCGCCCCCTCCCGGATCTGGACATAGTTCCAGACCTTGGTGCCCTTGCCGATCGTGGCCTTGGCGGACACCTCGGCGGTGGCATGTACGAAATACTCCGTTGCTTGGGTCATGTCTGCCTCAGGCTGTAGTGCCACACGAAGCGCGTCGATCGCGTAACCCGCATCGAGCTCGACCTCGCCGCGCAGGCCACTGACGAAATGCTGGATCTCCTGTTTGAGCGGCTCGCGCTTGGCGACATTGATCTCGGTGAGGTCGGGCTCGAGATACTTGAGCACGTAGTCGGCATAGCCGCCCACATGACCCGGATCCTCGCGGTATTTCTCGTAATTACTCTTGTAATAGAGAATCCGCTGGTTGACGTAGTCCATATTGATGTACCCGTCGGTGCCGGTGATGTTGAGCTTGCGGATCTTCACCGGGGTGATCCAGTTGGCCTGCACGAACACCGACGCGCCCGAGTAGTTGAGGAAGAAATCCACCGAATCCTCGCGCAGCTCGATGTGATTGCGACGTTTGTCGGCAACCACGCGCAGTGGCGCCTCGCCCAGCAGATAGTTGGCGACATCGATATCGTGAATCGCCAGATCGACCGCGATGTTCGCATCCTTGACCTGGGGCGGAAAGATGCCGACCCGGCGCGCGATGATCGATACCACCTTGCCGATATCGCCGCGATCGATCATCTCCTTGACCTTGCGCACGGCCGGGTTGAAGCGCTCGATGTGACCCACCATCAGCGCGACGCCGCGCTCGCGGGCGGCCGCGACAAGGCGGTCCGCCTCCTCGAGCGTGGCCGCAATGGGCTTTTCCATCAGCACATTCAGGCCGAGCTCGATGCAGGTCAGGCCGATGCGCTCATGCAGGCTGGTCGGCACGCAGACCGAGACCGCATCGGGCCGGCAGGCTCGCGCCATCTCGCCAATGTCGGTGAACGCCTGACAGCCATAGAGCTGGGCGATCGCCCTGGCCTGCACCTCGTTGGCGTCGACCACCGCCACCAGATCGATGTCGGACATCTCGTGGGCGGCACGCGCATGATGCTTGCCCATGTTCCCGACGCCGACCACGGCGTAACGGATCTTTTGCATGCGAACTTCCTGAATCAGTTCCGGGGAGGCCTGAACCGGCCGACTATGTCACCGGCTGGATGTCAATTCTAGTCTGCCGCCGCGCCCTGGCCCGGCGGTAGGTCTCGAGCGCCCGGAGCGCGGCCCGCTCGGCGCCGTGCCGGGCCACGACATAGTCACGCGAACGCTGCGACCAGCCTTCCCAGCGACCACGGTCGGCGAGTACCGATCGCAGGACTGATTCGATCTCGTCGGGACTGGCGCTCGCGATCGGCGGTGGCTCACCATACAAAGGCACAAGATCGTCGCGCAGGTAGGCGAGAACCGGCGTTCCGGCTGCCATCGCCTCAACCGCGAACATGCCGTAGCTGCCGATCAGCAACTGGTCGACCGCCAGGTCGGCCGAGCGCAGACGTCGCATGACCTCGGTATGCGCCACGCCTTTGACCAGATCCAGCTCGATACCGACCCCGGCTGCGCGCAGCCGGGACACGGCCTCGGTCAGATGCTCGGTGCCTTTGAGGCGGCTGTCCGATGGGGCATGTATCACCCGTAGCGGCGCGCCGTCTGCGGGTGCCTGGCGCTGCGCATATTCGATGCCGGCAGGCTCGATCGGTTGCGGGAACAACTCGGCACGGGGGACGAATTCGAGCAGATCGGGCGTGCTCACCCAGATCGCGGCGGCATGCGAGCTTGCCATCTGCAGTGCCAGATCGCGGTTCTCGTTACAGCGCTGCGGCCAGCAGACCTGGCAGGCGCTGTAACGATACTGACGGATCGTCTCTTTGCTCTGGCGCACATCGCAGCCATGGAAATAGAAGATCACCGTCTTGCCCATCTTCTCGAGCAAGGGCACATCGGCCAGACTGGCCATGGCCAGCGAATGGCCGAAGTGAAACACGAAGACATCGAACGCGTCGGCAAAGCGTCGGAATCTGGCCAGAGCCTCGCCCGGCGTGGAGCCAGGCGGGATCACGATATCCGGCTGATAGCCGAATTCGCCTGCCGAGAAACACACCGCCTTGGAGTCCAGCCCGAGTGCACGCTCGGCACGCGCCATGATCGTGGGAATCCCGGCGATGTTGTAGAGCCCGTGGAAGACCCGAAGCGGCTGCCCGGCATCGGGCCCGCCGCGCGCCGCAACGCCGGCCAGGCTGTCATCTGCACGCACCGGGACAACAGGCACGGGTTCGGCGGCCCGGGCGGGCTCGTCCGGGTGCTCGTCCTGATGCGGCGCGACGTATGAATCGCGCCGGCCAAGCGAGCGATAGATGTCGAGCAGAACGCGTTCCTGAGCCGGCCAGAGAAATGGCGCGGCGCGCTCACGAAGCGCATCGCGAAAGCGTTGCTCACCGCCGAGCGCGGGGTCGAACATCTCGCGAATCGCCTGCGCATAGTTGGCCTTGCCATCGAATTCGCGCACCACACCGAAGCCTTCGTCGGCGACCACCTGTCGAAGATACGGCAGATCGTTCGCGATCACCGGCACGCCGGCCGCAATGAACTCGAACAGCTTGTTCGGCGAGCACAGCCGGTGGTTCTCGTCGACCGCCTGGTAAGGGATCACGCCCGCGTCGGCCGACAGCACCCAGTCCATCAACTCCCGCTGCGGCACCGGCTCCAGGAAGTGAACACGACGGGCCACTCCGGCGCCGGCTGCCATCTTGCGGATCGCCGCGATGTCGGTGCCGTAGCCGAGCAGCGCCAGATGGATGTTCTCGTCCACATCGGCCAGCGCCTGCACGAGATCGCCGATACTGCGATCGATGCTGATCCAACCCTGGAACAACAGGATCTTGTCGCCCGCCTGCGCGCCGATGACCCGCCGCAGCAGATCGCGGCGCGCGGGCTCGGGCTCGGCCTCCAACACCGGTGCGGCATTCAGGATCACCGTTGGCTCGACCACCGCATAGTCCTGCGCCTGACGCCGGGCGATGAACGGATTGACCGTGATCGCGTGATCGACCCGGGGCAGGAATGCCCGCTCGATCTCGCGGCAGCGGGTCTGCTGTTCCGGTGTGAGCGTCTTGATGTACGGATACATCTCGTGCGCGTCATAGACCAGTGGCACACCGAGTCTCCGGGCGGCGAAGAAACCGGCCCGCAACTGCGGCAGATCATGGGCGTGAATCACATCGGCGCGGTAGAACAACGCACGCCGATACAGCGCGAGCTCCCAGGCGTTGAGATCCTCGAACTGACTGACATCAATGCCGCCGGAATTCGCACCTGCCTCGGGGGCTGGGTCGCCCGACGCCCCGGCGGCGCCCGGCACACCCATGGCGCCCGGCGCGCCCCCGGCCGCTGGCGGCTTGCGCGCGAAGCGGCGGCGGGCACGCTGCCAATGCCACTTGATCGCGGCCGGCCTGGGCGTGAACAACAGCGTAACGAAATAGATCGGATACTGGACGGCCCAGTGCATACCGGGCGCATAGCGGCGCATGGCCTGCAGCCGCAAGGGCGGCCAGACGATCACGCGGATCAGATTGCGCACGAACCAGGAGCGGCGGGCAGTCCAGCGCTGGAATGCCGGCGATCCGAAGTCCGGCGAGCTCAGGCTGTCGGCCAGATCACGTTCGGCGGTGGCCAGATCGAGTGCGGGTGCCTCGGACTCAGAATCGTCTGCCTCGCTCGCCGTGCCCTTGGCATGCACCTCGGCCTCGATCGACGCATGCATCGCCGCGGTCTGCGCGATCTGCGCCGGGTCAAGACGCTCGATCTTGATCCGGCCATCGAGTTCGGCAACCGCATGGCCTTCGCCGCCACGGCCGAGCACGATCACCTCGTTGCCATCGCGGACCAGTGACTCGGCCTCCTGGAGGATGCGCCTGTCGATCTGCTGGTCGTCGCACAGCATGACGATACGTCTGCCATGGATCTTCGCATCGGCACGCTGGTGCATGTCGGTTCCGGTCATGTGGACTCCCTGCTGCCAAGGCCGAACCGGGCCGTGATGATGCGCTTCAGATGGCCGAACAGAAATCGGGGCGAATCGAGCGCAGCGCGCAGCGACGCCTCGGTCTGGCGCAGTTCCTCGGCCACGGCTTCGAGCGCCAGAAGCCGCTGATTCAAGCCGTTGCGCTCACTGGTCAGTTCCTCGGCACGCGCAAGGGCCGCGTCGCGCTCGACCCGCATCGCTTCATGCTGCGCGGTGATGATTCGCTCGTGCTGCTCGATCGCGGCGAGCGCTGCGTCGGCCGCATCGGCGCGCTCGCGTAGCGTGGCGATGGCATGTGCATCGGCCCGAATCCGGCGATCGGCCCATGAACAGGCCCCCCGCCAATCGTAGCCGAGCGCCCAGTGCGAGACTGGTGCGAGCGAGCCCTCGCCGGCCAGCTCCAGCATCTCGCCAGGCAGATCGTGAACCACTATCGGCTCGGGCGACGATGATGCCTGCGCAGATGGGTCGGTCTCAGCCGGGTCTTTGCCGAGGGCGCCTTCGGCAATCCGCTGCAGGCATTCGGCCGCACGCCGACCGGAATGGCCGTCGAAGGACGCGAACAAACGCGATCGCAAGGCCGCGCAACGCGCCCGCATCGCCGTCCACAAAGGCGCATCATCGAGCAAACCGCCGAGCCGGTCGGCCTGATCGGGATCCAGATTGGGCAATACGCCCTGAGCATCACGTCGGCCGAGCCCCATCCGGTGTCGGCGGCGAACAGATCGCCCGGCGCATTGAGCAGCACCACCGGGCGGCCGGTATAGATCGCGCCAAAGGCGCTGCCGCCGTAATCGGCCAGCACCCAGTCGGCGATGCGGAACATCGCGACATTATCGAAATCGGCCTGCTCGACCAACGTGACCGACGCGCCCTGCAGCCGTAGCCAGCGCTCGGGTTCGATCCGGGCCGTGCCGGGATAAGGCTTGACCAGGACATTGAAGCGCCTCGCTCAGGCCTTGCACCGCATCGAGGAAATGATCGATCGAGCTCAGGCCGCCGTGGTCGGCAGCCAGACGACTGTCGGCCGGTTCGGATCGAGGCCCAATGCATGCATGGCCTGCTCACGCGGCGGATCGGGCTCGAAAAACCGGTCGAAGCGGGGATAGCCGACCTCGTCGACGCCGACGGTCGGGAACACCCGGGCAAAGAGTGCGCGCTGATACGGACCGAAGCAAAAGATCCGGTCATAGTGGACGTTCCAGGCGGACAGATTCCAGCGCAGCTTGCCCAACGCATAGAGCAACGCACCTGGCGCCGACCGAGCCTGAGCAAAGCGGTTTGCCATCGGCAAACGGCAGCACATGCATCTGGTTCGATACGACCACGTCGTAGCGGCTGCCGTCGGCCAGTGCTTCCTCGGCACGACGCACCAGCAGCCCCATTCGGCAGCCACGGCGTTGATCCGCGAGGACTCGGGCGAGCCGGCCGGCGCGCAATCGAGCAGCACGACCTCGGCCGGATCCAGATGCGCGACAATATTTCGGAAGTGATTGGCCAGCTCCGAGACATGCATCGCAAATGCATACCTGGCGCCCATCAATCGCTCCGCGACGCGGAAGACTCCGCGCTGCCCAGAGACAGCAGGGCGATATGCTTGAGCACCGGGTGCACCACGAAAAACAACTCGCCCTCGCCTTCGCCAGCCGCCGTGCCCTGCAAGCTTCCCTCGCGCGCGAATCGCTCGACCATGTGTCGCAACATATCGGCCCGGATCGCGCAGTCAAAGAGCACGTCGAGATCGCAACCGGCGCCGGGGCGCGGATACTCACGCGTTGCCAGCACCGGCCCGGCATCGATCTCGGGGGCCAGCAGCAAGGCACTCACGGCGCAGCGGCGCCCGGCGAGCAGACTGTAATAGATGGTGGTGCTGCCTCTCTCTGCGGGCAGGCGGCCCGGATGACAGTGCAACATCGGCGGCGCGGCGTCGAGCACCTGCGGCGAGACGATTTCTCCGCCACGCCCACAGAACACCGCCAGGTCGGCGTCGGCCGCCGCCAGTGCGGCCACGACCTCCGGCGCATTGATGCTGGCCGAGCGCGCGAAGCGACTCACGGCCCACGCATGTTGGCGGAACTGCTCGCCCACCGGTGTGGCGATCATGGGCAGGTCCAGACCGGCCGGCCAGCCGGCCGGCGCGCCCGGAGCTTCCCGGGCCGGCTGGTCTTCGCCATAGAACAAGCCTTGCACGCGCACTCCCTGACACGCACCGAGGGCGCCGGCATAGGCCCGTGCGCGGGGCCCGTCCGCGCCGACCAGCAGAATGCACCCGCCGCTCACCAGCTCACCTCCAGCCGGCGGGCAATCTCGGCCAGCAACGCGCGCGCGCGCGATCAGCGCGACAGCCAGCGGCGCCCATCGCCGGTCAATTCGATCCTGGCAGGCGCAGAGGATGTCGATCGCCTTGAGCAAGGCGTTCGCATAGCGAACCGGCGAACGTCGATCCGCCGCCTGTACCAGCACCCAGGCAAAGGCCGCATAGATGCGAAGATCATCATGATCGGTTCGATCGCGGGATGTGAACCCCGGCGCATAGTCGCGATACAGGCGCCGCTTGGCCTCGAAGTTTCTCAACAGCCGATCGAATGCCTGCCATTGCGACGCGGGCAGATCTCCCTGCGTCAGCGCGCCAGCGATCCCGCGCAGATAAACCAGCGTGGCGGGCTCGTCCGGATCGGTATCCGGCAGCCCCGTCGCGGCATCCTGTGGCTCAGGCAGCGCGGCCGACGAGTGGCGCATTGCGCACGACTGGCCTGCCAGCCGCGCGAAACCCCTGGCCCTCGTAGGCCGAAAAGAAATAGGTGTTTGGTGTGGCCAGCAGATCAGCACTGGCATAGGGATAGCGCACGCCGGTCATATTCGCCCCGCCGCCCGCAGGATCGACTCGGCCGCGGCATCCGCATCGACCGGCTGCGCGCCGTTCTCGATCACCATGTCGGGATGAGCGGGCCTGTCGAACGGAATGTCGAATCCGACCACATGGCGGCGCAGTCCGGCATGCGCCTCGCGATAGAGCCCCTTGCTGTCGCGGGCCGCCAGAACCTCGAGAGGTGTGTCGATGAAGACCTCGAAATACTCGCCAAAGCGGGCCCGGTTGGCATCGCGGTGGTCCTGGAAGATCGACAGCAGCGAACAGACGACATCGATGCCCTGACGATCGAGCAATGCGCAGAGCTCGGACACGCGTCGCGAATTTTCCCGACGCCCGGCCACGGTGTAGGCGGTTTCCGGATCCACCTGCCCGAACACCTCGCGCACCTCGTCACCGTCGAGATGCACGACGCACGGATGCAGTGCGCGCCAACGGCGCGCGAGCGCACGGCCGATCGTCGTCTTGCCTGCGCCGGACATGCCGATCAGCCAGATCACCATCGCGCGCGCCGCCAGTCGTGGGTCCAGCCGCCATCGCGGGCATGCGCCTGCGCCAGCGCCAGATCGGATTCGGAATCGACCTCGCACCAGCGGCCGCGGATCGGGACAACCGCCACCTCGGTGTCGGCAGCCAGCAGCCGGGAGATCAGACTGGTCATGTCGAGGCGGTCGAGCACTTCGGCGGGCATTGTCTGCATGACTGCCTCGACCTGGCGCCAGCCCGCGGGTGTGAACCTGAGCAGCCCCATGAACTGGCCTTGCACGCGCATCAGATCGTCGACCCGCGAGCCGATCGCGATCAAACGGCCCCGATCATGGGTGAACGACTCGGCATCGACGGTGGGATCCTCGAAGCGTTCTTCCCAGAGCTCGAGCCAGCGCTCATCATAGGTCAGCGCCAGATCCGCGTCGCAGTCACGCAGGGCGCGAACATGGTCGGCGTGATAGAGGATGTCCGAATAGGAAACGATCACCGGCCCACGCCGCAACAGACCGGCCGCGCAGATCAGCGAGCGGACCATGTTCGTGCCCTGCCAGCCGACATTCTCGATCAGGTCATCCGCACGCCCGGCGAGCATCTGTGCCCGATATCCGGCAACGATCGTGACCCGCTCGATACCGGCCTCGCGCAGCGCATCCAGGCTCCAATCGAGAATCGGGCGGCCGGCCACCTCGACCAGACACTTGGGACGATCCTCTGTGCGGGCGAGCATGCGCGAGCCCCGGCCTGCGGCGAGGATGATCGCGTCGACGGGCTTCGAGCTCATGGGTTCGGCCATCCGAAAAGTGTCCTGATCAGGCGGCGATCCGTCTCGCCGGGTACCGGCGCACGCTCGGGGTGCCACATGACACCGACCGCCTGCGCCCCGCTGATCCGGGCGGCCTCGATCGAGCCGTCTGCCGCGCGCGCCATGGGTTCGAGCCCGGGCGCGAGCCCGCCTGGCGCGATCACGAACCCATGAAAGCTGTTGACCGACAGGCGCACCGGTTTGCCGCCGGGATTGAGCAGGGAGTGCGGCAGACATTCGATCTCGTGTTCGACGGCCACGTGGCTGCGGTCGGACAATGGCACCAAGGCGCCTCCCGCGCTGGTCTGCATCACCTGCAGGCCCCGACACACACCGAGCACAGGCAGGCCACGCCGCAACGCGTAGTCGAGCATGGCGCGGTCGCTGGCATCTTTCTCCGCATGCTCACCGATGTCGTTGCCACCGGTCAGGATCAGGCCGTCGATGGCCCAGGCCTTCATCAGGGGAACGACGCGATCGGGATCATTGGGCATGGCCAGCCAGGCCGCCTCGGGCAGAACCGCAGCCAGAAGGCGCGACCAGTCCTGGGCAATGCAGTCACGTGCCTCCACGTACTCGCGGGTCTGAACCACGCGCATGCTCAGCGCCAGACGGCGGCATGGCTCAGTGGGCATGACGTGGCCTCACGACGCGCTCGTCGAAATTCAGTTCGACGCCACCCGCTTCGACGATGCGCGCATAGAGTTGTTCACCGCAGCCGATCGCGGCGGGCACGTTCAGCTCCATGCAGCGGATCGCCATGTGCGAATTTGCGCCGCCGAACTGGGTCACCAGCGCCTCGATCCCGGCGCTGAAGATCCAGTCGAAGCCGGGATCCGCGCTTTCGATGCAGACGATCCGGCCGCGCAGATCGACAGACCAGTCATCGGCCGCCTGCAAGGCCCGCACGCGCCCGCGCACGACACCGCGGCCGAACAGATTCGGCAGGCTGCGGAACACCGGCGCCACATAGATATCCTGCGGATCGGCGATCAGTGGCGGCAGGCGCACCCGTTGGGCCGTCTCGTGGCGGGACCGGGCCTGCGACACGGCCGCGTGCAAGGCCTGCAGATCGACCGCAGCCCCCGCCGATGCCCGATGCCCGAGCAGAACATCGAGCGTGAGCATCGCCACGGACTCGCGTGCGAGCCCCACCGCGCCACCCCAGGCGGCCAGCCACTCGAGACCATCGGAGACATCACGGGAGAGCACGAACTTGCCGTACTCCCGCGCCACCGCGGCCCGCCCCGCATAGGCCACCAATCGATGAGCATCGACGACATCGAGCCCGGCTTCGCGCAGCAGCGCATCGATCTCGCCCGCCTCGGCGTCGGTCAGGCGAAAGCCGGCCGGCGCCGCGCCCGTCTTGATCGCCCCACCCTCGCGAAGCTGGCGCCAGCGATCGACATATCGGGGCGAGCCGATCTCGAAGGTGCCGGGGCGAAGATGACCAAAGCGCGCCAGAAACCCGGCCTCGTCATGGCCATCGAGCGCCTGCGCGAGCGATCTGTGCCCGGCCGTGGCCACGGTTTGCAGAGAACGGTGAAAGTCGACCAGCCGCGACGCCTGCAGCGCCCCCGACTCACCGCCGAGCGAAGCAGCGCCTCACCGATGAACGCATGACGCGCGCAGACCGCAAATGGAATCGCGGCCTGCGTGCGAGCGCGCGCGAACAAGTCGTCGGCGGTGGCGATCGCGCTCGCGGCGTCGACGCCTTCGGTCACCGGCAGGCCGCGCGCCAGCTGAACCGCCTCGTGTGAGCGCAGCCGTGCAACCGCCAGGGCTAATGAACCGGTATCGTCGGCGCGCAATGCATCGCGGGTGAGCGCACGCAGCGCTGCGGCAAAGCGCTCACGCGCCTCGGCATCGAGCCGGCCGTCGGCACGCACCGCGAAGCCTGCGTCGAACGTGAAATCCATGCACGACTGCACGACCTCGAACTCGACCTTGTCATGTAACTCCGGATGGGCGATCAGGCGTGTCACCCAGGCATCGACCAGGCGGCCCGCAGTGTCGTCATCCAGCGCGGCCGGCAGCAGCGAATTGAAGCTCGCGCGCACATCGATGTATGGATGACCGAGCACGTCGTGCAGCAGTTCGCGATCCGTGGGATCGCGATAGCCCATGCCGGCGCGCGCGAGCCGCCAGCTGTCGCGGGAGATCAGCGCCCGAAAGACCGACATCGCCAGCGGCCGCGGGGTCAGCCCCAGCAGCTCGGCCGGATTCCAATCGGGCATCAGACCCAGCACCACCTTGCGCCCGACCAGCACCGGATCCTTCGCGCTCAGACGCTCGGTCACGTCGAGCCGTAGTGACTCGACCGCAGCGGCGATACGCGCAGGCTCCACCTGCTGCCAGCCATCGGAGGCCACCATCCGGCGCACCTGCAGCGTGGCCACCCTGCCCGCGGCATCGAGGGCAAACTCGATGTCCAGCGCGCTGTGATCGAAACAGGCCTCGATCTCGCGCACCGCCCTGAGCACCGCCATCAGGCGCGGCGAGCGCACACGCGATGCATGACCGCGCAGCACATAGACCGTCTTGTTCGTGACCTTGCCACCGGTGACCGCGTCCGTGCGGCCCGACTCGTCATCGAAATTCACCACGTAGTAAGGGGCACCGGTGCTCAGCTCGCGCGTCATGACCACGCCGGCCATCACGACTTGCGCGACCATACGCTGCACGAGCACCTGGTTTTCGGCCGCGTCGCCCATCGATTCGACCACGTGCGCGATGGCCGCCCGCAGGCCGCCGGGATCCGACACCCGCACGCCGAGCACCGAGTCGAACACGCCCGCCATCGAGGCTGCGGCACCGTCTTCCTGCATCGAACTGCTGCGCACCGCGAGCTCTCCGTCGACGAACTCGCGCTGCACCTCGGCCAGGACCGACTCGGGCGAGGCCCGCCAGCGGCCGACCTCGAACGCGAACGACTGCGGCACGAATGAATCGCGCAACAATGGCCCGAGCCCCGCCAGCGTCTGCGCCTTGGATCCGAAGCGGGCGGGCGCGCGCGCAATCACGGCACCGGCCTGCGCACGGCGATCATGCGGATCGGGAGCCAGGGCTTCATCGGCATGCATCAGACGTTGAATCTGCCGTGACCGGTGACGCCGCCGGCCTGCGGCCGGTGTTCGGTCTCGAACTCGATGCGGGCCGCGCCCAGACTCATGCGGTTATCCATCCGCTTCCAGACCTTGAATCGATAGGCGCGGTCGTGTTGATCGTAGTAGGGTGGCTGGCCGGCGTAGTTGGCCGGATCGAGGTAGTGAAAAATCGAGCAACCGATCATGTAGTCGCCTTCGCTGCCGCGAAAGCGGGGGAAGGTAAAGCGCACCACGCCCCCGCCCTCGATGCGATCGATGGTCATCGCCGCCAGCGCCGTGTTGGCATGACAGAACAGCGTGCCATTGGCCTGCAGGACGGACATCGAGAACACCGGCCCCTCGATCGGCCGGCTCGATTGATAGGCGATCTCGACGATCAGGTCTTCGAGCTCCTCGATACCGGCCACATCGTTACCCGCGGCATCGACGAAGCGCACCGACTCGATGCATGGATCTGGCCGCTCCCAGGTGACGATCGTGGCATCGCTGGCGGCGACCCGTGGCGCGCTCTTTGGCTCGCTCGGTGCGGCATCGGCCCACACCGCGCGCGCGCTTTCATCATTCACCGCCGGGCCGAGATCGGGCAGCGTGAAGCGGTGGCTGGCGACGCCGGGGCGCAGATCGCCGAGCGCATGGTAGGCATCGTTCCAGTGCAGTTCAATCCGCACAGTGTCGGCCGCATCGATGTCGGCCTCAAGTTCGAGCGACCACGCCGACGAGGGAAAGCCGGCCGCCTCGACCGTGATTTCGAAAGGTGCATGGCGATAGCTGCCGGAGCGATTCTCGTAGGCCCGGTACCGACCCTTGTCGTCGCGCCTGGGGGCCGACCAATCCATATAGCCGGGGTCGTCGAGCACTGCGCAGGCGGCCGACACATTGTTGTCCATCGGGGCGCCGAAATCGAGCGTGGCTAGCGCCTCGCCGCCTCGCGACAGCGTCGCACGCCGGATCCGGTGCCCGCCCCTGGGATGCGGCTTGTCGCACACCAGATGAAACAGGGCACGATGGTCGAGCGTCTGGCCCATCTGTTGCAGGCTGCGCAACTTGCGCAGGCCGGTGCTCTGCGCCCGACGGCGCATCGCCTCCTCGCGCTGGATCGAGCGGTAATAGGACTTCACGACCGACTGGGTATCGGCATCCTCCACGATCGTGCCCTGGTCGATCCAGATGGCCCGCGTGCAAAGCTGCTGCACCGCCGAGACATCATGGCTGACGAACAAAACCGTCACCCCGTGGTCACTGGTCAGTCGGCGCATCCGCTCCAGGCATTTGCCCGCGAAATAGGCATCGCCCGCGCCCAGGACCTCGTCGATGATCAGCACCTCGGGCTGGATGCTGGTGGCGGTAGAGAATGCGAGCCGCGCATACATGCCGGCCGAATAGGATTTGATCGGCTGATCGATGAAATCATCGAGTTCGGCGAAGTCGATGATGTCATCGACCCGCGACTCGATCTGATCCTGATTCAGGCCGTGATAGGCGAGCGAGGCCCGGATGTTCTCGCGCCCCGTGAACTCCGGGTGAAAACCCGTGCCCAGCTCCATCAACGCCTGGACTTCGCCACGGATCGCGATCGAGCCTTCGGTCTGGGCGACATTGCCGGCGATGATCTTCAGCAAGGTGCTCTTGCCCGCGCCATTGCGCCCCACCAGCCCGACCCGCTCACCACGCCCGATCTCGAAGTTCAGATCACGGAGCGCCCAGAACTCCTTGTAATAGTTCTGCTTCCAGGGCATGAACCGGCCCAGGCCGAAGGCATCGATCACCTTGTCGCGCGGATTGCGGTACATCCGATACATCTTGCCCAGGCCAGCGGCCGAAATCACGCCCTCAGACATTGTCGACCAGCACCCGCTTCAGACGCATGAAAAACCAGTGCCCGGCAATGAACAGCACCGGGCCGGACACCAGCACGAAGGCGAGGTTTCGGGGATCCGGCCACGTGCCCAGCATCAGCAGCGACTGGTAGCAGAAGATGAAATGGCTGAGCGGATTGAATGCCACGATCACGCGCAGATTGGCCGGCACCATGTCGAGCGTGTAGGCGATCGGGCTGATCAACATCAGCAACAGGATCAGTGTGCCGACGATCATCTGCAGATCACGGAAAAACACATTCAGGCCCGCCAGAAACCACAACATGCCGGCCATGAACAGGAGCTGCGCGAACCAGATCACCGGCACGAACAGCATCGTCGGCGACAGGCCGCGCACCAGACCGATCGCAACGATCAGAATCAGCGTACCCACCACCTGCAGACCCTGGCTGGCCAACAAGACCTTGATCGGCACCAGCTCCACCGGAAACAAGGTGTTCTTGACCAATGAGGAATCGGCCACCACCGAGGGCACGCCGGCACCAAGCGCCTCGGCAATGCCCAGGAAAGGCACCAGGCCGCAGAAGATCAGCAACACGTACTCGCTGGAATCGAACAGCTGAAAGCGGACCTTGAAGATCAGCAGATACACCGCCGCATACACGCCAAGAAACAGCAACGGATGCACGACCAGCCAAGCCAGCCCCAGCACCGAGCCGAGATAGCGCTTGCGGATTTCCTGGCGTACCGTCTGCACGAGCAGCAGACGGCGACGAAACAACATGGCGAAGGGTTGCAGGACGACACTCATCACCGGGCAGGGCCCATCGCATGACGCGCGCTGATCAGGAAAGTTCGCGCCGCGCGGGCGCGCAGGGGCTCGATCACAGCAGGGCCTCGATGATGCGGGCGCTCGCCCGGCCATCACCATAGGGCGATTGGTCACGCCGACCGGGGGCGGCCTGCGCGACCGCGCGCACGATGCGCTCACGGTCGGCGCCCACGACCTGGTTCCAGCCGAGATCCACCGTCTCGACCCACTCGGTTTCATCGCGCATGGTGACGCAGGGCACCTCGTAGAAGTAGGCCTCCTTCTGCACCCCGCCGGAATCTGTGACGATGACCGCGGCGGCCTGCTCGAGCGCCACCATATCGAGGAATGACAGCGGTTCGGTGACGATGACCCGGCTCAGCGCATCATTCAGGCCGCGTTCGCCGACAAGCTTGCGGGTGCGCGGATGCAGCGGCAGCACGAGTGGCCGATCGGCCGCCAGCTCGCCCAAAGCGCTCAGGATCTGCGCGAGGCGGTGCGGATCATCGGTGTTCTCGGCGCGATGACAGGTGGCGAGCACGAACCCGCCATCCCGCACACCGAGACGTTCGAGCGCGCCGCTGCGCGTGCGCGCCAGCTCACGGAAATGCAGCGCCACGTCGTACATCACGTCTCCGACCTCGAAAACGCCGTCCGTGATGCCCTCGGCGGCCAGATTGCGCACCGCGGTCGGGGTCGGGCAGAACAGGTAGGTGGAGATGCGATCAGACAGAATGCGGTTGATCTCCTCGGGCATGCGCATATTGAACGAGCGCAGCCCCGCCTCGACATGGGCGACCGGAACATGCAGCTTGGCCGCCGCCAAGGCGCCGGCCAGGGTGGAATTGGTATCGCCGTAGATGAGCAGGCAGTCGGGCTTGCGCTGCTGGATCTCGATCTCGAGTGCGGCCAGCATACGCCCGGTCATCGCGCCATGCCCGCCGCCCGCGATCTGCAGATTACACGCCGGACGCGGGATCTCCATCTCCTCGAAGAACACATCCGACATGTTCTCGTCGTGGTGCTGGCCGGTGTGGATGATCGCCTCTTCGACGCGTCCGGCATAGACGGTGCGAATCGCGCGCGACACCGCGGCGGCCTTGATGAACTGCGGCCGCGCGCCGACCACGGTGAGAATCCGCTTCATTGCAATGCTTGGCGCAGGGCCCGCACCACGCGCTCCTGCGTGGATTGCTCGATGTAGGGGTCCATCGGCAGGCTCAGCACGCTTTCTGCCAAAGCCTCCGAGGCCGTCAGTTCGCCGGCGATCCGACAGTTGTCGCGGTAGGCCGGCTGCAGATGCAACGGCACCGGGTAATGCACGGCGGTCGGGATGCCCTGCTCGGCCAGTGCCGCGGCCACCTGATCACGGCGCGGCACGCGGATCGTGAACTGCCCCCAGACGCTGGTTCGCTGCGGGCGCAGCTCCAGCAGCCCCACCTGGGGCAGGTCGGCGAGCAATTCCAGATAGCGCTGACCGGCCGCGATGCGCAACTCGATTTCCCGATCGAAGTGATCGAGCTTGGCAAGCAGGACCGCACACTGCAAGGTGTCCATACGCCCGCCCACACCGACCCGCGTATGGTGATAGCGCTTGGACTGGCCATGCACGCGGATCTCACGCATCGCGGTGGCCAGCGCATCGTCGCTGGTGAAGATCGCGCCACCGTCGCCATAGCAGCCGAGCGGCTTGCTCGGAAAGAAGCTGGTGCAACCGATACCGGAAAGACTGCCCGATTGCCGCCCCTTGTAGGTGGCACCGAAACTCTGCGCGGCGTCCTCGATCACCGGCAGATCACCATGCTCGGCGGCGATCTGGTTGATCTCGTCCATGTCGGCGGGCTGCCCGTACAACGACACCGGGATGATCGCCTTGGTGCGCGGCGTCAGGGCGGCGGGCAGCGCCTTTGGATCCAGGTTGGCCGACCCGGGCTGGACATCGACGAATACCGGGGTTGCGCCGACCAGCGCGATGACCTCGGCCGTGGCCACGAAGGTGAACGGCGTGGTGATGACCTCATCACCGGGGCCGATGCCCAGCGCCATCAGTGAAATAAGCAGGGCCTCGGTGCCGGAGGCCACCGAGACACAGTGGGCGGCGCCGGTGCGCTCGGCCAGGCGAGACTCCAGTTCCTGCACCTCCGCACCCAGGATGTACTGACCGTGATCGAGGACCGCCTGGATACGGGCATCAATCTCGCTCTTCATACGCGCGTACTGTGACTTGAGGTCGATGAATGGGATCTTCTGACTCAATGGAGTTCTCTCTTCAGAATGAGCGTCGCGCGGCGGCCGAAAGGAACGCGCCAGCCGCTTGCGGTTCGTGTGCGTCGACCGTGCCGCGGCGCCGCCGGGGGCAAGTGGCCATGTTCGCGAGCCGCGCGGGCAGGCGCATTTTCCAGGCTGGGCAGGGCAATGGGAGTAGAGGCATCGGTTTGTTGCCGTGGGCCGACACAATCGTTTCGAGGCGCAGCTTGGCGTTGATCGGGTCGGCAGGCCGGACGCGCGCGCAGACCTCCCGCGCGCCATTCACAGCGGCCCCACAACCGCCAAACCGGGCATGCACCGGCCGACACGACTGGAGCTCGCATCAATCGACATCATCACCCCTCAAAATGAGGGATCAGAGACGACAAACTCCGGCATCCAATTGTTTAATAGACTGTCATAATAATACCGTTGGACTGGAGGCTAGGGGCTCGTGCGCGGGTTCGAGCCACCCGTTGCCGGCCCTTTCGCAACACTTTTCCGGGCCATCGCCTTTTGAACTCCCGATCCGAGAACGGACTCGACAATGCCCGATAGCGGCGACTTGATTGCCGTGGCCCGCTGCCGCGTTGCCGCCCCCGAGGATGCGCATCGGCGCGTCTGCTGCGCGGCGTCGAGCATCCGCCGGGGTCGCTCCCACGGCGCCAAAGTGTCCGATTCATGTTGATTCAGGCCGACCCGCGACGCCTGACGGCTTATTCGTTCGACCTGCTCGCGCTGGTCGGCGCCTGGCTGTTCGCATTTGCCGCGGCCTGGAGCTTTCGGGTTCCAGGCGAGGCGCTGGCACCGATGTTCAGCGCCTTGCTGGTGATCGTGCCCGTCTATGTGGCGACTTTCCTTGTGTTCGAGCTCTACGCGGGGATCTGGCGCTATGCCAGTCTGCACGATCTGCGCCGGATCGGCACCTCGATCCTGGCGGCCATGCTGGTCACCACGGCCATCCTGTTCCTGTCCAGCCGGGCCGAATTGCTGCCGCGGGCATCTCTGGTGATCCATCCGATGCTGGTCGCCTGCCTGATGATCGGCGGGCGCATCACCTACCGGTGGTGGAAGGAGCAACGCCTGCTGTCGCGCCATGAGCTCGACGAAGGCATTCCGGTGCTGATCCTGGGCGCCGACGAGGCCGGTTTCCGGCTGATCATGCAGATGGAGCGCATGCCCGGCTGGCAGGTCGTGGGGGTGCTGGACGACACGCCCAAGAATATCGGCCGGCGGGTGCTCGGACACCGTATTCTGGGGCGTTGGTCGGAGCTGCCCCGGATGGTCGCCTCGACCAGTGCCCGCCATGCGCTGCTGGCGGTCTCGCATGCCGATCAGGCCACCCGGCGCCGGGCCTTCGAGATCTGCGAGGCGGCCGGGGTCAAACTGCTGATCGTCCCCGACCTCGAAGACGTCATCTCCGAGAAGGTGCGTTTCACCACGATTCGCCGGGTGGAGGTCGACGACCTGCTCGGGCGCGAGTCGGTGCAGCTGGACACCCAGGGCCTGCGTCAGCTGCTGACCCTCAAGACCGTGCTGGTCACGGGCGCCGGCGGCTCGATCGGCGCCGAGCTCTGCCGCCAGATCGCACGGTTCCGGCCGCGCCAGATGGTGTTGTTCGAACTCAGCGAGTTCGCGCTCTACGAAGCCGTCGAAACCATGCAGGCCGAACATCCGGACATCCGCGTGGTGCCGGTGGTGGGTGACATCAAGGATTCCACCCGCCTGTTCGATGTCTTCGCCACCTACTCGCCGCAGGTGGTGTTCCACGCCGCGGCCTACAAGCATGTGCCGCTGATGGAAACCGGCAATGCCTGGCAGGCGGTGTTGAACAATGCGCTTGGCACGATGCGCCTGGCCGAGGCGATTTCCCGCTTCCCGGTCGACAAACTGGTGTTCATCTCCACCGACAAGGCGGTCAATCCGACCAGCGTCATGGGTGCCACCAAGCGTCTGGCCGAGATCATGTTGCAGAACTGGTCGCTGCGTAATCCGAGCACCGAACTGGCGATCGTGCGCTTTGGCAATGTGCTCGGGTCCACCGGCAGCGTGGTCCCGAAGTTCCGTCGTCAGATCGAGGCCGGTGGCCCGATCACGATCACCCATCCGGATATCAAACGCTACTTCATGTCGGTGTCCGAGGCCACCCAGCTGGTGCTGCAGGCGGCCCTGGTCGGTGACTCGGGCGACATCCTGGTGCTCGACATGGGCGAGCCGGTGCGCATCGTGGATCTCGCCAAGGACATGATCCGCCTGTCCGGCTTCAACGAGTCCGCGATCCCGATCGAGTTCGTCGGCCTGCGCCCCGGCGAGAAACTGTTCGAGGAGCTGCTCGCCGACGGCGAAACCACCCGGCCCACCCTGCATCCCAAGCTACGTATCGCGCGTTCGGGAGAGCTGCCCGGTGCAAGCTGGTTCGCCGATCTGCAACGCTGGCTCACCGAAAGCCCCAATCTGCTCGACTCCGACGTCCGCGCGGGTCTTGCACGCTTCGTTCCCGAGTACCGCCCCTATGTGATCGGCACGCCCGACAATGTCGTGCCGTTGCGCCCCGGGACAGGCCAATCCTCGATCCGCGCCTCGGCGTGAGTGCCCTCCTGGTCGGCCCCGCACCGATGCGCCCGGTTCGCGCGCGCTTGCATGGCTCCTGAGTCGATCCACGCGATCGGTGATGTCCAGGGCTGCGATGCGGCGCTGACCGATCTGCTGAGCCGCCTGCCGGCCGGTTCGCAACCCTGGTTCGCCGGCGATCTGGTCAACCGCGGCCCGGGCTCGCTGGCCGTGCTCGAACGCATCCGGGCGATGCCCGAGGCAGTGAGCGTGCTCGGCAATCATGATCTGCACCTGCTGGCGGCCGCGGCTGGCGCCCGTCGCCCCGGACGCGGCGACACGCTCGATCCGGTCCTGTCCAGCCCGGATCGCGGCGCGATCATCGACTGGCTTCGCCACCGGCCCATGGCGCATGCCGCGCATGGTCACCTGCTGGTTCACGCCGGCGTCGATCCGGCCTGGGATCTCGACACCACGCTGGGCCTGGCGGCCGAGGTCGAACGGGTATTGCGCGGCCCGCACTGGGGCGATTTCATGACCGTGATGTACGGCGACGGCCCGCCGCGCTGGTCCGATGCGCTCAGCGGCGACGAACGTCTGCGGGCCATCGTCAATGTGCTCACCCGGCTGCGCTTCATGCGCACCGACGGCCGCTACGAGATGAAACCCAAGGGCGGCCCCCGGGATGCACCCCCCGAGACCCTGCCCTGGTTCGACATGCCCGGGCGCCGCATCCGCGGCCAGGCCTGCGTGATCTTCGGCCACTGGTCCACGCTGGGTCTGCTGCTGCGCGACGACGTGATCGCGCTGGATACCGGCTGTGTCTGGGGAGGCCGGCTCAGCGCGATCCGGCTGGCAGACCGCCAGCTCACCCAGGTTGCTTGCCCGGGCGACGGCTGATGCTGCCGCGCCGGCCCGCAGACCATGGCTCGACCCCCGGTCGGGCAAATCGGGCACGACGAACCGCTTGCACCGCGACCGGATTGCACGGCCGCGGTTGCGCGCGCCAGGCCTCAGTGCGCCGGTGTTTCCGGCGCGAGGCCGAGTGCCTCGCCGATGCGCTGGCGGGCGATGCTCGCCACCTCGACCCGGCGCATATCGTGATGCGTGGGAATCGGCTCCAGTAGCTGGACCCGCGCCTCGAGCCGCGGCGCCGAGATGATTCGCCAGACCGACTGCACCAGGTTCGTATCTCCGACGAACAAGGGCGCATCGCTCGGCCTGCCCAGATGATCGAAGAAAGAAAGCGCCACCGGCAGCACCGGCGTCGCGGTGACGATCGCCGCCTGGATCAGGTTGGCATGAAACGGCAACAGGCTGCGACCGTCGGATGTCGTGCCCTCGGGAAACACCGCCACGAGCTCGCCGCGCTCCAGATGCGCAGCCATCGTGTGCAACATGTGTTGCACGGCATGGCGCCGGCCACGCTCGATGAACAAGGTGCCCACCCGCGCCACCAGCAGCCCGATGACCGGCCAGCGCGCAATCTCGGACTTGGCCACGAAACGCGCGGCGCGCACCCGGTTAAAGACGAAGATGTCGATCCAGGACAGATGGTTGGCCACCAGCAGCAAGCCGCGCGGATCATCCGGGATGTGGCCGACCAGATTCAGGCGCATACCGGCGGCCGCCAGCAACCAGCCGGACCAGCGCTCGATCCAGCGCTCGTGTTCGCTGCGGCTGACGAACGGAAACACGGTGAAGGTGATCGCCAGCCCGATGAACAGCAGGCCGATCAGCGAGAGCAGGCGCAACAGCGCGCGCGGCACCGAGATCAGCATGATTTCTCGCCTCCGCGACAGGTATCGGATGAGTGTTGACAGGCCCTAGTCGATCGGAATGTAACGCCCGCCCAGGACCACGGCGCTCGTGCGCCCCATGATTTCGTAGTCGGAGAACGGCGTGAACCGGCACTGGCTGCGCAGCGTGGCCGGGCCGGGCTGCCAGCGGATCTGGGGGTCGAACACACAGAGATCGGCCACCTGCCCGGGCGCCAGCGAACCGGCCTCGATGCCGAGCACACGCGCGGCGCGGTCCGTCGCCCCGCCCAGCGCCCGCAGCAGATCGATCCCGTGTTCGGTGGACCACTTGACCAGCAAGGGCAGTAGC
Organism: Burkholderiaceae bacterium; assembly: GCA_041396585.1. GTDB lineage: Bacteria > Pseudomonadota > Gammaproteobacteria > Burkholderiales > Burkholderiaceae_E > JAUIAI01. The sequence continues at coordinate 5,972 of JAWKYG010000007.1, read as the reverse complement.
AATTCGAGCGCGCTCAGGCCCGGCTCGGCCTCGGCGAATGGCACCTGCTTGCTGTCGTCGTCGACCGGGGTGTGATCGGAACACACCGCATCGATCGTGCCATCGGCCAGCGCCGCGCCGAGCGCGTCGCGATCGCGGCCATCGCGAAACGGCGGATCCACCCGATAGCGCGAATCGAAATGTCCGATGTCGACATCGGTCAGATGCAGATGATGGATCGCGACGTCGGCGCTCACCGGCAGGCCCTCGTGCTTGGCCCGGCGTAGCAATTCGACGCCGGCCGCCGACGAGATCCGGCACAGATGAACCCGCGCACCGATCGCACGCACCAGTTCGAACACCGTGTGCAGCGCCACGGTCTCGGTGGTCACGGGTACCGACGGCAATCCGAGCCGGCTGGCCACACGCCCACTGTGCGCAACCCCGCCACGACCGAGATGGGGATCCTGGGGCTGCAACCAGACCGTGAAACCGAAGGTGCTCGCATACTCCAGCGCACGCGCCAGGCTCTGGGTGTCCACCGGCAGGCAGCCCGGCTGGGCGAAGCCGACGCAACCGGCTTCGGTGAGCTGGCCCATCTCGGTGATCACCTCGCCCTGCAGCCCAACCGTGAGCGCACCCAGCGGATAGAGCGCAGGCCCGGCCAGCATCCGCGCCCGATGCTTGAGCATCTCGACCAGGCCGGGTTCGTCCAGCGGTGGATCGGTATCGGGCGGGCAGCAGACGCTGGTGATGCCACCGGCCATCGCCGCACGCAGCTCGCTTTCGAGCGAGGCGCGGTATTCGAAGCCGGGTTCGCGCATCCGGGCCGCCAGATCGATCAGGCCCGGCATCAGCCAGCGCCCGCTGAGATCGATGTTCAGTTCGGCCTCGAAGCCATCGGGGGCGGCGCCGAGGGCCAGCACCCGGCCCTGCGCCAGATGAAGATCGTCGATGCGGTCGATGCCGCTGGCCGGATCGAGCACACGGGCACCGCGCAGGGTAATTCTCGGATTCATTGTGTCACCCCGCCGCCAACATGCTCATGACCGCCATGCGCACCGCGATCCCGAAGGTCACCTGGTTCAGGATCACCGCCTGCGCACTGTCGGCCACCGCGGATTCGATCTCGATGCCGCGATTCATCGGCCCCGGATGCATGACGATCGCATCCGGCTTGGCCAGCGCGAGCTTCTCGGTGGTCAGGCCGAAGTGCTTGAAATATTCCTGTGCCGAGGGCAGCAAGGCACCACGCATGCGCTCATTTTGCAGGCGCAGCATGATCACCACATCGACATCGGCAAGGCCCTTGCGCATGTCGGTATACGGCGTCACGCCGAGTTCCCGCAGCGCCGAGGGCATCAGGGTTCTCGGCCCGATCACACGGACATCGGGCACGCCGAGCGCGGTCAGCGCGAGCAGGTCCGAGCGGGCCACGCGTGAGTGCAGCACATCGCCGACCACCGCCACACTGAGCTGGGTGAAATCGCCCTTGAAATGGCGGATCGTGTACATGTCGAGCAATGCCTGGGTCGGGTGCGCATGGCGCCCGTCACCGGCGTTGATCACATGCACATCGTTGCCTCGCGTGCGGTTCAGATGCTCGGCGATCAGAAACGGCGCCCCGCTTTGCGCATGGCGCACGACGAAGATGTCGGCATGCATCGCGGCGAGATTGTCGATCGTGTCGAGCAGCGACTCGCCCTTGGTCGTGGACGAAGTGTTGATGTTCAGGTTGACGGAGTCGGCCGACAGCCGCGATGCCGCGATCTCGAACGTGGTGCGGGTGCGCGTGGAGTTCTCGAAGAACAGGTTGAACACCGACTTGCCGCGCAGCAACGGCACTTTCTTGACATCGCGATCGGACACGCCGACGAAATTCGCCGCCGCATCGAGGATCTCGTGGATCATGGCGCGCGACAGACCGTCGATCGTCAGCAGGTGTCGCAGACGGCCTTCGGCCGTGAGCTGAGGATGGGCGGCAGCGGGCATCAGCCGACTCCCAGCACGAAGCGCTCGGCATCATCGAGCGAGAGTGTCAGGGTCTGGGGGGCCGGCAATTCGCAGCGCGCACCGACCAGATCCGGCTGGATCGGCAGTTGCCGGCCCCCGCGATCGACCAGCACCGCCAGGCGCACCGTTCCCGGCCTGCCGTGATCGAACAACTCGTTCAGCGCCGCGCGCACGGTGCGCCCGGTGTGCAGCACATCGTCGACCAGCACGATGGTTCGGTCGTCGATGGACAGTGGCAGTGCCGCAGCCGTCATGTTCTCGGGCAGGCCCTGGCGGCGGTGATAGTCGTCGCGATGAAACGCCGAGGAGACAAAGCCTAGGGTGACATCGCGGCCGCACTTGGTCAGATCGCCCACCAGGCGTTGCGCCACCCAGGCGCCGCCCGTGCGAATACCGACAATCACCGTGGCTTGATCGCCGATGTCGGCGTCGACCGCGGCGAGCAGGTTCGCGTAGGCGGATTCGGGGTCAGGAGTCATGACTGTTCAGGAATTGTTGCAGGATGATCGCCGCGGCCACGGCATCATCTTGATCGAGCCCCGCGCGACTGCGGCGGGCACCGCCCAGGCCGCGCGCATGTTCACGCTGCCAGGATTGTGCCGCGACCGAACTATACCGCTCGTCGACGAAATGCACCGGCAACCCGAAGCGCCCGTGCAGCCGGCGACCGAATCGCTCGGCCTGATCGGTTGCCGGCTGCCGCTCGCCGGCCTCGGTCAGTGGTCGGCCGACGACCAGAGCGGCGGGCTGCCATTGCGCGAGCAGATCGGCCAGATCCGCGAACAGACGGTCATTGGTGGTGCGGCGCAGGACGGTCAGCGCGCTCGCCCGAGCGGTGACCGTATTGGCCAGCGCAACCCCGATCCGTTGCTCACCGACATCGAACGCAAGCAGCACCGAGTCTTCCGATGCGGGTGACTCAGGCGTGCCCGGCATGGCCGGAGAGCAGCACGGGATCCACCCCGAGCAGGCCGTATGCGCGCTGAAAGCGTTGCTCGAGCGCGGTGTCGAAAATGATGCCCGCGTCTGCCGGCACCGTGAGCCAGGCGTTGCGAGAGAGCTCGTCCTCGAGCTGGCCCGGCCCCCAGCCCGAATACCCGAGGGTGACCAGAAAGCGGTCAGGCCCCTGCCCGACGGCGACCGCCTCGAGGATGTCGCGCGAGGAAGTCAGCGCGAGATCGTCGCCGATCCCGATCGAGGAACTCCAGGCGCCCAGCGGCTGATGCAGCACGAAGCCGCGATCGGTCTGCACGGGACCGCCGAACAACACCGGCTGCGAGCCGATCGGCGAGACACCAAGGTCGAGATCGATGCGCTCGAACAGATCGGCCAGGTCAAGGCTCATGGCGCGGTTCACCACCAGCCCCATGGCGCCCTTGTCCGAGTGCTCCGCGAGCAATACCACGGACCCGTCGAAATTCGGATCGGCCATGCTCGGCATGGCCATCAGGAAATGGTTGACGAGGCTGGATACCTTGAGGCTGCTCATGGGCTCGATTGTACGGCCGCGATTTCCATGCGCACAATGAGCCCATGACCGATGGAACCCAACATTCCCCGCCCAGCATCGTCTGGTTGCGTCGTGATCTGCGCATGGCCGACTCCGCGGCACTGGCCGCGGCACTCGATCACCGCGAACCGGTGCAGCCGGTGTTCGTGTTCGACCGCACGATCCTCGACCCCGCTGCCCTCGCGCGCCGACCGGCGTGTGGAGTTCATCTGGCACGCGCTCGCCGAGCTGGACCAGGCGCTGCGCGAACGCGGCGGGCGGCTGATCGTGCTCGATGGCGATCCAGGCGAACTCATTCCGGCGCTGGCAGGCCGCCTCGAGGCCGCGCGCGTGATCTGCGCGCAAGACTACGAACCGCAGGCAATCGCCCGCGACCAGGCGGTCGCCGCGGCGCTCGCCGCCGACGGCCGGTGCTTCGATCAGGTCGTCGATCATGTCCTGGTCGACCCGCGCGCCCTGCTGACCGGCAAGGGCACGCCCTATACCGTCTATACCCCGTACCGCAAACGCTGGCAGGCCGATGCGCAGCCGGCCCTGTGGGCCGAGCGACGCAGCGATCCCGCCGGCCGGCTGTGGTCGCCGCCCGCCGATGAACCCGGGTTGCCGGCACTGGACGGACTGGGTTTCGAGACCACCAATCTGGCCGATCTGCCGATCACTCCTGGCGAACGGGGCGGCGCAGAGTTGCTAGAGCGATTCGCCGGGCGAATCGGCGAATATGCCAAGCTGCGCGACTACCCGGCCTTGGCCGGCCCGTCATATCTGTCGGTGCATCTGCGCTTTGGCACGGTCTCGATCCGCCAGGCTGCCAGGCTCGCGTTGGCCATGATGGACGAGGGCCCGCCGGCCCTGGCCGGTGCCCAGACCTGGCTGCACGAACTGATCTGGCGCGACTTCTATTTCCAGATCCTGTTCCATTTCCCGCATGTGGTCGGCTCGGCATTCCGGCCCGAGATGGAGCAGGTCAGCTGGCAACATGACGAGGACGGTTTTTTGGCCTGGTGCGAGGGCCGCACCGGCTACCCGCTGGTCGATGCCGGCATGCGTCAGCTGGCGCACTCGGGCTACATGCACAACCGCCTGCGCATGGTGGTGGCCTCGTTTCTCACCAAGGATCTGGGTATCGACTGGCGCCGCGGCGAACAATGGTTTGCCGATCACCTGAATGATTTCGATCTGGCCGCCAACAATGGTGGCTGGCAGTGGGCGGCAAGCACCGGTTGCGATGCCCAGCCGTGGTTTCGGATCTTCAACCCGGTGACGCAGTCGACGAAATTCGACCCGCGCGGCCGATTCATCCGCCGCTATGTTCCCGAACTCGCAAATCTGTCAGACCGGGAGATCCACGCGCCATGGAACGTCGACCCGGACAAGCTGGCTGCGGCGGGTGTTCGCCTGGGCGAAACCTATCCGGCACCGATCGTGGATCATGCGCAGGCGCGCGAGCAGACACTGGCGCGCTTTGCGGCGATCAGCAAACCCAGGGATTGAGCGCGGCGTCAGCGCAGCGAGGCGTTGATACCGGCCAGCGCCTTCGAGCCCGGGCTCAGGTCGGGCGCTTCCATCGCGTTGAACGGCCGCTTGGCGGTGCGCAGCGAATCATGCAGATCCGATGAGCCCGGGTCGACATAGAGCAGCCCGGTAGCGATCTCGCCGCGCTGCTGATGCTCGGCGATCTTGCCCAGCGCCGCCGCCTTGTTGGTGGCATCGTAGCCTTCGTCCACCTTGTGCAGCGACACCGTGCTGCCGTCGTGCAGGCGGATGTGCTGGGTGGTTCCGGGCTCGTGCTCGGTCTCGATGGTTTCACGCCGGGGCATGAAATCGAGCCGGTTCAGAACCTCGTTGTGCTCGCGCACGTAGTCATAGCTCTTGGAGCTGCCCTCGTGGTTGTTGAAGGCCACGCACGGGCTGATGACATCGATGAACGCTGCGCCCCGATGCTTGATCGCGGCGCAGATCAGCGGCACCAGATGGGCCTTGTCGCCCGAGAAACTGCGCGCGACGAAGGTTGCGCCGAGCGAGATCGCGACCGTGACCAGATCGATCGCCATGTCATTGTTGACCACGCCCTTCTTGGATTTCGAGCCGCGGTCCGAGGTGGCCGAGAACTGCCCCTTGGTCAGGCCGTAGACGCCGTTGTTCTCGACGATGTAGACCATGTTCACACCGCGACGCATCGCATGGGCGAACTGACCGAAACCGATCGAGGCGCTGTCGCCGTCGCCGGACACCCCGAGATAGAGCAGATCACGGTTGGCCAGGTTGGCGCCGGTCAGCACCGAGGGCATACGCCCATGCACCGAGTTGAAGCCGTGCGAATTACCCAGAAAGTAATCGGGCGTCTTGCTCGAACAACCAATACCCGAGAGCTTGGCCACCCGGTGCGGTTCGATGTCGGATTCCCAGGCCGCCTGAATGATCGCGGCCGAAATCGAGTCATGGCCGCAGCCGGCGCAGAGCGTCGATGTCT
>JAWKYG010000006.1:0-289479 GCA_041396585.1 Burkholderiaceae bacterium | reverse complement strand
GCTGAATTCTTGGTACCGCGAGATGCTCACGAAAACCGCCGGTGCGGGGGTTTTCCGACGATGTGGCAGGTTCGCCGACGCGGTCGCGCGCAGGCCGGTCGCGGTTACGAGTTGCCCGGCCCGAAAGCGCGTCGCGCGCATCCGCGGCGCATCGGGTGCGTGCCCGTGATCTGATCGGTTCTGCAATGGCTGGGCCATGGCCGGGTGATAATGTGCGCTGCGTTTTCAGCCGCTGCATTGCGCCGTCGGGCCGAGGCAGTTCTTCGAACGGACCGCCGCTTATTCTCTGGGTGTCGATGATTTCTGCGCTTACTCATTCGCTGACTGACGGCCGCTTGCGGTCGTGTTGGTCATCGCGTTCTTCGACCGGTTTCGTCGGATTGATTGCTCATGGGTGGCGCGGCGGTTGGCGCCTGGCCGTCTGTTGCCTGATGTTGTCTTTGGCCTTGCCGGCCGGCGCTGCAGGCGGCGCCGTGAAGGCGGGCCCGGGGCGGGTCGATGCAAAGGCGGCGGCACCGGCCAGCTGCGAGGGCGCGAGCTCGTCAGGCTGGGCGTGGCAGACGCTGGTCACGCCCGATTCTCCGGTGAAAGTGCCCGAGCATTTTTTGGGCATGCATGTCAGCCTGCACATTCCAGCCTGGAAGCGCGGCGGTCGCGGCAGGATTCCGCCGCCCACCTATCCGTATGGCTATGTGCGCACGATGAAGGTGGAGGTGGACGGGCTCGAGGAGCGCGGTTTTTGGTCGAACATCGAGTTCGCCCCTGGCAAGTACGACTGGCGTTACATGGATGCCTGGATGGAGGCCACCGCCGGGCACCCGGTGATCTGGTTGATCTTCGGCATGCCGGGCTTTTATCAGCTGTACCCGGATGAGCCCACGCGCTGGCCTTCCTGGCATGGGATCGCCAGCCCGCCGAACGAGGCTGGGCATGCGGCGCTGATTCGCTATATGCGTGCGGTGAAGGCGCGCTATGGCGAGCGCATCGCGGCATTCGAGGCCTGGGGTGAGCCGACCTTTCCGTGGACCGCGGGCGCCACGGCCTACGATGATCGCTGGACGCCGGCCTGGGGTAAGGAGCATCTGCCGGATGCGCCGCAGCCGTTTTTCAGCGGCTCGGCCAGCGATCTGGCCAATATCGTCTACACGATGAAGCAGGCGGATCTCGGGGTGCCGATTCTGGCCTCGGGCTTTGCCGATCAATGGAAGCCCGATCAGCATTCGGTGACGCGTTTTCTCAATGCGCCGGTCACGCTGCCGGGCGGCAGCGGCCGTGGTGGCGATCATATCGATGCGCTCTCGGTGCACTTCTACGATTACAAGCGCAAGCCGAGCGAGCTGATCGATGTCATCGAGGGCTATCGTGCCAAGCTGGCGGCCAGCGACTGGCCGTCGTTGCCGATGTGGCTCAGCGAGGTCGGCGCGGGCGAGCGGGGAAGTTTTCGGGCGAACGAGCCGGCCGCGGCCACCGCGCTGATGCGCTGGGCGATGCTGGGCGCGGCGCTGGGCATGCAGTCCACATTGTTCTACGGCCATGTGTCGCCGCCAGACAATGTCACCTCCCTGGGTGACCCGATTCGCGGCGAGAACACCATCGCGGCGTTGCGCGAGGCGGCCAGGCTCAACGGTGCGACAATCTGCCGCGCGGCGCTGCTCTGGGACGGCAGGGTCTCGCTGAGTCTGGCCGGTGGCGAAACGCTGGTGCGTTGATCGCTTGGATTCGCGGGCCCTTCGTGGGTTGCGCCGACTCTTCATTGGGAGCGTGGCAGGATTCCATGGCTGATTACCCGGGCGTCAAGATTCACTCCGGTACCATCGTCGATGATGGCGCCACCCTTGGTACGGGCACGCGCATCTGGCACTTCGTGCATGAGCGGTGGCGCGCAGATCGGAGGCGTGACTGCGTGCTGGGCCAGAACGTGTTCGTGGCCGACAAGGCGCGGCTGGTGGCGACAATGTCCGCTTGCAGAACAACGTGGCGGTCTATGACGCCGTGACCTTGGAAGACGTTATATTCTGCGGGCCCAGCATGGTGTTCACCAATGTGTTCAATCCGCGCGCGCATGTGTCGCGCAGGGATGAATACCGCCCCCGCATTGGTCAGGCGCAGCGCCTCCTTGGGAGCGAACAGCACCATCGTCTGCAGCGTCACCATCGGCCGTTATGCGTTCGCTGGCGCTTCCCGGCGGCGCGGTGGTCACGCATGATGTGCCCGATCATGCGCTGGTGCACGGGGTGCCGGCGCGTCTGACGGGCTGGATGTGCCGCTGCCCGGGGTGGCGATCGAGGGCGGCGCCGGGGGCAGTGAATCGGTGTGCGCCGATTGCGGCACGCGCTATCGTTGGCCCGGTGGCCAGCCGCAGATCATCGACGGCGATTGAGCCGCGCATCGCGCGCACGGTTGCAGCAACGCGGTGGCGCGCAGGCGTCGCCTTGTGGCGCTCGCCACCTCGCGTTGTGCTCGTTTCGTTGAACCACGCCGCCGTGTGTGGGTGTCTATCTGCCCGCCTCAGCGGCCGGCCATCGCCCGACGGCAGGATTCGATGATCATCTCCGCCACCGGCTCGGGCGCCAGGCTAAGCGCGGTATCGCGCGCCGCCCGTCCAGGCGTTGTCGTTGTTCGGCGATTGCTGGTCAGCAGTTGATCGAGTGCGGCCCGAGTTCGTGCCGGGTCGCGCGGGTCGTAACGCCAGCCGTTCTGCCCATCGCGAATCATCTCGCAGACGGCCTGGCTCAGTTCGCTGCCAGCACCGGGCGCGCCATGGCCATGGCTTCGTTGACCACCATGCCCCAGGTGTCGCAGAGCGTTAGAACACCAGCGCATCGTGAGCCAGGACCCAACGGGCAAGTCACGATATAGCACCTCGCCGACGAGACTCAGTGTCAGGTTTGCCGGCCAGGGCCGGGCGGCGATAACCGCGGCGCGATCGCCGCTGCCGGCGAGGGTGAATCTGCCACCGAGTTCAGGGCGATTTGCCACTGCCTGCGCGAGCGCATCGATGAAACCCTCCAGCCCCTTCAGTTCGATGAGTCTGCCGACATAGAGCAGGCGCAGCGGATCGTCGGCGGCACACTTTCTCTTTCTCATTGCCGGCCGGGGCGCCCTGCGCGGCCGGATCGAACACTGTGCCCGGATCGAACACTGTGCCCGGATCGGACACCGTGGCCGGATCGGACACCATGGCCGGATCGAAAACGGTCGTGTCGGTGGCAAAGGGCAGGCGGTCGATGCGCTCGGCGGCGAAGCCCAGCGCGCGGATATAGCGCTCGCCGCTATCGCCGTTGACGGCGACCCGGTCGGTGCAGGCGAGGATCATGCGCCGCGGAATCGCGCGCGAACGGGCACGCGAGCCGGCCTCCGTGTGTTCGGAGAGGTCGGCGTGGACGATCATGGGCACGCGCTTGCGCATCTTGAAGATCGTGGCCATCGCGGTGCGTGGGCCGAATTCGTGCGCATGGATCACATCGGGCGCGATCTCGGCCAGCGTACGGCCCCACCCCACGAGGCGAATGCAGGCTCGCGGTCTCTGAAAACCGCCGGGTGGCGGCGAACACTCGAAGCGACGCGAGGCCAGCACGCGCACATCCAGGCCAGAGCGAGCAGCGCGGGTGGATTGATCGGATGACAGCACCAGGGTGAGATGGCGCACCCGTTCGGCCAGGAACGACGAATGGCGGCAGCCGATAGTCGGTGACGTGGTAGCTGAGCGGCGCGATCTTCATGGCGTGGGCGTGATCATGACCGAGGCTGTCGCGCGCGCCAGCGCCATGAGCCCCTCGAGCCGGCCGAGCGTCACCGCAGCGGCCTGGGTGATCGCGGCCGGGCCCGGCCGGTTGCGCAGCGCGGCCGGCCAAGGCCCGAGCAGACCGCGCAGGATGATCGGCCAGGCGAGCCGGTGTTTGGCATAGATGGCCCCGGTGCCGCGCGCCCGCTGGCGCACCGCGGCGAAGCCCTGCACGCCTCCGGTGAGCCCGCCGGGGGGCGCATGATGCACGATGGCGCCAGGCTCGCGCAGCAGGGGTTCGCCGGCATCGAGCAGGCGCAGCACGAGGTCGGTTTCCTCACCGGCGCCGAAGTAGCGGCCCACCCCCAGCAGGGGATCGAAGCCACCCACCCGATTGAGCGCCTCGCGGCGGATGAACAGGGCGATTGAGCTGGCGTCGCCACCGTGAAATGCCCGCCAGCGCTCCCGCTGCAGCGCGCTTGCGGCAGGTGCGTTGCCGGCCAGTGGCGATTCCACCCAGTGCGCGACGACGCTGGCCAGCGGCGATGCCGTCGGATTCGAGACCACACTGGCTGCACCGACAGCCGCTGATGATTCATAGGTATTGGTCGGAGAGGCAGTGGCGGCGCAGGCCCGCATCGCCACCTGTGCCAGGCAGGCCGGGTGATACCAGCAGTCATCGTCGGGAAAACCGACGATCGGCGCCCGCGCGTTCGCGGTGCCAAGATTGCGCGCGGCCGAAAGATTGGCCTCGCGTTGATGCAGATGGGTGAGGTTCAGGCCGAGCGCGCGTGCATCGGCCAGCGGCGCGGCCAGCCGGTCGTCGTTGTTCTGGTCGACGATGATCACCTCGAAGCCAGGCTCGGTCTGGGCCGCCAGGCTGGCGAACAGGCGGGGCAGGCCGCTGCCTTCGCCCCGGGTGGCCAGCACCAGGGACAGCTTTGGCGACGCATCTGGCGCGGCGGCCTCGCTCATGCCGGCCGTGCCGGTGACATGTTTGGACGCCACGGGGCGCGCGGGTCCGTACCATAGCCCTTTGTTGGAAGTTGCCCGCCTGTCATGCGCCCAAACATTGTTTTCGGAATCCAATCCGCCATCCATCGCCCCGAGACGCTCGCCCAACTGGTGGATGCTCTGGCCGGCTACCCGGTGCTGATTCATCATGATTTCGGCCAGCAGGCGGATTTGCGCATCAACCGGCCGAATGCCTTCTTCGTGCCCGAGCCCGAGGCCACGGGCTGGTCCGGCTGGGGCACGATGCGGGCGATCACAAAAACGGTTCGCCATGCGATCGAGCATTTGAACTGCGATTACTTCCAGCTGCTGACGCCGGTCGATCTGCCATTGCGACCATTATCCGAGTTCGAAGCCTACATCAGCGCCGATGCGCATGATGTGGCCGTGGATCACGTTTTTCTGGATGCCGACCCGATCGCGTTCATGTGCTTTGCGTATCGCGCCTGGGCGCCCGAGGGCTCGGCGCTGTACCGGCTGCAGTGGCTGTTGCACGAGGCGTATTTCGAGCCCGGCTATGCCACGGTGAATCGCCACGGCTTGTCCTTTCCGGAGCGGGCGCGCGAGGCGCGCGGCGGCGGGCTGGCCTGGCGCGCGCGGGCGGCAGAGTGGCTCACGGGGCGCTTGTTCGATTTCTCGGCGCGGGCGCATCCCGGTGCGCTGCGCGCGGCTGCCGGCGGCACCTGGTTCGGTGCCAACCGGCGCGGCTGCGAGGCCTTGTTGCGGGCCGCGGATGATCCGGCGCAGTGCGCGCGCTTTCAGTCGATCTTTTCGCCCGATGAGCTGATGGTGCCCACCGTGCTGGCCAATGCCGGTTTGCGCGTGGCGCCGGGCAATCTGTGGGTCAGCCCGTTCGAGGGCGCACGCCCGCGCTGGCTGGGCATGGATGATCTGCCGACGCTGCGTGCCAGTGGGCGTTACTTCGCACGCAAGTTTCCCGATGATCCGCAGGCGCCGGTGCGCGTCGCCTTGTTGGCGCAACTGGCCGGGAACGCGCCTGAGAACGGGCCGCCCGAGCGCGTCGCGCAGGCTGACCGGGCAGGGCAGGGCAAGTCTCCCGATCAACCCGGACAGGCCGCCGGATCGTGAGTTCGGCCGACCAGGATTGCGCGGATCTCACCGGGCGCAGCATCGGCGGCGTGCTGTGGGGCATTGCGGGCACCCTGATTCGGGCCACGCTGCAGATCGTGGCGCAGGTGGTGTTGGCGCGCATGCTCGGGCCCGAGCAATACGGCCTCTTTGCCGTGGCCGTGGTGGTGATTCTGTTCAGCGGTTTCTTTGCCGACGTGGGCCTGGCCTACAGCCTGATTCAGCGGCCGCAGGTCAGTGAGCGCGACATTCGCTTCGTGTTCAGTTGGCAGTTCCTGCTGGGCGCGCTTGTCACGGCGCTGCTGTGGTTCGGCGCGCCGGTGATCGGTGATTGGTATGGCGATGCCCGCTATGGCGATGTGCTGGGCTGGTTGTCGCTCACCTGTCTGATTCATTCGCTGGGCACCACCGCGCAGATGCTGCTGCGCCGTGAGATGCGTTTCAAGGAAGTGAATCTGGCCGCGGTGATCGGCTATGCGATCGGCTTCGTGGGCATTGGCATTCCCATGGCCTGGCTGGGTGCCGGTGTGTATGCGCTGGTGGCGGCGTTTCTGGTGCAGGCGACGATCGAGACCCTGCTCTGCCTGTGGTGGCATCCGCACCCGCTGCGGCCGCTGCTGCGTCATGGGCCGGGCCTGGGCATCGTGCGCTTCGGCCTGACCGCGTTTCTCACCAGCCTGCTGAACTGGTTGATGACCAGCCTGGACCGGCTGGTGGTGCCGCGGGTGCTGGATGCGACCGGCGCGGGCCTGTATGCCACCTTGGGCAACTTCGTCAGCGGGCCCTCGGTGCAGGTGTTGGCGTTGCTGCAAAACGTGTTCTATTCGGCCAGCGCGGGTGTGCAGGACGATACCGCGCGGCTGCGCCATGGCTTGCGCAGCATGTTCGGCGTGGTGGCCTTGCTGCTGACACCGGTGTTCGTCGGCGCGGCGGTCGCCGCCGAGACCCTGGTGCTTGCTGTCTATGGCGACGCCTGGGTGGCCGGTGCCGTGGTGTTGCGGGGCCTGTCGCTGGCCATGCCGGCCCTGTTGATCATGGGCATGGCCGTGCCGGTGCTGTGGTCGTCGGGGCGCATCGAGCAGGAGCTGCGGCTGCAGTTGCCGTTGGTGCTTATCTGGCTCGCGGTGTTGTGGTGGGTGGCGGCGCAGGCGTCGCTGGCGTGGTTTGCGGCCGCCACCTGTGCGCTGTATTACCTGCGCGCAGCAGTGATCGTGCGGGCCACGTTGTTGGCCGTGCAGATGTCGGCCGGCGCGCTGATGCGTTTGTGGATCGCACCGGCGCTCTGCACATTGGCCGTGGCCGCGTCGGCGGCGGTGGCCGAACAGTTGGTGCCGCTGGCCATGCCCGCGCCGCTGCGGCTGGCACTTATCATCATTGCCTGCGCGCTGGCCTTGTTGCTGGCCCTGCGCCCGTCCCGGGCGTTGGCTGGCAGGCGAGGTGCTCGATCTGCTGGCGCGGTTTGCGCAGCGCGTTGGGGCGCTGCTGGCGTGCGCCTGGTTCGCGGCTGCCTGCAGGCCTGAGCGCTTCATGAACAGATTGGAACGGCACACCAGCACGCGGCGAGGGCTACGCCGGGCGTGGACCACAATGCCATGCTGTCTTTGGGAATGTTGATCGATGAAGTTCTCGGTGATTACCTGCACACTGAACAGCGAGCCTGGCTGCCGGCCTCGATTGCCTCGGTGACGGCGCAGCAGGGCGTGGAGATCCAGCGTGTGTTCGTCGACGGCGGTCGACCGACCGCACGCGAGAGATCATCGCGGCGGTGCCCGGCGACGCGCTCGTGCACATCAGGCCGGGCATCTTCGGCGGCAATGAACCTTGGCGTGCAGGCGGCCGATGGCGGGATCATTGCGCATCTGCACTCCGATGACTTCTATCTGGGCGAGCAGGCGCTGGCCATTGTCGGTGCGTTCGCACGCCAGCCCGATGTGCGCAGTGCTCTGCTGCTGCAAGATGGTGATCGACGGCGAGGTGCGCGACAACGACTTCACCACCAAGCCGTTCAGCTGGCCCAACCTGGATTCGCGGCAACATCATTCCGCATCCGGCCACCTTCATCCGGCGTGATTTCTTCTGGCGGCCGGCGGCTTTTCGACCGCGCTGCGCTACACGATGGATTACGACCTCTGGCTGCGTTTGGCACGCCTGGCCGCGCCGATCCAGATCACGACTATTTGGCCGCCTTTCGGGTGCACGAGGGCAGCCTTTCCAGCTCCGAGATCTGGCCCTGCCATGCCGAGTGTCTGCGGGCAGCGTGCGCGACACATGCCGGGCGCAATCCGCTCGAGCGCGCCGAGCACCTGGCGCGGCATTGGTGGCGAGGCTGGTTGAGCGTACCGCGAGATCGGGCGTTGCGCTCCCGGCGATCAGGCGGCGCTGCGGGCGGGCTGTGGGAGGATCACCGGAGGCACTACCGGAGGCGCTACCGGAGGCAGCACGGGCGGGGCAGCCTGCATGAGTGCTGCTTTGCATCGCGCCTTCGCCGGTCACCGTGCTGCGGGCGCGAAGCCTCGAGGGCCGATGGCGGCGCCTACGCCAGCCCAGCCCATCAGCAACGACAGCACCAGCAGATGCTGGAAGGCATCGGCGGTCATCACGATCGTGCTCTCCAGCGCAGTCGAGATACCGCGGATCAGCAGGATCAGCACCAGCACGAGCCCGAGGCCACGCCCGGCACGCACCGTGCGCCAGGCGAACCAGGCCAGGGTGATGGCATAGATCGCCAGGGTCAGCCCGCCGAGCCGCCCGCCGACGCTCAGTGACTGGTAGAACTGGTTGTGGGCGCTGAATGCGAACGGCATCTGCGCGGCCCGGCGGAACTCCAGATCCCAGGCCGAGGGCCCGTAGCCGAACCAGGGGTTGTCCACGGCCAGGTCGGCCGCCAGGGCCCAGATGTTCGCGCGGCCGCTGAACGAGTCGTCAAAGCCCGCATTGGCCACCTGGCTGGGCAAGCCAGAAGGGTCAGGCCCTCGGTCTTGGCGGCGTTGCCTGCATAGCGGCGTACACCGCGTCATAGTCCACGGCGGCCAGCTCGGTGGCCAGCCAGGCCACGCCCGCCAGGGTGATCAGCAGCAGGCCAAGCGCGCTCAACGGGCGCCGCTTCATGTTCTGGCTGCTCACCTCCAGCATGCGAAAGATCAGCAAGCAACGGCAGCACCACGACCGCGGCGATCCAGACGGTCTGTGATTGCGCGAGCAGCACCACGGCCGCGCCCACACCGATGCCGGTCAGCGTGAGGATGATGTTGCCGAACGCCGGGTGCAGGCCGGGGAGCACCGTGAGCATCAGCCCCGAGCGCGGCGATGGAGTTCGGGTTCGAGCCCAGGCCCCATAGGCGCACTGTGATGAAGCTGGCGCGGGTCAGCTCCTCGTTGTAAGTCAGGGTGTCCGGGTTGAGCACCATCATGATCAGGCTGGCGCCCAGCATGATCAGCAGCCCCCAGCGCGCGCAGGCGATCACCCGGCTGGTGCGAACATCGCGTGCCAGATAGGCCCTGACCCCCAGCGCGAACAGATAGAAGTACTTTGGGCCAGCACCGGCTCGGCGCTGAACGAGCCGGGCAGCAAGACATTGCCAAGCGAACAACGCCAGCGCCGCCAACAGCCAGATCGGATGCGGCGGCCACTTGGGCGCGCGAACCGAACGCGCAAGCTGCGGCGAGCGAAACCAGTTCGGAAAGGTCGCGATACGAGCAGCACGGGCACCGATATGGCCATTGGTGGCCGTGCCGACGTAGATGATCCAGCTACCGGCGGAATCCGGCCGCCTCGCGCAGAAAATCCAGCATCGCCGTGATCGCGCTGATCGGCCAGCACCGCCAGCGGCGGCACCAGCAACAACATCAGTAGCGCAAAGCACCAGATGACGGTACGGCTCGGAAGGCGCATGCACGGAGATCGGGATCGGCGGCGGGGGCGCTAGCTTAACAGGCGGGGCAGCGCGCCGTTTCGAGGACGGGGCAGGGCCGGGCGCGCCTTGCCGGCGCGGCCGTTTACTCGAAGACCCGCACGGGGCTCTGGCCCACCGCGGAAGGGGCCGCAGGCCGCGAAGCCGCCTCGCTTTGGCGGGCCTCATGGCGGCGCCAGAACTCGATGGAGAACATCAGGCAGGCACCGAAGGACAGCACCAGGGCCCAGAACAGCAGATACTGAAGCACGCCCAGCCAGGCACCGCCGATGCCGATGGCACCAAAGGCCAGCGAGATGCCATGCAGGATGCGCACCGCGCCGTTGGCCGAGGCGCCCAGCGCGAGCAGCAGATGATGCACATGGTGGCGATCGGCGGTCATCGGGTTTTACCCTCGAGAACACGGCGCACCATGGCGGCGAACATGTCGGCCACCGGCACCGCCATCACCCACACCGCGGCCGCTGGTGTCACGGCCGAGCCCGGGTAGGGGCTGGCTGACCATGATCGCCGTCCAGCCGATCAGGCCGAGCACCATGCTGCCGCCATCGCCGAGGAAGATCGGCATCCAGCGCGCCAGAAGCCGCGCGCATTCATCGCCAGGAAGCCGATGACCGCGCCAACTGTGGGCACTACCACCGGCGCCACCTCGGTGAACGCGGCGCCGCCGCGGCCATTGGCCAGCAGCGCCGCCAAGGCGAAACCAGCCCAGCGCGATCGAAGCGCATGGCCGCCGCACAGGCCATCGAGGCCGTCGGACATGTTGTAGGCATTGATCAGGCCGGTGATGCAGACCATGGTGAACGGCACCGCGAGCAGGCCCAGGCCGAGCTCGAACGGTGCGAAGCACTGGCCAAGCTGGGTCACGGTGACGCCGCCGGCAAAGGTGACCGCCACCGCGGCAACCAGCTGGGCGACGAAACGGTAGCGCGCGCGCACCGGAAACATGTCGTCGAAGCCGCCGACCAGAACCATCAGGCCGACCACGCGGCCAGACCGACGGTGTGATTCGCCCAGCCGCTGCCGAAATAGAAGAACAGGCACAGTGTGAGGAACACGGCCGCGCCGCCCACCAGCGGAATTTCGCCATCATGGCGTTTTCTATCGGAGGGTTTGTCCACCCAGCCGACGCGCAGGGCGACGGGGATCAGCAAACGGGCGATGCCGTAGCTGACGAGCGCGGCAAGCAGCAACAGAAGCAGGAGTTTCACGACGGGCCTTGGCTGGCGATGCAATCCGAACGCATCACTTTCGAATGAAATGTATACGCGAATGTTAGTTGGTACCCGGGACTGTCTCGCGTGGTTACATAGCGTCGCAATATTCCTAAAGGACTAGTCGATTTGCCTTGCGTGAGCGACGGCTGAGGCGCGCGCTTTTAACCATTAAGGGTTATGGCATTCGACCACTATTTTGGCAGAACAACAGTAAACACATCGTCAAATTTTGAACGGCGGTAAGATAATCCCGGATCGTGAACCGGCACAACGGGCGCACGCATTGGTTCATCTTCACGAGCACAGCTGATTAGCTCGCCGATATCGACGATCGGTCAGCGTCACACCGTATCGATCTGATGCCACCGCGCTTCCGAACGGCACACTTCAAACCGCTGCCTGAAATCTGACGTCCCCGACCGTCACTTTACATCGCACCCAGCGGCTTCACCACCAGCCGCGAGTTTCAGGGACTGAGCGCCCTTCGCCACGAATCGTACGAATGAACTCCTTGCTATCTCTCTCGGTCGCCCGTCGATCGCCCGTGCGCGGGGCGGCTTGGCGGGTGGTCTGCGCCTCATGGTCAGGATCCTGCTGCTTACTCATCGTCTGCCGTTGCCTCCCAACCGGGGCGACAAGATCCGCTCGTACCACCTGCTGCGGCATCTGGTGGCCCGGCATGAGGTCACGGTGGCCTGCCCGATCGATGATCCTCGCGACCTGGAACATCTGCCGGCCTTGCGCGAACTCTGCGCCGAGACGCTGACCGAGCGCATCGACGGGCGCTGGGCGAAGTTGCGCTGGCCGCTGGCCCTGCTGCGCGGCGATGCGATCAGCACGGTTCATTTTCATCATCCGACATTGCAGGCGCGGCTGGATGCCTTGCTCGATCGCCAGCGCTTCGATGCGGTGATCTGCTACAGCGCACCGATGGCCGCCTACGTGTTTCGTTCGCGGCATCGCGCGGCGCTGCTGGACGGGCCGGTGACGATCATGGATCTGATCGATGTCGACTCCCTGAAGTGGGCCGACTATGCGGCCGCCGCGCCACCCTGGACGGCGTGGGTCTACCGGCGCGAGTCGGCGAAGTTGGCTTCGCTCGAGGCACAGATCGTCGAGCATTTCGATTCGGTGGCGCTGACCACGGCCGATGAGGTGGCCCTGCTGCGCAGCCGCCTGCCCGGGGCACGCAGCATCGAGGTGCTGGCCAATGGGGTGGACCTGGCGTTCTACGATCGCGCGCTGGCGCCGCCGCGCCCGGACGGGCGGCCCGATGGCCCGGCGATCGTGTTCACCGGTGTGATGGACTATGCGCCCAATGTCGATGCGGTGACCTGGTTCGCCGACGAGGTGTTGCCCAAGGTGCGTGCTCATGTGACCGATGCGCAGTTCGTGATCGTCGGGTCACGGCCCACGCCCGCGGTGCTCGCTTTGGCTGAACGGGATGCGATCACCGTGACCGGCTTTGTGGATGATGTGCGTGCAGATCTGGGTGCGGCGGCGGTTTGCGTGGCCCCGCTACGGATCGCCCGCGGTGTGCAGAACAAGGTGCTGGAGGCGATGGCGATGGGGCGCCCGGTGGTCTGCACCTCGGCGGCTGCCACCGGCATCGAGGCGCGCGCCGGGCAGGAGCTGCTGGTCGCCGATGAGGCCGCGGAATTCGCCGCGCAGGTCTGCTGGCTGCTCGCCGATCAAGCTGCGGCCGATCGGCTTGGCCGCGCCGGGCGCGAGTTCGTCGAGCGTCATCATCGCTGGGCCGACAATCTGGCCCGCCTGGATCGGATGCTTGGCCAGGATCATCCGGCCGATGAGCATGCGCTGGCAGCCCATGGGTGAGTCCGGCGTGATCCGCTTGCTACGACGGCCAGGCGTGCACCGGCGGGGGCCGGCTGGCCGCGCGGCCCGTCTCCCGAGACCGCGCGGATGTCGCGCCCGGGTGCGCTGATGGAGTTCCGTCTGCTGGATCCGATGGCCGCACCCGGCGCGCGCTTCCCGCGCAGCGGGACCGCGCCCTCGATGCGGGTGCGGCATTTCGGTCTGCCGATGGCGCGTGGGCAACTTGCGGCCGATGAGCGCGTGATCTTGCTGGATGCCGCCGGCTCGCGCATGGCCACCCAAACCGAGGTCGCATCCCGCTGGCCCGATGGCTCGGTTCGATGGCTGCGCGTCTGGCTGGCGCTGCCCGCGGCGCTCGAGTTGCCGGCGACGTTCGGATGGGATCGTGCGAGCGGTGAGGGCGCCGCCTTGGCCGCTTTGGCCGCCGCGGACGGGTGCGCCGTGCTCGCGCCGGAGACGGTCGTGCACGCGGCCCGCGAGGATGACGGCGCCGTGCAGGTCACGCGTGGCGGGCGCGTCTGGCACTGGGCGCCCGGCAGTGACGCGGTGTTGAGCGAGCGTGGTGAGCACGCGGTGCTGGCGTCATCCGGTGCGCAACTGGTGTTGCGCGATGCCGATGGCCGGCGCAGGGTCGGGCGGATTCACGAGGTGATGTTGCGCGATGCCGGGCCGTTGACTACCTGCGTACGCATCGACGGTGATTTCGGCGACGACTGCCCGGTGCGTTTTCGTCTGCGTTGGCGGCTGACGGCCGGCTCACCGGGTTGGCAGGGCGAGCTGCGCCTGCGCAATGTGCGCGCCGCCAAGCATCCGGGCGGCTTCTGGGATCTGGGCGATCCGGGCTCGTGGCGCGTGCGTGACTGCTCGTTGATCGTGCCGCTGGCGAATCCGGCTGGCGCGGGGTCGACGATGCACTGGCGGGCTGATGGCGCGTGGCAGAGCATGCCGGCTTCGGCTTCGGCTCCGGCCACGGCCGTGGCTGCGACCGATGATGCGCTCGTGATCTATCAGGACTCCAGCGGCGGCGAGAGCTGGGATTCGCCGAACCATGTCGGTGCCGACGGCGCGCTGACCGTGCGGTTTCGTGGCTATGAGGTGCGTGCCGGCGCGAGCGTCGCTGGCCCGTGGTGAGCGCGCACAGCCGGCGATCGTGGTCGGCGATGGTGCCGCGGCTGGCGATGGTGCGGCGTTTGCGCTGCGCACCGGCATCGCCGTGGCCGACTTCTGGCAGAACTTTCCGCTGCGCTGCGCGCACGAGCGGACTCGGTCTCGATCGGGTTCTTCCCGGCCGAGGCGGGGCAGGCCACGGAGCTGCAGGGTGGCGAGCAAAAGCGCTGGTCATTCGTGCTCGGCTTGCCGGGCGCGAGCGCGCAGGCCCTGGCTGATTTACTCGATGATCGCCATCCGCTGACTGTGGATGCGGACACACTCGCGGCCAGCGGCGCCTTGCCGGGTTTCGTGGCCACCGGCCTCGATGATGCGCACCTTGCCTATCTGGAGCGCATCGTGGATCCGGCCACGGGTTTCGAGGCGCGGCGCGAGTCGATCGATGAATTCGGCTGGCGCAATTTCGGCGAGCTGGTGGCCGATCATGAAGCGGTTCGTCATGATGGCGAGCAGCCGTTCATCACGCACTACAACAATCAGTATGACTTCGTGCTCGGCGCGGCGCTGCATGGGCTGCGCACGGGCGATGTGCGTTGGTGGCGGCTGCATCTGCAGGCGGCCCGGCATCTGGTGGATATCGATGTCTATCACACCGATGGTGACCGGCCGCTCTACAACCACGGGATGTTCTGGCACACCGATCACTATCTGCCGGCGGCCACGGCCACGCACCGCACGTATAGCCGCGCCAATGCGCGCGCCGGCAGCCATGGCGGTGGCCCGTCGGACGAGCACTGTTATGACAGCGGCCTGCTGGTGCACTACTGGCTCACGGGCGACGAGGATTCGCGCGAGACCGTGCTCGGCCTGGCCGACTGGGTGATCGCGGTCGATGATGGTGCGAACACGATCTGGTCGCTGTTCGATCGCGGCCCGACCGGCTTCGCGAGCATGACGGTCGACCCCGGTTATCACGGCCCGGGCCGTGGTGCGGGGAACTCTATCCTGGCGTTGTTGAATGCCTGGCAGCTGCAGGGCCGGCGACGCGACATGGCCAAGGCGGAGGCATTGATCCGCCGCTGCATTCATCCGCGCGACGATCTGGCCGCGCGCGAGCTCGATCAGCCCGAGCATCGCTGGTCTTATCTGGTGTTTCTGCAGGTGCTGGCGCAGTATCTATGGCTCAAGGAGTGTGCGCGCGAGTACGACGGTATGTTCCACTACGCCCGCGAGAGCCTGCTTCACTATGCGCGTTGGATGGCCGAACACGAACGCCCGTATGCCGAGCAGTTGCACAAGGTGGAACTGCCCACCGAGACCTGGCCGGCGCAGGATGTCCGCAAGCCGCATGTGCTGATGGCGGCGGCCCGCTATGCGGTGGGTGACGAGCGCGCGCGCCTGCTTGCCGCGGCCGAGTCTTTGCACGGCCGCTATCTGGCCGATCTGCTGCGCTTCGAGACCTGCGGGCTGACCCGGCCCCTGGTGTTGCTGGCGGTGTTCTCTGGCTGGACACCCTGGTATCGGCAGCTGGCGGCGCAGCCCGAGCGGGCGCTCGCCCGGGAGGGGCTGGCCCATGTGCATGATTTCGGCGAACCGGAGGTGTTCGTGCCGCAATCGCAGCGCGCGCGCCAGGCGGTGCGCCAGGGGCTGCGTACGCTGTGGTCGGAGTGCCGTCGACTGCTGGCCGATCGGCTTGCTGCCCGGGGGCGCCGATGAGCGACGATCCCAAGGGCCGGCGTGCCTTGCCGCGACATGACGAACCGAACGCACCCGGCGAGGCGGGGTCGCCTCGCGACGACGCGTTCTGGGCGGGGCCGGCCGGTCCCGGGGATTTCGATGCGCGCTCGGGCCAGGATCGGCGCCGCATGCCTCGCCATGCGCCCGATCTGACCGATCGTCGCAATGCACAGCCCCCTGGCGGTGAAGGCGGTGAAGGCGGTGCAGCGGCGCAAGACGACGCCGGCACGGGTGCTCCGTCTACCGGGGAGTCCGGCGCGGATTCGGGTGGGGTTCCCGGCAGGGGCTCGGGCGGGTCGGGCCGGCAATCGAGGCTCGATTCGAGTCGCGATTCGAGCCTCGATTCGAGCCAGGGGTCCGGCCGGGTGTCGAATCGTGATGCGAGCCTGGGGCCTGGTAGTGAGTCGACCCGGCAGTCAGGCAGGGCGTCGCGTCGAGATGGGGGCGATGCGTGGGAGCGTGCGTCGCGAAGCGCTGCGCGGGCGCGTTCGGCGGGCGATTCGGGTGGCGCTGAGGGTTCTTCCGGAAGCGCCGGCGCTGGGTCGGGCGCCGGTGGCATGCGAGCCACTCGTGCCGAGGCCGCGATCGGCCCGTCCCCGGCGCGTGGCTCGCACCGGCATCGCGCCTCGTCTCGCGGCATCGCGCGCGATGGCTCGCGTGCGCATCTGGCCTATGTGGTGCACAGCCTGAATCCCGGTGGCACCGAGCGGCTGGCGCTGGAGATGGCGCGTACGTTTTCGCGCAGTGCGCGGGTGTCGGTGTTGTGTCTGGATGAGCCCGGTGTCTGGGCCGCGAAGGCGCGGGCCGCCGGTGTGGCCGTGCAATGTCTGTGGCGCCAGCCGGGGATCGATCTGGTCTGTGCGGCGCGCATCGCGGCCTTCTGTCGGCGCGAGGCGGTGGATCTGATTCACGCCCACCAGGCCACGCCCTGGTTTTATAGCGCGCTGGCGCGCTGGCGTGTGCGTCGGCCGCGCCTGCTGTTTCACGAGCACGGCCGTTTCTACCCTGAGCGCTATTCGGCGAAGAAGGTCTGGATGAATCGCCTGTTGATCCTGCCGAACACGCATCGCGTGAGCGCGGTCTCGGACGACGTCCGTCAACGTCTGGCCCGCTACGAAGGGGTGCCGCCGGCGCGCACCCGCGTGATCCTGAACGGCACCAGCGCCGAGCCCGAGCTGGCGCCTACCCACCGCGCCGCCTGGCGCGCGTCGCTCGGCTTCGGGCCCGAGCATCGGGTGATCGGTACGGTGGGTCGTCTCGACCCGATCAAGAATCTGCCGCTCTGGATCAAGGCCTTCGGGATCGCGGTGGCGCGCATGCCGGCCTTGCGCGGCGTGATCGTCGGCGACGGCCCCGAGCGCGAGGCGGTGGTGGCACAGATCCGGCGTCAGGGGCTGCAGCACCATATCCGCCTGACCGGGCATCGGGATGACGCCCGGCAGATGACCGGCATCTTCGATGTTTTCGCGCTGGCCAGCCGCAGTGAAGGCGTGTCGATGGCGATTCTCGATGCCCTGGCCGCGGCCGTTCCGGTGGTGGCGACCGCGGTCGGCGGTACGCCCGAGATCATGACATCGGCGTCGCAGGGCTGGCTGGTGCCCGATGATGATGTCGAGGCCTTTGCGAATGCCTTGCTGGATGCGGCGCGTGACGGTGACGCGGCCCGCGCGATCGGGCGGGCGGGCCAGATGCGCTATCGCGAGGCCTTCACCTATCACGCGATGATCGCCCACTATGGTGATCTCTATGCGGAGATGCTCGGCTTGGAGCAAACCCTGAATCCGCTACGTGGCCCGGGGGATCTGCGCCGATGAAAGCGATCAAGCGGGTGGTGTTCGCGCTGGCCTGGCTGCTGGTGCTGCCGCTGACGATTCCGGTCTGGCTGGAGAAGCGTCTGGGCCTTGGCGAGCGTGTGTTCGTGTTGTGCGCACAGTTGGTTTCGCTCGGGCCGGGCTTCGTCGGCAATCTGCTGCGTGCGGCGTTTTATCAGGCCACGCTCGATGATGCGCACTGGGAAACGAACATCGGCTTTGGCAGCATTTTCAGTCACCGCCAGGTGCATCTCGGGGCCAATGTCAGCACCGGCAGCTATTGCATGCTCGGCCATGTGTCGATCGGTGCGCGCACCCGGCTGGCCAGCCGGGTCAGCATTCCGAGCGGCAAGCGCCAGCATCTGGATGAGCACGGCGCGCTCAGCCATGGTGAGAGCGTGTTCACCCAGGTGCGGATCGGTGCCGATTGCTGGCTGGGCGAGGGCGCGATCGTGCTCGATGACATCGGCGCGGGCAGCATCGTGGCCGCCGGCGCTGTGGTTGGCCAGACGATGCCCGGGGCGAGTCTGATCGCGGGCAATCCCGCGCGCGTTGTTCGCGCCCTGCCGGTGGCGGGTGAAGGCGCTTCTTCGAAGGAGCCGCGCTGATGTGCGGGATTGCGGGATTCGTGACATTCGACGGCCATGAACGGGCCGCCGCCAGCGCCCGGGTGCGCATGATGAATGCCACGCTCGTGCATCGCGGCCCGGATGCCGAGGGTGTGTTCGTCGATGATCATGTCGCGCTGGGTCATCAGCGCCTGTCGATCATCGATCGCGCCAGCGGTGCGCAGCCGATGTCGGTGATGCGTGCCGATGATCCCCTGGCGCCACCGCTTACCGTCGTGTTCAACGGCGAGATCTACAACTTCGCGGAACTGCGCGAGGAACTGGAGGCGCTTGGCCATGCATTCGGCACGCGCTCGGACACCGAGGTGATCCTGCGTGCCTGGGCGAGTTGGGGCGAAGACTGTCTGAACCGCTTCAACGGCATGTTCGCATTCGCGCTCTGGGATCCGCGTGCGCGCCGCCTGGTGTTGGCGCGTGACCGGGTCGGCAAGAAGCCGCTCTATTGGTTCAACGACGGCAAGCGCCTGGCCTTTGCCTCGGAACTGAAGGCCTTGCGCAGCCTGCCCGGATGCCCGGCCACGATCGATCCGCAGGCCATGGATTGTTACTTCAGCCTCGGTTTCATTCCGTCGCCGATGACCATCTATCGCGGTGTGCACAAGCTGCCGGCCGCACACTGGATGGCCGCCGAGCGCAGCGGCGGTGCGCCGCGCCGCTACTGGCGGCTCGATGGCAGCGCACCCCAGGCCATGACGCTCGAGCAGGCCGGCGAGGCGCTCGAACCCCTGATCGATGATGCGGTGCGCTGCCGGCTGGTCAGCGAGGTGCCGCTTGGCGCGTTCCTCTCCGGTGGCATCGATTCCTCGCTGGTGGTGGCCTCGATGGCCCAGGCCAGTGCGCAGCCGGTGATCACCAACACGATCGGCTTCAATGTCGATGAGTTCTCGGAGGTCGAGGTGGCCCGGGCCACCGCCGGCCATCTGCAGACCAATCATCACGAGTTCAAGGTGCGCCCCGATGCGATCGATGTGCTGCCGCGCATCGCCCGGCATTGCGACGAGCCCCTGGCCGATGCCAGCACGGTGCCCACCTGGTATGTGTGCCAGATGGCGCGCAAGTCGGTCACGGTGGCGCTCTCGGGCGATGGCGGCGACGAGTCCTTCGGCGGCTACACCTTCCGCTATCGCCCGCACCGGGTGGAATCGCGGCTGCGTGCCCGGCTGC
This sequence comes from Burkholderiaceae bacterium, assembly GCA_041396585.1. Taxonomy (GTDB): domain Bacteria; phylum Pseudomonadota; class Gammaproteobacteria; order Burkholderiales; family Burkholderiaceae_E; genus JAUIAI01. The sequence continues at coordinate 270,240 of JAWKYG010000006.1, read as the reverse complement.
CGGCCGCGCTGCGGTCGATGATGTTCGGCCCGATCGGCCGGCTCTGGCCGGGGGCCGCCTGGCTGCCGCGCCCGCTGCGTCTGAAGACGATCTTCGAGAATCTCTCGGTGGCCGATGTCGAGCCTACTATCGTGATCTGGTCTGGCTGCGCGATGATGTGCGCGAGCGCCTCTACGGGCGGCGTCTGCGCTCGTCGCTGGGCGGCTTCACGCCGCGTGAGCTGATCTATCCGCTCTATACCGGCCATCACGGCCATGATCCGGTGTCGCGCGCGCAGCTGGCCGATGTCCATGGCTACATGACCGATGATGTGCTGGTGAAGGTGGATCGCATGAGCATGGCGCACTCGCTCGAGGTGCGCTCGCCGCTGCTCGATTACCGCGTGCTGGAGTTTGCCGCCCGGCTGCCCGATGCGCTCAAGCTCGGTGACGGTCGCGGCAAGCGTGTGCTGCGTCATCTGGCCGCGCGCCGGCTGCCGGCCGAGATCCTGCACATGCCCAAGCGGGGTTTCTCGATGCCGATCGCGCAGTGGCTGCGTTCGGATCTGCGTGATGCCGGCGAGGCCTGGCTGTTCGCGCGTAACGGCCCCTTGCGTGATCTGTTCGATGATGATGCGCTGCGCACGCTGTGGGCCGAGCATCAACGCGGCGCCCGTGATCATCATGTTCTGCTGTGGGCGGCGATGATGTTCTCCGCCTGGCATGAGCAGTCCAGACCGGAGTTATCTCTATGAGCAAGGCGGGTGATGCGCCGATCCGTGTGCTGCAGCTGGGCGGGCCGATGGCGGTGCTCGGTGCCGAGCGCTGGATCCTGGCCCTGGGCCGGCATCTGGACAGAGGCCGTTGTCAGACGGTGGTCGGCGTGGCGCAGGATCTTCCCGGCGGCGGCCAGCCGCCGCTGTGCGAACAGGCCGCGCGCCTCGATCTGCCCACGGCCGTGTTCGAGGCGCCGGGCCGGCTGAGTTTTGCCGCGGTGGGCCAGATCCGCGCATTCGTGCGCCGCGAGCGGATCGACATCGTGCACACACATTTCTACAAGACCGATCTGCTCGGCGCGCTCGCGGTGCGCGGCACCGGCGCGCGCCTGCTGACCACGCCGCATGGCTGGAGCGTGAACGCGGGGCTGGCCTTGCAGCTCTACGAGGGCATCGACCGGCTGATCTTCGCGGCCTGCGATGCGGTGGCGCCCTTATCCGATGATCTGCATGCGGGGCTTGCGCGTCTGCCCTGGGTGAAGCCGCGCCTGCACATGATCCGCAACGGGGTCGATCTGCATGAGGTGCAGTCCACGCCGGCGGCGTCGCCGAGCATCGATGACTGGCATCGCCAGGGGCGGCGCGTGATCGGTTATATCGGCCAGCTGATCGGGCGCAAGCGCATCGATGTGCTGCTGCGCGCCTTCGCAGGGCTGGCCGACCAGAACACGATGCTGGTGTTGATCGGCGACGGCGATCAGCGTGCGGCCCTGCAGGAACAGGCGCGCGCGCTGGGTGTGGCCGAACGCGTGCATTTCGCGGGCTTTCGCGATGACCGGCTCGCCTGGCTGAAGAAGTTCGATGCCTTCGTGCTGCCTTCCTCGCTCGAGGGCATTCCGCGCTGTCTGATGGAGGCCATGGCCGCGCGTGTGCCGATCGTTTCCTCCGACATCCCCGGCAGCCGCGATCTGATCACGCATGACGCCACGGGTTTGCTGTTTCCGCTCGATGATCACGAGGCGCTGAGCCTGCAGTTGTCACGCATCCTCGAGGAGCCCGGCCTGGCCGCGCGGCTGATCGAGGCCGCGCACACCCGCGTGACGCGTGAGTTCTCGGCCGCGCGCATGGCCGACGAGTATCTGCTGCTCTATGAGCGGTTGCTCGATCGGCCGGCCGGTTCCGCGCGCCCGGGCGGGCCGCTCGGTCTGGCGACCGGGCAATGAGCGAGCCGTGACCGGCGCGCACCCGCGGCGCCCGCGTTTCGCGCGCTGGGCCGCACTGCTCGCGGCCGCGCTGTTCGGGCTGATCTATGCCTGCGCGCTGGGCCGCGGCTTCACGATCGATCATCTGCGCAACGATGGCGCGCAGTATCTGGTGACGGCCCGCCACATTCAGGCCGGCCTGGGTGTGCGCACCGATCTGCAAACCTATCCCGCGCAACAGGGCGGTGCGCCGCCGGTCGTGCAGCGTGTCTGGCCACCGATGTATCCGCTGGCGCTGGCCACGCTTGCCGAACTCAGCGGCCACGCGCTCGCCGATGTCTCGGTGCGCCTCTCGCTCTGGTGCGTGTTCATGATCGGCGCCCTGATCTGGCTGATCGCGCTCGACAGCGGTGCCGGCGCGGTCACGGCGGCGATCCTGGCAGGGCTCTGGTGGGCGCTGCCGATGCCGATCCTGGTCGCCGGTGGCGGCCAGAGCGAATCCCTGTTCACATTGTTTTTGATGGCTGCGCTGCTGGTGCTCGGCTGGCGCGGGCGCGAACCCACTGCGATGGGCTGGGCCGCGGCCAGCCTGGCCGGTGCGTTCTTCGGGCTGGCCTTTCTCACCCGCTACCAGGGAATCGCCTTCGTGGCCGTGCTCGGGCTGTTCGCGATCGCCACGCTCTGGCAGCGGCGCCGCCTGCTGCCGGTGCTGATGGCCGCGGCGCTGCCGATGATGGTCGTGGCGGTGCAGCTGCTGGTGAACTGGCTGGCCACCGGCTCGGCGCGGGCCGGCTCGACGCGCCGGGGTGAGTTCGTGATGGGCGAACTGCTCTGGCAGGTGCAGTTCGGGCTGCGCTCGGCCTTCGGGCTGGATGCCGACTGGCCGACACCGGCGCCGGCGATGCTGGCGATCTTCTGCTTCCTGGGCTGGATCACCGGGGCATCGCTCTGGCGTCTGGCGCGGGCCCGGCTTCGAGCGCGCCAGCTCCTGCCGGGGCCGGCGGGCCAGGACATACACGGGTCAGGCGGGATTGCCAGCCCCTTGCTCGCCGGTCCCGGGCGTTCCGGGCTCGCCGTCGTCGCGCGCTGGCCGCTGCCTCTGCTTGCCGGCGCTTTGGCGGCCGCGCTGCTGGCCCTGCATCTTGCGCTCGCGGTGATGGCCAGCAGCACCTATCCGTTCGAGGCGCGCTACATGGAGGCGACGGTTCCGCTCGTGCTGCTTGCCGTGGCGGGCATCGCCTCGGGCCTGCGGCGCCCGCAAGAGGCACGCCTTGCCCGCGGCTCACGACGGATTCTGGCCGGCGTGATGCTGGCCTGCTGGGCGCTGGCGATCGGCGCGGCCTGGCGCGATCAGGGGCTGCCCGGGTCGCCGGCGCCGCTGGCGCTCAATGTGGCTGTGCGCAGCGCGCTGGCCGGGCCCGTTGGCGCTCGTACGCTGCGCGAATGGCTGCGTGAAAACACCGATGCCGGCAGCGGTCTGCTGGCCGCCGATGGCCAGGTTCTCGGCATGTTGATCGAGCGGCCGGTGGCCGCGCTGACCGAGCCGGCCTATTCGAGTATCACCTGGACCGAGGAACGCGCGACAGAACTGGCCTGTGCGTCGCATGCGCGCTGGCTGATCGTGTTCGAGCGCTTGCTGGCCGGGCAGGCGAAGGGCCGGGACGCCGACGATGTGATCGCCCGGCTTGCGCGCGGCGACACCCCGGCGGGCTGGCCGACAGTGCATCGGTCGGCAGAGTTTCGCATTCTGGAGGTCTGCGGCGCTCCTTCGCGCTGAGCGCGGTCCCTGTGTCCACCGGCTGCGGGGGTGGAAACCCCGGTACGGGGGCCTGTGGCGCGGATCGACCTTTGCTTCTGTGAAGAAATCCGCACGCTGTTACCCAGTTCGGATCACAATTCGCGCTCACACCACTTCTCCTCATTCTTGGTGACGAGCATGATCCTCGACGATCCCCGGGCCGCGGTGGGTATCCCGCAGGTATCGATCGTCATTCCTGTGTTCAATGGCGCGGCCTTCGTGGCCGAGGCGATCGATTCCGCGCTCGCCCAGCAAGGGGTCAGTGTCGAGGTGATCGTGGTCGATGACGGCTCCACCGACCAGACCCCTGCCGTCCTGGAAGCTTACGGTGAACGCATCTCATTGATCCGCCAGGCCAATGCCGGCGTGGCGGCGGCGACCAATGCCGCGGTGCGCGCGGCGCGCGGCCAGTGGATCGCCTTTCTGGATGCGGATGACATCTTCGAGCCAACGAAGCTGCGCCAGCAGCTGGATCTGGTGGCGCGGGAGCGGGTCGGCTTTTGCTACACGGATTCGTTCTGCGTCGGCGATGGCATCGTCGAGCCCTTGCTGCGCAGTTCATTCGAGCCGCCTTACACCGGCGATGTGATGGAGGCGCTGCTGGTGCGCAATTTCGTGGTCAAGTCCACGGTGTTGCTGCGCCGTGAGATCTATCAGTCGCTTGGCGGCATGGACGAGTCGTTTCTCGGCGTGGACGACTGGCCGCTGTGGATCCGCTGCGCCGGGATCACCGAGTTCGCCTATGTGCCGCAGCCGCTGGCGACCTACCGTTTCCACAAGGCCTCGAAGTCCACCCGCACCGATCAGACCCTGCCGGACCATCTGCGCGTGGTGGAGTGGGCATTCTCGCCGGATGGTCCGGGAGCCCGGCGCCAGGGCCTGCGGCGCAAGGCGCAGGCCGAGTCCTACAGCATCAATGCCGATTTCGCGCTGCGCGCGGGCGACTGGCGGCGCAGCCTGCGCTATGCGCTGCGCGCCACCTGGAACACGCCCTGGTCGATCGCGCAGTGGAAGCGGATGGCGCGCGCACTGATCACGCGGCTGACCGAAAGCCACTGACGGCGGCGGGCCGCCCTGGCCCGCCTATTTCGGCATGTTTACCGAAAGCACGTGCACGATCGGGTGGGCGTTGTCGGCGTCGCCGTACTGCTGACTGACATAGATGCGCTGGCGCGCCGGATCATAGGCCACGCCGCCGATCAGATGCTCGTCATCGCGCTCGAAGGTGAGCGCCAGCGGCCACACACCATAGGGACGTGGCGTATGGGGGGTCTGGCCACCCCTGGCGACCGCCGCGAGATCGGCGGCATCGTAGGCCCAGATCATGTAGCGATACGGATAGCCGTGCGTGCCCTGATAGGCCTTGGCGGGGTCGTTGCATTCGGTGCCGTTGCCATAGCAGTAGGGGCCGATGCCGTGGCGGCCGATGAACAGCACGCTGCGCGTGCCCGCCACGAACGCCAGGCCGCCCAGTTCCGACGAGAAATTCCAGACCGTGTTCTGGACCTCGAGCGCATCGAGCGGATGATCCAGCGGATAGCCCAGCAGCAGGCGTGCCGCCGGCTCCTTGGCCGGATCGATCAGCGAGTCCGGATCGAACACTGCGGCCGTCGGGCCATTCGAGGCATTGCCCGCGATCGGAATGCCGGCAATGCCGGTGAGGGCGCTGCCACCGAAGATGGGGCGCCAGGTCGCAGGCACCTCGGCCATGTAACCGCCCAGCCAGCGTGGCGGCGCGCTGCTGTCCAGGGCCAGCGGGCCGCGTACGGTATCGGCCGGCGCGAGCAGATCGCGCGGGCGGCTGAAGTGCGAGGCCACCTGCGAGCCCGTGGCATCGTAGTAATGAAATGCGCCGATGAGCAGATGATCGCCGACGCTCAGATGACCGGCGATACGTGCATAACCGCCAGCGGCAGGGTTCGAGATCTGACCGAGCCGGCCGGCAGTGGCATCGACCGGGCCCTGTAACAGGGTGGCTCGCGGCAGCTCGTCGTAGTCGGCCGAGCGCACGGGTTCGGGCACGGAGATCTCGGCGGTTTTCTGTGTCCATGGATGGCCGAGCATGAACAGGCTGTTGCGCTGGGCGTCATAGGCCAGCGCCTGCCCCCCGAAGCGCAGTCCGTCGGTGTCGCCATCGCCAACGACCGGAACCCTGAAGGCGCCGAGATAGGCGATGTCGGCCGGTTGCAGCAGCGGCTCGAGTTTGGCCTGCGGCGAGATCTGTTCGGCCGCCGGCATCGAGCTGTGCGTGCCGCAGGCGCTCACCAGGAGCGAGGTCAGGAACAGGGTCGCGCGATAGCGCGCGCCGCTTGCGGAGGGGTTCATGGATTGAGCCATTTGCTATGAATGGGCACCGAGGCATCGGCGCGATTGCCGCTGATGCGATGGCCGGCGAACAGCGACGCGTCGATCGGCCGGTTCGCGATGTTGTTGCGCACCTGCACATTGCGGGTCGCGGGGCCGCGCAATTCGATCGACCAGGGATAGTCGTGCGCCAGATAGATCTCGTTGTTCTCCACGACGGCCCCGGAGGCATCGATCAATGCGATGCCGGTATCGGCGAAGGGATCGCCGTTCGCGGCATGCAGCACCAGGTTGTGGCGGATGATGCCACCGGTGTGCGGCTTGCCGTGCAGACCGAAGCCGATTCCGCGATCGCAATCGATGATGGTGTTGTGTTCGACCGTGGTGTCGGCGGATTCATCCCAGAAGTGAATCGCGTATTCGGCGATCTCGCGCGACGGGCTGGCGATGTCGCGAAACACATTGTTGCGCACCAGCCAGCCGCGCGCACCGTGGGCATCGATGCCGCCGGTGTAGTACTGCGGCGCACGCCCGGCGGTATAGGAGAACTCGCAGCCCTCGATACGGCCATCATCGGCATAGACATCGGGCCAGGCCGGATCGCGGCTCACCTTGACCATCTGCTCCCAGGCATCCTGGAGCACGCAGTTCTCGAGCACGACCCGGTCGACATCGCGTTCGCCGGCCACCTGCACCAGATGATTGCCGGCGCGCCGCAAGGTGATGCCCTGGAGCCGGAAGTCCGATGCGCCCACCCAGATCAGGTTGCCGACCCGGGCGTTCGCGGCCATGCGATCGCCCTCGATGATCACCCGGCGCGGATCGCCGCTGGCAGATCGCAGGGTGATGCCCGGCGTTTGCACCATCAGGGTGCCCTCGAGGCGATAGATGCCATCGGCCAGCTCGATCGTGACGGCCTGGCGCGTGGCGGCCGCCTGTTGCAGCGCGCTGCGCAGCTGCGCGGCATCGGCCACGCCCAGCACCGGCGCCGCATGCGCACGCGGGCCGGCCAGGATGGCGAGCACCAGGCAAACGACGAGGGTTGCGATTCGGCAGAGCGGGGCGGGCATCTGGGAAGGACGGGCGCGAGGAGGGGGATCGCCGGTGCGCGCGGCGCACACGTGTCAGGATCGCTATTGTCCCAGCGGGTGGGCCGCCCGCCAAGTGCAAGATTCCTGGCTTCGTGGATTCCGACATCGGTTCGGCGAAACGGATCCTCACGGATCGACGGCAGCCGGCCGGACCGCCCGTCAGGTGCAGCCGTGGCCTGGTCGTGCGCGCGCGTGCGCGCTTTGCCGTCGGTTTTTACAATGCTTGTCTGAATCCTGTCCCGAATGTGATGAATCCCTCCGTTTCCGCGCCACAGGGCGCTTTGCATCTGATGCGGGTCATGCCACCACCGGCAGCGTTGCCCAGGGCCCAGTGCCACCAGACGCCGGGTGGCGCGCACGCACGCAGCGAGATCCGCAATGCGTTCACGATCGATGTCGAGGAATGGTTTCAGGTGTCGGCATTCGAGCAGCGCATCTCGCGCGAGCAGTGGGCCGGCATCGACAGCCGCCTGCAGGGCGTGATCCAGCAGATCCTGGCGCTGTTGCAGGCCCGCCAGGTGAAGGCCACCTTCTTCACCCTGGGCTGGATCGCCGAGCGGCATGGCCCCTTGATCCGCCAGATCGCCGAGCAGGGGCACGAGATCGCCAGCCATGGCTATGATCACCGGCGCATCGGCACCTTCTCGCCCCAGAGCCTGCGCGCGGATCTCGAACGCACGCGCGCGCTGCTCGAAGACTGCAGCGGTCAGCCGGTCATCGGCTATCGGGCGCCGAGCTTCTCGGTCACGCGCGACACGCTCTGGATCTACGACGTGCTGGCCGAGACCGGTCATCGATACAGTTCGAGCATCTTCCCGATCAGCCATGACCACTATGGCATCCCCGATGCGCCGCGCTTTGCGCATGCGCGCGCAGGCGGGCGGGTGATGGAGATTCCGCCCACGTCGGTGCGCCTGTTCGGGCGCAATCTGCCGGCGGCCGGCGGTGGTTATTTCCGCCTGCTGCCCTATGCCTTGAGCCGGGCCGCGATTCATCGCGTGCAGGCGCAGGATGCGCAGTCTGCGGTGTTCTATTTCCATCCCTGGGAGATCGATCCGGATCAGCCGCGCATGCGCGATATTCCGGTGCGCACCCGCTTTCGTCACTATGTGAATCTGCCGCGCATGCTCGGCCGGCTCGACCGCCTGCTGACGGATTTTCACTGGGGGCGGATGGACGAGGTGTTTCGCGAGTGCCTGTCGGCGCCACGATGAGCAGCGTGCCGGCCGGTCGGCCGGATGCGATCTGCGCCGGCGATCCGCAGCCTGAGCCTGAGCCCGCGGGCGCACGGGCGCGCCTGCTGGCCCTTGGCCCGCACGATGTCTATCCGGCCACCGACGGCGGGCGCGAGAGCATCTTCGGTGCGTTGGGGGCACTGGCCGCGCATGCCGACCTGACCTATGCCTACCCGTGCGTGGGCGATTCGCCCGGGCTCGAGATCTATCGTGCGCGTGGCCTGCGGCCATTGCCGATCGACTACGCCACGCGCGAGGGGCCCGCGCTGATGCTCTCGGCGACGCTGCGCGGCCAGCCCTACAAGTTCGCCAAGTACTGGCGCACGGCGCATGTGCGCAAGCTGCTCGCGGCCATCGATCTGCACGAGTTCGATGCGATTCTCTGCTTTCATGCGCATCTGTTCGGCCTGGGCTGGCGACTGGCGCGGGCCGCGAACTGGCACGGGCCGATCATCCTGCGCGAACACAATCTCGAGTACGGCGTGGTCGACAGCTATGTCGCCTCGCTGCCTGCCTGGGCGAAACCGGCCGGGCGGATCATGAGCTGGCTCACCCGGCGCGAGGAACACATGGCCTGGCGACGCGCCGACGCGGTCGCCTTCATCAGCGATGCCGATCTCGATGCGGCCCGTGCCACGGGTGTTCCCGGCCGCTTCCTGCTCGCGCCGGAGGGCACCCCGCTGCCGGTCCTCGATCCGCCCGCGCAGCTCGCACCGCGGGTGGTGTTTCTCTGTAATCCGAAGGCCATCCAGAGCGCGCACAATGCGCGCCGCTTCGTTCAGGACTGCTGGCTGCCGGCCAAGGCGGCCGGCCGGCTGCGCGGGCTTGGCTTGGCGATCACAGGGGTCGATCCGGCCGGGCTCGAATCCCTGGCCGGTGTGTCCGTGCCCCGCCAGACCGAAACCGGCATCGAGGCGGTCGGTTTCGTTGACGCGCTGGCGCCGCTGTTGCAGGGCTCGCTGGCAATGGTTTCCCCAAGTTATGTCGGCGGCGGCATCCGTAAGAAGATCCTCGAGGGCATGGCCCACGGGCTGCCGGTCATTGCCACGCCGCTGGACATCGAGTCCAGCCGCTTGTTCGTGGCAGACGAAAACATCCTCGCCTTCGATGGCGGGCCGCAATCATTCAGCGATGTGTTCGAGGCGCTGCAGGCGAATCCGGCGCGGCGCGCGCAGCTCGCGGCAGCGGCGCGCGCCAGCATCGAGCGTGAGGCCACCTGGGCACATTTCGGGCAGGTGATGAGCGCAATGATCCGCGCAGCCATCGACCAACGACGTGGCTTCACCAATATGAGCGATAGCTGATTTTCAGCCAAGCCTCATAGAATGCGGCCCATCAGCCATGGGTCTGCGCCCGATGGTGAATGACCGTGCAGCGCGCACGGCGGGGAACGAGCAAGGGTATTCAGGTCATGGCATCGATATGGCGCCATGCTCGGTTGCGGCTTCGTCCGATGTGCGCTATCGGCCGCGCGGCCAGTGCGAGCCCGCGAAGAGGCCGCACGCTGTGCCTAACCGGGGGGAAACCATGTCGAAAGTCCTGATGATCGAGTTCAACGAGATCTGCAGCTCGTTGATCGCGCGTTGGAGCCAGGCCGGATTGTTACCGAACTTTTCGCGCCTGCGGGATCAATCACAGGTCTATGACACCGTGCCCGATATCGAGGACCCCGAGTTTCTCGAGCCCTGGATCCAGTGGTACTCGATTCACACGGGTTTACCTTTCGCCCAGCACGGTGTTTTCCATCTCACCGACGGGCCGCGCGCCGGCCACCCGGACATCTGGTCCATCCTGCGCGCGGCCGGGCGCAGCGTGGCCTGCGCGGGCAGCATGAACGCGCGCGCATTCCGTGACCCCGATGGCTTCTTTCTGCCCGACCCCTGGTGCACCTCCGAGGCGGTCGATCCGCCGCAGCTTGCCGCCTATCAGCATGTCGTGGCAACGCTGGTGCGCGAGTACACGAACACGCAGACCCCGTTGACCGCGGCGGACTATGCACGCTTCCTGGGTTTTCTGGCCTCGCACGGTCTGAAGCCTGGCACGGTGGCGCGGATCCTGGCCCAGCTGGCGCGCGAACGACTCGTCGATCCGCGTTTTTCCTGGCGGCGCGCCTCGCTGCTCGAGAGTCTGCAGTTCGATGTGTTCAAGCACTACTACCGGCGTCGCCGGCCGGATTTCACCACCTTCTTCGCCAATAGCGTTGCCCATCTTCAGCACAGCTATTGGCGCAACATGGCGCCCGAGGCCTTTCTGGTGCGCCCGGGGGCCGATGAGCAGGCCGTGTACGGCGATGCGATTCGCGACGGCTATCGTGTGATGGATCGCCTGCTGGGCGATCTGATGGATTGCGTCGGCGACGATACCTCGATCATTCTGGTCAGTGCGCTATCCCAGCAGCCGTTCCTGCGTCACGAGGGGCGCGGCGGGCAGCACTTCTATCGCCCTCATGATGTGCGTCGCCTGCTTGGCGCGTTGTCGATCACGCCGCAGAGTGTTCAGCCCACGATGACGCATCAGTTCATGCTCACCTTCGGCGACGCACAGACTTGCGCGCGGGCACGCGAGCGTCTGCAAGGCTGTCGCTTCGCCAATCGGCCCCTGTTCGATCTGGACAAGCCGCTGGCGCCCGATCAGCTCTACTTCTGCAATGCGCTCTCGGGTGAGGTCGATCTGGGGGCGTCTTTCGAAGACACGGTCGGCGGGCGCACCCACAGGCTCGGTGACTTCTTCTATCTGATGGATGCGGTCAAGAGCGGCTGTCATCATCCGCAGGGGCTGCTCTGGATCCGCAGCGCCCGCCACGATCTGGATGTCTCGCGGCAACAGGTGTCGATCCTCGATATCCTGCCAACCGTGCTGTCGCTGATGCAGGTGCCCGCGCAAGCCGGGCTGATCGGCCGCCCGCTCGTGCGCGAAACCGAACCATTGCGGCGCGCAGCCTGAGCAGATGCGCCGGGCCGGCGCTTCTCGCGACGCGATTCCGGCGAGGCGGGCCAGCACAAGATTCAGCCCGGGCCGGCGGCCAAGAGGTCATCCGAGGCCGGCACAAGGTTCAGCCGAGGCCGGCACAAGGTTCAGCCGAGGCCGGCCACCACCCATGGCCCGATGCGGTCCACGATCGGGCGGGGCAGGCGCTGCCAGACCTGAATCGCCAGCCGGTATTTCGGATTGAGCGGATTGGTCTGCGGCACCTCGCCGCCCGGCAGCCACGGAAACTCATAGGCCAGCGGGCTCGGTTCGAAGCCCCAGAGCTTCTTGAACTTGAACGAGCCGGTGCCGGCCTTGCTGCGGCCGAAGTCGAATCGCGTGCAACCCCGGTCACGGGCATGGCGCATCAGCGACCAGTACTTGAAGTCATTGGCATTGGTCTGGCGCGCGGCCAGCACTTCGCCGGCGAAATAGGCCAGGACCTCGCCGCGATGATAGAAGTTGAGGATCGCGCTCAGATCCTGCCCTTGAGCATCGCGCACGGTCAGTACATCGGCACTGTCCGGGAATGCGGCCAGCAGCTCATGGAAAAAGCGCCGGCCCAGCGCCGGGGTGCCATGCGCATGGGCATTCTCGGCATACTGCTCGAAGAAGCGATCCGCATCGCGGTTGACATCGGCGTGCAGGCCCAGTGAGACCGCCTTGCGCACCACATTGCGTCGCTTTTGCGGAATGCCCATCATCGAGTCGAGCTCGTCGGGGATCGGCGCGCGAAAGGTGCTGTACAGCGACTGCACGGGTGCTTGCGGGCAGTGGCGTCGCTCGCCACGCAACTCCAGATGACCGGCACCGAGTTCGCGGGCCCGCTCGCAGGCCGCTTCGATCAGGGCCTGAGCGATCGCCTCGGTCTGCGCCAGCGGGCCGCCGTAGGCGCAAAAGGGCAGGCTGCACAGGTGCCTGGCGCCGAGCAGGCCACGCACGCTCATCAGCGGCAGCACACCCACCAGGCGGCCCTGGGCCAGCGCCACCAGGCTCTCATCGTGGTAGCCCAGCGTGCGGCTGAGCAGATCCGGCCACTCGGCCCGATGGAAGAAGTGGCTGTCCGCGCGCTCCAGGCAGAGGGCCTGCCAGGCGGCGAAGTCGTCGGCGATTCGTCGCCGTACGGTGATCGGTGCGGCCGCGGCCGAGCCGTCGTCGGGCGCAGATGCGCAGGCCGCCTCCTGGGCGGCCTGTCCGTGCCCGGTGCCGACCATTGGCGGCCCCGGGCGGATATCGTTGGTGATCATCCGATGGGGCCGGAGCTCGGGGTGGCGCGTTCGCGCAGGCGATCCCGTTCCCGCTTGCGCGATGTCACCAGGCGGCGCATCTCGCGCACGAGCACGCCCATGCCTTTGCGAATCTCGACATTCGATTGCTCGAGCCCGGCGAGCCGGTTCTCCAGCTCGATGACCTGCTGCTCGGCCCAGACCGCATGTGCCGGCGCATCGCCCCCTGCCGGGCCGGTGCGCTCGGGATGCGGCTGCTCCAGCCCCTGATCGAACTCTGCCTTCATCTCGGCCAGCGCCAGCTCGACCTGGGGCAGCTCGATGGTGGTGAGTTCGTCGAGATAGGCGGTGATCAGCAGGCGGTCGCAGATCATGTTCAGATGGCGCGGCAGGCCGGCGGTGGCCGCATGCAGGGCCTGGCAGGCCTGGGCGGTGAAAGCCGGGCGATCCGCGCTGCCACCGGCACGCTGCAGCCGATGCGCGATATAGCGGCCGACATCTTCCTCGTCCAGCCCACCCAGGTGATAGGCAGCACCGATACGTTGACGCAGCCGTCGCAGTTCGGGGGCGCGCAAGGTATCGCGCAGCTCGCGCTGGCCGATCAGCAGGCATTGCAGCGGGGATTTCTCGCCATCGTCGAAGTTCGAGAGCATGCGCAGCTCCTCGAGCGAGTCGATCGGCAGATTCTGCGCCTCGTCGATGATCAGCAGCACGCGCTTGCCCTGATCCCGGCAGTCCTGGATGAAGTCACGAAGCGCCAACAGGATCTGCGCCTTGCCGGCACCGGCCACTTCGATGCCGAGTTCCAGCGCGATCATGCGCAGCAGTTCGTCGTGGCTCAGGTGTGTGCTGACCAGGTGAGCGGATTGCATATGGGCCGCCCGTGATCTTGCGAAGCAGGCCGCGCAGCAATGTGGTCTTTCCGCTGCCGATCTCGCCCGTGACGACGACGAATCCCTCGGCCTGATGCAGGCCGAACTCCAGAGTACGAGCGCGCTCGCTTGTGCACCTGGCTCGGGAAGAAGTAGTCGGGGTCGGGGATCTGCTGGAACGGTTTCTCGGACAAGCCGAAGAACTGCTCATACATGCTCAGAACCTGTAAGTGAAGTAGAGCGAAATCGCATTTTCCCTTACGTCGTTCAGCCCCGGAGTGTCGGATTTCTTATAAGTGCGCACAACGATCGTCGTGGTGATCGATTGTGTGATCTTCGTGTTGTAGGCGAGTGAATAGATGGTCAGCTTGCCCGATTCATCGGGGTCGACCGAATCCAGATCGCGGAAATCCACGGTGAAATCGATCGAATCGCGCGCCGTGATCTTGTGCCCGAGTATCAGCTTGGCGCCCAGTACGTCGGTCTGCCCACCGGCAAAGCCGGCGAAATTGTTCACGGCCGCGGTCAGTTCGTTGCGATACAGCGCAATCACGGCGGTGTTGCGCTGGCCCTCGAAGCCGCCGGCGATGACGGCCTTGTCCTGATAGACCAGCGGCGCGCCCAGGCCACCGGCGCCCACCAGCACCGAGATGTCCTGGATGCGCGCCCACGGCGGGCCGTCCTCGTTCTCGCCGGCCAGGGTGCGCGCGACCCGCGTCCTGGGCTTGAGGAATTCCTGCGTATTGAATGCCAGCGCATTGGCGATATTGCCGTCCTCGACACCCTTGGTGTATTCGAAGCCGCCGATCCAGCGACGCGAGCGCACCCAGCCAGCCGCGCTGATCTCGTCACCGTAGTAGGTGTCGGTCCAGTGCAGGCTGAGGCTGCGCCGGTTACCCAGCGCGTGGTTCAGATAGACGGTGGCACCGGCGCCGGAGTTCTCGCCCGCACCATTGGTGAGTATGTCGATCCCGGTGGTGTTCACGCCCACGCCGAGCCGCCATGTCTCGCTCATCCGATAGAAGCCCACCAGATCGATGCTGTTGTTCTTGTACGAGGCATCGTTCTCATAACGCACCCGATACAGATCGCTGAAGATGCCCCAACCGAAATCGGTGGCCGCGTCGGGATCCGAACGCAGCTCCATGGCCAGGTTCTGGATCGTGTTGCGCAGTTCCTCACCGCCCGGATCGATGCCGCGCAGCGCATAGCGCACCTTGTAGAAGTGGCGGCGATCGAAGTTGCCCGACAGATATGGAGAGAAGCCGATGTTGGTCAGCTTGGTCGGCTTGCGATCGAGCGCCGCACCGATCGCCTGGGTCTCGGTGCTGCGTGCATAGAGCGCATCAGCGGCCATGCGCAGGTCGCCGCCGAGGTAGAGATCCGTGTCGGCGCGCACATCGGCGGTGGTCTGGGTGAGTGTTTCGGACTGGGCATCGGCACGTCTGCCACCGACCGTGGCGCGCAGTTGCGCGCTCGAGCGGCCGTTGTCGTAGCGGGCGGTCGCGAAGGGCGCCACCTCGATCAGGCTGCCCTTTTCGTCCTGGCCCTGCGGGCGCAACAGCACGTTGTCCGAATAGCTGGCGCCCAGTGTGACGCCGAATTCAAAATCGACATTGCGGCGCCGCTGCGCGGGTGGTGGCGCGATGTCCGGGATCGCCTGCAGGCCCGGTTGCACCGGGTTGACGGGCACACCCCCAAGCGGCTGGCCGGCGGGCGCGCCCTGATTGACCTGGGCCAGCGCCGGTACGGCCAGCCAGGCCGCCGCTACCAGCGCGACCAGACCGGGCCGACGGACCATGCGATCAATAGCCATAGCTCGAGTACACCTTGTCGGGTCTGAACTTGTTCATGATCAGGCCCACCACCTCGGCGCCCTGCACATGCTCGAGGCCTTCGGTGACCGCACTGGCCGGCGATTCGCCGGCCGCCACCACGAAGGCCACCTGGCCGGCGTAGTTGGGCAGCACGCGCGCTTCACTCGCGGGAATCACCGGTGGGGTGTCGAGCACGATGAAGTGATTCGGGTAGTTCGCGCGTAATTGCTCGAACATGGTGTCGAGCCGCCGGCTGGACAACATGTTGGCCGCCGCCGCAGTGCCGGTTCCCGAGGGCAGGATCTTCAGGTCGCGCACATTGGTGTCGCAGACGTAGTCGCGAATGTCGGCATCGGGTTCGTTGAACCAGTTGGTGATGCCATGCCGGGGCGGCACACCCAGCGTCTTGAGCAACGAGGGCTTGATCAGATCGAGTTCGACCAACACCACCGAACAATCGAGTTCGGCGGAGATGGCCAGCCCGAGATGGATCGAGCAGAAGGTCTTGCCCTCGCCGGGTAGCGCACTGGTGACCATGATCGTGCGCCCGTTCTCCACCGCCGGCAGGCCGCGGCCCTGGGCGTTGGCAATCAGCGGGCGGCGGATGCTGCGAAACTGCGAGACCACCGCCGGCGCCGGTCCGGCGCGATCGAGGTAGAACTCGCCCTGGACATTGGCCAGGCGAAGCTTGAGCCGGTTCGAACGCGCTCTGGTGGCGGCCCGGCCTGGCCCGGCGGGTGAGCCGCGCGGCTTGTCATCGGCGTTGTCGATACCCGTGTCGGTCTCGGGGCCGCTGCCGGTGTCGAGCGCGACCGCCTCTTGCGAGCCTGTTTGGCAGCCGCCGCACGGTCGGCGGCGTCGATCTTGGCACGCGCCTTGGCGAGCTTGCGCTGATGCGCGCGCAGCGCCTCGTCCGCGAGCTGGCCCGGATCATTCGCCGTGCCCTGCTGGCCCGGATCCGGTGTCTTGCGCTCGCGTTGCTCGCTCAGGCGGGCCGCCGCTCTCTCGATCAGGCTCACGATCAGTTCCTTTTCACGGATTCGGCGGCCACAGCGGCCTGGGACAACTGCGCGGCTCGGGCTGCATCGTTGGGCGTAATCGCGCCGCCAAAGCGCAGGAAGGCCCAGAGCGCGAGCATCAGCATCAGGTGCAGGCCGAGCAGGGCCATGAAGCCATAGGCCCGGCGGGCGCCGTCCAGGCCGCTGAGCTCGCCATTGGACATGGGCACGGATCCGAGCACGGGCGTGCTGGTGATCTTGCGCAGCGCCTTGACGGTGTACACCCGTGGCGCGCGCTGCTCGATCAGATAAGCGGCCAGGGCACCGACGCCGATCGTTCCGAACAGCAGCGCTAGCGCCATCAGCGGTTTGGGCGGCGACACGGGGCCGGCCGACACGCGCGGCGGATCGACGATCCGGAACTCGCTGCCGCTGGCCGAGGCGTCGAGATTGCTGGCCAGCTCGGCCGCCTCGCGGCGGGCGAGCAGCTCCTCGTAGTTCTTCTTGTTCACATCGAGCTCGCGGGTGAGCTGCGAGTACTCGGCTTCCACCGTGGGAATCACCCGGGCGAGTTCGCGCGAGCGATCGAGCCGCGAGCGCGCTTCGGCCAGCCGCACCTTCAGGCCCGCCACCTTGGCCTCGGAATTGGCCAGGGCGATCTTGATGTCCTGATAGACCTTGTTCGGCATCATGGTGACCGGCGCGGCAGTCTGGTTCCTGCCTGCGGCAATATCCGCCAGCTCGCTCTTGCGCTGTGCCTCGAGTTCGGCGACGCGCTCGCGTGCATTGCGTACCTCGGGGTGGATCTCGGTGTACAGCAGGCGCACCTCATCGAGCTGCTTGCGCGCAGCGGCAAGGCGTTTCTGGACGTTGTCGTCGGCGCCGCCGGCCTGCACGATGATCTGGCGATCAGCGGCGGCAACCGTCGGCGGAATCGAGGCCAGTTGCGCGCGCAATGCGGCCCGCGAATTGCTCATCTCCTGCAGTTCGAGCTGGGCGGTTTCCAGATCCTGCTGGGCGGTGGCCGCCTGCTTGAGATAGTCGACGGCCAGGTTCGGCATGAACTCGAGGTTGTCGATCTTGAAGTTCTTGAGCGCTTCTTCGGATTTCGCCAGCCGGCTCTCATAGGCCTTGATCTGCTCGTTCAGGAAGCCGATCGCCTCGAGCGTGTCACGCCGTTTGTCACCGCGGGTGGTGTCGACGAACATCGCCAGAATCGCATTGACCACGCCCAGGGCCTGGGCCTGGTCCTTGTTCCGATAGGAGATCAGATACAGATTGCGGGCACCCTCCGGGCGGAACTCGATCGCCTTGCCCAGGGCCTTGATGCGGCCATCGATCTCGCCCTGGCCCATGGTGTCGTTGACCTCACCGACCGCGCGCGCCACCTGCTCCAGGTTGGGGCGCGAGAGCAGGGTGCGGGCCACCATCTCCACCTGTTGCTCGGCATTGGGCTTGACCGTCATGCCGGCCATCAGCGGTTCGATGATCGACTGGGTTTCCAGATTGACCCGGCTGGTGGCCTCGTATTTGCCTGGCATGATGATGATGCCGATCGCGCCGAGGATGCCCACGATGATCGCCACCAGCAGACCGAAGTATCGGTTTCGCCAGATACCGTGGATGTTGTAGGCGATCTCCGCCAGGGCGTTGAGCAGCTCTTTCATGGCGTCCTTGCCGAGGGTGCGTTGGGCGCTGCGATCAAAGCGCGCTTTCCGGAATCATGATCACGTCGCCAGGCATGATCTGCACATTGGCCGACACATCGCCGCTGCGCAGCAGGTCTTGAATGCGCACGCGGTATTGCTTGTCCTGCTCGGTCTGACGGATCAGGATCGCGCGATTGCCGGCGGCGAAATCGGTCAGGCCGCCCACCGCGATCATCACGTCGAGCAGGGTCATGCCCTGGCGATAGGGGAGTGCCGAGGGCTTGCGCGCCTGGCCGACCACCCTCACCTGATGGCGCGGATTGCCGACGAACTCGGTCACCAGAACCGTGACGTTCGGGTCGCGGATGTATTTCTTCAGCCCGGTTTCGATTTCCCTGGCGAGCGCCTGCGGCGTCTTGCCGGCGGCCGGCAGATCCTCGATCAGCGGCGAGGTGATCTTGCCGTCCGGGCGAACCGGAATCTTGGCCGAGAGTTCGGGATTGCGCCAGACAGTGATCTCGAGTTTGTCGCCTGGTGCGATCTCGTACCGGTAGCCTTCGGAGTCGACCTTGCGCGGGGCCTCCGGAAGCGATGAACAGGCCGCGAAAAGTGCGGTCATGGCAATGAGTGCGATGCGCTTGAGCATGTTGAACTCCTTGGCTGTTATCGAGGTTTTGGTGCGCGCAAGTCTACTCGCCGGATACTTCCGGAGAGAGACGTTGCCGGCTTCCTTCGGGTGCTTGTTCCGACACCAACCCCATCCAGGCCGATTCCCATTCTATGAAGTGCGATCACTGCGCAAGGACTCCGCAAGCCGAAAGGCACGATCGGCCCGACCGGAGAATCGCTTGCTCTGCGAGGGGTCGATTCCGGCCGTCGGCCGGCAACCGTTGCGATGAAAACCATGGATCTTCAACTGCCTTTTCGCAGCAGGATCACCTGCACGGTCTCGAAAAGGATGATCAGATCGAAGACCACGGAATGGTTCTTCACGTAGTAGAGGTCATATTCGAGCTTCTCGCGCGATTCTTCGACCGATGCGGCATAAGGCAGCGACACCTGTGCCCAGCCGGTGATGCCCGGTTTAACGTTGTGTCGCAATTCATAGAACGGAATCGATTCGGCGAGCTTGTCGACGAAATAGGGCTGCTCCGGTCGCGGGCCCACGAAGCTCATGTTGCCGAGCAGCACATTGAACAACTGCGGCAGCTCATCGACGCGGATCTTGCGGATGATCCGGCCCACGCGCGTGATCCGGTCCTGATCTTGCGCGGCCCAACTCGGGCCGGCGCCCACGGGCTTGCGGCGCATCGAGCGAAACTTGTAGATCCGGAACGGCTGGCCGCCCTGGCCGCAGCGCTCCTGGATGAACAACACCGGCCGGCCGTCTTCGATCATGATCAGCAACGCGGTCAGCGCCATGATCGGTGCGGTCAGGATCAGCAGCACGATGCTCGCGATCAGATCGAACAGACGCTTTGCGGTGCGGCGCAGGGTGCTCTGCTCGAATCCGGGCCCGAACACCAGCCAGCTGGCGCGCAGATTACCCAGGCGCACGAGGCCGAGCTCGCGCTCGAAGAACGAAACCAGATCCCAGACCGGAATGCCGTGGACCCGGCATTCGAGCAGGCTGCGCATCGGAATCGGCGACTTTCGCTGGTCGTGCGACCCGACCACGATCTCGGTATAGCCACGCTCGCGCACGATCTTCATCAGCTCGTGTGGTTCATGCAGACGCGAGAATTCGTGCTCCGGGACGAGGCTGGGCAGAGGATCGAGCGTGGCGAAGCGACCGCTGGTGCGCGAATTGTGTTTGCGCAGCGTCAGCAGGATGTCATCGGCATCCTGCTGGGTGCCGATGATCAGCAAGCGGCGCGAGGGCGAGGTTACGCGGGTCTGGTAGTCGGCCACCCAGCGCACGAGCAGGATGCCACTGAGCGCCACCATCGAGGCGATCGCGAAGATGCCGCGGCCCACCAGTGCTTCGGGCACCCAGTAAAAGAGCACGCCAAGCAGTGCCAGCGACATCAGATAGGCCATCAACACCCGCTGGGCGATCAGGCGAAAGGGATCGTCTCTTTCCTGGTAGAGGCCGAGCGCGGTCATCGAGAACAGCATCAGAGCCGCGAAGATCAGGCCCTGGAAGGTGGGCAGAACACCTTCCTGGTCGATCAGGCGCAACTCATAGCCGGCGGTCATCGACAGGAACAGGACCAGCCCTTCCACCACGGGCAGCAGCTGTAGTCTTGCTCGGATATAGTCGATGATCGCGCGCACGCGGGGGGTCTCGAGGCAGAGGAGGGGGCAGACAGTAAAGGGTCGCCGGCGGGCCCGTGAGGCTTGATCCGCCCGCAGCGTCAGGGGAGTGCGCTGGACGAGGTATCCACTTGCAGCTTGGGTTTGACCTCGTAAATTACGCCGCTCCTGGCCAGCGGGGTGTGACGTAAAGCCGCCGGAAGCAGGATGAAACCGGCCATCGCCACCAGCCATGTCGGCCAGCTGACCAGTTGTCGGACGTCGTAGTACAGCACCAGGGCACCGACCACCGCCATGCCCAGGGACGTCAGCGGAAGCAGCCAGGGCGACATATGAAAGGCCAGTTCGCGATCCAGCCATGCGAGCACGGGCATCGGCGCGCCATCCGCCCGCCGGGCGATCAGCCCTGAAACCAGCAGCGCGAGGCGTTGACGCACGAAATAGAACAACGGAACGCCGACCACCCAGACCAGTGCTGCCGGTGAGCGCGCGCCATCGGCCGAGCTCAGCGCCAGCAGCAGCGCCATCCAGACGCAGCCGACAGCAAGCATCATGTGCCCACCCGTACCCGCGAAGACCATCGGCCGGGGCCGCCAAGGCGCACGGATCATGTAGAACGCGGCCGCCAGCAGCGCCCCACCAATGGGTACCGCAATGCCGATGATGATCGAGAAGGTCAGCGCGCTCATCACGCCGTTCTCGCTGCCGATCCAGCCCAGCAGCAGCAGGCCGAGCATCTGGGTGATCGTGAGGTAGATGGTGAGCCCGGGATGCGCGTCTTCGTAGTCATGGCCGATACGCGACATGGAGACCAGCATCATGATGCCGGCAGCAATCAGCAGCGCCATGCCCAGGGGCCAGGCCGGCCAGTGATTCAGATCAATCCAGACGCCGCAGATCGCCACCGCGGACAGCGCGATCTTGACCGGCAGATCGATACGTACGAGGCGGCCGTGCCGCTCGAGCACATCGATCGCGGTGCCCGCGATCAGCACGAACAGCGCGGACAGGGCCAGACCCTTGGCTCCGGCAGGCCAGACGCCGAGATAGAAGGATGAGATCGCCACGCCGACGAACAGGCCCAGGCCCGCGGTTTCGAGCGTGCGGTCGTCGGCCGGGCGGTGCGCGAGCGTGGCCAGGAGTTGGGCACACAGGGGCACTGCGCCAAGCGTGACGAACAGAGCGACGAAAAACGCCGCCCAGATAAGCGCATCCGATGGGAGAGTCATGGCACTGAGCGAACGGGGAGATCCGGTCAGACCGTGGCGTATGGGAGTAAGGCTTTATACCAAAAATTTGCCGCGCCAACGGCCCGAGCGACAGAATGGCACAGCTGAGCGCAGGCAATTGTTAAAAGCCGCACGGTGGGCGCACAACAACCGATGGAAGGCTCGTCCGCCGCGGTGACAAAACCGACTGTTTTAGTGGTTTGTTCCGATCCGGTGCGTCGACGACACCGGCATAGTCAAGCGTTCCGACAGACCGGGCAACCCGGGTCGCGTGGCACCGTCATGGTGCTCCAGGCGAGCGAGCGCGCATCCAGCAACATCAGCCGGCCGACCGCTGGCTGGCCGAATCCCCCCACGAGCTTCCAGTGCCTCGGCCGCCTGCATCGTGCCGATGATGCCCGTGAGGGGCGCAAACACACCCATGGTCGCGCAGCGCACCTCTTCGATGTCTTGCGCC
This sequence comes from Burkholderiaceae bacterium, assembly GCA_041396585.1. Taxonomy (GTDB): domain Bacteria; phylum Pseudomonadota; class Gammaproteobacteria; order Burkholderiales; family Burkholderiaceae_E; genus JAUIAI01. The sequence goes on along the minus strand of JAWKYG010000006.1, from coordinate 248,445 downwards.
TCGGGAAACAGACAGTGGTAGCACGGTGAGTCGGCGCGTCGCGGATCGAATACTGCCAGCTGGCCGTCGAAGCGGATGGCCGCGCCCGAGACGAGCGGCACCTTTGCCGCGACGCACGCGCGATTGACCGCATGGCGGGTCTCGAAGTTGTCACTGCAATCGAGCACCACATCGGCCGCGGCCACCTCGTGAGTCAGGGCGTGGGCATCGAGGCGGGCGGTCAGCGCCGTGACCGTGATCTGCGGATTGATCGCGAGCATCCGTTCGCGGCCCGATTCCGCCTTTGGACGCCCGATCTGGGCGTTGCCGTGCAATACCTGTCTTTGCAGGTTGGTGGCATCGACCGTGTCGCCGTCGGCAAGCACGATGTGACCGATGCCGGCCGAGGCCAGATACAGCGCCGCCGGCGAGCCCAGGCCGCCCGCGCCGATGATCAGGGCGCGCGCGGCCAGGATCTTCTCCTGCGCGGCGATGCCCATGTCATCGAGCAGGATATGGCGGCTGTAGCGCAGCAGTTGTTCGTCGTTCATCGTCGGCGGGGAAAGCGTCTGGTTGCAATCCTACCGCGGAGGTCGACGGCTCGTCGGCCCGTGCCGACTGTTGATGCCCCTGAGGCTCGCGTCCGTGGCGGACACTGCGAATACTTGGACGCTGGAAGCGCCGCCATCTATGGATCGGCGCCGATTGCGAACACCATGGGACGCCCCGTTTGATGAACTCCGCCCGTCTGGGCGAGTGGGCCGGGACCGCCGTCGGATCCGACCGGCCGTCGATCACCGCCATCGCGAGAGTCACCCTGCTGGCCATCGTGGCCGCCGGCGTGGTCTGGCTCGTGCTGTCACTCGGTGGCGCGCACAGTCTGCAGGACGACGCCGCACAGATCGTCAGTACCGCCCGGCACTGGCTCGCCGGTGATGGTCTGGCCAGCTCGATCCTGTATTACGAGAGCCAGCTCGAGCAGGTGATGCCCGCTCGCCAGACCGTCTGGCCACCGGGCATGCCCCTGATGGCCGGCGTGATCGCGCAACTGGGTCTGTCGGATCTTGCCGAGAGCCTGATCCTGCTTGGCCTGCTCGCCCATGTCGGCACTGCCTGTCTGCTGGTCTGGTTGATCGGGCGCACCTCGCCGGCCGGGGCGCGTATTGCCTGGATGGTCGGCATCGCCTGGTTGATCTTCGTGCCGGCATGGCTGGGCGCGGCCCGGGGGCTGGCCGACCCACCCTACCAGGCCTTCGCCCTGCTGATCGCCTGTGCGATGGCCTGGGTGGATGAGCCGCGTCATCGGCGGGCCGGTCTGGTGCTCGCGGGGCTGGCCCTGGCGGGCGCATTGAGCATGCGCTATCAGGCGGTGGCCCTGTTCGGGCCCGTCGGCCTGGCGGTGTGGGCAGCCATCGGCGGGCGGCGCGGTTTCTGGCAGGGTGTGGCGGTGTGTCTGCCCGCGGTGTTTCTGCTCGCCGCGCTGTTCGCCCGCAACTGGATGATCAGCGGCTCGCTCAGCGGCGGTGCGCATTCGGGCCGCGGACAGACCTGGACCGAGATCGCGGCCCGCATCACCTGGGTGCCGCATGTGCTGCGCGAGCCCGCACTGCTGGTGCTGACCCTGCTCGCGGTGTTGGCCGCGCTGACCGCGGCCTGGCTTGCCTGGCGACGATTGGCGCCGCAGCGGGGGCGGGCCGAGCAAGTGCGCGCGTGCGCGGCGCGCGCATCGCTTGCAAGTGAGAGCACGCCGGCAGCGGATGCGGGCGGCCTCGGGCCGGCGGTTCGAATCTTCTGTCTGAGCGGCTTCGCGGCCAACCTGCTGCTGCTGATCGTGCTCGCCCTGAACTCGACCGTGTACGTGCTCGAGATGCGCTATGTGCTGGCTGCGGGGCTGCTCCTGGTCCCGGTGCTGGCCACGGTCCGGGTGGGCGCGCTGGCCAGACATGCCGCGTGGATTCCGGCTTTGGCGCTCGCGCAGATGCTGTTGTTGTGGCCCGGGTTCCTGCAACGTGTGCTGGAAACCCCCACCCTGCAGATGCGTGAGGCGCTGCTCGAGGAGTCGGTCGGCAACGAGGATGCGCTGCGCTGGCTGCGCAGACGGGCCGAGGCCGGCGAGGTGGTCATGAGCACCCATCCCCATGGGCTGTCGCTGCTCACCGGTGGCGCCATGGTCGGTGTGCCTTTGCCGGTCTATGTGAGCCGCCCCTATGACGCCGAGCGCATTCATGCGCTTGCACTGCGCCACGATGTGCACTGGCTGGTGGCGTTTCGCAGCATGCCGACCTGGGTGTTTCGCGATCCGCTGAACACCATGATCGATCGCGATCCATGCACCCCGTGGCTGAATCGCGTGATCGATGCGCCCGGTTTGCTGATTGCCCGCGTCGAACGGTCGGCGTCGCATGATTGCCGGTCCGCGCAGCCGCCCACCCGGCCACAGCCGCGTCTCGTCAGTTCGGAGTCTGCGGGCGCATGACCCTGGGCAATCATGATCCATTGCGCCATGGTGTCCCCGCGCGGGGCAGATGTCGCCATCGAAGCCGAGGGTGAACAATGAGCCTGCCTCAGATCCTGCAAATCCTGCTGGCCCGCTATCGGCTGGTCGCCGGCGCCGCCCTGGCCGGCCTGGCCATTGCGCTGGTCGCCACGCTGGTGCTGCCCAAGAGCTGGCGCGCCACCGCCGAGGTCTATGTCGATCTCGGCGCCCCGGATGCGGTGTCCGGCGCCACTGCCCCGCATGCGGCGCTGGCGGCCCAGGTCAGCACGCAGGCCGATCTGATCGCCAGCCTGCGCGTGGCCGAAGCCGTGGTGCGCGCGCGCGGCCTGGAGCGGGATCCGGACGCGCAGGCGCAATGGCGCAAGGCGACGGGCGGGCACGGCCAGCTGGTCAACTGGCTGGCCAATCAGCTGCTCGAAGATCTCGATGTGCAAGCGGATGCGAAGGGCAACCTGGTGCGCGTGAGCATGCGCGCCAACACACCGCAGGAGGCCGCGGCGCTGGCCAATGCGTTCGTCGATGCGTATCTGCAGACCGCGCTGGCGCTGCGCTCCGATCCGGCGCGGGCCAATGCCGAGTTCTTCGCCGCCGGTGTCGAAACGGCCATGCAGCGGCTGGCGGCCGCCAAGCAGCGATTGTCCGAGTACCAGATGCGGCACGGGGTGCTCGAGGTCGAGAACACCTTCGATGTGGAGAATGAGCGCCTGGCCGAACTGTCGCGACAGCTGGCCGCGGTGCAAAGTCAGGCGGCCGGGGCACGGGCCCGCGGCAGCCAGGGGCAGGAGAGCCTGCCGGAGGTGCTCGCCGACCCGGTGGTGCAGAAGCTGCGCGACCGGCTCGCAGCCGCGCAGGCCGAGTTCACGGCGATCCAGGGGCGCCTGGGCAGTGCGCATCCGCAGTACCGCGCACAGCAGGCCCAGGTGAACAGCCTGAGCCGCCAGCTGCGTCAGGAAACCGAGCGCCGCCGCGGCAGCGTGCAGGTGGCCGACAAGGTGTCTCAGGAGCAGGTGGCCACGCTCGAGCGCGAGTTCGCCGCCCAGCGCGACAAGGTGTTGTCGCTGAAGACGCATCGCGATCAGATCGATCTGCTGCGCAATGATGAGCAGGCGGCCCAGAAGGCGTATGAGCTGGTGGCTCAGCGCAGCGCGGTCTCCGCGCTGGAGAGCACGCTGCGCCAGACCAATGTGTCGGTGCTCACGCCGGCGGTCGCGCCGATCAAGCCGGATTCACCCAAACCGGCGCTGAATCTGGTGGTCGGCCTGGTCCTGGGCGCGCTGGTCGGGATCGCATCGGCCCTGGCCCGCGAGTCCTCACGACCCATGGTGCGCTCGGCGCAGGTCATCGACGAGACCCTCGGTTTGCCCGTCCTCACGACCTTGCCGTCCTCGCGGGCCGGCAAGCCCGGGGCGCGCAGCCGCGGCCGGGCCGTGCGATCTCTGCCGGCTCTGGTGGACCTGGTCCGCCTGCCCGGCAAGCGCCCGGCATGAATGCGTGCGACGGCGTGACGCCGGTTTCCGTCTCGGGCAGCGCATCGCCATGGAGAACCCGATGAAGATCGAAGAGCGAGTCGACCCCGATCGCGGTGATCACCCGGTTACCGTGATCCATGAAAGCGCCGACGGCGAGTTGGCGAAGGTGGTCGACGAGGATCGCCACGCGATCGGCGCCATGCTGGTCAGCATGGGCGCGATGACCCCCACCGAGGTGCATGCGGTGCTCGAGCGCCAGGATGCGGACGAACGCCTGTTCGGCGAGATCGCGCGCGACATGGGGCTGGTGACCAGCGCCCAGCTCGATGAAGGGATCGCTGCGCAGTTCAATGCGCCGTTCCTGTCTGCCGATCTGACCCGGTCGCTGTCACCGACGATGGTGGCGGCCCACCGGCCGAGTCATCCCTTCGTCGAGCAGCTGCGTGGATTGCGCCGGCGCCTGTCGCGCGAGTGGTTCAATGCACCGCACCGGCGTTGTCTTGCGGTCTGTGGTGTCGGCCACGGCGAGGGACGCACCCATGTGGCGGCGAATCTGGCGGCCGTGTTCGCGCAGCGCGGCGATCGCGTGCTGCTGATCGATGCCGATCTTCGTCGCGGTCAGGTTCAGAAGCTGTTTCGGATGCCGCGCAGCCGCGGCCTGGCGGGCATCCTCGCCGGGCGCAGCAGCAAGCGGCCGATCAAGTCGATCACCGGTCTGCCCGGCCTGTCGGTGCTGCCGTCCGGGCCGCGCCCGCCGAATCCGTCCGAGCTGCTCGGCACGCCGGTGTTCGCACGCCTGCTCGCGCATCTCAGCCCTCGTTTCTCGATGATCATCATCGATACCGGTGCGGCCTGTGAATCGGCCGACGGCCAACTGGTGGCCGATGTCGCCGGCGCCGCGATCATCGTTGCGCGCAGCCACCAGACGGCGGTCGAACCTCTGCGCAGACTGGGTCAGGACCTGCTTGCCAGCGGCGTGCATGTACCGGGCGTGGTCTATAACGACGGATGAATCCCGCGCACGGTTATGCGGCATCCCGGCGACGCTGGCTGCGGGCTGTGGGCATGCTTGGCATCGGGCCGTCGCTGGCGCACGCCGATACGCCGCTGGCTCGCCAAGGCATTGCCCGGCCGGTCGCGCCCGCTGTGCTGAGCGCGCGCTACCAGGCCAGCTTCGTCGATGAGTTCGATGATCGCGATCTGAGCCGGTTCAACGAGGACGGGATCGCATCAGTCCCCGGCCGGCCCGCCTGGCGAAGCCGGATGCGCCAGCCGCGCAAGGACATCATCAATCAGGAAAAACAGATCTACGTCGATCGTGCCTATGCGGGGCTGGCCGGCCGCCCGCTGGGGATCGAGCCGTTCGAGCTCGATGGCTCGTCATTGAGCCTGATCGCCCGACCACTGGCCGACGCGGCGCAGCGCGCGGCGCTGCACGGCATGGGCTACAGCTCGGGCTGCATCAGCAGCGAGCGCGCTCATGCGCAACGCTACGGTTACTTCGAGATGCGCGCCCGTCTGCCTCGCGGGCGGGGGTTCTGGCCGGCCTTCTGGATGTTGCCGGTGCGTGACACCTGGCCGCCCGAGATCGACATCATGGAGGCCAGTGGTGATCGGCCGGGCATGTTGCACTTCAGCGTGCGTAAGCCGGGTGACCGCGCCGGCCGAGGCAGCGGCTGGCTGCATGCGCCTGTGGCGGCCGACGGCTGGCAGGTGTTCGCCTGCGAGTGGACCGAGCGCGAGATCCGCTTCATCGTCGATGGCCGGCGGCTGTGGTCGGTGCGTGATCATGGTGTGCACGAACCCATGTATCTGCTGGCCAATCTCGCCCTGGGCAGTCACGATCCGGGCTGGATCCCGGATCCGGATGCCAGCACCCCGTTTCCAGGTCGGTTCGAGATCGACTATATCCGGGCATTCGAGCGCCGATGAGCGAACTGGCCAGAAAGACCTCGCGCGGCGCGATCTGGCGCGCGATCGAGACCGCCGGCAGCGAGGGCATGTCGTTTCTGATGTTCGTGATGCTGGCGCGTTTGCTGGTGCCGGAAGATTTCGGGCTGGTGGCGCTGGCCAGTTCGATCGTGCTCACCCTGCAATGTCTGCTGCAGTTCGGTCTGCCCGAGGCCCTGATTCAGCGCGACCGGGTCGACGAGAGCATGATTCGCGCGGCGATGGCCGCCAGTGCCGCATTGGCGGTCGCCCTGGTGGGATTCTCCTGGTTGATCGCGTGGCCGCTGGCCTGGCTGCTGGAGCGCCCGGAGTTTCCGCGCGTTTTCCTGTCACTGGTCAACGTCCTGCTTCTGCAGGGCCTGAGCTTTCCGCTGCATGCGCTGCTGCGGCGCGAACTCGAGTTGCGCGCGATCGCGATCCGCACCCTGACCGCAACCAGCGTGGGCGGCATGGTGGCCCTGGGCATGGCCTGGTCCGGGATGGGGTTTTGGGCGTTGGTCACGCAGCAGCTGACGGTTGCGGCCGTCGGCCTCGTGATGCTGGTGCGAGCCTGTCCGTTCAAGCCCTGGCGAATGCGCATGGACCGCCTGGCACTGCGTCCGCTGTGGGCGGTGGCCCGGCCGGTGATGGCGGGGCAGTTCGCCACCCAGGCCGCCCGGCGTCTGGACGCGGTGGTGCTCGGTCTGTTCCTGGGCAATCACGACATCGGAATCTACTTTTTGATCACCCGCGTGATTCAGGCGGGCCAGATGGTGACCCAGTTCTCGATCGGCGAGATCGCGATGGCCGTGCTCTCGCGTCTGCAACATGATCGTGCGCGCCTGCTCGATGGCGTGCGCCGCGCGATGCGCCTCACGGGCTTCGTCTGTCTGCTCGCGTTCGGCGCGCTCGCGTTGCTGGCGCCATGGTTGGTGCCCCTGGTCTTCGGCCAGACCATGGCCGCCGCCGCCGAGCCGCTGCGTACGCTCGCCTTGTTCGCCAGCGCCGGCGCGCTGATCTCGACGGCCGTGCATGCCCTGGTGTCGGTGGGTGCGGCCACCCGCGCCAGCTGGCTGGCCGTCGGTGCCTCGCTGTTCCAGCTGGCTGCGATCGGCCTGTTCGCCGGCGATGGAATCGCCTCGCTGGTCGTGGCGATCGGCGTTGCCCAGCTATTGCTGTTGCCGGTGGCGGTCGAACTGCTCGCACGAACCCTGCAGATGTCCCGGATCGGCCTGTTGGCCGATCTCGCTGCGGTTCTGGGCGTGTTCGCCATCGCCTGGTGGCTGACCCGGCTGGGTGGGCTCGATGCCACGGGCATCGCCCTCGTGCTCTGGTCGACCGGCTTGTTCTCGATCGTGATGCTGCTCGGCGGCGCCTGGCTGTTTCGGCGCGAGCTGGCGTGGCGCACATCCATCCATGCGTGAACTCGAACGAACGTCAGGATACCTATGGGACATGACACCAGCCCCCCGATGATCGCCGGTCGCCGTCCCTGGCTCTGGATCATGCGCGAGATGCCCTGGCCGGTGGTTTCCGGTGACCGGGTCTATTCGTCCGGACTGGTGCGCGCGGTTGCAGACGCCGGCATCAAGCTGCGCGTGCTCGCTCATGCCGGGCCCGGGCGCGAGATCGGCCCGCGTCATCCGCTCATCTGCTGGCAGTCGATCACGGGCGGGACCCGCTCGCCCCACTGGGTGGCGCTGACCGGCCAGCACCCGGTCACCGCCGGGATCCACGATACCGGCGATGCGCGAGCGCAGCTAGAGCGCGTTCTGGTCGCGCAGCGATTCGATGCGATTGTCTTCGATCAGCTTGGCAGCGGCTGGGCGCTTGATCTGGTTGCCGAGGCCTGCGCGCGGCTGCATGCGCGCGATCTGGACATGCCCAAGCTGATCTATCTGGCGCACAACCATGAAACCAAGGTCTGGGCCGACATGGCCGCTCATGCCGGCGGCTCCTGGTTGCGCCGGCTGGTCGTGCGTCGCAATGCCGCCAAGGTCGCACGGCTCGAGCGCCGACTCGTGCACACAGTCGACACGATCGCCTGCATCACGCATGAAGATGCACGTGCCTTCACGGCCGATGGTGCCGAGCGCGCGCCGGTGGTGATCACACCGGGTTACGACGGGCGCGTGGTCGGCGCACGCACGATCGACGACGACACCCCCCGGCGGGTGGCGATGGTGGGATCCTTCGACTGGGCCATCAAACAGGAAAATCTTCGTCAGTTCCTGGCCGCCGCCGATCCGCTGTTCGCCGCGGCCGGCGTGCACTTCGATGTGGTCGGCAAGGTGCCCGACGGCCTGCGCTCGGCGCTCGAACCCAGGCTCAAGGCCACCACGCTGCACGGCTTCGTGGACGACCCCTCGAGCATTTTCGCCCGCGCGCGTCTGGCCGTGGTGCCCGAGCTGATCGGGGGCGGCTTCAAGCTCAAGCTGCTCGATTACCTGTTCTCACGGATGCCGGTGGCGAGCATCGCCGCCGCGGTGGCCGGCATGCCCGACGAGCTCCGGTCCCGCATGATCCTGGCCGACGATTGCGAAGGGCTGGCCAGGGCCATCCTGGCCGCGATCGACGATACCGCCGATCTCGATCGACGCCAGCAGGAGAGCTTCATGCTCGCCAGCGCCGCGTATCGGTGGCTCGATCGCGGAATGGCGCTGCGCGACTCGGTCTACGGAGCGCCGTTGCCGGTGGAGCCGGAGGCGCCACTGGAGGCGCTGGACGATCCGCGAAGCGGATCGACCAACGGGCGCAGCAACATGGCGGCGAGCTCGCGCCAGGTGGCATAGTTGGTCGGGCGAAAGACCTGCGCGATCAGATACCACCGTAATGCGAACCAGGGTTGATCGCTGGCCGCGAACCAGGCCGAGGTGCGGCACACACTATGTAAGGCCAGGCGCAAGGTGTGAATGCCGATGCGCTTGATGCCCGAACGTTCGACGGCCCGCTTGACCACCCGCAGGCGGTTGCGTGTATTGAGGCCGTGATTGCGTCGCGATGTCGTGCCCTGCATCCAGCGGTAGTAGACCAGCACTTCGGGCACCCCCGCGAAGCGATAGCCGGCATCGGCCAGACGCAACCAGAGATCCCAGTCGCAGGCGGTCTTGAGAGAGGCGTCGTAGTTGCCGACCGCGAGCGCGGCCCGGCGGCGCATCAGCACGCTGGAATGGGTGATGTAGTTGTCGATCAGCAGCGCGCGCAAGGGATCTTCGGGCTGACACTGAGCGGCGATACTCGTGGTGTCGCCCACATAGCTGCAGTCTCCGAAGTTGCGGGTCGCGCTGTAGATGACATCTGCCTTCTCGCACAGCCGGACCTGCCTTTCGAGCTTGTTCGCCGCCCAGATGTCATCGGCATCCAGCACCGCGATCCATTCACCCGTGGCTGCCTCGACACCCTGGTTGCGGGCGCTGGCGTTGCCGCCCCGGTTCTGCCGGATGATGCGCACGCGATCACCGAACTGCTGCACCTGCTCGATCGTGCCATCCGTGGAGCCGTCATCGACGACGATGATCTCGTGCACCGGCACGCTCTGGTCCAAGGCCGAGCGTATCGATTCGGCGATTGTCTCGGCACCGTTATACACCGGCATCACGACCGAGATCGTCGGCCAGTGGCTCAGCCCCGCCGGCATCGGTGCCGCAGAGGGTGCTGCACCCATGCCAGGTCCCTTGCAAGGGGCGCCGCCGGTTGGCGAATCCATGAGGCTGTTTTCGTGCATCAAGAGCGCACCTCGCTTGTCAGTTCGGATTCGAGGTGCATCAGCACCACGAGTCGCCCGAAGAGCTGTGGCACCCGGGTGCCGTAGTCGCGTGACACGACTGCCTTGCTCAGTCGCGCCAGCAAGGAGCGTCGCGTGACGCTCGGCCGGCCCTGGGATGCGCCACCATCGAGCGCATCGCGCGCCAGCTGGTAGACGAAGTTCCAGATCCTGTCGCGCCGCTCGGGAATGAAGCCCTCGTGAACCGATGTGTACGGGAACCTGGGGAGTTCCGGGTAGAAGGCGTCGATCGCCTCGCTGTGGAAAAGCCGCCCCGTGAAATAGGAGAACGGCAGGCCGATCAAGGTGTCGAACAGATCGTGATCGAGATAGGGCGCCAGCACATGGGTGCCGCGATCGAGCATGCCGAAAGGGCTCAGCGCCAGCTTGCGCCGCACCCGGTTCAGAAAAAAGTAGGGCGCGATCGGATTGGGCAGGTCGCGATAGCGCTCGAGCTCTCGCAGCAGGCGTTGTTCGGCCATTTCACGCGGCCAGCGCGCCATGGCATCGGGCCGCAGCACGGTATTCAGATAGCCATCGTCTCCCAGCTCCGAGTCCAGGATCGTGCGCATGCCCGGCTGCTGGAAGCTCTCGATGAAGCCCGGCTTGTCATAGACCCCGCACGAGAAGATGTCGCCGGCGATGCCATCCCAGGTGACCTCGATGCGATGCTCGCGCAGCCAGCGCGCCACCGGCATCATCTGCACATGCTCGTCGGCGAAGTAGCCGGTCAGCAGATTCTTCTGGCGCTCGTCGCGGTAGCGGTCCGCGCTCTGCTCGATGATGGTGTGCGGCAGACCGAGTGCTGCGGCGATCTGCGACGCCACCTGCGCATCGGTGTCCGGGCGTGGCGCCATCGCGCGGGCGGTCACGATCTGATCCGGCTTGCAGCCAGCGCGCACCAGTGCATAGAGAATGTGGCGCGAATCGCGTCCGGCAGACAAGGGCACGCTCATGCGTGTTCCAGGCGCAGGAATCATTCGCTCCACTGCGGCCTGCATCAGCTCGCCGTAGCGGCGGACGGCCTCATCGCGGCTGATCGTCTGGCCGGCTGTGGGCAGCACCGAAACCCGCTGCTCCAGGCTCAGGCGCCCGTCGTGCCAGCGCAACCGGGTTCCGGGCGCCAGCGCACGGATCGCCTTGAACGGCGTGTCATCGCCCAGGTACTGCCCCAGGCGCAGGAAGGCCGACAAGGCCTCGTCATCGAGGCTGCGATCAATGCCCAGGGCAAGCAGTTCATGAATCGAGGTCGCGACATGGATGCCGTTGGGCACGGCCGCGTAATAGAGCGGTGTGAAGCCGAATCGATCGTTCTCGACGATCAGCGTGTTGTCCTGCCAGTCCCAGCGCACCCAGGCACCCTGATCGCCGTCGACCACGTATCCGAACCTGGCGCAGTGCTTGCCGCTCACCTGGAGTCGACCGTCGCCAGCGCGCACGACGCTTAGCGTCCCTTCGAAATCGGGATTGAGTTGCAGCGACACACGAGCTCCGGGGAGGGGGTTTTCTTGTGGGTTTTCAGGGGCGATCAACCCCTGTTGACAGTACTCTCAGCGGCGCGGATTTTGTTGACCATTCATCCGGTGTGCCGTGCCGATTGCGGAGATGCCCAGGTCTGATAGCGCTGGCCGCGCAGGGATTGCCATACCCCCAGGCCCGTGCCCACGAGGGCGGACAGTGCGGCAAAGCCGAATGAGAACGGACGCACGCGCAGCCAGCCGAGCGTGATCGCGAGCACCGTGATCGTCCAGGCGCCCAGTACCCAGAGCGACAAGCCGGCGCTGATGCCCGCGGCACTGGCAGCGAGCGCTGCGAGCGCCAGCCAATAGATGCACAGCCATTTGAGGGTCTTGTGCGAGGCATAGAGGTAGCGGATCAGCAATGACTGGCCGCGGCGCGCCGGCGCGATGTGACGATGGGCGTTGAAGGACTGGCAGGCGATGCGCGCCTTGCGTGCGAATTCGTCCGATCCCTTCGGGGCCACCGCCTTGAAGCCGACGAAGTCGTCGGCCTGGACCACGCGGTGGCCATTGGTGAGCACACTCATCGAGACCATGAAGTCATCGAGCAGATCCGCCGGTGGCGGCACATGAAGCGCCCGGCGGATCGCGAACAAGGGCCCGTGCGCGCCCATCACCGAGGCCACCTCGGATTCGAGCCGTCGCACCCAGGCGTCGAAGGCCCAGTAACGCACCGAGGTCTGCGCGGTCTCGCTGGGCGCGCCGTCGGCGTCGGGCGGTACTGCGACGATGCGGGCGCATACGCAGCCCACGGCCGGGTCGCGAAACCGCTCCAGCATCGCCTCCAGTGCGCCGTCGCCCATCATGACCGCCGCGTCGGTGAACACCAGCAGATCGGCACGGGTCTGGGCCACCAGCTGGTTCATGCCGAAAGTCTTGCCATGGCGCTCGGGGTTGGCGTGCAGCGTGATGCGCGGCCCGAAGCCTTGCAGGATGGCCACCGTGTCATCGGTGCTGCCGTCGCTGTAGACCAGGACCTCGGTGTCGTTGCGGCCCTCGGTGACGGCGAGCAGATTGGCGAGCCGCCTGCCGATGACCGCTGCTTCGTTGTGTACACACAGGCAGATCGCGATGCGTGGATGCTCGGGTGATGGCGCGATGTTGTCTGCCCGCGGGCCGGGCGCTGCCTGCGGCGCGCCGGCACGCAGAGCGCGCAGCACCAGCAGTGACAGCGGGTAGCTCGTGAATGGATGCAGTGCGGCGAGCAGGGCGAGGATCGCCAGAACAGTGAGGACGAGCGTGATCGAGGTCATTGCGGATGGCCGCCAAGCTTGCGCTTCGGATGCAGGCCGAGTCGCATCATGAGTTCGGGCAAGGGGCGGCGCAGCCTGAGCGGCTCGCCACCGGGGCTGGGCCAGAACATCAGGCTGAGCGCGATCCCGTGCGAAGACGGTGTATAGATGCCGGCCATGAAGAACATCACGGCCACGCCCAGCTTCAGCACCGGCGGGGCGTGGGTGCGCGCCAGGCAGAAGAACAGAAAGCCGATGTTCAACAAGGCGCCGATCAGCCCGTACTCGAAGATGATCTTGGTGAGCGCGGACTCATGCACCGGCAGATGCGCGCGGCCCTCGAAGGCCTTCATCATCCCCGCGCCGACACCGAACAATGAACGCGCGGTGTCGGTCCAGAGAAACTGATCGAAGAAGTATGCGGCGCCCACGAAGCGTTCGAAGCCGCTGGACTGCGTGGACTTGAACTCGGTGGCCCGTTTGACGAACAACTCGAGATTGAGCGGTTCATAGAGCACGATCGCGGTCAGCAGGCCGATCACACCCAGCAAGACCATGTCGCCGCGGCGCTGGGTGAGGGCCAGCACCGGCAAGGTGGCCAGCAGGATCAGGATGCCGGTGCCCGAGTACGCGACCATCATGCCCATGGCGTAGATCGCGAGTCGGTGCAGCCGGTTGTGGCTGACCAGTTCGGCCAGCACGGCCATGGCCAGTAGCTGGCTGAAGAACGAAGCCTCGAGCAGAAACACGCCGTTGGCCTTGTGGGTGCTCGAGCCATAGCTGAGCACATTCAGGTTCATGTAGCCATCGACCAGAAGCCTGTCCGGCAACAGATAGTCGACCGGAAAGGCAAGCTGCGGGCCAATGACGAACTGGGCGAAGAACTGCAGGATCCCGGCGATCGCGATCACACTGGTCACGTTCAGGAACAACCGCAATGCCCGCTGCTGGTCGAACGCGCCCGCGGGCATGCCCACCACGTAACAGGCATAGAGTGTGGCCATCATCAGCAACGAGGGTGCCGACCATGGTCCGGGTCGCAGCACCTGCAAGGCACCGAGTACCGCCAGCATCAGGCTGAAGACCAGCAGCCGGTCGGTATCGACGACCAGCCGCCGCGTGGCCAGCCCGAGCGCGAACAGCGCGAGGATGCCGTAGAAGGAAAGCGGGATATCGGGTGGGCCGGCCGGCGCCGCGAGTTTGGCGCCGAAGGTGGTCAGCAGGAGCGGGCCGAAGACGATGAGCGCCCCGAGCCAGTCGGCACCGGCCGGCCGTGACTGAGCATCGGGTGTCGCTGTCATGGCTCGCACCGTCCGAGAACCCGGTCAGTACGCGGCAGGGTCACGCAGTACCACGAGGACGGTCTGCAGCATGATGCGCAGATCGAGCCACAACGACCAGTGGCGCAGGTAGTAGAGATCGAACTCGATGCGCTTGGTCATGCTGTCGAGGTCGTCACCGCCGCGGTAGCCATGCACCTGCGCCCAACCCGTGATGCCCGGGCGCACCTTGTGGCGCACCATGTAGCTGGGGATCTGGCTGCGGTAGTTCTCATTGACGGCCAACGCGTGCGGCCGCGGTCCGACCACGCTCATGCGGCCCTGCAGAACATTGATCAGCTGCGGCAGCTCGTCCAGCGAGGTCTTGCGGATGAACGCGCCCACCGGCGTGATGCGCGCGTCGTTGCGGGTTGCCTGCCGATACTCGCCCGCGCCGTCCTCGGTGACGGTCATGCTGCGGAACTTGTAGACCATGATCTCCTCGCCATCGAGACCATAGCGGCGCTGCTTGAAGATCACCGGCCCGGCCGAGGTGGCCTTGATCGCGATGGCCACGGCCAGCATCACGGGTGCGGCCAGGATCAGCGCCGTGCCCGCGACGGCCACATCGACCAGGCGCTTGAGGGTGCCGGGCATGCCGCGGAAGGGGCTTTCGCAGACCGCCAGCACCGGATAGCCGCCGATCGTGGAGATGCTGGGCTGTACCGGCTGGAAGCGGGCGAGATCGGCAATGAACCAGATCGAGGCCGTGGTGTTGTGCAGATCATTGATCATCTGAATGATCCGCGGCTGCGCCGCGATCGGCAGCGCGATGAAGATCTGCTCGATGTTGTTGGCACGAACGAAGTCGCCCACCGCATCCACCCGGCCGGCAAGCTGCACGCGCAGGTCTTCGGGAATGCGGCCGGTGTCGCGATCATCGAAGAAGGCCACCACACGTTCATAGCCCAGCGGATCGCTGTTGATCTTGCGGGCGAACTCGTGGCCGACTTCGGTGCTGCCGACCACGATCGCGCGGCGCAGGCCGTGTGCGCGGATCAGCGGCGCGTACACATACGGGCCCAGCCAGTGGGCGGTCATCTGCACCAGCGGCGTGACCAGCCCCCAAAGCCAAAGCGTGCGCTGATCGAAGCCATCGATATAGCCGGTGGCCAGGCCGAGCACGCCCAGAACCGCCAGCGTGCCGAGCCAGCGATAGGTGAGCGCGCTGACCACCTTGTCGCGGGTCACGCCCAGACCATCGCGGCCCCGCACCTGCAGGATGAAGGTGATCGAGGCCAGTGTGGCTTCGGCCGGCCCGAACACGGTGCCGTTGGCCCATGTTGCGACATACAACATGACCGCGGCGATGACCGGGTCGGTCAGGCTGCGCACTTGCTCGAACAGGCCGAAGCTCAGGCCGGACTTCACCGGCGCCGACATCGACATCGATTTCTGCATGACCATGACTCGCGAGCGCATCGGGTTGGCCCCATGCCATTCCGCTCCCGTTCGGACTGATTACGTCCCGTCGGGCAATCGCTCGGAGTGCTAGCGTAAGGAGCCGGCAGTTCAAGCCAAAGTGCTTAGGTCACGAATCAGCGGAATGCTCGGACAGACGGCGACTTTTGACATTGCGTGACCCTTGGCCGTGTGAACCTGCGTGCGCCTATGGTCGAGACCGGCCGCCGGATGGTCGGGTCGGATCACAACGAACGATCGTTGCACTCACCGTCCGCGGCCGGCGCGCGCAAAAAAAAAACGGCGCCGATCGGCGCCGTTGCGGGGAGCGTGGAAGGTTCAGCGGGTATCGGTCGTGGCCGGTGATTTCTCGCCATCGCGCTTGGCCACCACCACCGGTTTGCCCTTCAGGTGATTGACCGCCTGCTTGAGCTGATAATCATCATCGGAGCCGTAGACCACCGGCTTGCGGCGGGCGGCGGCGTTCGCTGCCGCGGCCGCCGGACGGCGGATCTCTTCTTCCTTTTCCTTGTCGTTGCTCAGATGGCCGCTGAGGTCGACCTCGCGCACGCGGAACTGATTGACATCGCCCTCGGGGGTTTCCTCGACGATCAGATCCGGCGTGATGCCCTTGGCCTGGATTGAGCGGCCCTTGGGCGTGTAGTAGCGCGCCGTGGTCAGCTTGATGGCCGTGTTGTTGGTCAGCGGCAGGATCGACTGCACCGAACCCTTGCCGAAGGTCTGCGTGCCCAGCACCTTGGCACGGCCATGGTCTTGCAACGCCCCGGCGACGATCTCGGAGGCCGAGGCAGATCCGCCATTGACCAGCACCACCATCGGGATCGACTTCACACGCTCGGGCAGCTCGGCCAGCAGATCCCGGCGGCTGCCGCGCATGTAGTCCTCGGATGTGGCGAGGTAGTCGCGCTGGGCATCGCGGGTGCGGCCATTGGTCGAGACCACGGTCACGCGCGGCGGCAGGAAGGCGGCCGACACGCCCACGGCGCCGTGCAACAGGCCACCCGGATCATTGCGCAGATCCAGGACCAGGCCCTTGTCCATGCCTTGTTCGGTCAGTTCACCGAGCCCGCGCACCAGATTCGCGACCGTGTGTTCCTGGAACTGGGTGATGCGCACATAGCCATAGCCGGGCTCGATCATCTTCCAGCGCACCGAGCGCACCTTGATGACGTCGCGAATGATCTCGATCACCAGCGGGCCATCGGCGCCCTTGCGCGATACGGTCAGGATGATCGAGGTCTGGGGCTTGCCGCGCATCAGCTTGACCGCGTCGGCCAGTGACATGCCCTTGGTGGGTTTTTCGTCGATCTTGATGATCAGATCGCCCGCCTTGATGCCGGCGCGCGCGGCCGGGGTGTCCTCGATGGGCGACACCACCTTGATGAAGCCGTCTTCGGTGCCCACCTCGATGCCCAGGCCACCGAACTGGCCCTGGGTGCCTACCTGCAACTCGCGGAATGCCTCGGCATCCAAATAGGTGGAGTGCGGGTCGAGGCCGGCCAGCATGCCCGAGATCGCCTCGGTGATCAGCTGACCGTCGGTGACCGGCTCGACATAGTTGGACTTGATCGCGCCGAAGACGTCGGTGAACTGACGCAGCTCGGTCAGCGGCAGTTTGGCCGGTGTTTCCTTCTGGGCCAGTGCGGTGATACCGACGCTGACCAGCACGCCGGCGATCGCGCCGGCCGAGATCAGGCCCAGATGCAATGCTTTCGTTTTCATGGCGTTCGGGGCGCTAGCGCGCTCAGTCCGTCTATCGAATGGTGCGCAACGCGCGCTCGGCGCGGCACCGTCTTGGGGATGCAGCCAGTATAACCGGCCTCCCCGGGTCGCAGTGCCCGACCTGGAGTGGTCGGTGGGGTGGCCCGACGGCAGGTGTTCCGGGATAGTACGCCGCCAAGCCCTGCGCGGACGGCAACCCTGTGGCTCAGCGGGCCTTTCCCTGGTTGGCAACCGCCGCCATTGCCGCCTCGATCTCCGCGGCATCGCCTAGATAGTAATGGCGCAGTGGGCGCAGTTGCTCATCCAGTTCATAGATCAGCGGGCGGCCGGTCGGGATGTTCAGAGACACGATCTCGTCGTCGCCGATACCGTCCAGGTGCTTGACCAGTGCGCGCAGCGAGTTGCCGTGCGCGGCCACCAGAACCTGGCGGCCGGTGCGGATCGCCGGTGCGATGCTGCTCTCCCAGAATGGCACGACCCGGGCCACGGTGTCCTGCAGACACTCGGTGCGCGGGATCAACGCCGGGTCGACACCCGCATAGCGCGGGTCGGCCTCGGCGCCGCGCGGATCCCCGGCCGGCAGCGGGTCGGGGGCGATCGCATACGCCCGGCGCCAGATCAGCACCTGTTCCTCGCCGTGTCGGGCCGCCGTCTCGGCCTTGTTCAGGCCCTGCAGCGCGCCATAGTGCCGCTCATTGAGCTGCCAATCCTTGACCACCGGGATCCACAGCCGGTTCATCTCGTCCAACGCCAGGTGCAGGGTGCGGATCGCCCGGGTCAGCACCGAGGTGAAGGCGAGATCGAAGGCGAAGCCTTCGGCGGCCATCAGCCTGCCTGCCTCGGCAGCCTCGCCACGGCCCTTGTCGGTGAGATCGACGTCGGTCCAGCCGGTGAAGCGGTTCTCGAGATTCCACTGACTTTCGCCGTGGCGCAGCAGTACAAGTTTGATCGTCATAGATAGGGCTTCCGGAGAGAGGCCGGCGCGAGCCTCGCGACGCCCGGGCCGCAAGGAACGACGGTTTCTCTTGATACGGCCAACGCCCGTTGCACGACCAGGGCGGATTCGGCGGGCGGCCATGACGGCAACGGATCGAAGGCAAACGATTGCCGCATTCGGCCCTGTTTGCGCCCGCCGCCATCGGCCAGAACCCGCCGGGGCATATAAAGAGCATCGGTCAACACATTCTATAATCCCCGGCTTCAGGAGAATTTGCCGTGGCCTTCGTCACCGAAAACTGGATTTTGATCGCGATCGCAATCGCCTCGGGCGGCATGCTCGCCTGGCCGATGCTGATGGGGCGCGCGGCGGCCGGCGCCGGGCTCGATCCCCTGGCCGCCACCCGGCTGATCAATGATCGCAATCCGGTGGTGGTCGATCTGCGCGCCGCGGCCGAGTTCGCCGCGGGCCACCTTCGTGGTGCGCGCAACATTCCTACCGACCAGCTGCAGCGGCGCAGCACGGAGCTGCCGCAGCAGCGCCCGGTGCTGCTCTACTGCCGCTCCGGGGTGAACTCGCTGCGTGCGGTACAGGCGCTCAAGCGTGGCGGCCGCGACGAGGTTTTCACCCTGACCGGCGGGATCCAGGCTTGGCAGCAGGCCGGGTTGCCCACCATCAAGACCTGACTGCCCGTGAATCCGCCTGCCTGCCCGGTCCGCCCTGGCGGAACCCTGCACGGCTCGTGATCCGCAGCGGCAGCGCAGGCGCGCACTGACACGCTTCATCGCAGCCGGCGCCAGGCCGGCGTCAACGGAGTTGCTCTCATGAATACGGCCGAAGTGGTCATCTACCGCACCGATTGGTGCCCGTATTGCCGTCGGGCCGAGCAGTTGCTCGCGTCCAAGTCGTTGCAGAATCTGCAGGTGATCGACATCGATATCACGCCGGGGGCCCGGGCCGAGATGGTGCAGCGCGCCGGGCGGACGTCGGTGCCGCAGATCTTCATCTCCGGGCAGCATGTCGGCGGCTGCGATGATCTGGTTGCGCTCGAGCGCGCCGGCCGGCTCGATGCCATGCTTGCCGGCTGAGGCCGCATTCAACCCCGGCGCCCGCCGTCCGGGCGGCGCCGGTTACTCATACCCGACGCCGCGCCCCAAGCGCACGTCACACCGAGGAAACTCATGGCCGAACAGCCCAATCCCGTCTTCGCCATCCAGCGCGTGTATCTGAAAGATATGTCGCTGGAGATTCCGCATGCGCCGCAAATCTTCTTCGAGAGCGGTCAGCCCTCGGTCGATGTCTCGCTCGGTGTCGAGCAGCAGCAGGTGGCCGAGGGCGTCTTCGATGTCACGGTCATGGTCACTGTCACCACCAAGCTGGGTGAGAAGGTGATGTTCCTTTGCGAGGCCAAGCAGGGCGGCATCTTCGAGATTCGCAGCATTCCGAACGAGCAGATGCCGATGTTGCTCAACGTGGTCTGCCCGAACATCATCTATCCGTATCTGCGTGCCAATGTCGCCGATGCGGTTCAGCGCACGGGCTTCCCGCCGGTGAACCTGGCCGAGATCAATTTCGAGGCGCTCTATCAGCAGCAGTTGCAGGAGCAGCAGGCGCAGGGCAATGGCAACGGCAAGGGGCCCGGCATCATCCTGCCGCCGGGCGTGGCCTGATCGGCAGCCTGGCGCTCGCCCCGTTTCGCGCCCGCAAAATGATGCGAACTTCGAACGCACGTCACTAGTTCATATGCCGGGGTTCCCTGGGCCTTATCGCGCGCCAGCGCGCGCCGGGCGGCCGTGATGCGGGTCGCCGTTCTGGGTGCCGGTGCCTGGGGGACGGCGCTTGCCTGTCACATCGCGCGCCGCCATGGCGTGGTGCTCTGGGTCCGGGATCCCGGCCAGTGCGCGTTGCTGGCCAGCGAGCGCCGCAATCGGCGCTATCTGCCCGATGCGGCGCTTCCCGACACCATCGAGATCATGGCCGATCTGCCCGCGGCGCTGGCGGGTGCCGATCTGCTGGTGGTGGCCACCTCGGTCTCGGGTTTGCGGCCCACGCTGGTGGCGATCGCCGCCGCCGGCGCGGTGCCGAGGCCGCTGGTCTGGCTCTGCAAGGGCCTGGAGGCCGACACCGGGCGGCTGGCCCACGAAACGGCAGCCGAGCTGCTCCCCGATTGGCCGCTGGGTGTCCTTTCCGGCCCGAGTTTCGCGCAGGAAGTGGCCGCCGGGCTGCCCGCTGCCCTGGTGTCGGCTTCGCTCGATACCGCGCTCAATGAGCGGGTGATCGAGGCCTGTCATCATGGTGCCATGCGCATCTACCCGAGCGCCGATGTCATTGGCGTCGAGGTCGCGGGCGCGCTCAAGAATGTGGTCGCGATCGCCGCCGGGATCTGCGATGGTCTGCAACTGGGCAACAATGCCCGGGCCGCCCTGATCGCACGCGGGCTGGCCGAGATGTCCCGTCTCGGGCAGGCCATGGGAGGCCGCGCCGAAACCTTCATGGGGCTGGCCGGCGCCGGTGATCTCGTGCTTACCTGCGCGGGCGATCTGTCGCGCAACCGGCAGGTCGGGCTGCGCCTGGCGGCCGGCCAGTCACTCGCGCAGATCGTCGAATCGCTCGGGCATGTCGCCGAAGGCGTACGCTGCACCCGCGCGGTGATGCGCGAGGCGGCGCGACGGCATGTCGAATTGCCCATCGTCGAAACCGTTGCCGCGATCCTCGCCGGGGAGCTTTCCGCCGCGCGGGCGGTGGCCGATCTGATGGCGCGTGAACCGAGGCCCGAATGAAGAGAATCTGTGTGTTTTGTGGCGCCAAGGCCGGGCATGACCCGCGTTGGCGTGATTTGGCCCAGGCCACGGGCCGGGCGCTGGCCCGCCGCGGACTCGGCCTGGTCTATGGCGGCGGCGGCATCGGCCTGATGGGTGAGCTGGCGCAAAGCGCGATGGCCGCCGGGGGCGAGGTCATGGGGATCATTCCGCGCAGCCTGATCCGCCAGGAGGTGGGTGCATTCGCAATCACCCATCTCGATGTGGTCGACACCATGGCCGAGCGCAAGATGCTGATGCTGGCGCGCGCCGACGGTTTTCTGGTGTTGCCGGGCGGGCTGGGCACGCTGGACGAACTGTTCGAGGTGCTCACCCTGCATCAGATCGGCCTGCATGACAAACCGATCGCGATCGTCGATGCCGATGGCTACTACGCCCCGTTGCGGGCCATGCTGGATCGCTTCGTGGAGGCCGGTTTCGTGCTCGATGCGCATGTGGCGCATGTCGGCTGGCATGCCGATCCCGAGGCCGCGCTGGACTTTCTGGCGCAGGCCGGCGGCTGAATCAGCCCGGGTCTGGGAACGCCGCCTCGGCGTGATCAGCCGCCCGGCGGCGCACTGCCGTCGAAGCCCTGTTGGCGCCAGGCCTCGAAGACTGTGACGGCCACCGCATTGGACAAATTCAGGCTGCGGTTGCCGGCCCGCATCGGCAGGCGCAGCCGGTGTTCGATCGGGAATTCGGCCAGCACCGACTCGGGCAGGCCGCGGGTCTCCGAGCCGAACACGAGGTGATCGCCGGCCCGGAAAACGGTCTCGAACACCCGGCCGGTACCGCGGGTGCTCATCGCGAACCAGCGCGCCGCGGCCGGCGCCGCGGCCCGGCAGGCGGCCCAGTCTTCGTGCACGCGGATCTGCGCATACTCGTGGTAGTCGAGCCCGGCGCGGCGCAGGCGTGCATCGTCGAGCTCGAATCCGAGCGGGCGAACCAGATGCAGCGCGGCCCCGGCATTCGCACAGAGGCGGATGATGTTGCCGGTGTTGGGCGGAATCTCCGGCTGAACGAGAACGACATGGAACATGGGGCGCTATTGTGCGCGCCCCGGCGGGTGCGCGGTTTCGCCTTTTCAGGCGGTGCGCGCCAGCACCCAGGCGGTGATCCGGCTCGCTCCGGCAGC
Organism: Burkholderiaceae bacterium; assembly: GCA_041396585.1. Lineage (GTDB taxonomy): Bacteria > Pseudomonadota > Gammaproteobacteria > Burkholderiales > Burkholderiaceae_E > JAUIAI01. Next base: position 226,723 of record JAWKYG010000006.1, on the reverse strand, counting down.
GCGCAGCGCCCGGGCGGCCGCTTCGAGCGTGGCACCCGTGGTCATCACGTCATCGATGAGGGCGATATGACCGTGGCAAAGGCCCGGCTCGGCATGGAAGCGGCCGAGGTCCGCGCTGGTGCGCGCGCGCCTGGAGCGGCCGAGCTGATGCGCATCGGCGGCCAGCCCGGATCGCCGCAGCGCGTGAGAAGCCTGTGGCACGGCCAGTGTCCTGGCCAGCCGGCGGCTGAGCAGCGCGGCCTGGTTGTAGCCGCGCTCTCGCTGGCGCGCGGGGCTCAGCGGCATCGGCACCAGCAGACCGGGCCACATCGGCGATGGCTGGTGCATGCGCACCGTCTGCGCGAGGGCCTCGGCCAGCGGCCCGGCCAGCGCGGTGCAGGCACGGAATTTCAGGCCGGCGATCGCGTCGCTCAGCGGCGGCGCGTAGTCGGCCAGGGTGATCACGCCGTCGAGCGCGCTGGCCCGGGCCCGGCACCGCAGGCATGGCCCGCCGCCCGGCGCCGGCAAAGCGCAGCGCGGACAGCGCCGGGTCTGTGCACCGGCCAGCGCCTGACGGCACCAGCGGCAGACACGCGCCGGGCCGCGCTCATGGGCCATGGTGCAGAACGGGCAGGTGGCCGGCAGCAGGTCGGTCAGCCAGGCCGAGGCCAGGGTGCGGAACATCGGTGAGGATCCCTTGCATGGGGTGCGCATGCGGGTGGCGCGGCTGCGCGTGCGGCGAGACACCGGGCGAGCGTGCGCGCATCCGGCTCCGTATACTGGCGTCATGCACCCGACCGAAGGCCTAGATCCGCGGGCCGTGCGTCGCCAGTTCGGGCGTCGCGGCGCCGGGCTGCGCGCGCCGATTTCCTCTATCGCGAGGTCGAGCGTCAGATGCTCGAGCGGCTCGATGTCGTGCGACTCGATCCCGCGCGGATGCTCGATGTCGGCACCGGGCTGGGCCGGGGCCTGATGGCGCTGGCCCAGCGTTATGAGAAAGCGCAGGGGATCGGTATCGATGTCTGTGCGCCGCTGCTGGGGCAGGCGCGCACCATGTTGCGTGCGGGTGAATCCGGTTGGCTGGCGCGGCTGCTCGGCGCGCGCGCGGGCACCGCGAGCCGGCTGCGCCTGATCTGCGCCGATGCCGCCGGGCTGCCGTTGCCGGCCGGCTCGGCCGACCTGATCTGGTCGAATCTCTGCCTGCACTGGCTGCCCGATCCCGCGGCCGCCCTGCGCGAATGGTATCGGGTGATCCGCCCGGACGGGCTGGTCATGTTCAGCCTGTTCGGGGTAGATACCCTGAAGGAAGTGCGCGGCCACGGTCAGTCGATGCAGCCGTTTGCCGACATGCACGACATCGGCGATGCCCTGAGCAGTATCGGCTACGCCGATCCCGTGATGGACACCCAGTGGGTGACCGTGACCTTCGAGTCGCCCCGCCAGGTGCTGGCCGATCTGCGGGCGCTCGGGGGCAATGCCTGGCGCGGACGCCGTCAGGGCCTGAGCGGGCGCGAGCGTCAGCGGCAGTGGCTGGACGGTCTGGCGCGCCTGCGTGATGCGGACGGCCGCATCGCGCTGACCTTCGAGGTGATCTTCGGGCACGCCTGGTGTCCGGCGCAGAAACGCCGCGACGACGGCCTGGCGCCGATTCACATTCAGCGCCGCCGCGACCCGTCGTCTTCCTGACCGAGGGGGTGGGTCATGGCGATGGCGCGTGCCGGCCGGCCCCGGGACGCGACGGGGCCGGAAAAAAATCGTGGCCACATTGATCACGATCAAGGTGCTATGCCCGCTTCGGTGGTGGCGATGCAACTCGCAACAGCAAGTTTGCGACGACGCGGCCGGCGAACTACAATCCCGGGTTCGTTCGAAAAGACGGGTGAGAGAGGGCGGAGCCTTCATGCGAGTGATGCGCCTTGGAGCGGATTCAACCGAGGTCGAGCATGAATGGCTGTTCAAGCGCAATTGCGCGCTGACACCGGCTCAATTCGGCGGCGCGCTGGCCTTTGTGGGCGTGTGGTCGCTGATCATTGGGTCGATCTTGGCTTGGCGGGGAGCCTGGTTGGTTTTGCCATTCACATTCATCGAAATTCTGGCGCTCGTGGCCGGCTTCGTGCTCTATGCACGCCATGCCTGCGATTACGAGCGTCTGGTGGTTTCGCGCAGCAGGCTCCGGGTCGAAGCCCGACTGGGCCCGCGTCTGCTATGCGAATCTGCCGACAGCCCGTGGCTGCGCGTGCATTACGGTGGCCGTGCGGGCGATCTGCTCGAGCTCGAAGCGGGCTCGCAGAAAAGAATCACGCTCGGTCGCTTCGTGCCGCACCATAGGCGTGCGGCGTTGGCCCGAGACCTCAAGCGCGTGTTCGGCGGCATGCCGGTCACATGATTTCCGAACCCAGACCATCCAGACAGGCAATGAAGATCAAGACATATGGCATCGCGCTCGCCACGGCGCTGGGCACCACGCTGGCAAGTGCCAGTGCCTGGGCCGTCAACGACATGCCCGGCGGGCCGGCCGTGAATGCACTGAACCTGCAGCCGCCGGCGAGTTCGGTCGCAGTGGGTCAGCATTTCGTCCACGACTTCCTGCTCTGGCTGTGCGCGATCATCTTCGTGGTCGTGTTCGGGGTGATGTTCTATTCGATCTTCGCGCATCGCCGCTCGCGCGGACACAAGGCGTCCGACTTCCACGAGAGCACCGCGGTCGAGATCGCCTGGACGATCGTGCCGTTCATCATCGTGGTCGGCATGGGCGTGGTCGCCACCGGTGAGGTGATCGCACAGAAAGACACGTCCAGCCCGGACATCACGGTCAAGGCCACCGGCTACCAGTGGAAATGGGGCTATGACTACATCAAGGGCGAGGGTGAGGGCGTGGGTTTCCTGTCCACCCTGAGCACGCCACGCGCCCAGATCGAAGGCCGCGAGCCCAAGTCCGAAACCTATCTGTCCGAGGTTGATAATCCGCTGGTCGTGCCGGTGGGCAAGAAGATCCGTGTGATCGTCACCGCCAACGATGTGATCCACTCCTGGTATGTGCCCGCGCTGGGCGTCAAACAGGATGCGATCCCCGGCTTCGTGCGAGACACCTGGTTCAAGGCCGACAAGGTCGGGGTGTTCCGTGGCTACTGCGCCGAACTCTGCGGCAAGGATCACGCATTCATGCCGATCGTGGTCGATGTGAAATCCGCCGAAGACTACAGCGCCTGGGTCAAGAAGCAGCGCGGCGATGCCGCACCGGCCGAGCCCATGAAGACCGCCGCTGCCCCGGCTGCTGCCCCCGCGGCGGCACCGGCCGCCGCGCCTGCCGCCGACAAGGCCTGGACCAAGGACGAACTGGTCGCACAGGGTGAGAAGGTCTATGGTGCGAGCTGTGCCAGCTGCCATCAGCCCACCGGCAAGGGCCTGCCGCCCACGTTCCCGGCTCTGGCCGGCTCACCCGTGGTGCTCGGCCCGCTGGCCGGCCAGCTCGAGGTGTTGCTCAAGGGCCGCCCGGGTACCGCGATGGTGTCGTTCGCCCAGCTCTCCGACGCTGATCTCGCCGCCGTGGTCACCTATACCCGCAATGCCTTTGGTAATCAGGCGGAGCAGGGTGTGGCCATGCCCGCCGATGTCCAGGCCGCCCGCTGATCGCCAGCTCAAGGGAAATCCAGTTCCGACCGGTGTTTCCCTAACACGAATCGCATCATTTACAGGAGCATCTGATGAGTGCAGTCATTGGTGGTCACGATCACGCGCATGATCATGACCACGCCCACGGTCATCCGCACGGCTGGCGGCGCTGGGTTTACGCCACCAACCACAAAGACATCGGCACGATGTACCTGCTGTTTTCGCTGGTCATGTTCTTTGTCGGCGGCATCAACGCGCTGATCCTGCGCTCCGAGTTGTTCCAGCCCGGCCTGCAGATCGTCGATCCCGAGTTCTTCAACCAGATGACCACCATGCATGGCCTGATCATGGTGTTCGGCGCCATCATGCCGGCCTGGGTGGGCTTCGCGAACTGGCAGATTCCGCTGCAGATCGGCGCCTCGGACATGGCGTTTGCGCGGATGAACAACTTCAGCTTCTGGCTGCTGCCGCCGGCCGCGCTGCTGCTCGTCGTGTCCTACTTCGTGCCCGGTGGCGCCCCGGCCGCGGGCTGGACGGTCTATGTGCCGCTGGCCACGCAGATGGGCCCCGGCATGGATATGGGCATCTTTGCGCTGCATATCCTGGGTGCCAGCTCGATCATGGGCTCGATCAACATCATCACCACGATCCTGAACATGCGCGCGCCGGGCATGACGCTCATGAAGATGCCGATGTTCGTCTGGACCTGGCTGATCACCGCGTTCCTGCTCGTGGCCGTGATGCCCGTGCTGGCCGGTGCGATCACCATGATCCTGACCGATCGCCATTTCGGCACCGCATTCTTCAATGCGGCCGGCGGCGGTGACCCGGTCATGTATCAGCACATCTTCTGGTTCTTCGGCCACCCCGAGGTCTACATCATCGTGCTGCCCGCGTTTGGTGTGGTGTCCGAAATCATCCCGACGTTCTCTCGCAAGCGGCTGTTCGGCTACAGTTCGATGGTCTACGCGACCGCCTCGATCGCGGTGCTGTCGTTCATCGTCTGGGCGCACCACATGTACACCGTGGGCATGCCGCTGACCGCACAGCTGTTCTTCATGTACGCGACGATGCTGATCGCGGTGCCCACGGGCGTGAAGATCTTCAACTGGATCGCCACCATGTGGCGTGGCGAGCTCACGTTCGAAACCCCGATGCTGTTCGCCTCGGGTTTCGTCTGGGTGTTCACCATCGGCGGCCTGACCGGGATCATTCTGTCCATGGCCCCGCTGGACATCGCCTTGCATGACACCTACTACGTGGTGGCGCACTTCCACTACACGATGGTGGCGGGTGCCCTGTTCGCGCTGTTCGGTGGCACCTACTACTGGCTGCCCAAGTGGTGCGGCACGATGTACGACGAGAAGCTGGGCAAGTGGCACTTCTGGCTCAGCATGATCTTCTTCAATGTCACGTTCTTCCCGCAGCACTTCCTGGGCCTGGCCGGCATGCCGCGTCGCTATGCCGACTACGCCATGCAGTTCACCGACTTCAACATGCTCTCGACGATCGGTGCCTTCGGCTTCGGCTTCTCGCAGCTGCTGTTCGTCTACATCATCGTCAAGGCGGTCAAGGGCAACGGTGCGAAGGCCACCGATGCCGTGTGGGAGAACCCCACCGGTCTGGAGTGGACTGTGCCCAGCCCGGCTCCGTTCCACACCTTCGAGACCCAGCCGCACGTGAAGTAAGGCCGGAACGTGGCCCTCCGGGGCCACGTTTCCGGCATGCAAGCCGATCATGAAGACCGATTCCGCCAGCCCTGATCTGAAGCGCCGCAATCTGCGCACCGCACTGGTGTTGCTGCTGCTTGCCGGCGCGTTCTTCGCGGGCATCGTCGCGAAGTACTGGTAGCCTGTCAGAGCCATGACCGATTCCCCGCCAGATTCGCGCGAGCCCAGGGGCGCCAGCAACGGCGCCCTGATGGGGCGTCTGCTCGTGGTGGTCGCGCTGATGGGCGGCTTCGGCTATGCGATGGTGCCGCTGTACAAGAAGTTCTGTGAGGTCACGGGCATCAATTTCCTGACCAAGGCCGATTCCTCGGCGAAGCGTTTCGCCGAGAACACCCAGGTCGATACCAGCCGCACGATCTCGGTGGAGTTCGATGTCAACAGCCGTGGCGCCTGGCGCTTCGTGCCGGCCCTGCGTAGTGCCGATGTCCACCCGGGTGAGCTTTACACGGTGGAGTACGAACTGGTGAACACGGTGGGTCGCACCACCACCGGGCAGGCGATTCCGAGCTATGCGCCGGCCCTGGCGGCCCAGTATTTCAAGAAGGTGCAGTGCTTCTGCTTCGATCAGCAGACTCTGGGCCCCAATGCGCGGCAGACCTTCCCGGTGGCCTTCGTGATCGATCCGAAGCTGCCGGCCGAGATCAAGACCATCACGCTGTCGTATACGTATTTCGAGGTCGAGGGGCTGCAGGGCAAGCAGGCCGCCGCGGGAGCCGTGCGTGCCGCGGGCAGTTGAGATGGCCGGTATGCGACCGCCATCGGATGAAGATTCCAATGAGCGGGCTCCCAGGGGCTCGCTCTGGGCCACGGTCAAGGCCGTTGCCTGGTCGTTTTTCGGTGTTCGTCGCAGCCAGGATCACCAGGCAGACTTCGAACGCCTGAATCCCCTGCATGTCGTGATCATCGGCGTGTTGATGGGAGTGTTGTTCGTGCTGACGCTGCTGTTCGTCGTGCGTCAGGTCGTGGGATAGTTCAATCGTTTCGTCAGGGAAGTCGTTATGAGTTCAGCCGCTCACGGTGCCGAGCCGTACTACTACGTGCCAGATCCGTCGCGCTGGCCGATGGTCGGTTCCATCGCGTTGACGCTGTTCGGTTTTGGAATGACCGGTTGGGTCAATGGCACCACCTGGGGTTTGTGGGTGCTGGCGGCCTTCCTGCTGGTGCTGGCCTTCATGATGTTCGGCTGGTTCAGCACCGTGGCCGGGGAGTCGGAGACGGGCCGGTACAACATGCGGGTCGACGCGTCGTTTCGCTGGTCTATGGGCTGGTTCATCTTCTCCGAGGTGATGTTCTTCGGCGCATTCTTCGGCGCACTGTTCTATGCGCGCACGATCGCCATGCCCTGGCTGGGCGACCTCGATCACAAGGCGCTGCTCTGGCCCGATTTCGCTGCGGTCTGGCCCAATGCCGGCCCCTCGGGGGCGTTCGAGAGCTTCACCTCGATGGGCCCGTGGCCGATCCCGACCATCAACACCGCACTGCTGTTGACGTCGGGCGTGACCCTGACCATCGCCCACCATGCGCTCAAGGACAACCAGCGCGGCAAGACACTGTTCTGGCTGATGATGACCGTGATCCTGGGCGCGGTGTTCATGGGTTTCCAGGCCTATGAGTACATTCATGCCTATTCGGAGCTCAATCTGAAGCTCACCTCGGGCATCTATGGCTCCACCTTCTTCATGCTGACCGGCTTCCACGGTTTTCACGTGACCGTGGGTGCGCTCATGTTGCTGGTGGTGTGGTTCCGGCTGGCCCGTGGGCATTTCACCCCGAGCGCCACTTCGCGTTCGAGGGCGCGGCCTGGTACTGGCACTTCGTCGACGTGGTCTGGCTGGGCCTGTATATCGTCGTTTACTGGCTCTGAGGTCACCCGGGGCGGCTGGCCGGGCGCTCTGCCCCGGGCAGGCCGCGTTGCCGGGTGATCGAGCGTGCGCGGCCGCTGAAGATAATTCAGCGGCCGTTTGTTTATCCGGACCACGGTCCATGCCGATGATGTCCCGTTCTTGATCATGAAGCCCCGATTCAGCCTGGTCCCGACCCTCGCGGTGATTGCCGTGGTGGCGATCACCGCCGCGCTCGGGTTCTGGCAGCTCGATCGGGCCCGGGGCAAGCAGGCCCTGGCCGACCAGGCGCGCGCAGCGCTGGCCGCGCCGCCGATCGAGATCGATGCGACGCCGCGCTCGCCCGAATCAGTTGCAGGCCGGCGCCTGACGGCGCGAGGTCAATGGGATCTCTCGCACACCGTCTTTCTCGATAACAGAACCCATGCGGGACGCGCCGGATTTCATGTCTTCATGGCGCTGCGGCTCGCCGGGGACGATGTAGCGCCGCGCTACCTGCTGGTCCAACGCGGGTGGGTGGCCGCCGACCGGCTCGACCGCACCCGGGTGCCCCGCTTGCAGCCGGCCGAAGGTGCGCAGCGCGTAACGGGCACGGCGGTGCTGGCGCTAGAGCAGGCGGTGCAGCTGGGCAGTGCGCCGCCGCCCGCCGAACGAGGCCAGATCTGGCAGGCCGTGACCCGGGAGGATTTCGCGGCCTGGTCCGGGCTCGCGCTGCAGCCGTTCATTCTGCGTGAGCAGGGCGATGGCGATGACGGGATCGTGCGTGAGTGGCCCGAGCCTGCCGATGATGTCGCGATGCACCGCGGATACGCACTGCAATGGTTTCTGATCGGCCTGGCGGCCGTGCTGATGTGGGCCTGGGCCGGGCTGCGCAGGCCGGTTGACCGCGCCGGGTCAGAGCATGCCGCCAACGGTGGGCACGACGCACCATAGTGCCGCCGTGGGCCGCCGAACCCGGCCCGCAAGGCCCGCGCCGTTCGGGCTTGGATTCTGCCCGCCGGTAGGCGAAGGCGCCCGTCCCTGGCGATTTTGTGGGACTCTCGTTCGTGAAACCTTTGTTGACACTGCGATTGCAGGTTGCACGCGAATCGGCACGCTTGGGTGCGTTCGGGCCGCGCATCGTGCTCCCTTCGAGTCTGCCGCCGCCCGACACATGCCGCCGTTGTCTGGCCCTGGCGGTGTCGATAGCGAATCGATCCCTATGAAGCTTGTTGGCCGAATCTTGTCAGCGCTGCAATCGGTGCAGACCGTCACGCTCCTTCGAACCAACGCGCGGATTCCGACGAGCGCCCGATCCTGAGCCCGACATGTCTGTCGTTTCGGCCGGTCAGCGCGTGTCATGAAGCAATGCGCGCGCGCGATGCGGATGCGAACCCTGAGAGCGTCCACGGAGCGCTCGACGAGGGTGTGTCCATGAATCAGCCGCACGCCCGGATGCTGTACGGCGTTCAGTTCCTGCGCTTCATCGCGGCGATGATGGTGCTCATTGCACAGGCCACGCTCATGGTAGGCGACCAGCTGGCGCACAGCGGCGGCGGTCACTGGGGCATGGGCCGCGCGGGCGTCGATATCTTCTTCGTGATCTCTGGTTTCGTGATGGCGGTCTCGTCGGAGAAACTGGTCGACCGATCCGGCGGCTGGTGCATTTTCGCGGTGCGCCGTTTGATCCGACTCGTACCCATGTACTGGCTGGCCACGCTGGCAATGCTTCTGGTGTCAATCGCACTGCCATCGGCCGGCTCTCATGCCCTTCCCGACTTCGGCTATGTGGCCGCCTCCCTGTTGTTTCTGCCAGGTCATGATGCCGATGGGCAACTGCAGCCATTGCTGGCCGCCGGCTGGACCTTGAACTTGCAGATGTTCTTCTACGGAACCTTTGCGCTTTCGCTACTCCTGCGCCAACCCGCGCTGCGCTTCTGCGGACTCGCCTTCGCGGCGCTCGCGGCTCTTTCACTGGTGCGTGTGCCGAACGGTTCGGCATTGCTGTTCTACCAGGACCCTTTGCTGATCGAGTTCGCGTTCGGCATGCTGGTCGCCAGGGTATGGCGCAGTGGTCTCGGCGTTCGCCCGTGGCTGGCCGCCACGCTTGTCACGACCGGTTTCCTGCTGCTTCAGCAACTGGAGCCGATCGCGTTCTCGCAGGCCTATGCACTCAGCCCGCGCTTCCTCGCCTGGGGGCTGCCGGCCATGATGATCGTTCTGGGCACGGTGTTTCTGGAGCCTGCGCTGAGCCCGCATCTGAAGGCGACGGCGCGGCGACTCGGCGATGCCTCTTATGCGATCTATCTGCTCCACGGTTTGCTGATTTCGCTGATCGTGGCATCCATGGCCAGGCTCGGTCTGATCTGGCCGACGACGGCCGTCGCGGTCTCGATGGCGGCCGCGATGATCGCGGCGTCCTATATTTTCCGGCGGATTGAAGCGCCACTCACGCGATCGCTGCGAGGCTGGTTGACGCCCGCTCCCCCGATGGACCCGATCGGTGAGGATCGCATCGTGCAAAGGCGCAAGTACCTGCACGTCGATTGAGTCGCGATGCAATGACTGCCCCGGGCGAGCACCGGGCGCATGCCTGCCTCTGAAAAATCCGGCGGGCACCGGCCCGCTCCCAGCCAGGCGTCACGCGCCAACCGCCACCGTCGGGCCTGATACATTGCGCGCCACGTGGCCGCCGTCAACGGCGGAGGGCTCGTGCAGCCGTGCGTTCTGCCGAAGCTATCGTCCCGAAGAGGCCGCCGCGACCGGATCGGCTGTCGGGAGCGTGGTGCTGCCATCCAGTGAACATCTCCCTTGAACGATGGCGCTCCCGACGAAGGGCCGATCGTCATAGAAGAAGATCGCGCCGTTGCTGGCCCAGAAGCTGTGAAATCCTGTTCTCTGCACGCCGCCGGTGTTCGTGTTGTAGGAAGTGTCATAACGTTGCGAGCCGTCGACGAAGTCAACGATCTTGTTGCTGCCGGGGTCATAGTTCGGCGCCAACAGGCCCCCGTACTGCAATTGCCTGTCGAACGCGGTCACGACCCATTGCTTGTAACTGAACGGGCCGGCCGCGGTTCCGGAATAGGTGCATCGAAGTGCCGCAACATTCAGCGTCGGCCGGCTGCCGACCAGGGTGTACAGCGTGCCCGATAGATCATCGATCGTATCTACCGTGACGAAGCTGCCATCGGCCCGCAGATGGCGTGTGCAGGAGACACGAAGGACGCCGGGCACATCGATGTTCCAACACACGCGCATCTGAGCCGCCTCGCCGGGCACGGTTCCCACGAATGCACGGACCTCGGATCCAGGAGAAGATGGCAGCGAGAATCGGATCAGATCGGATCCGAGTTGAACCAGCGACGGAACGCTTTGCTGGCCCGCACTGATCGGGTATGTGGTGGCGTTAGCCATCACCGTGCCGCTGCCATTGAAGACGAACGATGAAATGCCGTCTGTGGCGACGTCGATCGAGAGCACGGCGCGCCTGGGCATCGTCCACTGATCATCAATGGTGTCGGTTGGCAGGTAGAAGCCGCTCTCGTTCGTCAGGCGAACACCGCTGAGTTCGCTACGCACGCTCGAAAACCGGTTCGACCATGGTTCGAGCGCGGCGAACTTCGATTCTTCCTCGATGGCAATGCCGACGTTCGCTTGCGACAGCGCGCGCACGACGGCGGCGCCTGAGACCTGATCTGCGCCCGGTGTGGGGGCCGGCGTCGGTTGCGGCGTGGGTGCAGGGACAGGGCTTGGTGTCGGCTGCGGAGCGGGAGCAGGGCTTGGCGTCGGTTGCGGCGCGGGGGCAGGGCTGGGTGTCGGTTGGGCAGCGGGCGCAGGAGCAGGGCTGGGTGTCGGCTGCGGCGCCGGTGCGGGCGTGGCCTGCTGACCCGAATCCGAAAATACGGATGTATTGGCATCACTTCCGCCGCCGCCGCATGCGGAGATCAACACGCTGATTGCCACAACGATAGCCCGCGACGGCACGCGGCCCGCTTCCCTCATCTCCATGTTGCCCTCCGCGGCTTTCCTCGTGAGCCGAGGATACGCGAGACCACTTGCAGCCGCCATCGCAGACGCGATTTGTCACCATCTCGCGCATCTGCGAACGCAATACCGCCCTTTTCAGGGAGCGATGCGCATGGCCTGCGTGTGTACGGCCGGCGGGCCCGAGCCGTGTCGAGATCGCCGTGATCGCGAACGACGGGTCTCGGCGGATGGGGACAGCGGCGATGTTCGACGGACCAGACCCGGCTGCTCGCGCATGCGATGACCCTGCCCGGTGCCGCGGGCGATGTGTGACTTATTTCCGTCCGAATGTCTGTGAAACGTGAAATATGCCCGTGCATTGCGGCGCAATCCATGAAACTGCGCCGCCGGCACCGGCGCAAATCCGCCTTCTGTCCCCGTGAATCGACCGCTCGCTATCGGTGATCCGCAGAATAGGACCGGTTGTCTCCCCCGTGTCGTTTCGAATGCGACAAGTCGATAACGTTCGCGACGTCCATCGTTGACCGGAGTCGTTCCCCATGATAGCCATGGGGAGCGGCGAGATCCGGTCGTATTCGGGAGAGACCGCTTGAAGCCGCATCATTACATTGCCCCGCGGGCGTGCGCTGCATCTATCCACCGTCCGGAGCGCCCGCGTCCGCTCTCTGCCAAGATGATTTATTTGATTGCGTCCTGCCTCATCACGAGTGGGTGTGGCGACTGGAACGATGTGACACCGGCGTCTCCCACCGGGGCGGGTTCCAGCGGTGACACCGTCGCGACCGCGAAGTCGGATCAAAGTGTTCCGGTAGCCCAGCCCGTCGTGGTCGCGCAGGCTTCACAGACCACGGCGCCGGCGCCGGCGGCCGGTGCGGGCACGGGCACCAGTTCCTCGTCATCCGGTTCGCAGAACACGACGACGACCAATACGACGAATACCACGACGACCGCCACCACGACGACGACGCCGATCACCACGACGACGACGCCGACCCCCACGACGACGACACCGACCACCACGACGAATGTGACCAGCACGGCGTCAACGAGCGGCCTCGATCTTTCCGTCGCGGGTATGCGGGCCGACATGACCGGGGCGCATGAATCGACGATCGCTGGCGTGCCCGCCGCGTGGTCCTGGGGCAGTCAGGCCGACTTCGGTTTTGGTCTGACCGGATTCCCGTCGAGCTGGACCTCGCCTGCGTACACCATGTGGGGCATCGTCGGGCCGGCCGACTCGGGCAGCCCCGCCACCAATGTGCGGGTGCAGATCCGTCGGGTGAGGGCCGACTTCAAACGTAACGGTGCGTGGTATCGGGCGCAGTACCAGAAGGGTGGCCTCGGCGGTGCCAACTACACGAACTACACGACCAACCAGAACTCGCCGGCCGACATTGTTCAGATGGGTGACGATGGCATTGCCGTGAAGCTGACACAGACCAGCGGCTTTCACTTCTACCCGACGTTTCGCGTACCGTTTTCCCGCGACCTTCAGGGCCTCGTGGTTTCGATGGATGTCCGCCTGATCAAGGACAATCCGAATGGAGTCGATGACATCGACAGCGCGCGGATCTACGGTGTTTCGGCTGGCGATGTTTATCAGTCGATGACCGCGCAGTGGAACGGTACGACTTGGGTCAACGGCCATGCACCGATCGGCCGGTTCCGGCAGATCGGTCGCGAGTGGCGCACGATCACCGCGCATCTCGGCCTGTCATCGGACGCGCAGTTCCAGGAATACATCAATTGGGCGAAGCAGCAGCCGCTCTGACCGATCTGCATCGATGAGTCTGGACGGCAATGCCCGCAACGAGGTTGCGGGCATTGCCGCTTTCACGTCCGGTGGGCAATGCGCCGGGCGCATGCCGGCGCCGTCGATCAGCCCCGAAAGATCGCTTCGGGATTGTCGTTGACCAGTGCCTGTGCAATATCGGCACCGTAGCGCTGTTCGAGCGAAGCCCGGGCCTGCGTCATGACCGGCGGTCGGTGCTCGAGATTGTGCGCGTCGCTCGCAACCACCGTGATCCAACCCTGCTCGAGCATGGCAAAGGCAGCGCGCTGCGCGCCAGGCCCGAACATTCCGCAAACCGAGGCGGCCGTCAGTTGAGCAAGGCAACCCGCTTGGACGAATTCGCCCAGGCGCATGGGGTCTCGCATGAGGGTCTTGTTTCTCTCGGGATGAGCGATCATCGGCGTCCAGCCCATCGACACCAGATATTCCGCGGCCTGAACCGCTCCGACGGGCACGGTGTCATGCGGAAGTTCGAGCAGCACGACCGCCCGTTCTTCCCAATGGCCGAGCGATGGCACCTCGCCCTGCAGAATGAGCTCGATCGATTCGGAACTCAGACGCATCTCGCATCCAAGTCGAAGCTCGATCGCGATTCCGGCCTCGGCCACCGCGCGCGAGAACGCGACGAAATGCGGATGCAGCCGGGACGCCGTATTGTCGTAGCGGCCCGGGTGCACATGAGGCGTCAGAACGGCTCCGCGGATGCCGTCGGCAGCCGCCGCGGCAGCCAAAAGCAGCCCTTCCTGGAGATTGGCGGCGCCATCATCGACGGCTGGAAGATAGTGGCAATGTAGGTCGTACACGGTTCCCTACTATAAAGAAAATGCGAACTCCCTGAGCAGCACGTGGTTTCCGGACAAGCCAGCATGATCCGCTCCGGCTGCCGGTCGGTCGAGGAATATCTTCGCAGGAGCGCCGCGATCGGCGGGTTTGCGTAACGAAGGAACCGCGTGCATTGGTCGCGTAAACGGCCAGACGCGGGAGGGGGCACGCCGGCTGGCAGGCTGCGCGTCTGCATGATCGAAACTCGAGGGCAGACCGGGTTGCGCCCGGCAGGGCCCGGGCGAGCGTCGCACGAGAGACCCGCACAACGAGTCTCGGCGATGATCAACCCTTGTCGAGAATGCCCAGCCCCGCATCAGGGGGATTCATGTCGTCGGCCAGATTCTCCGTGACCTCGTCGTCGAGCTCGTCCACGAGTTGTTCTTCGGGCTCTGGCTCGTTGGCGTGTCTGGCCCAATAGCCGCCAAACCAGTAGTACAAGGCCATCGCGGCGAAGTTGCTGACCAGGTTCTCGGAGAAGAAGTAGATCGTCACCGTGGCCGTGCTGATCAGCAAGGCGCGCCGGCCGATCGACCAGAGCAGCCAGCCGGTTATGCCGGCAAAGCCAACCAGGCCCAGCGGACCGGCCTCGACAAGGAAGCGAACGTAATCATTGTGCGGGACGAGACCGATGTCCGTGTGGAAGGGGGCAGATCCGGTGCCGAGCCCGAAGACCATGGGTACCCAGCCGTGCGATGTCCAGGCATAGATAAGGTCCTCCCAGTGCTTGATCCGGAAGAACATCGACAGGTCGGTGTTCTGACCCGTGATCACGTACAGATCGGCGTAGCTGAGATCGGCGAGACTCGTCCACAAGCCGAGTTCGGTGACGGATTGAATGCTCTCGGCCAGTCGCTGCAGTCGCTCGCCGATTGGCAGTTCAATGGGACCCAGCAGCATGAACGCGCCGAGCAGGGCCGCAAGAAGATAGGCAGGCAGGTAGCGGCGGAAGCTCAGCGATACGAGCAGCGCTGCAACGACGGCCACCAGCACGCCGAGCGTTTCGAAAACCAGTGCCACGACCGTCAGGGCGGCCACGATCACCACCACGCCGCCGCCCATGAGAAACAGGATGTTGCTCAGGACGACGATGTACAGCGCGGCATTGTTGCGATTCGCGAAGATCCCGACCTCCTGGCCGGCCTCGGTGGTCCACCCTCGCGAAACGGCGTAGCCGATCGGCAACAGCAGCAGGAACAGCCCGATCCGCCGCATCGCCGCATAGGCTTGAGGGTCTTGCCGGTCGAAGGCGGTCGCGTTGTACCCGAGAATCGCGAACACCGGTGCAAGCAGGGACTTGGTGAGATCGGCGAAGTTGTACATCCCGACGACGACATAGGACGCCAGGAGGGCTGCGACGAAGATCCCGTAGAAAATGCCGAAGCCCGTCGGTATGATCAGGCGGATGCCCTGGCTGTGGAAATGGCCGAGCATGATCAGCGGCATGGCCACGCCCAGCGCGTTCACGACCGACCGCAGCGGCCCACCACCGCTCACGTGGTCCAGTGTCGCCAGTGTCACATAGACAGCGAGCAGGGTCAGGAACTTCAGTGACTCCACGCAATGAGCCCCTATCTGCGCAGTGCTTGTGCCACGCTGCGCTTGCGCACCATGTCGATCACTGCGAGGGAAAATTTGGTCAGGCCGGGTATCGTGATCAGGACGCGCCAGAACGCCTGCCTTGCCCAGAATCGCCGTATCCGGGGGTCATCGATCATGCGGCGCGCGACATCGCGTTTGCCGGCGCGAAGGTTGAGGCTGACCAGCGTGATTAGCCCTTGCTCGATATAGAGCCTCACGCCATCGCGCAGCGACTCCGGAACCTGGCCGGCGTCGAGTTTGCTCTGCAATCGCACCGAGTAGGGTAGCTCGGCATCGGGGACATCGGTGTGCATCACCCGACCCTGGGCATTGCGGAAATAGCGCGTGAGCGGCGCACCGCTGATCGCGGCGACCGGAAACGAGAGTGCGATGCGCACCCAGAAATCCTGGTCTTCCCCGAAACGCTCCGACTGGAAGGGGCCCACTGCATCGAGCACATGGCGCGGAATGCAGACCGAGGTCGCTGTTGCCACGAGGTCGCCCAGCGCGACCGATCGGAAATAGTCGGGCACCAGGCCGCGAGCCGGCACGCCGACCCAGTTGGGGCTGACCTCGACGTCACCGGGTTCGACATATACATAGGGCGCGCAGTAGATACCGGCTTGCGGAAACGCATCGGCAAGCGACAGCATTTCCTCGAGAAACGTGGGGGCCCATTGATCATCACCGTCAAGAAGCGCGATCATCGGGGCCCTGGCCTCACGAATGCCGTGATTCCTGGCCGCGCCGGCGCCGCCATTCGATTGCGTGAGCACGCGCACCCGAGGGTCGTCGTAGCCCCTGGCGACTGCCAGGCTGCCGTCCGTCGAGCCGTCATCGACCAGCAGGAGTTCGAACTCGCCAACGGTTTGCGCCAGGACCGAGTCCACTGCCCGATGCAGGTACCGTTCCTTGTTGAAAACCGGCACAACAACGGACACACGAGGGGCGTGCGCTGCCGCGTTCATGATTCACCCTGAAATCGCATCGCCCGGGTCGCCGTTGCGGCGCTTGGCCAGTGCGCGCAGCAACAGCAACATGAGCCCTGCGAAAATGAAGCCTTCGCTACCGACGATCATCCATGCGACGGTTGTTCCACCGAGCGCTTCGAAGTACCAGAGCAATCCGAGCGTGGACATGGAGATGATTGCCGCCAACACCACGACGTGGTTGATCTGCGGCCCGTATCCCATCGTACCGAGCAACGGATAGCCGATCAGGATCGACGGCACGCACGGCAGGAACGCGAGCAGGAGGATCCGCAGGAAATACGCGGCGCCTTCGAATCCCGGGCCGAACAGAAGTTGCACGACCTGGGGCGCAATCACCAGGCCAATCGCGACGCCGACGAAGGTGCCGCCGCACACGACCCATAGCAGGCGCTTCATCACCTTGGTGTCGTTCGAGCGCTTCATGTACGGCACCAGCGCGTCGGCGAGCGGATAGTACAACGAGCGGATCGCGCGATAGAGCTGCTCGGCGGCCGCATAGATGGCCAGTGCGGCCGGAGACGCCACCAGGCCGAGGACGAACACGCCCATGAATCCCAGGTTTGCGCCGGCAACGTTGGCCCAGAAGTAGCTCGAAGCGCCGCGCAGCTGATCGATCACATCCTTCCAGCTGGGGACACGGAACTTCAGGCCAAGGCGATACATCATTCCGATGCACAGGGCGCCCGAAAGAATGGTTGCTATGCCCTGGGAGATCGGTACCAGAAGGTAGTCCTCGGGTCTCGCGACCAATGCGATCACCAGCACAACCTGCAGCACCCGACCGACCACCGTATAGCGGAAGATCGCGCCACTCTTCTCGACCGCCAGGAAGACCCAACGGAACTGCAGCGCCGCGCCCAGCACCGGCAGTGCGGTCAGCATCAGAAAGAGTCGATGTTCGACATACAGGCCGCTGTACCAGACGAACCCGGCGAGCGCGGCGGTCAGGAGAGCGAACAGGCCCAGCTTGATGATGAGCATGCAGCTCAGCAGTCTGCCAACCCGCTCGGGATCGTCGCGGCTCTCAACCACGGAATACAGCCCGTGAACGGGAAAGCCGTAGTCGATCACCAGCAGCCCGATCAGATACAGCGACATGCCGAATGCATAGACGCCATACAACTCAACGCCCAGAACCCGTGCGAGAAACGGAATCAGGACCAGCGGCATCACGTAGTTGAGCACCGTGACCGCGAACAGCATCATGGTGTTGCGGAATACCGAATGCCGCACCATGGCGCCCAGCACGGATCTTTCCTTGGCCTGTGTCTGCGTGGTCGCGCCCGACCGCGCAGCACCCGACTTCGCCGATGGCGCGCGCTCTACGCCGTCATCCTGGGCGGGCGGCACGTCGAGACCGTCGCGGGCTGCACCACCAGACTGCGAGATGCTCATGCACGCTCGCTTGCCAGCGGAGCGCTCGGGGATTCGGCATAGTCCTTGTACGACGAGTAGTCGCCGTAGTACTTTTCCGCTGTTTCGAAGTCATACCGATTCAGCACGACGCCGAACATGCGGGCGCCCGCGTCGGTCAGCCGCTTGATCGACATCCGCACCAGCGGAGCCGGAGTCGAGTTCGCGGCCGCCACGAAGACTACGCCGGTGACGTGTGCGGAGAGCAGTTGCGCGTCGGATACCGGCCGCACCGGCGCCGAATCGATGACGATGTACTCGAACTCCGACGCCAGCGACTGCATGGCATCCCGAAATGCCGCGGTGGCGAACAGTTCCGCCGCATTGGGCACCCGCTGACCACAGGGCATGACCCAGAGTTTGCCGCCGGGGACCTGGTGGACACATTCACGAAGCGGGCTGGACCCGGATACGAACTCGGCCAGACCGGGCAGGCCAGGCAGCAGGCCCAGGCGTCCCGCGGTCACCGGCCGGCGCAGGTCGGCCTCGATGATGAGGGTCTTGCGCAGCCGCGCCTGCATCAGGGCGAGGTTGCAGGACATCGTCGACTTGCCTTCACCGGGAATCGAGGAAGTGACCAGCAAGACCTTGTTGGGGGAGTCGAGCGAGGCGAGCTGCACACCCGACGAAATCGAGCGGATCGCCTCGGCGAACTGGGATGTCGGTGCCGTGATCATCAGCTTGTGCGCGGCCTTTGCTTCGCGCGAGGAAAGCTTCGGCACCGCGGCAATCAGCGGCAGGCCGATCTGGGCCTCGATGTCGTCCGCACGTTTGATCGTGTCGTCGATCCGGTGCCAGGCCACGACCGCGGCGGCGCCCAGCATGAGCGACACGAACAGTGCGCCCGCGCCGATCATCGGCAGGTTCGGGCTGAACGGGACCAGCGCAGGAATCGCCGGGTCGATCACCCGGGCCGGGCTGATCTGGATATCGGAAGAAGCGGCGGTTTCCTGCTGGCGCGACAAGAACAGCTGATAGAGCTGCTTGTTGACCTCGACTTCCCGCTCCAGCGCGCTTTGCTGGATCTCCTTGCGGTTGATCTCCTGGACGTCGCCACGGGTGCGTGCCAGCGTCTGCTCGAGAGACAGCTCGGACGCCCGTGCCGCCTCGTACTCCTTGCGAATACTGGTCGCCACCGCGTTGATCTCGCGCTGCGTGGTTTCCTTCGCGGCCCGCAGTTCCAGCTCGGCGGCCTGGTAGGCCGGATAGGCGGGGCCGAACCGGGTAGCGATATCGGTGAAGCGTCGCTGGGCAGCGATCTCGGCAGTCCGCGCACGTTGTACCGCGGGATGGCCGATGATGGCCGGAACCTGCTCGATGCCCTGGGCTCCGGGGCGTACCTGTCGGTATGCCTGCTCGGCATTGGTGCGGCGCACGCGCGCTTCGACAAGCTGCTGATTGAGTTGCTCGAGCTGGATGGCGGTGCCACCCATCGCCACATTCTTCGTGTCGACCAGGCCCTGCTTCTCGCGGTAGTCCTGCAGCGCTGCCTCGGCGTTGTCGAGCTTGGCTTTGAGGTACGAGACCCGCGAATTCAGCCACTCGTTGGCCTGCTGGGTGACAGCGAACCGTGCATCCAGATCGGCCTGGATGTAGGCAGCCGTCAATTCATTGGCCACGGTCGCGGCGAGATGGCGGTCGGAGGACTCGAACGTGGTCGTCACCAGATCGCTCAACCGGATCGCCTCGACCCTCAGGCGCTTCTGGAAGCGGTCGAGGACGATCCCCTCGATATGCTCCTCATCAAGCTCAGCACGCTCGGGCAGCACGCCGAAACTGCGCAGCCAATCGCCGATCGGGGCGAGCATGCCCCGGCGCGTGGGATCGAAGTCGGGATGTTTGGCCAGACCCAGTTTGCGGATCACGCGCATCGAGACATCGCGCGATTTCAGAAACTCGAGCTGGTTGGTGGCGGCTTCCCGATTGGATCCCAAGCCGCCATACACCTGCTCGATCGAGACGACGCGGCCCTTGCCGCCACCCTGCTCGAACAGAATCGTGGCGGTCGACTTGTACTGCGGCACGAGCATCGACGCGACGATCAACGCCAGGACCGTGACGATGACGGCAGCGAAGATGATCCACCACTTGCGCAGCGTGATGACACGCCACATCTCGATGATCGCGGGCGTCGCGCGCTGCGCCATCCGGGTGAGGTCGATCCCGGGCGCGGGCCGTGCAGCGGCTCCGGCAATTGGGCGGATAGAGGCTAGGGGGACTGGTTTGTTCATCGAGGTGACGGTGTCCGATCGGCCCGCAGATTCGGCCGGTGGGTTCGTGACTGGACGCGACGAATAACCCACGCCAAACGTCGGAAGCAGCAGATGAAGTGCACGCGAGGAGTGGCGTGCTTTGTCAATGTAACCATCTTATCGCATCCATTTCGCGCCCGTGTTGGCTATCCGACGCGGTGCCGCTCGAACGGCCGGCACTATGCGATGGACGGGTCGACGTCGGAGCGTTCGCCAAGTGTGGTGTTTCTCAACAGCCTATCTGCATACGAGGTTATCGCGTGCGCTCGAGCGTTGTGACGATGCCACGGTGTTGCGGGCGGCCTTGCGATGGGTCGAGAATAAATTGCCTGCCCGCGGCGCGCCTGGCGTGCCGACGCTCCCCCTTTTGCGACCCACGAATTGCGATGAACCTAGACCCTCCGACGTCTGCGCGCTCCCTGGACTCGGATGGCGGGATGCGCAGCACGGTCGCTACGGGTCCCGGGAGCGAGGCCGGGGGCAGGCTCGACAAGCGCCCCCTCGCGACGGTCGGGCTGACCACCTACAAGGCCGAACGCTATATTGGCGAATGCCTGGACTCGCTGCTCGATCAGAGCGTCGGCGACTTCGAGATCGTGATCTCGGACAACGGCTCGCCGGACCGGACCGTCGCGGTCTGCCAGGACTACGCGGCCCGCGACTCACGCATCCGTGTCATCGCCTCCGAGCGCAATCTCGGTGTTGCCGCCAATCTGAACCGTGCGTTCGCGCTTGGTCGTGGCGAGTACTTCTGCTGGGCCTCGGCGAATGACTGGTACCACCCGCGATTCCTGGAGCGATGCATCGCGCCGATGCAGCAGGATCCGGATATCGATCTGGTCGCGTCGCAGATCACCGTTTTCGAAGATGACCGCCGGCTCGCCAAGGCGAATCCGGCGAGTGTCGATGGCTGTCTGGATGACGACATCGATCGCTTTATCGCATGCCTGAGGCTGCGTGACGGCCGCTTGTTTCGCGGTGTGTTCCGTACCGATGCGGTCCGCGACATGGTCCCGCTGAGTTCGCGGTTCGGCCAGGACATCATCACGATCGCGCGGGTGGCCGCGCAGGGCAAGGTCATGCTGCTCGACGAGGAACCCTATTACTTCGTGCGAGAGGCGCCGGGGACGGTCACCCACAAGATTCCGCCGCATCAACGTGTGTCGCACTATGAACCCGTCGATGGTCTGAAGGCCTATGTGCTGCATCGAACCCGCAATCAGGCCGCACTCTGGGCGATCGCGTTGCGTACCGCTCGTGGAGGCTCCGGGCTTTTGCGCGCGATCCGCGGCATGCTCGGCGTGAGCTGGCGGTGGCGTCGCGACTTCTACACCGACCTTCGCGACATCGCCGGTCTGGCCCGCGGTTACCTGCGCGTGTGGCTGGGCCGCGCCTGATCGAAACCGAGGCGCATGAGCGCGTGCTCCGGGCCGGGGTGGATCCGATCGATGCCGGCTGGCGATGACGCACCGCCGATGATCCGGCCGTCGTGCTGACTCGATCGGCAGCCGCGAGATGCACGGATCCGGTGTGCCCGACGTCGCTGCGCGCGTGTTGAATCCATGCCACAAGGCGTAAAGATCGCGGTCGCAAGGCCACGGACACTCGGCGTAGAATCGATCAGGTTTTACGCGCCTGTCAATCGAACACACTGCGACGATTTTTTCGAGGCCAGGCGCGTTGATGGCGTGCGCTCCAACCGAGCGGCACGCGTTGGTGTTCACGCGTATCGGCCCGTGAATGCCTCTTACCGAGAATCATTATTACGAGGTCCGCCAGAGGGCAAGACATGACACTGAAGCTAGAAATCTCCAAGGCAAACGGGTCGGTCACGACGCACGACATAGACGCCGCGCACATGCGGATCATTGCGCAGGCCGGAGACAAATTCCGCGTCATCGACGGTGACACGGGCCAGGTGGTCGATGGGCGTTTCTTGCAGGACGGGTCCGATCTGCTGCTCCAGGGCCTGCCGGATCAGGCAGCGCTCGAGATCTGCGGCTTTTTCGGTTTCGACCGCGAAGACGAGTGCGAGTTGCAGCTCCCGGACGGGCAGACGATCTCATCGGTGCCGGCTCTCGATATGGCCCAGTCTGCACCCACGACCGCAACCGATGCGGCCGCATCCGACGCCAAAGAGACACCTGCCCAGGCGGATGGGCGCGTAGCCGCTGAGAAGGCCGCCGCGGCTGCGAATCCGGCGATCAGCGCCTCGGGAGTCGCTCTCGGCACGCTCGGCATGATCGGTGTCGCGGCCGCCGCCAGCGGTGGCGGCAGCAGTACACCGGCCGACACGACGGCTCCGGGTGTGCCGACGCTCGACGGCGGCACGGTGAATCTTGCAGACGGCCTCACGGTCGCGGGTACCGCGCAGGCGAACGAGTCCCTGACTGTCGCCGTGGTCGATTCCAACGGGCAGGTCGTCCCGAATAGCAGCCAGACGATCACCGCAGGGGCCGATGGCTCCTACAGCGCGACGATCGCGCCGACATTGACCGGCGCACTGGCTGCCGGCAACTACACGGTGGTCGTCACCGACTCGGCCGGCAATGCATCCGCCGGCGCGGCCTTCACCGTTGCATCGTCGGGGTCTGGCGACACGACGGCACCGGGAACGCCCGTGCTCGACGGGGGCACCCTGAACCTGTCCGACGGACTGACCGTCACCGGTACTGCCGAGGCCAACGAATCTCTGACGGTTGCGCTGCGTGACGGAAGCGGCAACCCGGTGACGGGTGGGTCGCAGTCGATCACGGCCGGTTCGGACGGCTCGTACACCGCAACCTTTGCTCAGGCGCTGACCGGCGGCCTGACGGTTGGCAACTATTCCGTGGTCGTGACCGACGGGGCCGGCAACGCCTCACAGGCGGCGACGTTCTCGGTGACACCGAGCGCACCGACCCTGAGCGCGCTCGATGGCGGCACGATCGATCTCGCCGACGGTCTTGCCGTGTCTGGTACCGGCACCCCCGGCGAAACCGCGATCGTCCGGATCGTGGTCGACGGCACCTCGACGGTGGCCTACACCGAGAACGTGACCGTGGGCGGGGCGGGTACCTATGCCACCACGATTGCAGCCAGTTTGTTCGACGGCACCGGTGGAAACGCCATTGCCGCGGGCAATTACATCGTCGAAGTGACCGGCGACAACGGCCAGGGCGGTACCTTCACGCCGGCGCAATCGGCCGCGTTCTTTGTCGATGCCGGCGCCATCAACGGCACCGGTGGCGCCGATGTGCTGGTGGGCGACGGTGGCAATGTCGCATTGCTCGTGAACGGCGACTTCGACTTCTGGTCGGGCCTGCAGGCTGAGACCAACCTCCCGAGCGCGGGTGCGCCGAGCGCGAACCAGATGGGCTTCACGGCGAACACGGGCACGGCGGGTCTGGGTTGGACGCTGCTCGCCGGTAGCACGCCAGGAGTCAGTGTCGGTGCGAGCAACGTTGGCCTGAACGAGTCCGTTTATTCCAACAATGGCACCACGGTCTTCGCTTCCCAGGATCAGATCGAACTCTGGTCGCCGGGTGCCAATGGCGACTTCAATTGGGAAACCGTCTACAACGAGTACTCCGGCGGCGGCGGCCTGGCCCAGAACGTTGCCACCACCGTCGGCGCGACCTACGGCCTGACGATCAATGTCGCCGCGTTCGATCCGGCGATCGCCACCCAGGCGGGCACCTCGTTCGAAGTGCGTTGGGACGGGCAGACGATCGCGTTCTTCGATGCCCAACCGGATGGCGTCACGGGCGTGTCCGTGGGCTGGTTGACCACGGGCGGGTTGGCTGCGCCCACGATCACGGGCAATCCGGCCGGGCCCAACCAGACCTGGGAATTCAACCTGCCTGCCGCGACCGCCACCTCGACCTCACTCCAACTGATCGCCTACGAGCAGTACGGAACCAACACTGCCTTCGTTGTGGGCGTGAATGGAACCGCCACGGATGGCGCGAGCGACGGAACGGGCTTCCAGATCGAGAGCGTCAGCCTGGCCGCCGATGTCTCCACGGTTGCCAATGATGTGATCAACGGCGCAGGCGGTAACGACGTGCTGTTCGGCCAGGGCGGCAACGATACCCTGAGTGGCGGCGCGGGCGCCGACACATTCGTGTATGCCATGGGGGTCAGCAACGGTACGGATACGATCTCCGACTTCGTGCTGGGCACCGATCGCCTCTCGCTGGTCAATGCGACCGATGTCGTCAACGGGACATCCGACTACTCGGGGCTCACGAGCGACGTGAACCTCACCGAAGCCGACTTCGTGGGCGGCGGTGCCGGAACCCAGCAGATCACATTCGCTGTATCGGGCTCTGATCTGGTCGTCACACTGGGTGCGACCGGCGGGCAGGTCACGCTCCAGGGCGTGGTCCAGACGGGCGTCAACGATGCCTTCACCGACTCGCAGTGGTACAACGCCACCGTTTCCGGCGTCACCGGCGGGCTGCTCGACACGATTCCGCCGATCTGATCGTCTGCGTGGCAGCACGCTTGCGAAGGGCCCGGAGCGTTCGATCCGGGCCCTTTTCTTTTGGGCGCTTCGAACGGCTGCGGTACCGCGTGCTCCGGCCGGCGCTGGCCCGGCAGCACGGTTAGCCGCCGTCCGACTGAAAGGGGGGGCCGTCCGACGACCAATCAGTGGCGATCATTGCATTGCCTGTTCCAAACGCTATGATCGAAACGCTATTTGCCGAGTGTGGGCAGCGTTGCCGCGCGTGCTGCAGGCCTAGCATCCGCAGCCTCTTGGGCACTTCCCGATCTTTCCTGCGCGCGATCGGGCGCCCAACGGGTCTGGACAGACAAACACGCGGAAAGTCGATTGACATGACCAAGCCAAGACTGCTCTCGCTCAACTCATATCACTACCGCCGCGGTGGTTCGGATGCCGTCTATTTCGAACATGCGCAGTTGTTCCGTGAGCACGGATGGGATACCGGCTTCTTTTCAATGCACCATCCGAAGAACGAGCCGTCGCCATGGAGCAAGTACTTCATCGATGAACTGGAGTTCGGCAACGACTACGGCGTGGTCAACAAACTGGCCATGGCCGGCAAGGTCATTTACTCCTTCGAGGCCAAGCGAAAGATCAATCAGCTGATCGACGACTGGCGGCCCGATGTCGCTCACGCGCACTGTATCTACCACCATCTCTCACCATCGGCGCTGGCAGCACTGAAAGACAGAGGCATCCCGACGGTCATGACGGCGCATGATCTGAAGATCGCCTGTCCGGCCTACAAGATGCTCAACAGCACCGGAATCTGTGAGCGCTGCAAAGGTGGCAATCTGCTGAACGTGGTCAGGCACCGATGCCTGCATGACTCGCTGAGCGTCTCCGCCCTGGTCATGGTGGAGTCCGCGATTCACAAGTCGTTCGGCCTGTATCGCAACAATCTGGACAAGATCGTCGTGCCGAGCCGGTTCTTCCAGAACAAACTGATGGAATGGGGCTGGCCGGACGACAAGCTGGTCTACATCCCGAACAGCATCGACGTCTCCCACTATCAGGCCAGTGATCAGGTCGGTGATTACCTCATCTATTTCGGTCGACTGGCCCCGGAGAAGGGCGTCGCCACGCTGTTGAAGGCTGTCAGCCGCACGGGTGTCAGGCTTCACCTCGTGGGCACCGGGCCCGTCGAAGACGAGTTGAAGCAACTTGCCCGGGACCTGCGCTGCGACGCGGTGTTTCATGGATACCGGCGCAAGGAAGAGTTCCTGCCGATCCTGCAGGGCGCCCGGGCTGTTGTGCTGCCTTCCGAGTGGTACGAGAATGCGCCGATGAGCATTCTCGAGTCGTACGGGCTGGGCAAGATCGTGATCGGCGCCGACATCGGCGGGATTCCGGAGATGATTCGGCCAGGGGTGTCTGGCTACCTGTTCGAGAGCGGCAATGCAGAGAAACTGGCCGGGGTGATCGAACAGGTCTTTGCCCGGTCTGATGAATCCCTGCTCGAGATGGGCCGCATGGCGCGGGACGACGTGGCCGAGCGCTTTACCGCGCAGCGCTATTTCGAGTCCATGTCCGATCTCTATGCGGATCTGGGCGTCAAGGCGGGCGCGATGCACGCTATGCCGGCAGCCGGTGCACCGGCATAAGGCGTCGAAACGGCGGTCGGGTGCACAGGTAGAAGGCGCCGAAACGGCGGCGCGGCACGCTCGGCCGAGGCCAGGCTTTGCGTCGTTAACGGGCTGCGGGCAAGCGACTGTGCCAGTCGGTCAGGAGTTCGTCATAGGCGCCCAGGATCTTGTCCCAGGTGAACATCTGCGCATGCTGCGCGCGGCTCGCCGCGCTCATCCGGCTCAGTTCCTGGTCGTCGTCGAGAATGGCGTCGAGCTCCTGACGGCATTCGCTTTCGTTCTCGAAGAAGTGGGCACCGCTTCCGGCAACCCATCGATTGAAGCGGTTGTCGTGTGCCAGCACGGGCGCCCCCGCCCCGAGCAATTCGACCAGGGAAGGGTTCGTGCCACCGACCTGGTGGCCGTGGATGTACAGGCGCGCATGAAATCGCAGCACATTGACGACCTCCTGATCGTAGATCGCGCCGACGAATTTCACCGATGAGTTGGCCGCGTCCAGCACTTCTTTGTGATACGGGTTCGTCTCGGAATCATAGTTTCCGAGAACGACCAGTTGGTGCTTGCGCGGCTTGCTGGCGAAGGCGCTCACGATCTCCAGGATCGAGTTCTCAGGCTCTGGCCGCGCGATGACGATCGCATAAGAACGAGGCTCGATGCCGAAACGTTCGAGAACGGACGGATCGGAACCTTCGAGCAGGTTCGATCCATACGGAATCATCGTGATCTTGTCGCGGCTCACGCGCGAGGCAAGATGATTCAGGATCTCGGGGTGGTCGGCGATAAGGTGATTGCCAAGCAGGCAACCCAGGCGTTCATTCAGGTAGAGCCAGGCCTGAACCGGTTTCGACCACTTCTGGCGCTTCCACTCGATGCCGTCCATGTTGATGAGGTTCGTTTTCTTCTTCAGCCTCAGGTAAGCCGAGAAGATCGCCGTGTTGTAGCCCAGCGTCAGATTGAGCCCTTGCTTCGCGCAGGCGTCTTTGACCGTCAGCCAGTCGAATACGACCGAGCCCTTCGCGCCGTCACCAGACACCGGGATATGGATCAGTTCGACGCCTTTCCAGTGGTCGGTGTAGGGCTTCCCATTGCCGAGCTCCTGGCAATACACCGTGACGTCCCAGCCATGCTCGACGAGATAGGGCGCCAGGAATTCCGCAAAGGTCTCGAAGCCGCCATGGCTGGCAGGGATACCGCGGATGCCATGAATGAAGAGCTTTTTCCGGGAATTCACTGGTTCATCCAATTAAGACAGTCAGGACGCCGTATCGCACCCGGGGGCATCGCGCCGGGGAACACGGCTCACACTTTCGAATGGCAGCGCCACGGCTCCGGCGGAGTCGGGCAGCTTTCTTAAGCTTTACCCGCGATCCGGTCGTCTGTGAACCGGCAGCCGTTCAACGGGCCTCAGGAGGCCCACAAGCGTTGTCCGCGCCCGGTCGGTAAGGTCGCTTGCGACGATCCGGAGCCGGCGGGCGACGGGCAAGCTTGTTGCATCAAGCACCGATCCCGTGGCGTGGTTCATGCACGACGCGCAGTCGCCGTTGGGATCCACCGGGCGAGGGGTAGTTTAGCGAGGAACGCCGGCACTCGGTGTTGTACTCCCCGCAGCATTGCATCGATGCTCGCGCAGTCTGCGCCACGGCAGGGCCGCCTGGCTGATCAGACGTTGCGCCGGCCGGCCGACAGCATGCCCGTGACAAGGCTCAGCGCTCGCGCAGTGCCTCCTGGGCGCGGTTCAGCGGCTTGACCAGGTATTGCAGAACGGTCTTGCGCCCGGTGAGCATCTCCACGGTCGCGGTCATGCCGGCGATGATCGGCAGTTGGCGACCGTCGGGCGTGATCAGGGCATTGTCGCGGGTACGTACCAAGACGCGATAGAAGGCCTCGGATTCGTCGGTAACGGCGGCCACGATGCTGTCGGCCCGGCGCTCGTCGCGCACGGTGTTCGGACTGATGTTCTCGACCGTGCCTTCGAGGCCGCCATAGATCGCGTAATCGTAGGCCGAGAGTTTGACCACGGCCTTCTGGCCCGGATGCAGGAACGCGACGTCGGCGGGGCGCACGAAGGCTTCGATGACCAGCGTGTCCTCGCTCGGGACGATGGTCATGATCTCCTGACCTGCCTGAACCACACCGCCGATCGTGTTCACGCGAATCGCCTTGACCGTGCCCTTCATCGGCGAATGAATCTCGGTGCGCTTGAAGGTGTCGGCACGCGCGGTCAGGGTTTCCCGGGTCTGGGCCAGTTCGCTCTCGAACTTGATCAGATCGGCGGCGGCATCGGCGCGGAACTTGTCGAGGCGATCGGAGATCTGCAGCGCGGTGTCGTTGCGTTGTCGTTGCAGCCGCAGCAATTCGACCTCGGAGACCAGGCCGCGTTCGACCATGGGGGCTGTGATCGCGATCTCGCGGTCGAGCAGGGCGACGCCGCGTTTCAAGCCGGCGAGGCTGTTCTCGAGTGCATTGCGACGGGCCAGAAACGCCTGTCGCTCGCGCCGCAATACCTCCGGCACGGCCTGGACCTCGGCCGCGAACTTGGGTTCTCCACCGTAGGCTTCGGCGCGTAGCCGCTCGGCGGATGCGGCCAGCGCCACGGTCTTGGCCTGCAGCTCGCGATACAGGGCCGAGGCGCGGGTGTCATCGATGCGCAGCAGCATCTGACCCTTCTCGACCGCGTCTCCCTCGCGCACGAGCAACTCGGTGAGGATGCCCGGATCCAGGCTTTGGATCACCTGCTCGCGGCTGGAGGGAATGACACGGCCCTGGCCACGCGTGACCTCCTCGAGCTCCGACATCGCGGCCCAGCCGATGAAAGAGGCCAGCAGTCCGGCCATCAGGATGATCGACAGAAACGCCATCCAGGGCTTTTCGCCGACCCCGTATCCCGGGGAAATCGCCGCCTGATTCACGCGCCGCCTCCGTCGATTGAAATCGTGATGCCCTTGGCAAGCTTCTCCATGACCTCGGCCCGTGGGCCGTCGACCACGATGCGTCCGCCCTCCATCACCAGGACGCGGTCGACGATCTCCAGCACCTGAGGCCGGTGGGTGACCACGATCAACGCCCGGCGGGTGCCGCTGGCGTTCGGTGTTTCACTCCATTCGCGCAGCGTGTTCAGAATCGAGCGCTCGGTGCTGGGGTCCAGCCCGCTGGTGGGCTCATCGAGCAGGGCGACGGTCGGGTCGCGCAAGGCCAGGCGTGCCAGGGCCACCAGCCGCTTCTGGCCACCGGACAGACCCATGCCATCCTCGCCGAGCTGCATGTCCAGGCCGCGCGGATGGCGCGCGATCATCTGCGCCAGGCCGAATTGCTTGAGCACGTTCACCAGCTGCTCATCATCGCCACGGCGATCGATGCGCGCGATATCGAGGTTCTCTCGCAGCGTGCCCATGAACAGGCGGGCGTCCTGCGGCACCAGCGCCACCGAGGCGCGCAACTCGGCCGGGTCGATCTGGCGCATGTCGATGCCATCGAGGCTGACCAGACCGGCGCTGGGCGAGTACAGGCCCGCGCCCAGGCGCAGCAGCGTGGACTTGCCACTGCCCGTGCGCCCGAGAATCGCCACGCGCTCGCCCGGGCCGAAACGCAGTGAGAAATCGCGAAACAGGTCGGGGCCCTGTGGGTCGTGCTTGAACGTGACATTGGACAAGGCGATCGCACCCTGGGGCCGCGGCACGCTCAGATAGGCACGGTCATCGTCGCGTTCGAGCGGTTTGTCCATCATGGCCTGCAGGCCGCTGAACGCGGCCCGCGCCTGTTGCACCCGCACGGCCAGGCCGGCCACCTGGGCAAGCGGCGCGATGGCGCGCCCGCACAGGATCACGATGCCGATCAGGCCGCCCATCGAGAGCTGGCCGGCATGGATCAGATAGACGCCGACCGTGACCGTGGCCACGGTCACCATCTGCTGGATCAGTGAGGTGGCATTGATGACGAAATTGGACAGATTGCGCGACTTGTTCGAGGCCACCGCGACAGAGGCCGTGAACCACTCCCAGCGCTGCTGGGCATGGCCCAGCGCATTGTTGACCTTCAGCGTTTCGAGGCCCTCGACGGTCTCGACCGCCAGGCCCTGGCGCTGCGAGCCCTCCTTCATCATGTCGAGGATGTGTCGGGCCAGCGGGCGTTGCACGATCAGGCCCGCGATCACGACCAGTACCGCCGCCGAAATCGGGATCACGGCCAGAGGCGGTGCGATCAACGCGATCACCCCCACGAACAGCAGAAAGAAGGGCAGGTCGATCAAGGCCGTCAGACTGGCCGAAGTGAGCACCTCGCGGATCGCCTCGAAATCGCGCAGGTTGTTGACAAACGAACCGGAAGAGACCGGCTTACTGATGAACTGCATCGAGAGCATGCGCTGGAACAGATTCGAGCTGATCTCGATATCGGCGCGTTTGCCCGCCGTGTCGATCAGCCAGCCGCGCAGCATGCGTGCGCAGAAATCGAAGGCCAGCGCGATCAGCGTGCCGATGGTCAGCACCCAGAGCGTTTCGTAGGTGCGATTGGGAACGACCCGGTCGTAGACATTCATCACATACAGGCTGACCGCGATCGAAAGCAGGTTCACAACCAGTGTGGCGAGCGCCACGTGCAGGTAGAACGGCCGCAGACGCCACAAAACCTGCCAGAACCAGGCGCGCGCACTACGCCGGGCCGGCAATTCGGAGCGGCGGTCCGGGTCGGGCAGCAGGGTGAGGGTCAGACAATAGCCGCCGTAGCCACCCGGAAGGTCATCGTCCTGCAGCTGGGCCGGGTCACTGACCAGTTTGAAAGAACCGTCGCCGCAGGCGGCCAACGCAGGTAGTTGGTCGGGGCGCAACCCGAGCAGCGAGCCATCATGGCGGCCAAGCACCAGGCCGGAGCCGGACACCGCCGCACGCAAGGAGGCCATGTTTACCGCGCCGTGGCCGTCGAAGGTGAGTTGGGCCTGCATGGCCACCACCGAGACCGGCCGGCCGCGGGCCTGCGACAGTTTCGACAAGCCTTCGAGCAGTTGCGGTGGCGTCTTGGTCATTGAGGTCTCGGGGTGAACAGCAGCGTCAGCCGGCCGATCGCATACTCGATACGATAACGCGCCTGGGCGGCTTCGAGGCGACTGCGGACGGCCGCGCTCTCCGCGCTGGCCAGCTCGGCGTAGGCATTGAGCAGATCGAGCAGATTGCGGCGACCGATGCCGAACTGCTCGCGATAGACCTCCACCAGCTGACCGGCCACCCGGATCTGGTCGGCCGCAATGGCCGATCGTTCGCGCGCGGTCCGCCAGGCGTGGCCAGCGCTGCGCAGCCGCTCATTGACGATTCGACGTTCCCGCTCGACCTCGGCCTCGGCGCCGGTCAGCGAGGCAGCGGCCGAGGCCTCGGTGGTAGATGCGCCGGGGTCGAATGCCGGCCACGAGACCGTCAGCTGCGTGAAGCTGTCGGCACCGGTGCGGGTTTCGACATCGAGCCGGGGCCCGCGGCTTGCGCTGGCCACTTCGACGTTCGCCTTGGCACTGCGCAAATCGCGCTGCGCGGCCAGCACCGCCGGATGTTGGTCGATCAGCGCCTGGATGCGTGCCGGACTCAGCGGCTCGGGTTCGGACAGCGCCGCCGGTTCAACGAGCTTGTCGGCATCGATTCCCGGCGGATAGAAGCGGGTCAGGGCCTCGCTCGCCTGCGCCAGTTCGGCCTCGCCCTCGGCCACCTGGAAGCGCAGTTGTTCGAGCCTTGCGCTGGCCTGGACCAGATCGAAGCGCCGGCCACGGTCGATCCGCGCGATCTGGCGGAAGTCATCGACCAATTCGGCATGGCGGCCGAAATTGGCCCGTGTGGCCGCCAGCAACTCGCGCGCGCCGAGGACCCGGAAGTAGGCGCTCAGGGTATCGAAGGCGATCGCCTCCCGCTGGTCGGTGAGCCGGCTGGCCAGTGACTGCTCGCGCCAGCGCTCGCGTTCGATCTCGGCGTCGATGGCGCCCGAAGCCCAGAGGTTCAGGCGCAGTCTCGGGCCGAGTCGGCTATCGGTGGTGCCTGCCAGTCGTTGCGAGCCGATGACATCGACGGTGGGCAGGTGTTTGGCGCGGGCACGATCGATCTCGAAGCCGGCGGCCGTGCGTTGGGCGCCGGCCGCGACGATGGCTGGATCGTTGGCCAGCGCGTAGCGCACCACCTCTCTCAGTGAGGTCGCCTCGGCGCTGCTCGCGGCAAGCGCCAACACGGCAGCCATCACCCAGGCGAACATCAGACGATATCGCTGGCGATCTGAATCGCGAACACCGGACTCGAGGGGGTCGTCCAGCCCGCCGCATCCACGACCAGCGCCTGATACGTGACCACGCCGGCGCTCGGGAGGGCGTCGTCGAGCACCTGGTAGGTCAGACCGCTCGGGTCGTTGGTGTCCTGACTCACCGTGCCAAGGCTGATCGCGCGGCCCCCCCTGGCCTGCCAGACGACGATCGACTCGCCGGCCTCCAGGACCGAATCGAGGGTGACCTGAACCATCGGGGCGTCGTCGGCGACGGTACCGCCATTGCCCACCTTGATCGGCGTGGAGCCACTGTCATCGATGACGCCGCTGATGACCGGGCGTTGGGTCGGCGGCTGGGTGTCGGTGATCAGTGTCAGCGCGGCCCCCGGAGTCGGCGTGCCGGTGTTGCCGGCGCCGTCTGTGAGTCTCAGCGTGAACGAATGCTCACCGTCGGCCAGGGGATTGCGAACCGTGAACTCCCAACCCGAGGCCTGGATGTTGGCGGCACCGATCGGGGCGCCATCCAGCAGGACCAGAAGTTGTTCGTCGCTCGCCAGCGGCCCTGAAAGGCTCGCCGCGCAGCGTGGGTAGGGTGTCGTTGCTGCTGGCGCCATTGCTGAGCAGGCCCACATTGGGCGCACGGTCATCGACGATCGCGTCGAACGTGGCGCTGACCGCGCTCAGGCTGGCATCGACAGTAAGCGAAGCCGAGCTGCTCGGGCCGGTGTTACCGGCCGCGTCGGTGGCCTCGGCGCTCACCGTGTGCTGGCCGTCGGCCAGGCTCAGCCCGGCGCCCCCCAGGATCAAGGCGAAGCGCCCGCCCGCGTCGGTCGAGGTTTGCTGCTGAATCGTCGTGCCGTCGAGGCGGACTGTGACGGTGCTGCCGGCCTCGGCGGTACCGGTGACGGTCAGGCCGTCGGCCAGATCACCGCCGTTCAGGACCGGGGCGGCCGAGCCCGAGCCCGCGCCTTCGAGTCTGAGGGTGGGCGCGGCCGGCGGCTGGGCGTCGATGGCCAGGGTGCTCTGGCTGGTCTCACTGATGTTTCCGGCGGCGTCGAGGGCCACGACTTCCACCGCTACCGGGACATTCTCGGGCAGACCGCCCGTGGGCAAGGTGCCGCTGAGCGGGGTGTCGTTGGCCGTGGATATGCTCCACTTGCCCTGCGCATCGGCGACCGTCGCGTAACGCACCGATGCGCCACCGCTGGGGGTCAGCGTGACCGCCACCTGACTGCCGGGTTCGGCCGTGCCGGAGATCTCGGGCAGGCGGGTGTTGACCGAGTTGTCGCTGGCGACCACCGGGCGGGCAGGGCCGGTGGCGTCGCCCGCGCCACCGCCGCCGCTGCCGGCAGCAGCGCCGAGCACCAGCACGCCGGCGGCCGCGGCCATGACCGGGCGCCAGATCGGCGCGGATTCGGCCTCCGGGGGCACCGGCAGGGCCGATGCGGGCGCACCGGGTTCGGCCATCAGGAAGCCACCGCCGGTCATGGCCGCGATCGGTTCACTGCCCGGGGTGACCAGGGCGCTGGCGACGCCCTCGCCGTCGAGGTAGACCTCGAAGCGGCAACTGCCCTTCGATTCACCGCAGGCGGTGAAGAAGCCGGTGATCTGAATCTCGTCCGGTGTGGGCAGATGATCGATGACCAGGTCGTCGACCAGGCGCATGACGCGTGGCGCGACGTCCTGACCGGTTCCCTCGACGATGAGCTGATAGCGTGCGCCCGGAGCGGCATCGAGTTCGATGCGCCCCGCGGCCAATGGCAACAGCGAAATCTGCCCCGAGGGGGCGATGACCTTGAGCAGCAGTTCCATGGCGTCCTGTGCTGGCTGACGGCGGGGCATAACACCCGGCCGTCGTCCGACGTCCTGATTTTCTGTGAATGCCCGCCCAGAAAAGGCGTGCCGAAATCGCGCGCGAGCAGACCGGCAAGCACGGCGCGGCCGGCTCGCGGGTGTGACGCGTCACATCCGCAATCGTATCAGGATGAAGCGCGGGCGCTTGCTGGTGCCCGCTCAGGCCACGCCGAAAAAGCCCGGGTCCGGCAGCGAGAACACCACCACCGGCATCGAGAAATCCTGTGTGTAGTTGACCACGCCGGTGCTGGCATTGCCCGCGGCGTCGGTGGCCACGCCATCGGCGACATTGATCGTCAGTGTGCCGATCTCGCCTTCGCCGGGGGTCACCTGGAGTTCGAACTGGCCTGCGGCCAGGGTCGTGAATGAATCGATCGTGAAGCTGCTCACACCGGCCGAGGACACGATGCCGATATCGCCCTGATCGAAGCCGGTGACCGATTCGCCGAAATCGAAGGTGAACACGATCGGTGCACTCGCGATGCCCGGGGTGTTGTCGGTCAGCACCAGATTCGGGATATCGGTATCGACGGCCTGCGCCGCGGCGCTCGCCGGGGCATTGGTGTTGCCGCTGGCATCCTGCACCTGAGCGCCGGCAACCGACACCAGCAGGTCGGCCGTACTGCTGGCGTTCGGGGTGATCGACATCGTGTAGCTCGCGCCGCTGCCGTTCAGGGTGCCGGCGGTGCCATTGGTGATGGTGACATCGCCGGCCGTGAAGCCGGTGACCGCCTCGGAGAAGCTGAATGTGTAGAGCACCGGGCCGGTGGCGGTGCCGGCGGTGTTGTCGGTGATCGTGAGGGTGGGTGCCAGCGTATCGATCGGTTGGGGCGCGGAGGAGCCCGCCAGGTTGTCGTTGCCGCCGAGATCCTGCACGCCGCCCGCGGCGATCGTGACCACCATGTTGGCCTCGAGGTTGGCGGTCGGCGTGGCGTCGAACGTGTAGACGGCGCCGCTGCCCGCGAGGTTGGAGTCCGCGCCGTTGATCACCAGGATGTCGCCCAGGGTGAGCCCGGTGACCGCTTCACTGAAGGTGATCGTGTATTGAATGGCCGCGTTGGGCGGCGGGGTGATCACGCCGCCCGCGGTGGGCGCGATGGTGACCGTGGGCCGGTCGGTGTTGTAGCCCTGGCTGCCACTGCCCAGGGGGTTGGGATTGCCGGCAACGTCCGTGACCGCGCCGGCGAGCACCGACAGCGTCATGGTGCCCGTGTCGTTCGGCGGCGGCGCGACCACCGCGGTGTACACCGCGCCACTGCCGGTCGGCCCGGACACCAGCGTGCCATTGGTGATCGACAGCTCGTTGGCGGCAAAGCCGGTCACCGGCTCGCCGAAGTCGATCGTGAAGGTCACATTGCCGAGAGTTTCTGCCGCAGCGATGTCGTCGGTGATCGTCGGCGTGGGCGGGGCCGTGTCGTAGGCCTGACTGAAACTTGCGCCCGTGTTGCCGTTACCGGCGGCGCCGTTGACGAGGTCATTGGCGACATTGGCCGCCACGGTTGCGGTGGCTGTGCCTACGGCGCTGGCCGGTGGTGTGATCTGCAGCGTGTACACCGACGGGCTGACCGCCGTGAAAGTGCCGGCGGTGACGCCGCCGCCCAGCGTCACGTCGCCGAGATCGAAGCCAGTGACCGGTTCGCTGAAGGTGAAGGTCAGCGTCGCGGCGGCATTGAACGGCGTGGCCGCAGAACTGGTGATGGTCAGGCCTGGCGGGACACGATCGATCTCGATCGGACGGCTCGCCGCGGCGCTGACGTTGCCGGCGCCATCCGTCGCGATCGCGGACACTGCGATCTGGCCATCGGCGGCCGGCAACTCGGCGCTCAGGAAGGTGGTGCTGAAGGTGCCCGCGGCGTCGGCCGTCACCTGTCGGGTGACGCCGCCCCAGGTCAGGTCGATCGTGCCATTGCCGATCGTGGTGCCGCTGACCGCGACTCCGGCAGTGGCCTCGGCCAGCAGAATCGCATCATCGCCGGCCACCACGTTCAGCGTCGGCGCCGGCGGCGCCTCTGTATCGATCGTGATGCTCTGGGCCGGGGTTTCGGCCGTGGTGTTGCCGGCGGCGTCGGCGACACGCGCCGAGTAGGCGAAGGTGGTACCCGGGGTGCTGGTGGCGCTGCCAAGCGGTGTGTCGGTGAACGCCCAGCTCAGGCCGTTCACGGTGGCCTGGCCGATGACCGCGCCGTTGCGCAGGATCTCCACCCGGTCGCCACTGGCCAGGGCCTGATCGAGCGTGCCGACGATTTGCGGCGAGAGATCATTGGAGGAGGCATTCGGTGATACCGCCCCCACGGCGGGGACCGTGTCGTCGTTGATCGCGGTCAGGGTGGCGGTGGCATTCGGCGGCGTCAGGTCGATCATGATCGACGCCTGGGTGACGCTGCTCTGATTGCCCGAAGCGCTGGTGGCCAGCAGGTCGACACTGGTTGTCAGATTGGCGGGCAGGCCGCCCGCCGGCAAGGTGCCCGCGGAGGGGGTCTGGCTGCCGATGTCGATCGTCCATTGGCCGTTGCCGTCGGCCGTGGTCACGTAGGTGACCCGCTGGGTCGTGCCCCCGGGCGTCAGGGTCATCGTGACCTGCACGCCGGCCTGGGCTGTGCCGCGAAACACAGGGGTGGTGTCATTGCTGATCTGGGTGCTCAGCGCCGGCGCACTGGGAATCGGATCCTCGCCGCCACCGCCGCCGCCGCCGCCGAGGCCGGCGCCCGCCACGACCAGGCCGCCACCGATGGCCGCGATCGGTTTCCAGTTGAATTCGCTGTCCGGTGCCTGCGGCAGGGACTGCGGCGGGCTGCCCGGCGCGGCCATCAGGAAGCCCCCCTGGGTGAGAGCCGCAGCGGGCGATGACATCGGCGTGATCATCTCGCCGGGTGCGCCGCCCAGCTCGGCCAGCGAGAACTGGCACGGTGCCTCGGGCGTGCAGGCGGAGAAGAAGTCGGCGATCTCGAAGTTGTCCCCGCCCGGCAGATCGGCCACGACCAGGTCGTTCTCGTAGCGCAGCACGCGCGCGCCATCGCCCAAGGAGGCGCCGCTTTCGTCGACGATGCGGTAGACAGCGCCCGGTTGGGCGGGCACGCGCGCCAGACCGCGCTCGGGCGCGACCCGGGTGACGGTGCCGTCGGGCGCGATGATCTCGAAGAGCAACGGCATGGTGGATCCCTGGTTGATTCAGTCGCATCCGGTCCGGGCGGCGCCGAGTCTCGATGGCGCGACGGCGGCCCGGCCGGGCGAAAGCATCGGCGGGACCCGCGTCGCCGCTGTCGTCGGAACAGCGGGCGTAGCCCGAGGGCGCCCGGGGAAACCCGGGCGGCCGGTCAGGTGCCTATTGTGCCGTGCCTGTCCGCCTGGTGCGGATTGATGCCGCTTTCGTGAGTCACCCGTTGCACGGGCGCCGGGAATTCGCCCTTCGGCCGGGCCAAAGCGGCCCGTGTGCGACCGGCACGGCGGGCTGGTGCCGGTTGCGCCGCCAGGCAGCGGTGTTCAGTAGGCGTTGGGATCGCGCCCGAATGCCTGAAACACCGTGCGGACAATGATGATCAGATCGAGGCGCAGCGACCAGTTGCGCAGATATTCCAGGTCGTAATTGATCCGCCGTTCCATCTTTTCGACCGTTTCGGTCTCGCCGCGCGCGCCGTTTACCTGGGCCCAGCCGGTGATCCCGGGTTTGACCTTGTGACGGATCATGTAGCCCTTAATGAGCTTGCGATAGGTTTCGTTGTGAACCACCGCATGTGGGCGCGGCCCGACCACGCTCATCTGTCCGCTGAGCACATTGAAGAACTGCGGCAGTTCATCGAGGGAGGTGCGGCGCATGAAGCTGCCCAGCGGCGTGATGCGGTCGTCGTCGCGGGTTGCCTGTCGAACCTGGTCGCCGTCTTCGGTGACCTTCATCGAGCGGAATTTCCAGACCGAGATCTCGCGCCCGTCCAGACCGTAGCGGCGTTGCCGGAACAGCACGGGCCCGGGCATCGTGATCTTGATGGCCAGCGCCAGGGCGAGCATGAGCGGCGCGGTCAGCAGCACTGCCAGCGAAGCGATCAGCAGGTCCGAGATCCGCTTGAGCATACCCGGGGTGCCATGGAACGGGGTCTCGCAGACCGCCACCACGGGCAGGCCGACAACGGTGTCCACGCGCGCCTGAATCAGGTCGTACAGAAAAATATCCGGCACGAAATAGATCGAGGCGGTGGTGTCGCGCAGATCGTCGAGCAGACGCAGGATGCGGGGCTGCGAGGCCATCGGCAGCGCGATATAGATCTGATCGACCCGGTTCGCGCGCACGAACTCGGCGACCCGGCCGATATGACCGCTGATCGGCGCTTCGAGGTCGTTGCCCAGGCGTTCGATTTCGCGGTCATCGAAGAACGCGCTGATGCGGATGTTCGCGTAAGGGTCTGACTGCAGCGAGCGCGCCAGCGTGCGCCCGAGTTCGTTGGCCCCGATGATGACCGCGTTTTGCGGCGAGCGCAGGGCGCGCAGATGCGGCAGGGCAATGGGAGCCAGCGCATGAATCAGCGCCTGCAGGAGCGGCGTCGAAATGATCCAGGTGGCCAGCACGTTGTTATCGAAGGTGTCGAGGGCGTCGATCGCCAGACCGAACAACAGCATCAGGCCAAGCACCACGCCCCATTGGCTGAGCAGATCGCGCACCAGACCGCGCTGTCCGACGGCAAATGACACGCTGCCCGGATACATCAGCGAGAATGTGACCAGCGCCGTGATCATCTCGGGCGTGCCGACCTGCCGGCCCCAGACCGCGGTGCTCAGAAATAACGCCAGCACGGCCACAAGTGGATCGGCCGCGGCCCGTGCCAGGCCGAGCATCGAATGGTTGCCGGTCTTGATCTGGGTGCGGTTGTCCAGCAGGGACTGGGTCTTGGTCTCGGCCATGAATCCGTGTCGGTCGCGCGGCGGCTCGCCACGTAGCTGTGGTGCAAAACCACAATTGACCCGAAGCGGGAAATGCGGTCAAGTACCATTTAAACCAACGGAACCGTTCCAGGTGACGAACGGCCACATGGCAGAAGAAACATGAACATAAAAGCCCGCCTTTTCATCGCTGCCGCTATTTGCGCAAGCCCGAGCGCGGTCCTGGCGCAGTTCCAGTCTCAGGCGCTTGCCCAGCCCGAGCAGGTCGAGGATGTGCTTACGTTCAATGCCGGCGTGGAGATGACGCGGGACGACAACATCTTCAGACTGGACGCGGGCATCGATCCCACGCCCACCTATGGCAAGTCCAGCCGCAGTGACACCGTGGTCTCGGGTGTATTCGGGGTCAAATTCGATCGCGATATCAGTCTGCAGCGGATTACGGTGTCCGGTGAGGTGCGCCCGGTCAAGTACCTCGAGTACTCGCGTTTCGACAACATCGGGTACACCGGTCTCGCGAACTGGAACTGGGCGATCGGCCGGCCCTGGTTCGGCACGCTCGGTCTGAGCCTCGATCAGCGCATGTCCGATTTCACCGATGCCCAGCAGAGCGATAAAAACCTGCAGCGAATCAACAGATTCTATGTGACCGCCGGCATGCGCCTGACCCCGAGCTGGGCGGTCGTGGTGGGTGCAGACACCACATCGTTGAGCAATTCGACGGCCGCGCAGCGTGCCAGCGACTATGACTTCAACTCCGTCGAAGCAGGCGCGCGCTTCGCCCCCGGGACCGGCACCGAACTCGAGTTCGTGTTCCGCAGCACCGACGGCAAGTATCCGAACCGGCAGGTGGTCGATGCGGTCGGCGGTGTGCTGGCGGTTGCGGGCGGGGTCGACAACAGCTTCACCCAGCAGGAACTGCTGGCCAGGATGCAGGTTCAGCCGTCTCTGGACACCAAGATGACGGGCAGCGTGGGCCTGACCAAGCGCAGCTTCGACAATCTGTCTCAGCGTGATTTCTCCGGCCCCACGGCACGCCTGAGCCTTGATTGGCGCCCTGGCGGCGCGTTCTTCATGGGCGTGGATCTGATTCGCGCCATCTACTCGGAAGAGCTGCTGACCTCGAACTACGTCGAAGTGACGCAGCTGAGACTGCGCCCGAGCTTCCGTCTCACGGGCAAGCTCACGCTGAACGGCATTGCGTCGATCGAGAAGCGCTCTTACGCGGGGGATCCGGGCTTCGTCACATCGAACAACGCGGTGCGCGACGATGATCTCTCCACCTACGGTGTCGGACTCACCTGGGATTACGCCCGCAACATCCAGTTTGGCGCCTTCATGCGCCGCGAGGAGCGCAGCAGCAACTACGCGAATCTCGATTTCACCGCCAATCTCTTTGGCCTGAGCGCCAAGCTCTCGTTCTGAGCCAGGCCAGGCCCCGTCGGTCGCCGTCAGGCCGCATCCCGGTCTGTCAAAGCTTTCGTCGTCCGGAGTACTCCGTCACAGTGCGCACGGATCCGGCACGATATGATCGGCCTGTTAGAAATTTCGACGGAATCTTATCGATATGAAGCTGTTGCCCGCCGCCGGCCTGTTCCGGCAATTGCTTTCCGGTCAGTTCTTTTTCGCCTGCCTGATGGCTGTCGCGCTGGCGCTGCAGGCCTCGCCGGCGTCGGCGCAGGAACGGGACGACTACCTGATCGGCCCCGGCGATGTGGTGCGGATTCAGGTCTTCCAGAACCAGGATCTCACGGTCGAGGCAAGGGTTTCCGAGAGCGGCGTGATTTCCTATCCGCTTCTTGGTGTCCTGCAGATCGGCGGCCTGTCGCCGACCGCGGCCGAGCGCCTGATCGCCCGTCGCCTCAAGCAGGGCAACTTCCTGCAAAACCCGCAGGTCACCCTGAATGTGCTGCAGTTCCGCAGCCAGCAGGTGTCGGTGCTTGGCAATGTGGCCAAGCCGGGCCGCTATGCGCTCGAAACCACGGGAATGCGTCTGTCCGAGGTGCTTGCCCTGGCGGGAGGTGTGACCCCGGAAGGCGCCGATTACGTGACCCTGGTGACCATGCGCGACGGTCGCCAGAGAAAGATCGACATCGATCTGGTCGAGATGTTCGCCTCGGGTGA
Organism: Burkholderiaceae bacterium; assembly: GCA_041396585.1. Taxonomy (GTDB): domain Bacteria; phylum Pseudomonadota; class Gammaproteobacteria; order Burkholderiales; family Burkholderiaceae_E; genus JAUIAI01. The sequence goes on along the minus strand of JAWKYG010000006.1, from coordinate 185,596 downwards.
TATGCAGCGCGATCTGCCGATGCAGGCCGGTGATGTGGTCTACGTCAATCGCGCACCGGTCTTCTATGTCTACGGTCAGGTGAACCGGCCGGGCATGTATACCTTGGAGCGTGGCATGACGCTGGCGCAGGCGATCGCCAAGGGCGGTGGTCTGACCCTGCGTGGTACCGATCGTGGTGTGCGCGTGCATCGCCGCTATCAGGAGCGCACCGTGCAGGTGCTCGAGCCCCGCCTGGATGACCCGATCAAGCCGGACGATCTGGTCTTCGTGCGCGAAAGCATCTTCTGATCACGTCATCGACGACGCGGCCACGCGCGGTCGTGGCCAACGCAGAAACGGCGCCCGGGGCGCCGTTTCGCTTTGCGTCGTTGCCATCTCATGCTGCTCGGTTTCGGCCCGGGCCGGTGCACGCGCCCGGACTGAACGGGCGGTCCGGGTAGTTCAGCGCCCGACCGGGATTCCCGTGCTGTGGATCCAGCCCATCCAGTTCGCAAACAGGATGAACACGAACAGCATCACCGAGAAGCTGATGCGCAGCGTGAGCGCACGCACCACATTGCGCGTCTGGCCGCGGTCGCGTACCAGGAACACCATGGCCGAGGCCAGACTGGCGACGATCAGCACGAAGGCGATGGCGATGATCCATTTCATGCAGATATTGTGCGCTGATTGCCCGCGAGTGGGCGAGCCTCGGCGTTGTCCGCGCGGCGAATCGGCGCATGTCCCGGGTCGGGGCGGTTCGCCCTACAATCCCCGGCGATGAGTTCCGCTGATTCCTCCGATTCCCGCTCGCCAGGTGGTGGCGATGCGCGCGCCGGCGCCGACGCCTCTGATCTGGCCACGCGGCGGCGCCGCAACCGGCTTATCCTGCTCGCCTTGCTGGTGGTCTGCGCGGCGCCGGTGATCGCCTCGTACCTGATGTTCTACGTATTTCCGCCCGACGGCCGGGTGAACTACGGCGAGCTCGTACAACCGCAGCGAGACCTGAACCGCCTGGCGGTGATCGCCCAGCAGATCGCCGAACCCGCGCCCGAGCAGCAAGCGATTCCCGTGGCGGCCGGCGAACGCGCGGATTTCGCCGCCTTCAATGGCCGTTGGCTGATGGTCGTGCCAAGCGACGCCTGCGATGACGACTGCCGCGAGCGGTTGATCGCGGTCCGCCAGGTTCGCCTGACCACCGGTCGCGAGCGCAGCCGTGTGGAACGCGTCTGGTTGCGCACTTTGCAGGCGCCGGCGCCGGACGAGCTGCTGGCGCAGCATCCGGGCCTGCATGTCCTGCAGATCGATCCCGAGCGCCTGGCCGAACATTTCCCGGCCGCCGCGGGGCAGCGCGCGCAGGCGCACATCTACATGGTGGATCCGCTGGGGCATCTGATGATGCGCTGGCCGGTTCGGGCCGATCCGAACCGGATGAAGAAAGACCTGATGCGCTTGCTCAAAGCCTCGCGTATCGGCTGAGCCGACTTCGCCTCCCGAGCTGACAATTCATGACCGAGAACCCGATCGAAGGCGCGAATGCGCGCCGCCGTCGTTACAGCATGCTGGTGGCAGCGACCGCGCTGCTGACCTTTGCGTTGATCATGCTGGGGGCCTACGTCCGTCTGTCCGATGCCGGGCTCGGTTGCCCCGACTGGCCCGGCTGCTACGGCCATCTGACGCCGACCATGGCGGCCGAGAAGATCCATGCCGAGGTCAGCCGCCAGGGCGGCGAGCACGGTCCGGTCTCGATGGGCAAGGCCTGGCGCGAAATGGTGCACCGCTACGTGGCGAGCCTCCTCGGTCTGGTGATCATCGCGCTGGCCGTACTCGCCTGGCGCTGGCGCCGTCAGCTGGCCGGCGGCCCCTGGCTGCCCACGGCGCTGGTTGGCGTGGTCGTGCTGCAGGGTTTGTTCGGCATGTGGACGGTGACCCTGTTGCTCAAGCCCGCGATCGTCACGGGCCACCTGATTGGCGGCCTGCTGACCCTCTCATTGCTGGTCTGGCTCTGGCAGCGTGAGCGTCTCGGCGGCCCGTCCCGCGTGGATGTCGGCGGGCTGGCGCCGTGGGTATTCATCGGCCTGTTCGCGCTGGTCGCGCAGATCTCGCTGGGTGGCTGGACCAGCACCAACTATGCGGCGCTGGCCTGCACCGATCTGCCGACCTGCCAGGCCGCTGGTGGCCGGATGCCGATTTCACCCATGCGTTTCACATCGTTCGTGAGCTCGGCCAGACGCCGGACGGTGCGCCTCTGTCGAGCGCCACGCTGACCGCGATCCACCTCAGCCACCGCATCGGTGCGATCCTGGCGTCTGCGGTGCTCTTCAGCGTCGCCTGGTTGGCCCGCCGGCGACAGGGCCTGGCCGGGCCGGCAAAGCTGCTGCTGGCATTGCTGGTCGTGCAGTGGGTGCTTGGTTTGTCCAATGTCGCGTTCAGCCTGCCATTGCCGGTGGCGGTGGCTCACAACGGTGGTGCGGCAGCGCTGTTGACGGTCATCGTCGTGCTACTATTTAGGGTTACCGCCGCCAATCGAGTCCGTTAGGACACACGACCCACCCATGTCGACCGTTGGCCTTCGCCCCACACTTCGATCGGTCATTCATCAGTACTACGAGCTGACCAAGCCTCGTATCGTGATGCTGGCCGTGTTCTGTTCGCTGATCGGCATGTTGATGGCCGCCGACGGGCCGGTCGGCTGGTCGGTGTTGATCTTCGGCAATCTGGGCATCGGACTGCTGGCGGCTTCGGGTTTCGCCTTCAACTGCCTGGTCGAGCGCGGGCTCGATGCGCGCATGTCACGAACCCGTGCCCGCCCGCTGGCGCGCGGCGAGGTGCCGGTAGCCAATGCGCTGGTGTTCGCCGGCGTGCTCGGCGGGCTGGGCGCCTGGCTGCTGGCCACCCAGGTCAATATGCTCACCATGTGGCTGACCCTGGCCACCTTCGTCGGCTACGCGATCGTCTACACGGTCTGGCTCAAGCCGGCCACGCCCCAGAACATCGTGATCGGCGGCGCTTCCGGCGCGATGCCGCCGCTGCTCGGCTGGGCGGCCGTGGCTGATGCGGTGCCGGCGCAGGCGATGGTCCTGTTCCTGATCATCTTCGTCTGGACGCCGCCGCATTTCTGGGCGCTGGCGCTCTATCGGGTGGAAGACTATCGCCGGTCGGGCCTGCCGATGCTGCCGGTCACCCATGGCTCGCGCTTCACCCGGCTGTCCATCCTGCTTTATACGGTGTTGCTGCTGGCCACCACGATGCTGCCGTTTCTGCTGCATATGAGCGGGCTGTTCTACCTCGTCAGCGCGCTCGTACTGGGGTTCGTGTTTCTCGGCTATGCGTGGCGGCTCTGGCGCGAATACTCCGATGCATTGGCCCGCAAGACCTTCGGCTACTCGATCCTCTATCTCGCCGCCTTGTTCGGCGCCATGCTGATCGACCGGCTCCTGTTCTGAGCGCGCCCGCGCGTCCCCGCCGTGTTTGACCTGCGGTGCCGTGGCCGCGTCGCGAGGCCCGGACTGCTGTCGGGGCCATGCTGTCCGACCTCGTCCCCTCGCCAATCATGACGCTCTCTCGCCTGTTGTATGCCATTGTCCTGGCCGCCGTGCTGGGCGCGGCCGGCTGCCGCTCGGATGCCCCCTCGTTCAAGAGCACGGACATCACCGGCGCCGGTTTCGCGCGCGAGTTCACGCTCACCGATCACACGGGCAAGACGCGCAGCCTGGCCGATTTCAAGGGTAGTGTGCTGGTGGTGTTTTTCGGCTATACCCAATGCCCCGACGTGTGTCCGACCACCCTCCTGCGCATGAAAGAGGTGATAGCCGCGCTCGATCCCGGCGAGGCGGACCGAGTGCGGGTGGCCTTCGTCTCGGTGGATCCCGAGCGTGACACCCGAGAGGTGCTCGCCCAGTATGTGCCCGCCTTCGATTCCCGCTTCATCGGCCTGTTCGGCGACCTCGAGGCCACCAAGGCGGTGACGCGCGAGTTCAAGGTCTTCTATATGAAAGTGGCGGGCAGCACGGCCGATAACTACACGGTGGATCACACCGCGGCCAGCTATGTGTTCGATCCGGAGGGCAGGGTGCGCCTGATGATCAAGCACGGTGAAAGCGTGGAGAACATCGTGCACGATCTGCGTCAGCTGCTTTGAGACTGCATTGAGCGCCCGCGCGCGCGCTGCTGGGCCGACCAGGCCGCAGCCAGCGCCGCGCCCACGATCATCGCCGCGCCGATTCCGGTGCGCCATCCCGCTTGTTCACCGCCGATCAGGATGGCCGAGGCCGAGGCGAACACGACCTCGCTGATCATGATCACCGAGGTGACATTGGCGGGCAGGCGCGACGCGCCATATTGCAGACAGAGGTTGGCGACGATGAAGATCACGGTCAGCCCGATCGAGGGTATCAGCCATGGCCCCACCGGGTGCGCGGGCCAGGGAACCAGTGACGCATCGAGCACGAGGGCCAGCAGCCCGGGCAACGCCAGGCCGCCGATGAACATCGCCATCGCACGCGCCTGCGGGGGCTCATCCGCATAGCGCTTCAGGGCGATGTTGGTGGCCGCGAAACACAGACCGCCCGCCAGGCCAAGCCAGTCGCCCAGGCTGCCCGGCCAGGGTATGCCGAGCCCGGGCTGCCAAAGAACGAGCATCGCGCCGCCGACCGCGGCGGCGATCCGGCCCACCGTGACGGCCGTGATCGGCTCGGCCAGGAACATGCGTGCCAGCAGGGCCGCCCAGACCGGCATCAGGTAGAACAACAAGACCACGCGAATCACTTCGCCGATCAGCACCCCCCAGTTGAAGGCGGCATTGGTCAATCCGGCGGCGATCGCCAGCACCCAGAGGCCGCGCCTGCGCGCCACCATGGCCAGCACGCCGGGTTGCCAGATGAGCAGTCCCGTGGCTGCGATCAGGTACATCAGGGCGGTGGTCCACAGGCTGTGCAGCCCGAGCGCGTCGATCTCGCGAAAGGGCCACCAGGCCAGTCCGAAGATTGCCGCGTTCAGCAACAGGGTGGCTACCGCGGGCCAGGTCTTGGTGTTTTGTCCGACCAGGGTCGTGCCCCAAAATGGCAACGGGGCGACCGAATCGGACGCCCCGGGCCGATGACAGCGGCCGCCGGCCGGCGGCCCGGAATCAGGCGAACTCGGCCAGTGCCTCGCGCATGGTACGCAGCGCCTTGGCTTCGATCTGGCGGATGCGCTCGGCCGACACGCCATATTCGTCGGCCAGATTCTGGAGCGTCAATGCGCCGCCATCGTCGGCGTCGCGAAGCCAGCGCGCCTCGATGATGCGACGACTGCGCTCATCGAGTGAGTCCAGCGCCTGGGCGATGCCTTCACTTTCCAGGCGGTCATGTTCGCGCCTGGCGAGCATGTGCTCGGGTTCGGTGTCCGGGGCCGCCAGATAGGCGATCGGCGCGAACGCGGTCTCACCGTCGTCCTGCTGACCCTCCAGCGCCACTTCCTGGCCACCCATGCGGGTTTCCATCTCGAGGACGTCATCCTCGCGGACGTTCAGATCCCGGGCGATCGAACTGATCTCGGCGGCAGACAGCGAGCCCGGGCCCGATTTGAGCGAGCGCAGATTGAAGAACAACTTGCGCTGGGCCTTGGTGGTGGCCACCTTCACGAGCCGCCAGTTGCGCAGAATGTATTCATGGATCTCGGCCTTGATCCAATGCATCGCGAACGACACCAGGCGCACGCCGCGATCGGGGTCGAAGCGCTTGACGGCCTTCATCAGGCCGACACTGCCCTCCTGAATCAGGTCGCCTTGCGGCAGACCGTAGCCCAGATACTGTCTCGAAATAGAGACGACGAGGCGAAGATGCGACATGACCAGCTCGCGCGCTGCCTCGAGATCACCGGTGTCACGCAGGCGCTGGGCCAGCTCGGTCTCACGCTCCGGGCTCAGCATCGGCAGCCGGTGAACCGCCGCGATGTAGGCATCCAGATTGCCCACGGGCGGCAGGGCCAGCGCGGCGTGCGAAGGAACCAGGGCGGTAGTCATAGCAGTCATGGACACTCCTATCATGCGATCAAGCATTGTGGATTTTAGCACTCCTGCAAAGAGAGTGCTAACAATCAATAGATGGAAAAGCTTTTGTGTGTCCATCTAATAGAAGAATACTATCATAGAAATAAAATATCGGCGACAAAAAGCGATAGGTTTCGGCGCCGCAAGGTAGCAAGGTCGCAAAGCCGCCGGGCCGCATGGCCGCGGCCCTCATGCTGGCGCCCGCCTTGTCCATGGATCGGCGACGATGGATCATCGGTCGAAGAAGGGCCGCGGTATCGCGACGGTCCGCGTCTCGTTGCGGCCAGCGGCACATCGTCTTTCTATGTCAAGCTATTCGGGCAACAGCCCACTGGACCCGCACCATGCTCAAGCTCTACACCTACTTCCGAAGCTCTGCCGCGTTTCGCGTGCGCATCGCGCTCAATCTGAAGGGCCTCGCCTACGAACCCGAGGTCATCTGGTTGCCCGCGGATGAACAATCGGCGGCTGACTACACGGCCGTCAATCCTCAGGCCCTGGTGCCGACCCTGGTCGACGGGAATGTCACGTTGGCGCAGTCCCTGGCCATCCTGGAGTATCTCGAGGAGCGCTATCCGGCACAGCCGTTGCTGCCGGCCGATCCGGTGGCGCGCGCACGAGTGCGCTCGCTGGCCTCGTTGGTGGCCTGCGACATACATCCGGTCAACAATCTGCGCATCCTGAAGTACCTGCGGGGGCCGCTCGGCCAGGATGAAGAGGCCGTCAACACCTGGTATCGGCACTGGTGCGATGCCGGTCTCTCGGCCTACGAGGCGGAACTCGCCCGCCACGGCGGCCGCTTCAGCCACGGCGATGTGCTTTCCATTGCCGATTGCTGCCTGGTGCCGCAGGTATTCAATGCCCAACGCTACAAGGTCGAGATGGACCGTTATCCGCGGGTGATGGCGGTCCACGATGCCTGCATGGCGATGAACGCCTTTGCACGCGCGGCGCCGATGGCTCAGCCCGAGGCGGGCGAGACCCGTGGCTGAGGCGCCGCGGGTGTCTTGCCGCCCGGTGCGCTTGGCGGCCGGATCATGACCGCCCCGGAGGCTGCAGGCGGCTTTCAGGCGCCGAGCATCGCCTCGGCAAATTCGGCCGCCGAAAACGCCTGAAGGTCGTCGATGCTCTCGCCGACCCCGATGAAGTAGACCGGAATCGGACGGTCGCGCCGTTCCCGCGCGAGTGCGGCGATCGCGCCGCCGCGCGCTGTGCCGTCGAGCTTGGTGATGACCAGGCCGGTCAGGGGCGCCGCAGTATCGAAGGCCTTCACCTGGGCGAGCATGTTCTGACCGGTGTTGCCATCCAGGATCAGCAAGACTTCGTGTGGCGCGCCCTCCATCGCCTTGCCGAGCACCCGGTGCACCTTGGTGAGTTCGCGCATCAGGTGCTCCTGGGTCGGTAGACGGCCGGCAGTGTCGATGATCACCACCCCGGTCGAACGCGCGCGGCCTGCATTGACGGCATCGAAGGCGACAGCGGCAGGATCGGCGCCGTCCTGGGCGATTACCTGGACATCATTGCGTTTGCCCCATTCGGCGAGTTGTTCACGGGCCGCGGCCCGGAAGGTATCGCCGGCCGCCAGAAGCACCGATTTGCCCTCTTGCTGCAGGTGCTTGGCGAGCTTGCCGATCGAGGTGGTCTTGCCCGCACCATTGACCCCGGCGACCATCATGACCAGCGGGGCGGCGCGATCGATGTCCATCGGCGCCTCGAGCGGGGTCAGCCATTGCACCAGGAGCGAGCGCAGGGCGTCGCGGACCTGGGCAGGATCCTGCAGCCGCTCGTTGCGCACCCTGGCCCGCAAGGCCTCGAGAAGCTCTTCGGTCGCGCCCACGCCGGCATCGCAGCTCAGCAGAGCGGCCTCCAGTTCCTCGTAGAGCGCCTCGTCGATGCGCGTGCCGACGAACAGGCCGGCGAGGTTGCCACGCGTCTTGCTGAGCCCGGCGCGCAGACGGGACATCCAGCCGGCGCGAGGCGCCGGCGAAGGGGGCGGGGGCGGGGTGGCGCCAGTCGTGGGCCGGTCGGCCAACGGTGACGCCGCGGCCGAAGATGACGCCGCGGCCGGGCGGGGGGGCGCAGCGACGGGGGCAGGCACCCCCTGCTGCGCATTCGTTGGCGTGGCCGCCGGCGCGCAGGGATCATCGGCGGCCGGCGTAACGACGTCGGCGGTAGGGGTCGCCTTCTTGCGGCGCAGGAATCCGAACATGGGCTGGGAGAACCGATCGAGGGTGAAGCCAAAGACGCGGGCGATGGTCGCCGCGCAAGCGGGGAGCGCATGGCGCCGGGAACTGGGAGTTCGGCCGGCGATGATGATCCGACATCCGCGCACTGTGGCCGTCGCGCCCAGAACCTGACATGAGCGGCGCCGGTCACGACACGCAGCAGTACGCGCGAACCCGCACGACAGGCAAGGCGGTTGCGCAACTGGCCACTAGTTTAAGGAAAGCTGCGCGAAGCCGGCGGCGGATGGGCGAGCATCGTACGATTGCGGCTCGTGGGCGTGGGGCCGATGTGGATCCGAAGATGACAGGCAGGGCGGGCGGGCAGGTCAGAATCGTAGGTGGGCTGCTCAAGCGCACCCCTTTGCCGGTCGATGGCGACCGCGCCGGCCTGAGACCCACCCCCGAGCGGGTGCGGGCCACCTTGTTCGACTGGCTCGGCGAACGGGTGGTCGGCGCGGATTGCCTGGATCCCTTCTGCGGGACCGGAGCCCTGGGCCTGGAAGCCGTCTCGCGCGGGGCAGCGAGTGTGTGGCTCAATGATCGCCATGCGGCACCGGTGGCTCGTCTGCGCACCTGGCTCGACGCGCGAGCCCAGGCCCGGGATCCGCGCGTGGTACAGGCGCTGGCCGCGGTACGGCTGACACGCGAGGATGCCTTGTCGTTGATGCGCGCGCTAGCAGCGAGGGGCGAGCGCTTCGATCTGATCCTGCTGGATCCGCCGTTCGCCCTGGGGGCCATCGAGGCGATCCTGGCCGCCGCGCGCCCCTTGCTGCGGCCCGGCGGCGAGATCTATCTGGAGAGTGCCAGCGCGCTGACCGATGCGCAGGCCAATGCCCTGTCGCTGGCGCTGACTCGGCAAGGCCAGGCCGGGCGGGTCCATTATCATCTGCTCGCTGACGACACCAACCGCTGAAACCTCGGAGCAACGATGGCGCGAGCGATCTACCCTGGAACCTTCGACCCCCTGACCTGCGGCCATGCGGATATCGCGCGGCGTGCGGCGAGCCTGTTCGATACGGTGGTCTTCGCGGTTGCCGACAGTCAATCGAAGGGGCCCTTGTTCACAGTCGATGAGCGCCTCGAGATGGCCCGCGCGGTGTTTGCGGATCTGCCCAATGTCGAAGTGAAGCGCTTCTCCGGGCTGCTGGTCAATTTCGTGCGCGAGCAGAATGCACAGGTGATGCTGCGTGGCCTGCGCGCGGTATCGGATTTTGACTATGAGTTCCAGTTGGCCGGCATGAACCGCCAGCTCTATCCCGAGGCCGAGACGATCTTCATGACGCCGACCGACGAATACCAGTTCGTCTCCGGCACGCTGGTACGCGAGATCGCACGCATGGGGGGCGAGGTGGAGAAGTTCGTGCCGCCCGTGGTGATGGAATGGCTGCGCAAACGCGTGCCGGCTCAGGCGGCGCGCTGATGCGCGGCCCGGAGACTGACCGATGGCGTTGATGATCACTGACGAATGCATCAATTGCGACGTCTGTGAACCCGAGTGCCCGAACGATGCGATCTCGATGGGGCTGGAGATCTACCAGATCGACCCGGATCGCTGTACCGAATGTGTCGGCCACTTCGATGTGCCGCAGTGCCGGGAGGTGTGCCCGGTGGATTGCATTCCCGTGCATCCCGAGCATGTCGAGAGCCGGCAGCCATTGCATGAGCGCTATTGCGCCTGCATCGTCCGGTGCAGGCGAGCCGCAAGGGCCGAAATGATCCCGGTGAGGCCATTGTGTCCTTTGGCGCCATGCGGATGCCGAAGCCGCTCGATGACGCCGAGGCTGACTTCAGTCCGCATGCTGTAGCGGCCAAAGGGCGTCGGCAGGCCGCGGACACGGCGGCCTGGCTGCGCAGGCTCGAGTTACCGACCCCGGTGCTTTTGGCGAGCCACGCGCCGCGCGCCCGACGCACGGCGCGCGCCTTCGGCGTGCCGATGATCGATCGGGCTGGCGCCCGAAGCGCACTTGGCGCAAGCCGGCCAGGTTGCTGACCGGCGCGCAGGCGTGGCTCATTCTCGTTGGCCATCAGCCGGTTCTCGGACAACTCGCGGCACGGCTGCTGACCGGGACATCGACGCCGTTCCGTGAGCGTGGGTATGCGCAAAGGCGCGGCCTGGTGGTTCGTGCGCAGGCCGACGGCCGCGCGCAGTTGCATGCCGTCCACAACGTCTTGCGCTGACGGCTGCAGGCCGCGCTGGTCAGCCCCCGATTGCGTAGGTCATGCGTTCGAGGGCCGGGCAATCTTCCCAAAGCGCGCCTTCGGCGATCAACGACTGATGCGTGAGCGGATGGGTCTCGCTCCAGGGGATCGGCAACTGCACATGCAGGCGATCCTGTGCCATGGTCAGCGTCGGTAGTGGCCGAGGCGCCGCATCGCGGTGGCGATGCAGGATGATCCGCGATACGCCAGGCAGGCGATCATGAGCCATTCATCGCAGTAATCGCGATGCCCTCAGCTTTCTCAGGCCACCCGTCTGGCCAGTGCCAGGTAGGCCAGAACGCGCTGTTCCGCGCGTGAAAAGCCTGGCATATCGGCATGCGGTCAGGATATGACGGTATTGCGATGTGCATCATGCGAGATAGACAACCCGATCTCCACCAGCACAGTTCGGCGCTCGATCAAAGATCACACCGGTACCAGGGTATCCTCGTTGCGCGTGACGAACAGTTGGTCGAACGCCTGGCCACGGCCGCCGTCGCGACGCGGTTGGCGTGCTCACGGTCGACGCCATGGTCGCGCCATGCGCCGTGATGCGCCGCATGTCGTGGCCCGCCTTGCGTCCCAGGATGTCGTACAGAACGCCCTGGCGCAGTGCGCCCGAAGAGTAGCGCAGCGATCTGATGCCGAACTCCTCGAACACCGCGACCATGAGCGCGAGGCCGCCGGGCAGAACCGGGCGCCGATCGGCGCGAAGGCCGGCAATTCGCGGCGAGAAGGCGTTGCCGGCACTGATCAGCAGCGCGCACAGGTTCTCGAGCGTGGCCAGATTGAGCTCGCTCTGCCCGAACGCACGCTCGGCGATCTGGGTCAGCGACTTGGCGGTGCCGGAGGTGCCGACCGTGTAGTCCCACCCGAAATCACGATAGTCGAGTGCATAGGGCGCCAGCGCGTCGCGTGCCGCCAGTCGCGCGCGGCGCATGCGCGACTCTGAGATCTTGCCATCGGGGAAGAAGCGTTGTGTCAGAGACACGCAGCCGATGGGGACCGATTCGAACAGGACCGGATCGTGATTGTGGCCAAGGATGATCTCGGTCGAACCGCCACCGATGTCGACCACGAGCCGGTGCTGACCGTCGAGTGGCAGCTCATGGGAGGCACCCTGGTAGATCAGCCGCGCTTCCTCGCGACCAGAGATCACCTCGATCGGAAAGCCGAGTGCCGTTTGCGCCGGTATCAGGAAGGCGCTGGCATTGCGCGCGACCCGCAGCGTATTGGTTCCCACGGCACGCACCCGCTCGGGCGCGAACGAGCGCAGCCGCTCGCCGAAGCGGGCGAGCGCCGCAAAGCCTCGCTGACGCGCGGCCATATCGAGCGTGCCATCGGCCTGCAGACCGGCCGCCTGGCGAACGCTCTCCTTCAGGCTGTCGATCGGGCGGATCTGTTCGCCCATCGGGGAGCGCTCGATTCGACCGATCAGCAGGCGGAAGCTGTTCGATCCCAGATCGACCGCGGCCAGCAGGCCTTGCCCTTCGGCGAGCTTCTTGTCAGATTCCATGGGTCTGCGCAGTATGCATGAAGGACACGCCAAAGTTCTCGCGAGATCGTTTCCAGCCGTGCGCGCTACGCTTTGTGCACGAGATCCCGGCTTTGATCGCCGCACCGGAGGACTTGCCATGGATCTCATGCTCAGGGTGCCCGGCATCGGCCGCGTACTTTAGCGTGTCTCGACAGGCGGCCATCTCGAGAGCCCATGAACGATAAAACCTCCCCACCGATGAACGCCCCCGTCACCGAGCGGCCACCGAGGTCTGCCGATTCCGAGCGTGGCGGGGCGGCCATGCGTACCGCGGCAGTCACCGTGGCCGCACTCGATGGCGAAGGACGGGTCCTGGATGAGCGCTTCCTGAATCGCGAGCAGGGTCAGATCGGCTTCAATGAGCGGGTGCTGGCGATGGCCGAGGATCCTTCGGTGCCGTTGCTCGAGAGGCTGCGCTATCTGACCATCGTCAGCAACAATCTGGACGAGTTTTTCGAGGTGCGTATCGCCGAGCTCAAGCGCATGTTGGCGACCGGTCTGGGCGATGAAACCGCGATCCGGGCGTCGATCGCGGCGCATGCCGAGCGCGTGCGGGCGATGATCGAGCGGCAATATCGGTTGTTGGACAGAGAGATCCTGCCTGCGCTGGCGGGCGAAGGAATCCCGGTGCTGACCACGCCGGAGTGGACGCCGGGCGTGCGTGCCTGGGCGCAGCAGGTCTTCATCGAGGAGATCGAGCCGCTGTTGACCCCGATCGGCCTCGATCCGGCGCACCCGTTTCCCAATGTGTTGAACAAGAGCCTGAACTTCATCGTCGAGCTCGAGGGGCAGGATGCCTTTGGCCGGCGCGCCGATGTTGCCGTCGTGCAGGCGCCGCGGGTTCTGCCGCGGGTGCTGCGCGTGCCGGCGGAGGTCTCCGGCCACCCGCACGCGATGATGCTGTTGAGCTCGATCGTGCTGGGATTCGCCGGTTCGCTGTTCCCCGGTCTGACGGTGCGCGGTGTGCACCAGTTCCGCATCACCCGCAACAGCGACCTTTTCGTCGATGACGAGGCGATCACCGACCTGCGTTCGGCCTTGCAGGATGAACTCAGCCAGCGCCACTTCGGCGATGCCGTCCGCCTCGAAGTCTCGGCCAGCTGCCCGGAGCCCCTGGTGGCCAGATTGCTGACCGAGGTCGACCTGGACAGGCATGATTGCTTCCATGTCGATGGTCCGGTCAATCTGGTGCGGCTGGCCGCGCTGATCGACCTTGTCGATCGCCCCGATCTGAAGTTTCCGGGATTCGCGCCGCGCCACGCGGCGAAGCTGCGCGCTGGCGATCTGTTCGCCGCGATCCGCCGCGAGGACATCCTGGTACATCACCCGTACGAGTCCTTCGCGCCGGTGATGGAGTTCCTGCAGAGCGCGGCCAGCGATCCGAAGGTTGTGGCGATCAAGCAGACCGTCTATCGAACGGGTTCGGATTCGCAGTTGATGGAGGCCTTGATCGCGGCCTCGCGTGCCGGCAAGGCGGTCACGGTCGTGGTCGAATTGATGGCCCGCTTCGACGAGGAAAACAACATCAAATGGGCCAACCGGCTCGAGGAGGCCGGCGTTCACGTGATCTACGGCGTGGTCGGCCATAAGACGCATGCGAAGATGGCGCTGATCGTGCGGCGCGAGGGCGGAAAGCTGGTGCGCTATGCGCACCTGGGTACGGGCAACTATCACTCGGCCACCGCGCGACTGTACGAGGACTTCGGCATGTTCACCTGCGACGAGGGGATCTGTGCTGATGTTCACGAGGTGTTTCGGCGCATGACCGGTCTGGGCCAGGCCGGCCCGCTGCGCAGACTGCTGCAGGCCCCGTTCTCGCTGGCCGAGGGCGTGGTCGCCGCGATCGCGCGCGAGACCGAGCATGCGCGGGCCGGTCGCAAGGCCTATGTGGCGGCGAAGATGAACTCGCTGGTCGAGACCCGTGTCGTGGACGCGCTCTACGAGGCGAGTCAGGCGGGCGTGAAAATCGATCTGATCGTGCGCGGCATCTGCGTCCTTCGTCCGGGTGTTCCGGGCTTGTCGGAAACCATCCGCGTGCGATCGGTGGTGGGGCGGTTTCTCGAGCACAGTCGCGTCTATTACTTTCTCAACGACGGCGCGCGCGATGTCTGGCTTTCCTCGGCCGACTGGATGGATCGCAACCTGCACAGGCGGGTGGAGATCGCCTTCCCGTTGCCAATGCAAAGCTCAAGCGCAGGGTGGTGGAGGAAGCGATTTCCGTGCATCTGCGCGACAATGACTCGGCCTGGCAGATGCAGTCCGATGGCAGCTATGTGCGCCGCCGTCATCGGGGTGGCAAACCCTATGTGTCACAACGGGTACTTCTGGGGCTCTGACGCGTTCGTTCCAGCCAGAGCGGCGCGTCGGGTGTGCATGGATCAACGGCCGATCATGGCCGCCGGCCGGTTGCTGTGGTGGCGTCGCGACGCCCCGCAGGCGCCTGAGGGGTCATCGATGCACGGTTTCGAGAACAGTCGCACACTTCAGGCCAAGTGGCTGCTGCGGGCGCAGCGCGACTGCCCTATGATTGTCAGTGACTGATGCCGGTGTGTCATAGGGCGCACCAAGACAAACAGGCCTCCGATCCAATCCGATCCGCTGCGCTGGCAGCGCTCCGTGAATCCGATGACGGTTGGCCGACCGATCCCAGGAGTCCGTCTGGTTCGTGGCCGAGATCGCGCATTGCCGTTGTCGTTTCACTTTCCCGAACACTGCCCCAAGCGGCGGTTTCGACGATCAACGGCCGCTTCGCGCCTCTATTTTGGCCGACCGTCGGGCCTTGCTGTGTGAATCTGCCATCTACTGGCATCTTGCTCACATCTCATTCTCCGAAAGACTCCCCATACCGGGCGAGCGCGCCTGCATCTTTTGCCGGGGCGCATCGAACCGGTCAATGTCTCCACTCGAACGCAACAGGTCTTTGCAATGAAAATCCTCATCACGGGTACCGACGGTTATCTGGGCTGCCTGGTGGCGCCGGTTCTTATGAGCCGCGGTCATGAACTCGTCGCCGTTGATACCGGCTATTACAAGAACGGCTGGCTCTACAACGGTGTCGCGTCCACCGCGAAGACCCTGGCCAAGGATATCCGCAACATTTCGATGGAAGACCTCGAGGGGGTCGACGCGATCGTCCACATGGCCGAGCTCTCGAACGATCCCACCGGAGAGCTGGCACCCAACATCACCTACGACATCAATCACAAGGGGTCGGTGCGCCTGGCCGAGATGGCCAAGAGGGCCGGTGTGCAGCGCTTCGTCTATATGTCTTCTTGCAGCGTCTACGGTGTGGCCACCGGCACCGACGTGACCGAGGAGTCCCAGGTCAATCCGCAAACGGCATACGCCGAGTGCAAGACCATGGTCGAGCGCGATCTCAAGCCGATGGCCGATGATGATTTTTCGCCGACGTTCATGCGCAATGCGACCGCCTTCGGCGCTTCGCCGCGGATGCGCTTCGATATCGTGTTGAACAATCTGGCCGGCCTTGCCTGGACCACGAAGGAAATCGCGATGACCAGCGATGGCACGCCGTGGCGCCCCCTGGTTCACGGCCTGGACATCGCGAAGTCGATCTATTGCGCACTCGAGGCGCCGCGCGATGCGATCCACAACCAGGTATTCAATGTTGGCTCGACCGAGCAGAACTATCGCGTGCGCGACGTCGCCGAGATCGTGGCCGATGCCTTCCCGGGTTGCAAACTGAGCTTCGGCCAGAATGGCGCGGACAACCGCAGCTACCGGGTGAGTTTCGAGAAGATCAACACCAAACTGCCTGGCTTTGCCTGCGAATGGGATGCGGTGCGTGGTGCCCAGCAGTTGGCCGAGGTGTTCAAGCGCATCGATATGACCGGCGACGAGTTCAAGTACCGAGCCTTCACCCGTCTCAAGCAACTCGAGTATCTGTTGCGTACCGAGCAGATCGACAAAGACTTCTTCTGGAAGAGCGCATGAAATTCACTCCGACGAAACTGCAAGGCGCTTTCATCATCGACATCGAGGCGTTCGAGGATGAGCGCGGCGGCTTTGCCCGTTCCTTCTGCCAGAAGGAGTTCGAGGCCCACGGGCTGAAGCCCACGGTGGCGCAGTGCAATCTGTCGTACAACCACAAGGCGGGCACCCTGCGGGGCATGCACTATCAGGTGGCGCCGGCCTGCGAAACCAAGTTGATCCGCTGCACGCGTGGGGCCATCTATGACGTCATCATCGACATGCGGCCGGACTCGCCCACCTACAAGCAGCACATCGGGGTGGAACTCACAGCCGACAATCATCGCGCGCTCTATGTGCCCGAGATGTTCGCGCATGGTTATCAGGCGCTGACCGATGGCGCGGAAGTCGTCTACCAGGTGGGCGAGTTCTACACCCCGGGCTATGAGCGCGGACTGCGTCATGACGATCCGGAGTTTGGTATCCAGTGGCCGGTGCCGGTGACTGTGATCTCCGGCAAGGATGCGGCCTGGCCGCTGTTCGCCGAGCGGGTCGACGCGTGAACCGTATCCGGGTCCGACCGCGTGGCGCACGCGCCGCATAGGTTTTCACGGCCGGTTGTGGCCGCAAGGAAGAGCAAGACATGATCATCATCGATACCGCATTGGCCGCTCGTCAAGCCGCAGGCAATCCGATCCGCGTCGGCATGATCGGCGCCGGCTTCATGGGCCGTGGTGTGGCCAACCAGATCATCAACTCGGTGCCGGGCATGGAGCTGGTGGCGGTGTCCAACCGCCATCTGGCCGGCGCCGAGCGGGCCTTTCATGAGGCGGGCCGTACCGACACCGTCGTGGTCGAGAGCGTCGCGGCGATGCAGGCGGCGATCGAGAAGGGTCGCCCGGCGGTGACGGAGAACGGCTTGCTGCTTTGCGCCTGTCCGGCGATCGATGTGCTGATCGATGTCACCGGCGCGATCGAGTTCGGGGCGCAGGTCACGATGGCGGCGATCGAGAACGGCAAGCCGATGGTGACGATGAATGCCGAGCTCGATGGAACGGTCGGACCAATCCTGAAGACCTATGCCGACAAGGCCGGCGTCGTGCTCACCGGTTGCGATGGTGATCAACCGGGCGTGCAGGCCAATCTCTGGCGATTCGTGAAGAGTATCGGGCTCACGCCCCTGGTGTGCGGCAACATCAAGGGCTTGCAGGATCCCTATCGCAATCCCACCACGCAGGAAGGCTTCGCCAAGCAGTGGGGCCAGAACCCCTACATGGTGACCAGCTTCGCGGACGGCACGAAGATCTCGTTCGAGCAGGCCATTGTCGCCAACGCCACCGGCATGACCGTGGCCCGACGAGGCATGTATGGCCATGATTTCCGGCTTCACCGCGACGACCTGGTCGAGCGCTATGGCCTGACGAATCCAGGCCATATCGACGGCTGCACCAAGCTCTATGACATCGACGAATTGCGCGCCCTGGGCGGGATCGTCGACTATGTGGTCGGGGTCAATCCCGGCCCGGGCGTCTATGTGTTCGCCACCCACGACGACCCCAAGCAGAAACACTATCTGAATCTGTACAAGCTGGGCGAAGGCCCGCTGTACAGCTTCTATACCCCGTATCACCTCTGCCATTTCGAGGTGCCGCTGTCGGCCGCGCGCGCCGTGCTCTATCGCGATGTGGTCCTGGCACCGCAAGGTGGGCCGCGGGTCGATGTGGTGACCACCGCCAAGACGGATCTGGTGGCGGGCAAGACGATCGACGCCCTGGGTGGCTACGACACCTATGGGCAGTGCGAGACTTCGGCAATAACGTATGCCGAGAATCTGTTGCCGATGGGCCTTGCCGAAGGCTGCAAGCTCAAGCGCAATGTGGCCAAGGATCAGGTCCTGACCTATGACGATGTCGAGCTGCCGCCGGATCGGCTTTGCGATCGTCTGCGGCGGGAGCAGGATCAGCGATTCTTCTCGCGCGCCAAGGGCGGCGCCGAGCCCACCCGCCTGGCCTCGCTGGTTCTTTAAGCGAGGCGGGCTCGTCCGGGCTGACCGGCGCGTGATCCTGCGCGCCGTGGTTCTCGATCAGACTGGCCCAACGGTTTGGCTGGCACCCGCGACGCGGGGGCCGGTCGTCCGCCGGTGCCATCTGTCCATGTCCGTGCTCACGAAGCCCTGCGGCCGAAATTCCCGATGTCAGTGATCCAATCATTGCTTCACCCCGGCCGACCCTTGCGAATCCTCGCGGTCATCGGCGCGATCGGCCTGTTCTGCCTGTTGTTCGTTCTCGGCGCGATTTCGGCGCATCGCGGCTGGCTGCCCGCGAATACGGACAAGATCGCCCACTTCTTCTACTACGCCGGAATCGCCTCGCTGATCTGGATCGCCGATGGCTCGGGCGGCGTGCGGGCGAGATGGTTGGCGATCGGATTGACAGCCATGCTGGGGGTGGCCGACGAGCTGGTTCAGCATTGGACGCCGGAGCGTCAGGCCAGCATGTTCGACTGGGTGGCCGACGTGCTCGGCGCGACCCTCGCCACCCTCACGCTCGAACGTTTGCGAGCATTCACTGACACCTCGGCCGGCTCATCGCTCGAACGTTCGGAAGTTCGCCGGGGGCGTCGTTGAACCCTCTGCCCTGGCGCTGAACCGCCGATCCGCGGCCGGGCGCGCCCACCGGGTGCGATCGCGTGGGTGAACCGTCACTCAGGGCGGGATGCTCGTTCCGTCCAATGTCAGCGAACGCTCGCTTCCTGGAATCGCCGGATTCTGTCAGCGGTTGCCGGATGGCTGGACAGTAAAACACCGATCCCGCTGTTGTCGTGTTCCTGGTTCGAACTGGCCAGCCGCGACAACATTTCGGCCATCACAGCGGGTGAGCGATGACTCGCCAACAGCAGGGCGATGGCCGTTTCGTCGGCTTCCCGTTCATGGTCTCGTGAATAGGCCAGTTGACTCAGCAGCAAGGGCGCGCCGGTAATCAGACCGCTGACATCACCCGTGGCCAGGCCGACGATCGTGCCCAGCAGGACCGATTGCAGTAACAGGCGCATCCCGTGGCGGGCCTTGACATGGCCGTACTCGTGAGCGAGCACGCCCAGAATCATGTCGCGATCCTGGCCGGCCAGTGCGACCAGTTCGTCGGTCACCACGATCACCCCACCTGGCAGCGCGAAGGCATTGGGGCCGATAGAACCGCGTCGAAACAGTACCACCGGGAAGGCTTCGTGGCTTTCCGTGGCTCGCAGCATCTGGCCCAGCCCCTGGGTGAGTTCGTGGCGCAGATCTGCCGACAAGGCACTGGGCCGCAGCAGCGTGCCGTCGATCGATGCCAACGCCGCTTCGCCGACCTTCGCATCCACCGAAGCCGGCAGCGCCTGCAGGGCGAACCAGGCCGTCCATGGGATCGCCCAGCGATAGCCGGCAAGCGCGATCACGAGCAGCAGGCCGACACCGACGATGCCGGCCAGTGCATGGCCGCGCAGGCGCTCGGTCAGTGACGGATGAATGCCGGCTCGCGCGGCCAGCGCGCGCCAAGCGCCGGCCTCGACGCTATGCAGACTACTGCCGTCGGGCAGGCTCAGAATGCGCGCGCCGTGAGGATCCGTGGGGGGCCAGCGAATGTCGGCCAACGCGAACTGACGTTGCTGCGCAGTGTCGTCGAGGTCGATGATCAATCGCGTGCCGGCCACACGCACGATTGCCGGATGGGCGTGCGCCTGGCGCCCGTCGAACCACTGGGCGCGCACCGTGGGGGCTGGCGCCGGGTCGTTCACAGGCCGAGGTCCAGATCGAAAAGATCGGCCGCGGCATCCGAGGCCGCGGACAGCTGATCGCGTTTGGCATCGGCGATCAGGCCATCGATCGCGATCCGGGTCTCGATGCTCAGGGCCCTGCGTTGCAGGCGGGCCAGCCGGACCTGGGCGAACGGTGTATACAGCCCGAGCGTGAGTGCGATCAGGATGCTGTTGGTCAGGCGCACGAACCAGAGGCCCAGGAGCGACAGCCGGGCTTCACAGACAAGGTGCTCGGAGCGCGTGTTGTTCCAGACCAGATTGAAGATCAGGGCCTCGAAAGTCGATCGGGCCAGGTGCCAGGCGACGATGCCGATGACGATGATCAGCATGAGCACCGCCGCACCGATGCCGGATTCGGCCTCGAAGATCTGGCCGATTTCGCGTCCCGCCGAGACCAGATACATGACCCAGGCGATCAGCGCGAGCACCAGCAATGCACTGCCGATGGTGAGCCCGTAGATCATGTAGAAGCCTGCCGGGCCGGCCTCGAAGCGGGCGCGTTCACTGGCGTAGCGCAGATTCTCCTGCCGATAGCGTGTCACCCGATAGTGGATATTCGGAATCAGCGCCATGAGCACCAGCAGCGTGAAGGCCGGCACGATCGATACCCAGGGTGCGAGCGCCGAGGCCCCATCGATTTCGGTGCCCGATCCCAGCGCATAGACGACAGCCAATGAGGCGGTGACCAGAGTCGCCATCAAGGCCAGCGCGGCAAGAGGCAGGCCGACGGCGCGGTACGCGCCCGACGTCGTGCCGGTGAAGGCCAGCCGCAATCCGCGCCAGCTGCTGTTGCCCAGCCGAAAGCGCAGCGCCGCACGCAGCAACAGGGGCCAGAGCAGGCCGAAGACCAGCATCGCTGCCAGGCCGAGCAGGGGATGCAGGTTATCCGCCACGGTGTAGATCAGGAAGGCCAGAACAGCGAGCAGAAAACCGCCGAACATCCGCCTGGGCACCCCATGAAAGTGCATCGGGTAGTCGCCGATCACGGTGTTGGACGCAAAGAACTGCAGCTTGCGCACGCGGGCCCACGGGTAGTACAGGCCGAGGGTCACGATCATCAGCAGCAGGTTCGTGATCCAGATCCCGAAGTAGGTGCCGCCGGTGCCCACGAAGGTGACTGCCAAATGCCCTGGTACGGCAACGGTCGGTGACTCGCCGGGCGGTGGCGGATCGGCCGGGGGCCGGGCGGCGATCGCCGCCGGCTTGCACGTTGCCGGGTCAGGCCTCGCCGGGTCAGGCTGCGCCGGGTCAGGCCTCGCCGACTCAGGCCGCGCAGGGGCGGCAGCGGCATCGGATTCGTCGGGTCTGTCGGCGTGCCCGGTCATGGCTTGCGGTAGATGGCGAAGAACAGGTCATCGCCCGGATACGGCACACCCCACTGGCCGGGCAGGGGCTGCAGCAAGGCGGCGAGCATGCGCCCCAGCATGCCATAGCGGTGACGCGCGAAGCTGCGCAGATGCGCAATCTGCAGGCGCTTCGGGGCACGCCCACGGTCGATCCGCGTCAGTGACTGCGTGGCCATCAGCCGGTCGAGACTTGCGTGGGTGAAGTAGTGCAGCGCGCTCGGCGGCGAGTACTCGTGCCAGCGCGCGCCCAGGGTGCGGGCGACGAAACTGGCGCTATCCCAGGTTTCCACGAGTAGCACACCTCCCGGGGCAAGGACGCGGGCCACCTCGGCGATGGCCACGCGCGGATCGATCAGGTGGGCGATGACCTGCACCATCATCACCAGATCGTAGCCACGTACCGGCACCGTCAGGCCATTCGTGCGGCTCAGGGTTTCCGTCTGGCCGACATGGGCGTCCAAGCCAAGTTGAGAGCGCGCGTGCCCGACCATCGAGCAATTCGGATCGATCCCGCTTACCCGCCAGCCGTGATCGGCCAGCCCCTGCATCAGAAAGCCGGCGGCGCAGCCGATGTCGAGCGCCTGACCGGGAACCGTCAGCTCTGCGACCGTATTGAGTTCGTTCAGCCGGCGGGCGTACCAGTTCGCGAAACGTCGTCGAACATCGGCCTCGGCCAGGTAGTCGGGGTAACCGAGGCCGCCGCCGTTGAAGTAATCATCATCGTAGGCCTCGGTGGTGTGGCTCAGGCCGAAATGGTCGCGACAAAACGCATGCCCGCACGCGCTGCAACGATCGATCGCGTAGCCATTGACCGCCGGAAACAGCGGCGCTGCCGTTGCCGCACAGATCGGGCATTGTCCGGCGGCAGGCACGGCCATTTCAGACGTTGAACCGAAAATGCATCACGTCGCCATCCTGAACCACATACTCCTTCCCTTCCAGGCGCATCCGCCCCTTCTCTCGCGCACCTGCCTCGCCGCCCAGGCCGACGAAGTCGTCGTAGGCGATCGTTTCGGCACGAATGAAGCCGCGCTCGAAGTCGGTGTGGATCACGCCGGCGGCCTGCGGCGCGGTGGCACCGATGCGCACCGTCCAGGCGCGTACTTCCTTTTCGCCCGCGGTGAAGTATGTCTGCAAGCCAAGCAAGCGGTAGGCGGCGCGGATCACCCGGTTCAGGCCCGGTTCCTCCATACCGAGGTCGGCCAGGAACAGGGTCTTGTCGTCATCATCGAGGTCGGCAATCTGGGCCTCGATCGCGGCGCTGACCTCGACCACCATCGTATGTTCGCGCTCCGCCAGTTCGCGCACGGTCCGCAGCAGCGGGTTCTCGGCGCCACCGTCCTCGGGCACATTGGCGATGATCATCGTGGGTTTGGCGGTGATCAGACACATCGGGGTGAGAACTTCCCACTCCTCGCGGCTGAGCGACAGCGAGCGAACAGGCATCGCCTGATCGAGAACCGCCTGGCATTTCTCCAGGACGTCCACAATGCGCTTGGCCTCCTTGTCACCGGCGCGTGCCGGTTTGATCGCCCGCGCATGAGCCTTCTCTACCGTGGCCAGATCCGCCAGGGCAAGCTCTGTGTTGATGACTTCGATGTCCGAGGCCGGATCGATCCTGCCTGCCACGTGAACGACATCTCCGCTTTCAAAGCAGCGCACCACATGGGCGATGGCATCGCATTCGCGGATGTGGGCGAGAAACTGATTGCCCAGGCCTTCGCCCTTGGCGGCGCCGGCCACCAGTCCGGCGATGTCGACGAATTCGACCGTCGCCGGCAGGACGCGTTGTGGCCGCACGATCTCGGCGAGCCGATTCAGCCTCGGGTCCGGGACTTCGACGATGCCCACATTGGGCTCGATCGTGCAGAAGGGATAATTTTCGGCGGCAATGCCCGCCTTGGTGAGCGCGTTAAAGAGCGTGGACTTGCCGACATTGGGCAGGCCCACGATCCCACATTTCAAAGCCATGACGGAACCGGGCAGAGTAAACCCGGAATTCTACCCGTGGCCACCGGCGATCGTGCGACCTGTCGCGGGCTCAAAGCAGCCGTTGGTGGATCGGACCGACGATGCCCGCCGGACAGCCGCACCATCGCAGCTCATGCGATGCCATACGTGCCAATATCCGAATGTTGGACCGACCGGTTCGAAGCGCACAGGTCGAGCGGCTCATCACGCCCGAGCGCCGTCATGGGCCGTGCATTGTTTCAACAAGCGGTCAGGCCAGTACAGCCCACGTGAACTTCATACTCACGACACTCGCGGAGGATGTCCATGCCGGTCAGTCTGGAAGGCAAATTGGTGGTGGCGATCTCGTCGCGTGCGGTGTTCGATTTCGAGGCCGAGAACCGTGTGTTCGAACAGGACGATGACCGGACCTACATGGCGCTGCAGCGGGAGCGGCTGGACTCGGCGGCCGCCCCCGGCGTGGCCTTCGCGTTGGTCAAGAAGCTGTTGGCACTCGATCATCCCGAGCATGGCGACGAGCGTCGTCGCATCGAGGTTGTCGTGCTCTCGCGCAATGACCCGGTCAGCGGGCTGCGCGTGTTCAACTCGGCCCGCCAGGCCGGTCTACGGCTGGAGCGCGGCGTGTTCACGCGCGGCCGCGAGCCGTGGCGGTATCTGGCCCCGCTGAAGGCGAATCTTTTTCTTTCGGCCAATGATGCCGATGTTGCGGCCGCCACCGAGGCGGGATTTCCGGCTGCGCGCGTCTATCCGGAATCGGTGCAGGCCTCCGAGTCCCACCCGGAAGAACTGCGCATCGCGTTCGACGGTGATGCAGTCTTGTTCTCGGACGAGTCCGAGCTGCTGTTCCAGCGTCAGGGGCTCGATGCCTTTCAACGACATGAATCCACGCACGCCGGCGCGCCTATGAGTCCCGGGCCTTTCAAGCCCTTTCTCGAGGTGTTGCACCGTCTGCAGCGCGATGCGCGCGAATCGTCCATGCGCATCCGCACCGCGCTGGTCACTGCACGCAGTGCCCCCGCTCACGAGCGTGCGATTCGCACCCTGATGGACTGGGGGGTCGAGGTTGACGAGGCGATGTTTCTCGGAGGGCTGCCCAAGGGGCCCTTCCTGGCCGAGTACGAGCCCGACTTTTTCTTCGATGATCAGCATGGTCATTGCGCATCGGGCGCGCGTGCCGGCCCTACCGGGCGCGTGCACCGGCGGGATCCCGCGAGCTGAGCGCCCGGCCCGGCAAAATCGGTCGGGCAGGCAAAACCGGTCGGGCAGGCAAAACCGGTCGGGCAGGCGGAAATGAAAACGCCGGCCCGTGGGCCGGCGTTCAGCGGGTGCGGGCGCCTACCACTTCTTCCAGGGCGCCTTGTTGTCGTTCCAGAGGCCCTCGAGCACCTGCTTGTCGCGCAGGGTGTCCATCGGTTGCCAGAACCCGGTATGACGATAGGCGCTCATCTGGCCCTCGTCGGCCAGCCGCTCCATGGGTTCGCGTTCCCAGACGGTGTCGTCGCCGGCGATGTAGTCGAGCACCTTCGGGTCGAGCACAAAGTAGCCGCCATTGATCCAGCTGCCGTCGCCAACGGGCTTTTCCTTGAAGCTGGGCACCACGTTTTCCTGAGCGGGAAGTGTGAACACGCCAAAACGGCCCGGCGGCTGCACTGCGGTCACCGTGGCCAGGCGGCCCTCCTTCTTGTGAAACGCGATCGCCTCGGAGATATTGGCGTCGGTGACACCATCGCCATAGGTGCAGCAGAAGGGCTCGGTCGGGTGCAGGTAGGGCTGGGCGCGCTTGATGCGGCCGCCGGTCATGGTATTCAGACCGGTCTCGACCAGGGTGACTTTCCAGGCCTCGGCGTTGGTCTGATGCATGGTCATCTGGTTGTTGGCCAGATCGAAGGTGACATCGGAGCCGCCAAGGGCATAGTTGGCGAAGTACTCCTTGATCATGTGGCCTCGGTAGCCACAGAGGATGACGAACTCGTTGATGCCGTGTGCCGAGTACGTCTTCATGATGTGCCAGAGAATCGGCTTTCCGCCAATCTCCACCATCGGCTTGGGCCGGATCGTGCTTTCTTCGCTGATCCGCGTGCCGAAACCACCTGCGAGAATCACTGCCTGCATCGCTCAATCCAATCGGTTGCTGGGTTCAGGGTCGAGCATAACAATGCGCGCCGACGTTTCGATGGCCCGGTCATAAACGGCAGCAAACGACCGACGAAGGCGCATTCGCGTGTCGCTTCCAGGCATCAATACGGATCGGGAAGGCCCGCAGGCCAGCGTCAGCTTATGCGCCGATCATGGCGCGCTTGGCGGCCTGCCGACCGCGCCATGCAGACGTTGCATCGCGCCGGGCGCGTCATCGAGCACCATTGCCTCGACCGCCTCGAGCGCATGGTCGATGCCGGCATCGATCAGGCGAAGATCGTCGAGCGAAGGTGGGCGCAGCACATAGTCGGCCACCGGCTGGCGCGAATCGACGTCGCGCGGATGGCCGATGCCCAGGCGTAGCCGCCAAAAGGCCGCGCCGCCGCAGCGGGCCCGGATATCTTTCAGGCCATTGTGGCCGGCGACACCGCCATCGAACTTCAGGCGTGCCTGCCCGGGCGCCATATCGAGCTCGTCATGAGCGACGAGTATCTCGGCGAGCGGGATCTTGTAGAAGCCGGCCAGGGCGGCGACCGCCTGGCCCGAACGATTCATCAGCGTGTGCGGCTTGAGCAGCCAGCACGACTGGCCGCCGATGGCGACCCGCGTGGCCTCACCGTGAAAGCGTGCTTCACGGTTCCAGAGACCTGCAGAGCGCCGGGCGAGGGCATCGACGAACCAGAACCCGGCGTTGTGCCGGGTGCTTTCGTACTGTGCGCCGATATTGCCCAGACCGACGATCAGTCGGATGCCCGGCACGGCCCGCCCTTATCAGGCGCTTTCGCCGCCGGCCGCGCCATCGCCGGAGTCGCTGCTGCCGCCCTTGATGCTGGCGATCGCCACGACGGTGTCCTGCCCATGGCTCAGCGCCACGCTCTCGACACCGGCGGGCAGCTTCAGGTTGCTCAGGTGGACCGGATGCTCGACCGACATCTCACGCCATATCGACCTCGATGTACTCGGGCAGATCCTGGGCATGCAGCTGACCTCGATCTCGGTCAGCACGTGGCTGATCACCGCATGCTGCACCTTGATGGCCGGTGATTGGTCTTGATTGACGAAATGCAGTGGCACCGACAGCGTGACCTTGGCATCGGATTGCACACGTTGAAAGTCGATGTGCATGACCTGGCGCTTATACGGATGCCATTGCACATCGCGCAGCAGCACCGACTGACCGGTGCCATCGATTTCGAGATCCAGAATGCTTGAGTGGAAGGCCTCGACGCGCAGCGAGTGATAGAGCGCGTTGTGATCGAGATCGATGCCCTGGGCGTCCTGGCTACCCCCATAGACGATGCCGGGCACGCGGCCGGCACGACGCAGGCGGCGGCTCGCACCCGTTCCCTGCAATTGCCGTGAGTTGGCGATGACTTTCATTTGACATTCTCCAAATGGGCCCCGGCGCCGCGACCAGCGAAAGGGCCGTTCAAAAAAACTGGTGTTCCGCGGCGCGAATCGCGCCGCGAAAGTGAAACCTCAATCGATGAACAGCGACGACACGGAATCGGCCCGGTTGATACGCAGGATCGTCTCCGCCAGCAACTGCGCCACACTGAGCACGCGGATCTTCTCGCAGGCCTTGCCGTCACGAGGCAGTGGGATCGTGTCGGTGACCACTAGCTCATCGAGCGGAGAGTCGGCCACGCGCGCCACCGCACCGCCCGAGAGCACGGCGTGCGTGCAATAAGCGGTCACTGACTTCGCGCCGTGCCCCTTGAGTGCGGCCGCGCCTTTGACGAGCGTGTTCGCGGTATCGACCATGTCGTCGATGATGATGCAACTGCGGCCTTCGACATCCCCGATGATGTTCATCACCTCGGCGACATTGGCCTTGGGGCGACGCTTGTCGATGATCGCCAGTTCGCATTCCAGCTGTTTGGCCAGCGCGCGGGCACGTACCACGCCACCGACATCGGGCGAGACCACGATCGGATGCTCGAACTGCTGCTTGTGCATGTCGGCCAGCAGCAGAGGCGCGGCATAGACGTTGTCGACCGGGATGTCGAAGAATCCCTGAATCTGATCCGCGTGCAAATCCATGGTCAGCACGCGATCCACGCCGGCAACCTGCAGCATGTTCGCGACCACCTTCGCACTGATGGCCACGCGCATCGACCGCACGCGCCGATCCTGGCGCGCATAGCCGAAGTAGGGGATCGCGGCGGTGATCCGCCCGGCCGAGGCACGTTTGAGCGCATCGGTCATGATCATCACTTCCATCAGATGATCATTACTCGGCGCACAAGTGGACTGCAGGATGTAGGTATCGCGACCCCGGACATTCTCCAGGATCTCGACCATGACCTCGCCGTCCGAGAAGCGCCCGATGTTCACCCGCCCCAGCGAAATACTCAGATGGCGTGCGACATCGGCGGCCATGTATGGCAGCGCGCTGCCGGCGAAGATGACTGGCCCTTCCGACGCCAATTCGTCGGCCTTGCGTCTGAACGGGTGATGCATCTGACCCGGAAGCCCGATTATTAGGAGGACGCCGATCGGCCGATCAGGGATCTGGGGCCGAGCGCGAGCGGACTCCTGGGAACAGAGGGATGGCTGGGGAGGTAGGATTCGAACCCACGCATGCCGGAATCAAAATCCGGTGCCTTAACCAACTTGGCTACTCCCCATCCGGAGTGCAACCCGGAAGCAAAAAACTTCCGGAGGGCGCCGTTCACCCGTTCAGGGGCGCACGAATGCCCAATTGCGAAGCGGATGGCGGGGCAGGGACCGAACCGCGTGGACCTGCCCAACTTCCAAAGCCGCCACCTGATCACGAATCCGGGTGGCGTCGTCCCAACTGGCTACCGGCAGAAAGACACAGGCCCCGGAGCCGCTCATCCGCGCGCCGCTCCAGGCGACCGGCCCGCCATCTGCCCCAGCGGTTTCAGCACGGCGCGATTCGCGACGCGATGAATTTCGCTCCTTGGGCCGGGCCGCAAACTGGTTGAGCGCAGACAACGCCTGCCCAACCGCCGGATAGCGCGCACACGCAACGGGTTCGAGGTCGTTCTTACCGACTTCGCCAATCAGGCTTCGCGAAAAAACAGGGATTTTGAGGGGTTTCGAATCCCGTGTCAATTCGGGCGCCGCGAAGATCTCGCTGGTGGGCACCGCGGCCGGCGGCGCCACGAGCACATAGGCTTGCTCGGGTAACTCGAGCGGTTGCAGGCGCTCACCGATTCCCGTGGCATGGGCGGGCGTGCCGTGCACGAACACGGGGACATCGGCCCCGAGTTGCAGCGCCAGTCTGGCCAGCCTGGCGACCGGCCAGTGAATGCCCCAGAGACGGTTCAGCGCCAGCAGGGTCGTGGCGGCATTGCTGCTGCCACCGCCCAGGCCGCCACCCATCGGGATGCGCTTCTGGACATCGATGTCGACACCGTACTGCGTGCCGGTGGCCGCCGCGAACAAACGCGCCGCGCGCACGCAAAGATCGGCATCCTGTGCCAGGCCATGGACATTGCCGCGTCGCATGATCGCGCTGTCGCTGCGCAGCGTAAAGCTGAGCGTGTCCTGCAGGTCGATCAGGTCGAAAACCGTATCGATCTCGTGGTAGCCGTCATCGCGGCGCCCGAGCACGTGCAGACACAGATTGAGCTTGGCCGGCGCCGGACAATTGCGCAGCGCGACCATGGGTTCCGCCCTTTCACTCATCCGGCCTCTCCATCGATGACCACGCGCAGCCTCAGACGACGCTCATCGAGACGGGCATCCGCCGGCCAGTCGGCCTGCAGTGTGCGCGGGCGCCCGTCGGCGAAGCGGCGTTCGAAACGTACCACCCAGCCGCCATTGGGCGCTGGCTCGGCGCGCGACTGGAGCCAGTCGGGGAGCGCGCTGACCGGCAATCTCCAGCCCAGAGCCCGCTCAATCAGCGTGTCTGGGTCGACCGCGGTCAGGCGCTGGCCGTCATGGGTGACCAGCGAGGCCTGACCGGGCTCGCTGCGCGCCTGCGCCAGGGTCTGCCCAAACGGGGAGAACAGGTCGAGGTCGATGCGGCCGGCCTCGGAGCGGGTGAGGGTGAAGCGGCCCTGCGCGCGCTCTTCGCGACCCTGCTGGGCGTTCTGATCACTGGGCGGCAGGCTCAGGGTGAGTGAGAAGCGGCCACTCCAGTGGCCAGGCGCAGGGGCCACAGCGGGCCCCTGGGTGGCGCAACTGGACAACGCCCCGGCGGTCGCGATTCCGAGGGCCACACCAAGGGCGGCCGAGCCAACACGGGCAGCCGACATCACAGCTCGACGTTCAGACGGGCGAGCGTTTCGCGCAGCGTTTCGTTATCCGGGTCGGCGTTCGAAGCACGAGCCCAGAACTCGCGCGCCTCGGCCTTCTTACCGGCCTGCCAGAGCACTTCCCCGAGATGGGTGGCGATCTCGGCTTCGGGGGCGGCCTGATACGCGCGGCGCAGTTCGCGCTCAGCGCCGGCGAGATCTCCCTGGCGGAACAGCACCCAGCCGAGGCTGTCGATGATGTGGGCATCATCCGGTGACAGTTCGAGCGCTTTTTCGATCAGCTTGCGTGCCTCGGCCAGACGCAGGCCTCGGTCGGCCAGCGTATAACCGAGCGCATTGTAGGCGTGGGCGCTCTCGGGCTCGCGCGCGATGACCTCGCGCAGGCTCTTCTCGAGCACGTCCATGCGATCCAGGCGCTCGGCGGCCATCGCATGGTCGTAAAGCAGATCGGTGTTATCCGGGGAGCGCTTGACCGCCTCATCGAGCAGAGCGAAGGCTTCCTCGAGCCTGCCGTCCTCGCGCAGGATTTCGGCCTCCGCGCTGGTCAGGCGGCCGTGCTCGCGTGCCGAGCCGACATTGGTCTGACGCAGCATGCGCTGACCCTCGGCGACGTCTCCGAGGCGTGCGGTCAGCACCGCGCGGCGGATTCGCGCATCCAGGAACTGCCGCCCCGGGCCGACCTCGCCAAAGAAGCGCACCGCATCCTCGTACTGCTTGGCTTCTTCGGCCAGCTGGCCCAGGAACAGGTAGGCCGGGTTGTTGTCGCGCTGCACGGTGGCAGGCAGATTCACATAACGTTCGAGATAGCTGCGCGCGAGCGGCTTTTGCTGGGTCTGATAAGCCAGTTGGGCCAGCGAGAACAGGATCGCCGGGCTCTCCGGTTCGCGTTTGAGCGCGGCCTCGAACTGCTCGCTGGCTTCGCTCTTGCGGCCACTGTCGGCGAGCAGGCGCGCATAGGCGAAGCGGGCCTCGATGGCATCGGGCTGGCGGGTCAGGAAGCCGGCCAGCAGTTCGATGCCCTGGGCCTTGCCATCGTCCACGGCGGCGACCAGGCGCGCGGCCGACACCACGGTCTGTTCGTCGGACGGATCGAGTTCGACCGCGGCGCGCGCCTGTTCGGCCGCCTCTGCAGCCAGCCCGGCGCGCGAGGCGGTGGCCGCCAGCGCCAGACGCGCGGCGCTGAGGTTCTGATCCTGGGCCGCGACGCGGGTCAGCAGCGCATGAGCCGCGACCTTGTCATTGACCCGGCCGAGCGTACGCTCCAGCCCGTTATAAAAGCTCTCGAGCTCATTCTCGCGGCGCGCCTGATCGAGCCGGGCCGTCACCAGGGGTTCGGCCTCGGCCAGCCGGCCGGAGGTCAGGCGCAAAGTCTCGACCGTCTGCGCGGCGATGCGCGAGGCAGGCTCCAGCTCGAGCCAGAGTTCGGCGGCCGGCAACGCGCTGTCGATCGCCCGCTGCGAGAGCGCGAGTTCCGTGGCGCGGCGCGCGAGCCGGGGATCCCGAGTTTCGCGCGCCATGGACCGATAGGTGGCCGTGGCGCTGCCGATCTGACCGCGTTGGGCTGCGATCTCGGAAGCCAGCAGTTGGAACAGCAATTGCGGCGTCAGTTCGACGTCGGGCAGGGGGGCAGTGGATTCGTCACGATTGCCGGCAGACTCGGTGGCCGGCACGGCTTTGGCGAGGCGGGTGGACGCACCGGCGCCGTCCGCAGGCGCGCGCAACTGGCTGGCCGGGCTGCTGTCCGGTGCCTGGCCAAGCGCCGAGCATCCGGCCGCGAGCACGGCGCCAAGGAGGGGCAATAGTCGGCACCGCCGAAGGAAAACGGCACAATTCATCTGCTGATCTTAGGTGGAATCTCGGGTTGCGGCAAGGAAGCCCCGACACCGCCGCTGCTCGTCTGGTAAGAGGCCTTCCCGATGCCTGAACTTCCCGAGGTCGAAGTGGTCGGCCGTGGTGTGCGTGCGACGGCGCTCGGCCATCGCCTGCGCGACGTGGTGATTCGCCAGCCGCGCCTGCGCTGGCCGATCGAGCCCGGCCTGCCGGCGACACTGGCCGGGCGCATGCTGGCCGATGTGAGCCGTCGCGGCAAGTATCTGCTCCTGAATTTTGGTAACGGCACCTTGATCGTCCATCTGGGGATGTCCGGCAACTTCCGCTTCATGTCGTCTGCGCCGGCGCCGGGCGCCCATGACCATGTCGATCTCCTGTTCGACCATGGCTGCCTGCGGTTCACCGACCCGCGGCGGTTTGGCGCGATGCTCTGGCACGCAGGCCCCGGTGTTCTCCAACACCCGCTGCTGGCCGGGTTGGGCATGGAGCCGTTCGACCCGGCCTTCGATGGCGCCTGCCTGTATGCCGCCAGCCGCGGCCGGCGGGTGTCGGTCAAGCAGTTTCTGCTTGCCGGGCATGCGGTTGTGGGGGTGGGCAACATCTATGCCTCCGAAAGCCTGCACCGGGCCGGGATCCGGCCGGCCGGCCAGGCCGGGCGATTGAGTCGGGCCCGTTGCGAGCGGCTGGCCGCCGCCATTCGCGAGACGCTTGCCGATGCACTGGAGCAGGGCGGCTCGACGTTGCGCGATTTCGGTGGCGCCGACGGCACGGGGGGTTATTTCCAGCTTTCCGCCCGGGTTTACGGGCGCGCGGGCCAGCCTTGCCGGCAGTGTGGCGAACCGGTACGGCGGCTCGTGCAGCAGGCGCGCGCCACCTACTGGTGCGCGGGCTGCCAGCGCTGAGGATCCGTGCGGGCGGTGCCCCCCGTCGTGGGGAAGAACGCGCCGTTCAATGTCGGACAGCGACCACTCGGCGCCCGCCGATGCCGATGATCCGTTAGCGGGCGCGAAGAAAGTCACACCGATGCTAGATTGCCTCGGGTTCGATCTCCAGGCATGCCGCAGCGGTTTGGCAGCCTGGCATCGGTGAAGACACGGTGGTCCGAGAGGGCCAGGCAAGGGCTTTTGTGCCAGGGCGCGTCGTCGATGGGCGGCGTGCATGGTGGTGACTGTCGGCGTGGCCGACGATCCAGGACATTCAAACGCATCGCATGAGCGTTTTCGAGAAACGTTTCGACGGCCTTGGCCGGTGGCAGGACGGGTTGTCCGACGCGATCGGTCAGTTTGGCCAATGGCTGCACGGCAGCGGCCATCTGGACGACGCCGGGGCGGCGCGACTGACGCGCCTGCGTGAGCGCCTTGCACGGCGCGAGATCACGCTGGCCTTCGTGGCCGAGTTCTCGCGCGGCAAGTCCGAATTGATCAATGCCTTGTTCTTCTCGCGTTACGGCCAGCGCGTCGTACCCAGCTCGGCGGGCCGCACGACGATGTGCCCGACCGAATTGCGCTGGGATGCCGAACAGGCGTCGGCGGTTCGGCTGCTGCCGATCGCGACCCGCGAGGATGAACGTTCTCTCGATGCCTGGCGTGCCGATCCCGACGCCTGGACTGTGCGAGGCTTCGATGCCGATGATGTCGCGAGCCTGAAGGTTGCGCTATCCGCGGTCGCCGAGACCGAGACCGTGTCTGCGGCTCGTGCCCGCGCGCTCGGTCTGCTCGAGGATGACACGCTCGACGATGCCAAGGCGGTGGAGGTGCCCCGGTGGCGGCACGCGGTGGTCAATGTCGAGCATCCCCTGCTGGCCGCAGGCCTGAGCATCATCGACACACCGGGTCTGAATGCGATCGGCAGTGAACCGGCGCTCACCCTGAACACGATCCCCAATGCCGATGCGGTGCTGTTCCTGCTGGCGGCAGATGCCGGCGTGACCCGCACCGATATCGAGGTCTGGCAGCGATTCATCAGCCCCTCGCATCGCAGTGGCCGCCTGGTGGTGTTGAACAAGGTCGATGGCCTTTGGGATGACCTCAAGACCGAAGACCAGATCGCCGCCGAGGTCGAGTCGCAGCTCGACAGCGTTGCCGACACGCTCGGCGTGGGACGCGAGCGCATCTTCGCCGTGTCGGCGCAAAAGGCTTTGTCGGCCCGTGTGCATGGCGACAAGCTCTTGCAGAAGCGCTCGGGAATCGAGGCGCTCGAGAATGCGCTGGCCGATGCCATCGTGCCGCAACGGCAGACCCTGCTCGCCGAGCATGTCGATCGCGAGTTGCGCGAGCTGTCTTCGGTGGCCGGCGAGATTCTTCGCCATCGGGTGGGCGGTGCCGACAAGCAACTCGGGGAGCTCGACGGGTTGCGGGGCAAGAACCGCGACATCATGACGCACATGGCGACGCGGATTCGCATCGAACGCGATGAGTTCGACCGCAGCCTGCGCCAGCTCAACGGACTGCGCGCCGTGTTCGCCCGGCATTCGGCCGCGTTGCATGCGGTCACCGGTGTTGATCGGCTCAAGCGTCACGCCCGTGAGTCTCGCGACATGATGAGCACGAGCCGGCTGTCCTACGGTCTCAGCGAGGGCATGACGCATCTGTTTCGCAAGGTTCAGGCCGATATGACGTCGGCCGACGAGATCGTGCGCGAGATCGGCGCGATGATGGGCGCGATGTACCGCACGTTCAGTCAGGATCACGGTCTGAAACTCGGCTCACCGTTGAATTTCTCGATGAAGCGCTTCCGCGCCGAGATCGAGGATATCGAGGCGCTCTATCGGGCCCAGTTCGGCGCGATCTCGATGGTGACCACTGAAAAGTGGTCGCTGATGCGGCGCTTCTTCGAGATGATCGTGCTGCGGGTGCGTGAGATCTACCGGGTCGCGGGTAGCGAGATCAACGCCTGGCTGAAGTCGGTCATGACCCCGGTGGAAGCTCAGGTCAAGGAGTATCAGCGCCAGCTCAAGCGGCGCCTGGAGTCGGTTCGCCGCGTGCTCGAAGCCAACGAGAGTCTCGAGGAGCGCGTGCGCGAGGTCAGCGAGGAGCGCGACAGGGCGACCGCCGAGCTGTCCGCCTTTGAAACGCTCCTGGCACGCGTTCGCCAGTGCCAGGTGGGTGAGCGCGAGGTCGCCGAGACGATCCAGCCGCATGTCGCCGATGTGGCGCTGATGGTCTGAGCAGCCGCGAACATGCGCGAAAACGAACGGCCGCCCGAAGGCGGCCGTTTTCGTTGCGGCACCCGGGCGCCCATGACCGGCATGGGCGGCCCGGCGCGCTTGTTCAGGGTTTGATGTAGGCGTAGCCCTGGCCCTGAAGAATCGCCAGTTGCGCCACGCCACTGGGCACGATATCGCCCGCGGCGACATCATGCAGATGCCGTTCGGGCACCACATTGCGGGCCTTGAGCGTATTGGCGCAGACCTGGAACTGCACGCCTTGGCCCTTGAGTGAATCGATTCTGGCGGTCATCGTCTCTGTGGCATTGCCCTGCTTGAAGCCCTTGACCTCGTCCATCGCGGTGGGGTCCAGCAGGAGTGATAGACCGTTACCATGCAGGACGACCTTCAGATCCAGGTTGTCCTTGCCGATCGCGTTGATATGATTCTGAATATTGCCAAGCGCACCGGCCTGCTGCTTCGGGTTGTCACCATTGATGTGATAGACGACCTTCTGCTTGCCTTCGGCCCAGGCCGATCCGGTCGCCAGCAACAGCGCGCCGAACAGCGCGGCGAGCCATGACATCCAGCGGCGATTGAACATGATTTGTCTCCTTGGTGGGTGGACGACCATGGCGTCGTCCGCACGCCGATATTAGCGCCAATCCCATGCCAGAGGCGGATGCCCGCACCCTGAGTTTCGCCGAGCGCATCATTGCCTGGCAGCGCCGCGCCGGTCGCCATGGTCTGCCCTGGCAGGGGCAGCGCGACCCCTATCGGGTCTGGTTGTCCGAGACCATGCTGCAACAGACGCAGGTCGCCACGGTCCTGCCCTACTATGACCGGTTTCTGGCCGCATTCCCGAGCGTGCAGGCGCTCGCCGACGCGCCGTCCGAGCAGGTCATGGCGCACTGGGCCGGGCTCGGATACTACTCACGCGCACGCAATCTGCACCGCTGCGCCCAGCGGGTGGCGCACGAGATGGGTGGCCGGTTTCCCCGTTCGCGTGCGGAGCTCGAGAGTTTGCCGGGCATTGGCCGCTCGACGGCAGCGGCCATCGCCGTGTTCGCTTTCGGCAAGCGCGAGGCGATTCTCGATGGCAATGTCAAGCGTGTGCTCTGCCGGCATGATGCGATCGAGGGCGAGCCCGATGCGAGCGCCACGCTCAAACGCCTCTGGGCACTTGCCGAGCAGCGACTGCCTGCCGATCGGCTCGACACCTATACCCAGGGACTGATGGATCTCGGTGCCACCGTCTGCATCGCGCGCGCCCGGACTGTGCTCGCTGCCCGCTCAGCGCAAGTTGTCAGGCGCTGGCTCAGGATCGCGTTCATGCGCTGCCGACGCGCCGGCAGCGGCGGCCGACCCCCTGGCGTTCGGTCGGAATGCTGGTGCTGCGTCGGCAAGGGCCTGCCGGCGCGCAGATCTGGTTGCCGGCCCGCCCGACTCGCGGCATCTGGGGTGGCCTGCGTTCATTGCCCGAGTGCCCGCTCGATGCCAGTGCGCTGGCGCTTGCGCCCGCGCGCGCCGATCTGCCCTGGACGAGCTGGTGCGAAGCCTTGGCTGCCGATCTGGGCGTCACGGCCACGGGGCTGGCCGCGCATGGCCGAGCGCAGGCACGCGCGCTGCCCGCGCTGGATCATGCGTTCACACACTTTCGCCTGCGCATGTACCCGTGGCTGCTCGAGCTGGATCCCCTGGCTCCGATGCGCGTCGATGAGCCAGTCAGCGCGGGCGGGCACTGGGCGCTTCTGGCGGACCGGGAAACTCTGCCATTGCCGGCGCCGATCAAGCGGCTGCTGGCGCAACTCGAGTCGACGTGAGCCAGCGGAGGAACTGTTCTGCGCTGCTCAGATAACCTTTTTCTGCCGCAGGAATTCGTCCAGGATGCGCAGGCGCGCGATCGGATCATCGAGCGCGAGCATGCGAACCCGCGTCGAGCCGGTCAGGGGCAGCAATTCGCTCAGGCGGTAGGACACCCAGCTGGCTGAGGTGAGTCGATAGGGTTCGCTGATGATCCGCTTTTGCGGATCGGATTCACGCGCCGTCAGATCCCTGATGATGCGTTCGAGCAGATGCACGCAGTCGGTGTAGGCCAGCGGTATCGGATGGTCGGGCTCCGGCGGCAGGGGGGCCACCTCGGCCAGAATCAGCCCCGCATCGGTGACCGTGCGCGACACCACCTCGAAGCGCGCCGTGCCACGGGTGCGGATGTTCAACAGGCCCAGCTGGGCCATGTCCCAGTTCTCGATGCGCGCACTGCAGCCGATGACTTCGTGGTCGGCGGGCTGACCGACTTCGTTGCCGTGGGTGATCATGCAGACGCCGAACTCGGATTGATCGCGCAGGCAATCGCGCACCATGTCCATGTAGCGGGCTTCGAATATGCGTAGCGGCAGTACTCCGTCGGGAAACAGCACGGTACCGAGCGGGAAGATCGGCATGCGCTGGTGAGCCGCACCGGTCATGGCGATTGAGAGGTGGTGATCGGTGAGAAACGGCGCATCTCGATACCCCGGTGGCGCACGAGAACGCTTTCGCGATCACGAAAGCGCTCCGCCAGCTTCTCGACACAGTACACGCTTCTGTGCTGGCCGCCAGTACAGCCTATCGAGACGGTCAGGTAGCTGCGCTGCTCGATCATGTAGCTGGGCAGCCAGCGCTCGAGAAAGCGCTCGATGTCACCGAGCATCTCAGCCACGACCGGCCGCTCGGCAAAATAGGCCTGAACCGGCTCGTCTCGGCCGGTCAGGGGGCGCAGGTTGGCATCGTAATGCGGGTTGGGCAGGCAGCGCACATCGAACACCAGGTCGGCATCGAGCGGGATCCCGTATTTGAAGGCGAACGACTGAAACACCAAGGTCAAGGATGTGCGCTCGGCCTGCACGGTTTCCAGCAGCCACTGGCGCATCGAGTTCGGATGCAGGTCGCTGGTATCGAGTGCGGCACCGATCTCGAGCATGTCCGCCATGAGCTCGCGCTCACCGGTGATCGAGTCGATCAGCGTCGGCGGTTCGCTTCCTGGTGGCAGGCTCAGGGCCAGCGGATGACGGCGCCTCGATTCCGAGTAACGATGCACCAGAACATCATCGCGCGAGTTCAGGAAGATCACCTTCACATCGTGGCCGAAGCGCGAGAGGCCTTGCACGATCTGGCGCAGATCGCGGATGTCGCCGGAGCGCGCGTCGATGGCCACTGCCACCTGCTCGAGCCCGTTTTCCTGCAGTGACACCACCACCTCCTGCAGGAAACGCAGCGGCAGGTTATCGATGCAGTAGTAACCCTGGTCTTCGAGCGCCTTGACGGCAATCGACTTGCCCGAACCGGATATCCCGGTGACAACGACGACCTTCATGACTGATGGTGCGCCGATAGCGTGGGCAGGGTCATCACGAG
This sequence comes from Burkholderiaceae bacterium, assembly GCA_041396585.1. Taxonomy (GTDB): domain Bacteria; phylum Pseudomonadota; class Gammaproteobacteria; order Burkholderiales; family Burkholderiaceae_E; genus JAUIAI01. The sequence continues at coordinate 147,846 of JAWKYG010000006.1, read as the reverse complement.
TCTCCTTGCTCGATCATGCGCCGCTGACGCGCGACGAATTCGGCCGTGGTGTCGATGCCGCGCAGCTGCATCACCGTGGTGCGCACGGCGCCCTCGGTGAGCACGGCCAGGTTTCGGCCCGCCGCCACCGGAATCACCATCTTGCGGATCGGCATGCCCAGGACGTCCTGGGTCAATGCCTGCAGGGGCAGGCGCTCGCCTTCATAGGTTTGCTGCGCGCGCACCAGCTGCACGATCAGTTTCAGGCGCATGCGTCGGCGCACCGCGGTCTCGCCGAAGATCGTGCGGATATCCAGCAGCCCCAGGCCGCGCACCTCGAGCAGATTCTGCAGCAGTGGCGGGCAACGGCCCTCCACGACATTGCCGGCAACCCGGGCAAACTCGACCACATCGTCAGCGACCAGTCCGTGGCCGCGGCTGATCAGCTCGAGCGCCAGTTCGCTCTTGCCCAGGCCGGAGTCGCCGGCAATCAACACCCCCATGCCGAGCACATCCATCAGCACGCCGTGCATCGTGATCGTCGAGGCGGTGGCGCGGCTGAGCACGCTGCGCATGCGGTCGATGACCCGGGCTGCCGATTCTCGCGCGCCGATGATCGGCACCCGCGCCGTCTGACAGGCCTCGCGCAGCCAGTCGGGGCAGGGCAGGCCATCGGCGATGATCAGCGCCGGCGGCTCGCCATCGAGCAGATCGGTGAACAAGGTGCGACGGCGACGTTGATCCAGTGCCTCGCAGTAGTCGAGTGCGGGCCCGCCCAGCACATGGGTGCGCTGACGGTGAATGAGGTTCAGATGACCGATCAGGTCGGCCGGCTCGCCGCCCACCTCGGCGACTTCGCGATCGCCTCCCGATCCTTCGATCGAGATCCAGCTGAGCGTGAGTGAGTCGCGACAGGCCGCCAGGAGATCATTGACCGTCACGCTCATGCCGGTAAGCCCTTGAACCGTTTTAAGTGTCAGGACGCCGGATGATAGGGAGTCCAGGTGGTGAGTATCCGGTGAATCGCCGCGGTATCGGTTTCGGTCAGCAGCGCGCGACGGATATTGTCGTCGGAAAGCAACTCGGCCAGTTCGGAGAGGATCTCGAGGTGTTCCTCGTTGGCATTCTCCGGAACCAGCAGGAACACGAGCAGTTGCACGGGCTGGCCATCGGGGGCATCGAACGGAATCGGCGTGGCCACGCGCACCACCGCTGCCAGGGGTTCACGCTGACCTTTGATCCGGCCGTGCGGAATCGCCACGGCCTCGCCCAGACCGGTCGAGCCAAGACGTTCACGCGCGAACAGGCTGTCGAACACCTTGTCCCGTTCCAGACCATGGCTGTCTTCGAACATTTGTCCGACCTGTTCGAACAGTCGTTTCTTGCTCGTGACGGGAACGTCGATCTGGATGTTCCCTGGTGCGAGCAAACGGGAGATTCGGTTCATGGTTTCATGGCCGCGAGCCTTTCCGGGACGGTAACTCGTTGGCTCGCCAATGCAACAATGACCACACTGACATGTGGATGCATCTGCCCGCGCGGGCAGCGTCGGTGCGATGGGAGCTCACGAATGCTGCGTCGGCGCCGGTCGGGCGGTTGCAATCGGAGATGCTGCTATGCAGCATGCCATTGTCGCGCATTTTCGAGGCTCTGTCCCGTGACAGAGGTCTCGTTTGGGAGTTCTTGCGCCGAACACCCGCAGGTGTTCGTCCTTCATTCGCTGCGCTGTCACCGGCGAACGGCGGCTGGAAAGCGCTGGGAACGAATGAATCTAACGGGTGAAATTCAGTCGGCAACTTGTTGACGCTTAAGCGCTTCGTGCCTGTGATTGGAGATCTTGGTTTTGTGCTTGATGACTTGCCGATCGAGTTTGTCGACCAGGTCGTCGATGGCGGCATAGAGATCTTCGTCGGTGGATTCCGCGTACAGATCCCTGCCACGCACATGCAGGTTTATCTCGGCTTTCTGATCATGCTTCTGGACCGACAGCAGCACCTGCATATCGATCACATGATCGAAGTGGCGGGTGATGCGGTCAAGCTTGCCGACGACATACTCGCGAATTGCGGGGGTGACGCTGACATGATGTCCGGTGATCGAAAGATTCATGCGACCTCCTGAAAGCCTGCAGCCGGGTGTTCCGGCCCGATACGTGAACAATTCGACTTGGCGGGCAATCGTGCGGATCGGCACTCAAAGTGACTTGCGTTGCGATACGGGTGCAATCCGCATGGACTCGCGGTACTTGGCAACGGTTCGCCGGGCGACCACGAAGCCTTGCTCACCAAGCATCTTGGCGATTTGGCTGTCCGATAAAGGTTGGTGGGCGTCCTCCGATTGAATGAGTTGTTTGATCAGCGCGCGAATCGCCGTGCTCGAGGCAGCGCCGCCGCTGTCGGTGGCCACATGACTGCCGAAGAAGTACTTGAGCTCGAAGATGCCATGCGGCGTCAGCATGTATTTCTGGGTCGTGACCCGGGACACGGTGGACTCGTGCAGATCCAGTATATCGGCAATTTCTCGCAGAACTAAAGGCCTCATTCCCACCTCTCCGTGGGAGAAAAACGCCTTTTGTCGATCCACGATCGCCTGCGCCACCCGCTGGATGGTGTCGAAGCGTTGCTGCACGTTCTTGATCAGCCAGCGCGCCTCCTGCAAATGGCCCGACAACTCGCCATTGATGCCCCTGTTGCGACGCAACACCTCGGCATAGGTGTCATTGATGCGCAGCCTGGGCATGACGGACGGATTCAGGCTGACGTCCCATTGGCCGTTGTGTCGCCGAACCACCACATCGGGAATGACATAGTCGGCCGTGCGGTCTGAGAAGCGTCCTCCCGGGCGCGGATCCAGGCTCAGGATCAGGCGATGGGCATCGCGCAGCGTTTCCTCCGCGCACTTCAGATTGCGCTTCAGGCGCTTGAAGTCCTTGGCGGCGAGCGCTTCGAGATGCTCGCCCACGACTTTGAGCGCGCACTCGACACTGGCAGGATCGGCATCGCCCTCGCCAAGCGCTCTTAACTGCAACATCAGACATTCACGCAGATCGCGCGCGCCGACGCCGATCGGATCGAAGCTCCTGAGCAGCGCCAGGGCTGCCCGCAGCTCCTCCGGCTCGATGTCCAGTTCGTCGGGCAGGGTGTCGTAGATCTCTTCGATCGGCGTGGGCAGATAGCCATCGTCATCGAGCTCGTCGATCAGCACCTCGACGAGTGCACGATCACGCGCGGACAAGGCCGTGCTGCCCATCTGGCCCAACAGATGCTCGCGTAGCGAAGGCGCCGATCCGGCCAGTTGCGGGTAGTCGCTCTCGTCGTCGCGGTCGGCGTTGCCGGAGCGGCCCGAACCACCCGACCAGTCGCCGTTGTAGCCCTCACCGTCGCCGGCGTAGTCATTGCCGCTGTCGTCGGCACCACCGGTCATGATGCTCTCGGCATTGGCGTCGGACGATGCGCCGTCGGACTGCTCGCCACCGTGCGCCGGGGCACCGCCGCCGTCGCCGGCCGAGCCGTGGTCGAGGCCGCCATTGGGTGCCAGCCGCATGGCGGAGTCGAGGGGATCGTCGACCCGTTCGAGCATCGGGTTCTGCGCCAGCGCCTGCTCGATTTCCTGAGACAACTCGATCGTCGAGAGCTGCAGCAGCCGGATCGACTGCTGCAGTTGCGGGGTCAGCGTGAGATGCTGACTGACCCTGAGTTGAAGACCGGGCTTCATCGGGAGGTTCGGCCTGAGAGTTGACCGCGGCCGTACGGTTTGCGCATGGTGTCCGTCGTCGATCTACATCGAGAAGTGCTCGCCCAGGTAGTAACGGCGAACGTCTTCGTTCTTGATGACCTCTTGTGGCGGGCCGGAAGCAAGAACGGTACCAGCTCGAATGATATAGGCGCGGTCGCAAATGCCAAGGGTCTCGCGCACGTTGTGGTCGGTGATCAACACTCCGATGTCGCGTTCCTTGAGAAATTTCACGATCCGCTGGATCTCGATCACCGCGATCGGGTCGACGCCGGCAAAGGGTTCGTCGAGCAGCACGAAGCGTGGCGAATTGGCCAGGGCGCGCGCGATCTCCACGCGACGACGCTCACCGCCGGAGAGCGACATCGCGTTGTTCGAGCGGATATGCTCGATCTGCAATTCGGCCAGCAATTCCTCGAGTCGCTGCTGGATGCGCGCTCTTCTGAGCGCCTTGCCGCGGCCATCGACCTGCAGTTCCAGCACTGCGCGGATGTTCTCTTCGACCGAAAGCTTGCGAAAGACCGAGGCTTCCTGGGGCAGATAACTCAGCCCGAGCCGGGCGCGCCGGTGGATCGGCAGATGGCCGAGCGAGGCGCCGTCCAGTTCGATTTCGCCACCATCACTGGGGACCAGACCGACGATCATGTAGAAGCAGGTGGTCTTGCCCGCGCCGTTGGGGCCGAGCAGGCCAACGACCTCGCCGCTGGTCACCGACAGGGTCACATCCTGAACGACTTCCCGCCCGTGATAAGACTTGCGCAATGCCCGCACCGACAACACTGACTGCGCACGAGCGTCCGCCGCCGGCCCGGGGTCGGCAGGTGCTTCGGGTGCAGACGCGGTGGCGCGGCTTGGCGCGAGTTCGGCAACGGCCGGATCGGTCACGCGCATGCGTGGCTCAGGAACGGCCCGACGACTTGGCCGGTTTGAGCGGGAGCGCCGGTGATGACGGGCGGTTGCTCGAGCGCGGCTGGATGATCACCCGCACCCGACCGGGCTTTTCGCTGTCCGCCGACGGGGCTCCCTGCACGGTCAGGTGATCGCTGTCGCGGCGGTAGATGATGCGGCCCCCGTGGACTTCGTCGGAGACCTGTCCGCCCACACTCTTGCGCAGGCTGGCCTGGTTGATCAACAGCAGCTCCTGTTTGCCATCATCGTAGCGAAGCTCCTGGCCGGAGCCTTCGATCAACTCGCCGTTGTCGTCGCGCAGCTGTTTGAAGGAAGCGGGAGATCCGCTGGCCTCGGCCTGGGAGTTGCCGGCGGCATCCTGGCGCAGCACCAGGCGCGCGGCGTGGATTTCGAGCGTGCCGCGCGTGAGGACGACATTGCCGGAGAACACGTTCACCTGCTGGCGGTCATCATATTCCATCCGGTCGGCTTCGATCTGGATCGGCTGATCGGCCGTCTTCGTGGCTTGGGCCATGGAAGGCCCGGCCGGACCAAGGACGAGCGCGAGGGCCATGAGCAGGGCAGACGGCGTAAGGCGGCACATAAGGTAGATATCAACCCGATTCGGAGCTCGGTGGCGTGGTGCGCTCACCGGCGGGGAGGCTGGTCGAGTCATCGGGCACGGCAGCCGGGGATGACTGCGGTCTGATCGTGGCGCGAACCTGGGACGATACTTGTAGCGCCCGCGACACATTATCAAATTCCATGCCGACCCCCGTCAAGCGAGTACGACCCTGCAGGATCTCCACCGGGCCATCGGTGCGGGCCGTCTCGTCATTGCCGTTCACGGTCATCTGGTCGGCATGGACGGTCAGCTCAGGGTGGCCGGGTTCGGCACGTCGCTTCATTCGCACGCGGCCCTCGAGCACGGTTTCCGAGCCGCCCGGCAGGATCGTGGCGCGATCGGCGACGACGGTCAGGGTGGGGCGGCTGGGATCGAGGCTGACCAGCAAGGGGTCGCTGAACTCGCTGGTGCCATCAATCGGGAAATGATTCATATTGCGCGCCGACATCCGGAACACGGCCTGCCCCTTGGCATTGACCTCGGTCAACAGGACATTTTCGACGAACACATCGGGCTCATTGGACTGCGCGAGGTTGTTCTGGGCCGGCTCGCGCCCCGCCCAGACCGCCAGATAGTAACTGCCGGCCGCCAATGCCAGCAGGAAAGCGATCGAGGTCAGCGCCGCCATGCGGTCGTAGAGGCGCGCGTCCATTCAGGCGCTACCCGCGTAGGCTGCCAGCGCGATGGCCAGGCGTCCCTGGGCATGCAAGACAAACCGACAGAGCTCGCGCGCCGCGCCGTCGCCGCCGTCGCGCTCACTGCGCCAATGCGCCTGCGGTAGCAGCGCCGGTTCGGCATTGGCCACACAGGCGGCAAAGCCGCAGGCGTGCATCGGCGCCAGATCGGGCAGGTCATCGCCCATGAATCCGCAGGCATCGAGCCCGATCCGTTGCCCGCCCGCCAGTTCGCGCAGCGCGCGCTCCTTGTCGCGGCAGCCCTGGATCACGTGCGGGATTCCGAGTTCGGCGGCGCGTCGACGCACGATCTCGCTCTCGCGCGCGGTGATCCAGGCCACGGTCACGCCCTGGTCGATCAGCAGGCGCAGGCCCTGACCATCCTGGACGGAGAACGACTTCGCCAGCTCTCCCTTCGTGCCGATGACAATCCGGCCATCCGTGAGCGTGCCGTCGACGTCGAACGCGATCAGGCGCAGCGCCGCGGCGCGCTGACGGGCATCGGGCGCCAGCGCGATGCCGAAGCCCGGCATCGGTTGTTGAGCAGTTTCAGGCAATCTTGGCCGCCAGCAGGTCTTGGAAATTGAGTGCCCCGAGCACCTGGTCGTTTTCGTCGACAACGACCAGTTGGCCGATGCGGCGGTCTTCCATCAGGTGCAGCGCCTCGGCGGCGAGCGCCTCGGCACCGATCGTGATCGGCGCACGCGTCATGATGTCGCGGGCGCGGCAGGCGCGGACATCGTCACCCCGTTCGAGCAGGCGGCGAAGGTCACCATCGGTGACGATTCCGACCAGCGCGCCGTCCTCGTCGAGCACGGCCGTCATGCCCAGGCGTTTGCGGGTGATTTCGACGATCGCATCCACGGCGGGCTGGTTCGCATTCACCCGTGGAACCGAATCGCCCGCGTGCATGATGTCGCGCACCCGGGTCAGCAGCCGCCGCCCCAGCGCACCACCGGGGTGCGAGCGTGCGAAATCGTCGGCATCGAAGCCGCGCGCCTCCAGCACGGCCACTGCCAGCGCGTCGCCCAGTGCCATGGCCGCCGTGGTGCTCGCTGTGGGCGCAAGATTCAACGGACAGGCCTCCCGGGTCACCGAGGCGTCGATGTGTACATCGGCCAGTTCGGCAAGCCGCGAATCCGGTCTGCCGGTCATGGCGATCAGCCCGGTACCCAGGCGCTTGATCTGCGGCACGATCGAGAGCAATTCCTCGGTGCTGCCCGAATAGGACAGGCAGAGGCAGACATCTTCGGCGGTGATCATGCCCAGATCGCCGTGGCTGGCCTCGGCCGGGTGCAGAAAAAATGCCGGTGTGCCGGTGGAGGCGAAGGTGGCCGCCAGCTTGCGCGCAACATGGCCCGATTTGCCGATTCCGCTGACGACCAGGCGGCCGCTGCAGCCGAGAATCATCTGGCAGGCGCGCGCAAAGTCGGCATTCAGCGCATGCGCCGCCGCCTGCACCGCCTCGGCTTCGATGGTCAGCACCTCTCGGGCGCGTTGGATGACCGCATCGACATCGGCCCGCGGCAGTTCATTGGCTTGCATGGGCGCAAGTATAAATAAGGGCGTTGCCGGCGGCGCGAGCGTGCCATCGCGGCGTCATGGGTTCGCGGTAATCTCGGTGCATGAGCGTACTCGAACTGACCATCGTGTTGTTGGCCGCGGCCGTCCTGGCCGTGGTCGCATTGCGCTCCGTGGGCGCACCGCCGATGGTCGCCTATCTCGCGGTCGGTGTGCTGCTCGGCCCGCATGTGGTCGGGCTCGACTCGGATGCGGGGGCCGTGCACGGCCTGGGCGAGATCGGGGTCGTGTTCCTGATGTTCTCGCTCGGGCTCGAATTCTCGCTGCCAAAATTGCTGGTGCTGCGCCGCCACGTGTTCGGCTTGGGCGCTGCGCAGGTGGCCAGCACGATGCTGGCGGCTTTCGCGGTGCTGATGGTCCTGCCGGCCGCCGCGCTCGCCTGGTTGTTCCCGGGACCCCTGGACTGGCGGGGCGCGATCGCGGTCGCCGGTGCGGTGGCCATGTCCTCGACGGCGCTGGTGAGCAAGCTGCTCACCGAACGGCGCGAGCTCGAGACGGACCACGGGCAGCGGGTCTTCAGCGTGCTGCTGTTTCAGGATCTGGCCGTGATTCCGCTGCTGATCCTGATCCCGGCGCTGGCGTCCGAGGGCGGACAGTGGGCGATTCCGCTGACTTTGGCCATGGTCAAGGCGGCCGGTCTGCTGATCCTGTTGCTGCGTTTCGGGCCGCCCCTGATGCGTCGCTGGTTCATGCTGGTCGCCCGCCAGCGTTCGCACGAGGTGTTCACGCTCAATGTTTTGCTGGCCACGCTGTTGTTTGCCTGGCTGACCGAGCAGTTCGGCCTGTCCAAGGAGCTCGGCGCCTTCGTCGCCGGTATGCTCATTGCAGAGACCGAGTTCCGCTACCAGGTGGAGGAGGACATCAAGCCTTTTCGCGATGTCCTGCTCGGCTTGTTCTTCGTCACGATCGGGATGCAGCTCGACCTGCCGGTGCTGGTCTGGGCCTGGCCGCAGGTGCTGGTGTTGCTGCTGGTGCCGATCCTCACCAAGTTCGCATTGATCGCCGGCCTGGTACGCCTGCTCGGCGATTCGGCCGGCATCGCGATACGCACCGGCATCTGGCTGGCTCAGGCGGGCGAGTTCGCATTCGTGTTGCTGTCGCTGTCGTTTGCCACCGGGGTACTGCAGGAGGCCACCATGCAGCCGGCGCTGGCCGCCATGCTGTTGTCCCTGGTGATCAGTCCGTTCCTGATCGGCCAGGCGAACCGGATCGCGCTGCGCGCCAGCTCCCAGGAGTGGCTGCAGCGTTCACTGCAGATTCAGCGCATCGCCTCGCGCAGCATGGGGCGCAGCCAGCACATCCTGATTGCGGGCTTCGGCCGCAGTGGCCAGGCGCTGGCCCATGTCCTGGCTGCCGAGGGGGTTTCATACATGGCGCTGGACCTCGATCCCGACAGGGTGCGCGAGGCCAGCAATGCCGGCGAGTCGGTCGTCTATGGGGATGCCAGCCGTCCGGATGCCCTGATGGCGGCCGGCCTGCACCGTGCCCGCGCCGTGGCGCTCACCTTCGATGATCGCCAGGCGGTTTTTCGGCTGCTCGAGCGGCTGCGTGCGCTCGTCCCGAACACCCCGGTGCTGGTTCGTGCCACCACCGATTTCGAACTGGACCGGCTGCGCCAGCTTGGCGCCACCGAGGTGATCCCCGAAATCGCCGAAGGCAGCCTGATGCTGGCCTCCCATGCGCTCGCGTTGGCCGGCCTGCCCAGGGCGCGCATCATGCGGCGGGTGCAGATGATCCGGGAAGGGCGCTATCAGTTGCTCCAGGGTTTTTTCCGTGGCGCCGACGATCCGGCCGGCGACAGCATCGAGACCGAGCACATCCTGATGCACACGGTCGGGCTGAGTGCCGGAAGCTCGGCGATCGGGCGCCGTCTGGGCGACCTGGATCTGGGGCCGGCGCGGGTGACCGCGGTCGTCCGGCGGCGGGGCCGGACGCTCGATCCGCCGGCGGATTTCGTTCTTCAGGCCGATGATACTTTGGTGCTTTCCGGCTCGCCGGATCAGGTCGGCCATGCCGAGGCGGTGTTGCTGGGCGGCTGAGTCGCGCCGGCGCAACGTTTGCCGCGGGCTTTGGGCCCCGCACTGCGGGGCGCGGCGGGGCAGGGCGTGGGTTGTAACCGACATTGACCGCTCGTTACCGCACGGAAGCGGCCGTCATGCCGGGCGAATTGTTAAACTGCGTCGATCCGGGCCGGTGGTTGCGCCGTGGCAACATGGTGTGCACCGGTTCGCGCATTGCATGGGTTCTGGACCGCCGGGCCTGCCGGGAAACGTTTGATTACCTGGTTTCCGAGTCGGGCCCCGCGCCTGTCGCTCACCATCCTCCGAGCCCTGAGTTGTCCACCCCCGCTTCATCGCCATCCGCCGACGAGCCGATCCTGCGTATCGACAAGCTGAGTTTCGGCTATGGCGAGCGTTTGATCCTCGAAGACATTTCGCTGAGTTTTCGGCCGGGCACGGTCAATGCCCTGATGGGCGGCTCGGGCTGCGGCAAGACCACGCTGCTGCGCCTGATCACCGGCCAGTACAAGCCGGTTTCCGGCCAGGTGATCTTCGATGGTCTCGAGGTCGGCCGGCTCGACCGCGCGGCGCTCTATCGCATGCGCCGGCGCATCGGCATGCTGTTCCAGTTCGGGGCTTTGTTCACCGACATGACCGTGTTCGAGAACGTGGCCTTTCCACTGCGCGAGCACACGGATCTGGACGATGCGCTGATCCGTGACCTGGTCTTGATGAAGCTGCAGTCGGTGGGCCTGCGGGGTGCGGCGTCGCTGTTTCCGTCTGAAATCTCCGGGGGCATGGCGCGGCGCGTGGCCCTGGCGCGTGCGATCGCGCTCGATCCGCCCTTGTTGCTCTATGACGAGCCGTTCGCCGGGCTGGATCCGATCTCATTGGGCACGATCGCGCAGTTGATCCGTCGGCTGAACGATGCGCTCGGCGCCACCTCGATCATCGTCAGCCACGATGTCCACGAAACCTTCGAGGTCTGCGACCAGGTGGTCGTGCTCGGTCATGGGTCGGTGCTGGGGCAGGGTACGCCGGAGCAGCTTCGTGCCACCGATGATCCCGAGCTCGATCAGTTCCTGAACGGGCGCCGCGAGGGCCCGGTCGCCTTTCACTATCCGGCGCCGGACCTGGCCGCCGATCTCGGACAGGGTGCGCCGCGGTGAGCCGGCTGCTCGATCTTCTGGCCGCCATCGGTGCCCGGGCCATCGGCCTGCTGGCGCGCATCGGGTACGGCACGCGCTTTTTCCTGCGTCTGTGCGGGCTCAGTTTCCTGGCGCTGCGCCGCCCTCGGCTGATCATCGATCAGATTCACTTCATCGGTAACTACTCGCTGTCGATCATCCTGGTCTCCGGGCTGTTCGTGGGTTTCGTGCTCGGCCTGCAGGGTTACTACACCTTGCAGCGTTATGGCTCCGAAGAGGCGCTCGGGCTGCTCGTCACCTTGTCTCTGGTGCGCGAACTCGGGCCGGTCGTGGCCGCCCTGCTGTTCGCCGGGCGTGCCGGAACCTCGCTGACGGCCGAGATCGGCCTGATGAAATCGGGCGAACAGTTGCTGGCCATGGAGATGATGGCGGTCGATCCGATGGTGCGCGTACTGGCACCGCGATTTGTCGGGGCACTGGTGGCGATGCCGCTGCTGGCGGCGATGTTCTCGGCGGTCGGCGTGATGGGCGGCTACCTGGTCGGCGTGCAGATGATCGGTGTCGACGAGGGCTCGTTCTGGGCGCAAATGCAGTCCGGGGTCGATGTCTTCGCGGACGTCGGCAACGGTGTGCTCAAGAGCATCGTGTTCGGATTCGTCTGTGCCTTTGTCGCCTTGTTCGTCGGCTATGAGGCCAAGCCCACGCCCGAGGGTGTGGCCCGCGCCACCACCACCACCGTGGTGGCGTCCTCACTGGCGGTGCTGGGGTTCGACTTCCTGCTCACCGCGCTGATGTTCAGTACCTGAGGCCGCCATCGTGTCCGACGGATTCCTGTTCTGGCGCGCGCGAGCGCGTTGCCCGCTTCAAGTGGGCTGCTGTTTGCGGGGTTCAAATCTATGAAGCGCAAGTTCTCCGATGTCCTCGTGGGACTCTTCGTGGTGGCCGGATTCGGCGCCATGCTGTTTCTCGCCCTGCAGGCGGGCAATCTCGCCAGCTTTAGTACAGCACCCACCTACTCGGTGCGTGCCCAGTTCGACAACATCGGCGGGCTGAAGGCGCGCGCGCCGGTGAAGTCGGCCGGGGTGGTGGTCGGACGGGTGCAATCGATCGGCTTTGACGCCGACTCGTTTCGTGCCTCGGTGGTGCTGGCTCTGGATAAGTCCTACCCGTTTCCCAAGGACAGTTCGGCCAAGATCCTCACCTCGGGGCTGCTCGGCGAGCAGTACATCGGCCTCGAACCCGGCGGCGACCTGGCCAATCTCGGCGATGGCGACCGCATCACGCTGACGCAGTCTGCCGTGGTGCTCGAGAACCTGATCGGTCAGTTCCTGTACAACAAGTCGGCGGAGGCGGGCGACAAATGATCGGACCCGACGCTCGCCGGGGGCGCCTGCGCCCCTGGGTCACGACCCTGCTCCTGGTCTTCTCTCTGGCGGGCGCTGGCTGCGCGACGATCGCCGATGGTGATCCCAGTGACCCGCTCGAACCCTGGAACCGCAAGGTCCATGCATTCAACATGGCGCTGGACGAGGCGGTGCTCGCGCCGGTCGCTCGCGGCTACCGTGACCATGTCAATCCTGTGTTCCGGATGCCGATCAGAAGTTTCTTCTCGAATCTCGAGGACATCTGGATCAGCGCCAACAATCTGCTTCAGGGCAAGCCGGTCGATGCGGCCCAGGATCTGTCGCGGGTGATGTTGAACACCACGCTCGGCCTGTTCGGACTGGTCGATGTGGCCAGCGAGATCGGTTTCGCCAAACATCGCGAGGATTTCGGACAGACCCTCGGGGTCTGGGGGGTGCCGCCGGGGCCCTATATCGTGCTGCCGTTCTTCGGGCCCTCCAACGGACGCGATGCCATCGGTTTTGGTGTGGACAGCTATGGCGACCCGATCGGCAATGTCTTCAAGGTTTCCGTGGATGAGGCCGGCGCCCGTACCGTGCGGATCATCGATGAACGCGAGGCGCTGCTGAATGCCAGCAAGTTGCTGCCGGGCATCGCGCTGGACGAATACTCGTTCATCCGGGATGCCTATATGCAGCGCCGCCGCAGCCTCGTCTACGATGGGGATCCGCCGATGCTCGACGAGCCCGCGCCCCGCTACGACGACGAGGACGACAAGGACGACAAGGACGACAAGCCGGCCAAGGGCAGTAACTGAGGCCGGCGCGCCGGCTCGGATCGGGCGCCGCGGCAGCACTCGCCGCTCGCGTCCATTGCGGCGCGCGGACCGACACCCGGGCGGGCGCCGGTCATCGCGGCGATCAGACCGGTCGTTGTGCCGATACCCCTGATGTCGGCGAAAAGCGGGGGTCGCACGTTATCATTTTTGCCACTTTTTCTGATTCGGAGCGCGTGCACATGCAACAGCTCATGGGGTTTTCCCGCCGCCTGTTCCTGGCCCTGGGCGCGATCGCGCTCGCCGCCGCAGGCCTGCTCGGCTCGCCCGCCCGCGCCGAGCCGATTGCGCCGGACCAGTTGATCTCGAATCTCAGCACCGAGGTTCTGGACAAGATCAAGTCCGATCCGCAGTATCACGACGGCAACTTCGACAAGATCTCCTCCCTGGTCGACACGGCCATCATGCCGCACGTCAATTTCGAGCGCATGACGGCTCTGGCGGTCGGACGCGGCTGGCGCTCGGCCTCCGCCGAGCAGCGCGAGTCGCTGATTCGCGAATTTCGCGTGTTGCTGCTGCGTACCTATGCCGGTGCGCTGACCCAGGTGCGTGATCACCATGTCGAGGTCAAGCCGATGCGCGGCAAGCCTGAGGACGAGACCATCGTGCGCACGCAGGTGGTCGGTGGCGGCGAGCCTATCCAGCTCAGCTACCGCCTCGAGCGCAATGGCGAGAACTGGCGGATCTTCGATCTGAACGTGCTGGGCGTCTGGCTGATCGATACCTATCGCAACCAGTTCAAGCAGATTGTCAATGCCAAGGGGGTCGATGGCCTGATTCAGACCCTGGCCGAGAAGAACGAGCAGTTCGCCAAGGCCGGCGGTCGCGGCTGACATGACCGCCGCCAGCACGGCCGCCCGCCTGACCCTGGGTGAGGTGGGCGCCTTTCTCGTTGCCTCGCGAGCCCGGGTCGAGGCCGGCGAACGCCAGATCGATCTCGCCGACTATGTTGTCGTGGATTCATCGGCCCTGGCCGCATTGCTCGAACTGAACCGGCTGGCCGCGCCACAACGTCTGCAGTTCATCAATCCGTCGGACAATCTGCGCAAGCTCGCCGAGCTCTACGGGGTGTCGGACCTGTTGTTCTGACCATGCCCGCGGCCATCGATGTCGATCGGGTCAGCAAGCGCTATGGCAGCTTTCGTGCGCTCGATGACGTCTCGCTGCGGATCGGATCCGGCGAGTTCTTCGGCCTGCTCGGGCCCAATGGGGCCGGCAAGACCACGCTGATCTCGATCATCGCCGGCCTGACACGGTCCTCCGGCGGTAGCGTGAGCATTCTCGGCCACGATGTGCGGCGCGACTATCGCGCGGCCCGCAGGCTGCTCGGGGTGGTGCCGCAGGAACTGGTCTTCGATCCGTTCTTCTCGGTGCGCGAGACCCTGCGCATCACCTCGGGCTACTACGGTATTCGCGAGAACGACCGCTGGATCGACGAGATCCTCGAGAATCTCGGGCTCACGGACAAGGCCGATGCCAACATGCGTTCGCTCTCGGGCGGCATGAAGCGGCGGGTGCTGGTGGCCCAGGCCCTCGTGCACCGGCCGCCGGTAATTATGCTCGACGAGCCCACCGCCGGCGTCGATGTGGAGCTTCGCCAGACCCTCTGGCAGTTCATCCGCCGCCTCAACCAGGATGGTCACACGATCGTTCTGACCACCGTACCTGGAGGAGGCCGAGCAGCTCTGCACCCGGATCGGTATGCTCAAGGGCGGTCGGGTGGTGGCGCTGGAGCGCACGGATGCACTGCTCGCCAGGTTCTCGGCGGGACGCCTGCGTTTGCGCATTTCAGGCGCGCCGCTGCCCGACGCGCTGCGCGATGCGGTGATCTCGCAGGCCGATGGCGAGGTGCAGTTGCGCATCGACAGCTACGATCTGGTGGAGAACATGCTGGCCCAGGTACGCCGCGCAGGCTGCCGCATCGATGACATGGAAATGAGCCGCGCCGACCTCGAAGACGTTTTCCTGAGCATCATGGGCGCTGAACAGACATGATCGGCGACGGCATGCTCGGTTTCGCGACCTTGTTCGGCAAGGAGTTGCGCCGCTTCACCAAGGTGGGTTTTCAGACCCTGGCAGCGCCGGTGATCAGTTCGCTGCTGTACCTGATGATCTTCTCGCATGTGTTGCAGGACAAGGTCACGGTATTTGACGGCGTCTCTTACACGCGCTTCCTGGTGCCCGGTCTGGTCATGATGTCGGTGCTGCAGAACTCGTTTGCCAATGCCGCGTCATCGATGGTTCAGAGCAAGATCACGGGCAACGTGGTGTTCATCCTGCTGCCGCCGCTGTCCAGCGGCGAGCTGTTTGCCGGATATGTGCTGGCGGCGATGGTCCGTGGCCTGGTGGTCGGGCTGGGGGTCTGGGTCGTGACCTGGCTTTTCGCCGCCCCGCATCTGAGCGCGCCGGGCTGGGCTCTGGGCTTTGCGATTCTCGGCAGCGCCATCCTCGGTACAATGGGCCTGATCGCGGGCATCTGGGCCGAGAAATTCGACCAGATGGCAGCCTTCCAGAACTTCTTCATCATGCCGATGACCTTCCTGTCGGGCGTGTTCTACTCGGTGGATTCGCTCTCGGGGTTCTGGCAGGCGGTCTCGCACCTGAATCCGTTCTTTTATATGGTCGATGGCTTCCGCTACGGGTTTTCGGCATGTCCGATGTCAGCCCCTGGGCCAGCCTGGCCGTGGTGGCGAGTGCGCTGGTCGTGCTGGTCGGCATTGCCCTGGGACTGCTCTCCAGCGGCTTTCGCCTGCGACACTGATCCGTCGTTCGCCGTCCTGCGCCCGCCTGCCGTCACGGCGCCATCCCGAATCCCGAACCATCCCCCGAATGAATGCCATGGAACCCGTGACGCCAGACGACGTGAGACGCTACATCGCCCAGGGCTCGAGTGCGAGCAACTCGAGGTCGAGGGTGATGGCCGACATTTTCAGGCGCTGATCGTCTCGCGCCAGTTCGAGGGCAAGCGGCTGGTGCAGCGGCATCAGCTGGTCCTATGCGGCCCTGGGCGAACGCATGCGCGAGGAGATCCATGCCTTGTCCATGAAGACCCTCACCCCCGACGAAGTCGCGGCCGCGAGCTGAGCGGCCCAGGACCCGAGATGGACAAACTCAGAATCGTCGGCGGCCGGCGTCTGTCCGGGTGAGGTGCCGGTGTCGGGGGCCAAGAATGCGGCCCTGCCGATCATGTGCGCGGCGTTGCTCAGCGACGAGCCGCTGGTGTTGCGCAATGTGCCTTCGCTGCGCGACATCAGCACCTTGTCCAGCCTGCTGACCCAGATGGGGGCGGTGCTCGAACAGAACGGTGACACGGTGGTGATCGACACCGGCCCGTTGACCCAGCCGGCGGCCCCCTACGAACTGGTGCGCACGATGCGCGCCTCGATTCTGGTGCTGGGCCCGCTGCTGGCCCGCTTCGGCGAGGCGAGGGTATCGCTGCCCGGCGGCTGCGCGATCGGACAGCGTCCGGTGGATCAGCACATCAAGGGGCTGCGCCACATGGGCGCGGAAATCGACATCGAACACGGCGACATCGTCGCGCGTGCGCCGCGGCTTCGTGGCGCGCGCCTGATCACCGACATGGTCACCGTCACCGGCACCGCCAACCTGATGATGGCGGCCACGCTGGCCGACGGCGAGACCGTGATCGAAAACGCGGCCCGCGAGCCCGAGGTCGTCGATTTGGCCAATGCGTTGATCGCCATGGGCGCCAAGATTGCCGGTGCCGGGTCGCCGCGTATCGTGGTCCATGGCGTCGAACGTCTGCACGGCGCCGAATACCGGGTGCTGCCGGATCGCATCGAGGCGGGCAGCTACCTCTGTGCCGCCGCCGCCGTGGGGGGCGATATCCGCATCACGCGGGTCGATCCGGGCATCATGGATGCCACGCTCGAGAAGCTGCGCGAGACCGGCGCCGAGATCGAGTCCGGCGCCGACTGGATCCGCCTGCGCATGGATCGCCGGCCATTGTCGGTCGGTATCCGCACCGCGCCGTATCCCGCGTTCGCCACCGATATGCAGGCCCAGTTCATGACCGTGAACTGCGTGGCCACCGGTGCCGCGGTGATCACCGAGACCATTTTCGAGAACCGCTTCATGCATGTGCTCGAACTACAGCGCCTGGGGGCGGACATCACGATCGAGGGCTCGACCGCCCTGGTCAAGGGAGTCGCGCGCCTGACCGGCGCACGCATCATGGCCACCGACCTTCGCGCCTCCGCCTCGTTGGTGATCGCCGGCCTGGCCGCCGAGGGCGAGACCGTCGTCGACCGCATCTACCACCTGGATCGCGGTTATGAAGGCATGGAGCACAAGCTGACCGCGCTAGGCGCGGATATCACCCGGATTCACGCATGATCACGCTCGCCTTGTCCAAGGGCCGGATTCTCGACGATACCCTGCCCCTGCTCGAGCAGGCCGGCATCCGCCTGGCTGGCGCGCCCAGCGGCCGCGAGCTGATTCTGCCGACCACGGATCCCGATGTCCGGATCATCATCGTGCGTGCCACCGATGTGCCCACCTATGTTCAATATGGTGGCGCCGATCTCGGCGTGGCGGGCCGCGATGTGCTGATCGAGCACGGGGGCGAGGGGTTGTATCAACCTGTGGATCTCGGCATCGCGCGCTGTCGGATGAGCGTGGCCGCCTCGGCCTCGGTCGATTACGCGGCCGCCGTGGGCCGTGGCGCCCGTTTGCGCATCGCCACCAAGTATCTGAGCGCGGCGCGTCGCCACTTCGCGGCCAAGGGGGTGCATGCCGATCTGATCAAGCTGTACGGCTCGATGGAACTGGCGCCGCTGGTGGGGCTGGCCGATGCCATCGTCGATCTGGTCTCGACCGGCAATACCCTGCGGGCCAACGGCCTGGTCGAGGTCGAGCAGATCATGGATATCTCGGCGCGCGTGGCCGTCAATCAGGCCTCGCTGAAGCTCAAGGGCGCGCGCTTGCGGCCGCTGCTCGAGCGGCTGGACGCTGCCGCTGCCGCCCTCCATCATTGAGGTCGTAGTCCCCGCACCGGTCAACGGTTCGCGGTGAGCCCGGAGACGGTTTTCGCCGCCAGACCAGGCGTGCTCACTCGCTGCCGGTCTGCGCCGTCACCAGCCGGGCCCGTCGATAGCGCCTAGCGCCCCGCACCTTCCAATTTGGTTGTCATTGCCCCGATGAATGCCTCTGAACCGATCCGCCGACTCGATGCCCGCGAACCCGATTTCGTTGCCGAGCTGGCCAGGCTGACCCATTTCGAGGCCGCTCGCGACCCGAAGCTGGCCGACACGGTGAGTCTGATCCTGGCCGATGTGCGCGCCCGCGGTGATGCCGCATTGCTCGAGTACACCAATCGCTTCGACCGCATGCAGGCGGGCTCGATGGCCGATCTGGTGGTGCCGGCGCAGGCGTTGCACGAGGCGCTGGCGTCGCTGAGCCCGGCCCGGCGCGATGCGCTGAGCGCGGCCGCTGCCCGTGTGCGCCGATTCCACGAGGCACAGCGCGAAAGCGACTGGTTCATCCGCGACGAGCATGGCTCGCGCCTGGGGCAACGGATCCTGCCGCTCGATCGCGTCGGGCTGTATGTGCCGGGCGGCAAGGCAGCCTACCCGTCCTCGGTGCTGATGAATGCGATTCCGGCACGCGTGGCCGGCGTCGGCGATCTCACCATGGTCGTGCCCACACCCGATGGCCAGCGCAACACGCTGGTGCTGGCGGCAGCGGCGCTGGCCGGAGTCGATCGCGTGATCACCGTGGGCGGTGCGCAGGCCGTGGCGGCTCTTGCGTTCGGCACCGAAACCGTCGCCGCGGTCGACAAGATCGTCGGCCCGGGCAACGCCTGGGTGGCCGAGGCCAAGCGGCAGGTGTTCGGCACGGTGGGCATCGACATGATCGCCGGTCCGAGCGAGATCCTGGTGCTGGCCGATGGCTCCGTGGATCCGCGTTGGGCGGTGATCGATCTGTTCTCCCAGGCCGAGCACGACGAGATCGCCCAGTCCATCCTGCTCTGCCCGGATGATGCCTATCTCGATCGGGTCGCGGCCGCGATCACGGAGATGCTTCCCGCGCAGCCGCGCGCGTCCGTGATCGCCGCCAGTCTGGCCAGCCGCGGTGCCCTGATCCGCGTGCAGGACATGGCGCAGGCCTGCGAAATCGCCAACCGGATCGCGCCCGAGCATCTGGAGATCCTGGCCGCCGATGCCGGGCGCTGGATCGAATCGATCCGTCATGCCGGCGCCGTTTTCGTGGGGCCTTATGCCTCCGAATCGCTGGGCGACTACTGTGCCGGCCCGAATCATGTGCTGCCGACCATGCGCAGCGCGCGTTTCTCGTCGCCGCTCGGGGTCTACGATTTCCAGAAGCGCTCCAGTCTGCTCGAGATCACCGGCCGTGGCGCGCGCGCACTCGCCGGGGTCGCGGGCGAACTCGCCGATGCCGAGGGGCTGGCAGCGCATGCAGCCAGCGCCCGGATCCGGGCGGAAGCGCAAGCCGATCAGGCGTCATCGGCTGCTCGGCCTTCGCCCGCCGGCCGCGCCGATGCCGTGCTCGAGTTCGCGATCGGTGCGGCCGTGCGCGCGATGCATGCCTATCCGGTGGCGCCGTCCGAGGGCCTGCTCAAACTCGACGCGATGGAGAACCCCTACGAACTGGATGAGTCGCTGCGTCGCGCGCTGGCCGATCGACTCGCATCGCTGTCGATCAATCGCTATCCGGTGCCCAGCTATGCGCGTCTGAGGTCGCTGATCGCGCAGCGGCTGGAGGTGCCCGATGGTTATCCCGTGGTGGTGGGCAACGGCTCGGACGAGCTGATCTCGATGCTCGGTCTGGCGGTGGCCGGCACCGGCCGCCCGATCCTCGCGCCGCAGCCGAGCTTCGTCATGTATGAAATCGGCGCGACGCTGGCGCGCTGCCGCTTCGTCGGCGTGCCGCTGGCCCGGGGTTTCACGCTCGACGGCGAGGCCATGCTCGCGGCGATCCGTGCCGAGCAACCGGCGCTGGTCTACCTGGCCTACCCGAACAATCCCACCGGCAATGCCTTCGATGACGCGGTGATCGAGAGAATCATCGCGACGGCCCCGGGCCTGGTGGTGATCGATGAGGCCTACCAGCCGTTCGCGCAGCGCAGCTGGATGCCGCGTCTGCAAGAGTTCCCGAACCTGGTCGTGATGAGAACCGTATCCAAGATCGGCCTGGCCGGGATCCGCATCGGTTACCTGGCGGCCGATCCGGGCATCACCGGGCAACTCGAAAAGGTCCGCCCGCCGTACAACATCAGTGTGCTGGACGAGGCCGCCGCGGAATTCGCGCTCGAGCATCACGAGGTGCTGGCCGCGCAGGCGCGCCGGCTGGTGGTCTCGCGCGACTGGCTCGCGGCCGAACTGGCCGGGATCGATGGTGTCGAAATCACCCCGAGCCTGACCAATTTCCTGCTCGCGCGTGTGCCCGATGCCGACGCGGTCCACCGGGGACTGGTCGAACGCGGTATTCTGGTGCGCAATGTCAGTCGGATGCATCCGCAACTGGCCAACTGCCTGAGAATCTCGGTGGGAACCCAAGCCGATTGCGAACGCCTGGCGCGGGCGCTGCGTGAGGTTCTCGACCTGCTCGTCGTCTGATCGCCGTCTTTGTTCATGCGTGCCGCTGAAATCACCCGTCAAACCGCCGAAACCCAAGTGCGCGTGCGCATCGGTCTGGATGGCACCGGCCAGTCCAAGCTGGCCAGCGGTGTGCCGTTTCTCGATCACATGCTGGACCAGATCGCCCGCCATGGCCTGATCGATCTCGACGTCCAGGCCACCGGGGATCTGCACATCGATGCCCATCACACGGTCGAAGACATCGGGATCACGCTCGGGCAGGCGCTGTCGCAGGCGCTGGGCGACAAGCGCGGCATCCGCCGTTATGGTCACGCCTATGTGCCGCTCGATGAAGCCTTGTCGCGCGTGGTGGTCGATCTCTCGGGCCGGCCGGGCCTGACCTGGTCGGTGCCCTTACGCGCGCGATGATCGGCGCATTCGATGTCGACCTCACCCGCGAGTTCTTCCAGGGCCTGGTCAATCATGCGCGGATCACGCTGCATGTCGACAATCTTCGCGGCGAGAATGCCCATCATCAGTGTGAAACCGTGTTCAAGGCCTTCGGCCGGGCGCTGCGGATGGCCGTCGAAGCCGACGACCGTCTCGCCGGTCGCCTGCCTTCCACCAAGGAGGCGTTGTAGGGGCACGGTCATGTCGTCCCGTCCCCTTGTCGCACCCCGTATGCTTCGTGTGGAGCCAATGTCATGCCATGCCATACGGGCTCGCACCATCCGTCACGATCGTTCTGATCTGAACTGAAATGCCTGTCATCGCCGTCGTCGATTTCGGAATGGGCAACCTGCGCTCGGTCGCCCAGGCCTTGCAGCATGTCGCGCCCCATCACACGGTGCGTATCACCAGCAGCGTGGCCGATATTGACGCCGCCGAGCGTGTGGTCTTTCCGGGGCAGGGCGCGATGCCGGACTGCATGCGTCATCTGCACGAATCCGGGCTCGAGCCGGCGATCCGCCGGGCTGCGGCCAGCCGGCCATTATTCGGTGTCTGTGTGGGCGAACAGATGCTGCTCGAGGCCAGCGACGAATCCCGCAACGGCCAGCCGACCCCGTGTCTGGGCCTGTTTCCGGGGCGCGTCGAGCGTTTCGCGCTCGATCTGCGCGATGCCCAGGGCCAGCGCCTGAAGGTGCCGCACATGGGCTGGAACCGGGTCTGGCAGACCCGGCCGCACCGGCTCTGGGACGGTATCGCCGACGGCAGCCACTTTTACTTCGTCCACAGCTATCATGCACATCCGGCTCGCGCCGAGGATTCGGCGGCCGAGAGCGACTACGGGGGTCGCTTTACCTGTGCGCTGGCCCGCGATAATATTTTTGCAACTCAGTTTCATCCGGAAAAGAGCGCGGCGCATGGCCTGCGGCTCTATGAGAACTTCATCCACTGGAATCCCTGAGCCGATCGCGCGGGCACTGGCCCGCCGGGTCCGCCGGCCTGGTGCCGGCGACCGCAACCTGATCGGCGGTCCTTCCCGCTCCTGTGGGCCCCTGGCCCGATCCTGCTTCCAACCGCGCTTGCTGCTCCTATGCTGCTGATTCCCGCCATCGACATCAAAGGTGGCCGCTGTGTGCGGCTGCGCCAGGGCAACATGGAAGACGAGACCGTCTTCTCCGAAGATCCCGCCGCCATGGCGCGTCACTGGCTCGACAAGGGCGCGCGCCGGCTGCACCTCGTCGATCTCGACGGTGCGATCAAGGGCAAGCCCGCCAACGAGGCCGCGATCCGAACCATCATCGACGAGATCGAGGATGAGATCCCGATCCAGCTCGGCGGCGGGCTGCGTGACCTGGACACGATCGAGCGGTTCCTGGATCTGGGCATCGCCGATGTGATCATCGGCACGGCCGCGGTCAAGAATCCCGGCTTTCTGCAGGATGCCTGCGGCGCCTTCGTGGGGCAGGTGATCGTCGGGCTCGATGCGCGCGAGGGCAAGGTGGCCACCGATGGCTGGAGCAAGATGACCGGCCACGACGTGCTCGATCTGGCCAAGAAGTTCGAGGATTACGGCGTCAAGGCCGTGATCTACACCGATATCGGTCGCGATGGCATGCTCACCGGCGTGAACATCGATGCCACGCGCCGGCTGGCCAAGGAACTGATCATCCCGGTGTTCGCCTCGGGTGGTGTGGCCGGCATGGCCGACATCGATGCGCTCTGCGCGATTGCCGACGACGGCGTCGAGGCTGTGATCCTGGGGCGCTCGCTTTATGAGGGCACGCTGGAATTCGAGGCCGCGCAGGCGCGTGCGGACGAACTGAGCGGCACCGCAGGCTGACCTTTCGCCGCGCGCCATTTTCTGGACTGCGGGTTCGATCCACAGCGTTCCATCAGGGGGCCCTGGCCCGCCTGCCCGTCATTTTCCCCGGTTGCCCGCCATGCTCACCAAGCGTGTCATCCCTTGCCTGGACGTCACCGCCGGTCGCGTCGTCAAGGGTGTGAATTTTGTCTCGCTGCGAGACGCGGGCGACCCGGTCGAGATCGCGCGCCGCTATGATGAACAAGGTGCCGACGAGCTCACGTTTCTCGATATCACCGCCTCCAGCGACGAACGCGACATCATCCTGCACGTCATCGAGGCCGTGGCCGAGCAGGTGTTCATCCCGCTGACCGTCGGGGGCGGGATTCGCAAGGTCGATGACATCCGGCGCCTGCTCAATGCCGGCGCCGACAAAGTCTCGATCAATACCGCGGCGATTGAGAATCCGGGCCTGGTCAGCGAGGCCAGCAGCCGCTTCGGCTCGCAGTGCATCGTCTGCGCGGTCGACGCCAAGGCGGGCGTCGACGGGCGCTGGGAAGTGTTCACCCATGGCGGGCGGCGCCCGACCGGTCTCGATGCGATCGAATGGGCGGTCCGGCTGTGTGAACTCGGTGCCGGCGAGATCCTGCTCACCAGCATGGACCGCGACGGCACGCGGCAGGGCTTCGATCTGCCCCTGACCCGTGCGATCAGCGACGCGGTTCCGGTGCCGGTGATCGCCTCGGGCGGGGTGGGAAATCTGCAGCATCTCGTCGATGGCGTGCTCGAGGGCCGGGCCGACGCCGTGCTCGCCGCCAGCATCTTCCACTTCGGTGAGTACACCATCAACGAGGCCAAGCAACTGATGGCCGAGAACGGAATCCCGGTACGATTCCCCGATGACTGAGAACGCCACCGCTTCCTCGGGCCAGGGCCCCGGCTCGAATTACGATCTCTCCTGGCTGGACCATGTGCGCTTCGACACCCAGGGGCTGGTCTGCGCGATCGCCCAGGATGCCGCGACCGGCCGTGTGCTGATGGTGGCCTGGATGAACCGCGAGGCGCTCGCCGAGACCGTTGCCACCGGCCGTGCCGTCTATTGGTCGCGCTCGCGCCAGGCGCTCTGGCGCAAGGGCGAGTCCTCCGGCCATGGCCAGCGGGTGTGCGAGATCCGGCTCGACTGCGATGGCGACGCGGTCTTGATGCTGATCGAGCAACACGGTGGCATCGCCTGCCACACCGGGCGTCAGTCCTGCTTCTACCGCGTGCTTCAGGACGGCGTCTGGCAGTCGACGGATCCGGTGTTGAAGTCACCCGAGGAAATCTACGGTTCCGGGAGCGCCTGATGAGCGACAGCACACTGGACACACTGGCCGCGGTCATCGAGGCCCGGCGCCATCAGGATCCGGACACGAGCTATGTGGCCCGCCTGCTCGCGCGCGCGCCCGATGCGGTGCTCAAGAAGATCGGCGAGGAAGCCACCGAAACCGTCATGGCCGCCAAGGACGGCGACGCCGCGCGTATCGTCGCCGAGACCGCCGATCTCTGGTTCCATTGTCTGGTCATGCTCGCGCAATACGATCTCGGCCCGCGTGATGTGCTCGATGAACTGGCCCGCCGGGCCGGCGTGTCCGGCCTGGACGAAAAGGCCTCGCGGCGTGCGCGTGAGCGCGGCGACTGAGCATCGGTTTGCGCGTGCCTGGCCGGTCTGCCTGTCTCTGCCAGGGCAGTTCGCCGTGACGGCCACTGCCGATGAGCACCGGTGAGGCCGGCATGCATCGGCGCCCACGATATCTCGAGGAGAGACGATGACCACCCATGATCCAGACTGCCTGTTCTGCAAAATCGCGGCGGGGCAGATTCCCGCCAACAAGGTGTACGAAGACGACGACCTCGTCGCCTTTCATGACATCAATCCCGGTGCGCCTGTGCACTTTCTGATCATTCCGCGCGAACACATTCGCAACCTCTACGACGTGCAGGAGCCACATCAGGCATTGATCGGCAAAATGTTCTCGATCGCGAGCCGGCTGGCGCGCGATCAGGGGCTCGATGACGGTTTTCGCATCGTGGTCAATAACGGCAGGATCGCCAGACAGGAGGTGTATCATCTGCACGTCCATGTGCTGGGCGGGCCAGAGCCGTTGCGAGCAGCCGCCAAGCCGGCGCAGTGAGCATGTCGCGGGTGCGGCATGCGGGTCGCAGGAGCATCCTCCGGATATTCCTGTCGGCCGCGGAGCCGGGTGGCGCGTTCCAACGGGGTGGTGACATTCCAGGGTTGGGCCCGGCCCAGGGTTCGTGCTCAACTAGCTGCCTTGCAGCGAAGACGGTCGAATTCAATGGCGGTTCCTGATTTCCCGGTGCAATCCATGGCACCAGGCAGATCGGGGTCGCCGAACGCGAAAGGAGGGTTTTCATGGGTGCAATGAGCATCTGGCACTGGCTGATCGTGCTCATCATCATCATGCTGGTATTCGGTACCAAGAAGCTGCGCAACATCGGCTCCGATCTCGGTGGCGCGGTGCGCGGCTTCAAGGAAGGTGTCAAGGAAGGTAGCGAGCAGGCGGCCGCCTCGCAGGACACCAAGACCATCGACGTCGAGGCCGAGCGCAAGAGCTAAGGAAGCCTTGCACCACGAGGTCGTGCAAAGCTTCGCTGCGCTGTGCCGTCGTTTCGGCGATCCAGCCGTGGCGCCGAAACGATCCGATCCGGGAGTCGGGCCCTTGCCGTATCCGGGTCGGCGATTGCCGTCCACTCGAAGGGGCATGTCGCCAGCGCCTCCTTTCTGTCCTGACGTCTCATCATGTTCGATATCGGCTTCAGCGAAATGATCATCATGGCGATCATCGCCCTGGTGGTTGTCGGGCCAGAGCGCCTGCCCAAGCTGGCTCGTCAGATCGGCGAGTGGATGGGCAAGTTGCAGCGCTATGTGGCCGACGTCAAGACGGACATCAATCGTCAGATGGAACTCGAGGAATTGCGCAATCTCCAGAAGGAGGTGAAGAGCGCCGCCACGGACATCGAATCATCGATGCGCGAGACCATCGAGAAAACCCAGAGTGACTTCGCCGAGGTGTCGAGTGCGCTCGGTGATGATTCGGCGCGCCCACTGACCACCAGCGCGCCCGCCACCGATTGGGAACAGATTTACGAGAACCGGCGGATTCGGGATCGTTTGCGTGATCGTCGTGTCGAGCGGGACCGCAGCCTGGGGCGCAAGCGGCCCAAAGCACGCAGCAGATTCTGACCATGGCCGCCGAAGACCATCCCGAAGAGAGCTTCATGTCGCATCTGATCGAGTTGCGTGATCGTCTGATCCGCAGCCTGATCGTGGTGCTGATTCTGTTCGGGGTGTGTTTCTATTTCTCGGGCGCGATCATGAAGTTCCTGTCGCTGCCCCTGTACGAGGCCCTGCCGGCAGGGTCCAGGCCGATCTTCACCGACCAGGCCGGGGCCTTCTTTACCCTGACCAAGGTGTCCTTCCTGACCGCGGTGCTGGTGTCCATGCCCTGGATCCTGTACCAGGCCTGGGCGTTCGTGGCGCCCGGCCTGTATGAGCACGAACGCAAGTTCGCAATGCCGCTGATCGTCTCGAGCGTCTTTTTCCTGGTGGTGGGCATCGGCTTTGCCTACACGTTCGTGTTGCCGGCTGCCTATCGTTTCTTCATCGCGATGTCCTCGCAGACCGGTGCCGAGATCCTGCAGGATCTGCAGAAGTACTGGGATTTCACGCTGGCCATCTTCTTCGGCTTCGGTCTCACCTTCGAGGTGCCGGTCGTGCAGATGCTGCTGGTCAAGGCCGGGGTCGTGAATGCTGAGCAGTTGCGTGCCGCGCGCCGCTACGTGGTCGTGGGTGCGTTCGTGGTTGCGGCCGTGTTGACGCCGCCCGATGTCATCTCGCAGTTCATGCTCGCGGTGCCGCTGATCCTGCTCTATGAGCTGGGCATCGTGCTGGCCGGATTCGTGAAGGCGCGTAGCCGCAATCCCGCCGCCGAGAGCGGCGAGTCCGTGACCGCCGAATGATGGTGTCACGCGCGGCGCTGACCGAGTGGTTCGCGCGCACCCTGGAGCCTGAGCGCTTCGCCGACTACTGCCCGAACGGCCTGCAGGTGGCCGGCCGCGATCCGATCGGTCATCTGGTCAGCGGGGTCACGGCGAGCGCGGCGCTGATCGAGCGGGCGGTGGCGATCGGCGCCGATGCGCTGGTCGTGCATCACGGCTATTTCTGGCGCGGCGAGGATCCCTGTCTGGTCGGGATCAAGGGCGCGCGTATTGCCGCGTTGATCCGTGCCGATCTCAATTTGTTCGCCTACCACCTGCCGCTCGATGCGCATCCGGTGCTGGGCAACAATGCCTGTCTGGCGAACCGGCTCGGCCTGCCGGTGAATGGCCGCGGCGGAGATCACGAGCTGGTTTTCTGGGGCGATCTGGATGCCCCGTTGGAGGCCGCTGCGCTGGTTGCCCGGGTGGCCTCGGCGCTCGGGCGCGAGCCGCTGGTCGTGGGTTCTTGCGGCCGGATCACGCGGATCGCCTGGTGCACGGGCGCCGCCCAGGATGCGATCGAACAGGCGGCCGCCCTGGGTGCGCAGGCCTACATCAGTGGCGAGATCTCGGAGCGCAGCACTCCATCTGGCGCGCGAGCTCGGCATTGTCTATCTGGCTGCCGGGCACCACGCGACCGAGCGCTACGGGGTGCAGGCGCTGGCCGAGGCTGCCGCAGAAGCGCTCGGCCTGCGCCATACCTTCATCGACGATCCGAATCCGGTGTGAGCCGGGTGCTGCCCGCCGGGCCGCGGTCCGGGCCCGTGCGGCCGGCTCGCCGGCCCGGGGCAGGCGCCGCCGGGATCAGGCCTTCTTCAGCGAATCGCGGATTTCGCGCAGCAGCACGACATCTTCCGGGGTCGCCGGCGGGGCCGCCTTAGGCTCCGGGCCCTTGACCCGGTTCACGATCTTGACCATCTGGAAGATGATGAAGGCGAGGATCAGGAAGTTCAGCACGACCGTGATGAAGTTGCCGTAGGCGAGCATCGGTGCGCCCGCCTTGGACAGCTCCGCGTAGGTCATGGCCACACCGTCGGGCGCCTTGCCCAGCAAGACGTAGTAATTGGAGAAATCGAGCCCTCCGAAAATCGCTCCGACGATCGGCATGATGATGTCTCGCACCAGCGAATCGACGATCTTGCCGAAGGCGGCGCCGATGATCACGCCGACGGCGAGATCCATGACGTTGCCTTTGGCGATGAAATCTCTGAACTCTGAAACCATGGACATGGGGGTGCTCCTGCGATGAATTGTTGTGGTGACGGACCTCCCGGATGGCGCGGTTTCGGCCCTCCGGGAGCCCGAAGTGTGCCCTTTTTTCAGGGCGTTTTGCGGGCCGGCCGGGGCCGCATTGTCAACGAGTTAAAAATCGCCCGCGAGACGCTCGCCGGGCGGTGGCGTGCGCCGCGCGCCCGGCGCGTCGGACGAAAACGCATGCTTGCGCTGTTGCGGGGGCCGCAAGGGCGTATCAGGCGCAGCCGTGGCCTGCTAGAATGGTTGGTTTTCATAACGAACAATCCGCACCGGCACCCATGAGCAACCCTGAAGCGCCCGGCCAAGCCAGCGATACCTCGTTCCCGAGCAATAACGGCCCGCTGGATTCCTCCAAGCGCGCGGCGATCGCGACCACCGCCGCCGTCGGCGGTCTCGGTGGCATCGCAACCGCGATTCCCTTCATTGCGACATTCACGCCGTCGGAGCGGGCCAAGGCCGCAGGCGCACCGGTCGAGGCCGATATCTCGGGCCTCAAACCGGGCGAGTTGATGCGTGTCGAATGGCGCGGCAATCCGGTCTGGATCGTCTCGCGCACGCCCGAAATGCTGGCCTCGCTGAAGGGCCACGACGACCAGCTGGTGGATCCGAACTCCGAGAAGTTCTACCAGATCCCGACGCCTGCGTATGCGCGCAATCCGGAGCGCTCGCGCAAGCCTGAAACCCTGGTCGTGGTCGGGATCTGCCCGCACCTGGGATGCTCGCCGTCCGAGCGCTTCGAAGCCGGTGCCCAGCCTTCGTTGCCGGCCGACTGGCCGGGCGGCTTCCTGTGCCCCTGTCACGGCTCGACCTTCGACATGTCCGGCCGGGTCTACAAGAACAAGCCGGCCAATGTCAATCTCGACGTGCCGCCGCACATGTATCTGACCGATACCACGTTGCTGATCGGCGAAGACGAAACGGCCTGACCCCGGGCACACAGACGACTTCCGCGGTGGTTCGCGCCACCGCCCGCGAAAGAGAAACACATCCATGGCACAGGACAAGACCGTCACCACCACCGGCCTGATGGGCTGGATCGACCAGCGCTTCCCGGCCACGACGCTCTGGAAAGAGCATCTGTCCGAGTACTACGCGCCGAAGAACTTCAACTTCTGGTACTTCTTCGGCTCGCTGGCGATGCTGGTGCTCGTGATCCAGATCGTGACGGGCATTTTCCTGGTCATGCACTACAAACCGGATGCGGCGAAGGCCTTCGATTCGGTCGAGTACATCATGCGCGAGGTGCCGTGGGGCTGGCTGGTGCGCTACATGCACTCGACCGGCGCCTCGGCCTTTTTCGTCGTGGTCTACCTGCACATGTTCCGCGGCCTCATGTACGGCTCGTACCGCAAGCCGCGCGAACTGGTCTGGGTGTTCGGCTGCCTGATCTTCCTCTGCCTGATGGGTGAGGCATTCTTCGGCTATCTGCTGCCCTGGGGCCAGATGTCCTACTGGGGTGCGCAGGTGATCGTGAATCTGTTCTCCGCGATCCCGTTCATCGGTCCTGATCTGTCGCTGCTGATCCGTGGCGACTATGTGGTCTCGGATGCCACGCTGAACCGCTTCTTCTCGTTTCACGTGATCGCGATTCCGATGGTGCTGCTCGGGCTGGTTGCGGCGCACATCGTGGCGCTGCACGAGGTCGGTTCCAACAACCCGGACGGCGTCGAAATCAAGCGCAACAAGAACGCGGCCGGCATCCCGGTCGACGGCATCCCGTTCCATCCGTATTACTCGGTACACGACATCGTCGGCGTGGTCGGCTTCCTGATCATTTTCTCGGCGGTGATCTTCTTCGCCCCCGAGGTCGGTGGCTACTTCCTCGAGTACAACAACTTCATCCCGGCCGATCCGCTGAAGACTCCGCCGCATATCGCGCCGGTCTGGTACTTCACCCCGTTCTACTCGATCCTGCGTGCCACCACGGCCGACTTCCTCAGCAAGATCGCCATCCTGCTGGTCGTCTGGCTGGTGGTGCTCTGGTTCTCGCGCGCGCATGGTCTGGCCAAGCTGATCGCGACCGTCGCCGTGGCCGGCTATATCGGTCTGTACATGGCCTTCCCCGATCAGTTCAGCGCCAAGTTCTGGGGTGTGGTGGCCATGGGCGCGTCCGTGATGGTGTTCTTCGCGCTGCCCTGGATCGACAACAGCCCAGCCAAATCGATGCGTTACAGACCGGCCTGGCACATGTGGCTGTTGCTGGTGTTCGTGGTGGCGTTTGTCGTGCTCGGCTACTTTGGCGTGCAGGCACCATCCCCGGTTGGCCAGAATCTCTCGCAGTTCTTCACCATCGTCTACTTCGGCTTCTTCCTGTTCATGCCCTGGTGGAGCCGTATGGGAACGTTCAAGCCGGTGCCCGAGCGGGTCACCTTCAAACCGCACTGAGCCCTGCCCCATGACCGTGTCCCACTCATCCAGGAAAGCCATGAACCTCGGACTGATTCGGCGTGCGGCGCTGCTGGCCGCCCCTGTTTTCACCGCGATCTCCCTGCTCGTGCCGGCACCTGCCCAGGCTGCGGGCGGCGAGGCCCCGCTCGATGCGTTCCCGGTCGAGAAGCTCAATGATCGCAGCGCGCTTCAGCATGGTGCGCAGTTGTTCGTCAACTACTGTATGGGCTGTCACAGCCTGAAGTCGATGCGCTATAACCGGCTGCAAGACCTCGGCCTGACCGACCAGCAGATCAGGGACAACCTGCTGTTCACCGGCGAGAAGGTCGGCGACATGATGACGATCCCGATGCAGGCGGCAGACGCCAAAGCCTGGTTCGGTGCGCTTCCGCCCGATCTTTCCGTGACCGCGCGGGCGCGCAGTTCGCATGCCGGCACCGGATCCGACTGGATCTATACCTTCCTGCGCTCGTTCTATCGTGACAACGGCCGTGCCACCGGCTGGAACAACACGGTGTTCCCGAACGTGGGCATGCCCAATCCGTTCTGGGCGCTGCAGGGCGTGCAAGCAATGACGGCCACCGATATCAAGGCCGAAGGTGACGGGCATGGGGCAAGCTTCACCCAGACCGTCACCCACTATGGGGCCGACGGCAGTGTCACCGTGACCGAAGGCAAGCCCAGCAGCGATCATCCGCACGTGGGTCGCCACACCGAGTTCGAGCCCGCACAGGGCGGCACGCTGGATCGTCTCGCCTTCGATCAGGCGGTGGGTGATCTGACCGCCTTCCTGACCTACGTGTCCGATCCCTCGGCCAAAACGCGTACCGCGCTGGGTGTCTGGGTGCTGATCTTCCTGTCGGTGTTGTTCGCGATCTCGATCTGGTTGAACCGCACATTCTGGAAAGACATCAAGTAATCCGGATTCCCGCCCGGCGGGCCGGCCTCGGTGAGGCGGTCCCCGGGCCTTGTTTCTTGCGCGGCCAGCCGTGGGGCTGGCCGCGCTCATTCCGTTTCAGGAGACCAAGGCGATGATGGTCCTCTATTCAGGCACGACCTGTCCGTTCAGCCAACGCTGCCGGTTCGTGCTGTTCGAAAAGGGCATGGACTTCGAGATCCGCGATGTGGATCTCTACAACAAGCCCGAAGACATCTCGATCATGAACCCTTACGGCCAGGTACCGGTACTGGTCGAGCGTGATCTGATTCTGTACGAATCGAACATCATCAATGAATACATCGACGAGCGGTTCCCGCATCCGCAGTTGATGCCGGCCGATCCGGTGATGCGCGCGCGCGCGCGTCTGTTCCTGTTCAACTTCGAGCGCGAACTGTTCGTTCATGTTCAGGAGCTGGAGCGGCGTGATCCGGTGGGCAATGATGCATCGGTGCTCGAGAATGCCCGCATGCAACTGCGCGACCGGCTTACGCAACTGACACCGATCTTCGTGAAGAACAAGTTCATGCTCGGCGACGAGTTCTCGATGCTCGATGTGGCCATCGCGCCCTTGCTCTGGCGCCTGGATCACTATGGGATCGAGATGCCGAAGTCGGCCGCGCCGCTGCTGCGCTATGCGGAGCGCATGTTCTCGCGCCCGGCCTATATCGAGGCCCTGACGCCCTCCGAGAAGGTGATGCGCCGCTGAGGCGGTGTGATCGGGTCGTTGACTATGCCGGAACTGTCTACCAAGCCGTATCTGCTCAGAGCCATTCATGAATGGTGCTCGGATAGTGGTCTGACGCCGTATATCGCGGTGTCGGTCGACGAGCACACGCGGGTACCGCCGGAGTTCGTCCAGGATGGCGAGATCGTGCTCAATATCAGCATGACCGCCACGAACAATCTGCTCATCGACCAGGACTGGATCGAGTTCCAGGCCCGTTTCAATGGCCGCGTGCGTGAACTGCTGATCCCGATCGGCAATGTCTCGGCCATCTATGCGCGCGAGAACGGTCATGGCATGGCCTTCGAGGTCGAGCGGGCCGCACCATCGTCTGCGCCAGCTGCCGATGAGCGCGTGTCCACGCTTCGATCGGTGTCCGTCGATGATTCCGACGCCCACGCCCCTGCTGAAGGCGGTGCCGATGACATCGATGCGCCCGGTGAGCCGCCGCGCCGCTCGCGTGGATCGCGCGGACGCCGTCGAGGTGATGGTCCGCGCCTTCGTGCGGTGCCGCCTTCCGGTGGCGAGCCCGGGGCGGGGCAGGGCGAGTCGGCATCTATCCAGGGTGCCGTCGACGCCGGGGGTGACCGCGGGGGCCCGGACGAGGCCGGAGCCGGTGACGATCTGAGCCTGCCAAGCGAAGACCGGAGCCAGGATGATGCCCCGGGCGCCGGCGATCGGCCAAGCCCGGTCTCGCAAGAAGTGCACACGCCATCCGATCCCACGGCGGCAGATGTCACGGCGGCAGATCCCACGGCGGCAGATGCCAAGGCGGCAGATGCCAAGGCGGATTCGCCGACGGGCAAGTCCGCGCGTCGGCCGGCACGCAAGGGCAAGGGGCCGGCCGCGTCCGCCGAGGCAGCTGCCGAACCGCCTCGGTCTGCGCAGGCGGCATCCGAGGCCGAAGCTGCAAAGCTTGCCCCGACCGATCGTGGTGACGTATCGTCGGATCCGCACTCGGATGACGAGCCACCTCCTGCCGGCACGCGGCGCAAGGGGCGGCCCACGTTGACCCGGGTGAAGTAGGTTTTGCCGGCTTAGCTCAGTTGGTAGAGCAACCGCCTTGTAAGCGGTAGGTCGTCCGTTCGAGTCGGACAGTCGGCACCAGTCTGCTAGAGGCTCAGGCTCAGGCTCAGGCTCTGGCGAGGTGCGCGTCCCCGGGTTCGGGGCTGTCGTCGGGCGGTGCGCTCCTGCCTCGGTCAGGCCGGCTCAGGTGCTCGGCGGCGAATCGTTCCAGCTCGCTCACCGGCATCGGGCGCGCGAACAGATAGCCCTGCAATTCCCCAACGCCGATCTGCGTGAAATAGCTGGCCTGGGCCTCGGTTTCCACGCCTTCGGCGACCGAGGTCATGCCCAGTGCGCCCGCCAGATCGACGATCGACTTGGCGATCGCCCGCTCGCGCGGATTGGCCTCGACGTCGGCGACGAAACTGCGATCGATCTTCAGGAAGTCCGCAGCAAACAAGCGCAGGTAGTTCAGTGACGAGTAGCCGGTGCCGAAGTCGTCGATCGCGATCTTCACACCAAGAGACTTGAGCGTGTTGATCAAGGTGCGGGCCTGCGCGGGGTCTGCGACCAGCATGGATTCGGTGAGTTCGAGTTCGATGCCGGCGGGGTCCACACCGGTCTCCAGCAAGGTGCTCGCGACCCGTGACGCGTAATCGCCGGCCTGAAACTGGCTGGCCGATACGTTCACCGAGATACGCGTGATCGCGAAACCGTCTGCCTGCCAGCGGGCAAGCTGACGACAGGCGTTGCGCAGCACCCAGTCTCCGACCGCGGGCATCATGCCCGATTCCTCGAGCACGGCCAGGAACGCACCCGGGGCGACTGGGCCGTGTCCGGGCCGATGCCAACGTAGCAGCGCCTCAGCGCCCGCCAATCGCCCGGTGCCGGCGGCAACCCGGGGTTGGTAGTACAACTCGAATTCGTTCTCGCGATGCGCGCGTTGCAGTGCGGATTCGAGTTGCAGGCGTTGCATCGCCGTTTCGTTCATCGCCGGGTGGTAGAACATGTAGCGCCCGCGCCCGGCGGACTTCGCGCTGTACATTGCTGCGTCGGCATTCTTGACCAGCGCGTCGGCGCTGGCGCCGTCGCCCGGAAATACCGCGATGCCCACAGTCGCGCCGACGGAGAACACATGGCCCAGCAGCGTGATCGGCCCGGCCACGCGTTCATTGATCCGCTGGGCGATATGGGCGACCTCGGCGGGATCGTCGATCTCGGGCAGGATGATGGTGAATTCATCGCCACCCATGCGAAACAGCAGATCACCGTCGCGCAGGCAGGATCGGATCCTGTGCGACACGATGGTCAGCAGTTGATCGCCGGCCAGGTGGCCCAGGCTGTCGTTGACGATCTTGAAGCGATCCAGATCAATGAACATCAGGGCGCCGTCGCGATGATGACGCGACGCGAGTACCAGTGCCTCCTGCAGCCACTCGGCAAAGTAGGTCCGGTTGGGAAGCCCGGTGAGCGCGTCGTGATAGGCCTGGTGCCGTATCCGTTGTTCGTCCTGGCGCCGCTCCTGCTCCTGGCTGCGCAGAATCCGGTCGGCCCGCTTCACGATGTACAAGAGAAACAGGTACAGCGCGCCCAGCGAGAGCAGCAGCGTCGCGGCGATGGTGCGTTCGGCCGACCCGTGCGCATTGAGCAGTTCGGTGACGTCCGAGTAGAGTTCGATCACGGCCTCTGGCTTGTCGTTCACGGGCGAGCGCAGCGGGATGTAGGTCGAGACCAGGTCGCGATTTGGCAGGATGCTCTCGAAGGCGTCGAAGCGGTCGCGATAGGTCATGTGGCTGTTGGCCTGCCCCGCCATCGCCGCAATGAAACCGGGGTTCTCGCGCTTGCTGTCGCCGACCTGCGCGTGCTCGGACGAATAGACGGTCAGTCCGTCCTTGTTGTAGATCTTCAGTTTCGCGACATTCAGGCCGTGCATCTTCGCGCGCACGTCGCGGTCGATCCGATGGAAGGCCGGATCCGCCAGCAGCGCCTTGCGTGAGCGCTCGAGCGATGACAATACCCAGCCGCGATACTGTTCCCAGACACTGTTTGAGAAGGCGCGCGCCAGGTCGGCATTGGCACGGGTTTCGTGGGCGGTCAGCGCATCGATGGCCAGCCGGTGATTGCTCCGGTAGAGCACCCCGGTCACGATCACGATGCCGACCAGACACGCGATCGAAAACACGCGTGTCAGCCGATAAGGGGCCTTCTGGTGCTGACGCTCTTGCAAGGGGCACTCCGCTGCCTGTCCAGGGGTCGCTCAGGCGCACAGCGACTCCGTCTCCCTGCTCGGCAGGATCTGCCTCGGACTTGAACCGGGCCTGGGGGCGGGTTGGGCGGACGGTGGCCACTGTCGGGCGGCCGGTCGTCCCTGGTCGGTCGTGGCGCTATGATGATCGGGCACGGTCGGCGCTGCCACGCCGGGTGTCTGCCGCCGATTCGGAATGTCTTATGACCCATGCATGATGTCGCGATCGCCGGCGCCGGGCCGGCCGGAAGTCTGGCCGCGCTGTTGCTGGCCCGGCAGGGATTGCGCGTCGCTCTGATCGGAGCGGTCAGCGGTGAGCGCAGGCTCGAGGGCGCATCGGCACGTACGCTGGCCATCCTGAACGAGATCGGGCTGCGCGGCGCGGGCGTGATCGCGATCGCGTCGCGCCATTCGCAGTGGCCGGGGCTCGCCGGGGCGCTCGGGCAAGAGGCGCTGATTGCCCGGCGCATGCTGGATCGCGGGCTCTATCGGGCAGCACTTGCCGCGGGCGTCGAGCCGGTTCGGGCGCGTGTCCTTGGCGCGGATGCCGGTGCCTGGCAGAGCTCCGCGGGATACCTGAGCGCCCGGGTGCTGATCGATGCCCGCGGGCGTCGGGCGCCGGCCGCTCAGGGGCGGCTGCGCGCGCCACTGGCCATCGCGATTGCGGGGGCACACCGGGCGGATCGCCTGCCGGCGTTCGCCGAGCGCTCCGCGGACCGGCTGCCGACCCTGACGATGGGCGCCGCGGATGGGTCTGCGGCCCTGGCTGAGCAAACCGCCGATCGGCCTGCGGCCCCGACTGAGCATGGCGCCGATCGGCGCATCGCGGGCCTGCCGCCTGCCGAGGCTCGCGCGCCGACAGCGCTCTCGGCATGGACCGAGGTACGCGCCACGCCGCTGGGCTGGGTATGGCGCGCCGGATGGGGCGGGCACGCGCGCTGGACCCAGATCGTGATCGATGCGCAGGCGCTGTCCGGCGGTGCTGGGCAGGTGCCCGCGCTATGGGATCGCTTCTTCGCCCAGGCCGAGGCCGGGCAGGCTGAGCCGCTGCCCGGGCGCTGGCGCGCAAGAGCAGCCGCGATTCACTGCAATCCCTGCTCGCTGCTCGCCGGCGATCCCTTGCGTATTGGTGATGCCGCGGTCGCCTTCGATCCCCTGTCGGGCCATGGCCTGTTCTGGGCGCTGGCGTCGGCGCGTATGGCCGTGCCGGTCGTTCACGCATTGCTCGACGAGCAAACGGCGCTGGCCGACGGCTTCGTGACCCGGCGAGTGCGCGACACCTTCTTGCATCAGGCCCGGATCGGGCGCGACTTCCACCGGCAGGCCGCCACCAGGTTCGCCACCCCGTTCTGGGCCAGGCGCGCCGATTGGCCGGATGATGAGCCCGTGCGTGCGCCCCTGACGCGCCCCATGGTCGCCCCGCGCGTGATCGTGCGCGATCATCGGCTGGTGAATGCCGAGGTGGTTTGCACGCCGCAGGAGCCCGATGGCGTGGCCTTCGTTCGCGGTGTCGAGATGGCGCCGCTGTTTCATCGTCTGCACGGGCAAAGTGCCGACGACGCCATGCGTGCGCTCGCGGCTTGCGTCCCCGGCGCGGATATCGAGCTACGTCGATTTCTGTTAGGCTGGCTCCTGAGCCGTGGGGTTGTCCGAGATCCCCGCGGAGTCGGCGGGCCTGCGTGATCGGGCATCGGCGGCTCATTGGCCATCCAGAACAATGAGGAGGATCCCGATGAACCCCAGGCATCTCGCAGGAGCCGCGCGCCGCGGCGCTGCAGCTCTGGCCCGCAGCCTGTTCACGGTTCTGCTCGGGGGCGTGCTGTTGTCCGCGAGCCCGGCCGCGTTGGCCGACCAGGCCCGGCTGCAAGCCCGCTGCGGCGCCTGCCACGAGAAGGGCGAGGCGGGGCTCAGCCGAATCGCCGGGCAGCGCAAGACCCCCGAGGGCTGGATGATGACCATCGTGCGCATGCAGCGTAACTACGGTCTGGATCTGTCGGCCGCGGAGCGCCGCGATATCGTGCAGTGGCTATCTGACCAGCAAGGGCTGGCACCGGCCGAAACCACCGGCTACCGCTATGCGCTGGAGAAAGATCCGAACGTCGTCGAATCCATCGACGCGCCGCTCGGCGAAATGTGCGCGCGCTGTCACACGGGCGCCCGCGTGGCGCTGCAGCGCAGAACCGCCGACGAGTGGCGGCTGCACATGGATTTCCATGTCGGCCAGTTTCCGACCATCGAGTATCAGGCGCTCGGGCGCGATCGTCGCTGGTATGACATCGCGGTCAAGGAGATCGCACCGTTGCTGAGCGAGCGCTATCCCCTGCAGACCGACGCCTGGCAGGCATGGTCGGCGCGCACCCACAAGCTGCCGGCCGGTGAGTGGATCGTGATTGTCGATCTGCTGGGCAAGGGCGAGGCCTATGGCCGTCTGCGGGTCACAGGCAAGAATTCACCGTTCGAGGTCGCCGGCCGGCTCGAACTGCTGGACGGCACCGGTCTGCCGGTTGCGGGCACGATGAATCTTTACACAGGCTTCGAGTGGCGCGCCAATCTGACGATCGGCGACACCCGCTATCGCCAGGTGCTGGCCCTCAGCGAGGACGGCAAAAGGGTTTCGGGTCGCCAGTTCGAGCATGCGCGCGACAGCGTCGGCGCCTCACTGCGCGGTGCCCGGGTGGATTCTGCCCCGGTGATGCTGGGCCTGGTGCCCTCGGCGGTGCCGGCCGGTCAGTCGCAGGTGCAGGTGGTCGGTGCGGGTATGTATGACGTCATCGTCGATAGCCCCGGCGCCCGTGTGCGCGCCAACCGTGTCGGGGTGCGAGTGCAGATCGATCACCCGGACAATGGCAAGGTCACCATCCGCCAGGGGCGCCAGCGCGCCGAACTCACCGTCTATGCGAAGGTGGATCGCATCGCGGTGGAGCCGCCATTCACGATCGCCCGCGTCGGCGGCGGTACCGAGGTCGGGCCGGGCGCGGTGCCGGCGGCGTTTCAGGCCATTGGGTATTGGAACGGTGCCGATGGCAAGCCAGGTACGCAAGACGACGTCCGCATCGGTCGTGTGCCGGCCAGCTGGACGGTCGCCCCGGAAGGCGAGGCGGCCATCGCGATGAAGGATGATCAGTTCGCCGGCACGATGGGCGACGGCGGGTTGTTCTCGCCGGCGCTGGCCGGGCCCAATCCGCAGCGCCCCTTCTCCACCAACAATGCCGGTGATCTCAAGGTGACGGCAACGATGGGCGAGCTCAGTGCGCATGGCCGGCTGGTGGTCACCGTGCAGCGCTTCAACGACCCGCCCCTGCGCTGACACGCATGGATACCACGCTCATCAGCCGACCCGGTCACGACGCCCGGCAGGCCTCGCCCCTTCACTTCGTGGCCGCCAACGGCCACAAGGTACGCGCCGGTGCGCGCGAGCTGCTGTTCCATGTGCCCAGCACGGCGGTGTTCGAGCTCGATGCGCTCGAGTCCGAGGTCTTCGGCTGGTTGGCGCGCCATCCGGTGAGCTCGGTCGATGCCTTGCTGTCGGATTTTGCGAGCCATGAGCCCGACGAGGTTCTCCGGCGCCTGGACGGCCTGCGCGAACTCGGCATCGTGATCGACGGGCCGTGGCAGCCGGTGCGGCAGAAACTTCCCCGGCTGACCCGTTTCCCGCTGTCCACGCTGGTGCTCAATGTAAACACCGGCTGCAATCTGTCGTGCACCTATTGCTACAAGGAAGACCTCGACAGCCCGGCCGACGGCAAGCGTATGTCGCTGGATACCGCCAAGGCCTCGATCGAAATGCTGCTGGCCGAGAGCCCCGATCTCGACGAGTACAACCTCGTCTTCTTCGGTGGCGAGCCGCTGTCGAACATGCCCCTGATCCGGGCGGTGGTCGAGCATGCGCGGCCGCGCTTCGCGGCGGCCGGCAAGCGCGTGAACTTCACGCTGACCACGAATGCCACACTGCTCACCGAGGAGATCATCGACTGGCTCGATGCCCATCGCTTCGGGATCACGGTGTCCATCGACGGGCCGCGTCGCCTGCACGATCTTCGGCGACGCACGGTCGGTGGCAAAGGCAGCTATGACACCGTGGTCGCCAAGTCGAAGATGCTGCTGGCGCGCTACCGCTCGCGGCCGGTGGGCGCGCGGGTCACCCTGACGGCCGGCGTCACCGAGATCGAAGCGATCTGGCAGCACCTGAAGGGCGAACTCGGTTTCTTCGAGGTGGGATTCTCGCCGGTGACCTCGGGTGAGCTGGCCGAGTTCAATCTCGGTGCCGAGGATCTGCAGCGCGTGTTCGATGGCATGAAGGCGCTCGGCGCGCGCTATCGCGATGCCGCGCTGCGTGGAGAGAACATCGGTTTTTCCAATCTGCATCAGTTGATGCAGGATCTCTGCGAAGGCCGTTCCAAGGCCTTGCCCTGCGGTGCCGGCGTGGGCATGCTGGCCGTGGACCACGAAGGCGGGCTGAATCTCTGCCATCGTTTCACCGGCTCGCAACAGGCGCGTTTTGGCAGCGTGGCAGACGGCATCGATCGCGAGCCGCTGGCCGAGTTCATCGCCCAGCGTGCCGAACGGGCCGGCAAGGGCTGCGAGACCTGCCGCATTCGCAACCTGTGCGCCGGCGGCTGTTACCACGAGTCGTATGCACACTTCGGCGATCCGCAATCGCCGACCTATCACTACTGCGACCTGATGCGCGACTGGATCGATTACGGCATCGGGCTCTATGGTGAACTGATGGCCGGTGCGCCACAGTTCTTCGATTCGCATATCGCACCAAGGAGGGCGTGGGGCAAATGAAACCCGTTGGCAGAAAGGCCGAGCTCGTGCAGCAGGCCATCGCCGAAGACCGGCTCGACGAAGTTCAGGCGATGCAGACCGTCACCGCCGGCTGTTCCACCACCTTCGACCCCGGTTGGGAGGTCGATCCTTTCGGCGGCGTCGCGGCCTTGTGCCAGCCGATGGAGGCCGATCTCTATGGCTGCTCCGACCCGTGCTGGTGGCCGGCCCAGGTGCCCGACACCATGGTCACTTTTCCAAACTGGAACGACGGCGCCGACAATGCCAGCCGGGACTGGCGATCGTTGGGCACCGTCTATCCGTCGGATGCCGAAACCTGAGCCGGGGGAAGATATGAACTCGCTGATCCGCCATCTGTCGCGGGCGTCGCTCGCCTGCGCGCTGGGTCTGGGCGCGCTCACGGCTCAGGCCGCCGGTGATCGTCTGGTCACGATCGCCAAGCCGGACAAGCTGCTGGTGTTCGATGCCGGCGAGCGCAAGCTCATCAAGGACTGCTCGCTCGGGGTCAATGCGATGCCCGGTGTCCTGGTGGTCTCCGGCGACGGCAAGACCGCCTATGCGTTGGTGAATCGCTGGGAGGACGTGATCGGGGTCGATCTCGAAACCTGCGAGCGGGTCTTCTACGCCAAACAATCCAGCGGTAATGTGCGGCGCAAGACGATCGCCTCGCTGGCCTTGTCGGCCGACGGCAAGGAGCTGTACACGGTGCGCAATCCCACGCGCGTGCTGCCCGACCGGTTGCAGGTGATGACGCCGGAGTTCGCGGTCTACGACACCTCTTCGGGGCTCGAGGCCGAGCCGGTGCGCGTGTTCCCGGCGCCGCGACGCTCGACCGTCATGGCCGCCGATCAGAAGGGCTCGGTGTACATCGCCGCGCATGACATCCAGCGTGTCGATCCACGCGCGGGTGAGATGTCGGTGGCCATTGCCAACGCATCCTGGCAGCGGCCGAAATACAGCCCGCCCGATGTGCTTGCGTTCTGGCCTGTGGGCAGCCAGAACAACGAGTTCCTGCTGATGTACACGGCGGCATTGTTCGAAACCGAGAAGATGGAGAAGGTCGCCGACTATGTCTGGGGCTATCAGAGCGTGGATCTGGCCACTGGCGACACCAAGCTGGCCGACTTCGCCTCGCTGGAGGTGATCATGTTCAGCGCGGTGCGCAATCCGCAGGCGGGCAACGAGCTCTTTGGCGTCTATACCCAGCTGTCCAAGCATGATGTCGAGACCCGCAAACTGATCAAGCGTGTCGATCTGCCGCATACCTACTATGTGATCAACATCTCCAGCGACGGCAAGGAGGTGTATGTGGGCGGCACCAATGATGACATCGGTGTCTATGACACACAGACCCTCGAGCGCATCGGCGAGATGCGCACGCCCTCGGGGGGCGACATGGCCGCGGCTACCCTGCAGGTCGTTCCCGCGCGCTGAGGGCCGGGTTTCGTCGGTGGTTCCGACGCGCCGGCCAACACCCCGGAACCACCGCAGAGGGCATTGACCATGTGGCCGATCTGGCGCTCGCTGCTCGCCGGGCACACGCGCGCTCTGCTGGCCGTGCTCCTGCTCGGGCTGCTGGCCGCGGCCATCGCCCTGGTGCCTCCGTATCTGACCAAGCGCGTGATCGATGACGGCCTGATGGCCGCCGACCGCGGGGCATTGATCCGATGGTCGCTGATCCTGCTCGCGGTTGGCGCGGGCGCGCTGGCGCTCGGGGTGCTCAACAGCCTCATGCACATGCGTGCCTCGGTGGCGATGCTGGCCGATCTGCGCGCGCGGCTGATCAGCTCGGTGTTGCGCGCGCCGGTGGCCTGGCGCGCCGCACATAGCACCGGTGAGCTGCTCAGTCGCATCGACGGTGATGCCGGCGAGGTGCAGCGGTTCGCGTTCAATGCCTTGCTCACCAGTTCGGGCGCCCTGCTGCGCCTGGCGGGTGCCGGCGTGATGCTGTTCTGGCTGTACTGGCCGTTGGCCTTGATCGCGCTGGCGCTGGCGCCGCTCGAACTGGCCTTCCTCGCCTGGGCACGGCCGCGCACGGAGTCGCTGAGCCGAAGCGTGCGCGAGGCGCGCGGAGATTTCGCTGCACGCCTGGCCGAGTTCCTGCACGGCCTGGGTCAGATCCGCCAGATCGGTGCCGGCGCGTCGATGGTGACGCGTCTGCAGGACGGGCAGCACAGGTTGATCGATGAGCAGTTGATCGCCCACCGATTCGGCGAGTTGACGCGTGGCGTGCCGACCCTGATCGCCGCGATCGCGCGCTCGATCGTGTTCCTGGTCGGCGGGCTGGCGGTGATCGACGGGCAGATCCCGCTGGGCACGCTGATCGCGTTCCTCGGCTACCTTGGATTTCTGATCGGGCCGATGCAGTCGCTGCTCGGCCTTTGGCACGGGCAGGCGAGGGCGCGGGTCTCGTTCGAGCGGATCGCGGCCTTGCTCGAGCACGCGGCCCGACCTTCGGAGTATGCGGCCCGGCCGTCGCAGCATGCGCCCGATCCGGGCCTGCCGCCAGCAGCCGGATGGCCGGCGCCGCGGATCCTGCACCAGGTGGGCGAACCGGCCGGTGGTGCGCCCGCGCCGACCGTGCCCTGGGTCGAGGCCGGCGAGAAGGTTCGTCTGGACGGCGCCAGCGGCTCGGGCAAGACCTCCATGCTGCGCATGCTGCAGGGCTTGGACCACACGGATCGACAGCGCTTCCTGTTGCTCGATTCCGAGGGCCGGCCGCTGCCGGCCCCGCTGCGGGTGGCCACGGTGGTCCATGTGCCGCAGCGGCCGTTCGTGCTGCGCGCCAGCGTGGCCGAGAACCTGCGGATGCTGGCGCCCGCGGCCGATGACGCGCTACTGCGTGACGCGCTGCGCGTGGTGGAACTGGATGATCGATTCGCGGGCGCCGACGGCCTGGCGACCCTGCTCGGCGAGGACGGGTTGAGCCTGTCGGGGGGCGAGCGTCAGCGGCTTTGCATCGCCCGGGCGCTGCTGCGCGACGGCGGCCTGTGGCTGTTCGATGAGGCCTTTTCCGAGGTCGATCGGGCATCCGCGATGCGCATCTGGCAGCGGCTCGATCTCCGCCTGGCGGGGCGCACCAGGATCGTGGTCAGCCATGATCCTCAGGCCTGTGGCGAGGTGGACCGGGTGATCCGTCTGCCCGATGCGCCTGATGTCTGAATCGCCCGGTCGCTCCGCCGGGCCGGCCGGCGTGCCGGCCGAGCACAGCGTGCCGCGACCGCGTGTGGCGATCATCGACGGCCCGGTGCAGAGTTGGCCCGGCCTCATGCGCGTGTGGTGCCCGGGCGATCCGCCAGGCCCGCCCGCCGGCGGCGCGCGCGCACCATCGGGCTCACCGGCGGCCGCTCATGCCCAGGCGCTGGCGGATGCGCTGCTCGAAGCGGTCGATGGCGCCGCGGTCGAACTGCTCAATCCGGTGATCTTCGCGGACGGTCTGCGCACCGGGCTGGCCGCAGTGATCGCCGCGATCGATGATCTGGCCGCGATGCGGCCGGGGCCCGCGCTGGTGCTTTGCGCGTTCGGCCTGCCACGGCGGGATGATCGGCTGGACCGATCCCTGAGCCGGCTGGCGGCTCAGGGTCGCCTGATCGTGGCATCGGCACCGGCCCGCGGCGCCGTGGTCTGGCCCGCCGCCCATCCCGCGGTGATCGCGGTGCAGGGCGACGCGCGCTGCCGGTGCGGTGACTGGTCGTGGCTGGACCTGCCGCATGCGTGCTTCGGGGCCGATCCGTCGCCCTCGCGACCCGGCGCGCCGGCCGGCGCCAGCATCGCCGCGGCGCGATTCGCCGGCCTGCTGCTGGCGGCGCTGTCGCGCATGCCCGCGCCGGCGGCCCGCGAGTGGATGCGCACCCAGGCCGCCTATGTGGGCCGCGAGCATCGCGATGGTCGCGATTCGCGCTGAAACCGCTGCGGTATAGTGAAGGCGATGCAGATCGGTGGTTTGTGTGGCCGCAATCGCGCGGGCGGATCTGCATCGTGCAGGAACATCGGATCATCCGCCCCAAAGACAGAGACATGACATCGCCGATCACCGACTATCAACAGGCCTGCGCCAGCCATGCACTGACCATTCCGGAGTTCTACAACTTCGGATTCGACTGCATCGACGTCTGGGCACAGGACGAACAGCGACTGGCATTCATTGCCCTGGATGCCAAGGGCAACGAAACCGCGCGACACAGCTTTGCGCAACTGCGCGACGATTCCAACCGGGTGGCCAATGCCTTGCTGGATCTCGGCGCCGAGCCGGGTGATCTGGCCTTCGTGATGATTCCGCGGGTGCCGGCCTGGTATCAGGTGATGGTGGGTTGTTGCAAGGCCGGCGTGGTGGCCATGCCAGGCACCAATCTGCTGATGCCCAAAGATATCGCCTACCGGATCAACCGCGCCGGCGCACGGATCGCGATCGTCACCGCGCAGGCGGCCGAGCGGGTCGACGAGATTCGCAAGGAGTGCCCGAGCCTGCGCCTGCTGATCGTGGTCGGCGGTGGTCAGCGCGATGGCTGGGAGTCCTACGAGGGCCTGCTTGCCGATGCCGCCACCCGTTTCGATCGCAACCGGGTGCCGCGCAGCCGCAGCGATGACCTGATGC
The DNA here is from genome assembly GCA_041396585.1 of Burkholderiaceae bacterium. Classification (GTDB taxonomy): domain Bacteria; phylum Pseudomonadota; class Gammaproteobacteria; order Burkholderiales; family Burkholderiaceae_E; genus JAUIAI01. The sequence goes on along the minus strand of JAWKYG010000006.1, from coordinate 103,251 downwards.
TGATCTATTTCACCTCGGGCACCACGGCCATGCCCAAGATGGTGCCGCGTGATCACGGCTATGCGCTCGCCCATGCGATCACCGGCCGCTACTGGATGGATCTGCGCGAGGGCGAGGTTCACTGGACCTTGTCCGACACCGGCTGGGCGAAGGCCGCCTGGGGTCTGCTGTACGGGCCATGGCAGATGGGCGCGGTCAATGTGCTGATCGATGCCGCGGGCTTCGATGCCGAGCTTCACCTGCGGTTGATCTCCAGGCTGGATGTCAAAACCTTCTGTGCGCCGCCAACGGTCTATCGGATGTTTGCCCAGCTCGATCTGGGTGCCTTCGAACTGCGCGGGCTGCGGCATTCGATGAGCGCCGGCGAACCGCTCAATCCGGAGGTGATCAAGATCTGGCAGCAGGCCACCGGCGGGCTCATCTACGATGGCTATGGTCAGACCGAAACCATCAACATCGTCGGCAACTATCCGTTCATGGCCGTGCGGCCCGGCTCGATGGGCCGGCCGGTGCCCGGGGTGGTCGTGGATGTCGTCGATGATGCGGGCCACCGGGTGGCCGATGACGAGATCGGCCATATCGCGGTGAAGATCACGGATCCGTATCCGGCGGGGCTGTTTCGCGGTTACTGGCAGGATGACGAGGCCACGGCCAAGGTCTTTCACGACGGCTGGTACTACACGGGCGACACCGCCACGCGTGACGCTGATGGCTATTTCTGGTTCGTCGGACGCAGCGACGACATCATCAGCTCGGCCGGCTACCGGATCTCGCCATTCGAGGTGGAAAGCACCTTGCTCGAGCATCCGGCGGTGGCCGAATCGGCTGTGGTCGGTGTGCCGGATGATCTGCGAGGGCAGATCGTCAAGGCCTATGTCGTGCTGGCAGCCGGTTTCACGCCGGCCGATGAACTGGCCGTCGATATCCAGGAGTTCGTGAAGGCGAACACCGCGCCTTATAAGTATCCGCGCGAGATCGAGTTCCGCGACGCCTTGCCCAAGACGATTTCGGGCAAGATCCAGCGGGTGCAGCTGCGCAGCGAAAGCGACGGCTGAGTCGCGTGCAGGCGTGCCTGTACGCGCCCGGCGCCGTGCATCCTTCCCGGTGGACGGCGGGCGTCGTGATCTTTGCACCGCGCCTGCTTGAACCATGCGGGCGTTTTGTGTCACTCATGTCGGTGCGCCCCAGGGCGGGCGCGTTTGCCATCGGGTTTGGCTGTTGCCGGTTGTCGGATGACCACCGAAACGCAGCGCCCGTCAACGGAGATCGAAGATGAAACCTACTGCCGTTGCTGTTCTCGCCGTCGCCGCGCTGATGGCCGGCTGCGCAGCCAAGGCCACCTTGCATGGCACCATCATCCATGGCCGGACCCAGGCGATGGTGCCCGATGCGCGCCTGGTTTTCGTCGTGCCCGAGACCGGTCAACCCGCCGAGGTCGAGTCCACCCTGGGCCCGTCGGCCTCGGGCGAGACCGGCGATGACAAACCCGATCTGAACCGCCCTCCCAAGAAGATCGACCCGGTCGCTGTGCCGGTGAATTATGTGGGTCAGTACCGGGTCAAGCTCAAGGCGGGCACCTATGATGTGAAGCTCGAGCACGAGTCGCTGCGCCCCTGTGCCGGCAGCACCGAGCATGTGACCGTCGGTGAGGCCGAGGAGCGCAAGCTCGATCTCTGCATGATCGAACCCTGAGCCGTCGTTCCGACCGCCGGAGCGCCGCTGCCGCGACCCGAGGCGCGACGGCGCAGGCTCCGTCAGCGCGTCGCGCGGACCATGGCGCGGTGAGTCTGTCGGGCCTGGCGCGCGGACCATGGCGCGGTGAGTCTGTCGGGCCTGCCGTGCGGCCCATGGCGCGCTGAGTCTGTCGGGCCTGCCATGCGGCCCATGGAACGGCCAATCCGTCGGTCGCCGTGCGCGCATGTCTACCGCGGCGGTTGTGCTAACGTCCCGATGAACCGGCGGCCGATGCGCATTGTCTTGCGTGGACCGCCACCCCGGTGACGCAGGCGGCAGGCGTGCGCGTCGTCACCAGCCATGACATCAGGAGACGTGTGAATGGAACTACGAGGACGCACGATCGTCATCACCGGCGCGGCGAGCGGCATTGGTCGGGCCCTGGCGCTTCGCTTTGCGCAGGATCAGCCGGCCGGCATGATGCTGGCCGATCTGGCGGGCAGTGGCGAAGCCCTGGCGGCGCTGGCCGACCAGATTCGTTCGGGCGGCGCTGGCGTGCCCGGTGTGCCCTGTGAATGGCGAGCCTGCGACGTCGGTCGTGAGGATCAGGTGCGCGCTCTGGCAGATGCGGCCACCAAGGCCTTCGGTCACATCGATCTGTTCTGTTCGAACGCCGGCATCATTCGTGATGGCGACGAGAACACGCCCGACGATCAGTGGCAATTGAACTGGCAGATTCACGTGATGGCGCATGTCTACGCCGCGCGCGCGGTGCTGCCGCAGATGCTCGAGCGCGGCGATGGTTATCTGCTCAATACCGCCTCGGCCGCCGGCCTGATCACATCGCTGCCTTCGGCGACCTATGCGGTCACCAAGCACGCGGCGATCGCGTTCGCCGAAACCCTGGCGATACGCCATGGCGATGCCGGTATCAAGGTGTCGGTCCTGTGCCCGCAGGCGGTCGACACGCCGATGGTGCAGGGCAGGCCGGGCTCTTCCGCCGCCAAGGTCGACGGCCTGATGGCTCCCGAGGCCCTGGCCCAGAGCGTGGTCGAGGGCTTGGCGGCCGAGTCATTCCTGATCCTGCCGCACCCGGAGGTGATCGAGTACTTCCGCCGCAAGGCCAACGACTATGATCGATGGCTCGGCGGCATGCGGCGCTTCGCGCAGCGGCTGCGGGGGTAGTGTCGTGTCCCATAAGAATCTTGACGTTCGCTGGCCTGAGAACCGGGCGGGCGCAAGGCGCTCGCCCGCATGTCTCACCTGCCGCATCGCGTCGGCAACGCGCGCCGCCTGGGATATCGCCTGCGGCCGGGCCGCGGCGCGGCGTGCAGGCGCCGCGCGAAGTTCGCGCCGTGCAGGCCGCGAGGTGTTCAGCGGATGAGCAGCACAGGCACTTCGGTGGTGGCACCCACCCGCTGGGCCACGGAGCCGCGCAGGAAATCGCGAAAATTGCTGCGCCCTTTGGAGCCCAGCACCAGCATGTCGTAGCTTCCGCGGGTGGCGACCGCGCCGATCGTCTGCGCGACCGGGCCGTGCTCGATCAGGGACTCCGAGGCCAGGCCTGCCGCGGCCACCAGGGCCTGGGCATCGGTCAGGTCACGCTTGCTGGCGTCGGCCAGGAATTGCCCGATGCGATCTTGGCCGATGACGCCGGCAGCGTATTGCAGCGACTGGGGATCATGCACCGAGAGCAGGTCGAGCCGGCTTTCGGCCTCGCCCACGCGGGCCAGCAAGGCGATTGCGGCCTTGGTGGCACGCAGGGCATTGTCCGAGCCGTCGACGGCCACGAGGATCTTCATCGCGGTTCCTCCTCTGAATCCGGTTTTCGCGCTCGCTCGCGCAGACCCTGCCAGCGTGTTGCGGCTGGATGTTCGAGGCCCAGGCAGTCGAGCATGCGCGCGCAGAGCTGGTCGACCAGTTCCTCGATGCCGGCCGGCTTCGCGTAGAAGGCCGGCACCGGCGGAAACACGATACCTCCCATCTCGGTGACACTGACCATGTTGCGCAGATGCGCGAGATTCAAGGGTGTTTCGCGCGGCACGATCAGCAGCCGGCGCCGCTCCTTGAGCGTGACATCGGCGGCGCGCGTGATGAGGTTGTCCGACAGGCCCAGCGCAACCGCGGCCAGTGTGCGCATCGAACAGGGCGCGATCACCATCGCGCCGACCGGGAAGGATCCCGATGCGACGCAGGCGCCAATGTCGCGAACCGGATGGACGCGTTCGGCCAGTGGGATGATCTCGGCACGCGTGACACCGAGTTCGTGCTCGATGTTCATCCAGCCGGCGGCGGAGACGATCAGGTGGCGCTCGATGCCGAGCTCGCCGAGCATGGCGAGCAGCCGCACCCCGAGCCGGGCGCCCGAGGCGCCGGTGATGGCGACGATGACTGGTGCGGATTGGCCCATGGCCGGATTGTAGGCCCGGCCGGATCCGGGCGAGGTCTCAGTCCTCGGTCTGTGCGGGCAGCAGCTTTTGCAGTTCGCCGGATTCGAACATCTCGGTCATGATGTCCGAGCCGCCGACGAATTCGCCGTTCACATACAACTGGGGGATGGTCGGCCAGTTGGAGAAATCCTTGATGCTCTGGCGCACATCGTCGTCTTCGAGCACATTGACCGTCACCAGATTACGCACACCACAGGCACGCATGATCTGCACAGCGCGACCGGAGAAACCGCACTGTGGGAATTGGGCGGTGCCTTTCATGAACAGCACGATCGGGTGGTCTTTGACGGTCTGTTCGATGAATGCCTTGGCTTCCATGATTCGGGGCTCCTGAGGGAATCGACGATTGTAGGGATCGCGCGATCGGGTGGTCAATCAATGGCCCGGCGCGCAACGGGTTTTCTGATCGCGACGGGCATCGGGCCGCGGCGCGGTTCGGATGTCACGGCGCGCGTGTGCGCCGGACGTTGCGGGGCCGATCTCTGCGTTGTCACCTGCTCAGCGCAGGCGCGCGCCGCTGAAGCGCTCGAGCCCCTGGTCATCGCGCAGGGTGTGGGCATCGCTCAGACCGGCTGCCGTCAGCAGGCCCCTTAGTGCGGCGGCCTGATCATAGCCATGCTCGAACATCAGCCATGCGTTGCGGCTGACACGCCTCCGCGGCAGCCCGCCGATGATGTCGCGGTAGGCGGCCAGACCATCATTGCCGGCGACCAGTGCCTGACGGGGTTCGTGCGCCAGCCCGTCGTGCATCAGATGGGGATCACCGGCGGCCACATAGGGCGGATTGCCCAGCACGATGTCTACTGTGCCGACATCGGGCAACGCCTGCCACCAATCGCCGGCGGCGAATCTGAGCCGCGCACCCAGGCGCTTTGCGTTGGCCACGGCGACCGTCAGCGCAGCCCGGCTGGCATCGACGGCGGTGATGCGCAGGTCAGGGCGGCTCAGCGCCAGCGCGATTGCGATCGCGCCACTACCCGTGCCCAGATCCAGCACCCGGGCGGCGGGCGGCGCAACCGCGATCGCCCAGTCGACCAGTGCCTCGGTCTCCGGGCGCGGAATCAACACCGAGCGATCCACCACCAGCCGGTGACCATGGAATTCGCGTTCGCCGAGCAGGTAGGCGAGCGGTTCGCCCTCGCGGGCGCGCTGGCAGAGCGCCGCGAACCGCGTCTGCGCGGCCTCGGGGCAGGGTTCGTCCGCGTGGGCGATCAGCCACTCCCGCGATCGCGCGCAGGCGCGCGCGAGCAGCGCCTGCGCCTGGGCCCGGCCAAGCCCGCTGTCGCGGACCAGCGCGGCAAGTGAGCGAGGATGCGCGCTCATCGGTGCTCGGGTGCGCGGCGGGGGCGATGATCAGGCGAGCGTGCCACGGCCGTCGGCCAAGTCGTCGAGCATGTCGGCCTGATGCGCCGAGAGCAGCGCATCGAGGAGTTCGTCCAGTTCGCCTTCCATCACGCGATCGAGCTTGTAGAGCGTGAGATTGATCCGGTGATCGGTGACCCGGCCCTGCGGGAAGTTGTAGGTGCGGATGCGCTCGGAGCGGTCGCCCGAGCCGATCAGCGAGCGCCGATGGGCGGCCTCCTTGGCCTGCTTTTCCCGGTCGCGCCTTTCTTTCAGGCGAGCGGCCAGCACCTGCATCGCTTTGTCGCGATTGCGATGTTGGGAGCGATCGTCCTGGCATTCGGCCACGATGCCGGTGGGCAGATGGGTGATGCGCACCGCTGATTCGGTGCGATTCACGTGCTGGCCACCTGCGCCGGAGGCGCGAAAGACATCGATCCGAAGCTCGTCGGGATTGATCTCGATGGCCGCGCTCTTGTCGGGTTCGGCCAGCACCGCCACCGTGCAGGCCGAGGTGTGGATGCGCCCCTGGGCCTCGGTCTCGGGCACCCGTTGCACCCGATGACCGCCCGATTCGAACTTCAGGGTGCCGAAGGCATCATCGCCGGCGACGCGCACGACCACCTCCTTGTAGCCGCCCAGATCGGACGGGCTCTCGGACACCAGTTCGGTCTGCCAGCCCTTTTGCTCGGCAAAGCGCAGGTACATGCGCAGCAGGGCGCCGGCGAACAGCGCCGATTCGTCGCCGCCGGTGCCGGCGCGAATCTCGATGAAGCATGGCCGGTGGTCATCGGGATCGCGGGGCAGCAGCAGGATGCGCAGCCGCTCGGACTCGGCATCCAGCCTGGTCTGCGCGTCGGCGAGTTCTTCCTGCGCGAACTCGCGCATCTCGGCATCGTCGAGCATCTGGCGGGCGGTGGCGAGATCACGGTCGGCCTGCTGCCAGGCACGGAAGTGCGTGATGATTTCGTCGAGCTCGGCATGTTCACGGCCAAGCTGGCGAAAGCGCTCGAGGTCGTTGGCCGCCTGCTCGGATGACAGAAGCGCGCCGACTTCGGCCAGTCGCTGCTCGAGATCGCGCAGCCTGGCCAGCATGCCCGGATTCATGCGTGCGGATCGTCCGTGACATCGCTGTCGCCGGGCTCGGGCAGCAGGTGCTCGACGATCGGGCCGATCATCCGGCGCTCGTCGGCGCTGCCATTGAGCATACGCATCGTGCCGTGCAGGAATTTGGCCGACAGTGCCTGGGCCAGCGATGCCATGACCACGGCCGGATCGCCGCCCGCGGCCAGCGCGCGCTGCGCGCGGGCCAGCTCCTGGGCGCGGATGCCCGCGGCACGCTGCTGCAGGCCGCGGATCGCCGGCACGGTCTCGCGCGAACTCAGCCACTGCATGAAGGCATCGGCGCGGGTCTCGATGATGGCCTCGGCCTGGGCGACCGCCGCGCGCCGGCTCTCGATGCCGGCGTTGACCACCCGGCCGAGATCATCGACCGTGTGCAGAAAGACGTCGTCGAGCCGCTCGACCTCGGGTTCGATATCGCGCGGCACGGCCAGATCGACCATGAAGACCGGCCGGTGCCGGCGCGCACGGATCGCCTTCTCGACCGCGCCCAGACCGATGATCGGCACGCTGCTGGCGGTGCAGGAGACGACGATGTCGAAGCGGTGCAGATGCTCGGCCAGCTCACCCAGGCGCATGGTCTGGCCGCCGAGCTTGTGGGCCAGCCGCTCACCGCGTTCCTCGGTGCGGTTGGCGACCACGATCTGGCGCGGATGGCGGGCCGCGAAATGGGTCGCGACCAGCTCGATCATTTCGCCGGCCCCCACGAACAGCACCGAGCATTCGGCCAGGTCTTCGAAGATGCGCTGCGCGAGCCGCACCGAGGCGGCCGCCATCGACACCGACTGCGTACCGACCTGGGTGCCGCTGCGCACTTCCTTGGCGACCGAGAAGCTGCGTTGAAACAGCTTGTGCAGATGCGTGCCCAGGCTGCCGGCTTGTTGGGCGACCCGGACCGCCTCCTTCATCTGGCCGAGGATCTGCGGCTCGCCGAGCACCATGGAGTCGAGCCCGCTGGCCACGCGAAACGCATGCCGGACCGCGTCCTTGTCGGGCAAGACATACCAGTGGCGAGACATGTGCTGTGCCTCGATGCCGTGGCGTTCGGTCAGCCACGACCACAACTGTTGCGTGGCCTGTTCGGGCCGGGGCGCCGCGCAATAGATCTCGGTGCGATTGCAGGTGGAGAGAATGGCCGCCTCGGGCACCGCCTCGCGCAGCCCGCCGGTGAGTTCGGTGATCGCCTCATGCAGCTTTTCGCCGGCGAACGCGACCCGCTCACGCACCGATAACGGTGCACTGTTGTGGTTCAGGCCAAGGGTCACGATCTGCATAAGTGCATGATTTTAGACGAGACCGGCCACTGCTGGCGCCTCATCGATGCGTTTGACCGCCGGCCGGCACGGATGTGCTCTCGAACGTCGTCTGCGGATCGGCCTCGCCGGCGGCGTCATCGATCGGCAGTTCGAACTCGAAACGGGCCCCGCCGCCCGCGCGCGCATGCGCGCTGACCCGGCCGCCATGGCGCTGCGCGACCAGCCGCACGAAGGCCAGGCCCAGGCCCGAGCCGGAACGATGCGCCTGGTTTGCGCCGCGCGCATAGGGGGTGAACAGGCTGTCCGGGTCACCGGCGGGCAGACCAGGCCCGCGATCGGCCACCGTCAACCGCCAGCAGCTCGGATGACGGTCGATCGAGACGTCGATGACCCGCGAGCCGGCCGCATACTTGATCGCATTCTCGAGCAGGTTGATGATCGCGCGCCTGACCAGGCCGGGGTCGACCGTGGTGGGCGCCTGTTCGGGCAGATCGGTGTCGATGCGCATCCCGGCCAGGCGCGCATCGCGCCAGAGCGCATCGCAGGCTTCGGTGGTCAGTGCGGCCAGATCCGTGGCCTGTGCCTCGATCGGCTTGTGTTCGGCCGCGGTCCATTGCACGAAGGCATCGGCCAGATCCAGGCTGCGACGGGCCATGATCGCGATCTGTTCGAAGGCGGCGCCATGATCGGCGCGCGCCGACTCATCGATCGCTGCCAGAATCGAGACCTGGGGTGAGCGCAGGTCATGCGACAGAAAGCGCAGCATGTCTTCGCGCTGACGCTGCATCGCGCGTAACTCGGTGACATCGGAGAACTGGATCAGCCACAGCGCGGGCAGATCGATCGGTCGCACCAATGCCGCATCGAGCAGCCAGTCGCGGCCACCGCGGTCGCGGCATTCGAGGGTCAGGCGCGGGCTGTTTTCATCGAGCCAGCGAGCCGGCAACTCGAAGCTGCGCCGCAGCCAGGCCGGCCCATCGTCGAGATTGTCCGCCAGGTCGGCAAAGGATTCGCGAACCTGTCGGTTGCTGAGCAGCACCTCGCCGTTGGCGGCCAGGATCAGGGCGCCGTGCGGCAGCCGCTCCAGCCCGATGGCCAGCAACTCGCGCAGCACGCCCGCCGCGGCCGCGCTCTGCTGCAAAGCGCTGACCGCGCGCGTGATCGGGTCGCTGGGCGCCGCGTACCAGGGCCGGGCATCATGCGGGTCGGCGGGCATCAGCCGCGCCAACATCGCATCGCCGCGTGTGCTGGCACGCAAGGCAAGCGGCAGGTCGCGCAGCACCGACACCTGTCTGCCAAGCTCTCCGACCACCGCCTCCAGGCGGCGCCAACTCCAGAGCGGATAGGCCAGCAGCAGCGCGAGCAGTATGCCGCCGGGGGGCAGCCAGAGACCCAAGGCGAGCAGCAGGGCGGCCAGGCCGAGCGTGGCGCCCATCGCCATGGTGACTGCGAGCAGGGCGCCACGCGGGCGGCTCAGATAGAGCGCGATCATGGTGGCCAGCATGATCGTCAGAGTCAGGGCGTTCTGGATACCGATGCCGATCCGGGAGGCCAGCCCGGCCTCGGTGAGACCGCCCAGCGCCGCCACGTGCAGCAGCGCGCCCGGTGCGACCGGCATGCCTTCGACCACCCCGTTGCTGTAAGCGTCACGCATGCCCGCGGTGGTCACGCCGATGATCACGGTCTGGCCGCGCAGGCGATCGAGAGGAACCTGTCCGGCGAGAACATCGGCATAGGACAGCCGCACGCCGCCAGGTGCCAGGCGCGGCAGCAGGGCGAAATGCTCGCGATGCCAGAGGCCGTCCCGTGCCGGCCTGCGTTCGATGACGGCGTCGTAGGCGTGCGCCGCGATCGCCTGTGCGGGGCGACCGATGGCGCGCGCGGCCAGGGCCAGCGAGAATGCTGGCAGGCCGCCCTCGACCAGATACAACCCGCGTACCAGCCCGTCGCGATCGAATCCGAAGTGCACATGGCCGACATGGGTGACCTGATCGACCTCGACGACGGGATACAGCGGCCACTCGCGTTGCTGCCGATCCATCTCGCTGGCCACGGCCAGCACCGTGGGTGGCGCGGCGGTCAGCGCCTGGATCAGCGCCTGATCGTCGATCGCGCCTTCGGCGAGCAACAGATCGAGACCGATCACCCGCGCGCCGGCCCGGGTCAGGGTCTCGAGCAGGGCGGCGTGGATCGCGCGTGGCCAGGGCCAGCGGCCGATCCGCGCGAGGCTGGGTTCGTCGATCTCGATCAGCACGGTGTCGCTTGGCCAGTCGACCACGCGCCAGCGATTGGCGAGATCGTAGAGCGCGGCGTCCAGGCGTGCGAACCGGCCGGTGACCGAGTCGCCGGGGCCGTTTCCGAGCCATAGGGCCAGTGCGCTGACCAGCACGGTCAGCACCAGCCAGTCGATGATGAGGCGGGGCAGCCGGCCAACCGCGCGGGCGTCGCGCGTCCCCGGTGAACGCCGCCGGCCGATCATCGGAGCACCCGGTTGGCGGCCGAACCGCTCATGGGCAGCGCCGACTCAGGGCAGGTTCATCTTGATCGGGCCGGTCGAGGTGCCGACCGGCCGACCATCACTGTCGCGCAGCAACAGGGGCACGGTGAACTCGGCCGCGGGCCCCGCCTGCGAGCGCCGGCCACCCGCGAAGAGCAGGTTCAGGCTGGCGCGGTAGCGGCCCGGTGCCAGGGATTGCAGGCTCAGCGAGGTGCCGTCCACCGGGCGACGGCTCAGCGGCGAGGCGCCCTGGCTCAGCGGCTCGATCACGAGTTCGGGATCGCCCTCGCGCGGCAACGGCCACTGCAGCGTCACGCGATCGAGGGCCACCTGCGCGGTGACGGGCGGCCCGTTGATGGACCTGACCAGCGAGCGCGCACCGGTGAACGGGCCCGCCTGGCCGTCTTCGCCGACTCCCGCCACGCGCCAGAACCAGCTTCCGGGGCCCGGCGCCAGCAGATCCGTGTCGATCGCCAGCCGCGCCGGCCCGACGCGCCGTTCCAGCAACACTGGAGTGAAGCGGTCGTTGTCCGCGAACTGCACCAGATAGCCACCGGCATCCGCGCGCGCGGGCCACTCGAGTGAGGCGCGGCCCTCGTCGTCGGCGGTGTCGCGCCCCGGTGGGAGTGCCGGTGGCAGCGGGCGCGCGGAGACCACGAAGCGAACCGGCTCGCTCAGCCCCTCGATGCCGGTGTTGCTGATCGCGCGCAGATGAATGTAGAAGGGGCCGTCTTCGGGGCTCTCGAAGCTGAACGCGTTGCTGACCAGCACCGCTTCCTGCACGGCCTTCACGGCTGCTTCATCGCGGCTGATCAGCATGCGATAAGCACGGGCGCCGCCGACTTGCTCGAAGCGGATCTCGGCTGTTGGCGTGCGTATCGGGCCGTCGCCGTCCAGCAACAGCCGGGGCGCGGGGAGCAAAGGCTCGGGCACGGTGGTGCGGCCCTGGACGTCCGCGCTCGAGCCAAAGCCGGCCGGCACCAGGCGCTCCGTGTCTTTGCCGGCCCAGGCGACCGCGCCGCGCAGGACCGCGCTGGTGGCCAGCGTTTCGGCTTCGCGAACCCGAAAGCGGGTGCCGCGGACCGCGGCCACAGCCTTGGGCGAATGCAGCTCGATGCGCCGGCCCTGGCTCTGCTCGTCGTTCTTGGGGGCATCGATCGTGACCTCGCCACGCTCGATGTCGAATCGGGCATCGATGCCCTGGGTATCCTTGGCCCGCTGCAGGCGCTCGAAGCGCACATCGGTCTCCGGTGCGACCCGCACGCTGGTGCCATCGGGCAGGACCACGACCACCACGCCGTCCGGGCCGGTGCGCAGCCGGTTGCCGGCCTCCAGCCGGGACGTGGGCTGGAGCGGTTTGCCGTCGAGTTCGACCTGGCCGCTGCTCTCGCGAACGAATGCCTGCACGGTCTCCGCGCGCAACCACGCGCGCGGCACGCGAAGCTGCTGGCCCGGGCTGAGCCGGTTGGCATCCGTGAGCTGGTTGAAGGCGCGCAGATGACGCCAGGTCAGTTCGGGCTTGAGCAGATGATTGGCGATGCCGGTCAGGGTTTCGTTCTCGTGCACCTCATAGATGACGATCGGGCCCTTACCGTCGTCGGGCCCGGCAGCGCCGGCCGTGCCCGGCATCAGCGCGGCGAACGCGGCCAGCACGATACCGGCACGCACCAGGGCCCGCAGCGCGCGCAGCGGTGACGCCTGCGCCAAAGCGCTCGCCCGCGACATCTGCCGATCCCGCGATGCGAGCCGCGCTGTGATGCGCGCCGACATCGGGCGACATTCGGCAAGCAGGCCGCCGATCGAGGCGCCCGACGCGGGCACGCGATGCCGGCCAAGATCCGGTGCAGAGGTTGCCGCGGTCACGATTCATCTGCCTCCAGGTGCTCGAGTCGATAACCGTAACTGTAGACCGGCGCCAGCAGATAGCCGGCGTCGGGCCGCAGATTGAGTTTGGATCGGACGCGCGAGACATGGGTGTCCATCGTGCGCGAAGGCACGTCGGAGTCCTGCCCCCAGACCTCGGCGCGTATGTGCGCGCGCGACAAGGGGCGGCCGATGTTGCGGAAGAACAGCAGCGAGAGCTGGAACTCCTTCTGCGTGAGATCGACCGGCTGGTCGCCGATGCTCAGGCGCTGCTGACGCAGGTCGAAGCGGTACTGGTGGTATTCAAGGACGCGCTCGACCTCGGTGCCCGGTCTGGAACGACGTACCAGTGCGCGCACGCGTGCCACCAGTTCGGCCGGGCGCAAAGGCTTGACCATGTAATTGTCTGCGCCGTTTTCGAGCGCTTCGACCACGTCTTCCTCGGCATCGCGGATGGTGGCGAACAAGACCGGGATACGGCGCTGCTGAGCCGGCAGATTGCGCAGCACATCGATGCCGGTCATGTCGGGCACCGTCCAGTCGAGCACCAGGCAATCGAAGCTGTCTCGACGCAGCGCGAACAGGATCTCGCGTCCGGTGCCGAAAATGCTCACATCGACGCCAGCGGTCTCGAGCGCGCGACCGATCGCCCGTTGCTGCAGTTCGTCATCTTCGAGAATTGCGACCCGCATTTGCCCGTGACCTCCGAAACGATAAGGCCGGAGCCCGGTGTACCGAGCGAGGGAGCTCATGGGTCGGGCTCGGCATACGGTGCGGTAGTTTCCTTGCCGACACCACACACGAGTCGATCCGACAGGCCTCCCCGTGACGCACGATGCGCGCGCCCCCCGGCCGAAGTGCGATGCAGGAATTAGAGCATGAATCCATGCGCGCGCCCGGCGGATGCCGACCCGGCCCGTCGGCATTGGGCGCGCAGCGGTCAGCGCACGAACCGGCAATGTGACCAACGGTTTCGCCACCTGCGCGCTGATCACACCGGCGCGGCTTCATGCGCTCGTGAGGCTGATCGTCCGCGGGTCAGCGGCTCAGGAACAGCCGATACCCGGGATGGCGGGATTCGTCCCAGTGGCGGTAACCGAGTTCGGCCAGGAAGCGTTGCAGATCCTGCTTCTCCTCGGCCGGAACCTGCATGCCGACCAGCACCCTTCCGTAATCGGCGCCCTGGTTTCGATAATGAAACAGGGAGATATTCCAGTTCGGCGACATGCTGCTCAGAAAGCGCATCAGTGCGCCCGGCCGCTCGGGAAACTCGAATCGGTAGAGCACTTCGTCTTCGGCGAGTTCGCTGCGTCCGCCCACCAGGTGGCGCAGATGCACCTTGCCCAACTCGTCGTCGGTCAGATCGAGCACGCCGAAGCCGGCCTGGGTAAAGGTTTCGCGGCATTGTTCGGCCTCGCCGCGGGTGCTGATCTGCAGACCCACGAACAGATGCGCCACGGCGCGGTCCGAGATCCGGTAGTTGAATTCGGTGACATTGCGCTCTCCCACCAGTTCGCAAAAACGCCGGAAACTGCCGCGCTCTTCAGGGATCGTGACCGCGAACACCGCCTCGCGCTGCTCACCGATCTCGGCACGTTCCGAAACGAAGCGCAGCCGGTCGAAGTTCATGTTCGCGCCGCTGGCGATCGCGATCAGGGTCTGCTCGCGCACCTGGGTACGCTCGGCATAGGCCTTGGCGCCGGCGATCGCCAGCGCGCCCGAAGGCTCGAGGATCGAGCGGGTGTCGGTGAAGACATCTTTGATCGCCGCGCACACCTCGTCGGTATCGACGCGAATGAACGCGTCGACGAAGCTGCGGCAAAGCCGGGAGGTTTCGTCGCCGACCCGCTTGACCGCCGTGCCATCGGCAAAAAGACCGACATCGGTGAGTTCCACGATCCCGCCGGCCTCGACCGATTGCGCCATCGCATCGGAGTCCACCGTCTGCACGCCGATGATCTTGATCTCCGGGCGCAACTGCTTGATGTAGGCGGCCACGCCGGCGATCAGCCCCCCGCCTCCGATGGGGGCAAACACCGCATGAATCGGCCCGGTGTGCTGGCGCAGGATTTCCATTCCGATCGTGCCCTGGCCGGCGATCACGTCCGGATCGTCGAACGGATGCACGAAGGTCAGCCCGCGTTCGGCCATGATTCTCTGGGCCACGGCATAGGCGTCGCTGTAGGAGTCGCCCTGCAGGATCACCTCGGCACCGCGACCGCGCACCGCCTCCACCTTCACCGAGGGGGTGGTCACCGGCATCACGATCACCGCCCGGCAGCCGAGCCGCGCGGCCGCCAGCGCCACGCCCTGGGCGTGATTCCCCGCCGAGGAGGCGATCACGCCGCGAGCCAGTTGCTCGGCCGGCAGATGCACCATCTTGTTATAAGCGCCGCGCAGCTTGAACGAAAACACCGGCTGAAGGTCTTCGCGCTTGATCAGCACGCGGTTGTGCAGGCGGGCGGAGAGCGCCGGCGCGAGCTCGAGCGGGCTCTCGATCGCGACATCGTAGACGCGCGCGGTCAGAATGCGTTTGAGATAGTCGGTGAACATCGGTGCAGATGCGCCTGGCGCAGGAAAACGGCGGGAGGAATCGGCATGTTGCGGCCGGGCCCGTCATGGCGGGCGCAAACGAACCCGCTATTGTGCCCGTGCCTGTCTGACAGGTGGCGCGTCTGTGCGCTGGATTCCCTTACACTGCGCCGCCATGGAAGCTTTCGTCGCTCAGTTGCTGGGCTGGTTCTCGCTGCCCCGCAACGGGCTGACCTCGGTGTTCGTGATCGCCTTTGTCTCGGCGACCTTGCTGCCGCTGGGGTCAGAGCCTGCGGTGTTCGCCTTCGCCAAGCTCAATCCCGATCAGTTCTGGCTCGTGGTGGTGGTGGCCACGATCGGCAACACGCTCGGGGGAATCGTCGATTACTGGCTGGGGTGGGGCGCGGAGCGGGCGCTTTCGCCCAAGGACAAGGCGCGCTACCTGCATTGGTTCGAGCGGCTCGGCCCCAAGGCTTTGTTCTTTGCCTGGCTGCCGGTGGTCGGCGATCCGCTATGTACGGTGGCCGGATGGCTGCGCCTGCCGTTCTGGCCCTCGGTGGCCTGGATGGCGGTCGGCAAGTTCCTGCGCTACACGATCATGACCGCTTTGCTGCTCTGGGTTCCCGATGCCTGGTGGATGGCACTGATCCGGCCGATGGCCGGCTGAGCGCCCGCACGGGGCAGGCAACAGCGGCTTCGACACAAAAAAATAGTCGACACCCCGTCAGGGCGGCTTTGGTGCGCCGCACAAACTGCCTACAATCGCATCGATGAATGCGCCGATCGATCCTCTGGCGATTTCGCTGGCCACCCGACCCGGTGCCCGCCTGCGCGAGATCCCTTACAACTACACCTCGTTCTCCGATCGGGAGATCGTCCTGCGGCTGCTCGGCGACTCCGCCTGGGCATTGCTCGAGCGCCTGCGCGGCGAGCGTCGCACGGGCCGCTCGGCGCGCATGTTGTTCGAGGTGCTGGGCGATATCTGGGTGGTCCAGCGCAATCCGTATCTGCAGGATGACCTGATCGCCGATGCCCGGCGCCGCGATGCGCTGGTCGGCGCGATGCGCCATCGGCTCGGCGAGATCGAACGCCGGCGGCGCCCCGAGCAGGGCGCTGAGCAGGATCCCGACCGTGACCAGGTGGTCGGAGAACTGCTCGGTGCCGCGCGCGACGCGGTCGAGCGCTTCCGAAGAGGGCTGATCGAGAGCGCCGATCTGCGTGAGCGCGCCGAGCGCACCCTGCGCCGGCACACCGCGCGCGAGAACATCGCGTTTGATCCGATGTCACGTGTGGCGCATGTCACCGACGCCACCGACTGGCGGGTGGAGTACCCGTTCGTGGTGCTCTCGCCGTCGCGCGAGGCCGAGATTCCCGGCCTGGTCCGGGCCTGCGCGACACTGGGGCTGAGCGTGATCCCGCGCGGCGGCGGTACCGGGTATACCGGCGGGGCGGTGCCCCTGGATGCGCGCAGTGCGGTGATCAACACCGAGAAGCTCGATCGGATCACGGCCATCGAGCAGCTGGAACTGCCCGGCGTGCCCGGCACGGTGCCGACCGTGTTCACCGAGGCCGGCGTGGTCACGCGCCGCGTTACCGATGCTGCAGATGCGGCCGGGCTGGTTTTCGCGGTCGACCCGACCTCGCTGGATGCCTCCTGTGTCGGCGTCAATGTCGCGGTCAACGCCGGCGGCAAGAAGGCTGTGCTCTGGGGGACGGCGCTCGACAATCTGGCCTGGTGGCGGATGGTCGATCCGCAGGGGCGCTGGCTCGAAGTCACGCGTGTCGCTCACAACCGCGGCAAGATCCATGATGATCCGATCGCCAGATTCTCGCTCGCCTGGTACGAGCCCGCTCAGCTGGGCGCCGATGGCCGGATGCGCGGCGAGCCGCAGCGCACCGAGTCGCTCGAGATCGCCGGCTCGCGTTTTCGCAAGGCCGGCCTGGGCAAGGATGTCACCGACAAGTTCCTGGCGGGCCTGCCCGGCGTGCAGAAGGAGGGCTGCGACGGTCTGATCACGGCCGCGCGCTGGGTCCTGCACCGGATGCCCGATCATGTTCGTACCGTCTGTCTGGAATTTTTCGGCCAGGCGCGTGATGCCGTGCCGGCGATCGTCGAGATCAAGCAGATGCTCGAGCTCACCGCCCGTCGCGACGGGGCGGACCGGGTTCTGCTGGCCGGCCTGGAGCATCTGGACGAGCGCTATCTGCGTGCGGTCGGATATGGCACCAAATCGCGTCGCGGCACATTGCCCAAGATGGTCCTGATCGGCGATATCGTCGGCGATGATGCCGATGCCGTGGCGCGCGTCTGCGCGGAGGTGGTGCGGCTGGCCAATGCCCGCTCGGGCGAGGGCTTCATCGCGGTGTCCGCGGAGGCGCGCAAGACCTTCTGGCTGGACCGTTCGCGCACGGCCGCCATCGCCCGTCACACGAACGCGTTCAAGATCAACGAGGATGTGGTCATTCCGTTGCCGCGGATGGCCGAGTACACCGACGGCATCGATCGCATCAACATCGAACTGTCCACGCAGAACAAACTGCGGCTGCTCGAAGAACTGCGCGAACTGCTCGAGGCCGACTGGCCGGTGGCCGCCGAGGTCGATCCCGATGCGGAGGCCGCGGATGCCGATCTCGGCCAGGAGATCGATGATCGGCGGCGCGACGCGCTGGCGCTGCTCGCACGGGTGCGCACCCGCTGGGAATTCCTGATGGCCCGGCTCGATCAGCCGCTGGCCATGGTGCGTCCCCTGCTCGAGCCGATCGGCCTGGAATCGGTGTTGCCGGCGCTCGTCGATCTCGAACGCCGTCACCCTGGCTGCACGCTGTTTCACGCGCTGCAGGAGCGTTCGATCCGGGTGTCTTACAAACAGGCCTTGCGCGAGCCGCTGGCAGGCATTCTCGGGGGGCAGCGGTTCGCGCCGGTGCTGGCCGCGGTCGATGCCACGCATCATCGCATCCTGCGCTCGCGGGTGTTCGTGGCCCTGCACATGCATGCCGGCGACGGCAATGTGCACACCAACATCCCGGTCAACTCCGATGACTACCTGATGTTGCGTGAGGCCGAGGCGGCGGTGGCACGCATCATGGCGCTGGCGCGCTCGCTCGATGGCGTGATCTCCGGCGAGCACGGGATCGGCCTGACCAAGCTCGAGTTCCTGGCCGAGCATGAGATCGCGGCATTTCGCAGCTACAAGGAGCGGGTCGATCCGCAGTCCTTGTTCAATCGCGGCAAGCTGATGCCGGGCGGTGACCTGCGCAATGCCTACACGCCGTCGTTCGGGCTCATGGGGGCCGAGAGTCTGATCCTGCAGGCGTCGGATATCGGTGCGATCGCCGATTCGGTACGCAACTGCCTGCGCTGCGGCAAGTGCAAGCCGGTATGTGCCACGCATGTGCCACGGGCCAATCTGCTCTATTCACCGCGCAACAAGATCCTGGCCACATCGCTGCTGATCGAGGCGGTGCTGTATGAGGAACAGACGCGCCGCGGCGTGTCCGACCGCCATTGGGATGCGTTCTCCGACGTCGCCGATCATTGCACCGTCTGTCACAAGTGTCTGACCCCGTGCCCGGTCGACATCGATTTCGGCGATGTCTCGATGAACATGCGCAATCTGTTGCGCAAGGCCGGCAAGCGTCGCTTCAATGCCGGTGCGGCGGCATCGATGATGTTCCTCAATGCCACCGACCCGCGCACGATCAAGGCGCTGCGCGCCACCATGATCGATGTCGGCTATCGTGCCCAGCGGGTCGCGGTGGGCGCCCTCTCACGCCTGGGCGAGCGACAACGCAGCGAGCCGCCGCCCACGGTGGGGCCGGCGCCGCTCAAGGAGCAGGTGATCCACTTCGTCAACCGGCGCATGCCGGGCAATCTGCCCAAGCGCACGGCCCGCTCGCTGCTGGACATCGAGGATGCGCGCTATGTGCCGATCATCCGCGATCCGAAGGTGTCGGCCGATGCCGAGGCGGTGTTCTATTTCCCGGGCTGCGGTTCCGAGCGCCTGTTCTCGCAGGTGGGGCTGGCCACGCAGGCGATGCTCTGGCATGTCGGTGTCCAGACCGTGCTGCCACCGGGCTATCTCTGTTGCGGATATCCGCAGCGCGGCGCCGGCCAGTTCGACAAGGCCGAGAAGATCATCACCGATAACCGGGTGTTGTTTCACCGCGTGGCCAACACGCTGAACTATCTGGATATCCGCACCGTGGTGGTGTCATGCGGCACCTGCTATGACCAGCTCGCCGGCTATGAATTCGAGCGCATCTTCCCGGGGTGCCGGATCATCGACATCCACGAGTACCTGCTCGACAAGGGGTGCGCCTGGATGGTGTCACCGGCAGTCGCTATCTCTATCATGATCCCTGCCACAGCCCGATCAAGCAGCATCAGCCGATGCAGGTGGTCAACCGCCTGATCAATGACCAGGTCAACGGTCATGTCGAGCGCAGCGATCGTTGTTGCGGAGAGTCCGGCACGCTGGCGGTGACCCGTCCGGATATCTCCACCCAGGTGCGTCACCGCAAGGCCGAGTCGCTGCAAGTGGGTGTTGCGCGTCTTCGTGAACGCGGCCAGGCCGGCCCGGCGGGTGACAAAATCCTGACCAGCTGTCCGTCCTGCCTGCAGGGGCTGGCGCGCTACGAGGACGAAACCGGCCTGCAGGCCGAGTACATCGTGGTCGAACTCGCGCGGCATCTGCTCGGTGAGCAGTGGCTGCCGGAGTATGTCGCGCGTGCCAATGCCGGCGGCATCGAGCGCGTGCTGGTCTAGAACCCCCGGGGCGAAGGGCATGCGGGTTCGCCTGCCCGTTGCCCCGTGCCGGCGGTGGTCAGGTCGGGTTCTCGCCAAAGGCAATCTGGTCGCGGCCTTTCGGGTCGGGGCCGTAGGCGTTGGTGCCGGGTTGCGAATCGATCAGCATGAAGATCAGCAGGATCAGCATGCCCAGCAGCGGCACCAGCGAGATCAAGACCCACCAGCCGCTGCGCCCGCTGTCATGAAGCCTGCGCACGGTCACCGCGAGCGCCGGCAGAAACGCCGCCACCATGTATAGCCGGGCCGGAATCCCGGGGTCCGCGCCCTGATCCGGTCCGCTTCCGGAGTGTCCCCAGATCGCGCCCAGCACCAACAGGATGAGGATGTGCACGATCAGGAACGACCAGTATTCACGGCGGCGGGTGCGCCCGCCGAGTGTGGCGTATTGGCGCCAGGCGTTCACAAAGCCATTCATTGTCTCTCCCGTGGGCAGGGTCGTCGCTCGCCGCGGGTGGCGACCGGGGACTAAGATCATGACATGCTTCGTCACAATTCTCATTCACGGCTCGCGCGGGTCCAGGCGCGCGGCGGGTGTGCCTGCGCGCGGCGGGCATCCGCATGAATAGCGAAACGCCGATTCCACCGGCCGTCGCGCGCCATGGCCAGGCGACCCTCGTGGAATTGTCGGTCACCTTGGCACACGCATTCGATTCTCCGGTGGGCGCCGCGCCATTGTCGGCGGGCTTCCTGGGCCAGGATGCGGCCTTGGATCCGGCCCGCCTGCGCAGCGCATCGAACGTGGTGTTGATCCTGCTCGATGGCGCCGGCCGCGCGGCCATCGAGCGCCATGTGGGCTCGGGTGTGATCGCGGCCGGCCGGCGGGCGCTGCTCGATTCGGTGTTTCCTTCGAGCACGGCGCCGGCGATCACCTCGCTGGTGAGCGGGTTGGCGCCCACGGTCCATGGCAACAGTGGCTGGTTTCTCTGGAGCGAGACGCATGGTCGCGTCCTGCGCTCGCTGCCTATGGACTGGCGCGCCTCGCACGGCGAGCCGGTGTCCGACTGGCGATGGTCCTGGCAGGGCTGGTTCGGTTCCCCCGGCCTGGATTCGGTGGCGATTCAGCCGGTCGAGATTCACGACTCGGCGTTTTCGCGGCATGCGTTTGCCGGAGCCCGCCTGCTTGGCTATCGGGATCTCGATGACTTCGTGCTGCAAACGGTGACCGCGGCGCGTGAGCGCGAACGGGGACGCCGCCTGATCTACGCCTACGCGCCGCATTTCGATGCCTGCTGCCATGATCACGGCTGGCAAAGCGATGCCGCCGGCGCCTGCCTGCGCGCGCTCGATCGTGCGGTCGATGACGTGCTGGCGGGTCTCGAGGGCAGCGACACCGTGGTTCTGGTCACCGCCGATCACGGCTTCTGTGATGTGGCGCCCGAGCGGCAGTTCGATATCGCGCAGTTTCCGGGCCTCGCCGATCATCTGCGTGCGCCTCTGACCGGCGAGCCACGGGTCGCCTTTTGCCATCTGAAGCCTGGCCACGAGGCCGATTTCATCGCGCTGGCCACCCGCGAGCTGCGTGACATCGCCGATGTTCATCGTTCCCGGGATCTGTTGACCGCCGGCTGGTTCGGTATGCCGGCGCAGGCGCGAATGGCCGGTGCCTTCGGGGATGTCTGTCTGCTCATGCGCGAGTGCACGGCCATCGGCGATCGCCTGCCTGGCGAGCGGGCGCACCGGATGGTGGGCATGCATGGCGGTTACTCGGCCGAAGAGATGGAGATCGCGCTGGCGGTCTATGACCTCGCTGCGGCTTCGCGGTGAGGGCGCGCCGCCCGGGATCGGTCGCTCGACTATCATTGCCCACCATTCGATCGACAGGAGACGGGCATGTATCGACCCTTCGACCTGACCGGACGCAAGGTCCTGGTCACGGGCGGCAACGGTGGCATCGGGCTTGGCATGGCCCGAGCCTTGGCTCAGGCGGGTGCGCAGGTGGCCATCTGGGGCTCGAACCCGGACAAGACCGAGCGTGCCAGGCAGACGCTTGCCGACGAGGGCGCCGACGTTCTGGCCTATACCTGCGATGTTGGTGATGAGCAGGCGGTGCAGGCCGGCGTCGATCAGACCGTGGCCGCGCTGGGCGGCATCGACGCCTGTTTCGCCAACGCGGGCGTCTCGTCGCGGCCGACACGGATGGTCGACATGAGCAGCGATGAATTTCATCGGGTGCTGCGCATCAATCTCGATGGCGTGTTCTATACGGCGCGTGCGGTGGCCAGGCACATGATCGAGGCCGACAACGGCGGTTCCCTGGTGTTCACAGCCAGCACCGCGGCGGTGGAAGGGGCGGCCCGCAACAGCCACTATGGCGCCTCCAAGGGGGCGGTGACTTCTTATGCGCGCGCGCTGGCGGTCGAACTGGCCCGTCACCGGATCCGCGTCAATTCGATCCTGCCGGGCTGGATCCGCACCGACATGACCGATCGCGCCATGAACGACGAGAAGTTCGCCGGCAACGTGCTGCCGCGGATTCCGGCCCGGCGATGGGGCGAAATCGAGGACTTCGGCGGCATCGCGGTCTATCTGGCCAGCGACGCATCGAGCTATCACACCGGTGATCAGTTCATCATCGACGGCGGCTATACGAAATTCTAGAAATACCCGGGGCATGCGACGGATGAGCGCGGCATGCATTGGCAGACCGACAAGGCCGGGAGAACCGGCCTGACCCTACGGAGGCTTTCCATGGCAGAAGACTCGATCATCGATCCGGGCCAGCGCCTGCTGGCGAGGCAGGCGGTGCATGCGCCGCGTCTGGTGCTGCGCGGCAGTGCCTCGGCGCGCGGGCGACAGTATGGTGAACAGATGGGCGAGCGCATCGGTCGTTCGCTGGCGGCTTACCGTGAGCTGTTCGAGGCCTGCGGGATCGGCTGGGCCCGCGCGATCGCGATGGCCCAACCCTTCGAGGCGGAGATCGATCGGCATTTTCCGAAGCTGCTCGAGGAGTTGCAAGGTGTCGCGGCCGGCAGTGGTGTCGATGTCGGCTCGCTGCTTGCGCTGAACAGCCGCACCGAGATCCTGCCGGCCAATTATCTGGAGTTGGCCACCGATGGCATGGTCGCCGAGGCCGCCAATGAATGCACCTCATTCGCCACGGCCCGTACCGGCGAGCCGGTATTGCTGGCTCAGAACTGGGACTGGGTGGGTCTGCAACGCGATGCCCTGGTCGTCATCGAGGCCCATCCCGATGACGGGCCGGCCTATCTGACCGTGGCCGAGGCAGGCATGCTGGCCAAGATCGGTCTCAATGCGCATGGCCTTGGCGTCACATTGAATATCCTGCGATCGCACCTTGATGGCTCGCAGGTCGGGCTGCCCGTCCACATGCTGTTGCGTGGTCTGCTCGAGTGCAGGGATCTTTCCGATGCGCGCGAGCGGGTCGCGTCGATGCGCTTTGCGAGTTCGAGCAACGTGATGATGGCCGATGCCTCGGGCGCGATCGCCAGCCTGGAGGTATCACCCGCGGGGGTGCGTTTCCTCGAGCCGGCGCAGGGCAGGCTCTGCCATACCAATCACTTCCTGGATGCCGGCCTGGCGCAACATGAGGCCAACCTGGCCGGGAATCTGTCGACCGGGCCAAGGCTGGACACCGCCCGCTCGCGGATCGACGAGGTGCATGACGTCGCTTCGGCGGCCTCACTGCTCTCGGATACCTCCGATGGCCTGACCTCGGTGTGCCGCTTCCCGGACTCCACCTTGCCGGCGCATGTGCGAATCGAGACCGTGCTCGCGGTGATCATGGATCTCAGCACGCGCACGCTGCACTACAGCGCCGCCCAGCCAAGCGACAGCGATCTTGCGTCCCTGACGCTTCACTGAGATGAATGACTGCCCGTTATGCACCACCGATGGCGGGCGCGTCCTGGCACGCGCCGCCCAATGGCGGATCGTGCTGGCCGACGAGCCCGGCTGGCCGGGCGTTGCGCGCGTGATCTGGCAGGATCATGTCGCCGAGATGACCGATCTGAGCACGGCGCACCGCCAGTTGCTGATGCAGGTGGTGTTCGAGCTCGAGGCGGTGATGCGTGCGCAACTCGCGCCGGACAAGATCAATCTGGCCAGCCTGGGTAATCAGGTGCCGCACCTGCACTGGCATCTCGTACCGCGCTATCGCGATGACTCGCATTTCCCGGCGCCACTCTGGGCGGCACCGGTGCGCGCCGCCCGGGCAGCCGATCCGGCCCGCATCGAGGCCTTTGCCGAGGCCGTGACACGCGGTTTCGGATAGGCACCGGCCAGCGCCATGCGCAACGGCACACGAGGTGGCGGGCGGATCGAGCCCGTGCTCCATGTGCCCGCACACCAGGCGCGAAGCGCCATCTGCCTGCCGCGCCTGGCCGCCGACGGCGGGCCAGCCGCCATTCGTCGGTCCTCACCGCATCCCGGTCGGCATTCGTGCGCAGGGTCCCCGGCGCAGCCTCATCATGTCGGTGAGAACGCTTCTTCGGGCCATTGTCCGGCTCATCGAAGCCTGGCCGATGGAGCACGGGAACGCGTTCGACCTCCTGGCGCCTGACGTGTGATCGATCCGCGGTGCGCTCTGGATTTCTTGGGACACGAGGAGCGTACCGATATGCACACGGTTCACGAAGCGCGCACCACGTCGGTGCCGTCGAGCCGGTTATCGGGTATCGAAGAGGCATTGCGTTCACCGCGTCATTGCGAACGTTGGATTGCCGCCTCCGTACCCGCAACCGACGACCCGGCCGCCCGTTTGGCGGCCCTGCAGCCGCTGCTTTCGGCGCTGGCCGAGCGGGTCGCCGAGGACCCGGCGCGGCTGGCGGTCCTGGAGACCGTCCGCCTTGGCGTGCTGCAGGCGTGCGAGCGGGTGTTTGCGGCAGCGGCCAAGGCCGGTCTGCCATTCGGGCCCGGGCTTGCGCAGGCGCTGCGTCAGGCCAATGACATGCTCAACGAGATGGCAGATGCCTTCGCCGAGGGATTCGAGGCGCTCGAGGCCGAGCGCTCGATCCGGCGGGTGATTCCGCGCGCCGCCGAAGGGCTGGGGCACATCCTGCCGCTGGCCCGGGCGCTGGATGCCCAGAGCCGCCGCCTGGCGGGGCTGAGCCTGGCGCGCGTACATCTCGACGACGGCGATTTCCTGCGTCTGGCCGAACTGGGCCAGGCGGCGCGCGACAGTACCTTCCTCGATGTGAATCTGCGCGATCCGCTGGCTTTTTTGCGCCCGTGCAATGCGCGCGCCTTGTTCGTGTATCCGCTGTTGCTGCGTCTGGCCGCGCCCTTCGAATGTTCGGCCGACGAGCGGCGGGGCATCGACTTTCTCGCCCGACGCCTTGCCCACCGGGTCGGGTTCCGGGTGGACGAGGATGCCCACAAGCGGGTCAATCCGTATGGGCCGACATTGCGCGTCGGCCTGGGCTCGCGGGTGCGCCTGGATACGCACCGCTTGCTGGCCAGCCTTGCCGGGGATGCCGCTGAGTGGCGCACCGAATGTGCGCGTTCGCCCGACACTCCCGCGCTGGACGAGCGCGTCTGGACCCGGGTGTTCGATCGGCTCAGGCATTGTTGGAGTGCCCGCTGGCGACGCACCCGGGCGGTCGACGCCGGTCGCAGGCCCTTGCGGCTGCATGTCGGCTGGCCCGCGGGCGAGGCGCTCGATGCCTCGCGCGGACGACCCTACGACTGGGGCCGCTACGATGGCCACCGGGTGGTCGGCCAGGCGGTGCCGAGCGAGCAGGCGCAGGATGGTTTCATCGCCGCTGCGGTGCCCGCCCACTGGGTGGCCATGGATCATGAGCGGATCTGGCTGGACTGCGGCCCGGCACGCGCCGAGTTTCTGGCCGGCGGCCTCGTGCAGTTCGCCCAGCAACGCAGTGGCAGGGCCCATACAGACACGCAGCGTGGTGATCCCGGTGGCGCGATCGCGCGCCATGAGCCGCGCATCGGCGGTGTTCATCTGGGCCGGCTGCTGAGCGGCCAACACCTGCTCACCGAGGCCGGGCTGCGCGTGGTCATCGCGCCGCTGACCGGGCTGGCGCAGGCGGTCGGCCTCGGCCTGGATGGCCATGCCAGCCGTGGCGAGGCCTTCTGGCTCGAAGCGACCGAGGGCGGGCAGGGCTCGCTGGTGGCTCGCAAGGGGCGGCTCGGCACGGGCGAGCGGGTCATCGTCGCGCTGGGCGACGCCGACCTGACCGTGCGGATCGGCGACCGTCTGGCCACCGGGGCAGACTTCGAACAATGGCAGGTCGAGCGTCTCGGGGCTGCCTGAGCGGGCGCCTTCCACCCACCGGCGCCGAACGGGTCCCGCCTGACCCCGGCTCGCGGGCGCAGTCGATGGCTGGGTGTGAAGCGTGAACGGGTTGTTTCTCGGGCGAGAGAGCCTGTTCATCGGTGCGCCGCCGCCGGTGTCCGGGGCGCGCCGATGCCGCCACAGCTTGCCAGGGGTATCGCGCGGGTCGTGAGCGCGTTCGGCTATGATCGCCGCATGTCTGGAAAACCGTCCTCCGATCCGGTGCCCACGCAACTCGTCGTGCACCAGAAATCACGTCTGCTCGAGATTCATTTCGACGACGGGCGCGAGTTCTCATTGCCGTTCGAGTTGCTGCGCGTGTATTCGCCGTCGGCGGAGGTTCGCGGCCATGGTCCGGGCCAGGAGACGCTTCAGGTCGGCAAGCGCCATGTCGGGATCGTCGCGGTCGAGAGCATCGGCCACTACGCGATCCTGCCGCGCTTCGACGACGGCCATGATTCGGGCATCTTTTCCTGGGACTATCTTTACTGGCTGGGCGATCAGCAGGCCGTGCTCTGGGACGACTACCTGGCCCGCCTGGAGGCCGCCGGCGCATCGCGCGATCCGCGCCCCGATGCGATTGCCGCGGCATCCACCCGGGCCGCGGCCCGGGTTGCCGCCCCGGGGCAGGACGCCGCAGCGGCCGACAGCCTGCAGGCGCGCAGCATCAGCCGTGATCGCCGTTGAGCATGCCTGAGACGCAGAAAACCCATTTTGGTTTCCAGCAGGTCGACGTCACCGACAAGGCGCGCCGGGTCGAAGGCGTGTTCACCTCGGTGGCCACCAACTACGACCTGATGAACGACCTGATGTCGGCCGGCATGCATCGGGTCTGGAAGGCGTTCACGCTGGCCCGTGCCGGCGTGAGGCCGGGCATGCGGGTGCTGGATGTCGCCGGCGGTACGGCCGATCTTTCGCGCGGCTTTGCACAGCGGGTGGGCCCTGGTGGTCAGGTCTGGCTGACCGACATCAATCATGCGATGCTGCGGGTCGGGCGCGACCGCATGATCGACCAAGCGCTCTTGCAGCCCGCGGTGCAGTGCGACGCCGAACGATTGCCGTTTCCTTCGGGCTACTTCGATCGGGTCAGTGTGGCATTCGGGCTGCGCAACATGACCGACAAGGATGCCGCCCTGGCCGAGATGCGGCGGGTGATCCGTCCCGGCGGGCGGCTGCTCGTGCTCGAGTTCTCGCATGTCCATCGCGCCCTCGAGCGTGCCTATGATGTCTACTCGTTCTCGGTCTTGCCGCGCCTTGGTCGGCTCGTGGCGGGCGACGCCGACAGCTATCGGTATCTGGCCGAATCCATTCGTATGCATCCTGATCAGCAGACCCTGCGCCAGATGATGCTCGATGCCGGCTTCGACCGTGCCAGTTTCACCAACCTGACCGCCGGTGTGGTCGCGCTGCACGAGGGCTGGGTTCTCGAGTAGCGTCGCCACATCAAGTGAGTGATGGCCCCGGCGGCCTGCTTGCTCTGTTGATCCATTGACTGGGAGATCGCAATGAAAGCCAAATGGCTCAAGTTTCTGTCACTGCTCTGCGCGGTGGCATTCATCGGCGTCATCACGGCGCCCGATGCGGACGCCCGCCGGCTCGGCGGTGGCCGCAGCGTCGGCAAGAGCTTCGGCTCGGTGACCAAGCCCAGCGCCGCGCCGGCCGCCGGCAACGCCGCAGCAGCATCCCGTGCCGCCGGCGCACGCCCGCGCAGCGGCCTGATGGGCATGGTCGGCGGGCTCGCCGCCGGTCTGGGCATCGCCGCCCTGGCCAGCGCGCTGGGCTTGGGCGAAGAGCTGGCCAACCTGATCACCATACTGTTGGTGGTGGCTGTCGGGGTGTTCCTGTTCCGCTGGCTGATGAGTCGCACGGCTGCGGGGGCGGGCGCGATGAACCGGCCTCAGACCGCATCCGGGCCGTCGATGGCGGGCACGGTGGCCCGCGATCTGGCGCCGGCCGGCGCCGCTCATGCGGGCGGCGGCTCGGGCCCACAGGCCGCGACGCTGCCGGCCGGCTTCGATGCGCAGGGCTTTGTGCGCGAGGCGAAGGTGCAATTCGTGCGCCTGCAGGCCGTCTATGACGCGGCCAATCTGGCCGATCTGCGCGAGTTCACCACGCCGCAGATGTTCGCCGAACTCAAGCTCGAGATCGACGAGCGCGGGGCTTCGCCCAATCAGACCGACGTGGTCACGCTCGATGCCGAGCTGCTGGGCGTGCGCAGCGAGGCCGGCGAGCATCTGGCAGCGGTGCGCTTCACCGGCATGATCCGTGAGTCTGCCGATGCCGTGGCCGAGGCATTCGATGAGGTATGGACGCTCAGCAAGCCGGTTTCCGGCGGCGGCTGGGTGCTGGCCGGAATTCAGCAAAGTCATTGATCATGGCCGAGGCGGCCGCGGGCGACCCGCCCCCGGAGTCGGATCCGCTCGGTAACGCCGAGCGCCGGCGGCTGGCCGCACCGGTCTTCGCGCGCCTGCTGGATCACCTGATGGGCCAGCATCCCAATGCGCATCGGCGGCTGGCGGCCCATGCCGGACGGCGGGTGCGCCTGGGCCTGCAGGACCGCAGCGGACGACCGATCGACTGGCTTTGTCAGACGCTCGAATTCGACGCCGGCGGACATCCACGGGCCGCCGCGCCCGGCGCGGCCGATGCCGAGATCTATCTGTTTGCGGATACGCGGGCGCTGGGCGCGCTGCGCGCGGGCCGCCCGCGCGAGTTGCTCGATGCGCTTCGCCTGGAAGGCGATCCGCTGCTCGCGGGTCTGGTGGGCGAGATTCTGGCCGATCTGCGCTGGGATGCCGAAGATGATCTGGCCGCCCTGCTGGGCGATCTGCCCGCCCGCCGACTGTCCGTCTGGTTCACGCAGGGGCGGGCGGCGCTTCTCGACACCGGCCGGCGTGCGGGCGACCAGGCTCGGCGACTGAGCGCACGCATGGTCGATGCCAGCGGCATGATGGCGCCGCGCGCCGGTGTCGAGTCGCTGGATGCCGTGCTGAGAGATCTCGCCGAGCGGCTCGACGCGCTCGAGCGGCGCATGGATCGCTGCTGATCCTTCGTCGCCATTGGCGCGCCAGGGGCCACGACCCTCATCGCGCGTCGGGGCGCTCGACCTTTCCCGGGCGAACCGCCGCCCTGCTCACTGTGCGAGGTTTCTCTGCCATGGACCGACCCACCGCCCGGAATCGCTCATTGCGTGTTTCTTTTCCGGGCTCGCAGGGCACTCAGCTCGACGCCCGCCTCGATCTGCCGGATCTGCCGCCGCGACAGTTCGCGCTGTTCGCGCACTGTTTCACCTGCACCAAGGAAAGCAAGGCGGCCGCCTATGTGGCGCGCTCGCTCACAGAGCACGGCTTCGGGGTGCTGCGTTTCGATTTCACCGGTCTGGGCGGCAGTGAGGGAGATTTCGGCAACACCGGCTTCTCGTCGAATCTGGCGGATCTGCGCGCCGCGGGAGACTGGCTGCGCGAGAATCACGGGCCTGTCTCGCTGTTGGTCGGGCATTCGCTGGGCGGGGCCGCGGTGCTTGCCGTGGCCGGTGAATTCGAGGACTGCCGGGCTGTGGCCACGATCGGCGCGCCCTTCGATCCGGCCCATGTGCAGGCGCAGTTCGGTGATGCGCTGGCGCAGATCGAGCGCGAGGGCAAGGCCGAGGTCAGTCTGGGCGGCAGACCATTCACGATTCGCCGCGATTTCATCGAGGATCTGGACGCGCAGCCGCAGGCCCGGCGCATCCATGAGCTGCGCAAACCGCTGTTGATCATGCATGCACCGGGCGATCGAATCGTTGGCGTCGACCAGGCGCGCCAGATCTTCGAGCAGGCCGTGCATCCGAAATCCTTCGTCTCGCTCGACGACGCCGATCATCTGCTGAGCCGCGCGAGCGACGCCCGCTATGCATCGGCCGTGCTGGCCGCCTGGGCGTCGCGCTATATGCCCGAGCCTGCCGGCTCCGACGAGCCGCCTGTGCCGGCCGGGCTGGTGCGCGTGGCCGAACGGGGTACCGGGCGCTTCACCTGTACGGTCAGCACGGCCGCGCACCACATCCTGGCCGACGAGCCGACCGAGCTCGGCGGCGACGATCTCGGCCTCAGCCCTTATCAACTGCTGCAGGCCGCCTTGGGCAGCTGCACGGTGATGACCTTGCGCATGGTGGCCGAGCGCCGCGGCTGGCCGCTCAGCCGCGCGTCGGTGGACCTGCATCACGAGAAGATCCATGCCGCTGACTGCGCCGAGTGCGAGACCCGCGAGGGCAAGGTCGATCGTATCGAGCGCGTGATCCACCTGGAGGGCGACCTGAGCCGGGAACAGCGCGAAGCGCTGCTGACACTGGCCGACCGTTGCCCGGTGCATCGCACTTTGCACGGCGAGATCCAGATTATCAGTCGGCTGGACGACTGAGGCCGACAGCCGGGCAAGGTGGGCCCGGACACCCGCGTTAGCCGAGGAATCCACGGCTTATCGGCTCATCGCGACCGCGGCGATTCGTGCAATCTGGGACTTTTCGACGTAAGCCCCTGATCGTGGATGTGACCGTAGCCCAGCCGACCGGTGATCCCGCAGACCTGCTTCAAAGCAGCAGCCTGACCCAGCTTTGCTTCGCGAACCTGGTGCAAGGCCATGTGTTGCCGATGCTGCTGGTGGGGATCGAAGATGGGGCGATCATGCATGCCAATGATGCGGCGTGTCGTTTCTACGGGCATGCCTACGAGCAGCTGACCTCGATGCGGGTCGATGATCTGGCAGTGCTTCCGGCGCCTGTGCTGCGCGATCTGCGCTCGCGGGCTGCACGGCATGGCATGCGCTTTCAGAGCCGTCATCGCACGGCCGATGGCGAGATCCGCGACGTCATGGTCAGTGCTGCCTCGGTCGTTGTCGATGGCCAGCGCCGGCTGTTCTCGGTCGTGAAGGATGTCACCGACCATGAGCGGGCGCAGCGCGATCTGCGTATCCAGAAGGAGCAGCTCGATCTGTTGCTGGATACGGCGGCTTCGGGCCATATCGAGATCGACTACCTGACCGGCAAGACGATGCTCTCCGAGGGCATGCGCCAGCTGATGGGCTACGCCCAGCACGAAGCACCGGACGAGGGCACGGGCATCGCCGGTCTCGTGCATGCGCAGGATATCCAGGGCGTGCGTCGTGCCCTGCGTGAGTCAAAGCGCCGCGACCTGCCATTCGAGCGGCGTTTCCGTCTGCTGCGCAAGGACGGCGGTCATGTCTGGGTTCATGGCAGCGGACAGGCGTTGCGCGATGCCAGTGGTCGCCTGACCGGCTTCATCGGCACGATGCGCGACATCAATCTGGCCGTGCGCCTGGAAGCCGATCTGCGTGCCAGCGAGGCACGCTACCGAATGATGTTCGAGGCCTCGCCGCTGCCGATGCTCGTGGTGGACGGCCGCGGCCAGACGATTCTCGAGGCCAATCTCTCGGCGACGAGTCTGTATGGCTACGCCCGCCAGGGGCTCGCGCAGCTGCCGGTCAGCGCGATCCTCGAGGAGCCCGGGCAGGGCGGTCTGCGCCGTCTGCTCGCAGGCGGGGAGGACGACCAGATCCGCTCGCAGATCATGCGACATCGTTGTGCGAACGGCCGGCCGATCGACGTCGAATGTCATGCCACGCTGTTGACCGGCGAGGGTCGCAAGACCTACCTGCTGCTGATCCACGATCTCACCGAGCGTCGCGAGGCCGAGGAGGCGATACACCGCCTGGCAACGCGCGACATGCTCACCCAGCTGCCCAATTGCGAGTCGCTGCTCAAACGGATCGGCGTTCATGTCGCGCGGGCACGACGCACCAATACGACCAGCGCCCTGATGGTGATCAATCTCGATTCGTTTCGTGCGGTCAATGATGCGATCGGCCGCGAGGGCGGTGACCAGCTGCTGATCGAGTTGGGCAATCGTCTGGCTCAGCAGGTTCGGGTCAGCGACATGGTGGCGCGCATCGGTGGCGATGAGTTCGCCATTCTGCTCGATCAACAGATCAGCAATCCGATCGATGCGGCCGCTTTCGCCGAGAGCGCTGCGTGGCGGATACTGCACGAGCTGCGCCGCCCCCTGGTGATCCAGGGGCGGGAGTTCAAACTGGGTGCCTCGATCGGACTGACCACCTTCGATGGCACCCCAACCGGGCCGGATGCGATTCTGCGGCAGGCAGAGGCCGCGGTTGAACGCGCCAAGAACAACGGGCGCGACACAGTGAGTTTGTACGATCCCGGCATGCAGGAGGCGATCGATCTGCGCGCCAGTCTGGCGATGGATCTGCGCCAGGCGCTCGATGACAATCAGTTCCGGGTGTTCTTCCAGATCCAGGTCGACCAGGACGGTCGGGCGATGGGTGCCGAGACCCTGCTGCGCTGGTTCCACCCCGGGCGTGGGATGATCCCGCCGCTGCAGTTCATCGAGCTGGCCGAGGTCTCCGGCGTGATCGTGCCGCTCGGTCGCTGGGTGCTCGAGCAGGCATGCCGGCAGCTTGCCGAGTGGGCCCGCATGCCCGGCTATGAAACCATGCGACTGTCGGTCAATGTCAGCGCACGGCAGTTTCGCCAGCCGGAGTTCGTCAATGATGTGCGCCAGGCGATCGAGAAGACCGGCGCCGATCCTTCCCGCCTGGTGCTCGAGCTCACCGAGAGCCTGCTGCTCGACTATGCGCATCAGGCCGCCGAGCGAATGCACGAATTGCGTTCGCTGGGCATCGGCTTCTCGCTCGATGACTTCGGCACCGGATATTCGTCGATGGCCTATCTGAAGGATCTGCCACTGGACGAGCTGAAGATCGATCGAATGTTCACCAACGAGATCCTCGACGATGCCAGTGTTGCGGTCATCGTTCGTACCATGATCGGAATGGCCCGCAACCTGGGGCTGCTGCTGATTGCCGAGGGCGTCGAGACACCCGAGCAGTTCGAGGCACTGGTTGCCTGGGGTTGCACCGGCTTTCAGGGGTATCTGTTCGGGCGGCCGGTGCCCATCGAGGAATTCAGTCTGCCCGACAGTGTTCAGGCAGGGCGGTCGACGGGCAGGGGCGATTCGTTCGCGGTCGCGGTCGATGTTCCGGCCACCGTTGCCGCGCGCAATGAGAACCAGCCGATCGCTGCCACCGCGGAAAAGATCCCGGGCACCGCGTAATCCACCGACCACTCGATTGCCATCCCGCTGGCAATCGGGCCGCACAGGCTGCCCAGCGTGTAGCTGACCACCAGCAGGGACGTGGCCGAGATCAGGCGGCTGCCGTGATGGCGGTGACCGATCTCGATCATGGTCAGTGTATAGAGTGCGCCGCCGGCCGCGCCCCAGAGGAAGGCCAGCGGCCAGGCGACGGCCGGCGAGAACGCCACCAGCGGCAGGGCCATCGAGGCGAGCAACGTGGTCAGTGCGCAAACGCGCATGACCCGGGTCGCGGAGAAGCGATCGGCGGCCTCGCCAAGCGGCAGCATGGCCAGCATGCTGCCCAGGCCACTGGCCGACAAAAGCATGGCCGCGCCGGCCGTTCCCAGGCCGATCGCCAGCCCGTACACCGGCAGCAGCGCCGCAATCCCCAGCTCGAAGAAGCCGCCGACGAAGCCGGCCACCGCGGCCAGGGGCATCGTGCGCGCGGCCGACCAGAGACCGCGCATGCCGGTACGCGTATCGCCAGCGGCCACCGCCGGCAGGCGGGGCGTCGCGAGGGTGATCAGCAAACCCGCCACGAGCAGGCCCAGGCTGACCCATCGTGTTCCCGGCCGGGTGGGGCCGAGCCAGGCAAGCAGCATCGGCGCGCTGACCAGCGCGGCACCGAGCAAGGTCTGATACATGCCGATGATCCGCCCGCGACGGTGTGCGGGCACGAGTTCGGCGATGCAACTCTCGGCCAGCACCCAGCGCATCGAGGTTGCCATGCCGGCGATGAAGTTCAGCGGAGTCCAGATCCACAGGCTTTCGGTGCTGGCCACCCCGGTCATGGTCAGACAGGGAATCGCCAGCGATGCGATCAGTGCATTGCGCCGGCCGATCCGGGCCACGATCCGGCCGGTCTGGGGCGTTGCGACGAGGATGCCCAGCCAGACGGTGGCGCTGAACAGGCCGATCTGCGATGGCGGCAGACCCCGGGCCTGCAGCAGAAACACGAGCAGTGGCGAGAACATGAACTGGCCGATCAGGCCGATGGTGGTCGAGGCCATCAGCGCCAGAATGCCGCGCGTACGCTGGCTGTCGGTCAGTTCGTGCGCCGACCGATGCGCCATGTTCATGCGGCCGTGATCAGTTCACGCCGCTCCGGGTGCTCCATGTGCGGCAGGTTGTTGAAGCTGAGCATGCGCATGCCCGAGCGGCCGGCGATCAGCTCGCAGAACGCGGTATTGCGAAACTGCAGATTCAGTTCGATCGCGATGCTGGCGGGTGCCTGCAGCAACTCGGCCACGGCGCGGCAGATCGCGCCGCCCGAGCTCACCACCAGTACCACGTCGTCGCGGCCGGTGTTCTCACGGGCCTGGCTGAGCGCCGCCTGCATGCGGGCACCGAACTCGCCCCAGGTTTCGGGCACATCCGTGAGCCGGTCCTCCGACCAGGCCTGCATGGCTTCACGAAACGCCTGCCAGTACTTGCGATAGTCGGCGCGTTGCAGGGAGGCGAAATCATCGACACCCAGATGCGCCCTGACGAGCGGCTCGGCCTGATACTCGTTCAGGCCCGCATGGGTGTCGATCGGGGTGCCGGCCTGGCCCATTGCATCGAGCACGATCGAGGCCGTGTCGCGTTGTCGTTGCAGTGTCCCGGCCATCACCCGCTGTGGGCGGATCCCGCGTGCGCCCAGATACTCTCCGAGCCAGCGTGCCTGACGCCGGCCGAGGTCGGAGAGGCGGTCGTAGTCGGACGTGCCGAACGAAGCCTGCGCATGTCGCGCGAGAATGATCAGGGCCATGGTGGGGTCCGTGCGCAGCCGGCAGGGCGCCGGTGCTGACAGCATGCAAGGCCGGGCCCGGGCGTTGCCGGGATCGGGAAGCGGACGAGTTTACCGCAGGGCCCGGCCGTGGCGTGACGCCCGCCAGCTTCGCCGGGGGCAGGGCCGAAACCCGGTGCCCGCGTGCTTCGCCGGGGGCCGGACCGAAAGCTGTCGTCATGCTGCGCTGGAGGCCTGTGCGCGTATGCCGTAGCATCGCGGGCTCCTCCGATCGCGCGTGATCCGGTGCCTGCGTAACGCCGCCGGCTGTGTTCGAGCACTCGAATGCCGATGTCGTCCGTGCGTTCGAATTGTCACCGGGGCCACGCCGCCGTGCCTGGGCCCAAGCCATGGAGCCGCCCCGATGGCCGACCCGCTGTATCCGGCGATCGAGCCCTATCGATCCGAGCATCTCGATGTCGGCGATGGCCATCGTCTGTACGTCGAGCAGGCGGGCGATCCCGAGGGCATTGCCGTCTTGTGCATCCACGGCGGGCCGGGCGGGGCGAGCACGCCGCGTCAGCGGCGCTTCTTCGATCCTGGTCGCTATCGGATCGTCAGTTTCGATCAACGCGGCTGCGGCCGCAGCCTGCCGGCCGGCGAGCGCCGTGCCAATGACACCGCGGCGAGCCTGTGCGATATCGAGCGCATCCGCCTGCATCTGGGCATCGAGCGCTGGCTGGTGTTCGGTGGCTCGTGGGGTGCCGCGCTGGCGGTGCTTTACGCCGGTGCTCATGCGCAGCCTTGTCTGGGGCTGATCCTGCGTGGTGCCTTCCTCGCCGGGCCGGCTGATCTGGACTGGTTCTTTCACGGTGCCGCGGCCCTGGCCCCCGATGCCTGGGCGGCGCTCGATGCACGGATCGCGCGCGACCACGGCGAGTCTCTGATGGCCGCCTGCCTGCGCCAGGCGCGCGGCGCGGATGAGGCGCTCGCCGGTCGCGTCGTGGCGGCCTGGCTGGCCTGGGAGGCTGCCTTGTCCCGGCCCTGGCTGCCGCCACCGGTGGCCGCGGCGGGCGTGTCGGCGGCCACGCTGGCGGCCTATCGACTGCAGGCCGACTATCTGGAACGGTGCTTCGACCTGCACGAGGGGCAGGTGCTGGCCGCCGCGGATCAGGCCCGCGGCCTGCCCTGCGCGCTGATCCATGGCCGCTTCGACTGGGTCTGCCGGCCCGCCGGGGCCTGGGCGCTCTGGCGGTCGCTGCCCGGCGCGCGGCTGCGCCTGGTCGAGCAGGCCGGCCACGACTCCTACCCGCCGGCGATGGCCAAGGCGCTGCGCGAGGCGGCCGATGCCTACCCTCGAAATGGGGGCTTCGATGAACTTGGTTCAGAATGGCTTCGATCATGACGCGATTCAAATTCGTTCTCTCCGTACTCGCCCTGGGCCTGGCCCTGACCGCGATCCTGGGTTGGCAGGGCCTGGGCGATGCCCGCCGTCATCTCGCCGACGAGGCCGCGCTGGCGCGCGCGCTCGCGCTCGCTCATCTCACCCACGGTGCAGCGGGTGAGCCCGCCGAACGCCTGCTGGCCATGCCAGCGGTGGCCGGTTTTTCCCTGCTGCTGCGCGATAGCGGCGATCGTGAGCTGGCCCGCCTGCCGGCGGCCGATGCGTCTGGCGAGCGCGCCCCGGCCTGGTATCGTGATCTGGTCTGGCCGCAATCACCGGCGGTGTCGGCCGGCCCCGACGGTCAGCCCCCGATGCTGGTCGCCGACCCCGACGGAGCGTTGCTCGCGCCGTGGCGCGCCTGGCGAAATCTGCTGCTGATCATGCTCGCGGGCACCGT
Source organism: Burkholderiaceae bacterium (assembly GCA_041396585.1). Taxonomy (GTDB): domain Bacteria; phylum Pseudomonadota; class Gammaproteobacteria; order Burkholderiales; family Burkholderiaceae_E; genus JAUIAI01. Next base: position 66,765 of record JAWKYG010000006.1, on the reverse strand, counting down.
GTTGATCGCGGCGCTGGTCTGGCGTGAGGTCGGCCGGCTCTGCGCAGCGGCGACCCGGCTGAGATCGGCGATGGCCGACCTCGGCCGCGGTGCCCTGGACACCCGGCTGCCCGTGCTCGCCGGTCGCGAGGGCCGGTTGCTGGCCGAGTCCTTCAATCGCATGGCCGGCGCCGTCGAGGAGGGGCGCAGGGCGGCGGAGTCCAATGCGCGCGTCAGCACCGAGCAGCGGGTGAGTGCGGCGCTGACCGAAGCGATGCATGAGCGCGAGCAGGCGCAACGCGAGGCGCTCGCACGCGATATCCACGGCGAGCTCGGCTTGCATCTGGCGTCCATTCGCAGCATGGGTGAGGCCATGCGCCAACGCATTGGTGACCGGGATTCGCCGCTGGCGCAGGCCAGCGAACTGATCATTGCCTCGGCCGATCGCATCGACGCGGGCAGTCGCGCGATCATCGAGCGCCTGCGGCCCGCGTCGCTCGAGCGGGTGGCGCTGCCCGATGCACTGTCTGGCATGGTGGCCGATCTTCGCCGCGCCCATCCCGAGCGGCAGTTCACCCTGCGGCTCGCGCCGGGCGCGGAATCGGTGGCCGCGGCAGCCGCGTCGGCTGCCTATCGGGTTGCCCAGGAGGCGCTGACCAACAGCCTGCGGCATTCGGGGGCAAGCGCGATCGCGCTCAATCTGCGCGTGCAGGACGGTCTGCTGGTGCTGCAGGTGGACGACAACGGGCGGGGCGCGCAGGAGGCGCCCGCGAATCCGACGGGCAATGGTCTGGCGATGATGCGCGAGTGGGCCGAGCAGGCCGGTGGCAGGCTCGACCTCGCCCGCTCGCGCCAGGGCGGCGTCACCGTGAGGCTCAGCGTGCCGCTCAACGATGCCGGCCCGTCGGAGCAATCCGATGCGGGCAGCAACGACGATCACCTCGGGCGGGAAGCGGCCTGATTCACCACGGCCCGGCCATCGTGCCGCGTGCCCCGTTTGTCGGTGCGTCGTGAATCATCGCCCGACGCCGCGGCTGTTGGCGTCGCGACACTCGTACAATTTTCGTCATCAGGGGTGGTTGTGCGACGGGTTCCGGACCCGGGTTGCGTGCTGCCACAAGCCAGCGATCATGCCGCCCCACGGACTGAACCAGGAATGATGATGGAACGGGTGGAAACCGCCGTGATCGGCGCCGGTGTGGTCGGCCTGGCGATCGCTCGCGAGCTCGCGCGGCGCGGACGCGAGGTGGTCGTGCTGGAGGCCGAATCGATGTTCGGCTCGCAGACCAGCTCACGGAACTCGGAGGTGATTCACGCGGGTATTTACTACCCGGACAATTCCCTCAAGGCCGAGCTCTGCGTCAGTGGCCGGCATGCGCTGTATGAATGGTGCGAAAGCGCCGGTGTGCCCTATCGGCGCTGCGGCAAGCTGATCGTCGCCACCGATCAGGAGCAGGTGCCGGTGCTGGCCAAGATCGCCGATCAGGCGCGTCGCAATGGTGTGGATGATCTGCAGTGGCTGGAGCCGGCGGAGATTGCGCGCATGGAGCCCGAACTCAATGCGGTGCGCGCGCTCTGGTCGCCCTCGACCGGCATCATCGACAGCCACGGGCTGATGATCTCGCTGCTTGGCGATGCCGAGCGCCACGGTGCCGCGCTGGCCGTGTGCTCGCGCGTGATCTCGATGCGCAGCCACGAACAGGGCGTCGTCCTGCAGGTGAGCAGCGGCGGGCCGGGCGAGGAGAGCGAGCTCGAGTTGCATGCGGATCTGGTGATCAACTCGGCCGGGCATGGCGCGATCGCGCTGGCACGCGATCAGTTCGATGCCGAGCGTGCCTCGCCACAGCCTCTGATCGGCGCGCAATGGTCGGTGCCGCAGGCCTTCTTCAGCAAGGGCAATTATTTTCGGCTCGGCTGCAAGGCACCATTCACGCGACTGGTATACCCGGTGCCCGAGCCGGGCGGCCTCGGTGTGCACCTGACCCTGGATCTCGCCGGTCAGGCGCGTTTCGGCCCCGACGTGCAGCCGGTGGAACACTTCGATTACGAGGTCGACCCAAGCCGCGGCGATCGCTTCTATGCGGCGATTCGTCGGTATTGGCCCGGCCTGCCCGACGGTGCGCTGCTGCCCGACTATTCGGGCATGCGGCCACGCTATCGGATCGACGGTGTCGATGCCACCGATTTCCGGATCGAGCGCCACGGCCGTGCGCCGGGAACGGGCCTGATCAATCTGTTCGGTATCGAGTCGCCGGGTCTGACTGCCAGCCTGGCCATCGCCGAGCGGGTCGGCGCATTGAGCGAGGCGTGAGTCGCGGTGTTACGCGCGGGCGGATCGCGCGGGTGGTGACAGCCACGACGCGCCCGTGCCCGGTCGGGAATCCCGGCGGGCGTCAGGTGTCGAACCAAGGGCACGCTTCTTGCGGCATTCGCAGTCGATGAAACGACGCCTGTCTATCTTTCTGTTGGCCGCGTGCACCGCATGGGCCGCGCCGGCCAGCGCCCAGTGGCAGGGCCAGGCCGGACTCGGCGTGGTCCGTGCCACTGGCAACACGGATTCCGAGTCATTCAGCGGCGTGCTCGAGCTGGGTCTCGAAAGCGGGCGTTACAAACACAATCTGAGCGGCGAGCTCTTCAAGGCATCCACCGACGGCGCCGAATCCGCTGACCGTCTGGCCCTGGGCTACAAGCTCGATCGTTCATTCGGTGAGCGCCTTTACGCCTGGGGCAGCATGCGCCGCGATGAGGATCGATTCGCGAACATCGATGCGCGTACCACCCTGGGGGCCGGGCTCGGATACAAGGTGCTGAGCGGCCCGGTGCATGAACTGAATCTCGAGGCCGGTGGTGGTCGCTCGCAGATCCGCTACCTCGATGCCACACCGTCCGAGCATAGCGCCGTGGGCCTGCTCGCGCTCAACTACGTCGGCCGACTCAATGAGCAGGTCACGCTCGGTCAGCGTCTCGGCGCGGAAAGCGGTGCCGCGAACACGCTCTACACCTCGACCTCGAGCCTGAAGGTCAAGATGAGCGATGCGTTCTCGCTGGGTTTGTCGCACGCGATTCGATTCAACAGCGACATCGTCGGCGCGCTCGGCAAAAAGCGCGACGCCGTGACCACGGTCAATCTGATCTACGGCTTCTGAGTCGTCGCGCCGGCGCTGACCGGTCTGCGCCGACGCGGGCCTGTGCGGGTGGCTGGCGCAGCCGGGGCGTGGTGCTCGCTCGTGGCATCGCTTCGCTTCCGGGTTATCCTGCGCGCATGCAAGACGCACCATCGCATCGTGTATCGAGTCTGCTGGACGACCGGCCCGAGGAGGGCTGTTTCCGGCTGCATCGGGATATCTATCTCGATCCGCGAGTCTTCGAGCTCGAGCGCAGCCGGCTGTTCGCCCGCGGCTGGGTGTACGTGGGTCATGTGTCGCAGGTTCGCGAACCCGGCGATTTCCTGAGCCTTGGCATCGCGCAGGTGCCGCTGGTGTTGATGCGCGACGCTGCCGGCAGGCTCGGCTGCTATCACAACCGCTGCCGGCACAAGGGCATGCTGATGTGTCTGCCGGGGCAGGGCAACCGGCGCTTTCATGCCTGCCCCTACCACGCCTGGGTGTATGACAGCGGCGGGCGCAATGTGGCCATCAAGGATCAGGCTCAGGCGGACTATGGCGCGGCCTTCGAAGGCCAGGACCACGGCCTCGAGCCCGTGGCCGCGTTCGGCGAGTACCGTGGCTTTCTGTTCGCCAGTCTCGCGCCGCCCGCACTCTCGCTGGATGAACATCTCGGCGATGCCCGCGTCTTCCTCGACCTGATCGTCGATCAGTCGCCCGATGGCGTCGAACTCGTGCCCGGGGCGGTCACCTATACAGTGGCCGCCAACTGGAAGCATCAGATCGAGAACTCGCTCGATGCCTATCATTTCACCTCGACCCATCCGTCCTATCTTCGCCTGCTCGAGCGACGGGCCCAGGGGCCCAAGCGTGCCGATGCCGCGCCGGCACTCTGGCAGGGCGACGGAGGGCGCGAGGTCGAGCAGGCGATGGGCGGCTTCGGACTCAGGCACGGGCATGCGCTGGTCTGGACCGATTCACCGATAGAGCGCCACCCGCTGTATGCCGGCCGTGATGCGCTGATCGCGCGCGTCGGGGCGCTGCGCGCCCAATGGATGTTCCGCACCCGCCAGTTCAATGTGTTTCCGAATCTGCAACTGGCTTCCAACGCGTCGCTGCAGATGCGCGTGATCCGGCCGCTGGCCGTCGATCTGACCGAGATCACCGCCTACTGTGTGGCCCCGGTGGGCGAGTCGCGCGACCAGCGGCGTCAGCGCTTGCGCCAGTATGAGGATTTCTTCAACCCGAGTGGCCTGGCCACGCCCGATGACACCGTCATGTACGAGGGCCTGCAACGGGGCCTGGCCGCGGGTGCCGATCCGTGGTCCCAGGCCGGTGCGCGCGGGCTGGCCCGTGCGCACCCGGGGCCGGACGATCAGGCGGCGGCGCTGGGCATCGATCCGCTGCAGTCGGTGCAAGGGCCGTTCGCGATGGCCGATGAATCGATCCTGAGACCGATCTACCGGCACTGGGCCGAGACGCTCGATGACTGACACCGCCACCGGGCCGACACTGCCCCGGACACCGCCGTCATGGGCCGCCGAGTTGATCGCCCGTGAGGCTACTACCTCGACCATCGGCTCTGGGACGACTGGCTCGCGCTGTACGCCGAGGACGCCTGTTTCTGGGTGCCGGCCTGGCTGGATGCCGAGCGCCTGGGCGATGATCCCGACAGCGCGGTTTCGTTGATCTACTGCAGTTCGCGCGAGGCGCTCGCCGATCGGGTCTGGCGGGTGCGCTCCGGTCTGTCGGTTGCCTCGAGCCCGTTGCCGCGCACCGCGCATCTTCCCGGTCCGCCCCTGTCGGTGGCTGCCGACGCCGGCGTGCTCACGCTGCGCAGCGCATTCAGCTGTCATGTCTGGTTCACCCGCGCGCAACGTCAGCATGTGTTCTTCGGACATGTCACGCATCGGCTGATCGGCGAGGGCACGCATGCACGCATTGCCGCCAAGACGGTGGTGCTGGCCAATGACCGCATTCCGACGATGCTCGATTTCTACTGCGTCTGAGCCGTGACCGATGGGCGGCCCGTGATAACGATGAGGAGGTTTCATGCAGGCGGATTCGCAACTTGAAGGGCGTGTTGCCCTGGTCACCGGCGCCAGCAAGGGCATCGGCCGCGCGATCGCACTGGCCTTCGGGCGGGCGGGGGCCGAGGTCGGCGTGACCGGGCGCAATGAAGCCGAACTCGACTCGCTGGCGCAGGAGATCAGTCACGCCGGCGCGCGCTGCCAGGTGGTGGTCGCGGACCTCGCCGAGCCCGGCGCCGAGCGCAGGGTGCTGGAGGCGGTGACCAGTACGCTTGGCGACATTGACATCCTGGTCAATAACGCCGGCATGGGCAGCAGTGAGAATCCTCGTCCGGTGGCCGAATACGACGACGATTTCTGGGACAAGATGATGTTCGTCAACCTGACCGTGCCGTATCGCCTATGCCGGCGCGTATTGCCGGCCATGCTGGCGCGGCGCTGGGGGCGGATCATCAACATTGCCTCCATCAACGGCAAGATCGGCGCATTGCACGGCGCTGCCTATGCGGCCAGCAAACATGGCCTGCTCGGGCTGACACGCACGCTGGCCATGGAGGTGAGCGCGCAGGGCGTGACTGCCAATGCGATCTGTCCCGGGCCCGTCGCCACGCTCCTCAATGATCGCCGGCTGGCCTATGACGCCGAGCGTACCGGGCGCGGCGTGGCCGAGATCGAGCGCGGCCTGACCCTGGTCGGGCGGCGGCTGGTGCCCGATGAGATCGCGCCTCTCGCGCTTTATCTGGCCAGCGATGCGTCGGCCGGCATGACCGGCCAGGCGCTGAACATCGACGGCGGCATCCTGATGACCGGTTGATCGGCCTGCCGGTGCGGCGCGCTTCGAACGGGCACATTTCCGACAGATCGTCCGCATTCAGTGGACGGCGGGCCATGGCCTGCGTATAGTGTCAGCAATCCGCGTTAGCGCGGATCTCACGGGCACCCGGACCCGGCCGCGCATCGGCGGCCGAATCGCATACAGCGACCCGAAGTCGGCCCGTCTCTCCTCCCCAAAGATGCCTGCCCGGGCCGATGCCATGGCGTCGATATCGACAGCCTGTCGGGCAGTGCCAGGAACCCTTTTGATGAATTTTTCAGAGCTCGGTCTCTCGAGCGAATTGTTGCGTGCCGTGCAGACGCAGGGCTATGACCAACCCACGCCGATTCAGCGCCAGGCCATTCCGGTGGTGCTCGCCGGGCGCGATCTGCTTGCCGGCGCACAGACCGGCACCGGCAAGACTGCCGGCTTCACCCTGCCCTTGCTGCAGTTGCTCAGCACCAGCCCGGTCAAGAGCCCGGCCGCGGCCCGCGAAGGCCCGGGGGCGCGTGGCGCCGCCGCCCAGGGGGCGTCCCGCGCCCGTCCGGTACGTGCGCTCATCCTCACACCAACCCGCGAGCTGGCGGCCCAGGTCGCTGAGAGCGTCCAGGCCTATGGCCGTCACCTGCCGCTGCGCTCGACCGTGATCTTCGGCGGCGTGAACATCAATCCGCAGATCCAGCAACTGCGCCAGGGGGCCGATATCGTGATCGCCACCCCGGGCCGACTGCTCGATCATGCCGGTCAGCGCACGATCGATCTTCGTTCGGTCGAGGTGCTGGTACTCGACGAAGCCGATCGCATGCTCGACATGGGCTTCATCCGCGATATCCGCCGGGTGCTCGCCTTGTTGCCGGCGCGTCGCCAGAACCTGCTGTTCTCGGCCACTTTCTCCGACGAGATCCGCTCGCTGGCGCGCGATCTGCTCGATGATCCGGTCGAGATCCAGGTTGCCCGCCGCAATGCGCCGGCCGAGGCGGTGTCGCAGATCGTTCATCCGGTGCCGGCCAGTCGCAAGCGCGAGATGCTCTCGCACATGATCGGTGCCAACAACTGGCGCCAGGTGCTGGTTTTCACACGTACCAAGCACGGCGCGAACCGGCTTAGCGAGAAGCTCTGCCGGGACGGCCTGAGCGCCGCCGCGATCCATGGCAACAAGTCGCAGGGGGCGCGCACGCGCGCGCTGGCCGGCTTCAAGTCCGGTGAAATCCGCGTCCTGGTGGCCACCGATATCGCTGCCCGTGGTCTGGACATCGATCAGCTGCCTCATGTGGTCAATTTCGAACTGCCGTCGGTACCCGAAGACTATGTGCACCGGATCGGCCGAACCGGTCGTGCCGGTGCCAGCGGTCATGCCGTGTCCCTGGTCAGTCCCGACGAGGGCAAGCTGCTGACCGCGATCGAGCGGGTGCTCGGGCGCAAGCTCGAGCGGCGCGTGATCGCCGGCTACGAGAAGGACATCGCGGGCCCCGATGCCGAGGATGCGCGTCCGCCCAGGCCCGCGCGTGCGCCGGCCCAGGCTCGCAAAGGCGCGCACACGCCACGCTCGGGTGCCGGCAACGGTGCCCACGCGGCTAAAATCGGCGAACAACGTGGCGCGCAGCCGAGCCGGGCCGGGAGCGGCGCCCGTCGGCGCGCCCGACCCAACCGCCCGACCCCGTGAGACCGTGATCGCATCCTGGATCCGTCGTAGCCTATATTTGTTCAGCGGCCGGCTCGCCTGTCGGATCATTTCCGATGGCGAGCATCCTTATCTCGAGCGCTATTTTCTGTTTCGTGCGTTCGGGCTGACCGCCTATCTGCACAGATTCGTCGGCTCCGATCCGGACCGCGGTCTTCATGATCATCCGTGGCCCTGGGCATTCTCGGTGGTGCTCAGCGGCCAGTATCTGGAGCGGCGGCGCAGCGGTGATCGCACGGTGCGCTACATGAATCTGCTCTCCGGAGACACCTTCCACAGGGTGATCATGCCGCCGGGTTCACGATCCGTCTGGACCCTGTTCGTGCACAGCAATGCCCGTGCCAAGCCCTGGGGCTTCTGGCACGAAGCTGCCGAAGAGGGCGGTTCCCGGGTTGCACGCTGGTCTGCGCACAGCAGCTCGACACCGCGCGACTGGTGGGATCAGGCACCGCGCGGCATGCACACCGAGGCGCGGCAGCCGGCCGATGCCTGATCATGGCCCGGCCCATCCAAGGGGCGGGCCGCCGCCCCGTGACCCTTGCAGCCTGAACCGCGGCTTGTCGCCGTCGCTTGATCGCGGCTCAGTACGAACCACGGTTTCCCGCCGGATTTCAGGCGTGGCTCAGTGCGGACCAGGCGTGGCTCAGTGCGAACCGCGGTTTTCCGCCGGGCCTCGGGCCTGGCTCAGTCCGAACCACTGCCCGTCCCGTACGCTTGGCGGATCACGGCGGCGCGTTCCTGCAAGCGGGTGAGGGCGCGCTCGAGCGCGGCGCGCTCGCCACTGGCCAGCGAGGCCAGCAATTCCTGCTCTATCGCGATCACCCGTGGCACCAGGCGGCGATACAGCGCACGTCCCGAGCGGGTCAGCCGCAGGATGTGATTGCGCCGGTCGTCCGGATCTTCGTGACGGGTGAGCAGGGCCTTGCGCTCCAGGCGGGCAATCGCCCGACTCGCCTGCACCTTGTCGAGCGTGGTCTGTAGTTGCGTCGCCTTGGTGCTGGCCTCACCGGTTTCCCCTAGGGCGGCCAGCACGCGCCATTCGTCGCGTGCCAGATCGAACTCGCTGGTATAGACATCTGCCACGCAGCGGCTGACCGCTTCGGCGGCCACGGCCAGCTGATAGGGCAGAAAGCCCGACAGGGACATGCCCTGGTCATTGCCGGCATCCGCGCCGCCGCTCGTCGCCGCGCCCGCCCGGCTGTCTCTTGGTTTGTTTGCGGCCATTTCCACCAACCTCTCGAACCCTGAGATGGTATCACTTGCAACTATCTTGACCTCATTAGTTGCAATGGATACTATTGACTCATGCGCCTGGCCCGACGGGCGGCGCCACATGATCGAGACCCGCCGGCGGCCGAGCCGGCCACCCAACGACGGAGGCACCATGGCCCTGCAACGCATTCATCATGTCGCTTATCGCTGCCGCGATGCCAAGGAGACGGTCGAGTGGTATCAGCGCATGCTGGGCATGGATTTCGTGCTCGCCATCGCCGAGAACAATGTGCCTTCGACGCACGAGCCCGATCCCTACATGCATGTCTTCCTCGATGCCGGTGGCGGCAACGTGCTGGCGTTTTTCGAATTGCCCAATTCCCCGGCCATGGGGCGCGACAAGAACACCCCCGAGTGGGTTCAGCACATCGCCTTCAAGGTCGACAGCGTCGATGAACTGGCACGCATCAAGGGCAGGCTCGAAGCCGAGGGCATCGACGTGGTCGGCATCACCGATCACAAGATCTTCAAATCGATCTACTTCTTCGATCCCAACGGTCACCGCCTGGAACTGGCCGCGGATACCGCCACCGCCGAAATGCAGGCCCAGCTCGACGAGGTGAAGTGGGCGATGCTCGATGAGTGGGCGGTCACCAAGCGCGCCCCGCGGCACTCCGCCTGGCTGCACAAGGACGAACTGGCCGGCGTCGGGCCCTGAACGGCCTCGGGCCGGGGTCCGCCCGGCCGTGCTTCGAGCCCGGGGAGATGCCGGCGCTGCCGATTCCATCCCTGCGAAACCACACTGAGTCTGCATCAGCTGCCAGGAGCCACGGATGCTTGCAACCTATCAATACCCTCGTTTTCCCTATCGGGTCAGCGCCGAGCAAAGTAGCGGTGTGGCGACACGGCATCCGGTGGTGGTCATCGGCGCGGGCCCGATCGGCCTGACCGCCGCACTCGATTTCGCCGCCCATGATCTACCGGTGGTGGTTCTCGACGACAACGATACCGTGAGCATCGGATCGCGTGCCGTGTGCTATGCCAAGCGCGCGCTCGAGGTCTGGGACCGGCTGGGCCTGGTCGCGCCGCTGATCGAGAAGGGTGTGAGCTGGCAGCGTGGCAAGGTTTTCTTTCGTGATGATCTTGCCTATGCGTTCGACCTGCAGCCCGAGCCGGGGCACAAGATGCCGGCGATGATCAATCTGCAGCAGTACTATCTCGAAGAGCATCTGGTGGCCGCCTGTGATGCCGATCAGCGGATCGATCTACGCTGGAAGCACAAGCTGCTCAATCTGCAACAGCATGATGATCATGTCTTGCTGACGGTGGAAACACCGGATGGCGTGTTTCACATGCAGGCCGAATGGGTGATTGCCTGTGACGGCGCCAACAGCGACACGCGCCGCATGGTGGGGGCGGGCTTCTCGGGCCAGTTCTTCCAGGATCGCTTCCTGATCGCCGACGTGGTCATGAAGGCCGATTTCCCCACCGAGCGCTGGTTCTGGTTCGATCCCCCGTTTCACCGCGGTCAGTCGGTGCTGCTGCACAAGCAGTCCGATGATGTCTGGCGGATCGACTTTCAACTTGGCTGGCAGGCCGATCCCGACATCGAACGACGCCCGGAGAATGTCCGGGCGCGCATCGAGGCGATGTTGCCGGACGTGCCCTTCGAACTCGAGTGGGTGTCGATCTATCAGTTCGCCTGTCGACGCATCGACAACTTCCGCTACGGGCGGGTTCTGTTTGCCGGTGATGCGGCCCACCAGGTGTCGCCGTTCGGTGCGCGTGGTGCCAACACCGGCGTGCAGGACATCGACAATCTCGGCTGGAAACTTGCCGCGGTCGTGCACGGGCAGGCGCCAGAGCGCCTGCTGGATACCTACCACGAGGAACGCGCGTTTGCCGCCGATGACAATCTCCTCAATTCCACACGTTCCACCGATTTCATCACCCCCAAGAGCGCCGCGAGCCGCCTGCTGCGTGATGCCGTGCTCGATCTCGCACGCGAGGAGCCGCTGGCGCGGCCGCTGGTCAACAGCGGTCGCCTGTCCACACCCACTCCCTATCGGATGTCATCGCTCAATGGTGCCGATGGCCCGGGCTTCTTGCGCGGCGCCGCGCCGGGTGACCCCAGCCCCGATGCGCCCGTGAGCGTCGGCGGCAGGCCGGGCTGGCTGCTCGATCATCTCGGCGGTGACTTCAAGGTGCTGGTGTTCGGCCAGCGTCCGGCACAGGCCGTGATAGAGCACGCCGGCATGCGGATCCCGGTGCTCGCGATCGATGGAGAAGTGGGTGCGGCCCATGCCGATCTGGTCGATGGCGAGGGGCTGGTCGCCGAACGCTATGACGCGACGCTCGGCACCACCTATCTGATTCGCCCCGACCAGGTCGTGGCCGCGCGCTGGCGCGAATTCGAACCCGCCGCTGTGACCGCGGCCGTCGATCATTGCCTGACCCGCAAGTAGCCGGGCAACCGATCGTCAAGGAGATCATCATGCCCCTGATCAGAACCGCGAACATCACCGATCCCGATGGCTTCTACCAGGAGCTGATCGACAGCCAGCGTGAGCTGGACGATGCCCAGGCCGCGGCCATGAATGCGCGGCTGATGCTGGTGCTGGCCAATCACATCGGCGATCGCGATGTGCTTCGTCAGGCGATCGCGGTGGCTGCGGCCGCGGGTCGGGCCGGCTCGGGCTGAGCGCGGGCTTCGGAGTCGCCTGCCGGGCAGGCGTGCCGCTGCGGCCCGCCGGCGATCGCCACAACGGCCGGCAGGGCGCCGCGTCGCGCACCGGGAAAGCGGCGCTCAGCCCTCCCTGGCTGCCTGCCGGGACCGAGCCGCTGCCTCGCTGCGCGCCAGCCAGATCGTCGAGGTGACGATCACCACCCCGCCGATCAGCGTGGCCAGCACGGGCGGATCGCCGAACAGCACGATCCCGTAGAGCGCCGACCAGAGTAAATCGAGAAACCGCACCGGCTGCAACGCCGAGATCTCGGCAATCGCGAAGGCGCGCGTCAGCGCCCAGTGGCCCAGGGTGCCGAACAGGCCGGCACCGGCCATCAGCAGCAGGTCGACCGTTGCCGGAGCCTGCCAGAGGAACAGCGCCCAGGGCAGGGTCATGAGCGTGATCGACAGGTTCTGCCAGGCCACGATCGTGCGCGGCGAATCATGCCGGGTGAGCGATTTGGTGATCAGGAAGGTGGCGGACCAGAACGACACCGCGCTAAGCAATACCAGGCTCCAGAAGAGCGAGCCACCGCCCGAGAGCTTGGGGCTGAGCACGATGAGCACGCCGGCCAGGCCGAGCGCGCTGGCCAGCCAACGGGTCTTGTTGACCTTCTCACCGAGAAACAACCAGGCGCCCACCAGCACGCCGATCGGCACCGTGAACATGATGGCCACGGTGTCGGCCAGGGGCAGGTGGGCGAGCGCCAGTTGAACAGCGTAATCGCGATGGTCTGCGTCAGGCCCCGCCAGATCTGGCCTGACAGATTGTTCGGCCGCAACCAGCCAAAGCCTCCGCGCATGAGCAGCGGCAGCGCGATGAGCAGGCCGAACAGATAACGGAAGAACTGCGCAACGAAGGGATCGACCGACTGCAGGGCGACCCGCATGCAGGCATTCATACTGACCATGCCCAGACCGGCCACCGTGGCCAGCAGGATTGCGCGCCCGATCAGGTTCTCGCGGGGCTTGGATTGGCCGTCGTCACTCATCGGTCGTGCACGGGCACCGCGGAGTGCTTGCCAAAACGTGTCGGCCGGTGAATCATCGATTGTCGGGGTCGGTGGGCAGCCCGTACTCGGACAGGTTGCACGGCGCGGCGATGTGGGCTTGCGCGATGTCGGCTCGCATCTTAGCCCGAACTTCACAGGGCAGCGCTCCGAGGGCAGTACAGTCTCGATCGCGTCTGCCGATTGCCTGAGGTGAGCATGTCATCAGATGTCCGACCAGACGCCGCAATGGTGCTCGATCCCTGGCTGCGTCACCAGATTCAGACGCACGCCCAACCCGGAGTGGCGGTTGCTGTCGCGGATCGTGGCGCGCTGGTGTTCGATGCCTGCTATGGCCTCGCCGATCTGACCACAGGTGAGCGTTTGACCCCCGAGCATCGGTTGCGGGTCGCCTCGCATTCCAAGTCATTCACGGCCGCGGCCATCATGGTGCTTCGTGAGCGCGGCCTGCTCGAACTCTCCGACCCGCTCGGGCGATTCATCACAGGTTTGCATCCGGCGGTCGCCGCGCGCCCCCTGAGCGCACTCCTGACACACACGGCGGGCCTGACCCGAGACGGCGCCGACAGTGGACAGTGGGGGGCGCGGCGTCCGTTCAAGACGCGCGACGAGTTGCTCGTCGAACTCGCTGAGGGGCCGGTGATCGAGCCAGGCTCGCGGTTCAAGTATTCGAATCACGGCTACGCCATGCTCGGCATGGTCATCGAATCGGTGACCGGACAGGCCTATCGGCACTGGATGGCCGAAGCCCTGTTGGGCCCATTGGGTCTGCATTCGACGCTGCCGGACACACCCATCGGCAACCCGGCCTCGCGCGGATGGCGGCTCGCGCACGGACACAGTGCTGTGTGGCCACTGGGGCGCCGCGTCCCGGTGGATGTCGGCATGTCGACCGATGCGCTCGCACCCGCGGGCGGATTCATCAGTACGGCCGCCGACCTCGCGCGTTTTTTTGGCGGGCTCGATCCCGCGCGTGAGCATCCGCTGCTCAGCGCGCAAAGCCGTCGGGAGATGATCGAGCCCCGTTGGCCAGAGCCCGATGCGAGCGCAGGTCGTTGGTACGGGCTGGGGATGCTCACCCAGGCGCCCGGAGAAACTGTCTCCTTTGGGCATGCCGGCGTTTTTCCCGGGATGTTGTCGCGCACTCTGCACTCACCCGATGCCGGTTTTACCGTGAGCATGATCAGCAATAGTGCGGATGGCCTGGCGCCGCTCTGGGTGGATGGGGCGATGGCCCTGCTGACGGCCGCTCGCCGCGATGGTCGCGCGCCGCTCGCCTGGCAGGCCTGGAACGGCATCTGGTGGTCTGACTGGATCGCCTACCTGGTGCTCGCGACCGGCAGGCGCATCCTCGTCGGGCAGGCGTCGCTGCCCAATCCCTTGTTCGATGCGATCGAACTGGCGCCGCTCGTCGACGACCCGCTGCGAGCGAGTATCGTCAAGGCACCGGGCCTGGCCAGCTATGGCGAAATCGCGCGGCTGGTCACCGATGATCAGGGCCGGGCGCGGGAGCTGTGGCTGGGCGGCACACGGCTGTTGCCCGCCGCTGCGGCGGCCGATGCCTTGCTCACACGATTCAACGCCCTGTCTGCGCCCGGTGGTCGCGCGTGAGCCTGCCCGCCTACACCGGCCACTCGTGCACCGGCATGCCGCTGCGCTGATGCTCGCAATAGGCGGCCAGCAGTCTCGGGAAGCTGCGGCCGTGTTCGCGGATGTAGGCCCGTTGCCAGCGGGCGCCGGTCTGGCCGCCGGCCACGCGTGCGCGGATCACCTCCAGGTAGCGGCGCCGGATCGCCGCCGACACCTGCAGCCGGGCCAGGCCGTCATCGGCCAGCGGCAGCAAGGTGTCCAGGATCAGACGGCGACAATCGATCTCGCCGATGCCTGGCCAGCAGATGCGCGCATCGATGCCGAGCCGGGCGGCCTGATAGAAGTTCTCGCGCGCGCTGGCGAAAGACAGTGAAGCCTGGGGCGGGCCGTCCTGGCAGGAAAGGGCCTGCGCGAGGCCCACATAGCAGGCGGCATTGGCCATCATGTCCATGATGGTGGGCCCGGCGGGCAACACCCTGTGTTCGATGCGCAGGCTGACACTGCCATCATCGTGCACACTGACCAGCGGACGGTTCCAGCGCCAGATCGTGCCGTTGTGCAATCGCAGATGATGCAGCTGCGAGGGAGGATCCTCGAGAAGCCGTGGCAACAGCGGCGGAAAGCGCTCGAGATTGTCCTCGAAGCATTCGGCCAGCGAGTCTTGCAGCCAGTCTTCTCCGAAAGTGACCCGGTGTGGCGCCTCGCCGGTAATCGGGCTGGTATCGACCGCCTGCTCGAACAGGGGAATACGGGTTTCGTCCCAGAGTTCGCATTGGAACAGATAGGGTGAATTCGCGGCCAGCGCGACCATCGGGGCCGACACCAGGCAGGAGGCGTTGAATGCGCGCAGCCCCTGTGAGGCGGGGGTCTGGAAGTGCACCTGGAACGAGGTGGCGGCGGCTTCGAGCAACACATTCGGATGGGCGATCGCGAGACGGTCCGCGCCGCGGATGTCCAGCCGCAACGGGCTGCCGCCACGGGCATCGAGCACCTGACGGTTCAACGCCGCATAGCGGTTGCCCTCGGACATGTGCTCGACATTCAGGTCGTCCTCGCGCAGCGTGGGCAGAATGCCGATCGCCACCAGCGCGCGCGACATTTCGTGCGCGCCCGCCTGGCACCGATCCCAGGTCTGCGCCAGTTCGGTTTCAAGCGTGACCAGCCCCTCGCCACGCGGCGATTGCGGGTTGCCGTTCAGTTCGAGATTGAATCGCGCGAGTTCGGCAACCACCAGCGGGTCGGCGAGCCTGGCCAGCAGCTTCGCGTTGTCGGGTCCGGGCAGGCCGGCATGATCGATGATCCAGGCCTCGAGCTCGAAGCCGACCATGGGCACAGCCTCGCGGGTCTTGTGCCCGTCGAGCATCTGGCGCAGCAGACGGGTTTCATCGGCCAGGCGCTCGCCAAAGGCCTGGAAATCCGCCTGCGCGAAGCCGTCGGAGGCGATTTCCTCGCCCATGGGAACTCCGTCTGTGGTGGCCCCGGCGGGCTCAGGTCATCTTCACGGCCGTCCCGCTGACCGCGACCATCATCATGCCGTTGTTTTCGCCAAGCACTTCGTAATCGACGTCGATCCCGATGATGCCGTCGGCGCCCATTTCGCGGGCCGCCGCGACCATGTCTTCGAGCGCGGCTTCGCGGGCTCCGGACAGTGCCCGCTCATATCCGCCGGCGCGTCCGCCGACGACATCGCGAATCGAGGAGAACATGTCGCGAAAGATGTTCGCGCCGATGATCGCCTCGCCGTGCACCACGCCCAGATAGCTGGCCACCGAGGCACCCTCGCCACGCGGGACCACGGTGGACAGGAAGAAGTTTTCGTCGCTCTTGGAGAACCAGCCCATTCGAACCTCCGTTGATCAGATCAGCCCCGGGGCGCATCACCGGCCAATCATACGATGCAGGCGATGCGCGCCGCCAACCACGCCAGGACAGCGCCGGTTGAAGGCATCAAGCAAGCACCTTGCCCGGGTTCAGGAGCCCGTTTGGATCCAGCAGCGATTTGAGCTCACCCATCACTGCCAGCGCGGCCGGTTGTTTGTGCCGATGAAACGACAGGCGCTTGTCCAACCCGATGCCGTGCTCGGCCGAGATCGAGCCATTGCGTGAGACCACACCGGCATAGACGCACTCGGCAATCTGGTCATAGTGGTCCTGCACCTTGTCGCCCCAGCTCACGCCGATGTGCAGATTGTTGTCGGCGGCGTGGCCGAAGACCGTCGCGCGCGCGCCGGGGAATTGCGTATCGAGCGACGCCCTCAGCTCGCGGACATAATCCGGCATCTGACTGATCGGCACACTGATGTCGAAGGCCGCGCCCGGGCCCGCACGCTGCACGTAGTAAGGAATGTCATTGCGGATCAGCCACATTGCCTCACGCTCGGCATGCGACTGAGCGAGCGCGGCATCGTCGATCAGCCCGTCCTCGAGCAGCTCGCCGAGCATGTTCTCGAAGATTTGCGCATCGGTCTGCGGATTTCCGCCCTCGGCCTCCATCAGCACATAACCGTCGGCGTCGAGCCGCACGGGCGGCCGGTGTTTGGTGGCTTCTCCGCCGCACATGGTTTGATAGAACTCGGGCCAGAGCAGCTCGAAGGCCGACAGCGTGCCGCCGAGTCGGGCCTCGATCCGGTTGATCAGCTCGGCCGCGCGATCGATATCGGGCAGGGCGAGCAGTGCGGTCTGGGTGGAGATCGGCGCCGGGCGAAGCCGCAGCACGGCACGGGTGACCACACCGATCGTGCCTTCGCTGCCGATGAACAGCTGCTTGATGTCATAGCCGGCATTGTTCTTGATCACCCGATCCATCAGGTCGACGATCCGGCCGTCGGCCAGCACCACCTCGATGCCGATCACCTGCTCGCGCATCATGCCGTAGCGCAACACGCGTTCGCCGCCCGCATTGGTCGAGATCAGTCCGCCGACGGTGGCCGAGCCGCGCCCGCCGAGATCCACCGCGAACTGCAGACCGGCCTCGCGCGCTGCGCGCTGCAAGGTTTCCAGAATCACGCCGGCACCGACCACGGCGGTCCGCGAGGCAGCGTCGATTTCCTCGATGCGATTCATGCGCTCGAGCGACAGATACCACTCCTGGCCGGTGGCCGGCTTGGTCGAGCCGGCGTAGTTGGTGCCGCCACCCAGCGGAATCAGGCAGCGACCGGCCTGTGCGCAGAGTTGCAGGCAGCTGACCACCTGGGCGGTGCTGGCCGGGCGAAGGATCGGCACGGCTGCCATCTGATGACCTTGCGGCGATATCGGACGGCCCCTGGCGTCGTCGGGGGCAACCACGCAGCCGGGGTCGGTGGCGGCGATCAGGCGCGAGATCAACTCGGCATCGGTCATGTCATGTCTCCAAGGGGCGCGGCTATCGGGCGCGGCGTATTGTGCGCCCAGTCCTGCCCGGGCACACCATCGGCGCAGGCCGAACCGCGCTGCGCCAGGCGCTCGGCTTATCATTGACCCATTGGAGACCCCACCGCCTGGGCGATCGATGATTCCCGTCGCCGCCCGGTGGCCTTTGCGCCCCGGGTGTTTGCCTGCCGGCGCTGGAGAAAGCGATGAATGCCCCGTCCGATGCCGTCGCCCTCGACGACAAATACACCCGCCATGACGGCAAGGTGCTGATCAATGGTGCGCAGGCGCTGGTGCGCGCGCTGATCCTGCAGCGAGCGCTCGATCGTCGTCATGGTCTGAACACCGCAGGTTATGTCTCGGGCTATCGTGGCTCGCCGCTGGGCGGCGTGGACCAGGCGCTCTGGGCCGCCCGCTCCCATGTCAAGGCCGCCGATATCACGTTCCAACCCGGGATCAACGAGGATCTGGCCGCGACCGCGGTCTGGGGCACGCAGCAGCTGAAGGTGATGGGTGAAGCCACGGTCGATGGCGTGTTCGGCATGTGGTACGGCAAGGGCCCGGGGGTCGATCGCTCCGGCGATCCGCTCAAACATGGCAACTACTCCGGCACCCATCCGAACGGCGGCGTGCTGGCCGTCGTGGGCGATGATCATCCGGGCAAGTCCTCGACCATCGCCCACCACAGTCAGCAGGCCTTCGCCGCCCATTCGATTCCCACGCTCTATCCGGCCGATGCCGCCGAGGTGGTGCCGTTCGCGCTGCTCGGCTGGGCAATGTCGCGAGCCAGCGGCTGCTGGGTCGGTTTCAAGATGGTCAACGAAACCGCCGAGCAGACGATGACCAGTGATTTCTCGCTCGAGGGCTTCGAGATCCAAGCCCATGAGCCGGTCGAGATGCCGCCCGAGGGCGTGCATTTCCGCGGCGTGTTCGCGCCCGCCCGTGACGAGCAGATCGTGCGCCGCCACCGCCTGCCGATCGTGCAGGCATTCGCACGCGCCAATCGGATCGATCGGGTCACGCTCGGACCGGCCCGGCGCCAAGATGGGGCTGGTCACGGCGGGCAAGGCTGGCACGACGTGCGTCGGGCCTGCGGGCGCTCGGTATCGACGAGGACCGTGCGAATGCGCTCGGCGTGGCGGTGTACAAGGTGGGTCTTCTCTGGCCGCTCGAGCCGCAGGCGCTGCTGGCCTTCGCCGAAGGCAAACAGGAACTCTGCTTCATCGAAGAAAAGGCCTCTTTCGTCGAGGCGCAGGCCGCGGCATTGCTCTACAACCGCGCCGAGCGCCCGCGCATCACCGGCAAGACCGATGACACGGGCGCACCGATGATTCCGGCCGATGTCGCGCTCGAGTCCCTGGATCTGGCGCTGTTGATCGCGGCCCGCTTGCGCGCCAATGGCATCTGGGACGACGATCTCGCCAACCGGGTCGAGGCGGCCCGCTCATGGCGGCGCACCCTGCTGACCGTGATCGCGCCGGTCGAGGCCTCGCGTCTGCCGTTCTTTTGTTCGGGCTGCCCGCATAACACCTCGACCCGCCTGCCCGAGGGCAGCAACGCGATCTCGGGCATCGGCTGTCATGGCATGGCCATGTGGGCCCGTCCCGGCACGCTGCTGGGCACCCAGATGGGCGGCGAGGGGCTGACCTGGGTGGGCGCGCATCAGTACACCTCGCGCCCCCATGTGTTCCAGAACCTCGGTGATGGCACCTATTACCATTCCGGCCTGCTCGCGATCCGCGCTGCGGTGGCCAGTGGCGCGAACATCACCTACAAGATTCTCTACAACGACGCGGTCGCCATGACCGGCGGCCAGCCGGTGGACGGGCCGATCTCGGTCTCGGGCATTGCCAGACAGGTGCTCGACGAAGGCGTGCGCAAGCTGGTGCTGGTCTCCGACGACCCCGATCGGCATCGCGGCAGTGGTCTTCCCGCCGATGTGCGCATCGAGCACCGCGACCAGCTCGATGCGGTTCAGCGTGAGCTGCGCGAGATGCCTGGTTGCACGGTGCTGCTCTATGAGTGAACCTGCGCGGCCGAAGCGCCGCCGGCGCAAGCGCGGCGAGTTCCCTGATCCGGACAAACGTGAGTACATCTACGATGCGGTCTGCGAGGGCTGCGGCGATTGCTCGCAGCAGTCGAGCTGTGTGAGCATCGAGCCGCGCGAGACGGCGCTGGGGCGCAAGCGGCGCATCAATCAGTCCAGCTGCAGCAAGGGATTTCTCCTGCCTGAAGGGATTCTGCCCGTCGTTCGTCACCTTGCCGGGCGCCCGGCCCGCGTCGTATTCCGGGGGTGGCCAGCCGCAGGCGCCCCGTTCGCGCATCGCGCTGCCCGAGCCGCGGAGTACGCCCTGGGTGATGCGGCCTATGGGGTGATGATTCCGGGCATCGGCGGAACCGGGGTCATCACCGTCGGTGCTGTGCTGGCCATGGCCGGCCACCTGGAAGGGCGCGCGGTGTCCACCTACGACATGACCGGTCTGTCACAAAAGAACGGCGCGGTCTACAGCCATCTACAGATCGCCACCGACACGGCCGGCCTGCGCGGCAATCGTCTCGGCCTGGGCGAGGCCGATCTCGTGCTTGGCTTCGATATGGTGGCGGCGCTCAATGACGAGTGCTTTCGCAGCCTGATCCCCAGAAAACCCGCTTCATCGGCAATGACCGGGTGCAGCAGACCGCGGCCTTCACCTCCAATCCCGACGCCCGTGTCGACACCAGCCTGCTGGCGCGCAAGGTGGCCGAGAAGCTCCAGGCCGATCACATCCGCTATGTCGATGGCACGGGGCTCGCGCTGGCGCTCAGCGGTGACACCATTGCGACGAACATGTTCATGGTCGGCGTCGCGCTGCAACTGGGCTGGCTGCCGCTGTCGGTGGCCGCCATCGAACGCGCGATCGAACTGAACAATGTGCAGGTCGAGTTCAACAAGCGCGCGCTGTCCTGGGGGCGCCTGTGGGTGCATGATCCCGCAGCCGTCGAGAAGGCCGTGGGCGATCCCGGTGCGGCGGTGGTCGCGCCCGCGCAGATGGATGTCGATACGCTGATCGCGCCGCGAATCAGTGCTCACCGACTATCAGAACAAGCGCCTGGCGCGGCGCTATCGTGCATTGGTCGACGAAGTCCGCGCGGCAGCCGAGACCCGCGTCGCGGGCGAGGGCGAACTGCGGAAACCCGCGGTCGCGCATGGGCCAACCAGCTCATGGCCTACAAGGATGAATACGAGTGGCGCGGCTGTTCTCGCTGCCGGCGTTCCGCCAGCAGCTCGAGGCCGAGTTCGAAAACGTCGGCGAGATCCGCTTCAACATGGCACCGCCGATCCTGGCCAAGCGCGATCCGGCCACCGGCGAGCTGAAAAAGCGCGAGTTCGGCCCCTGGATGCTCACGGCGCTGGGCATCCTGGCACGTTTTCGGTGGTTGCGTGGCGGCGCACTCGATCCGTTCGGCAAGACCGAGGAGCGGCGCACCGAACGCGCGCTGATCGATGAATACGAGGCACGCATCCGCGCCTTGCTTGGCGAGCTGAACGATCGCTCGCTACCGCTTGCGGTCGAGATTGCCGAGGTGGCCGAGCGAATCCGCGGCTTTGGTCATGTCAAGGTGCGCCACCTGAGCGAGGCCAGAACACGCTGGCAGGCGTTGGAGCAGCAATGGCGCCAGCGTGATGTGCAGGCGCCGGTCACCGAGCTGGTGCGGGAGAAGGTCGCCTAGGCTTCATGCTTGCCAGCGGGTGTTGTCGGGCGGCTGATCGTGGGCGCGGCGCGGCTCAGATCTCCGGGCTCAGCGCCCGCGGGGTTTCCAGGGCCGGGTTCGCCCGGGCCTTCAGCACCGAGTCCAGGGGCAATGGCTCGGCATACCAGAAGCCCTGTGCGAAGCGCACGCCTGCACTTCGCAGCGCTGCGGCGATCGTCGCATCGCTGACCTCTTCGGCGATCGTGGTCACCCCGATGAGCTCGGCGATCTTGACCACGCACTCCACCATCGATCGGTCGATCGCATTGCGCGCGATTTCGCGCACGAAGGCGCCATCGATCTTGACGTAGTCGATGGGCAGATGTTTGAGGTGCTCCAGCGACGACAGGCCGGTGCCGAAGTCATCGATCGCCACCCGTGACCCGAGATCGCGCATGGCATTCAGGAAGCGGACGCTGCCCGATATATCGTGAACCGTCGCAGTCTCGCTGATCTCGTAGCACAGCCGCGATGGATCGATGCCCGAGTTCTGAAGGCTCTCGGCCACGAATGTTCGAAACGACGCGTTGGCCACCGATGCGGCGGACAGATTGATCGCGATCGTGGTCTTGGAATCGATCACGCCCCCATGGCGGCTCAGCCAGCCGAACACCCGCTCCACCACATGGCGGTCGATGCTTTCGATCAAGCGGTGTCGCTCGGCCGTGGGCAGGAAGGCACCCGGTGCGAGCAGACGTCCGTCCTCGGTGCGCATGCGAACCAGGATTTCGTAATAGGGCGAGGGAGATTCGGCCGGGAACTCGCCATTGACGGTCTGGGCGAGATCGACCGCGGGTTGATAGTAGAGCTCGAAGCGCCGGTGCTCGAGCGCCGAACCGATCTGATTCATGCAGGTGATCGACGCACGCTCGGCGCTGTCGTCCTGATCCTGCGGACGGAACACCCGAACCTGATTGCGGCCGGCCTGCTTGGCCTTGATGCAGCAGGCGTCGGCTGCCCGCATCATGTCGGCGGCCTGACCGAGCATCGGGTCGAGCTCGGCCACACCGATGCTCACGCCGATATCGTGCCTGCTGCCCTGCCAGTCGAAGCGAAAGCGGCTGATCGCGTGACGGATCGTCTCGGCGATGCGCATGCCCTGGGCCAGGCGGCAGCCGGTGAGCAGCAGTGCGAACTCGTCGCCGCCGATGCGCGCTGCGAGATCTCCCTGCCGGATGTGCCGGTGTAGCAGATCTGCCACCTGCCGCAGCAGGGCATCGCCGGCGGCATGGCCACACTGGTCGTTGACCGCCTTGAAGCGGTCCAGATCGAGCACGCAGAGCGTGGCCGGCGTGTCGCGCGTGTTGCGTGCCTCCAGGGCGTGGGTGACGTGGCCATCGAAGGCACGGCGGTTGAGCAGGCCTGTAAGCGCATCATGGGCGGCCAGGTGCTCGAGTTCGGTCGCCATCAGACTCTCGGCCGTGATATCGGCGATGATGCCGCGCACGGCGCGCAGTCGGCCATCCTGATCGAGAATGACACGCGCGGTCACTCTGACGAACAGCCGGTGTTCACCGCCATGATCCGGCTCGAAATGACCGTCCCAGTAGCCGTCCTCGCGCACTGCGCGAATCAAGACGCGGGCCTGGCGCGCGGACAGCCCGCGTTCCCGAAGCAGGGTTCGCAATGACAGGTCTCGCAGGCATTCGGGCGAACAACTGAACAGGTTTTGAAGATCGCCGGCGATGAAGCGCAGACGCAGGTTCTGGTCCAATTCCCAGAAGCAGTCGGCGCCCAGACTGGCAAAGTCTTGAAACCGGGCGGCAACCTCGCGATTCTCGGCCTGCGAGCGATCGAGGGAATCGAGCATCAGATCGAAGGCTCGGTAAACATCCCCGATCTCATCGGTGCGGCTCAGTTGTTCGATCGGCGGGGGCTGGCGGGGCAGATCCGGGTGCCCGGCCGATCGCAGCAGACGACGCAGACGGAGAAGGGGGGTGAGCAGGATCGGCCCGAGCGCGATCAGCGTGCCGGCGGTCACGAACGCGGTGATGAGCACCACCAGCCCGACGATACGAAGCACATAGGCGCGCATCGCGGCTTCGATCGCCCGGACATCGAAGATCAGGGTCAATCGGTCGGTCGCCGACGCCCCGTCGGGCAGCGCTCTTCGCACGATGAAGTGCGATTGCTCGCCATCCTGATACGACCAGGCCACGCTATCGGGGCGTATGTCCGGGGTTTGCCGGCCGGCCATGACCGGTTCGCGTCCGAGGCGGTCGATCCGGTAGCCGATCAGCGGATAGCGCGCATGTGGATTGTCCATCAGCCGGGCCAGCGTCACCGGGTCCTCGTCGATGAACGCCGGTGCGAGCATCTCGGCTGCCGTGGCCACATGGGCCATCAGGCGTTGCCGCTCGGAGAAATACGAGGTCACCAGCAGCACCGCCTCGATCGCCAGAATGCACGCGAATACCACGACCGCGATACGGCGGATCAGGGGGGATCGCAGTGACGACTTCAGGATGCGCATCGAACCGATGGTTGTTGGTCTTGGTGTTCTGAGGCCGGGTTCCTGATACCGGGGGCGGCGCGCGACGGCGCCGGGCCGATTCCGAGGGCCCTGCGATGGACTGACGCGCGAAGGATGCCGCGCGCTCCTGGTCACTGTCCTCAGTCAGTTCCCTGGCGGCGCATTGAGGCGACCGAAGGTCGATCGGGGCGGCCGTGATGCCGGGTCTTGCCGCCTGTGGCCGGCCGGCGAAGCGGGTTCCCGGGCCCTGCGGCGCGTGCGTGCGCGGGTGTGATCGGGGCTGAGCGGCACGCTGATTTCCCGTGCCGATGCTCATGCCCGAGTGCCGGGCAGAGAGAAGCGGCCGCACATCGGGGGGTCGCCCGATGTGCGGCCGCGGCCCGGGGTGAGAGGCGAGGCCGGGGCCGGCCGTGGAGGCCGCCATCGCCCGGTGTTGCCGTCTCGGTGGGCGCCGCCCGCACACGGAGATGCGCGTGGGGGCCATGGTCCGCGCGCGGCCAGGCCCGGGGGCCGGCCGGCGCCGAACGCTGGTCAGTCCGTGGCGAAGCAGTAGAACAGGCCGTCGCCACCCGTGCTGCGCAGTGACTTCTGATCGCAGCCGCGCGTGCCGTGTGCCGACACCCAGGATTTCATATGGCGGGTGTCCGCAAGACCGATGCGATCGGAATGGCCGACGATTGCCGAACCCTCACCGTTTTTGGTCCAGTTGCCACAGGTGGTATCGCCAGCCGCGACCACGTAGCGGCCGGCGGAGTCGGAGCCGGTCAGGATGTCGTGCCGATTGACCGCATCGCCGCGCCCCTCGATCGGTTCACCCTTCTCGTTCAGCGCGGTCTGTTTGCTCAGGTTGTTGCTCGCCGAGTGCAGATCGTCCACGTTCCTGGCAATGATCTCCCCCTTGGCGTTTTGCCAGGGCCCGGTGCCGATGCGGTCCCGGGCGTCGATGTTCTGGGTGTTGTCGCCGCGCAGGGAAACGATGCTCAGATAGGCACGCCAGGCCTTTTTCTTGGCACCGGCCTCACTGGCCAGTTTTGCGCAGTGGGCATCGGCGCCCGCCAGGCCACCAAGATTGGCGCCGTCGCCGGGGCCGGCACTGGTCACGAAGAAGCTCATGTCGGCCTGCTGCGCCGATACCGCCACCGACATCGCGGTGAGCAGCGCACCGATCAGGTAGCGGCCATGTTTGTTGTGTTTACTCATCTGGGTCTCCTTGGCGCGGTCGATCGCTTCGAGTGGCATCCGGTCCGTGACCGGCGCCCCGCCAGACCGCGACGGGCAGGGCGAACAGGGGCGGGCGGCAACGCTTTTGCCCGACCCTTGGTCGCCGCTGGCGGCAGCCCTTACAGGCCGCTCGCCATCCGCGTCATCAAGGTGAGCTCGCTATCGGTTCCGATGCGCGGCACGGAATTCGTCCACGCGGAACAACCAGTCGGTGGACGCCTGCTGCAGATGGCAACTGCGGCAGGCCGCGGCCGGCGGGCCGCCCACCGTCTTGCCGTCTGCCTGAAAGCCCGAGTAGACCCAGTCACCCGTTCGCAATTGCGGCGCGACCTTGGCGCCGGCGCCCATGCTCTTGGCCATTACGAAAACGAGCGACAGGTCGTCTTTGATCAGGCGGCCGCTGGCATCACGTTGCAGGGCACCATCCGCGCCAGTCTTCGCCTTCCAGATTTCCATCACGGAGACCGTCCCGTTTGGAAAGACCTGCCCTGGATCGACGCCGTGCCCTGTCGGGCTGATGTAGATGTCACGGATCTGCTTGGCCTGGTCCTTTTCGATGCCGACCAGGAATTTCGGCCACGCGCGATAGTCGGCCGGCACGCCGAACTCGCCGTCGCTCAGACCGTCGGGAACCGCCACCGATTTGACCGCTGGCATGTCGGCGGCGCGCATCGAGTGACCGCAGGCGGTCAGCAGCCCCGCGGATGCGAGCATGACCGTGGATAGGACGAGTGTGCGTGTTCTCATGGATTGCCTCCTGGGCGTGGGTGCTCATGGCATGTGACCGGCCGGGCCGGCGGGAGTGCCGGTGGCGGATCGATGGCGTCGAAGGCGGGCCGCGATGGCCCGCATCCGGTTCGCCTGGTCGGGGATAGTCGCCATGCGCGGATTCGGATGCGCGACACTGGCGAATAGCCGCGTGATGCGGGCCGATCGTCAGGGGTGGGTGGCATGCCATGCATCATGGTGAAGGCAGCAGCGCCAGCCGCTCGATCAGCCAGACGGTGCCGAGGCCGGCCAGGGCAAGCGAGGCGGCCGACCCGAGCGGGCGTGCCAGCCCGGGCCTGCGTAGCACAAGCAGCATGCCCGGCAGCAGGACTGCGGCGAACGCCAGTTGGCCGATCTCCACGCCGAGATTGAAACCGAACAGGCCGAGGGCGACGGCGCCGGGCCCGCCCTGGCTGGTGAGCATGACATTGGCGAATCCGAGCCCGTGCACGAGCCCGAAGGCGAATGCCAGGCCCGCTGGCGGTGCGAGCCGGCGCGCGGGCAGATTGAGCAGGCCCGCCACGATGATGCTGGCGGCGATCAATGCCTCGACCGGCCCGGCAGGCAGGTTCAACAGGCCGAGCGCGGCCAGCGCAAGGGTCAGCGAATGCGCCACCGTAAAAGCGGTCAGGGTGACCGCGACCTCGGCCCAGACCGAACGTGACGTCGACACCGCCGGGCTGGGCCCGCGCATCCAGGTCGCGGCCAGCAGCAGTGCGGCCAGGAAGGCGAGATGGTCCCAGCCGATCAGGATGTGATGAATCCCCGAGCCGATGAAGCCGGCAAGCCGTGCGCCGGCGGACGGGGTCAGCGAGTGCCAGGTGTCGGGATCCGTGGGCCACGATTGCACGGTGCCCGCATGCTCGATCAGCACGCGGTGGTCGGGCAGCACCTGCGCGAACAGTTGGTAGCGCAGCGCCGTCGGCAGGCTTCCCGACGGGCAGCGCACATCCGCGCCCATGCGCAGATAGACACCTTCGTCGCGCCCGATCAGGCGGACCGAATCGATTGCGTGCGTGCAGTCCTGACTGCCTGCACGCCATTCGATGGTGGGCGCGACCAGCGCGGCCGCCTCGTCGAGTCGCCCACGCAACTCCTGCCAGCGCAACCGGCCATCGCGATCGATATCGAAATCCATCCACCAGTCCAGGTCGCGCAGCGCGATGTCCCATTGTGCGCGCATTCGATCATCCGCGCCCGTGTCGGTCAGCGACAGATAGGCGAGGCTGGGCGCATGGGCGCTCACGCTCACGGGCATCATGAGCGCCAGCAAGAGCAGTGCCCGGCCCAGCCAGCCCAAGGAGGTGCGTCGCCGGGCCGCCGGGGCTACCACACCAGCAGGCCTCATGACGCCTCTCCTGATGCAAGCAGATCTTTCAAGGTCCGGTCATTGAAGCCCGTGTCGGTCACGAATGCGCGCAGATCAGCAAGCGCATCGCGCCCGCCGGGGCCGCCTGCGGCCAGCGCCGCGTGCGCCAGCAGCCGGGCGTCGATGGCCTCGCGCTGCGCCTGCCAGTTGCGTCGCGCATGGGCCAGGGCGGCGTCGGCTTGCCGTTGCAGCGATAAGGCGAGCCGCGCGCGTGCCCGCCAATGAATCGGCCAGCCCGCCTGGTCTGCGGTGGCAAAGCGTGTCTCGAGACGTCTGGTCATGCTGGCCGCCTCTTCGGAGCGACCCGTTCGATCGAGCGCGATGGCAAGGCTGACCGCGAGGTCGTCGCCGAGCATCGCATCGTCGCCCGGGCCCAGCCGCCGGATCGCCCGCGCCGCCAGTTCGTTCTGGCCGGCATCGAGCGACCAATGCGCGAAATGGGTCAGCACCATCGGGTCATTGACCAGCAGGCTGCGTCGGTAGAGCCTGCTGGCGAGCGCCTCGTCGCCGAGGCTCTGCGCAATGCGCGCCCGCGTCAGAAGCCGCCAGCCGGCCGCATCATCATCGAGTGCCACGTCATCGCCGGCGAGCGCGAGCCAGCGCCGGGCGGCCCTGTCCCGACCTTGCAGGCTGTTGATGTCGGCCATGCAAAGCGCGTAGACGGGGTCATCGCGCAGCGCATGAGCCCGTTCGCAGGCCCGTCGGGCCGGCTCCAGCCGGCCTGTGACCCGTTCGATACCGGCGAGCGCGAACCACACTGTGTCCGCCTCGGGCGCGTCGCGCAGCAGACGTTCGAGCAGCGTGCGGGCTGTGTCGAATTCATGGCGCCAGGCGTGGATCGATGCGCGTACCCGTGCGGCGATCGGGTGCTCGCGCATGTCTGGTTCGGACATCAGGGTGAAAGCCCGGTCGACCAGTCGCGGATCGTCGAAGCGTCGGCCCTGATCGAACAGTTCGCGCGCCTGCCGCACGCGGGCATCGAGACCGGCGGGCCTTGACGCACGTACGCGCATGGTCGCGCGCAACGACGGGTCGCGGTGCACGGCGCTCAGCCGTTCGATGACCTGATCATCGGTCAGCGGATTCAGTGGTGTTTGCGCATACGCCTGGCCGGCCGATGCGAGCGTGGCGAGCAACAGCATCGAAACGATTGCGAATGATGAACGGCTCATCGGTGGTCTCCCTGTCTGACCGGTTTCCCGTGGGGCTCAGACAGGGATAGTCGGCAGCTCCCGGATTGGATGCACGACCGGATCATCTTCAGAAAAATATTTCCGGTGTGCATCCGAATGCGCCAGGCGCGGCTATGTCCAGATGTGCACCGATCCAAGCGGTGCCCATCCACCATCAAGGAGAGTCGCCATGAATGAACGCATCAGATCCCGATCACTGCCGGTTCGGCCGGCGGGAATCGCGCTTGCCGTCACACTTGCCCTGAGTTCGCTCCCGGCGGGGGCATCGAGCCATCGCGAAGCACCGATGATCAGCGGCCTGCCCAGGGTCGACGCCACCGATTTCTACATGTTCCGAAGCTATGAACCCGGTCGCGAGAACATGGTGACCTTCCTTGCGAACTATCTGCCGCTACAGGACGCCTACGGTGGACCAAACTACTTCCGCCTCGATCCGGATGCCTTGTACGAGATTCATGTGGACAACAACGGCGACGCGCGTGAGGACATCACGTTCCAGTTTCGCTTCGAGAATCTGCTGCAGGGAATCAGCCTGAATATCGGTGGCCAGGATGTGCAGATTCCGCTGACGCAGGCGGGGCCGGTCACCTCGGTCGATGCCGCCTCGCTCAATGTCAGAGAGCACTATCGGGTGTCTGTCGTGCGCGGTGGGCGGCGCAGCAGCGACGTCGGAGCACTCACCACAACGGTTGGCGGCACGGAGTTCGCCAAGCCGGTCGATAACATCGGTGGCAAGACTTTCGGATCGCTCGCCTACGATGGCTATGCCGCGCAACACATCTATGACGTGACGATTCCGAATTGCACGGATCCGGGGCGTGTGTTCGTGGGGCAGCGCAAGGATCCCTTCGCGATTCCGCTCGGCAAGGTCTTCGATCTGATCAATCTGAATCCGCTGGGTGCCGAGAGCGGTGGCAATACCGATGATCTCGCCGACAAGAATGTCACCACGCTGGCACTCGAAGTGCCGATCGCCTGTCTGACCAATGGCAGCGAGCCGGTCATTGGCGCATGGACCACGGCCAGCCTGCGTCAGGGGCGGGTCATCGATCCCAAGCCCGCAAACGGTCTGGCGCGCGCTGCCTATCATGGCGGCGCATGGACTCAGGTCTCGCGGCTGGGCATGCCGCTGGTCAACGAGGTGGTGATCGGGCTCGGCGACAAGGATCGCTTCAATGCGTCACATCCGAGCGATGATGCGCAATTCGCCGCCTATGTCACCAATCCGACCCTGCCCGCACTGATCGAACTGCTGTTCCCCTCGGCGCCGGCACCGACCAACTTCCCGCGCACCGACCTGGTCGCGGCCTTCCTGACGGGCTTGAAACTGGCCGACGGTACCGTGGTCAATCAGCCAGCCAATGTCACCGCCGCGGAAATGCTGCGACTGAACACGGCGATCGCGCCGACGGCAGCGGCGAGTCAGTCCAACTTCGGCGTCGCCGGCAATGATCTGGCCGGCTTCCCGAATGGCCGGCGGCCTGGCGACGATGTGGTCGACATCGCATTGCGGGTGGTGATGGGCGCGCTTTGCACGCTCTCCGGGGCTGGCGATACGTTGGCAGTGGGTTGCACGCCTGGCGATGCACCCGCGGGCGGGGCGCCGATCACCGACGGCGTGCGGACCGACTCGACGCAGTTCGGCGCCGCGTTTCCGTACCTGAACACGCCGCTTTCCGGCGTGACCTCGAACTGAGCGGGAGAGCGATATGAGATCGACCAAGAAACTCACCGCGCTGGGTCTGAGCCTCGCGGCAAGCCTGTTGTTGGCCGGATGCGGGGATTCGGACTCTGCCGCCGATCCGGCGCCAGGGACGGGCTCCGGCGGCCCTGGCACGCCACCGGTCTCGCAGCAGGGTGCGGTGCCGGACACCGCCACGGCATCGAGTGGCGCGCTGGTGCAATACCTGCAGGGCTTGTCGGCATCCGATGAACGCAGTGAGCCCTCCGATGTGATCTCCCCGGCCGCCTTGAACGATGAGGTGTCCGAGCCGATCGACATCTGAGCAACATGGACGCGGGCCCCGCTGCCAGAGGGCGGTACACACAGGTGCACCACCCTCTGCGCGGGGCGCCCATTGCCGGGCCCGGTGCATCGACTTGTACTATGCGGATTCCGAAGCAAGCGCGGTTACCATCCATGGCCGAGTCGGGATTCAGTCACGAGCAGGCGCTCGCCGGTTGCTCTGCGGGGCGCAGCACTTCGATGCGCGCGTTGTACGATCACGAGGCCGCGCGCATGTTGGGCGTGGCGCGGCGGATCCTGCGCGATCAGGGTCAGGCGGAAGACGTCGTGCACGAAGCCTTTATCGCCATCTGGCGCCATGCGCACACCTTCGATCCGGCACGTGGCTCGGCGCGAACCTGGATCTACAGCATTCTGCGTCATGCCGCACTGCGCGCGGCAAGGCGCGCGGACAGGCAGCCGGGTGCCGGCGCCGATCGCGATGATGACGCGTCAGCGCTTGACGCTGTCGTCGACGCGGCCGCACAGCGCAAACTCGAGTCACGCCCTGATATGGGACGGCTGCACGACTGCCTGCAGACGCTCGATCAACCGCGGCGAGACTGTGTCCTGCTGTCCTATGTGGAGGGGTGTTCGCATGCCGAGATCGCCAGCCAGCTGGAGGCCCCGCTCGGCACGGTCAAATCCTGGATCAGACGCGCGTTGACGTCACTGCGCGAGTGCATGGCATGAACGACGACGACATCGATCTGCTGGCCGGCGAGTTCGTGCTCGGCACGTTGTCCGGGCACGAGCACGAACAGGTTCAGGCCCGGCTCGATGCCGGGTGAGCCGGCCATGCGCGATGCCGTGGCGCGCTGGGAGTCGCGCCTGCAACCGCTGCTGCACCTGACCGAGCCCGTGGCGCCGTCCGAGGCACTCTGGGGCCGCATCGCGGCGAGCATCGGCGCTGAGGCAGCTCAGGCTGCACAGCGACACGCGTCTGCGCGCACGCCCGCCGACCGCGCGGCGATGAGACGCCGGCCTGCCTGGCGCGAGCAGCTCGGCTTCTGGCGAGCCATGACCGCGATGGCAACGGCCGCGTCGCTGGTCCTGGCGATACTGCTGTTCGTGCAGGCGCGAACGCCGGTTACGCCGCGCTACGTGGTGGTGTTGCTGGCCCAGGACGGCCGCGATCCGGCCGTGTTGCTGCAGGCGCTCGATGAACGTCATATCCGTCTGGTCACGCTCGGCGCGATCGAGGTTCCGGCCGACCGGGCGCTCGAGCTCTGGACCCACCCTGGCGGTGCGCCCGGTGTGGTCTCGCTCGGTCTGATCACACCGGGCCAGGCGCGCACGATCTCGCTCGATACCCTCCCGCCTCTGGTGGATCAGCAGGGATTCGCGATTTCACTCGAGCCGCGCGGCGGCTCGCCGACCGGCCAGCCGACCGGCCCCGTGCGCTACACGGGACGGGTGCTACGGGCAAGCTGACGAGCATGTTTCCATGAAGATCGTGCGCGCCCATGCGCTGGACACGATCGATGACTATGTCATCGATGAGGTCGATCGCCCGGACATGGCCGCCCACCAGATACTGATCGAGGTCGCTGCGTGCGGCGTTGGTTATGTCGATGCGCTGGTTGCGTTGGGCCGCTATCAGGTCAAGCCCGAACTGCCCCACATCCCGGGCAAGGAAGTGGCCGGACGGATCCGCGCGATCGGCGCCGCCGTGCGTGGCTTTTCTGTGGGGGATCGGGTGCTCGCCGTGGTGCAGGGAGGTTTTGCCGAGTGGGTATGCGCATCGACCGATGCCGTGCTGCGTATTCCGGCGCGCATGTCCTTCTCGCAGGCTGCCGGTTTCCGCATCAACTACCTCACGGCCCTGCACGGGCTGCGCGATCGCGCGCGCCTCGAGCCGGGCGAATGGCTGTTGGTGTTGGGGGCGGGCGGGGGTGTCGGATCAGCCGCGCTGCAGGTCGGCAAGGTGCTCGGCGCGAACATCGTCGCGGCAGCATCCACGGCCGACAAGCGCGCCCATGCCCTGGCGCTTGGCGCCGATCGCGTGATCGACACCGAGTCCGAGGGCTGGCGCGAGCGCCTGAAGGCCGCCTGTGACGGGCGCGGACCGGATGTCGTCTTCGATCCCGTCTGTGGTCCGTTGTTCGAGCCCGCGTTTCGCTCGCTGCACTGGCGAGGGCGTCATCTGGTGGTGGGCTTTGTCGGCGGGCCGATTCCCGCTTTGCGCGCCAATCTGCCACTGATGAAGGGCGCCTCCCTGGTCGGGGTCGATGTGCGTCAGTTCATGCTCTACGAGCAGGCGCGCGCCGATGCCCAGTTGGCCGAGATGCTGGCCTGGGCGGGCGATGGGCGGATCGAGCCACCGATCGGCCGCGAGTATGCATTCGACCAATTCCGGCAGGCATTGCAGTTCGCGCTGTCGGGGCAGGGCACCGGTAAGACGGTCTTGCGTATCGGCCAGATCGATTGAGCGGGGGCGCAGCCGGCCGTGACCTCGCAGGGCCCTCTCACGAGCTCGGCATAGACTTCTGGTCTTGCCCCTGACTTCCGCCTCGACCATGTCCCTGCCTGCACCAGAGTGTGAGCGCGTCGCTGCTCACCGCCGTTCAATCACCGTTCAGGCCTATCAGCGCACCGACGGGCTCTGGGATATCGAGGGGCACCTAGCCGACGCCTGGCCCACGCCGGTGCCCAAGGCCGGCAGCACGCTGGCGCCCGGCCAGCCAATGCACTCGATGTGGTTGCGCCTGACCGTCGATTCGAGCGCTACGATCGTTGGCGCCACCGCCGCCGTCGCGGCCGGTCCCTATGACGAGGCCTGCGCCGCGATCGCCCCCGATTATTCGAAGCTGATCGGTGTCCGGGTGGCCGGTGGCTATCGGTCGGCGGTTCGCCAACTGCTGGGCCGCACCGCCGGTTGCACACACATGAACGAGCTGGCCGGGGTCATGGGCAGTGCGGTGCTGCAGGCGATGTGGGAGGTCCTCACCAGCGATTCCGACGACAAGCCGTTCGCCGTCGACGGCTGCCATGCATTGAAGGCGTCCGGCCCGCAGGTGGCGAAGTTCTTTCCAAAGTGGTTTCAGCCGAATGAGCACTGAGATCGCGACGATCGCGCGATCACAAGGCCTTGGCTGTGGCGTGCTCAGGCGAAATGAAAATCCGTCCCGCGCGGGGGCGAGATCATCCCAAGGGGTATGCTGGGGGGTGGTGGCCAAGGGCGGAATCGAACCACCGACACAAGGATTTTCAATCCTCTGCTCTACCGACTGAGCTACTTGGCCTTGCCGGGGCCCGGGCCAATTGCCGGGCCGCAACAGAACGCCGGTGAGATCTCACCGGCGTAGGAACCCGGCAGTATAGCATGTCACTGAAGCCTATAATTCTCCTGTGAGTCAGACCTGTACCGATATCGCCGTTGTGGGCGCCGGCGTGGCCGGCCTGGCCGCTGCGGCGGCGCTGGCCGAAGCCGGCTTCAAGGTGGCCCTCGTGCATCGCGGCCCGCCGCTGGCCGAGCTTGCGGCTGCCGTGCCGGGCGGGCCGTTCGATCCGCGCGTCTACGCGATCTCGCCCGAGAGCGAGCAGTTGCTGGCCGATGTCGGCGCCTGGCCGTCGTTGGTACAGGCACGCATCGCGCCGGTCTACGACATGCGGGTGTTCCCGCGTGGCGGCCTGCGCCCCGGGCATGCCGACGAGCTGCATCTGTCGGCCTACGATGCACGTGCCGATCTCCTGGCCAGCATCGTCGAGCAGGACAACCTGATTCACGCCCTGGCACAGGCCATGCCGCGCAAGGTGCGCGAGGTCATCGGCAATCTGCAGACCCTGACCTGGGCCGGCGACGGTCGTGCACTCATCGTCGAGCTGGCCGATGGCCAGCGCATCCGCGCCTCATTGGTCGTGGGTGCCGATGGCGCGCGCTCGCAGGTTCGCGCGCAGGCCGGCATCGCGCAGCAGGGCGCTGCCTATGATCACCATGCGGTGGTGGCCCACCTGCGCGGCCAGCGCGGCCATCGGGACACCGCCTGGCAGTGGTTCGGTGAGCACGGTGTGCTGGCCCTGCTGCCGTTGCCGGATGCTGCCGATCCCGATGTGCCCGGGCCGGATGCGGTCAGTGGTCGGATGGTCAGCATGGTCTGGTCCACCACCCAGGAGCGGGCGCAGGCGCTGGTGAACGCTGGCCAGCAGGCCCTGGGTGACGCGATCTCGGGCGTCGCCGGGGATCTGCTCGGCCCATTGCGGGCGGTCAGCGCGCCATTGGCGTTTCCGCTGGCACGCCGCTGGGCGGTCAGCCCGATCGGTGATCGGGTCGTCCTGGTCGGCGATGCCGCGCATGTCATGCATCCGCTGGCCGGGCAGGGGCTCAATGTCGGCCTTGGCGATGTCGCCTCTCTGGCCCGGGTGCTGGGCGAGGCCAGGGCGCAGTTCGATGGCAGCGGCTTCGATCCCGGCCAGCCATTGCTGCTGCGCCGTCACAAGCGGCGCCGGGTGGAGCCCGTGGGCTCCATGCTGGCCCTCACGGATGCCCTGAAACGGGTGTTCGGCGCCGAACTCGGGCAGCCCGCGGGCCTGCCCATCCGGGCGATACGTGATCTCGGTTGGCGGTTATGTGCCAGTCGGGCGCTGCTGCGCCGACAATTGACCCGCGTCGCGACCCGATCGCGGCGCTCCTGACAGCTCCAACGGATCCCCTATGAAATCGCTCTCGCTTCGCGCCGTGACCACGGCTTTGTCCTTCCTTGCCGTGGCGCTGGTCGGTTTGCCGGCGGCGATCGCGCAGACCCGTGTCGCCCAGGACACCAGCCCCGCGGTTACCGCGGTGGCGCCAGATCTGGAAAAATCGATCAAGGAGCGCATTCGTGCCTGGACCGGCGGCCGCTTCGAGGCCCAGAGCGTGATGGCCACCCCGATGGAGAATCTGCTCGAGATCCGGATCAATAATGATCTCTACTACGTAGACCGCCAGGGCCGTCACATCCTGGTCGACGGCGAACTAGTCGACATGCACAGCAATCGCAACTTCACGCGCGAGCGCATGGAGGAGGTGCTGGCGATCGATTTCTCGGTGTTGCCGATCGACAAGGCGATCAAGATGGTCAATGGCAACGGCGAGCGCGTGGTGGCGCTCTTCGAGGATCCGAACTGCACCTATTGCAAGCGTCTGCGCGCGGATCTGATGCGCATCGACAATCTCACGGTCTACACCTTTCCGTATCCGATCCTGGCCGCCGATTCGGATGTCAAGTCTCGCAAGGCCCTGTGTGATTCAGACCCGTCTACCGCCTGGAATGATCTGATGCTCAGCGGTCAGGCACCGGCCAATGATGGCCGCTGCGAGAGCCCGATCGCGGAGTTCAAGGCGCTGGGCGAGAAGCTCGGCATCTCGGCCACGCCCACGCTGTTCTTCCCGTCCGGGCATCGCCTGCAGGGCTATGCGCCGCCGACCCGCTTCGTCGAGGCGCTGGATCGCAATCAGGCGAAGAAGGCCGGCTCCTGACAACGGTCTGCGTGGTTTGGCGCTGGCATCACGTGCTGGCGACGCGCCCGGGCCCTGGCCTGCCGGCCAGCGACTGTCAGAGCTGTTCGGGGAAACCGTCCTAAAGCGGTGGTTCCGGCCAGGCAACCGGCAATCTGCCCGGCGGCTGGGCGCCGCGTGGCCACAGTAGCCACAGGCGAAGTCGGTCATCGAGGCTCGACGCAAGCCGGGCGGCGGGTTCGTCCGAGCCGGTGAACCAGTCCACCCGCACGGCGCCGCGGATCGCGCTGCCCCGGTCTTGCGCGAGCACGAGCCCGGGCCGGGTCTGGGGCGCATCCAGCGAACGGCCGTACAGCAATGCGCCCCCGGGCAGGCGGTCGAGATCGACCGCGGCCGATCCGCGTGCCGTCAGTGGCAGGCCGAGTGCGCCGATCGGGCCGCTGCTGGCATCGGCCTGCGCCAGTTCGCGAAAGAAGATCACGCGTGGATTGGTCTGCATCACCGCCAGCGCGCGCTGCGGGTGCTCACGCAGCCATCGCTTGATCGCGTCGGCCGAGAGTTGATCGCGTCGCAATGCACCCTGATCGATCAGGGTGCGGCCAATGGCGTGATAGGCATGCCCATTGTGGGCGGCATAGCCGACGCGCATGATGCTGCCGTCGCGCAGACGGATCCGGCCCGAGCCCTGGATCTGCAGGAAGAAAGCCTCCACCGGATCATCGAGCCAGACCAGTTCCCGGCCGGCCACGCCGGCGGCCACGGGATCGGCCGCGATCTGCGCGCGGCTGGGGCCGGGTATGCCGGGCGTAAGCGGCGGAGGTTGGTACAGCGGCTCCTGATTCGCCGAGCGACGCCGACGGCTGCCGGTGACCAGCGGCTCGTGATAGCCGGTCAGCAGGCCCACACCGTTGCCATCGTCGGCCACCACCGGCCAGGCGACATACTCGCGCTCGAGCATTGCACGCAGCGCACCCGCACCGAGGTCGCTGGTCAGCCGCGAGCACGCCTGCCGATGGTTATTCGCGATCGCGGCGGGCTTGCCGTGACGGGCAGCGCATTGCTGGCGCAGGGCAGCGGCCAGCGGTAGCGGCGAAGCCTGTCGCCAGCCGGGCAGTGTCGCCAATGGCCGTGGCCCGGCGCTGACCCAGAGGGTTTCGCCCAGGGGCAGCGCCGTGCAGCCGGCCTGCCACGCGAGCATCGAGACAATGAGACGCCTGGCCCAGGAGGCACACGCGGCGGCCGATGATCCCTGCGATGACCGCCGGGATTGCATCAAGCGCTCAATGCAGCGTGCGCGGCATCGCCAGCGTGAACGGCGATATTTCGGCATCGAAGCGGTGGCCGTCCTCGGCCACGAAGAAATAGCTGCCGCGCATGGTGCCGACCGAGGTGGCCAGCTGGCTGCCGCTGGTGTAATCGAAGTGCTCGCCCGGGCGCAGCAGGGGTTGCCGCCCGACCACGCCCAGGCCGCGAACCTCGACGATCTCGCCGTTCTCGTCTTCGATCAACCAGTGGCGGCTGATCAGTTGCGCGGCCACCGTGCCGGTGTTCAGGATGCGTACCGAGTAGGCGAACGCATAGCGCGCCTGGTCGGCATCGGATTGATCGGGCAGATAGCGCGACTCGACGCTGATCTCGATCCGATAACGCTCGTCTTGGCTGGCTTGTGTCATGTTCGGGAGGTTAGCGGAATCGGTGCGAGCGCGCAGGCGCGAGGCCATGGCGGCTTACAATGAGGCGCGCATTATAGGAGCCCGGTTCGGGCTCGCCGGTTCATCGGAGAATGATCATGGCGCCAGCCAGCCGTTATGAACGTTTGTCCACCGTGATCGCACCGAGCATCCTGTCGGCCGATTTCGCGCGTCTTGGCGAGGAGGTTTCCGCGATCGAGGCCGCTGGCGCGGACTGGGTGCACTTCGATGTGATGGACAACCACTATGTGCCCAACCTGACCATGGGCCCGATGTTCTGCGCGGCGGTTCGTCGTCATGTGAGCATTCCGCTCGATGTCCACCTCATGGTCGAGAATCCCGATCCGCTGGTGGAGGCCTTCGCCGATGCCGGCGCGGACATTCTCAGTGTTCACCCGGAGTCCACCCGGCATCTGGATCGCACGCTGCAACTGATCCGCGACCGCGGCTGCAAGGCCGGCGTGGTGCTCAATCCGGCTTCGCCACTCGGCCTGCTGGAGCATGTCCTCGATCGCATCGATCTGGTGCTGCTGATGACGGTCAACCCGGGCTACGGTGGCCAGTCGTTCATCGAGCACATGCTGGCCAAGATCACCGCGACGCGGCTGCGGCTGGATGCCTATCGCGCCGCGGGCGGCCCGGCGGTGCGTCTGCAGGTCGATGGCGGCGTCAAGACGAGCAACATCGGTGCCATCGCCGCGGCCGGTGCCGATGCCTTCGTTGCCGGCTCGGCCGTGTTCGGCGCGCCCGATCCCGACGGTGGCTATCGCGGCATCATCGGCAAGCTGCGTGATGCGGCGTCTGTCACCCTGCGTGCCTGATCCCCTGAAACACGAGACGCGAATCGCGATGGTCGGGCCCGATTATTCACGCGTGCGCGCGCTGTTGTTCGATCTGGACGGCACGCTGCTGGACACCATCGCCGATCTGGCCGCCGCCACCAATGCGATGCTCGACGAACTCGGCATCCCCATGCTGCCCGAGAGCAGGATCGCCACCTTCGTGGGCAAGGGGGCCGACCGTCTGGTGCATCGTGCGCTCACCAACGACCCGAACGGCCAGGCCTCGACATCCCGGTTCGATGCTGCACGCGCGGCCTTCGATCGTCACTACATACGAGAGAACGGCCGCCAGGCAACACCGTATCCCGATGTCCTGGCCGGGCTTGCCGCCTTCCAGGCGCGCGGGCTGCCGATGGCCTGTGTGACCAACAAGCCCCAGGGTTTCTCCGAGCAGTTGTTGCGGGCCAGCGGGCTGGCCGGCTACTTCCAGGTGGTGATCGGTGGCGATGTCCTGCCGCGTCGCAAGCCCGATCCACTGCCCTTGCTCGAGGCCGCGGCCCGTCTTGGTCAGCCGCCCCATGCGTGTCTGATGGTTGGCGATTCCGCCAATGATGCGGCCGCGGCGCGTGCCGCGCAGATGCCGGTGGTGCTCGTGCCCTATGGCTACAATGAGGGCGAGCCGATCGATGCGGTCGATTCTGATGGTATAGTCGGCTCGTTCTTGGACATCGAACGTTGCCTGGGTTGATGGGTCATCTGCATACACGGGAGTTCCGGTGCGCTTCGCCGCGATGGCGTCGTGTGCCTTGCTGGCGCCGCTGAGTCGCGCGCTCCCGTTCGGCCGTCGCACACGCTGACCGGCCCCTCCATCACCTCCGTCCGCCGTGTGCGGGCAGACTTCCGAAATCACTTCCCGATGCCGCCCGAGTCGCTCGCGCGGGTCGTCGTCCGAGGCGTTCATGACCGAATTCGAATTCAATGCTCTGGCCGCGCAGGGGTATAACCGCATTCCGCTGCTGCTCGAATGCCCGGCCGACCTCGACACCCCGCTGTCGCTCTATCTGAAGCTCACCCAGGGTGCCGATCGTGCCAACAGCCTGTTGCTGGAGTCGGTGCTGGGGGCGAGCGATTCGGGCGCTATTCATTCATCGGTCTGCCCGCGCGGGTATCGATCCGCGCATTCGAGGATCGTATCTCGGTGCTGCGCGACGGCGAAGAAATAGAAGCGCATCGCGGTGATCCGATCGCTTTCGTCCAGGCATTCAGGAAGCGCTATCGTGCCGCTCTGCGGCCAGGGTTGCCGCGCTTTTGCGGCGGTCTTGCCGGCACCTTCGGCTACGACCTGGTGCGCTTCGTCGAACCCCGCCTGGGCGCCTCGACCCTGCCCGATCCGGTTGGTGCGCCGGATCTGCATCTGTTGCTGGTTGACGAACTGGCCATCGTCGACAACCTTCGCGGTGCGCTCTATCTCGTGGTCTACGCCGACCCCACCGGGCCCGACGCCTACACCCATGCCCGGCGCAGGCTGCGTGAATTGCAGGCCCGCCTGTCGCAGGCGGTGATCGAGCCGAGCGCGGCCCCCGGTGTGCCGACCGACACCGAAGTGGTGCGCGACTTCGCCAAGGCCGATTATCTGAGCGCGGTGGAGCGGGCCCGCGAGTACATCATGGCGGGCGACCTGATGCAGGTGCAGATCGGTCAGTGTCTGCGCAAGTCCTTCGCGCATCCGCCCCTGATGCTGTACAGGGCGCTGCGGGCGATCAATCCGTCTCCCTACATGTATTTCTATGATTTCGGTGACACCCAGGTGGTGGGTGCCTCGCCGGAGATCCTGGTGCGCCAGGAGACCGTCGCCGTGACCGAGCAGGACGCCCCCGCGGTGCGCGACAGCGCGCATGACGGGCGGGTCACCAAGGTCACGATCCGACCGCTGGCGGGCACGCGCGCGCGCGGTGTGTCACCGGATCAGGATCAGGCGCTGGCCAACGAACTGCTGGCTGATCCGAAGGAGCGCGCAGAGCATCTGATGCTGATCGATCTCGCCCGCAACGACATCGGGCGCATCGCCGAGACCGGCACCGTTCGGGTCACCGAACAGATGGCGATCGAGAAATACTCACATGTGCAGCACATCGTGAGCAATGTCGAGGGAGTTCTGCGCCCTGGCCTGGATGCCATGGACGTGTTCCGTGCCACCTTTCCGGCCGGCACACTGACCGGTGCGCCCAAGGTCCGTGCCATGGAGCTGATCGACCAGCTGGAGATCACCAAGCGCGGGATCTACGGCGGCGCCTGCGGTTATCTGAGCTTCTCGGGTGAAATGGATCTTGCGATCGCGATCCGCACCGGCATCGTGCGTCACGGGCAGCTGTTCGTGCAGGCCGCGGCCGGGGTCGTCTATGACTCTTTGCCGGAAAACGAATGGCGCGAAACCGAGGTCAAGGCACGGGCGTTGCTACGCGCTGCCGAACGGGTCGACGAGGGGCTGTCCCATGAGCACTGATCGCGTTCCGGCCGGCACCCGCTTGGCGCCTGTTTCAACGCGCGCCCAGAACCAGGGTCCAGTAAGTAGAGAACGTATTGCCCGGCTGGCCGTCCACCCGGGCCAGGCCGATCTCGCGGAAATCGGGGCTCATCAGATTGGCACAGTGGCCAGGGCTGTCGATCCAGGCCTGCACGACAGACGCCATGTCCGTATGGCCGCCGGCGATGTTCTCGCCGATCGTGCGCCACGCGTATCCGGCAGCAGTGGCCCGAATGCCGACATCGCTGCCATTCTCGCCGGTATGGCTGAACTGCTCGTTGGCTTGCATCCAGCTGGCATGCGTGAGCGCGGCCTGCGCCAGCTGCCCGGACCAGCTCACCGCAACGGCCGGGGCGAAGCTCTTGGCGCCGCAGCTGCGCGCCGTCGCGCGCGCACTGCTGATCGCGCTCACCGCCTGCACCGCGAACTGCGTGTCGCCGCCATTGGTGCCAATGGCATCGCCACTCTGACCGGCGATCGGTGTCGGGTCGCTCGAACCGCCGCAGCCGCTCGCCAGCACCAGCGCGGTCAAGACCAGGCCCAGGCCCAGCCGGCGCAGGAGGTGTGGCTGAGGCTCTCTTGCCGTGCCAAGGGCGGACGAATTCGGGCTCATGGCGTGCATCGTCGTTTCTCCTGCGGGGATATCAAATGCGAATCCTGATGATCGACAACTACGATTCGTTTACCTACAACCTCGTCCAGTATCTCGGCGAACTCGGCGCGCAGGTCCTCACTATACGCAACGATGCCGCCACGCTGGACGAACTGCGGGCCGAGCAACCACAGGGCGTGGTGATCTCTCCGGGCCCGTGTACACCGAGCGAGGCCGGCGTCTCGATGGCGGCGATCGCGGCCTTCGCCGGGCAGGTGCCGGTGCTCGGGGTCTGCCTGGGACACCAGGCGATCGGCATGGTTTACGGTGCCCGGTTGGTCAGGGCGGCGCGCGTGATGCACGGCAAATGCGATTCGCTCAGCCATGATGGCAGGGGTGTCTTCAGCGGGCTGGCCCCGCGCTTCGAGGTGGTCCGCTACCATTCGCTGGCGCTGCGTGATTTGCCGGATGTGCTGGAGGCGAGCGCCTGGTCCGACGATGGCGAGCTGATGGGCCTGCGACATCGCGAATTCGATGTCGAGGGCGTTCAGTTTCACCCGGAGTCCATCGCCTCGGAACATGGCCATGCGATGCTCGGCAACTTTCTCGACAGGGTGCGCGCCCGCACAGCCGCGGCCTGACCCGAATCGACAGCAAGCGGCCATGGTATCTGCCTGGTCGCACAACGATCGTCTTGCCGGCTCTATCGGCCGGCACAACCAGAACAGACCACGGGAGAAACCCATGCCCATCACCCCCCAGGAAGCGATCCAACGCTGCATCGAACACCGGGAGATCTTTCCGGATGAAATGCAGCACCTGATGCGCATGCTGATGAGCGGCGAGATGTCGCCGGTACTGATGGCATCGCTGATCACAGGCATGCGGGTCAAGAAGGAAACCATCGACGAGATCGTGGCATCGGCCCAGGTGATGCGAGGCTTCGCGCGTCCGGTCAAGGCGCAGGCAGGGCCACACTTCATCGACATCGTGGGCACCGGTGGCGATGGTTCGCATACCTTCAATATTTCCACGGCCACGATGTTCGTCGCCGCTGCCGCCGGCGCCCAGGTGGCCAAGCACGGCAATCGCAGCGTGTCCTCGAGCTCGGGCAGTGCCGACGTGCTCGAGGCCTTCGGCGCCAACATCATGCTCGAACCCGATCAGGTGGCCCAGGCCATTGAATCTACGGGGATCGGCTTCATGTTCGCGCCGAATCACCATCCGGCCATGAAGAATGTGGCCGCGGTGCGCAAGGAGCTCGGCGTACGCACGATCTTCAATATTCTCGGGCCGCTGACCAATCCGGCCGGCGCGCCCAACATTTTGCTGGGTGTTTTCCATCCGGATCTGGTCGGCATCCATGTGCGCGCGCTGCAGCGCCTCGGTGCCCGCCGTGCAATGGTCGTCTACGGCCAGGATGGCATGGACGAGATCTCGCTGGGAGCCGCCACCCTCGTGGGCGAACTGCGCGACGGCGAGGTCCGTGAATACGAAATTCATCCCGAGGACTACGGGCTGGCCATGCAGAGCAATCGTGCCTTGCGGGTCGAGAACGCCGAAGAGTCCATGGCCATGGTCATGCAGGCCCTGCAGGGTAAGGCGGGGCCGGCCTATGAGATCGTCGCGCTCAATGCCGGCGCCGCCCTCTATGTGGCTGGTCTGGCCGACAGCGTGGCCGACGGCATCGACAAGGCGCGGGCCGCGGTCGAGTCCGGTGCGGCACGTGCCAAGGTGGAGCAATATGTCGCTTTCACCCGCTCGGTGAATGCCTGAGACCAGGTCACGACCTGCCAGCGGAGGCGCCTGTGTCCGACATTCTTCGTAAGATCATCGATGTCAAACATCGCGAGGTGGCCCAG
Organism: Burkholderiaceae bacterium; assembly: GCA_041396585.1. Classification (GTDB taxonomy): domain Bacteria; phylum Pseudomonadota; class Gammaproteobacteria; order Burkholderiales; family Burkholderiaceae_E; genus JAUIAI01. The sequence continues at coordinate 23,623 of JAWKYG010000006.1, read as the reverse complement.
AACCGCCGCGATGTGCCCGAGTCAGAGCTGCAGGCGATCGTGCGTTCGATCGCAGTCGGCGATCCTGCGGCGCCGCGTGGTTTCGCGCGTGCCATGCAGGCCAAGGTGGCCGCCGGGGGCCCGGCCGTGATCGCCGAGGTCAAGAAGGCCAGCCCGAGCAAGGGCGTGATCCGTACCGACTTCGATCCTGCCGCGATCGCGGATTCCTATGCGCAGGCGGGCGCCTGCTGCCTGTCGGTGCTGACCGATGTCGAGTTCTTTCAGGGTAGCCTGCACAATCTGCGCCTGGCACGCGCGGCCTGCCCGTTACCAGTGCTGCGCAAGGATTTCATCGTCGATCCTTACCAGGTCCTCGAGGCCAGGGCTGCGGGAGCCGATTGCATCCTGCTGATCGTGGCCGCGCTCGACGATGGGCGTCTGCGAGAGCTGGAGGATGCCGCCGTGGAGCTTGGGCTGGATGTGCTGGTGGAGGTGCATGATCGTGCGGAACTGGATCGCGCACTGGCCTTGCGCACCCCGTTGCTGGGCATCAACAATCGCGATCTGCGCAGCTTCGAAGTCTCGCTGGCGCACACGATCGATCTGTTGCCCGCCATACCTGGCGAGCGCCTGGTGATCACCGAGAGCGGCATCGCGACGCGCGCCGACGTCGCCACCATGCAGGCAGCGGGTGTGAATGCCTTCCTGGTGGGCGAGGCATTCATGCGCCAGGCCGATCCGGGCAGCGGGTTGCGCGCATTGTTCGGCTGAAAACGACACGGGGCGCCGTCGTGGCACCCCGTGGGTGGCCCGCCTCGGGCGGGCGATCCCGGCATTCGGATCACATCGCGATCGAGCACCAGTCGGGTGTGCGATTGTCGAAGTTGACCATGTCGTAGGCGGCCAGGTTGCGGCAGCGCACCGAGCCGGTGGCCGGATTGCCGTCATCGTAGGCGGTATCGATCGTGCTCATGATCTTGTGGGTGAGCGCGGCATTGTTGTAGCCCATGGACGGATTGTTGCCGGCGAGCGGGAAGAAATTTTCCCAACGGGCCGGTTGGGCCACGCCACCGAAGGCAGTGCGCAGACCCTCGTTGCCGGCGCCCGACATGAAGCCCGAGACACGCATGTGATGCAGCGCATTGCAGCTCTCGCCCACGTTGGCATTGCCCACCTGGTTGCAGAAGCCGCCGTATTCGATCAGGCCATTGCCGTTGCCGTTGACCACCGGCGGATTGGCGGTCGGGAAGCGGCCGGTGGCATTGTTGTCGTCGCCCGGGCTCATCCGGTAGCGATCCTGGTAGGCGTACAGGGCGGCGGCGGTTTCCCTGCTCAGGTTGTAGGTGGACTTGATCTTGGTGTTGAAGATCAGCTCCTGGCCCTTGAGGACCGCGCCAAGCAACAGACCGACGATCACCAGCACGATCGCGATTTCAACCAGCGTGAAGCCGCGCTGTCTGGTGGATGGGAAAGACTTCATCACTGGATGCAGGGAGTGTTTCATGGAGAGCTCCGGGCTGTATGTCACGAATCCGCCTTGTTAGCGGGTACATGCAAAAGTTTAGGGCTCAGGGGGTGGGGCGTGTGGGCCTTGCGTCGGCATCATGGCGCCGTTCGGCCTGCTCGAGTGTCTCGACCATCGCACGAAGGGCTTTTTCGTCCTTCAATTGCCCGGAATCGATCAGGCCGCCAAGCAGGGCGCGCGCGGCATCGAGCTCGTTCAGATCGGTGAGGAGAAAAAATTCCAGGTCGCGCGCCCACTGTGGAATCGAGGTACCCGGGGCCTTCTCACGCAGGCTGAAAGCCAGCGCTCGTGCGAGGCGCAGATCGCCCAGGCGGTGTTTGGCCAGGTGTACGCCGAACGCCTGCCAGGCCCAATGCGCCTGCGGATTTTCGCGAAAGCGTCCATCGAGCCATTGCAGCAATCGTCGCGCGTCCTCGTCCGGCAATGTGCCCGCATAGATCCGGCTCGCCATGAACGTCGGATAGCGGAAGGCCGGTGCCAGCCCGGCGATGCGATCGAGCCACTCGCCAATCCGCTTGCCATCGAGCATGCGCATCGTGAGCGTCTGACCGGCCTGGGCGTCGAAGGTCTGCAGTCGCAGCGATAACAAGGTGGCCATCATGTGCGACTCGCCCGCGCTCGCCAGTTTCAGGGCCTGCAGCGACGGCAGCGGTCCGGGTGAAAACTCGGCGCGCCACTGGCGCGGATGATGGGCACTGAATGCGGCCTGAGCAGCGAGCAGCCCGGCGAACGCCAGATAGCCGGCGATCCGCCACCGTTCAAGCACGGCGGCGCTCGATGTCGAGGCTGGCGGCCAACACGATGATCATCCCGTACAGGCAGGTCTGTATCAGGCCGGGCAGCAGCGCCGAACCCAGGGATGCAGCGCCGTCCGGCAACAGCCAGTCGGTCATGGCATTGAGATCCAGCCGCGGCATGATCAGTGCCAGACCATCGATGATGCCGGCGAACACACCGGCCTGGGAATCGGCCTGGCCGAGCATCTGAATCACACCGATCATGCGGGCGCAGGCGTAGGTGGCCAACAACGCCAGCAGTGCCAGCGGAAGCCGCACCAGCGAGATCGTGATCAATACCGCCAGCGCGGAGACCAGCAGGCATTCGAGTGCCAGCGAAAGGCCCCAGGCACCGGCGGCCGCGACCGGCGCATGCATCATCAGGGGCAGGGTGGCGGACAGCGCGGTGCCCAGGGCGAGCACGCCGTGCCCGGCCATGCGGCCGAGCACCCACCAGGCACGGGCGACGGGGGCGGCGAACATGATGTCTGCGCCGCCATCGGCCAGCTCGCGCGATATCGGCGCAATGACAAACACGGCGGTAATCAGCACGGCGAGCAGACGCGCGATCGGCGCCGCCACGCTGAGAACCACATCATTGGCATCGATCAATGCCAATGCGCCAATGAACGCCTGCAGGCCCGCCAGGCCGGCGCACAGGCACAGCCAGGCCAACGGCAAGCGGGCACGAAAGCCCTCGCGAATCGTGATTGCGGCGATCGCGGCCGCTGCGCGCCTGCCCAGGCCGGTGACCCCCGAACTCATTGCACGAAGCCGCCGCGCAACAGCCGGTCAGCAACCTCCGGATAGGCGATCCACGAGACCATGTCATCGAAGTTTCCGCCCACCGCATTTTGCGGCGCGAACTCGCGGCTGATGACGACCCGTTGCTGCGGCCAGGCCGAGTTCTGCGTTTCGTCGGCCGAATAGTCGGCGGGCGAGTTGCCGTTGATGCCGAGCGACCAGATCACGGCCGCGGCATTTTGCGACAAGGTGTTGGCGGGCGCGCCGCACCGGTTGACACCCGCGCCGACACCGGCCGCACTGCGGCATACGAACAGGCCCTGGCCCGCATCGAAGGACGCCTGCACATCGATGCGACGGGTCAGTGAACCCGGTGCTCCCAACGACGGTGACGACAGGGCATTGGCCACCGGCACCGCCAGCGAGCTGATCGCATAGCGCAGCGCGCGCAGATTGGCGGTCGGCAGCGCACCGCCACCGTTGCCCGCGCCGTCACGCCAGGCGTCGGTGTAGAGGCCGTTCTGATCCAGGTTCGACAGACCCAGGGTGACTCCGGGCAGGAAGCCGATCTGCGACGAGCAGGTGATCACGCCGCCGGCCACGCCGGCCACCGATTCCAGACCGTTGCTGCCGACGATGGCCGGGCAGGGTAAGCGTCCCTGGACCGCGACGAAGTCGAGCAGCGCCTTGCGCGCATCCTCGATCGCCACCCGGGTTTCGGTCAGCTTGCGCTGCTCGGTGAGCTTGCCGAGCATCGCGGTCATGCCGACGGCCGCAATCGCCAGAATGGCCAGTCCGATCGCCAGCTCGATCAGGGAAAAGCCGGTGCTGCGCCCCGTGGGGCGCTGCTCGCAGGTCATGGCAGGCGTCGCACAATGCTTCATGATCAAAAGACTCAGTTGATGATTCTCAAGACATCGTTGTCATTGCCGGCGCCGCGCACTGGTTGCGTGTAGCGATCCGGGATCGCGCCGGCATTCTCGACGGCGTCCAGCCATTCGGCCGGATTGTTCGACAGCGCCACGCCGATCAGCGGTCGCTGTGCGATGCCCATCGAGGCTGCGAACGGTGCCGTGATCAGCGGTGGGCCGGGCGCGAACAGCACCGCGTCGACATCATTGTTCCCGTCCACGGTCAGGCCCGGCGCATTGCAGGCGTTGTTGCCGGCAACGCAACGTGCGGACACACCATAAACGAAATATCGGTGCCATCCGGCGTCTGTGAACCATGCCGGCAACGCCAGCGCCTGCCCGGCGCCGCAGTTCCCGGCCGCCACCGGTGGGTGGCCGAAGCGTTCGCCCAGACGGCAGGCGCCGGTATTGTCATCGAAGCGCGCAGCGAACGGGAGATAGCCCAAGGCCCCGCGATAGTCGTCCAGGGTGCTCAGCAGCGTGCGCTCGGCGCGTGCCTGCATGCGCACCAACAGCTCATCGATGGTGATGAAGGTCAGCTGGTCATTGAAATCGTAGGGAGTCGCATAGTTGCGCTCGACATTGAGGGGCTGCCTGTCGGCCACGCCACGGATCAGCGTCCAAGGCGTGTTATCGGCATGGTTGTAGCCGGCATTGTCATAAACGCCGGGCTGGCAGGGCGCATCGCAGCCGGCGCGCACGGTGATCCTGTCGAGCCAGGCGGCCGGCCCGGCATTGGCCGCGCGGACCTGACCCGCTATCGGGGCACCGGGAATGACGATCGCCACCGCCACCCGGTCCGAGATCAGATTGCCCTTGGCGTCGACGACTCGGATCCATGGATAGGGCAGGCCGCTCGGGCAGGCGTAGCCGGCGAACGGCACCCCTTGCATCAGCGGGTTCAGGTTGGGCAGGCAGGCCGCGCTGCTCGCCAGGTTCGGCGAGACGATGAGCCAGGGTGTGTCGCCTCCGGAATCATTGGCATCGGTGCCCGTCAGTGACAGACCGAGCGTGCGCCAGGGCAGGCGCCCGAAGCAGCGGGCCGAGGCCCCGGTCACATTGACAGGCTGCACGGGTTGTCCGGGCGCCCAGGTTCGGCTGGCGCAGCCTCCGGGTTCCGCCAGACCGTCATAGCTGGGCTCGACCAGCTCGGCTCCGGGGCCAGGCGAGGTCGGCAGATCGGGAAACAGACCCAGTTGACCGAGTCGCATGCCGGCGATGCGCAGATCGGGCTGCACCAGCTCGGCCAGCAAGACTTCGCGTGCGCGCTCGAGCGTGTCCGCAGCGCGGCGGATCGACGCCGATTGCGAGGAGAACAGGTGGCCCAGGCCGATGCCCAGGGCGGCCAGCACGGTGAGCATCGCCAGAATGCTCAGGTAAAAGAGCACACCGCGTTGGCGGGCCCTCGGCGCCTGTCGCGCGTTCATCGCGTAACCGGCTTACTGTCCGATTCGGCCGCCTCGGCGACGGGTGCCACCGACATCGTCTCGCGCTCGCCCGGCCGCAGCACTTTGCGACTGCCATTGCGGGTCAGCTCCAGACTGTTGCCGACCAACCGGGCTGTTGTGTGTGCCGGGATCGCGCCAGGCCCGAGATGACGGCCGTCCACCCAGGCCGTCGTCGGCCCGGACGAGCGGCGAATCAGGCCATTGAAGTGGATCATCGCCGTGGCCTGTGCCTGCCCCTGCCCGCCGTCCTGGTCGGGCGACTGGGTGACTCCGGCCAGTTGCGCCTCCAGGGCGCGGCGCTCCTGAGGTGTGTAGAAGATTGCGCCGAGTTCGGCGGCGACCCCCACCCGCGCAGCAAGGGTGACAGTGGCCAGAACGAGCAATCCGGGCACGACCGACCCTGCAAAACGAGATTTTCGAGCCATGATCAGAATCCAGCAGGCGCGGCGGCAGCGCCTTGTTGGGCCGCCCGCTTGGCGAAGACGAACCAAGACATGGTGCAGCGGGCCGTGAGGCGGGCGACGCGATTAGACATGGAACTCTCCATCCCACGCTCGTCGTCACGGGTCAAGCTGCATCCCTCCAACGCATGCAATCCACCGATCAGACGGTCGATCTCCTCGGTCAGCAGGATCAGCCGCTCCTCGTGCAAGGGCGATGTCTCGAAGCGAAACTCGTGATGCCCGGGTTCGTAGTCGGCAAAGCCGGAGATATCGGGCAGGTCGAGCTTCAAGCGGCCCGCCAGCGAATAGTTGAGCAACGGTACCCGGGTTTCGCCGAGTACGGATTCGAAGTGGTCGAGGGCGAGCGTTTTTGGAAACTCGCCGACGATGTTCTCGTCCTGGAACCGCTTGAAGCGTGCGAATTTGTCGGTCATTGTTTCCAGGTCCCGCTCGAGCTTCACGACGCTGTTGCGCGCCGATTGCGCGGAGGCGATCAGTTGCTCGCGCTTGGCGGACTCCTCCTGGAACCGGTAGCCGGTCCAGCCGATCAGGCCAATCCCGATCGCGGCGATCATGCCGGTGATGAGCATGGTTACCTGCAGATCTTTCTGCAGGCTTCTTGGTTGACTGCTCATGACTTCACTCCGGCACGCTGGATCCGGTTTACGACGAGTTCGATGTCGAAGGCCAGCGGCGAAGTCGACTCGCTGACGAAGCTCTGGGACAAGGATGCGGCTGGTGCGGGGTCGTAGGGCAGGGTCAGCCGTTCCAGTTGGCAGTCGCAATGCGCGAGGAGTCGCTGCAGCAACGCGCTCACCCGATCATTCGCATCGGTCTTGCTCCATTTGTGATCGACGGTGCCGCTGATGGTCAGCCGGATCGGCACACCCGGCTCGCTGGCATTGGCGGCCATGCCGGGAGCCCCCGGCATGGCCCCTGGCATCGTCATCGGGGCCGCAGCCGCGCCACTGTTCTTGTCCGCACTCAGTGCCTCACGATTCCACTGGATGCGTGCCAGTCTCAGACCGGTGTCGCCGCCAATGCCGGCTGCCACCAGTTCGAGCATCTCACCGGTTCCGACATGGCGCCTGCGCAGGCGGTCCGCCGCCTTCGTGATGGCCAGGACTTCATCCGCGCTGACACCATACTGGGACAGGCGGGCATTGAGATCGTTGGCGCGGCTCTGACTGCGTTCGCGACTGCGAACGTGGGTGCTGGTATCAGGCAGCACCAGATCCGCCACCAGGCCGGCACTCAGCGCCAGCACCATGCCCAGTGCCGCCAAGCCCGACGATCCCACCCACATGCGCCGCTTCCAGATGCCGCAGAAGTCGAAGTGACGCAGGCGCGGTGTCGCATACTGCACCAGGCTGCTGCCCTTGCGAACCGCCCACACCCAAGGGGTCAGGCCGCGTAGTCTGCCAGCATCGAGAGGCGCGAAATCGTCAGCGGGCAGCACCTGAATCCGGGCGCTTTGGTCGCCGTCGAAATTCATGGTCTCCGGTAACTGCCCATCGCCGGCCAGGCCGATGCCGACAATCCAGATCGTGAAGCGCGATTCGCTGACCTGATCGCGCGTCAGGCGTCGCGAGGTGGTCAGATACTGGATCGTTCGGTTGATCTCATTGCGAATCGCCAGCGCGCTTGTGTCATGTACGATCGCCAGGCGCGAAAAATGCACCACGCCATCGATCAGCAGGGTCTGACGCAGACCCCCTTTGGCGATGCTCAGCAGCAGTCCGCTCGACTGGCTGGCATTGCGAGGCAGCAGATTGGGCGCGAGCAGCGGCGGCGAGGTGAAACTCGCGATGCGAATCTTGTTCGCGAGCAAGGCGTCGATCCAGGGCTTGGCGGCCTGCTCGTCGATCAGACCGCATAGGTAGACGCGATGGCCGCTGATTGCCTTGCCCGGAGGCGGCTTGTCCGTGACCCTGCGCCGAGGCAGCTTCTGAACGGGCAACAACCGCGAGGCAACGAATTCCGATTCGCGGAAGCGCTGCGCGATACGCTTCTTGATCAGATTGTCGCGGTCCCGGCGGGCGAGCCTGGGAATTTCCTCGATCACGTGCGACTCATCGACCGTGTCGATGAGCACATGAAACCGGTCATGGCGACACTGCTTCAACCAATCGTCGAATCCGGGGCCGACCACGGGTTTGTCGCCGGACTCGTCCAGATCGAACTTGGCAGGATCCTCGGCAGTATCGCCGACGATGCGAATCCCGATCGCGCCATCATGCCAGAGATAGAGATAGCAGCTCGCCTGCGATTTCATCGGTCAGACCCCGACTTTGCTGAGGATGTCATAGATGGGGCCGAGCACGGTGGTCATCAGCCAACCCAGGATGACGCCAAGTGCGAGCGTCAGCATCGGCTCGACCATCGCCTCCAGGCGTGCGATGGATTCCTTGATATCGCGGTCATAGAAGTAGCTGACACTGTCCAGGCCCTTGTTGATCTCACCCGTGGACTCACCGACCTTGATCATGCGCAGCATCAGATTCGGGAACAGCTCCGCCTTCGTGAAGGCATCGGTGATCCCGCTGCCGAACTCGATCTCCGTGATCGCGGTATCGACGGCCTCGGTGAGGATCTTGTTGGTGAGCGAATCGCGCGCCACGCTCATCGCGGTCATCAGGGGCAGCCCGGCGCCGTAGAGCATGCCGAGCATCGAACAGAAGCGCGACAGCAGGATCTTGTTCAGGATCGGACCGATGACCGGGATCTTCAGTTTCAAGGCATCCAGTTGCCGGCGAGCCACCGCTCCGCCGATCTTGATGAAGGCCACGAACATGATCCAGAACACGAAGGGCGCGAGAATCAGCTGCCACCAGTAGCCGCGCACGATCTCCGAGAGCTTGAGCAGCAACATGGTCTGGAACGGAAGCTCTCCCTTGTTCATCGTCATGATGAATCCGGAGAGCTGCGGCACCAGGTAGACCAGCATGAATACCGTCACGCCGATCAGCACCGCGATCGTGAACGCCGGGTACATGATCATGCGCTTCATGTTCGAGGCGAGTTCATCCTGCCAGCGCAGGTTCTCGCCGAGATTCTCGAAGGCCTGACCGAGTTGACCGGATTCCTCACCGGATCTGATCATGCCGACGAATACCTCGTCGAAGGCGTCCGGGAAGGCGCTGAGTGCGGCCGAAAACGAGCTTCCCTCGGCCACCGCCTGGGTCACAACCGTAAGGATGTCGCGAAATCCGCGGTTCTCGAGTGACTCGACCTGATCCTGCAAGGCCTCGGTGATCATCAGGCCGGCCTTGAGTGTGGTCTCCATGTGCATGCAGAAGTTGATCAGTTCACGCCGTGGTGGCCGTGACTTGAACAGCATCGCGCGCCGGCTCGGTCGCGCCTTGAGCAGCTCCATGCCGGCACTGGCCAGACGGGTTTCGAGCTCGCGCGGATTCAGCGCGGGCAGTCGACCGCTGACGATCGCGCCATCGGAGCCGATTGCGCGGTAGTTATAGATCCCCATGCGCTCTGGGCCTTATCGTTGGTCGCGCTCGAGCTGGTTCAGATCGACGATTCGACCCGCCTCATCGAGCGAGGTTTCGCCGGCCGCCACACGACGCATGGCGTCATCAAGCAATTCCAGATAGCCCTTGGCGCGCAGACGCTTGCGGATCTCCGGCAGGGGGGTGCGTTCGGCGATCATGTCATCGATCTCGTCATCGATGCGCAGGATCTCCAGCAGCGCCAGCCGCCCACTGAAGCCGAGCTGATCGCACTGCTCGCAGCCGGCCGGTTTGAACAGCTGCACGGGGCTGCTGCCATCGCCGACCCGCAATAGCCTGGCCGTCTCGGCATCGACGACGTAGGGTTCCTTGCAGTGTGGGCAGAGCTTGCGAATCAGCCGCTGACCTACCGCGCCGATGAGATTGCCCGCAAGCACTTCGGGCGTCAGGCCGAGATCCATCAGTCGCGGCAGCACGCCAAGCGCCGAGTTGGTATGCAAGGTGGAGTACACCTGGTGACCGGTCATCGCCGCGCGCAAGGCCATGGTGGCGGTTTCGCCATCGCGAATCTCACCGACCAGGATGATGTCAGGGTCCTGCCGCATCAGCGATCGGATGCCGGCCGCGAAATCGAGCTTCAGGCCGGCCGCCAGGTTGGCCTGGCGGATCATCGGGATCGGGTACTCGACCGGATCCTCGAGAGTCATGATGTTGACCGTATCGCGATTCAGTTTGCCCAGGATCGAGTAAAGCGTGGTGGTCTTGCCGCTACCAGTCGGCCCGGTGACCAGAAACATGCCTTCCGGGCGCGAGATCATCGCCTCGAGCTGGGCACGCTGCTCTGCGGTGATCGGCATCTTCTCGAAGGGCACCAGGGCGCGGGCCCGGTCCAGAATACGCAGCACCACGTTCTCGCCATAGAGCGTGGGCTGTGCGGCGGCCCGGAAGTCGATCTGGCGCCCATTCATCAGCAGCGAGGTGCGGCCATCCTGCGGTGCCCGAGACTCGGCGATGTTCATCGAGCAGATCACCTTCAGGCGAACCAGCATCGGCGGCCAATAGGTGGTGTGCAGCGAGCGGATCTGGCGCAGGACGCCATCGATCCGGTAGCGGATACGGACGAAGCCGCTCTCGGGCTCGAAGTGGATGTCGCTCGCGCGTCGCTGCACGGCATCGATCAGGATCGAATCGATCAGACGGACCACCGGTCCGGAGAACTCCCGGCCCGAGGTGTCGAGGCTGGCGACGTCGACCTCGCCGGTTTCCATTTCGTGCAGGATGCCGTCGATGGAAAGCGTGTGTCCGTAGTGATTTTCGATCGCGCTGCTGATTTCGCCATCGGTGGCCATGCGCACATCGATCGCCCACTGACCATCGAGCATCGCGCTCAACTGATCGAGCATGACCACGTCGCCGGGGTTGGACGAGGCCAGGGTGAGCTGGCGTGCCTCGGAATCGATCGAGACCGGGAACACCCGGTGGCGCTTGGCAAATTCGGCTGGAACGACTTCGAGCGCGGCCGGGTTTGGTACCAGGCGGCTCAGATCGATCTCTTCGTGACCGAGGTTCTCGGCGAGTGTCTCGCGCAGTGTCTTCTCGGTCACGAAGCCGAGCGAGACCAGTACCTGACCCAGCGGGTGACCCGCCGCGCGCTGCTCCATGAGCGCGATGCGCAGCTGATCCTGGCTGAGGATGCCACGCTCGATCAGCAGTTCGCCCAGGGGCTTGCGTGGCTGGCCGGAAACGGCCCTTTTCTCAATGACGGCTTCGGCGGACATGTTGTGAGTGTTCGTCGTTGATCAGCGTTGGAGGGCCGAGCGCAGATCGGCGACACGTTGCCGCGCCACCTGCGGATCGAACGTGGCGGCTCCCGAAGCGGCCAGGGCGATTGCGCGTTCATAGTGCTGAATCGCAGGTGCGGGCTGGTGCAGTCGATCCAGCGATATCGCCAGATTGAAGGCGAAGTCGGCATTGCGCGGTTCGGCGCTGCTGGCCTCGAAGTAGGCCTGCTGAGCCTCGACCCAGCGGTCTTGCTCGGCCAGGGCGTTGGCCAGTTCGAAGGTGATCGACGGCCCGGACAATCCGGAGGCGATCAGGTTTCTCAGCCGACTCTCCCGTGCAGTCGGATTTTCGTCGCGGGTGACCGAAAGCAGTCCGGCGCGTGCCACCGGATCATTCGGATCGATTGTCAGCGCGCGCTCGTACTGTTGTCTTGCCAGTGCGTTGTCACCGTTGCGGGCGGCGATTGCGGCCAGGCCGATCCATGCGTCGGTATCGAGCGGGGCGCACCAGCACGTCGCGATAGAGCTTCTCAGCCTCGGCGAGTCGGTTCTGGCGGAACGATCGATACGCACCTGCCTTGACCATCGCGATCCGTTCGGCAGGTGATAGCGCCCGTCGCAATCGGACCGTCGGCGTGCCTGCCTCGGATGCCGAGTCGGCCGGAGCCGCCGCGTCGCTTGGCGGCGCGGGGCGCGCGGCTGCGGCGGGTGGTCGCACGCTGCCGGCCGGATTCGCCGGTTGCCGATCGGCTGGCTGGACGGCGGCGGATCCGGCCGTGCTTCGAGCTTCGGTTTCGCTGCCGGAGGCGGCCTTGCGAGTCGCTGCGCTCGGGCGGGTGGCGGCACTCTGCGCACCATCGATGCCGGCCGGCTTCGGATTCGCAACAACCGTCTTCGTGCTGAGTGAGTCAGCGGGTGAGGCCGCCGGGGCGAACGCGAGTGTGAGCACTCGACCATCATCGATCGAAGAGGCGACTTCGCCCCCCTCGGCGAGCATCGGATCCGGCCCCGCTGAGGCGTTGGTCGCGGGTTCGAGGCCGGCCGCATTGCCTGATCCAGTGGCCGGTGTGTTGCCTGACCCAGTGGCCGCCGCGTTGCTCTGATTGGCCAGCATCGGGTCGGGTGTGTTCGCCTCGAATTGCGAAAGATCTGGCACGGACATCGTCTGGTAGCCGAACCAGCCGCCGATCGACAGGCCGATCAGCAGCAACAAGCCAAGCAGTGCATAGGAGTTGCGTTTGCCGCTCTTCTTGGCGGCCGGCTGTGCCTGCTCGAGCTGGGCTTGCGGCGCGCTATGCGTCGATCGAACGCCGGCATCGATTTCTGCGGCGACAGCAGAGACGCGGCCCGCGCTCTGCTCTGGCGCACGCGGTTTGTCTGCGGGCCGGGTAGCCTGCACAGCTGCGATCACGGGTTCCGCGGCTACAGCGGGTTCGAACCCGATGCTCGAAGCGTCGTGCATTTCCTGCGTGGGCTCGGCACGCTCTGGTGCGTCGTCCTGGTTCGCCACGACCTGCGCGGCGTCGAATTCCATGGGTGCGGGCTCGAGCGCATGCTCCAGAGGCGCGAAAGAGAGCTCGCTCTTTGCGTCGTCGAACGCCATCCCGTCATCGCCCGGGGCCGTGGGTGACGGCGCGGCAGGTGTGTCGATCGCATCCATCTCCATCATTGCGATCGCAGGAGTGGGCGCGGCGCTCACCGGCCTTGGCGGCTTCGCGACCTCGGGCGCGGCCTCGCGGGGCGGCGCGGGATCGGGAATCTCCAGCAGCATCGACCAGTCAGCCTTGGCCTCAGGCAGGTCGCGCCCACCGGGCTGATCGCCTGGGGTCGATCTCTGCCCGGGCGCGGGCCTGACATCCGCTGCATCGGCTTCACGCGATGCGCGCGCGTCTTTGGGCGTTGCCGTGTTGGCGACGGGCGCGGCGCGCTCGGCAGGCGCCGCGACGGGTGCCGCAGTCGGATCGTCGGCCTCGAGACCTTCGCCGCTGCGATGCGAGCGCTCGGCCTGCTTGAGCGCCTTGATCAGAAGACTCATGCCTGCTCCTTACCGCGCTGTTCCCGGGTGACGGCCGGCGACGGCGGCACCAGGGAAGCACGCTCCTTGTCCTCGGGCTTGGTTTCCTCAGCACTCGGACGACGCCAATGGCGAGGCAGCGGCATCCGGTCGGGCGTACGGAAGAAATCCTCCTTGGGCTGCAGCGGCTTCAAATGCCGGTAGTCACCGTCCATGCTGGCGTCCTTGATCACGATGGGACGCAGGAAGATGACCAGCTCGCTCTTGCGCGAGGAGTCGCTGCGATAGCGAAACAGTTCACCGATCAGAGGCAGGCTCGACGGACCGGGAATCGCATCGGTCTGATCGTCGACGGTCTCCTGCATCAGGCCGCCCATGACCGCCACATCGCCCGTGGCCACCTTCATGATCGATTCGATCTCGCGTGTCTGGATCTCCGGCACGCGGCTGACCACGTTGTTCTGCGCCAGGGCCGGGCTCGGATCATTGACGAAGCCGATGATGCGCGAGATCGTTGGTCGGACGTTCATTGTCACCATGCCCGACTCCTCGATCTGCGGCGTTACGCTCATCACGAAGCCGACCGGCACCGTGTTCGGCGTGGACGTGTAGGTGACAAGCGGAGCCGACGTGTCGGTTCCCGGCGTGACCTGGACTTCGATCGTGAAGTAGATCCGGTTGTCGACGACCTTCAATACCGCGGTCTGATTGTTGAGCACGCTGATCTTCGGGCTGGAGAGAACCTTCACCTTGCCGAAGGTCTGCAGCAGCGACAGTGCCGCTCCCAGGTCACCGTCTGAACCCGTGCGCAGATAGCGGATCACACCCAGGCTGGGGGTGGCTGCGCCCGAGGCCACGGCACCGCCGGGAAGGTTGCCGTTCATCGAGTTCGGGAAGAAGACCCCGCCGGGGCCTGAACCCGGGGCCGCACCCGTCGATAACGGAGCCGTGCCGCTGGGCTGTTGCACGAACGACCAGCCCGAACCATCGAGGCGCAGCTTCTGCCAGTTGATGCCTTGCTGGAAGGTATCCGACAGTTGCACCTCGGCGATCGTCGCCTCGATCAGCACCTGGCGACGGGCCGAATGCATGACCTGGTCCACATACTCACGCACGCGTTCATGGTCTTCCATGGTGCCGCGCACGGTGAGCATGCCGGTTTCGCGGTTGGCGATAACGGCCTTGGCCAGCTCTTGCGGGAGCGATCCAGAGGATGAACCGTCGTTGCCGCCCTGGGCGGATGCCGATCCGGCGCCACCGGCGGCGCTGCTGCCGCCGTTGGCGGCGCCACCACCACCCGAGGTGCTCGTGCCCGAGCCGCTGCCGCCAGCCGAGGAGCCGGCGCTGCCGCCCGTGGAGGAAGACGCGCCACCGGACCCGGCCGCGGCGGCCCCGCCGCCCGTCGCACCGCCCGAACTTCCGCCACCCGCACCGTCGGCCGCACTATCGGCCAGACCGATCAAGGTACGCACATTGGCGACGAGTGTGTCCCAGAAGCGGTTCGTCGATTGATTCGTGATCCGGGTCGTGGAGTTGTTGTTCGCTTCGCCCGAGCTGCCGCCCGCGCCACCCGTGGATGAGATCTGGGTCGCGATGCTGGTCGTGGAGCTCGCCGTCCGGGTCATGTTCACGTAGTCGATCGGGTAGTGACGCACGAACGGGGCATTGGGTAGGACGATCAGATTCTGGCCGTCGAACTCGTAGCGCAGACTGACCTGGCGCGAGAGGCGGCTCAGGATCTGCGGCAAAGTCTGTTCGATCGCATTGAGCGTGACACGGCCGCGAATAGCGGGGTGCACATCCACATTGATCTTGGCGTCACGCGCCATGGCGAATAGCAGGTCGGAAATCTCGACCTGAGAGACGACCACTGAATAGGTTTCCAGCGTGGGTCCGTTGCGTGGCGGCGGCGGCACCATGGGTGCGCTCACCGTCTTCGGAATGCTGGTTTCATTGGGCGTTTGTGCCATTCGCGCATTCGCCTGATCCAGCAAGTGATAGTCACCGGCCCGATCTGGCGGGCTGGCGCAGCTTGCCAGCAACAGCAGGGAAAGCAACTTGGACAGACGAGAGGTATTTCGATTGCTCATCGATTTCTCAGAGTGCTAGCATGACCGAGGCGTGGGCGTATCCCCGCGCGCCTTCGGGGGCGCACAGGTCTGCATCGTTCGATCATGCGGGAGATCCGCGTGATCCTTTGAGGCCAATATCCGGGATTCGGCCGGCGAGTTCCTTGGTTCGCAGTGAGGAACACGACACCTTGGCGACAGATGGCTGATTTGGAGAGAACTAGCGGTTCCGAGCTGGCAGGCGTTCCGGTGCTTGCCTGCCATAACCTCGTCAAGACCTACCGCGGTCACCGTGCACTGAACGCGGTTCGCTTCGAAGTGCGGGCCGGTGAATCGGTGGCGCTTCTGGGCCCCAACGGCGCTGGAAAGACCAGCCTGTTGAAGATCGTCCTCGACTTCTCGCGCGCCGACTCTGGCGAAGTGAACCTGTTCGGGATCGACTCACGCTTGCCCCGCGCTCGCGCGCAGCTGGCCTTCCTGCCCGAGCGCTTTTCGCCCAATCCGGAGATGACCGGCGCCGAGGTCATCACCCTGTTCGGCCGATTGCGTGGCCAAAACTATGCGCAGGCGGCGCGCACCGCAGTGCTGGAGCGGCTTGCGTTTCCTCTGGAGGCCGTGGCCAGGCCGGTTCGCGGTTACTCGAAGGGCATGCTGCAGAAGCTCGGGCTCGCCATCGTGGTGTTGGCCGATGCGCCGCTGACCGTGCTGGATGAACCCATGAGCGGCCTCGATCCGGTCGCGCGCATCACGATGCGTGATGTCCTGCGTGACCTCAGAAGTGGCGGCCGTACCCTGCTGTTCACCACCCATGCGTTGCATGACCTCGATCTGCTCTGTGACCGTGTCCTGATCCTGAATCGTGGCGACCTGATCTTCGACGGCGCGCCTGATGAGCTTCGGGCGCGGCACCAGGAGCAGGATCTCGAGAGCGCGTTCATGGCATGCCTGCACGCCCATGAAGGGGTCGCGGTCTGATGGTCGATCAACGTTCGCCGGTCTATCTCGGCCATTTCGGGCTCAGCGAGCCGCCGTTTCGGCTGACGCCGGATGTCGGGTGCTTCTACTCGGGCGCCGAGCGTGGCGAGTTGTTGCACGCCTTGCTCTATGCGCTGGTGCATGGTGACGGCATCACCATGGTCACCGGTGAGGTGGGTACGGGCAAGACCACGTTGTCTCGCAAACTGATGGCCGCCGCCAATGCCAGGCTGGCGTTCATCTATATTTCGAACCCCTCGATCGGGCGTGACGAATTATTGGTGGCGATGGCCGACGAACTGGGCCTCGGCGCAATTTCCGGGTTGCCTGCCGGGGCGCTGTCCCAGCGCGTGCAGCGGCGGTTGATCGAACTTCATGCCAGGGGGCGCCAGATCGTTCTGCTGGTCGATGAAGCGCACGAGATGCCTGAACAGACGCTGCAGGAGATCCGCCTGATCTCCAATCTCGAGACGAGCGTACACAAGTTGTTGCAGATCGTCTTGTTCGGTCAGCCTGAGCTGGATGCCCTGATGATGCGCCCGGCGTTGCGACCGCTGCGTGAGCGCGTCAGCAATCGCATCGTGCTCAAGCCAATGGGCAGCGAGGAGATCGGCCGTTATCTGAATTTCCGGCTGATGCGCGCCGGCGCGCGCCGCAGCCTTTTCGATGACCAGGCGGTCGCGCTGATCAGTCGATATACCAGGGGGCTCGCACGGCGGGTCAACATTCTCGGCGAGAAGTGTCTGCTGGCCGCCTATGTCGATTGTGCGCCGCAGGTCGGCGCCCGCCATGTCATGCAGGCGCTGCCTGAGGTGGCGTTTCAGTTCGGTCTGAGCAAAGAGCTCGTTCCCGCCTCCGCAGATATCGAGCCTGGACAGGCCCAGGGCGCCGAGCGCGGGCGCGGGATCTGGCGGCGTCTGCGAGCGCGGGTTCGCGGCGGCTGAGCCGGTCCTCAATACCAATCGTTGAGCATCAGGCCGATCCCGATCCTTTGTACCCGCCGGTCGTAGTCGACCAGGCTGTCTCCGTAGCCATCGAACCAGCGAAGTAACCAGCGCGTCTTCGGGTTGAAGCCTGTCGGGTAGCTGAGATTGAACTCCAGGGCGCCCTTGCCACCGCGACGCAGGCCGTGGCGCAGCAACATGTTCCAGCTGAGCCCACGGCTGCTGTAACCGAATCGAAGCGCGCCGTAGCCCAGGTAGCGACTGATGTCCGGATTATCATCACCGGCGGCAGCCCCTTCGAAGGGCTTCGGATCCTCCGGAATACGCCACCAGGTGCGCAGGCTGGCCCAATACCGCTCACGGTAGTCGATATCGATCTGCGCGAACAGGCGGTTCCAGCTGCGCGATCGCGGCGCGCTGCGGCCATTGCTCTGATGCTCGAAACCCGCGTCGACGAGGCGCGCGGTCAGACCGCCGATGCGGCGGTTCAACGGCCACTGAACGAACAACTCGGGCGCATGGTTGTACTCGCGAAACGGGGCCGAGCGGTCCTGGTCGTAGGCCTGCCACCAGGCGGTGCCAGTGTAGGCGAAGTAGACCACCGGCAGGTCAGGGCGGCCTCGCAGGGCCGGCAGGGTGAAGGGCAGCTTGAGGCTGACCTGAAACTCGATTTCGTTCGAACGCGAGCTGCTTTCGTCGGTCGAGAAACCATCGGCCCAGCTGATCGGCATCAGATAGTTGGGCCGATGAGGGAGGAATCCGAGCCGGTCGATGGCCAGCGCGATCTCGGAGGCGAAGCGTTGCTGGATCGGCGTTCCCGAGGCCTCTTCGCCCGTCGTGGCGAGAGCGTCTTTACCGGCGGCGGACGGCGCGGCAGCATCGCGGCCGCCGGCGTCAGTCGATGTCGCCGGCAGGCGCGCGCAGGCGGTGCGAAGTTCCGCGACCGTGGTGGCATCATCGGCATGCCGCAGGTGCTCGAGCAGGCAGGTCTCGCTGGCCGACATGGAGGCCGACGCCGCTGGCGGCGCGCCCAGCACCATGAGTGGCAAGCCCATCGCCAAGAAGAAGATCGTCATCCGCATGGTGTCGCTGCGCCCGGGCAATCGCGGCGTGGCATCAAGGCGTGTGATCGGTCGCCAGAGCGAGCTTCACCCGGGTTGGCGGCGGGGCTTGCAGCGTGAGTTCGAATGGCATCAGGCGGTCGCCGCGAAACACATGGACGGTGACCGGCTCACCGGCGCTTCGCCGTGCCAGCAAGGCATCCAGCGTCGCCTGCCGGTCGATGCGCAACCCGTCGATGGCGATCACCAGATCACCCGCCGACAGGCCGCCGCGATGGGCGCTGCCGCCGTGCAGCACCTGGGTCAGCCTGACACCACCGTTCGCCTCCGTGCAACGTGCGCCCAGCCAGACCGGCCCATCCTCACAGGCCTGGGTGGTGAGTCTGATCCCGGCTTGCGCGAGCAGTCTGCGCAGCGGCGGATCTTCATTGCCATCGACCCAGCGACGCAGCTCGGCGGTCACGGAGACGCCGGTGGCCTCGCGGATCAGGCCGGCCATCGCCTCCTCGGGCACGCCCTGCGGTGTGTTTTCGAAGTCGCGGCCGAAACGTTGCCACATCAATCGCATCACATCATCGAGCGAGCGTCGGTTGCCGCTTCGCCGGCGGATCGTCAGATCCAGGGCGAGCGCGATCACCGATCCCTTGCTGTAGTAGCTGACGATCGCATTGGGCGCATTTTCGTCCTGGCGGTAAAAGCGCGTCCAGGCATCGAAGCTGGAATCGGCTACGGATTGCAGCAAGCGCCCGGGGCCGCGCAGCACTCCGGTGATCGCCTTGCCCAGCGCGTCCAGATAATCCGCGAGCGGGATCACGCCGCTGCGCACCAGCATCAGATCGTCGTAGTACGAGGTGAAACCCTCGAAAACCCACAGCAGCCGGGTGTGGTTCTCACGATCCAGCCGGTAGGGCACGAAGGCCTGCGGTTTGATGCGCTTGACATTCCAGGTGTGGAAATACTCGTGGCTGCAGAGGCCGAGAAAGCCGCGATACCGTTCGGGAATGCCGGTCATCGTGGCATGCGGCAGATCATTTCGCGCACAGATCAGGGCGGTGCTCGAGCGATGTTCGAGCCCGCCGTAGCCATCGGCAGTGGCATACGTGAGAAACAGATAGCGCTTGACGGGAGCACGGCGCGCGCGCGGCTCGAACAATGCGATCTGGGCTGCACAGATGCGTTTCAGATCGCGCCCGATGCGTTGCAGATCGGCATCATCGGCGCCGCTCAGAACAAACACATGTTCGGCGCCGCCGGCCTCGAACGACACCTCTCGAAAGCGGCCGATCTCGACCGGATGATCGATCAATTCGTCATAGTCGCCGGCAAGATAGTCACCGAACCCCCAGGCAGGGGCGCCGTCGCGTGGCAGGGTCGTCGCCACGCGCCAGCGGCTCGCCCATCGCTGGCGTGGCCGATGAATCCTCACCGCGCAGGGAGAATCTTCCTGGCCAGACACCTGCATGAAGACGCTGGTGCCGTTGAAAAAGGCGTGGGTCTGGTCCAGGTGCGCACCGCGCACCGAGAGATCCCACGCATACACGCGGTAGCGAATCCGCAATGATCCCGCACATGGCGCACACTGCCATCGCTGTTTGTCGGTCCGCGCGACGCTCACCGAACGGCGCCCGGCCCTGGCCTGGATATCGATCACATGCCGGGCGAAGTCACGTATCAGGTAGCTGCCGGGAATCCAGGCCGGCATCATCAAGACTTGGCCATGCGGGTCTGGCTGGTCGATACGAATCGTCACCTCGAACAGGTGCGCGGCCGCATCGGCGATGGAAATTTCGTATTGGATCGGGCTGGGCATCGGGGTCGGACCGTGGCACGAGCGAGCCGGCTGCGGTGCGCATTGGCTCCGTGGCTAGCCCGTGGGCAGATCACCGGGTTCGTCAATGTCGATCAGGATAGCCGGATCATCGACCTCGACGAGGACGGGCTTGTCTTGGCGCAACAATGCGGCCGCGCCGCGATCGCCCGATAGCTGGCTGAGCGCATCGAACTGCGACCGCCAAAAGAGCACCGGGTGACCGCGTCTGCCCTGGTGGCAGGGGGCGACAATGGGTGTCCTCTCCCCGATGCGACCGATCAGTGCCCGGATCGTCTTGGCACTGATCGAGGGCATATCCGCGAGTGCCACGAGGATCGCATCAGGGGGGTCTTCGCCATGGCAGAGTTGGCCTATGCCGTGCGCGAGGCTCGCGCCCATCCCCTCCTGCGCCCCGGCGAACACGAGCACCTGCGCACCAGCGTGCGTCAGCGCGTCAGCCAGCCGGCCGGGTGCCCGTACCACCGCCGTCACCGGCAGACCCGCGTCCAGCAGACGCCGCAGCGCATGCACGGCGACCGGCGTACCGTCGATCTCGGCCAGCAGCTTGCTGGTGCGTCCGCTCGGATCGAAGCGGCTGCCCCGCCCCGCGGCCAGCAGCAATGCCTTTACCAGGGTAGGGGCATCAGGCATTGACATCGACGACCAGACGGCCCCGAATGCGACCACCGAGGATCGCGCCCGCGCTTTCGATGACTTGCTCGAGAGCGATCTCGGTGGTGATGCGATCGAGCTTGTCGGCTGGCAGTTCGCGCGCCAGGTTCTGCCAGGCCTGCAGCCGATCCTCGCGCGGGCACATCACCGAATCGACCCCGATCAGACGCACGCCGCGCAGAATGAACGGTGATACGGTGGCGGGAAAGTCCATGCCCTGTGCCAGCCCGCAGGCCACCACGGTGCCACGATAGCGGGTCTGCGCGCAGGCGTTCGCGAGCGTGTAGGAACCCACCGAATCGATCACGCCCGCCCAACGCTCGCGTTGCAGGGGTTTGCCCTGCGCCGAGAGTTGGGCGCGGTCAATCACCTCGGTAGCACCGAGTCCGCGCAGGTACTCGGATTCTTCGAGACGGCCGGTCGAGGCCACCACCCGATATCCGCGCGCAGCAAGCAATGTGGTCGCAACACTACCGACACCGCCCGCGGCGCCCGTGACCAGGATCTCGCCGTCGCCGGGCTGCACGCCATTGCTCTGGAGCTGCATCACGCAAAGCATTGCCGTGTAGCCTGCCGTGCCAATGGCCATCGCCTGGCGAGATGCCATGCCCTGTGGCAGCGGAATCAACCAATCCGCATTGAGCCGTGCACGTTGCGACAAACCGCCCCAATGACCTTCACCGACGCCCCAGCCATTGAGAACGACACGATCTCCGGCCTTGAACTGGTGATTGTCAGACGCATGAACCACGCCGGCGAGATCGATGCCGGGAACCATCGGCCAGCGGCGCACCACCGGCGCGCCACGCGCAATGGCCAGGCCGTCCTTGTAGTTGATCGTCGAGTACTCGACATCGATCACGACATCGGCTTCGGGCGTGTTCTCGACCAGCGTCTGATCGTCCAGTTCGCGAACCGAAGCCACGACCCGCTTGTCGGCTTGTTCCAGATAAATTGCTTTGAACACCTTGGCTCCTTGATGTTGTCGGTTCACTACGCCGGCGCACGGGTCTCGCGCCCGGCCGGAAATGCCTGCCCCGACGCGGGACAGGCAGTAATGCCCGCATGCGTCAGGGAATTTGCGCGCCGACCTGCGGTGCGCGGTCGATCGGTTGACTACGACTTGCGTAGATCCAGCACCCGCTTCGCCTTGCCCATCGAGCGTTCTATCGTCCCGGTTGGCTCGATCACAATATCGCAACTCACCCCGATGAAAGTCTTGATGTGTCGGGCGAGTTCCGCGCCTGCCGCGCTTCCCGCCTCGCCGTCTGCATCGGCCTTTGCTTCGACGCGAACCGTCAACACGTCGAGCGGGCCCTTTTTCCGTAGCTCGCAAACATAGTGTGGCGCCAGAGCTGATTGTCGCAGGATCAGCTCCTCGATCTGGGTCGGAAAGACATTCACCCCACGGATGATCATCATGTCATCCGAGCGCCCGGTGATCTTTTCCATCCGACGCATGGTGCGTGCGCTGCCTGGCAGCAGCCGGGTCAGGTCGCGCGTGCGGTAGCGGATGATCGGCAGCGCGTGTTTGGTCAGCGAGGTGAACACAAGTTCGCCGAGTTCACCGTCGGCCACCGGCTCGCCGGTCTCGGGATTGATGATTTCCGGATAGAAGTGATCCTCCCAGATCGTCGGGCCGTCCTTGGTTTCTACGCACTCCATCGCGACACCAGGCCCCATCACCTCGGATAGACCGTAGATGTCCACCGCATCCATCCCGAGGCGGGCCTCGATCTCGGCACGCATCTCGTTCGTCCAGGGTTCGGCGCCGAAAATGCCGATGCCCAGCGGATTGTCTGCGGCAAACACGCCCTGGCGCTCGAACTCATCGGCCATCGCCAGCATGTAGCTGGGTGTGACCATGATGATGCGCGGGCCGAAATCGCGAATCAGCTGCACCTGACGTTCGGTCTGCCCGCCACCGAAGGGCACGACGGTCAGGCCCAGGCGCTCCGCCCCATAGTGGGCGCCGAGCCCGCCGGTGAACAAGCCGTAGCCGTAGCTGACATGGACAATATCGCCAGGGCGGGCGCCGCCGGCGCGTATCGAGCGTGCAACCAGATCGGCCCAGGTGTCGATATCGCCCTGCGTATAGCCGACCACGGTGGGCTTGCCGGTGGTGCCGCTCGAGGCATGAATCCGCACCACCTGCTCGCGTGGCACCGCGAACATGCCGAACGGATAGTTGTCGCGCAGATCGGTCTTGACCGTGAACGGGAAGCGGGCGAGATCGGCGAGCGATTTCAGCTGCGAAGGATGTACGCCGGCGTCGTCGAACTTGCGACGATAGAACGACGAGTTCTCATAGGCATGCGCGAGGCTCCACTGCATGCGGCTCAGCTGCAATGCCCGCAGTTCGTCGGTGCTGGCCGTTTCGATGGGCTCGAGTTCGAATCCGCCGGCCGAATGGCGAGTGCTCATGAATGGTGTCTCCTCGTTCGCGCGTCAGACAGTGTGTTGGTCGTGTGTATCGGAGTATCCAACGCCCACTGCCATCCGCGTTGGAGGAATCGCAACCAAAGCGCGTTCGCCGGGGGCACTCGTGCATGCCGTACATGCGACACACGCGAGCGGCATGCGAGCCTGCCGGAATCGTCAGACATGCTGGCCTTTGATCGTTGCCGATCGACCGCGAAACACCGCGATCCGCGCTCCGTCCTGATTGCGCACAGTGACATCGTAGATTCCGCTGCGCCCGGCGCGATGCACCTCCTGGCCCGTGGCGCTCAGGCGGTCACCAAGGAAGGAAGGGGCGAGGAAATGGATCTCGGCTCCGGCGGCGACCGTGCGCTGATTGTGCGAATTGCATGCGAATGCGAACGTGCTGTCGGCCAGCAGGAACACATAGCCGCCATGAGCGACGCCGAGTCCGTTGACCATATCGCCCCGGATCGACATCGAAATCACCGCGCGGCCCGGGCCGATCTCCTCGATCTCCATGCCAAGAGCCTTCGAGGCATGATCTTCTGCCCACATGGCATCGGCGGCCCGTCGCGCGAGTTCA